>CAWADK010000001.1:0-131064 GCA_963780715.1 uncultured beta proteobacterium
ACGTCAGCACGAAGATAAGCAAAATGCCGGTGAGGTTGAGCCAGAGGCCCGCCTTCATCATCTGCGGCATGCGTACGAGTCCGGTGCCGAACACGATGGCATTGGGCGGCGTGCCCACCGGCATCATGAAGGCACAGCTTGCGGCGACCGTGGCCGGCACCAGCAATACGCCGGCCGGAACGCCAAGCACTGGTGCCAGCGCGGCCAGGATCGGCAGCATCGTGGCGACCTGTGCCGTGTTCGAGGTCAGCTCGGACATGAACACCATGATCGCGATGATCGCCAGCAGGATGGCCCAGAACGGCCAGCCAGCGAAGCCGACGGCGAGGCTGCCGATGAAGCCGGGTACGCCGTTGACTTCGGTGGCCGAGGCGAGTGCTAGCCCTCCACCGAAGAGCACCAGCACGCCCCACGGCAGACGGACGGCGGTAGACCAGTCCATCAACGACTCGCCCTTTTCGCGATTCACCGAGATCAGGAAGAGGGTGATCGCAGCGATGATCGCAACGCCGGCATCGGAGAGTCCGCCCAGCGGGTGGATGCCGCCGATCGCCCAGTCCTTCAGCAGCGGAGCCGTCATCCATAGGACGACGGCCATGCCGAACACCGCGAGCGTGGCGCGTTCGCTGCGACTGAGCGGGCCGAGCTTCGACCACTGTTCGCGTACGTACTCACGGCCGCCCTCGATTTCCTTCATGCGCGTCGGAAAGAGCACGTAGGTGTTCAGCAGCCAGGCCAGCGGCAGGAACGTCAGCATCGCCGGCACGCCGATCAGCATCCAGTCCAGGAACGTGATCTGGACCCCAGACATCTGTTCGGCGAAGCGCACCAGGATCCCGTTCGGCGGCGAACCGATGATGGTTCCGAGGCCGCCGATTGACGCGGCATAGGCCACCCCGAGCAGTGCCGACAGCGCGAAGTTGCGCATGTCCCGGTCGTCGTCGGGGATGCCGCCGTGCTCGGTGAGGCCCTTGCCGGTCCGGCTCCGCAGCGCGACGTCGACGACGGACAGTACGATCGGCACCATCATCGCTGCCGTGGCGGTGTTCGAGACCCACATGCTGAGGAACGCGGTGGCGCCCATGGTCCCGGCGACGATCGCCTTGGGCCGCGTGCCGACCAGCCGCAGCGTGAAGAAGGCGATGCGCCGGTCGAGGCCGCAGCGCGCGATCGCCAGCGCGATCACGAAGCCGCCGAGGAAGAGGTAAATCACGTCCGCGCCGTAGTTCGCGGTCGTCTTGCCGAGCGGCATGATCCCGGCGAGCGGGAAGAGGGCGATCGGCAGCAAGGATGTGACTTCGATCTCGACCGCTTCGGTCATCCACCAGGTGGCCATCCACCCCATCGCCGCGAGCGTTGCGCGTCCGGCGTGGCCAAAGACGACGCTGGTTCCGTCCGCCGCACGGTACTCATGGGGCAGCGTGAAGTACAGCAGCAGCGCGAGCAGCGGCCCCGCGATCAGCCCGATGCGCTTGACGCGCTGCTGCAAGCCGGGCGCATTGCCGACACTTCCGACGGCGGTGGTGGACTCGGTCACGGGTCACTCCAACAGGAACGACAGGTCATCCGCCGAGGAGAGTTCGCGCGGCTCCTGCGTTGCACGAAACACCCGGCACTGCGCTTCTCCGAGCAGCTTCACGGACGTGCCCTCGACGTGCAGGCCGGTTCCTTCGCGCAGCCCGACGACCCATGAGTCAGGATGCAGGACGCCGAACTCGCGGATGCGCTCCTCGCGCGTTTCGCCCTTGAATCCCGGCGGGTTGCCGTGCAGGTAATGCGGGTTGATCTGGAACGGCACCAGCGCCAGCGCGTCGAAGCCGCCCGGGTCGCAGATCGGCATGTCGTTGGTGGTCATGATCGTCGGGCAGGCGATATTGGACCCGGCGCTCCAGCCGATGTAGGGCACACCGGCCAGCACGCGATTCCTGATCGCCGGCAGCACCAGGCGATGTGCGCGCAGCTCGCGCAGCAGGTTCCATGTGTTGCCACCGCCAACCACGATGGCCTGGGCGTTGCGGATCGCCGCCACCAGGTCGTGCGCCCGGTGCAGCCCGGTGACGGTCGCGCCCAGTTTCGCGAAAACCGGAGTGACCTGCTCGACGTAGTCGTAGTGTGTCTTCGTCACGCCGGCGTAGGGCACGAACAGCACTTCATTCACTGTCGCGGGAAGGAAGTCGCGTAGCCAGCCGGCCGCGTGCTCCAGATAGTCCAAACCCTCCGTCTTGGAGTTGCTGAGCAGCAGCAGCTTCATGATTCACCTCGCCCCGATGGAATTCACGGCCACGTCGAGCACGCGCCGTCGCCGCCTGTAACCGCGGTGCCGACCAACCTTCTGGCATTGTCGGCAGCTGATGGCGTTGCAGCGTGCCTTCGATCAATTCCGTGCGAGTTGTGCCGTCTCCGCTGGCGCAGCTAAACCTGTGGACGCCGCCAGTGTGCAATGTTCAGTCGCCAGCGTGAACGATTACGGTCACGATCTACAAGAGCCGTCCGCTCCATCGGGCTCCCTTGCCGCGCGGTGCGTCCCTGTACGGTGGAATTGCATCGTCGCGCAGTCGGAGGACAATGTCTCGCTCGACGTGCCGGTCGGACCGTCGACTGCCCACTCAGTGACCCGGGGGATCACTCCATGCATTCAATTCTGTTGCATAGTGCATTTCTGCGCACGACGGCTGTGCTCGCCGCTGCCACGGCCCTGTTTCTCGTCCCGGCTGCGCCGACGATGGCGGCATCGGCCGCCGAAATCAGCCGCGACGCCAATAAGGCGCTGCAGGGCCTCTACGCCAAGGTGCCGGCCGCCAAGACCATCGGCGCCAAGGCGCAGGCGATCCTGGTGTTCCCGACCATCACCAAGGCCGGCCTCGGAATCGGCGGCCAGTATGGCGACGGCGCGCTGATCAAGGGCGGCAAGGTGGTGGGCTACTACAACACGTCCGGCATTTCGAGCGGACTGCAGGCCGGCGCACAGCAGTACGGCTACGCGATGTTCTTCATGAACGAGGCCGCGCTCAAGTCGCTCGACAGCGCCGCCGGCTTCGAAGTCGGCGTCGGTCCCAGCATCGTGGTGCTGGACGAAGGCAAGGCGAAAACGACGACGACCACGACGATGAAGGACGATATCTACGCGTTCATCTTCAGCCAGAAAGGCCTGATGGCCGGTCTCGGCCTGCAGGGCAACAAGATCACGAAGATCAATCCGAAGTAGCTGTTGGGCGTTCGGGATGGCGGAAGATCGCCCCGACGACGGCCGCATACGGCGCATCGTTCCGCGCAAGCACGCGACAACGGTCTGCGGCGAAAGGGCGGCACGCCTTCGCCGCCCTTGCCGCCGGTTTCATCAGAACATCACCTTCGCCAGCAACAGGCCCGTGGTCACGGCGACAGCGGTCGCGACGATGCCGGGGATCATGAACGAGTGGTTCAGCACGTACTTGCCGATCTTCGTCGTACCTGAAAGGTCGAAGTTGATCGCCGCGATCAGCGAGCCGTAGGTCGGGATGAAAAAGTAGCCGTTGACCGACGGGAACATCGCAATCAGGAATTGCGGCGGAATGCCCAAGGCCATGCCGAGCGGCATCAGTGCACGGGTCGTCGCCGCCTGGCTGTACAGCAGCACCGAGGCGAAGAAGAGGCCGAACGCGAAGGTCCACGGCGCCGCCTTGGCCCATTCGCCGATGGCGGGAACGATCACGTCCTTGTTCGCCGCGATGAAGCTGTCGCCCAGCCAGGCCAGGCCGAAGATGCCGATCACCGCAACGACGCCAGCGCGCAAGGTGGCTGTCTTCGGAATCTCGTCGACGTCGACCTTGGTGAAGAGCAGCATGATGGCGGCCACCGACATCATCACGATCTCGATGACGATCGGCATGCCCAGCGCCGCCTTGGCTCCCGGCAGCGTGCGCAGGCCGGGGAAGAAGCCGAACAGCACGACGAGCGCCACACCCGCGAGGAACAGGAAGGCGGAAAGCTTGGCTGAGGCCTTGAGCGGCGGGCGATCGGCGGCCGACTTCGGGGCCGGAATCTTGCCTGCCTTCAGGCGCGCCTGGTACTCCGGATCGTCCTTGAGGTCCTTGCCGATGAACATCGAAACGATCGCGGCGGCGATCACGCCGGTCAACGTGGCCGGTACGCACACCATCAGGATTTCGGGCAGGCCCCAGTCGGTGAAGCCCTTCTCGGAGAAAAGCCCGATCATCGCGGCGGTCGCGGCAGCCACGGGGCTCGCGGTGATTGCCTGTTGCGAAGCGATCGTCGCCACGGCCATCGGCCGCTCGGGCCGCACGCCGCTCTGGTGCGCGGTCTCGTAGATGACCGGCAGTAGCGGGTAGACGATGTGGCCGGTTCCGGCGACGAACGTGAAGCTCCAGGTCGTCAAGGGAGCCACGATCGTCACGTACTTCGGATTGGCGCGGATGATGCGCTCGGCAATGCGCACGAGAAAGTCGATGCCCCCCGCGGCATCCATCACGCTGGCAGCCATGATGACCGCCAGGATGATCAGCATCACGTCGATCGGTGGCGAGGTCGGAGCAACACCGAACGCAACCACCAGCACGAGAAGGCCGACTGCGCCCCACAGGCCGAGGCCGACTCCGCTGAAGCGCGAGCCCATCCAGATCGCGGCCAGCACGACCACGAACTGCAGAACAATTGTGAGTGTCATGGTTTCCCTCCCTGAGGGAGACGGCTGCTTGCGGCCGCTATTGTTCGAATTTCGGGCTGATCAGGTTCTCGAACGAGAAAACTTCATCCCACTTTTCCTGCGTGAGCAGCTTGCGCTCCTTGACGACGATGTCGTGCAGTGACTTGCCCGTCTCGTATCCTTCCTTGGCGATATCGGCGCACTGCTTGTAGCCCAGCGATGGCTTGAGCACCGTCACGATGCCGAGCGAGTTCAGCACCATTTCCTTCGTGCGTTCCGCATTCGCGGTGATGCCCTGGATGCAGTTCACGCGCAGGCTGTTGACGGCGTTCTCCATCGTCGAGATCGACGTGAAAAGCGCGAAGGTGATCACCGGCTCCATCACGTTGAGCTGCAACTGACCGGCCGAAGCGGCCAGTGTCACCGTCAGGTCGAGGCCGATGACGAGGAAGCCGGTCTGGTTGACCACCTCCGGGATCACTGGGTTGACCTTGCCCGGCATGATCGACGAGCCTGGCTGCATCTGCGGCAGGTGGATCTCGTTGAAGCCGCAGCGCGGGCCGGAAGCCAGTAGCCGGATGTCGTTGCAGATCTTCGTCAGCTTCGATGAGGTGCGCTTCAGCACGCCTGAGAGCAGCACGTAGGCACCGGTGTCCGACGTCGCCTCAATCAGGTCGCCGGCCAGGATGAACTTGAAGCCGGTGAGTTCCGACAGGTACTTGGTCGCCAGTTCCGGATAGCCGGGGTGCGCGGTCACGGTGGTGCCGATCGCCGTGGCGCCGAGGTTGATCTCGTGCAGGAACTGGCGCACTTCGGCGATGCGCTGCACTTCCTCGCCGATCGTCGTGCCCCAGCCGTGGAATTCCTGGCCGAGCGACATCGGCACCGCATCCTGCAGGTGGGTGCGGCCCATCTTCAGCACCTTGTCGAATTCCTTGCCTTTGGCGAAGAACGCCTCCTGCAGCTTCGTCAACGCCTCCATGTAGCTGCCGAGCCGCAGGATCAGCGCGAGCCGGAAGGCGGTCGGGTACATGTCATTGGTCGACTGCCCGAAGTTCACATGGTCGTTCGGATTGACGAACTGGTACTCGCCTTTCTTGTGGCCGAGGGCTTCGAGGGCCACATTGGCGATCACCTCGTTGGCGTTCATGTTGGTCGAGGTGCCGGCGCCGCCCTGGATGAAGTCGGTGACGAACTGGTCGCGCAGGTCACCGGCGATCAGCCGGTCACACGCTGCGGCGATCGCGTTGGCGACCTTGGCATCCAGCACGCCCAGGTCGCGATTGGCCAGCGCGGCGGCCTTCTTGGCGTACCCAAATGCCTTGACGAAGTAGGGCTCCGTCGACATCGGGATGCCGGTGATGTGGAAATTCTCCTTGCCGCGCAGCGTCTGCACGCCGTAGTAGGCGGTGTCAGGCAGCTCTTTTTCGCCCAGGAAATCCTTTTCCTTGCGTGCCATTGCGACTCCTCTGAAGAAATCGCAGGCCCGGTGGCCGTCGCCTACTTAAAGCCTTCGGCGACCATCTTCCTGCGAATGAAAGCGATCTGCGTCTGCAGTGGCAGGTCCTTCGGGCAGACGTCGTGACATCCGAGCAGCGACATGCAGCCGAAGACACCGCTGTCGTCCCCAATGACCTCGTAGTAGTCGTCGTCGGTACGCACGTCGCGCGGGTCGAGGCGGAAGCGTGCAATCTTATTGATGCCGACTGCGCCGACGAAGTCCTCGCGCATGCGCGCGGTGCCGCAGGCCGAGACGCAGCAGCCGCACTCGATGCAGCGGTCGAGCTCGAAAATCTGCTCGGCGAGGTCCGGATCCATCCGTTCCTCCAGGCGCGTCAGATCCACCTCCTGCTGCTTGGTGTGGCACCACGCCTCGAGCCGTTCGCTCATTGCGCGCATCCACTTGCCTGTGTTGACCGACAGGTCGCCGATCAGCTCGAACACCGGCAGCGGCGCCAGCGTGATCTCGGGCCCGACGTCCTGCGCCAGCGTGCGGCAGGCGAGCCCAGGGCGGCCGTTGATCACCATCGCGCAGCTGCCGCAGATGCCGGCGCGGCAGACGAAATCGAACTGCAGGGACGGGTCGAGCTTCTCCCGGATCTCGTTGAGCGCGATGAAGAGCGTCATGCCCATCGTCTGCTCGAGCTCATAGGTCTGCAGGTGCGGCACGCTGGCTGGGTCGGCCGGGTTGAAGCGCATGATGTGGAACTTCAGCATCTGGCCCGTGCCGAGCTTGCCGCCGTTTCCGCCATTGCCGGAACGCGGCACGACATTGATCTTCTGTACTTGCGTCATGCGACCCTCCGCGGCGTAGCCTGGTCCATCGGCTCGTCGATCCTCTCGTTCTTGCCGCGCAGCCGCTGTGGCAGCAGGTGTTCGTACGCGAGCAGCGCCTTTTGCCGTTCGAAGCGGTCCGTGACGCGCTCCTTGGTGGCATCGACTTCGGCCTGGCGCCCCGGCGTGTCCGGGTGATCCACGTAGTCCTTGGCTCCGTATCCGCGCCAGCCTG
This sequence comes from uncultured beta proteobacterium, assembly GCA_963780715.1. Classification (GTDB taxonomy): domain Bacteria; phylum Pseudomonadota; class Gammaproteobacteria; order Burkholderiales; family Burkholderiaceae_F; genus JALORV01. The sequence goes on from CAWADK010000001.1 coordinate 7,152, forward strand.
GCGGTAGCTCCATGCGCTTGATGTCCAGCGCCTCGTAGGTGAGGGTGGGCAGCGTGTCCGAATCGTTCTTCCAGGTCGCCAGCGTCCGCTTTAACCACTCGGCGTCGTTGCGGCGTGGGAAGTCTTCGCGGTAATGCGCGCCGCGGCTTTCGGTGCGAACCAGCGCTCCGTAGGCGACCGTCAGCGCGAGTTTCAACATCATCTTCGTGCGGTAGGCGGTCACCAGTTCCGGGTTGGGCCCGGGCGCGTTCGACCGCAGGCCGATGTTCCGGCTGCGGACCAAGAGCTTCTGCAGTTCGTCGACGGCCTGCTCGAGGTCGGAGCCCTTGCGGAAGATCCCCACCTTGGCCGTCATGATTTCCTGCATGCGGGCCTTGATCGCGCTCGGGTCTTCGCTGCCGCCGCCCAGCAGGATGCCGTTCAGCTTCGTCTGTTCGCGCTGCACGAACTCCTTGATGACGCCGGTCGGGATGCGAATGTCGTTCTCGGACTTGTCGCAGAAGTCGGCAATGAACTCGCCGACGATCATGCCGGCCACCACCGTCTCGGCGACCGAGTTGCCGCCGAGCCGGTTGAAGCCGTGCATGTCCCAGCAGGCGGCTTCGCCCGCGGAGAACAGTCCCTTGAGCGTGCGGCTTTCGCCCGTGTGGTTCGTGCGGACCCCGCCCATCGTGTAGTGCTGGGCCGGCCGCACCGGAATCATGTCCTTCGTCGGGTCGACGCCGAGGAAGTACTTGCAGATGTCGAATACCTCGCGCAGGTTATGCCGGATGTGGTGCTCGCCCAGCAGCGTGATGTCGAGCCAGATGTGGTCGCCGAAGCGCGACTTCACGCCTTTGCCCTTGCCGATGTGCTCCTCCATGCGGCGCGAAACGACGTCGCGCGAGGCGAGTTCCTTCTTCTCCGGCTCGTAGTCCGGCATGAAGCGGTGGCCGTCGACGTCTTTCAGCAGGCCGCCGTCGCCACGGCAGCCTTCGGTGACCAGGATGCCGGCGGGGAAGATGCCGGTCGGGTGGAACTGCACCGCCTCCATGTTGCCGAGCGCGGCCACGCCGGTCTCCAGCGCGATCGCGTGGCCGATGCCCTCGCAGATCACGGCGTTGGTGGTGACGCGATACAGCCGCCCCGCGCCGCCGGTGGAGATCGCGGTGGCCTTGGCTACGTAGGCGGTCAACTCGCCGGTGATCAGGTCGCGCACGACCGCGCCATAGCAGCGTCCGGCCTCATGGATCAGCGCCAGCGCTTCGGTACGTTCACGCACCGGGATCGAGGCGGCAATCGCCTGGTCGCTGACCGCCTGCAGCATTGCGTGGCCGGTGGCGTCTGCCACGTAGCAGGTGCGCCACTTCTTGGTGCCGCCGAAGTCGCGCTGCGCGACCAGCCCATGCGCTTCATCGCGCTCGGTGATCGTCACCTTCTGGCTGTTGATGACGACCTGGCGGTCGCCCTTGCGCACGCGGCTCCACGGCACGCCCCACGCTGCCAGTTCGCGCACGGCCTTGGGCGCCGTGTTGACGAACATGCGCACGACGTCCTGGTCGGCGCCCCAGTCCGAGCCGCGCACGGTGTCTTCGAAGTGCACGTCCTCGTTGTCGCCCTGACCCTTGATGACGTTGCCGAGGCTCGCCTGCATGCCGCCCTGGGCGGCCTTGCTGTGAGATCGCTTGACGGGCACCAGCGACAGGATGATGGCGTCGTGGCCGCGACGCTTGGCGGAGATGGCCATGCGCAGGCCGGCGAGGCCGCCGCCAATGACCAGTACATCGGTGTAGACGACCTTCATCGCGATTCTCCCTTCAGCCACGAAGGCCACCAGGCCGGAGGCGCTGACTGTGGCGGGGTCTGCAGCCAGGCCGGCACGTAGCGCTGGCCCGGGTTGAAGCGGTGGTCGTAGCCGATCTTCATATAGGCGGCGAGTGTCGTCAGCCCCAGCACGATGAAGAACACCGACAGCGCCCACTTGAGCTTCTTGAGGTTCTTGCGTGTGGCGTTGTCATCCTTGCCGGCGAACCAGCCCCATTTCACGGCCAGCCGGTACAGGCCGATGCCGCCGTGCAGTTCGACGGCGAACAGCAGCACCAGATAGAGCGGCCACCAGCGCCCGCTCCAGACGCGGTCGGCCGACTCGAACGGACCGATCAGCCCGGGGTGCATCAGCATCTGATAGAGGTGCACCGAGGCCAGGAAGAACATTGCGAAGCCGGTCACGACCTGCCACCACCACAAAGTCGTGTCCTCGTGATGCATCATCGCCATGTGGTCGCGGTATTCGCGGTATTGCCGGTAGTTGATCGGGAATTTGCGCACGGCGAGCGCCGCATGCAGGATGAACAGCGTGAAAACCACCGCGACCACCCCGGAGACGATGATCGGGTAGGCGGTACCGAAGAAGAAGTAGCCCTCGAACATCTTCGTGATGGTCCACATCGCGTCGTAGCCAAGCAGGATCGACGACACGAAGAACATGTGGCCCCACATGAACAGGCCCAGCGCCAGGCCGCTGGCGCTCTGGGCGAAGTCGAGGCGGGCCGGCCAGCGGCTCTTGCGGCGCGAACGTGACGATTCCGAGCCGCTGAGGGCTGCAGTCGTGGCACTCATGAGCATCTCCCGCCGTGGTGGCGCGCGCCGGGCGCGCCGGATGGCAGCCATTGTTCTCGCGCATGGCCCGCCGGCATTGACACGCGTCAACCGTCGGAAGCCACATGACGCAATGCGTGATCACGATGCGATTGATCGCGGTCAACGTGGCAATGCCCGCCGCTGCCACGATGCGCGTCAATCGATCGCCGCACTCCGCGACGGCGACATCCGGGGGACCCGAGGGAGACATGCTGCAAGTGCGCATCCATGGCCGCGGCGGCCAAGGCGTCGTCTCTGGCGCCGAGGTGCTGGCGGTCGCGGCCTTCCTCGAGGGGCGCCACGCGCAGGCTTTCCCGAGCTTTGGTTCGGAGCGCATGGGCGCGCCCGTCATGGCCTTCTGCCGGATCGACGACCGGCCGATCCGCCTCCGTGAACCCGTGATGGAGCCGGACGCGCTGATCGTTCAGGACTCCACGCTGCTGCACCAGGTGGACCTTTTCACCGGCCTGCGCCCCAACGGCGTCGTTCTGATCAACTCGACCCGTCCGGCCGGCCAGCTCGGCCTCGAAGGGCTTCTGGAGCGGCAGGCCGGTGTCCGGCTGTACGCGCTGCCGGCGACCGACATCGCCGTCCGCCATGTGGGTCGTCCGGTCCCGAACGTGCCGCTGCTCGCGGCTTTCGCGGCGCTCACCCGGCTCATCGGGATCGACTCGGTCATCGCAGCGATCCGTGACAAGTTCCCGCAGCGCATCGCCGACATGAACGTCGCCGCGGCGCGCGAAGCCTATGCGCTGGCCGCGGGTGAGGCCGTCCATGCTTAAGCAGATCGAGGGCTCGCGCGCGGTCGCCGAAGCCATTGCGCTCGCACGCCCGCAGGTGATCTGCGCCTATCCGATCACGCCCCAGACCCATATCGTCGAAGGGCTCGGCGAGATGGTGAAGTCAGGTGAGCTGAGCGGTTGCGAGTTCATCAACGTCGAGTCGGAGTTCGCGGCGCTTTCGGTCGCGATCGGTGCCTCGGCAACCGGCGCCCGCACCTACACCGCGACCAGCAGCCAGGGGCTGCTCTTCATGGCCGAGGCGGTCTACAACGCGGCGGGTCTCGGCCTGCCGATCGTGATGACGATCGGCAATCGCGCAATCGGGGCGCCGATCAACATCTGGAATGACCATTCGGACAGCATGTCCATGCGAGATTCCGGCTGGATCCAGCTGCACGCCGAGACCAACCAGGAGGCGCTGGACCTTCACATCCAGGCCTTCAGCCTGGCAGAAACGCTGTCGTGTCCGGTGATGGTCTGCATGGACGGCTTCATCCTGACCCATGCTGTCGAGCGCGTCGACGTGCCGACACAGGTCGAGGTCGACGCCTACCTCGCACCGTTCGAGCCGCGGCAGGTGCTGGATCCGGCCGAGCCGGTCAGCATGGGCGCGATGGTCGGGCCCGAGGCCTTCATGGAGGTGCGATATCTCGCGCACCATAAGCAACTGCGCGCACTGGAGCTGATTCCGCAGCTCGCCGACCAGTTCCAGCAGCGCTTCGGACGAGCCTCCGGCGGCCTGCTGCGCACGTACCGTGCCGACGACGCCGAGACGATCGTCATCGCACTGGGATCGGTCAACGGGACCATCCAGGAAGTCGTCGACACGATGCGCGACGAGGGCATCCGCATCGGCTCGGTGACCATCACGGCGTTCCGCCCGTTTCCGATCGACGCGCTGCGGGCCGCCATCGGGCATGCGAAGCGCGTGGTCGTCATCGAAAAGAGCCTGGCTGTTGGCCTCGGCGGCATCCTGTCGGACGGCGTGCGCAAGTCCCTTTCCGGCATTCAGCTGAAGGGCTACACCGTCATCGCCGGGCTCGGCGGCCGCAGCATCACGCAGGCCTCGCTGCGAGCTCTGTTCGACTCGGCGATCCGCGAGGAACTCGAGGCCGTGACCTTCCTCGACCTGAACAAGGAGGTCGTGGAGCGGGAACTCGTGCGTGAGCGCTGCAGCGGCGCAGCGGACCGACGGCGGAGTCCGTGCTGCGGCAACTCGGCACCGTGGCGTCGAGGATCGGATGACCATGGACCCGCGCCAGCCCGTCAAGTTCTACCAGACCGGAACCTTCACGGTCGGCAACCGCCTGCTCGATGAAGACGAGCGCAGCGTCCAGGCCAACATGCGGCGGACGAACTCGCTCAATTCGGGTCACCGCGCCTGCCAGGGCTGCGGCGAGGCGCTCGGGGCGCGCTACGCGCTCGACGCCGCCATGCGGGCGACGGACAACCAGTTGGTCGCCATCAACGCGACGGGCTGCCTTGAAGTGTTTTCGACGCCGTACCCGGAAACCTCCTGGCAGATCCCATGGTTGCACTCGCTGTTCGGCAATGCGGCTGCCGTGGCGTCCGGTGTCGCGGCAGCGTTGCGGATCCAGGGCAAGGAGCACGTGCGCGTCATCGCCCAGGGTGGCGACGGCGGCACCACCGACATCGGATTCGGCTGTCTGTCGGGCATGTTCGAGCGCAACGACGACGTGCTCTACCTCTGCTACGACAACGAGGCCTACATGAACACCGGCGTGCAGCGCTCGAGCGCCACGCCGGGGGCCGCCCGCACGGCGACCACTCCGGCGGTCGGGCGCGAACCGGGGAACGTCTTTGGTACCGGCAAGAACGTGCCGCTGATTGCGATGGCGCACCACATTCCTTACGTCGCGACAGCGAGCGTGGCCAATCTGCGCGATCTCGAGGACAAGGTGACGCGGGCGATGTCGATCCGCGGCGCGCGCTACGTCCACATCCACGTGCCGTGTCCGCTCGGGTGGGGTTCGGCGCCGGCCGACACGATCAAGGTGGCGCGGGCGGCGGTGGAAGCGGGGCTCTTCCCGCTGTTCGAGGCGGAAAATGGGGAAGTCACCGGGCGCACGCCGATCCGGCGGCGCGTTCCGGTCGAGGACTACCTCAAGCCGCAGAAGCGGTTTGCGCACCTGTTCTCGCCGAAGCGCGACGAGGCGCGGCTGGCGCAGATCCAGGCCATCGCCGACCGCAACATCTCGACCTTCGGCCTGCTGGACATGGAGGCCGCGCGTGGATAAGCCGTTCGCCATCACGCTCGACCCCGGCTCCTCGCTCGCCAACCTCACCGGCTCATGGCGCACGATGCGCCCGGTCTACGTTGACCGGCTGCCACCGTGCAATAACGCGTGCCCGGCCGGCGAGAACATCCAGCAGTGGCTGTTCCATGCTGAAGGGGGCGACTACGAGATGGCGTGGCGCCAGCTGGTGCAGGACAACCCGCTGCCGGCCATCATGGGGCGCGTCTGCTACCACCCCTGCGAAACTTCATGCAACCGCGCGCAGCTCGACGAGGCGGTCGGCATCAATTCGGTCGAACGCTTCCTGGGCGACGAGGCGCTGAAGCGGCGCTGGAAGTTCGAGGCACCGGCGAAGGAATCGGGCAAGCGCGTACTGGTCGTCGGGGCCGGTCCCTCGGGGCTGTCGGCGGCGTATCACCTGCGGCGGCTGGGCCACGCGGTGACCATCGTCGAAGCCGGACCGCTGGCCGGCGGCATGATGCGCTTCGGCATCCCGGCGTACCGACTGCCGCGCGACGTGCTCGATTCCGAGATTCGTCGCATTCTCGACCTGGGTGTCGAGCTGAAGCTGAACCAGAAGGTCAGCAACATCCTCGAGTCAATGCGCGAAGGGCGGTTCGATGCCGCCTTCCTCGCGGTCGGCGCGCATATTGCCAAGCGTGCCTACATCCCGGCCGGCGAAGCCTCGCGACTGCTCGACGCGGTGTCGGTCCTGCGCAGCATGGAAGGCGAGGAAAAGCCGATGCTGGGCCGCCGCGTCGTCGTCTACGGCGGCGGGAACACCGCGCTCGACGTGGCGCGTACGGCCAAGCGCATGGGGGCCGAGCCGATCATCGTCTACCGCCGCACGCGCGAGAAGATGCCGGCGCACGACTTCGAGGTCGAGGAGGCGCTGGCCGAAGGCGTTCTGATCAAGTGGCTGTCGACGATCCGCAACATGGACGACAGCGGCACGCTGACGGTCGAGAAGATGGAGCTCGACGAGAAGGGCTTCCCGCAGCCCACCGGCGAGGTCGAGACGCTCGAGGCGGACTCGCTGGTGCTGGCGCTGGGACAGGACGTCGACCTGTCACTGCTCAATGGAGTCCCAGGGCTCGAGATCAAGGACGGCACGGTCCAGGTGGCCGCCAACATGATGACCGGCCACGCCGGCATCTTCGCCGGCGGCGACATGGTCCCGTCGGAACGGACCGTAACGGTCGCCGTGGGGCACGGCAAGAAGGCGGCGCGGAATATCGACGCCTGGCTGCGGGGCGCCGCGGCCGCGGCTGCCGCGAAGCACGGACCTGCTTCGTTCGACCGTCTGAACACCTGGTACTACACCGATGCACCGAAGACCGTGCGGCCTCTGCTCGATCACGCGCGGCGCACGTCGACCTTCGAAGAAGTGCAAAAGGGCCTGACGGAATTCAACGCGCAGTTCGAGGCTCGGCGCTGCCTGTCGTGCGGCAACTGCTTCGAGTGCGACAACTGCTACGGCGTCTGCCCTGACAACGCGGTGATCAAGCTCGGTCCCGGGCTGCGCTTCAAGTTCAACTACGACTACTGCAAGGGCTGCGGCATGTGTGCCGCCGAATGCCCGTGCGGCGCCATCGACATGGTCCCCGAGACCCTGTGATGCGAGCCGCCTGAGAAGAGGACAGGGGAGATCGCGATCATGCTGCAGAGAAGAGCCCAGAGAGTGCTTCCGCCGCCGCTGCCCGAGTGGTTCCCGCGTGGCACGGCGCTGCTGCGCGACCCGACGCTGAACAAGGGCACGGCGTTTTCGGATGCCGAGCGCGACATGCTGGGACTGCGCGGGCTGCTGCCGCCGCACATCTCGACCCAGGAAGAGCAGGTCACGCGCGTGCTGGAGAACTTCCGCCGCCTGCAGACGAATCTGGCTAAGTACATCATGCTCGAGTCGCTGCAGGACCGGAACGAGGCGTTGTTTCTACCGCGTCATCCTCGAGAATCCGGACGAGATGATGCCGATCATCTACACGCCGACCGTCGGGCTGGCGTGCCAGCAGTTCGGCCACATCTACCGTCGCCCGCGCGGCCTTTACGTCAGCGCGGCGGACCGCGGGCGCATCCAGCAGGTGCTCAACAACTGGCCTTACAAGGAAGCCGCGATCATCGTCGTGACCGACGGCGAACGCATCCTGGGGCTGGGTGACCTCGGCGCCAACGGCATGGGCATCCCGATCGGCAAGCTGGCGCTCTACACGGCGGGTTCCGGCGTGCATCCGCGACGCTGCCTGCCCGTCATGCTCGATGTCGGCACCAACAACGAAGCGCTGCTTGCCGATCCGCTCTATGTCGGCACCCGGCGCAAGCGCCTGGCCGGCGCCGAGTTCGACGAACTGGTCGAGGAGTTCATCGAGGCGACCCAGGTGGTGTTCCCGGGCGTGCTGGTGCAGTTCGAGGACTTCGCCAACCACAACGCGTTCCGTCTGCTGCAGAAGTATCGCGACCGCATCTGCTCGTTCAACGACGACATCCAGGGCACGGCGAGCGTGACGGTGGCCGGCATCTTTTCGGCGCTGCGCGTGACGAAGAAGAGAATGAGCGAGCAGACATTCCTGTGCCTTGGCGCGGGCGAGGCGGCGACTGGAATTTCCGATCTGCTCGTCGCGGCGATGCGCGCCGACGGACTGAGCGAGAGCGCGGCCCGCGGCCGCTGCTGGCTGGTCGATTCGAAGGGGCTCGTCGTGGCCGAGCGCAAGGATCTCGCCGAGCACAAGAAGCCTTATGCACACGCGCATGCGCCGGTCGGCGACTTCCTCGGCGCGGTCAAGGCGCTGAAGCCCACGGCGATCATCGGGGTCGGTGCCACGCCGAACACGTTCACGCGCGAGGTCATCGAAACGATGACCCAGCTGAACGAGCGCCCGATCGTGTTTGCGCTGTCGAACCCGACGTCGCGCGCCGAATGCACGGCCGAACAGGCCTACGAGTGGTCGGGCGGCAAGGCGCTCTTCGCCTCCGGCAGTCCGTTCGACCCCGTCAAGTACAACGGGCAAGCCGCTACGTGTCGCGCCAGGGCAACAACTCCTACATCTTCCCCGGCGTCGGTCTGGGTGCTATCGCGATCGGCGCAACGCGCGTGACCGACGACATGTTCATGGCGGCGGCACGGGCACTGGCGGAGACGGTGACGACGTCCGACCTGGACCAGGGAAGTCTCTATCCGCCGTTGCAGGCGATCCGCTCGGCGTCGCTCTGTGTGGCGGTGGCGGTGGCCGAGGTCGCGTTCCGGGACGGACTGGCAGGCGTCGATCGCCCCGGCGACCTGGCGGAGTTCATCCGGGCCACGATGTACCAGCCCGAATACCCGAGCTACGTGGCATGACAGGTCGACGCCGCGCAGGAGGCCCCCCGCAATGAATCCCTATGTCGTCTTCCTGATCTACATGATCGCGATCCTGGGACTCGTTGCGCTGATGCTGGCGCTCAACAAGGTGCTCGGTCCCAAGCCTGTGGACAGCGCCGTGAAGCTGGAGCCGTTCGAATGCGGCGTCGAGCCCGTCGACCCGCGCAATGTCAAGGCGGTGCCGGCGAAGTACTACGCGGTGGCGATCGTGTTCATCCTGTTCGATCTCGAGACCGTGTTCCTGTTCATATGGGCGCTCGGCGCGCAGCCGGTGACCGGCACGATGCTGGTGACGTTCATCATCTTCATGGCGCTGCTGGTGCTGATCCTGCTCTATGTCTACCGCGCGCGACTGCTGGAAGGGGTGACAGAGTGAGTGCCGCGCACCCGACGATCCCGATCGCACCCGCTGGCGGCGGCAAGAGCGCCGCCTTCGAGTACCTGACAACGAAGAAAGACGAGCTCTGCGGCTGGGCGCGCAAGTTCTCGCTGTTTCCGTATCCGTTCGTCACCGCGTGCTGCGCGATGGAGTTCATGTCGGTGAGTTCCACGCCTTACGACACTGACCGCTTTGGCGCAGCGCTGCCGCGCTTTTCGCCGCGGCAGTCGGACCTGCTGATGGTGGTCGGCACCGTCACGCACAAGCAGGCGCCCATCCTGCTGAAGGTCTACGAGCAGATGTGCGAGCCGAAGTGGGTGATGGCCTTCGGCGTGTGCGCAACCAGCGGCGGCTTCTATCAGAACTACGCGGCGCTGGCCGGAATCGACCGCGTCATCCCGGTCGATGTCTATATCCCGGGCTGCCCGCCGCGGCCGGAGACCGTCATCGACGGCATCATGCAGCTGCAGGACAAGATCGCGCGTCAGAAGCACATCATTCTGACGAAGGACTTCTGATGACCACGCCGATCTTCGAATCGATCCAGGCGCAGCTCGGAGGCCTCGCAGGCACGAGCGCTGTATCGCACGGCACCCTGGTTGTCGACATCGCTCCGGCCGCACTTTCCGGGCTGGTGCAGACGCTGAAGTCGGCCTGCAAGTTCGACATGCTGCTCGATGTCACGGCGATCGACTGGCCGGGCCGGCAACCGCGCTTCGACGTCGTCTGGCACTTCTACTCGACGACGCATCGCGTGCGCGTGCGTGTTAAGACCCAGGTCGCAGAGAGCGATCCGGGCGTCGATTCACTGACGAGTCAATACGGGTCGGCGGCGTTCATGGAGCGCGAATGCCACGAGATGTACGGCATCCGGTTCAACGGCAATGCCGACCTGCGGCCGCTGCTGCTCTACGAGGGATTTGTGGGCTATCCGCTGCGCAAGGACTACCCGAAGCTCGGTGAACAGCCGCTCGTGCCGTACCGCGAGGGTTTCGACCTGTCGGAGAGGACGAGGGGCTGAGATGGACATGAAGATCCCCAACCCCGTCCGACCGGCGTTTACGACGCCGCAGCGCGATGACACGGTCATCGTCAACATCGGGCCGTCGCACCCGGCGACGCACGGCACGATCCAGATCATTGCCGAGCTGGATGGCGAGAAGATCCTGCGCACCGACGTGCACTGCGGCTACCTGCATCGCGGCTTCGAGAAGGAGTGCGAGGACCACACCTGGCACAACCTGATCCCGTACGTTGACCGGCTCAACTACTGCTCGGCGCTGATCAACGACTTCGCTTATTGCGACGCCGTCGAGCAGCTGATGGGGGTCGAGATCACGCCGCGCACGAAGTACCTGCGCACGCTGCTCGCCGAGTACTCGCGGCTGGCGGATCACCTGACCTGCATCGCCGCCACGCTGATGGAACTCGGGGCGATGACCGCGTTCCTGTACCTGGTCATGATCCGCGACTACATCTACGAGCACATCGCCGACCTGACCGGTGCGCGCGTGACGTACAGCTTCGGCCGCATCGGCGGCCTGGCGCGCGACCTGCCCGACGGCTGGCTCAAGCGGCTCGAGCAGATCCTGACCCAGTACGAGGAGTTCATCGGCCGCGTTCATGGCCTCGTGGACCGCAACCGCATCTTCATCGACCGTACGCGCGATGTCGGCGTCCTGACGACGGCGGACGCCATCCACTGGGGTTACACCGGTCCGATCCTGCGCTCGACCGGCGCGCCGCGCGACCTGCGCAAGGACACGCCGTACCTGGCGTATGCCGAGCTCGACTTCGAGGTGCCGGTCGGCATCAAGGGTGACAACTACGACCGCTACTACGTGCGCATGCGAGAGATGGACGAATCCGTGCACATGATCCGCCAGCTGATCGACATGCTGCCCGCGGGACCGATCAACGTCGACGACCGCCGCTGCACCCTGCCGCCGAAGCCGCTGGTCTATGGCGAGATCGAATCACTGATCAACCACTTCAAGCTGATCATGGATGGTCCGCGCGTGCCGGCGGGTGAAATCTACGTGGCGCACGAGGGCGCCAATGGCGAACTCGGCTTCTTCCTGGTCAGCGACGGCAGCGGCACGCCGTACAAGGTGCACGTGCGGTCGCCGTCGTTCGTGCACATGGGTGGTGCGTCCCGCATGCTGGACGGCTACCAACTGGCGGATTTAATCCCGACCTTCGGCTCGATCAACATGATCGGCGGGGAGTGCGATCGATGAGCAGCGCAGGGCCGCTCCCAAGGTGCTCGCACCCCCATAGGGGGACCGGCGCGCAGCGTCGTAGGGGGCAACAATGAGCACGGTCGTTTCGATGCACCACCTGCTGCCCGAGTTCGAGAAGCTCAAGACGCGCTATCCGGCGGGCTTCGAGTCCTCGCTGACGCTGCCGTGCCTGCGGCGTATCCAGCAGGAGCGTGGCTATGTGGCGGAAGAGGACATCGACCTCGTCGTCGAGTACCTCGGCGTGCCGCGCATCCAGGTCGAGGAAGTGCTGTCGTTCTACACGCAGTATCGGCGTAAGCCGGTCGGCCGCTGGCACCTGCAGGCCTGCCGCAATGTGTCGTGCTCGATGCGCGGTGCCGAGCGCATGATCGACCACCTGGCGAAGCGCCTCGGCATCCAGCCCGGGCAGACCACGGCCGACGGCCGCTTCACGCTCGACCACGTCGAGTGCCTCGGCTCCTGCGGCACAGCCCCGGTCGTCATCGTCAACGAGACCTACCACGAGAACATGACCGTCGAGAAGCTCGACTCGCTGCTCGGAGAACTCAAGTGACCCCCACGCTCACTTCGTTCGCTGCCCCCCGAGGGGGCCTCACGCGTCCTTCGGAACGGCCGGGCGGACACGTATGACCGGCCGCAAGCTGCTGATGAGTTTTCCGGTCACGCCGACCTCGCACCTGCTCGCCGAGGTGCGCGCCCGCGGCGGCTACCAGACACTGCAACGCGTGCTGACGTCGATGACGCCGGAGCAGGTGACCAAGGAAGTCACGGCAGCGGGCATCCTCGGCCACGGCGGGGCGGCCTTCCCGGTCGGTCGCAAGTGGTCGGTCATCCACCTGAACGACTCCCAGCCGCACTACCTGTGCGCCAATGCCGACGAAGGCGAGCCCGGCACGTTCAAGGATCGCTGGATCCTCGAGAACTCGCCGCACCAGCTCGTCGAGTCGATGCTGATCGCGGCTTATGCGCTGCAGGTGCGCAACGCTTTCGTCTACATCCGCGGTGAGTTCGACCTGCCGTATCGCCGTCTGCAGGGTGCGGTCGACGAGGCCTACGAAGCGGGCCTGCTGGGCGAGAGAATTCTCGGTACCGATTTTTCGTGCGATCTCGTCGTCTACCGTGGCGCCGGTTCGTACGTCTGCGGCGAGGCCTCGGCGCTCATCACCTCGATCGAGGGCAAGAAGGGCTACCCACGCAACCGGCCGCCGCGCCTCACGGTGCGCGGCCTGTACCAGCGCCCGACCGTCATCAACAACGTCGAGACGCTGTCGAACATCGAGATCATCGTGAGGATGGGGGCGGAGGAGTTCCGCAAGGTCGGCGTCGCGAAGAGCCCGGGCACGCAGCTGGTCTCGATCTCGGGCCACGTCGCGAAGCCGGGGGTCTACGAGCTCGAATACGGCACGCCTCTGGCCAAGTTCATCTACGAGGACTGCGGCGGCGTGCTCGGTGGCAAAAAGCTCAAGTGCATCATCCCCGGCGGCATCTCGACCAAGGTGCTGACCGACGCCGACATCGCCACTGTCACGTACGACCACAAGGCCATGGAGGCGGTCGGTTCGCAGGTCGGCTCGGGCGGCATGGTCGTCATTGCCGAAGGCACCTGCATGGTGCGGCTGCTGCAGGTGATGCTCCGCTTCTATCACCACGAGTCGTGCGGGCAGTGCACGCCGTGCCGCGAGGGCATGGGCTGGCTGCACCGGATCATCGACGGCATCGTCGCTGGCCGCGGGCGGCCCGAAGACATCGACGCGATGGTGCGCATCTCCGAGGCCAACGACGGCACGACGATCTGCGGCATGGGCGATGCGGCCGGTTTCGCGACGGTGGGCATCATCGCCAAGTACCGCGACGAGTTCGAGTACTACATCGCCAACGGACGCTCGAAGTGGGGCGGGCGGCTCGAAGTCGACGTCGCCGAGCAGGAGGCCGCGCATGCCTGATTTCTTCATCAACGGGCAGCCGGTCACTGCGGCCAAGGGCCAGACGGTCATGCAGGCGGCGAAGGCGGCCGGCTTCTTCATCCCGACCTTCTGCTGGCATCCGAGTCTGTCGGTGTCGGGCAACTGCCGCATCTGCGTCGTCGAGGTCGAAGGCGAGGGCGGTGGCGGCAGCTGGATGGAGATCGCCTGCAACATGCCCGTGACCGAAGGCATGCGGGTGCTGACGGATTCCGAGGCAGTGCGGGCGCGGCGGCGCGAGACACTGCAGTTCATCCTGCTGAACCACCCGGTCGACTGCGGCATCTGCGACAAGGCCGGCGAATGCACGCTGCAGGACTATCACTACGAAATGAACGGGCTGCCTTCGGTGTCGACGGTGCCGAAGCTCCATGCGACGAAGTACTTCGAGCTGTCGAGCCGTATCGTGCTCGACAACGAGCGCTGCATCGTCTGCTCGCGCTGCGTGCGTTTCACCCGCGAGATCTCGAAATCGCACGCGCTGGGCATCCAGAACCGCGGTGATTCTTCCCTGGTCAGGCCGGTTGAAAGCCGCGACTTCGAGTCGGACCCGTATTCCGACAATGTCATCGACATCTGTCCCGTCGGCGCCCTGCTGTCTAAGCAGTTCCTGCACAAGGCGCGCGTCTGGTATCTCAAGGCCACGCCGTCCGTGTGTCCGGGTTGCAGCCGCGGCTGCACGGTGGACCTGTGGCATCGCAAGGCCGAGTGGAAGCTCAACGCGCTCGATCAGCGCGAGAACACCGCCATCGCCCGCGTGACGCCGCGCGAGAACCCGGACGTCAACGGGCCGTGGATCTGCAACAAGGGTCGCGATCTCGCGAAGATCTTCGAGCGTCCGCGCGCTGAGCAGGCGCTGCAGAAGGGCAAGCCGGCCACGCTCGGTGATGCGATTGCGGCGGCCCGGCGGCTGATCCGGGACGCGAAGCGTCCGGCCGCGCTGGTGTCGAGCTGGGGCTCGAACGAGGAACTGGCAGGCTTCAAGGCGGCGCTCGGCGACCGTGTCGAGTGCATCGTCAAGTCGGACTGGCAGCCGCAGCCGGGCGAACGACTCGAGGACGATCTGCTGATCCGGGCGGACAAGAACCCGAACATGCGCGCGGCACAGGAACTGTTTGGCACCGAGGCGCGCCTGGTGCCGGCCGACGCCGACCTCGTGCTGGTCTGGGGCGAGGGCGCGAGCTTCGCGGATCTGCCACGCGGCGCAAAGGTGATCCTGCTCGGCTCCTACCTGGCGCCGGAAAATGGCCACGCGGATGTCTTCATCCCGGTCAGCATCCAGACCGAGCGCGCCGGGCACTACACCAACTTCGCCGGCGTCGTCAGCCGCTTCGAGCCGATCGTCCGCAAGAAGGACGGCGTGGCGCACGCCGAGCAGCTCTTCGCGCAGCTGGCCGCACGGACCGAGGCGACTCGCATGATCCAGGACCTCGTCATCTCCATCGTCTTCATCACCTACGCCATCTCGGTGCTGATGGGCTTCGGCACGATCCTGACCTGGGTCGAGCGCAAGCAGGCCGCCGTGATGTCCGATCGCATCGGTGCGAACCGCGCCTACTTCCGGATTCCCTTCACGCAGGTGAAGCTGGTCTGGTGGGGCCTGTTCCACGGCATGGCCGACGGGCTGAAGATGATCCTCAAGGAGGACTTCAAGCCCAAGACCTACGACTGGTACGCGTACGCCGTCGCCCCCTGGGTCGTGTTCACACCGGTGCTGCTGGTGTTCGCCGTCATCCCGTTCGGCGGCGTGCTGGTGCCCGGGCATCTGATACCGCTGCTGGCGGACTGGTTTGGCGACAAGAGCTATCCGATGCAGATCGCACGGCTCGACGCCGGGCTGCTGATGGTCTTTGCCTTCGGCGGCATGACGATCATCGGCGCGATGCTGGCCGGCTGGTCGTCGTCCAACAAGTTCTCGCTGCTCGGTGCGCTGCGCGCCGGCAGCCAGATGATCTCCTACGAAGTCATCATGGGTCTCACGGTGCTGGGCCTGATCGTCATCTTCGGCACGGTGGATCTCAATTCGATCGTGCAGCAGCAGTCCGCGACGGTGCTGGGCGTCCTGCCCGCCTGGGGCATCGTGCTGCAGCCGTTCGCGGCGGTCCTCTTCATGGTGGCCGCGGTGGCCGAGAACAAGCGCATTCCCTTTGACCTGCCCGAGGCCGAGAGCGAGCTGATCGCCGGCTACTTCACCGAGTACTCGGCGATGAAAATGGGCCTGTTCATGTTCGCCGAGTTCATCGAGATCGCGATCATCGGCGCGCTCTTCACGACGCTGTTCCTCGGCGGCTACAACCTGCCGTTCATGACGGACGCGGGCTTCGTGTTTCCGGGCGGCCACAGCGTGGCGATGTCGCACGGCGCCGTGGTCGTGACGCAGCTCGTCGTGTTCCTGGCCAAGGTCTTCGTGGTCTGCAGTTTCCAGATCCTGGTGCGCTGGACGCTGCCGCGCTTCCGTTACGACCAGGTGCTGCGCTTCGCGTGGAAGTTCATGCTGCCGCTGGCGCTCATAAATCTCGTCGTCACGGTGTTCGTCGTGTGGGCGCGGGGAGTCTGAGATGGCGCGAGTCCCCTACGTCCGCAAGAAATACTGGAACGAGCCCACGATGTCGTGGTGGGAGAAGGCGTACTTCTTTGAAGTCGTGCGCGGGCTGATCATCACCGGCGGGGTCTTCGCCCGCAACATGCTGCGCTGGATGACCGGCAGGAAAGGCGCGCTGACGACCTACTACCCGGAGGAGAAGCGCTGGGACTACGCCAAGGGCAATCGCGGCAAGCACGTGCTGACGCAGCGCGAGGACGGTTCGGGCCGCCCGCAGTGCATCGCCTGCAACATGTGCGCGACCGTCTGTCCGGCCAAGGTCATCGAGATCGAGGCGGGCTTCGATCCGTCCGACACCGTGCATCCGAAGTATCCGGCCCGGTTCGAGATCGACTACTCGCGCTGCGTGTTCTGCGGCCTGTGCGTCGAGGCCTGCCCGGAGGACGCGATCCGCATGGTCGAGGACGTGCCGCATCTGCCGTCGGCGGACCGGAACCGCATGTGGCTCGGCAAGGAGGAACTGCTGACATGGCGGCCGCAGAGCGACGTCGCCAAGCACTACCCGGCCACCGCGCCGTCGCCCGAGGAGCACCACTGATGGAAGCCTGGCTCTCCAACCTCGAAACGCTGCTGCTCGTGCTGTTCGCGGCCTGTGCGCTGGTCGGCGCCGTGCTGGTGCTGGTGCTGCGCGAGCCGATGCGGGTGGCGATGGCGCTGATCTCGACGATGGTCTTCCTCGGCGGCGTCTATGGCCTGCTCGGCGTGCACTTCATCGCCGCCTTCCAGGTGCTGATCTATGTCGGTGCCGTCATGGTCTTCATCGTCTACGTGATCATGCTGCTCGATCCGCGCGACTCGGCGGGGAGGCGGAGGTTCTCGAGCCTGCTGGTGCCCGGCGTGATCGCCTGCGGACTCTTCATCGCCGCACTCGGTTCGCTGGTGTGGGACGCCGCCGGCAAGATTCCGCGCGCGGCCGGTGGCGCCGGCTTCACGCTGGCGCAGTTCTCGGCCCAGTTCCTCAACGAATACTGGCTCGAATTCGAACTGACTTCGGTCCTGCTGCTGGCAGCCATTGTCGGGGCCATTTCCGTCGTCCAGGTCAGCCGGAGGCACCATGGATAAGGTGCAGATGCTGATCGGGCTCTCGATCGCGCTGTTCGCGATCGGCCTCACCGGCGTGATCATCCGGCGCAACGTGCTGGTCATGCTGATGTGCATGGAGCTGATGTTGAATGGCGTCATCCTCAGCCTCGTGACCTTCGCCTACCAGCTCGGTTCGGCCGTGGGCGCGGTGCTGGTGTTCCTGATCTTCGTCGTCGCAACCGCCGAAATCGCGATCGCGATTCCGATCGTCCTGCTGCTGGTACGACAGAAGCGGACGCTCGACCTCGACGCCTACGCGGACCTCAAGGGATGACGTGGTGATCCGATGACCTCACTGCTGCTTCCCATCGTTGTCCTGCCGCTGATCGGCTTCCTCATCAACGGCCTGCTCGGCAACCGCCTCGGCAAGCGCTTCGTCAGCCTCGTGGCGTGCGGGCTGCCGATCGCGGCGTTCGTCATCGCGATCCGCGCCACGATGGAACTGATGTCCACCGGCGCTCCGCTGGTTCAGACCGTGTTCACCTGGGCGCAGTTTGCCGACCGCTCCTTCGAGATCGCGTTCTACTTCGACCGCCTGACGGCGGTGATGGTGCTGATCGTCACCGGCGTCGGTTCGCTGATCCACATCTACTCGACCGGCTACATGCACGAGGACAAGAGCTACGCGCGCTACTTCGCGTACCTCAACCTGTTCCTGTTCTTCATGCTGATGCTGGTGCTGGGGCGCTCACTGCTCGTGCTCTTCGTCGGCTGGGAAGGGGTGGGGCTAGCGTCCTACCTGCTGATCGGCTTCTGGTTCGAGGATCCCGCAAAGGCCGCTGCCGGCAAGAAGGCCTTCATCACGAACCGCGTTGGCGACGCCGGCTTCCTGCTGGGCATGTTCCTGCTGTACCGCGCGCTCGGCACGCTGGAGATGGACCAGATCAACGCCGCCTTCCTCGCCGGGCCGGTTGCGGTCTCTGCCAGCCTGGTAGGCGTATTTCTCTTCATCGGCGCGACCGGCAAGTCGGCACAGATCCCGCTGCACGTCTGGCTGCCCGATGCGATGGCGGGTCCGACGCCAGTGTCGGCGCTGATCCATGCGGCGACGATGGTGACCGCCGGCGTTTACCTCGTTGCGCGACTGCACGGCATCTTCCTGCACGCGCCCGAGGCGTCGGCGCTGGTCGCCACGATCGGTGTGGCGACCGCGTTCTTCGCGGCGACGATCGCGCTGGTGCAGACCGACATCAAGAAAGTGCTGGCGTACTCGACGATCTCGCAGCTCGGCTTCATGTTCCTGGCCGCTGGAGTCGGGGCTTATGGGGTCGCGGTGTTCCACTTGTACACGCACGCATTCTTCAAGGCGTGCCTGTTCCTTGGCGCCGGTTCGGTGATCCACGCGATGTCGGGCGAGCAGGACATCCGCAAGATGGGTGGCCTGGCGAGGAAGATCCCGATCACGTTCGTCACCTTCGCGATCGCCACGGCCGCGATCGCCGGCCTGCCGCCGCTGTCAGGCTTCTTCTCGAAGGACGAGATCCTGTGGTTCGCCTTCGCCAGCGACCGTGGCGGCATGCCGTGGCTCTTCGTCGCGGCGGCGGCGACCGCGCTGATGACGGCGTTCTACATGTTCCGTCTGCTGTGGCTGACGTTCTTCGGCACCGGCCGCATGGACGAGAAGACCGCGCACCACATTCACGAGTCGCCCTGGTCGATGAGCGGCGTGCTGGTCGTGCTGGCGGTGCTGTCGACCGTCGGCGGCTTCTTCTCGGTGCCGCACTTCCTCGAAGGCATGCTGCCGCTGCCGCCGATCCGCGCGGGTGCGGCGAGTGCGCACATGCCGATCGTCATCGGGTCGGTGGTCATCGCCCTGGTTGGTCTGGCCGCCGCGGGCTGGTTCTACATGCGCAATGGCGCGCGCGCCGAGCGGGCCAGGGCGCACGTGCAGCCGCTCCATCGCGTGCTGTCGGGCAAGTACTACATCGACGAGTTGTACGAAGCGCTGATCGGGCGGCCGCTCCAGTGGATCTCGGACCGTGTCTTCCTGCGGCTCGGCGACCGGCTTTTGATCGACGGGACGCTCGACGGCATGGCCAGTACCGCGCGCGGTGCTGCGGGGCTGCTGTCGCGCGTGCAGACCGGGAACCTGCACTTCTACGCGTTCCTCGTACTCGCCGGTCTGGCGGCCGTGCTGCTGTGGGGCTGGAGCCATGTCTGAGTCGGCCATGCTGAACCTGATCCTGTTCCTGCCGGTGATCGGCATGGCGCTGCTGGTACCGGTGCGCAGTCACGCGCTGGTGCGACAGATCACCTTCTGGTTCATGGTGATCCAGTTCGCGCTGACCGTGGTGCTCTACCTGAAGTTCCAGGCCGGCGTGCCGGGCCTGCAGTTCGAAACACGCCTGCCGTGGATCGCCGACTGGGGCGTGCACTACCACATCGGTCTCGACGGCTTCAACGTGCTGCTGGTGCTGCTGACAGCGTTCCTGGGGCCGCTGGTCGTCGCCGGAGCCTTCTCGGCCATCCAGAAGGACGTGAAGCTCTTCTACGCGATGGTCTTCTTCATCCAGTTCGCGATGCTGGGGACCTTCCTCGCGCAGGACCTGTTCCTGTTCTACGTGTTCTGGGAGGCGATGCTGATCCCGATGTTCCTGATCATCGGCATCTGGGGCGGCGAGCGGCGCATCTACGCGACCGTGAAGTTCGTCCTGTACACCGCGTTCGGCTCGATCCTGATGCTGGCGGCGATCATCTACCTGGTCTGGTCGCTGCAGCAGGGCACGGGCGTGACGTCGTTCTCGTTCGCCGATCTCTACAAGCACCAGTTGCCGCTGGAGGCTCAAGGCTGGCTGCTGGCCGCGTTCGCGCTGTCGTTCGCGATCAAGGTGCCGATCGTGCCGCTGCACACCTGGCTGCCTGACGCGCACGTGGAAGCGCCGACGGCGGGCTCCGTCATCCTGGCCGGCGTCCTGCTGAAAATGGGCACCTACGGCTTCATCAAGCTGGGCTTCCCGCTGTTTCCGCAGGCCACGAGCGCGGCGGTGGAGTGGGTGATGCTGGTCGCGGTGATCAGCATCATCTATGGCGCCTGCCTCGCGCTGGTACAGACCGACATCAAGAAGATCATCGCCTACTCGTCGATCAGCCACCTGGGCTACGTGATGCTGGGGCTGGCGAGCCTGGACCTGATCGGCATCCAGGGCGCGATCATCCAGATGGTGAGCCACGGCCTGACGGCAGCGGGTCTGTTCCTGATGGTCGGCATGATCTACGAGCGCTGCCACACGCGTGAACTCGCCGCCTACGGCGGGCTGGCGAAGGTTCTGCCGGTGTATTCCGTGTTCTTCATGATCCTGACGCTGGCGGCGATCGGACTGCCGACGACCAGCGGGTTCACCGGCGAGTTCCTCGTGCTGCTCGGCGCGTTCAATGCCGCCTGGCCGCTCCATGTGGCCGGCAACTCGGTGCCGCTGGTGATGGCCGGACTGGCCGTCACGGGTGTCGTGCTGGGAGCGATGTACATGCTGTGGTTCGCGCAGCGGTTCCTGTATGGCGCCGTCAAGGTTCCTCACGGCCCCGTGATCGACCTCAACGCACGCGAGCGCGCCATTCTGGCGACGCTCGTGGTGGCAGTGTTCTGGCTGGGGCTCTTCCCGCAGGAGGCGCTGCGCAAGACCGAGGTGGCCGCGCGTCAGTATCAGCAATGGGTCGACGTCTCCTCGAAGCCGCTGGCTCCGACCGCCCGCGCGGCCGATGCAGCGCTGCAACCGGAGGCCGCACGATGAACTGGTCCTTCATGGTCGTGGCGATGATGCCCGAGCACCTGCTGCTCATCGGCATTGCCGTGCTGATCGCGCTGGATGTGCTGGACGTCGGCCAGAAGTATTCCGCATTGGTGGCAATGGCCGCGGTGCTGGGTGCGGCATCGATGGCCGCGCTGCTCGCCATCGTCCAGTTCCAGGGATCGCCGTTTCCGGGGCACTTCTCGGTCGACCAGGCGACACTGACGGCCAAGGCCGTGGTCCTGGCGCTGACGCTGCCGTTGCTGCAGCTGTCGCGCGACGAGTTTGGCGAGGACGAGCGCTTCTACATCCTGCTGCTGTCGTCGCTCTACGGCGTGCTGCTCGTCACCTCCGCCGACGGATTCCTGACGATGTTCCTCGGCCTCGAGATCATGTCGATGCCGGTGTACGTGCTGGTGCTGCTCGCCTACAAGCGGCACGAGGCGGCGGAGGCGGCGCTGAAGTACCTGGTGCTGGGCGGGGCGGCGACCGCGATGTTCCTGATGGGAGCCTCGTTGGTCTACGGCGCGACCGGCTCGCTTGCGCTCGATGCGTTCGTCAAGGCCGCGCAGGCCAAGGACACGCTGGCGGTGGTGGCTGTCATCCTGGTGCTGGTCGCGTTCTTCCTCAAGGCGGCCGTCGTCCCGTTCCACACCTGGGCGCCCGATGCCTACGAAGCGGCCAGTGTGCCGGTGACGGCATTCATGGCCATCGTGATCAAGGCGGGCGTGCTGCTGGCCGTCGTGCGGATCGTCGGCATGGCGGAGCTTGGCAGTCCGCTGGTCGATCTGATCGCGATCCTGCCACTGATCTCGATGGTCTGGGGCAACCTGGCCGCCATGCGACAGACGAGCTTCCGGCGGATGATCGCCTACTCCTCGATCGCACACGCGGGTTATCTCTTCTACGCGCTGCTGGGCGACGGTCCGACCCGCCTGCAGGCCGTCATCTTCTACCTGCTTGCCTATGGGCTGATGAATGCGCTTGCGTTCGCGTCATTGCCGGCCGGGCCGGATGACGCACGCCGTGACCGCCTCGATGCGCTGAAGGGCCTGTACCACCGCCAGCCGTACGCGGCGATCCTGCTCGGAATCGCGCTGCTCTCGCTGGCGGGCATACCGCCGTTCCCCGGTTTCGTCGCGAAGTTCCTCATCTTCAAGAACGTCATCGCGGCGGGCTACACGCTCTACGCGGTGCTCGGGCTGGTCGGGAGCTACCTCGGCATCTACTTCTACCTGCGTGTGATCCAGTTGATGTTCATGGGGTCGCAGCCCGAAGGAACGCCGGCGACGGGACGCATCGCCGTCATGGCAGGCGTCCTGTGCCTGGTGCCGACGGTCGCTTTGACGGTCTTCCCCGGCGTCTTCATCACGCTACTGGGCCGCTGAAGCCGGCCCCGAAGGCACCTGCCGCGCCGTAGCGGTGCTTCTTCGATGCGCTGGGCATGCTCACGGCGCGCTAGGATGGCCGCCTGTTGGTTGCTGACGGCCACTCGATGTACCCAGTCCAGAAGGGCGCGGCGCTGAGGATCTGCGAAACGGGCGTGTCCGCGGCCGCGGCTGCGCGCTCCGAACGCTCGTGCTCGGCATCCGGCACGGGTGCCGTGAAGTGGCACGGCCGATGAACGACACGACCGACGGAGTCTCAGAAACGCTGAAGCTGCCAGCAGACATCGGCGCCGGCGATCCCGACGCGGCCGCCGGCGCCATCCCCAACCTGATCGCCGGCCTGGTCGAAACGGAGACCTGGCGGAATGCGGCCACGGTGCTGCTCGGGGTGCTTCTCGTCGGGCTTGGGTACTGGACCTACACCGGCGTGCGCACGGCGCTGGCGGAAACCCGCGCGGCGAGCCTCGAGGCCTTGCTGGGCACGGTCGTCAAGGGCATCGACGTCTGGGCCTTCGAACACATGGCCGAAGTTGAACGGACCGCGCGCAACCCGACCGTGGTCACGCAGGCGACCAAGTTCGTGGCGAACCGCCGCGGCGTGGAGGCCGAGGTGGGCCGCTGCACGCAGGAGGCCGAGCGGCTCAGCGCGGAGGTTCAGGCGCGTCTGTCGACCTCGGGAGTGGTCGCGTTCCGGATCCTCGACCGCGACGGCCGCGTGCTGTCTTCCAAGGACCCTTTGCGCTGCGGACAGCGCATCCGCTCCGGTGTGTTCAGGGAGCGGCTCGACGCGGCGTTCGAAGGGCATCCGCAGTTCGTCCGGCCCTATCCGGATGCAGATGCAGAACTGTCCGTGCGCGGGGCCGACGGCTCGCTGCGACCGGTGGCATGGTTTCTGGCGCCGATCCGCGTCGGTTCTGGAACGCCGGTTGCGGCTCTGGCGATGGGCGTGGCGACCGACCGTGAACTCGAGACGATCTTCTCCGCGGCGCGGCCGGGCGACACCGGGGAGGCCTATGCCTTCGGCGATGACGGCCTCATGCTCACCTCGAGCCGTCAGGCCGAGACATTGACGCTCGAGGCAGGGGCGGCGCCGCCCGGGACCGAGCACGCCGACAGGATTCACGTGCGTGACCCGGGAGGCGTACTGGCAGCTGGCGAGCGGGCGCAGTCCCTGCCTGCAGCCCGTCCACTCACCGAAGCGGCGGCGCGGGCCGTCGGCGCTCGCGGCAAGCGGGCTGAAGTCGATCGGAAGGGTGTGATTTCGACGCCGTATCGAGGCTATCGCGGTGCAGAGGTCATCGGCGCCTGGCAGTGGCTGCCCGCCTACGACTTTGGCGTCGTGGCGGAGATGTCGGCCGCCGAAGCGCTGACGACGCTGCGCTATCTGACGATCAGTCTCTCGGTCATCGGCGGCATCGTCGCACTGACGCTGGTGGCGGCATTCATGTCGGCGTTCCTGCTGGCGCGCCTGAGCCGTCAGTTCGGGCGCGTGCAGCGGCTCGGCGCGTACACGCTGGGAAAGAAAGTCAGCGAGGGCGGCATGGCGACGATCTACCTCGCCCGCCATGCACTTCTGAAGCGGCCCACCGCGATCAAGATCCTGAAGAAGCACATTGCGACGGACGAGTTCATTCACCGGTTCGAGCGCGAAGTCCAGCTCGCCAGCCAGCTGCTGCACCCGAACACCGTGGAGATCTACGATTTCGGGCGCACGCGCGAGGGCCAGCCGTACTACGTCATGGAGTACCTCGACGGCGTGACGCTGGCCGAACTCGTCGCCGACTCCGGCCGGGTGCCGCCTGGACGGGCGATCCACATCCTGCGCCAGGTGGCCGCGGCGCTGCGCGAGGCGCACACGCACGGGATGATCCACCGCGACGTCAAGCCCGAGAACGTGATGCTGTGCCGGCGCGGTGAGGACGATGTCGTCAAGCTGCTCGACTTCGGCCTCGTCAAGAACCTCGAACACGCCGATACGCGCGACATCACCAAGCAGCTCAAGATCGTGGGCACGCCGCGCTACATGGCGCCGGAGCGGCTGATCAATCCGTCCGACGTCGATGCGCGTTCCGACATCTATGCGCTCGGGGCCGTCGGGTACTTCCTGCTGACCGGCACGTCGATCTTCGAGGGCGACGACAGCCTCGCGATCAGCAACCAGGTGCTGCATGCCACGGCGCCGCGCGTATCGGCCGCAGGTGTCGCGGTGCCCGAGGCGCTGGACGCGCTGATTGCGTCCTGCCTCGAGAAGGACCGCGCCCGGCGTCCGAAGAGTGCTGAGGCGGTTGTCGAGGCGCTCGACCGGCTGGCAAGTCGCCTCGCGTGGACGCAGATGGACGCCGCGGCATGGTGGTCGGACTTCCGCAAGCGGCGTCACGCGGCCCCGGCGCGCCCGGTGGATGCACCGGACGCGGCGCAACCGTCGGCCGAGCCCACACACGGCCATGCTTGAGCCCTGGTGACTGCAAGATCGCGGCGACGCGCGCTGCGATCCCAGCGCTCAGCGGCGCCGCCAGCTCAAGGCGAGCGCGAGGAAGGCGAGCGAGCACAGTCCAGCCGCGGCCAGCATCAGCGCAACAGCGTCGTAGTCGCGCGTCCATGCCCAGGCCATGGCGGCAACCAGCGGCCCGACGGCCTTGGCGGTGAGGACCGGCGCCGCGAGAGCGCCGTTGACGGCGCCATAGTGCGCGCGGCCGAAGAATTCCACGGGAATCGTGCCGCGCACGATGGTCATCACGCCGTTGCCGGCGCCGAAGAGCAGGGCGAAGAGCAGGAAATTCAATGCCGACGGTTCGCTGAGTGCCAGCAGCAGGATCGACGCCGGGAGCAGCCCGCAGGCGATGACGCCGACGGTGGCCGGCGAAACGCGCTGCCCGAAGGTCATCTCGGCCAGGCGTCCCGCGACCTGCATCGGACCGACCAACGCGCCCAGCGCAGCGGCCTGGGCCGCTGTCAGGCCTTTGGCGATGATCATCGCGAGCAGGTGAATCGTCATCGCGGAGAACACCAGCGCATTGAACGTGAAGGCGACGGCGAGCAGGTAAAACACGGGCGTGCGCATCGCGTCCCCGAGCGAGTGCGAGTGCGCCTGTGCGGGCGGGTCGGCCGGGCGCGGTCCGCCGCGCGGCAGCAGGGTCAGATGCAGCGGAACGCAGATGACCAGATGAAGCGCACCGAAAACTGCCGCTGTCGTGCGCCAGCCGTAGGCGTCGATCAGCGCCTGCCCCAGTGGCCAGAAGACCGTGCTGGCAAATCCGCCGAACAGCGTCAGCACAGCAATGGCGCGCCGGTGGTTGTTGACGAAAGCACGCGTCAGGACGGCGAAGGCCGGTTCGTAGAGCGTCCCCGCCATCGCCACGCCGAGCAGCGCCCACACGACATACAGTTGCAGCAGAGTCGTGACCTGGCCGAGTGCCGCCAGCGCCGCCGCGGCGAGCAGTGAGCCTGCGGCCATCAGCATCCGGCCACCGCGCCGGTCGATGGCTCGACCGACGACCGGCGCCAGCAGGCCGGAAACCATCAGCGAGAGCGTGAACGCTCCGACCACGACCGACTTGCTGGCTCCGAGCGCCGCTTGCAGCGGCTCCATCAGCAACGGAAAGAGGTAGTAGATCGAACCCCAGGCCGTTATCTGCGTGATACCCAGGGCCAGCACCGCACTCCACGGTTCTCGTTGTCCGAGCGCGCGGTCGTCGTGCATCGAGGTGGGTGCGGTCGAACGCCAACAGGGTGAACTTGCCGGCCCGCAGCGTACCGGCGATGGGCAAACGCGATCGCCGCGCTGCAGCAGGTGCACTGCAGCGGAACCGCACGGGGGTACGGCCTAGCCGACCACGGTGCTCAGGCGCCGGCCTTGTGGGCCACCGGCCAATAGGTGTCGAGCAGCTGTAGCCGGGTCGCCTGCAGGCGTTCGGCCACGACAGCGAGCAGGCGGTGCATCAGCTTGAAGCCGAATGCAGGTTCACTTTCGCACAGCGCGAGCAACTCGCGGCCATCGAAGGCCAATGCCCCGACCTGTTCCAGCGCCCGCGCCTGGAAGTACTTGCCCTGGCCCATCAGTACCGCGGACCATCCAAGTTCGTCGCCCGCACTGAGGGTGTGCACGCGGTGCGCCACGCCTTCGGAGACGATCTCGAGGGCCACCCGGCCGGATACGACCAGGAAGAAATCGTGGATATCGTCGCCCTCGCGGAAGATCACCTCGTTGCGCGCGAAGCTGACGTTCCGCGCCAGCGAAGCAAGTTTTTCGATGGCGGGGCCACCCATGCCGTACGTGAACGGATGGCGAGCCAGCAGGGTCTGGGTCGACGTTTGCGCGGTCATCAGGGCTCCTCTTGCAAGCAATAGGCCGTGGCCTGGGCTGGGCACATCATAGGATGCGATAGGCTGCGCTTGCCCCAACGTCAGGGCGTTGACGGTCGTCAAGGCGCCGCAAGCGGGTCCCACTAAGGTCGCGCAACGCGTCTGTGCACATCGAAGGGCCCATCAGGAGAGGGAGGGTGGCAGCGGCATGACCGTCGTGCGATCGAGCAGGGGACTCGACTTGCCGTTGGCCGGTGCGCCGGAAGGCGCCGTGGAGTCGGCGCGCACCGTGTCGGCCGTCGCCCTCATGGGGCCCGATTTTCCCGGTCTGAAGCCTTCTGTAAAGGTCGAGGTCGGCGATCAGGTGGCGCTGGGACAGACGCTGATCGAGGACAAGCAGCGCGTCGGCGTGCGCTATACGGCGCCCGCCGGCGGTACCGTCACGGCCATCCATCGCGGCGAGCGCAGGGCCCTGGTGTCGGTGGTGATTGCGGTGGCCGAGCGCGAGGCGCAGGTGCCGTTCGAGAGCTTCAAGGGCCCGGGCCAGGCGCGCGATGCCGAGTCGGTGCGTGCGCTGCTGCTCGAGTCCGGGCTGTGGACCGCGTTGCGGACACGACCGTTCGGCCGCGTGGCAGCGCCGGATTCGACGCCGGCCGCGATCTTCGTCACCGCGACCGACACTCGGCCCCATGCGGTCGCTCCGGCAACGGTCATCGCCGAGCGCGCGGCAGACTTCCACGCCGGACTGGAGGCGTTGGTTGCCCTGGCACCGAAGGTCTATGCCTGCGTCGCCGAGGGTCATCGCGCCAGTGCGCCGGCGGGCGTGGAAGTGGTCGAGTTCGCCGGCCCGCATCCCAGCGGCAATGCCGGGTGGCATGTACATCAGTTGCTGCCCGTCGGGCTGCATCGCAGCGTGTGGACCATCGGCTATCAGGAGGTCATCGCCATCGGCTGCCTCGTCACGACAGGCCGCCTCGATGTCGGGCGTGTCATCGCGCTGGGTGGCCCCGGCGCACGGAAGCCGCGCCTGCTGCGCACCCGCCAGGGCGCCTCGCTCGACGAACTGCTCGAAGGCGAACTTCTGCCCGGGCGCCAGCGCGTGATCTCGGGGTCGGTGCTCGATGGCCGCGCGCGAACGTCGGAAGCCGATGCCTTCCTCGGGCGCCATCACCTGCAGATTTCCGTGCTCCCCGAGGCCGGTGAGCGCGAGATGTTCGGCTACATCGCGCCGGGTGCGGAGAAGTACTCTGTGACGAACACTGTGCTCGGGGCCTTTCGCCGTGCGCACCGCTTTGCCCTCAGCACGTCGACCAACGGGTCGCCGCGCGCGATGGTGCCGATCGGCTCCTACGAACGCGTGATGCCCTTTGACATGCTGCCGACCTTCCTGCTGCGCGCGCTGATCATCCGTGACGACCAGCGCGCCGTTGAACTGGGCGCGCTCGAACTGGACGAGGACGACATCGCACTGTGCACCTACGTGTGCCCCGGCAAGACCGAGTACGGACCGCTGCTGCGCGCCGCGCTCGACCGCATCGAGAAGGAGCACTGATGCGCTGGTTCCGGCAGCAGGCTCGATCAGCGTCGCACCGATCTTCGAGAAGGGCGGCAGGCTGCATCGCTGGCACCCGTTGTGGGAGGCGATGGACACGTTCTTCTACTCGCCGTCGTCGGTGACGACGACCGGTGCGCACGTGCGCGATGCGATCGACCTCAAGCGCATGATGATGACGGTCGTCATCGCTGCGTTGCCGTGCGTGTTCATGGCGATGTTCAACACCGGGCTGCAGGCGAATCTCGCGATCGACCCGGCCAAAGTCGGGCAGCTCGAGGGCTGGCGGCACGCGGTGATCGGCCTGCTGGGCACGGGCTACTCGCCTTCCAGCGCGATCGCCAACCTCGTGCACGGCGCGCTGTACTTCCTGCCGCTCTATATCGTCACGATGGTCGTCGGCCTGACCTGGGAAGTGCTGTTCGCGATCGTGCGCAAGGTCGAGGTCAACGAAGGATTCTTCGTCACCGGCATCCTGTTCCCGCTGATCCTGCCGCCGACGACGCCTTTGTGGCAGGCAGCGCTCGGCATCAGCTTTGGCGTGGTGATCGCCAAGGAGGTGTTCGGCGGCACCGGCATGAACTTCATCAACCCGGCGCTGGCGGCGCGCGCGTTCCTGTTCTTCGCCTACCCGGGGGAGATCTCCGGCGACAAGGTCTGGACGGCGGTCCCGCAGGGCGCGGCGGTCGACGGATTCTCCGGCGCCACGCTGCTCGGCCAGATGCGGGTGATGACGCAACCCTTCGAGCAGGCCGGCTTCTCGTGGTGGAACGCCTTCATCGGCCTGGAACCCGGCTCGATGGGCGAGACCTCGGCGCTCGCCTGCCTGATCGGCGCGATCATCATCGCGGTGACGAAGGTCGGCTCGTGGCGCACGATGACCGGTGTCGCGCTCGGCACCATTGCGATGGCGCTGCTGTTCAACGCCATCGGCTCGTCGACCAATCCGTGGTTCGGCGTGCCGTTCTGGTGGCACATGGTGCTGGGCGGCTGGGCCTTCGGCGCCGCCTTCATGGCCACCGACCCGGTGACCTCGCCGTTCAGCGAGAAGGGCAAGTGGATCTACGGCTTCATGATCGGCGCGATGGTGGTGCTGATCCGCATCGTCAACCCGGCGTATCCGGAGGCGATGATGCTGGTGATCCTGTTCATGAACGTGATGGCGCCGGTCATCGACTACGGCTTCGTCAAGGCCAACATCACGCGGAGGAAGCGTCGTGTCGAAGCGTGAGAGCACGCGCTACACGCTGCTGTTTGCCACCGCGGTGTGCGTGGTGTGCGCGCTGCTGGTGTCGGTGGCGGCGGTCACGCTGCAGCCGCGCCAGGCCGCCAGCGCGCGGCTGTACATGGAGAAGAACGTCCTGCTGGCGGCGGGTCTGCTCGAACCCGGCGTCGATGTCACCGCGGCCGACGTCAACCGCATCTTCGACGAGCGTATCAAGGTGCGCCTGGTGGACCTGGCGACCGGCGAACTGGTGCCGGTGGAACGCATGGATGCGCGCGCCTACGACCAGCGCAAGGCGCGTGGTGATCCGACGATGAGCCGCGTGGCGCCGTCGAATAATGCCGGCATTGGCCGGCTGCCGAACTATGCGGTCGTCTACTTCATCATGCAGGGCGACAAGGTCGATCAGGTCGTCATCGCGGTCGAAGGACTCGGCATGTGGGGCACGATCTACGGCTTCCTCGCCCTCGAACGCGACGGCAACACGGTGCGCGGGCTCACGTACTACGACCAGAAGGAGACCCCGGGCCTCGGCGGTGAGATCGGCAATCCGAAGTGGCAGGCGCTTTGGCGGGGTCGCAAGGGCTTCGACGACCAGTGGAACGCGCGCATCATGGTCATCAAGGGCCAGGCCGGTACGCCGGAGGCCGACCCGCTGCGGGTCGACGGCCTGTCGGGCGCGACAGTCACCAGCAACGCGATCACACGGCTGATGCAGTTCTGGCTGTCGGACAACGGCTACGGCAAGTTCCTGAAGCGCTTCCGGGAGGGGCAGGTCACATGAGCTTGCACAACCAGCGGACGCACTCGGCACGGCGCGCGGAGGACTAGATGGCCGCGATCCCCTTCAGCCGCGAAGACCGCAAGGCGCTGATCGATCCGCTGATCATCAACAACCCGATCGGCGTTCAGGTTCTTGGCATCTGTTCGGCGCTGGCGGTGACCACGCGCATGGACAAGGCGCTGGTGATGGGCATCGGCGTGACGCTAGTGACGGCGCTCGCCAACCTCGCCGTCAGCATGGTGCGCAACTACACGCCGGGCAGCATCCGCATCATCGTGCAGCTTTCGATCATCGCGTCGCTGGTGATCGTCTTCGACCAGATCCTGAAGGCAACGCTCTACGAGCTGTCGCTCGAGCTGTCCGTGTTCGTCGGGCTCATCATCACGAACTGCATCGTCATGGGGCGCGCCGAAGGCTATGCGATGCAGAACCCGCCGCTGCGGTCCTTCTGGGACGGCATCGGCAACGGGCTGGGCTACGCGCTGGTGCTGATGCTGGTGGCGCTGGCGCGCGAGTTGCTCGGCGCCGGCAAGATCTTCGGCTTCACCGTGCTGCCGCTGGTGAAGGACGGCGGGTGGTACGTGCCCAACGGGCTGATGCTGCTGGCGCCGTCGGCGCTGTTCGTCATCGGGTTGCTGATCTGGGCGCTGCGGGCCTGGAAGCCGCAGCTGCAGGAAAAGGACTGAGGCGCGAGCGATGGAGCACTTCGCCAACCTCGCCATCCGCTCGATCTTCCTCGAGAACATGGCGCTCGCCTTCTTCCTGGGCATGTGCTCGTTCCTGGCATGCTCGAAGAAGGTGGAAACGGCGATCGGCCTGGGCGCGGCGGTGATCTTCGTGCAGGTGCTGACGGTGCCGCTGAACAACCTGCTGCTGCACTACCTGCTGGCCGAGGGTGCGTTGGCGTGGATCAGTCCCGCGCTGGCGACCGTCAATCTCAGCTTCCTGTCCTTCATCCTGTTCATCGGCACGATCGCCGCGGCCACGCAGATCGTCGAGATGGCCGTCGACCGCTATGCGCCCAAGCTCTACACGACGCTCGGCGTCTTCCTGCCGCTGATTGCGGTCAACTGCGTGATCCTCGGTGGTTCGCTGTTCATGCAGGAGCGCGACTATTCGTTCGCCGAGAGCGTGGTGTTCGGCGTCGGCTCGGGGTTCGGCTGGTTCATCGCAATCGTTGCGATGGCGGCAATACGCGAGAAGATGACCTATTCGCACGTGCCGGACGGGCTGAAGGGACTGGGCATCACCTTCATCACTGCCGGCCTGATGTCGCTCGCATTCATGGTCTTCTCCGGAATCCAACTCTAGGTCGCAGTAGCCGCCATGCTCGACATCGTTCTCGCCGTGTTGATGTTCACCGGGGTCGTGCTGCTGCTGGTGGGCATCCTGCTGGGCGCGCGCAGCCGACTCGTTGCCGCCGGCGAGGTATCGATCGTCGTGAACGAGGATGCGGACAAGACCCTGAGGGTCGCGGCCGGCGGGACGCTGCTGGGCGCGCTCGCTGACAACAAGATCTTCATTCCCTCGGCCTGCGGCGGCAAGGGCGCTTGTGGTGTCTGCGAAGTGGTGATCAAGGAAGGCGGGGGCGCGCTGCTGCCGACCGAGACGGGTTTCATCAGCCCGGGCGAAGCGCGCCGTGGTTGCCGCCTCGCTTGCCAGGTCAAGGTCAAGGGCGACATGAAGATCGAAGTCGCACCCGAGATCTTCAGCGTGCGCAAGTGGAACTGCCGCGTGATATCCAACCGGAATGTGGCCACTTTCATCAAGGAGCTGAAGCTCGAACTGCCAGCGGGCGAGGAGGTGCCGTTCCGCGCGGGTGGCTACGTGCAGCTCGAGTGCCCGCCGCACGAGATCGAGTTCAGGACATTCGCCATCGAGCCGGAATTCCGCGAGGCCTGGGACAAGTTCGACCTGTGGCGTTTCAAGTCGATCTCGCCGCAGCAGATCACGCGCGCCTATTCAATGGCGAACTACCCGCTCGAGAAGGGCATCCTGCTCTTCACGATCCGCATCGCATTTCCGCCGGAGTATCGGCAGGACATCCCGCC
This sequence comes from uncultured beta proteobacterium, assembly GCA_963780715.1. GTDB lineage: Bacteria > Pseudomonadota > Gammaproteobacteria > Burkholderiales > Burkholderiaceae_F > JALORV01. Next base: position 39,461 of record CAWADK010000001.1, read on the forward strand.
CGGCATCATGAGCTCGTGGGTGTTCAACCTGAAGCCGGGCGACGAAGTGACCGTGTCCGGTCCGTTCGGCGAGTTCTTTGCCCGCGACACGCAGGCCGAGATGTGCTTCGTCGGCGGCGGTGCCGGCATGGCACCGATGCGCTCGCACATCTTCGACCAGCTGCTGCGGCTGCATTCCAAGCGCAAGATGACCTACTGGTACGGCGCACGCAGCATGCGCGAAGCCTTCTACGTCGAGGAGTTCGACAAGCTCGCCGCCGAGAACCCGAACTTCACCTGGCACCTGGCGCTGTCGGAGCCGCTGCCCGAGGACAACTGGTCCGGGCCGACGGGCTTCATCCACAACGTGCTTTACGAAAACTATCTGAAGGATCATCCGGCGCCCGAGGATGTCGAGTACTACATGTGCGGCCCGGGACCGATGACGAAGGCCGTCATCGCGATGCTGCTGAACCTCGGGGTCGATCGCGAGAACATCATGCTTGACGACTTCGGTTGATCGGGCGGAGGAAGAGACCATGCTGCAGGAGACCGTCGAGCACGTCGTACGCACGAAGGCGAGCGATGAACTGATCTCGGTGCCGGCGTCGTCCACCGTTGCCGAAGCGGTGCAGGTGATGGCGGCGCGCCACGTCGGTGCGGTGCTGATCAAGACCGAAGACGGACTGGTTGGTGGCATCTTCACCGAGCGCGACGTGCTGGTGCGCGTCGTGAATGCCGGCCTCGATCCGAAGAAGACGCCGATCTCGATGGTCATGACGCGCGACGTGCGCTTCGTCACGCCGGGCACGACGATCGAGGCGGCGCTGTCCCTGATGCACATGAACCGGCACCGGCACCTGCTGGTGATCGATGGCCCGCGCGTTTTCGGTTTGATCTCGATCGGCGACCTGGTACGGCAGATGATCGAACGCGGCGAAGGCCGGTTCGAGGCCGCCGTGCGCGGCACTGGAGCACGCCTTGAAAGCTGAGCAGTCAGCAGGAGACGACACCATGGACGCCATTCTTTCTCCGCGCCGCCGCAGCCTGGTGCTCGGCATGGGCGCGCTGGCGCTGGGCGCGTGCGGGCGCGTTCCCGGAACAGCCGGAGCGCCGCGCTATCTGCACATTGGCGGCTCGACGATGGGCTCGACCTACAACGTGCGCCTCCGGGCGCCGGAGAGCGATGCGACAAGGCTTCGCGCAGTGATCCAGGAGGCACTCGACGACGTCGACGACCGCATGTCGATGTTCCAGCCACATTCGGAACTCTCGTCCTTGAACCGCGCTGCGCAGGGCACGCCCGTCGCGCTGTCGGACGAGCTGTACGCTGTGCTGTCGGCGGCCGAACGAAGTCAGCCGCTGGTCGGACGGCGCCTTCGACGTCACGGTTGCACCACTGGTCGAACACTGGGGCTTTGGCACGCGCTCGTCGCGTCGCGTGCCCGCGCCGGGCGCAGTGGCGGCGGAGCGCCGCCGGGTGGACTGGCGCAGCCTTGCACTCGACGCGTCCCGTCGCTCCGTCGTCAAGCGGCATGCCGGCCTGCAGGCGGACCTTGGCGGTATCGCCAAGGGGTACGGTGTGGATCGCGCGGCCGCGGCGCTCGAAACCCGCGGCGTGCAGCGATTACATGGTCGAAGTCGGCGGGGAAGTGCGTACCCGCGGCGTCAACGCGGCGGGGCAGGCATGGCGCATCGGCATCGAGGAACCCGATGCCATGCCGCAGCGTGCGCGCTGGGTCGTTCCGCTCAGTGGACGCGCGATGGCGACGTCCGGTGACTATCGCAACTACTTCTTCGAGGACGGCCGGCGCTATTCCCACGAGATCGACCCGCTCGCGGGCGCGCCGATCCGCCACAGTCTGTGCTCCGTAACCGTCGTCGCCGACGACTGCATGCGGGCCGACGCGCTGGCGACCGCGCTGATCGTGCTGGGGGCGGAAAGGGGCAGGGCGCTCGCCGAACGCTCCGGCATCGCCGCCCAGTTCATCGAGCGCGTGCGAGAGGGGGGATATCGAGATTCGATGACTCCGGCGTTCGCGGCACTGGGGGCGGAGCGCGCATGAGCGGCGGAGCATTCTGGATGGTCCTGTTGGCGGCGGTGGCCATCATCGGCATCGCGGTGCTCGGTATGGCGCTCGGAGTCATGACGACCGGCCGCTGCCTGCGGGGCTCGTGCGGAGGCCCGGAAGTGCGGCTCGCGGACGGGCGGTCCTTGAGTTGTTCCGACTGTCCCAACCGCAAGCGGCGTGCCGCCGATTGAAGGCGCTCTGACCGGGTCCACCCGCTAGCGCAGGTTCGGGCCCGAGCAGGCGGTCAGCGTCGTCGGGCCACGCGCAGGGACAAACTCAGTGAGCGGCCGACAGTCGCCCTGAATGCACAGGCGATAGTCGTCGCCAAACTCGGAGCGCGCGAGCTCGACGGATCGGCGCCAACGATCGGCTGGCCGATAGCTCCAGCCCTTTGCCTCGCGCACCGCATCCGGCGGCGGTTCCATCCCAGCGCCGGAACCGAGCACGCGCGCTCGCTGCAGCAGCAGCCAGTCGCCAGCGACCAGGTAGTGTTCTTCCCACAGCACTTTCTCGACCGTGTGCTGCCACTGCAGCGTGAAACTGTGCAACGGCAGCGAAACGATTTGCGCTCCCACCGCGATGCAAAGCGCCGCAGCGATCATGACCCTCGGGACGGATTGGGTGTGGCCGAGGCCTCCGCCCGGCGCCTGCCGCGCACGCGGATCCAGTGCCAGATCATCAAGGCCGCGGCACTGGCAATGCCGAGTTCGTCGGTGAGCGGCAGAGCCGCGACGAGGAGCGCCGCCGATACGAAGGCAATCACACGTTCGACCCAGTTCAGCGGCGCGAGCCAGTACCCGATGGCTGCGCCTCCCCACAACAGAATTGCCAGGATCGCCTTGAAGTTCACATAGGCCAGGTCGAACCAGGAATAGTCGCCCTGCAGCATCAAGGCCGGCGCGTACACCGCCATGTACGGAATGATGAACCCGGCGATCGCGATGCGGACGGCCTGCACGCCGATCTTCATTCCCGATTCGCGTGCGATCGGCGCCGCGGCGAAAGCCGCCAGCGCCACCGGCGGCGTGAGGTCGGCCATGATGCCGAAGTAGAAGACGAACATGTGCGAGACGATCAGCGGCACGCCGAGTTCCAGCAGCGCCGGCGCGGCGAGCGAACTCGTGATGATGTAGTTCGGGATCGTCGGAATGCCCATGCCGAGCACGAGACATACGAACATCGTCAGTGCCAGGCTGAGGAAGAGGCTCTTTTCTCCCATCTGGATGATGTAGCCGGCGAAATTGGTCGCAGCACCGGTCAGTGTCAGCACGCCGATGATGACGCCAACGAGCGCGCAGGCCACGCCTACCGGCAGGGCGTGACGCGCGCCGTTGGCCATGGCTTCGATCGCATCCTTCAGAGTCGCGCGTCCGCCCGTGGCAGCCAGCAGCGCGATAGCCATCACGCCGATGAGCACCATGATCGCGCCGATGCCGTACTTGAAGAAGGCGGAACAGGCCACACCGATGACAATCCAGAACAGGATGCGCATTCCCATGGCGCCGAAACGCAGCGCCAGCGTGAAGCCGAAGATCAGCACGACCGTCAACGCCAGCGACACCATGCCGGAAAAGAGCGGCGTATAGCCCGAGAACAGAAGGAAGACGAGCATCAGCAGCGGCAGCACCAGGTACCAGCGCTCCCGCACCGCACGCCACGGGTTCGGGCAGTCCTCCTTGGGAATGCCGCGCAGCCCGGCCCGGCCTGCCTCGAGGTGGACCATGACAAAGGCGGTCAGGAAATACAGCAATGCCGGCACGACCGCGGCCTTGCAGATGTCGACGTACGGGACGTTGATCGTCTCCGACATGATGAATGCCACGGCGCCCATGACGGGCGGCATGATCTGGCCGCCCATGCTCGACGTCGCTTCGACGCCGCCGGCGAACGCCGGCTTGTAGCCAAAGCGCTTCATCAGCGGGATCGTGAACTGCCCGGTGGTGACGACGTTCGCCACGCCCGATCCGTTGATCGTTCCCATCAGCGCGGATGAGACCACCGCCACCTTGGCCGGCCCTCCCTGGCGGTGGCCGAACAGTCCAAGCGCGAAATCGGTGAAGAGCTTGATCATTCCGGCCTGTTCGAGGAACGAGCCGAACAGGATGAACAGGAAGATGTAGGACGACGACACGTACGTCGGCGTGCCGTAGATACCCTCGGTGCCGAAACCGAGCTGCCCGATGACCTGGTCCAGCCCGTAGCCGCGATGCGTCAGCGGCGCCGGCAAGTACTGGCCGAACAGCCCGTAGAGCAGGAATGCCGCGCAGATCAGCGGCAAGGCAATGCCCATGACCCGCCGCGCGGCCTCGAAGACCAGCGCGATCGTGATGACGCCAATCACCATGTCCCAGTTCGTCAGCTCACCGGCTCGCTGGATCAGGTCCGCTTCGAAGATCCAGTGATAGAAGCTCGCAACGAAACCGATGCCGCCTACGATCCAGCCCAGCCAGCGGCGCTTCAGCGGCGGCATCAGCAGGAAGGTCATCAGCAGCAGGAAGCCGACATGGACTGCGCGGACCACGGTGCTGGAAATCGGACTGAATGCGGCAGTGACGATCTGGAAGCTCGAAAATGCGATGGCCACCGCGAACACCGCCGGGGTGAAGTGCACGGTTCCGTGTTGCAGGTCGGCATCTGCATCAGCCACTGCGTGGGTCATCGCATCGCCTTCCGGAAATGAAAATGGCACAGGTTGTGCTGTGCCATTTTCTTGGACTCTGTGGGGTACGTCTACTTCAGCAGGCCGGCCTCGCGGTAATAACGCTCGGCACCGGGATGCAACGGCACCGGCAGGCTCTTCGGCGCGTCAGCGGCCGTGATCGTCTTGGCCGCCGCGTGCGCCGCCGCCATCTGGTCAAGGTTGGTGAAGAGCGCCTTGGTCATGGCGTAGACGGTCTCGGCGGGAACGCTTTCGCTGGTGACCAGGAAGTTGCGGATCGCCACGGTCGGCACCGCTTCGGTCTGGCCCGTGTAGGTGTTCGCCGGAATCGAGGCGGGCAGGTACGCGGGATCGCCGATCTTCGAGACGACTTCGAGCGGGACCGAGACGACGGTGATCTTGACGGCCGTCGCGAGGTCGCGAATCGAGGCCACGCCGAGTCCCGCCGACTGCAGCGTGACGTCGAGCTGGCGGTTCTTCATCAGTTCGACAGACTCACCGAACGGCAGGTACTCGACCTTGGCGAAGTCCTTGTACGTAAGGCCGGCCGCCTTCAGGATCGCCCGGGCGTTGAGCTCAGTGCCCGAGCGCGGGGCACCCACTGAAATGCGCTTGCCCTTGAGATCGGCGAGCGTCTTGATGCCCGACTCGGCGCTGGCGACGATCTGGATGTAGTTGGGGTAGATGCCGGCGACGGTACGCAGGCTCTTCAGCGGCGTCTTGAAGCCGGCTTCTTCGTCTCCCTTCCACGCGTCCGACAGCGCATCGCCGAGGGTGAACGCGATCTCGCCACGGCCTGCCTGCACCAGGTTCAGGTTCTCAACCGAGGCCTTGGTGGCCTGGACGCTCGTCTTCGCGTCCGGGATCGCCTTGCTGTAGATCTGTCCCAGCGCGACGCCGAGCGGGTAGTACACACCGCTCTGGCCGCCGGTCAGCACATTGATGAACTTCTGCTGGGCCGGCGCAACCGACGCCAGCGCCATCAATGCAGTTCCGACGAGCGCGGAGCGGATCACAGCAATCCCAGCAAAACGCATGACGATCTCCTTGGCTGAATGCGATGAACTTGCAGCGGGCCGCTGCTGCCATTTCTGGCCAAAAGTATACGGGCGGACGCGACCGCGGAGTGACTAGGGTTTAGGCGGGGCAAGCCGGATGCGTGCCCGGCCGAAGCGGACCTCCGGGCGACTGAGGCTCAAGGCGGGTCTGCCTATCGCAGGTCGGGCATGAACGGTCGACGCTTCCGGCCACGATGACGGCCTTCAGCAAGCCGTCGGCCAATCCTGACTACGGCATCAGCAGGTTCGGCAGCCAGAGCGAGATCGCCGGAACGTAGGTGATCAGTATCAGGAAGGCGAGCATCACCAGGATCCAGGGCGCTGCCGCCTTGGTGACTTCCGTGAGCCCCATGTTCGAGATGCCCGAGGCCACGTAGAGGTTCAGGCCCACCGGCGGCGTGATCATGCCGATCTCCATGTTCACCGTCATGATGATGCCGAGGTGGATCGGATCGATGCCAAGCTTCATCGCGACCGGGAACAGGATTGGCGCGGTGATCAGCAGGATCGACGACGGCTCCATGAAGTTGCCCGCGATCAGCAGCAGGATGTTCACGACCACCAGGAACATCCAGGGGCTGAGCCCCATCTCGTTGATCCACGCGGCCAGGCTCTGCGGGATCTGCTCGGACGTCAGCAGGAACGAGAACAGCACCGCATTGGTGATGATGTACAGGATCATCGCCGAGAGGTTGGCGCTGTCGAGCAGCACCTTCGGCACCTGCTTGAAGCGTCAGGTCCTTGTAGACGAACACGGACACGAAGAACGCGTACATCGCGCTCATCGCCGCGGCTTCCGTTGGCGTGAAGATGCCGGTGTAGATCCCGCCGATGACGACGACGATCAGCGCCAGCCCCCAGAAGCTCTCGCGGAACGCCAACGCCAGTTCCTTGAGGCTCGCGCGCGGCATGCGCGGATAGTTGCGCTTCTTGGCCACTACCCACGTCACGGTCAGCAGCAGAAGTGCGAGCAGCAGCCCGGGGATGATGCCGGCGATGAAGAGCTTGCCGATCGAAGAGTTGGTCGACACCGCATAGATGACCATGACGATCGACGGCGGAATCAGGATGCCGAGCCCGCCGGCAGTCGCGATTACGCCGGTGCCGAACTTCTTCGGGTAGCCCTGCTTGACCATGGCGGGCAGCAGGATCGAGCCGATCGCCACGACGGTGGCGGGCGACGAGCCGGAGACCGCGGCGAACAGCGCGCAGGCCACCACGCCGCCCAGCGCGAGACCGCCGTGCAGGTGGCCGACCAGCGCGGTGGCGAAACGGATCATCCGCTTCGCCACACCGCCGTGCGTCAGGAAGTTGCCGGCGAGGATGAAGAACGGGATCGCCATGATCTCGAACTTCTCGATCCCGGTGAAAAGCTTCAGTGCCACGGACTCCAGCGGCACCTGGGTCATCGTGAAGAGGAAGGTCAGGACCGTCAGGCCGAGCGCGATCGAGATCGGCATGCCTGTGATCATCAACAGGCACAGCAGGCCAAAGATGACGAGGCCGGTCATGGCTGTTTCCCCGGTTTGACGTCAGCGGGATGCAGGTCCGACGGCAGCTTGACCCACTCGGTGGCGTCGTCCTTGTCGAGGCCCTCGACATGGCCGTGATCGGCATGCGGCAGGTGCCCCGTCTTGTGGAAGCTCCACGCTACCTGCAGGAAGCGGTAGCACATCAGGTAGGAGCCGAGCGGAATGCAGGCATAGACGATCCACTTGGGAAGTTCCAGGTCGGCCGACACCTGCTCCGTGTGCATCAGTTCCCACACGAAGTGCGCGCCGAAGCTGCCGATGATGGCGGTGAAAAGAGCGCCGGCCAGCAGGCCGAAGAGTGACGAACCAGCCGCGCGTGCGGTCGTTCAGGGCATTGATCAGCACATCGACCCCGACGTGGATGCCGGTGCGCACGCCGTAGGCGGCGCCGAACTTGGCCATCCAGACGAACATGAATATCGTCAGTTCCTGCGCCCAGGACAGGTCGACCTTCAACAGGGCATCCTGGAAACCGCCGGTGGCAAAACCGGTCAGGTAACGATGCACCACCGCCACGAAGATGATGAGCGTCGCCGCCCCGATGAGGAAGGTGATGAGCCATTCCTCGAGGTGGTCGAGTACGCGGTTGACCATGGGCCTCCTCCCTCCCGTCTTGCTGCGGGACTAGATAAACGATGCCCGCCGGGAGGCGGGCATCGAGACTCTACCGCTGATCAGTCAGGCTTGAAACCAGTTTCCTTGTACACGGCCTGAATCGTGTCCTTGCCGATCCGGCCTTCCATGTCCTTGTGCACCTGCACTAGTGCCTTCTTCCACGCGGCGCGCTCCTCGGCGGTAGGCGTGTACACGGCGCTCTTGCCGGAAGCCTTCACCTTGGCGATCGCGTCCTCGTTCTCCTTGAGGGCGATGTCATTGGCGTACTTGGTGGCCTCGACCATGGCCGCTTCGAGTTCCTTGCGGATGTCGGGCGGCAGCCCATCCCAGAATTTCTTGTTGGTGATGACGGCATAGCCAAGATAGCCGTGGTTGGTCATCGCCACGTGCTTCTGCACCTCGTGCATCTTCTGCGTGTATAGGTTAGACGGCGGGTTCTCGGTGCCGTCGACGACGCCGGTCTGCAGCGCCTGGTAGACCTCCGAGAACGCCATCGTCTGCGGCAGGGCGCCCAGCGCCTTCATCTGCGCCGCCAGCACCTGCGACGACTGGATGCGCATCTTCTTGCCCTTGAGGTCGGCGGGCAGCTTGATCGGCGTGTTGGCGCTCATCACCTTGAAACCGTTGTCCCAGTAGGCGAGCCCCGTGATGCCCTTGCTCTCCAGCTTCTTGAACAGCGCCTTGCCGGCCTCCCCACCCGTGACCTTGTGCAGCTCTTCGTAGTTGTCAAAGATGTAGGGCAGGTCGAATACCTCGAACTCGCGCGCGCCCAACGGCCCGAATTTGGCAAGCGACGGCGCCAACAGCTGCACCGAGCCCAGCGACAGCGCTTCCATCTCCTCGCCGTCCTTGTAAAGCGTCGAGTTCGGATAGACCTCGACCTTGACCTTGCCGGGCAGGCGCTTCTCGGCGAGTTCCTTGAACTTCTCCGCCCCCTTGCCCTTGGGCGTGTCCTGCGCCACGACGTGGCTGAACTTGATCACGATCGGGGCCTGCGCCCAAACCGCGTGTGGCAATGCAGCAGTGGCGGCGATCGCGCCGGCGGTAGCGAGGACGTCGCGACGGGTGTACTTGGCCATGTCAGTCTCCTTCTGGTTATCGTGGGCCCGGGGCAATCAAAAAAGAGATTCGGCCCGTCCTGAGGAAGTGCTTCTACGCACATCCGAAGCTTCGCATTTGATCGGGCGCAAAGCCATCAAAACATCGGTGCGGCGAGGGGCTCGGTGGCGGCCCAACCACCGTCAACTGTTTCGCGCGGTGGGACGATGCGGTTGACGCACCTGCGCTGGCCAAGCGCCCCCGGATGACGCGCGCGGCATCGCACCGCAGTGAGCGCGGTCCCGATTCGCGCTGTAACGACTGCCGTTACAGCCGCCGCTGCAACAGCGCGCTTGTTTGCCGATCGAGTTTGTCCATGGTCAATGCACTGGATAGCGCGCATCGGGACAATCCCTACCCAAGGCGGGGTAGGTCGTAAGTCTGAATGACCGACCCGCCTGAAACAGATTCGAAATGGATGTTGAGGGTTGAGTTGCTCAGTGCCCGAAAGTAGTGAATGAAGCAAGAGGGAACGGAGCGTCTGTGATCTGCGTGATGTTTGGGTCCGATATTCGGAGGGGAGTTATGAGGAAGTCACTAGTTGTGCTGGGAACGGCCATCGCGCTGAGCCTGAGCCTTGCTGGCTGTGGTGGCAGTGATGGTTCAGCAGGCCCGCCGGGAGCGGCGGGTGCACCAGGAGCCCCGGGTGCGGCGGGGCCGGCCGGCCCTCCGGGACCTGCGGGAACCGCGGCAGTGGTTCTCACGCCGACAACGCCGCCGGCAGAATTCGCGGCGCTTGACCTGGCCGCGACGGTCACGAGCGCGACGGTCGCTCCGCTGGTCAAGGACGCCGCGGGTAATGTTACGGGTGGCGGCACGGTCGTCAACTTCAAGCTGGCGACGAAGCAGGGCGTTCCGGTCATCGGTTTCGGCAGCACATCGAAGTCGTCGACAGCGACCGTGGCCAGTTATCCGAACCTCGCCTTCTCCCTGGCGAAGCTGATTCCGGCTTCCGGCGGCACACCGAGCAAGTGGGTCAGCTACATCGTGACGACCGTGCCGACCACGACGGCCGCGGCCGCGCCCACCCGTCCCTCGACGGATAACACAGGCGCGCTGGTCGACAACAAGGACGGCAGCTACACCTACCGCCTCTATCGCGACATTACGACGATCAGCACGGACGTCGCCGGAATGACGGTGGCCGCCCCGAACAATAAGGCGGACCTCGGCAACCTGACGTACGACGCAAGCCTGACGCACCGCCTGACGATCCAGATCTCGGGCAACGCGCCGGGCACCGGCACTAACACGGCCAATGGTGTGCAGGTCGTCGCGGGTGTGCCGATGACGAACGCCGTCGACGTGGTCTATGACTTCGTTCCGGCCACCGGACAGCCTCCGGCCGCCACGGCAAATCGCAAGATCACCACGACGAGCAACTGCAATGCGTGCCACAGCACGCTGGGCGGCATCCCGGGTGACAACCCCGAGAGCTCCGGCGCCGGCTTCCACGGCGGTTCGCGCAACAACGTCGAATACTGCGTCGTCTGCCACACTGACCAGCGCAAGTACGGCCGCACGGAAGCTGTCAACGCCGGCTTCCCGACGCTGAAGTTCACCGGCAGCACCTATCGGCTCGACGATCGCGCGGTGGGCGACCTGCCGAACATGATCCACAAAACCCACTTGGGTACGTCCTTGCCGAAGCAGGCTTACAACTACGCGGACGTCCTGTTCAATGAGGTGGGGTATCCGCAAGACACGCGGAACTGCCAGAACTGCCACTCGGCCGCCACGCCGGCGCAAGCGGCGGTGACGCCGCAAGGCAACAACTGGATGATGAATCCGAGCCGGCTTGCCTGCGGGGCCTGCCATGACGGCATCAACTTCGACACCGGCATCGGTATCACGATGAGGGACGCTGCGATTGCTCGGGCAAGCGGAGCACCGTATGCGCCGTCCACAGGCTTCAACGGCAAGGCTCACCCGGCCAACGCGACCGATGCGGGCTGCACGAACGCCGGCTGCCACGGAGTGGAAAACGGCGTCAACAAGATCGATCTGTCGCACATTCCGGTCACGCCGCCAAGCCCGAACAACGCCCTGCTGCTGGGCGGCACGAACGCCAATACCAACGCGGCCTGGATCGCCTCCGGCGCAAGCGCCAATCGCCTGCCAACGGGGGCCATCAAGGTCACGTACGAAGTCTCGAGCGTGAGCCGCAACGCCAGCAAGCAACCGGTGATGGTGTTCCGCCTGCTGCAGAACGGAGCTCGCAAGGATCTCAACGTGTTTGCCTCGGCAACGCCCAATCCGGCTACCGGACAAGTGGAGATCTGGGACAACTTCATGGGTGCGCCCAGTGTCTACTTCGTCTGGGCCGTGCCGCAGGACGGCATTGCCAAGCCGCAGGACTTCAACGCCTCGGCGTCGCGGCTGTTGCGGGATCTCTGGAAGGTACCTGCCTCCGGAGGCACGCTGACAGGTCCGGATGCGAACGGCTTCTACACGGCCACGCTGACTACCGTCACGGTGCCGGATAACGCCGTCATGCTGACCGGTGGCCTCGGATACTCGTACAACGTGACGAGCGCCGAGCCCCTGACACAGACCAACCTGGCGGCCTACCCGACGGCCATTCCGACGAATCCGACGTACGCCATCACACCGGGTCCGCGCACTGGAGGTCTGGTCGTGATCGCGCCGAACACCAACAAGGTCGCAACGGGTTACACCGGACGCCGGGCTATCGTGGAAGACAAGCGCTGCAACGCGTGCCACCAGGAACTCGGCACCTTCACGGAAGACGCGTTCCACGCTGGACAGCGCAATGACGGGACGACCTGCTCGTGGTGCCACAACCCGAACCGTGGCAGCAGCGGCTGGTCGGCGGACTCCGTGGCCTTCGTGCACGCCATTCACGGCTCGAACAAGCGCACGCACGAGTACACCTGGCACGCGCTCGAAAGTCCGCCCAACTCGGGCAACTTCGAAGACTTCTCTGAAGTCAGGTATCCAGGCGTGCTGGCCAACTGCGAGCAGTGCCACATCCCGGGCGCCTACAACTTCGGCAACTCCGCTTCGGCGGATGCGGCGGGGATCGGCGGTGACGGAACCGAGAAACGCCTGTGGAGAACGGTCGCGACGGGCTTCTACCGCGGGGTGGCGGGTGCGACGCTGACGACCTACTCAGGCGCCGGCTGCACGACGACGGCCCTGTCTTCGGCAGCGACCGCGCTCAGCATCTTCTCGCAGCCACCGGCTGAGTACGGACTGATGACTAACGCCTCGGGCGACGGCACGAACCCCAACACCGGTATGTACTACGGTGACGGGTTCCGCTACAACGCAGGTACTTCAGCCTCGGCAGCCGCCTGTACGGCGAACGGCACGGTAGTTCCGGCTAACCCGGCTCAGGGCATCATCAATGCCACGCCGGAAACGCTCGTCATGTCGGCGACGGTTGCCGCGTGCACGGGCTGCCACGACTCGAACCTGGCGATCAGCCACATGCGGGTCAACGGCGGGTCGTTCTACGAGTCGCGGGCCGTGGCAAATACGCGGACCGAGCAATGCATGGTCTGCCACTCGGCCGGGCGGACGGCCGACACCAAGGTGGTGCACGGTGTCAAGTAACAAGCGGCGGTAAAAGGGTCGCGGCCGGGACGTCTCCGGCCGCTACCACACTCGACCCGGCGGTGGCAACACTGCCGGGTTTCTTTTTGTCGAGCTACATCAAGTCGGGAATTGTGGCCTTAGTGCAGCATGCCCTCCATAATCGTGGCTAGGGCTGCCAAGCCGGGAGTGGAATTGAAAGTCGGACGTCAAACAGCGCGCAACGTCGTTGTACTTTTCATCGTTTCGGTGTCGGCCTGCCTGGCCCCGGCGCTGGCACAGACGCCGGCCCAGCCCCAGTCGCCGCCGGCGCAGCCCGCTCCGGTGCCTTCGCCGAAACCCGCCGCGGCAGCCAAGAAGCCTCCTGCAAAGCCCGTCAAGAAGGTGGACCTCAACAATGCGAGCCTGGCCGAGTTGCAGACGCTGCCCAGCGTCAATGAGGAATACGCAAAGAAAATCGTTGCCGGCCGGCCCTACATCAGCAAGACGGATCTCGTGACGAAGGGCGGCTTGCCAGAAGGTGTCTACCTCGCCGTGCGGGACCACGTTGTCGTCAACGACATGAAGAAGGCGGCGCCCAAGAAGGCCGAGCCCAAGAAGTGATGGAGTCGTCTATGAAGAGTTCGATGAAATGGTTCGGGGCGGCGGCTTTCGCTTTGGCGGCGCTGTCCGGTTGTGGAGGCGACAGCGTCAGCGTGACTGTCACGCCTCCGCCGTCCGGGTCGGTGAGCGGCGCCATTGCTGCGGCCGCGGCCAACCCCGCCAACGACACGTCGACCAACTCGTCGTCGGCGTTTTCGGTGTTGCAGGGCGCCGGCGTGCCGGCCGTGACGGTGACCGGCGCGCCCGTCGTTCGCTTCACGGTCTTCTCCGACGGCGCGGTCAAGCAGGGCCTGAAGCTCACCGACATGAGTTTCGCCATCGCCAAGCTGGTGCCGTCGAGCAACGGCAATCCTGCACGCTGGCAGAGCTACGTCTCGCGTATCGAGACGACCACCGGCAGCAACAACGTCGGTTCGGGACCGGGGGGAACGCCGGTGCTGGCGCAGGCACTGCAGGCAACGACCGATCCAAAACCGGCCGCGCAGGCCAATCAACTTGTCTTCAACCCCGAGGGCTACTACGTCTATACCTTCAGCACCAACATCACGGACCCGGCAAACACTTCCGGGGTGGTGTTCGAACCTGGCCTCACGCACCGCATCGCGATCCAGCTGAGCTACACCAACGCGGCGGGGCAGGTGGTGCGCGTCAATCCGTACTACGACGTGACCTTTGACGCGAACGGCAACTCGGTCGCGGTGACGGACCCGGCGAAGACGCAGGTCATCGCGGTGGTCAACAGCTGCAATGGCTGCCACGAAAAGCTCGCGCTGCACGGTGGCGGACGGGTGGACGTGCAGTATTGCGTGATGTGCCACAACCCCGGCACGACCGACGCCAACAGCGGCAACGTGCTGACGATGGCGACGATGACGCACAAGATCCACGCCGGCCGGCTGCTGGCGGATCCTTCGACGCTGGGCAACTACGACTACGTAATCTGGGGTTACCAGAGCGCGAAGCACGATTACTCGGAGGTCGGCTACCCGCAGGACCTGCGCAACTGCCGTGTCTGCCACACCGAGGCCAATCCGGCTACGCCGCAGGGCGGCTACTGGGGCACGAAGCCGAGCAAGGAGGCGTGCCTCACGTGCCACACGAGCACCCAGGGAACGACCTTCTACACGACGCACACCGACTATGCGATCGCGCTGGTAGGCCCGAATGCGAAGCCGATGGACATCCCGAACGGCGAATGCGCGCAGTGCCACCGCGTCGGCACCGCCGTATCGTCCGAGCGCGTGCACTGGAACCAGGCCGAGGACCATTCGGCCAAGTACAAGGTCAACATCCTGAGCGCGACGTTCGATCCCGCGACGCGCAAGGTCACGGTCAAGTACAGCGTCGCGGACCCGACGCGCAACAACGCGCTGTGGAACCTGGTGACGCCGGACTGCACGGGCTCTGGCGCATCACTCACCTGCAGCAGTACAACGCAGTTCGGGAACCTGCGCTTCTACCTGGCCTACATCAACATGGTCGGCCAGCCGGTAAATGTCACCGAATTCACGTCCTACAACAACGGCGGTAGCGGCGCCAACGCCTACCTCTACAAGGGGTTGAACGACGGCAGCAACAACTACACGGTCGATATTTCTTTGCCGGCCGACACGGCCACGTCGGTGGCCCAGGGAACGGCCCGCGTGGTCGGGATCGGCCAGATCATCGAGCCCGCGCTGCAGACGATGTCTGCCATCGACCCACGGCCACCGGTACAGCCCACGCAACTTATCAACGTGGTTGCGCAGAACACCTATGCCGACGTCGTGCTCAGCGGGCCCATGAACCCGCGCCGGCAGGTGGTTTCGAACGAGAAGTGCAGCGTCTGCCACGCCGCACTCGGGACAACGACCGGATCCAACACGGAGGACTACGCGTTCCATGGCGGTGCGCGCCACACGGTCGAGTCGTGCGTGCTGTGCCACGACCAGAACCGCTACTCCTCGACCGTGATGACCAGCGGACGGGCGCTCAGCGAGAACTATTCGTTCAAGCGCATGATTCACGGCATCCACGGCAACTCGCGCCGCCTTCATCCGTTCACGCACGGCAACAATGTCATCGGCGCCTTCAACAAGGCTGGCATCCTGACGCTGGAAGGCCTGATCGCTGCCAGCAGTTCGTCCACGGTCTCGGCGCCGGCCGGCACGCTGTTCCAGCCCTGGTCCACCGGGACCGTCGTGCCGGCGGGTACGGCGCTCGGAGCATCCGGGAGTGACGTGACCAACTATGCGGCGGAAGTCGCCTACCCGCAGATCGGGCTCAACTGCAACGCCTGCCACGTCAACAACTCGTGGCAGACCGATCCGAATCCTGTCGGCTCGGTCGTGGCCAAGCCGATCGACCAGGTCACGCTCAAGGCGGGAACCGACCCGCTCGCGTGGATGGTGATCACGCCGAAGGCGGCGAGCTGCACCGCGTGCCATGACTCACCGGCGGCAATCAACCACGTGGTGGGAGCCGGCGGCGCGGCATTTGGCGTCGCTACGCAGGGGCAGTCGCTCCAGACGCAGGAAACCTGTGCGGATTGCCATCGCACCGGCCTGCCATACGGGGTCGACGTCGTGCACGGCAGGAGATAGGGTGCGCGCCGCGAGGTGACTGAGCGGGACGCAGGTCGCCTTGCGACCTGTGGCAAAGAGGGGTTGAGGAGGGGGATTCGATGCGGATGAAAAGCGTGCTGCTGGCGGCCTTGTTGGGCCTGTTCGCCTGGAGCAACACAGGCTGGGCCGCCGCTGACGAGGGACCGTCGGCCAAGTGCCTGATGTGCCACGGCGCGGTCTACGAGAAGATGGCGCGCACGCGCCACATGGCGGCGGCGGACAGTCGCACATTCGGCTGCATCGGCTGTCACGGCTCGAGTTCGGATCACGCCGACAACCCGGTCGAGAAGCGCCCCGACCAGGTGTTCAAGGGCAAAGGTGCAATCGATGCCGGTGCCGCGACCGAGGTCTGTCTCGCCTGCCATGTCAGCGCCACGCCCAAGCCGATGATGTTGTGGGCCGGCAGCGCGCATCCGCAGTCTGGCGTGGCCTGCAACGACTGCCACCAGGTTCATGCCGACAAGGAGAAGGTGTTCAACAAGGCCGAACAACCCTCGGTCTGCTATGCCTGCCACAAAGAGCAGCGCGTGCTCGGCAACCGCCCGTTCCGGCACCCTGTGCAGGAAGGCAAGGTGACGTGCTCGGACTGTCACTCGGCGCATGGGTCGGCCGGACCGAAGCTGGCCCGTCGCGACACGATCAACACCACCTGCTACACGTGCCACGCGGAGAAGCGCGGGCCGTTCGTGCAGAACCACGAGCCGGTGCAGGACAACTGTGCCACCTGCCACAACCCGCACGGCAGCAACATCGCCGGCATGCTGCACACACGCGATCCGATCCTGTGCAACCAGTGCCATACGCCACATACCATCGGCGGCGTCGGTGCGGTCGGCGGGCAGCCGGGTGTGTTCCCGCCCGCGGTGCCGCCGCAGACGCGCTCGGCCGTGACGCCGCTGTCGAGCGGGATCAACACCGTCAACACCTGGCAGGGCCGCAGCTGCCTGAACTGCCATACGCAGGTCCACGGGTCGAACAATCCGGCGGCGCGCGCCCCGGCTCCCGCCAACCTGTTCCGCTGAGCATCGGAGCCATCATGAGCCAGCAAACACGAGTCCGCGAGTTCAGTCGCAGCGCACTGGCGCTGGCCGTCTTCGCCGCCTTTGCGGGCGCGCAGGCGCAGGAAAAGAAGGAGGAGGTGAAGAGCCCGATCGAGACCCAGGCCTCGGTCGAGGCCGGCGTAGCCGCGGCCACCGGCGACCAGTTCGACCGCGCCTTCTGGGGCCAGTACAACGGCATGCGCAACCAGGATGTCTACGGCATTCTCAACTTCGATTACAGCCGCCGCGACACCTCGACCGCGACCTGGCTCGACATCACCGGCAGCAACCTCGGCCTGCAGACGCGTGAGTTGCTCCTGGACTGGTCGCGACAGGGGGACTGGCGGCTGTTCGGCGGCTACAGCGAACTGCTGGCCGTCAACCCGTACACCATCAACACGGCGGTGCAGGGCACAGGCACCACGACACCCACGTCGCAGTACCTGTTCGGCGGACCGGGCTCGGGCGGTGACACCGAACTGGCTACCAAGCGCAAGGGCCTGCTGCTGGGAGGGTCGAAGTGGTTCGGCTCCGAGCTTCAGCTCGAAGGCAACGTCAACCTCGAAAAGAAGACCGGCAACACGCAGTTCGGCGTGGGCAACAGCTGCCCGTCGACGGTGACAGCGGGCTGCAGCTTCGTACCCGGCGTCTCGTCCGGCATCGGCGTGCTGTATTTCCCGCAGCCGATCGACTACAACCACACGCAGATCGACGCGCGGCTCAACTACGTCGGCTCGTCGCTGCAGCTTTCTGGCGGTTACTACGGCTCGTTCTTCACCAACAACAACGGCGCGCTGTATCCGGGAGTGCCGTCGACGCTGAACAACGCGGTCAACCAGCCCTTGCCGGCCGGGCCCGGCGTGCAGGGCTATATCGGGCAGCAGGTCGCGCTCGCGCCCGAAAACCAGTTCAACTCGCTCGACCTGACCGGTTCGTACACCTTCATGCCCCAGCTGCGCGCCAACTTCAAGGTGGCGTACACCCAGGGCAAGCAGGATCAGGACTTCGCCAGCGCCGGCCTGGTCGGCGCACCGGCCGGGGTCGGCAGCCTGAGCGGCGAGGTCAACACGACGCTGGCGCAGTTGCGCGTCGTCGGCACGCCGATCGAGAAGCTCACGATCGTCGGCGAATACCGCTATTACGACCAGAATGACGAGACGCCGGTGGTGGCGTACAACCAGATCGGTACCACGAGCTTCACCAACCAGACGACGTCGCGCGAGGTCAACAGCGCGAAGCTGGAGGCGAGCTATCGCTTTCCGTGGCGCATCCAGGGCCTGGCCGGCGTCGGCTGGAATTCGATCGACCGCAGCTTCACGCCGACCGCGTCCTACACCGGCATTAGCGCGCAGCGCGAGTCGACCGACGAGACATCCTGGTGGCTGCAGGTTGGTCGCAGCCTGACCGAGAGCATCAGCGGCTGGGTCAAGTACACCGGCAGCAAGCGTGACGGCTCGAGCTGGCTCGCACCTTCGTCCAACGGCGTTGGACTGGTGACGGTCAGCAATCCGACGTCGCAGTTGGGCCCCAACGCGATCTACATGCCGACGCTCGCGGACCGCGACCGCAGCGCGGTTCGGCTGATGGTCAACTGGATGGCCACCGAAGCCCTCAGCGTTCAGTTCGCGGCCGACTTCGGTCGCGACGATTACGAAGCGCCCACCCAGTACGCGCTGCAGCAGTCCAAGTTCGATCTGTACACGGTCGACGTCAACTACGCGCTGTCGGAGGCGTGGAATCTGAACGGGTACCTGTCGACCGGAAGCCAGAAGCTGAACCAGGCGCGCCCCGCCGGCTACATCCTGTCATTCGACGACAGTTCCTTCATGGCCGGCGTCGGCTTCAACGGACGCCCAAGCGAGAAACTGCAGATCGGCGGCACGCTGTCCTACATCACGAACACCGACAAGTACGCGCAATCGCTCGGCCCCGACGCGGCGCCCGGCAACGCGCAGCTGCTCGCGGTGACTGGCGGTCTGCCGGATGTGCTGTACCGGCGCACCGAGCTGCGCTTGTTCGGAACTTATGCGTACAGCCCGAGCTCGTCGTTCCGGCTCGATGCAGCCTATCAGCGGCTCACCTACGACGACTGGGGCTGGCAGTTCGGGGGCACGCCGTTCCTCTACAGCGACAACACCTCGGTGTATCTGCAGCCGAACCAGAACGTCGGCTACCTCGGGATCAGCTACATCTACTCCTGGCGCTGAGCGGTGCCCGGCGGCCGCAAATCGCCGCAGGCCGGGGAGGGTAAGTACCGAGACCGCGCATTGCGCGGTCGTTCCTTTGATGCAGCGCAGTCGGCGGGTTGACCTAGCTCCAATCCGGCTGTAACGCAACTTGTAACGCCGCACGCCCTCCCGTACTCTGCGCGCCGCAACATCGAAGCGCGCCAACTTCCCCCTGATGATCGAGGCTGTCGACCTGACCTGTGAACGCGGAGAGCGACTGCTCTTTTCCGGCCTGGCGTTCTCGGCTGAAAACGGCACGCTGCTCCGGATCGCCGGTCCCAATGGCACCGGTAAGACCAGCCTGCTGCGGATCATGTGCGGTCTGCTCGAACCCACCGCCGGCGAGGTGCGCTGGCGGGGCGGCAACATCCGCCGGCTGCGCGAGGAGTACTGGAAGGACCTCGTCTACATCGGCCACCTTAATGGCGTGAAGGACGACCTGACGGTCCGCGAGAACCTGCGGGTGTCGGTCCGGGTGGGCGGCCGCGCAGCTGGCGAGGCGCAGCTGGCGCAGGCGCTCGACGCGGTCGGGCTCGCCGGGTTCGAAGACACGATGGCCCGTTTCCTGTCGCAGGGCCAGCGGCGGCGTGTCGCCCTGGCGCGGCTCTACGTCAGCGAGTCCGTCCCACTGTGGATCCTCGACGAGCCGTTCACGGCACTCGACGTGCGTGGCGTGGCGAACCTCAGCGCACTGATCGCGCGCCACATCGAAGGCGGTGGAACCGTCGTTCTGACCACGCACCAGGAAGTACCGGTCGACGCTGCCCGCCGCAAGCGCGTGGACCTGGGCAGCCCCGCTGCCGTGCCTGCTGCCGAGGCCGAGGATGCTGCGTGCTGAATACCTTCCTGCAGGTCATCCGGCGCGACCTGCTGCTCGCGGTCCGGCAGAAAGCCGACGTCCTCAATACGCTCTTCTTCTTCGTGGTGGTCGTCACCATCGTGCCGCTGGGCATCGGACCGGAACCGAACCTCCTGCGCTCGATCGCGCCGGGCGTGGTCTGGGTCGCTGCGCTGCTCGCCGCGATCCTGTCACTGCCGCGGCTCTTTGCCAACGACCACGCCGACGGCACGCTCGAGCAGATGCTGCTCTCGGCCGAGCCCCTGCCGCTGATCGTGCTCGGCAAGGCGGTTGCGCACTGGCTGGTGACCGGCCTGCCGCTGACCGTGATGTCGATCGTGTTCGGAGTCGCGTTCGATCTGGGGCTGGAGGAGACCTTCGTCATGGTCGTCTCGCTGGCGCTGGGCACGCCCGTGCTCAGCCTGATCGGCGCGGTCGGCGCCGCGCTGACGCTCGGTCTGCGCGGGGGCGGGGTGTTAACATCCTTGCTCGTTCTGCCGCTCTATATCCCGGTGCTGATCTTCGGTTCGGGGGCGGTGGGTGCAGCGGCGACCAGCGTCAGCTATTCCGCGTATCTCCTCCTGCTGGGCGCCTTCCTGCTGTTCGCGATCGTACTGACGCCCTGGCTCGTCGGCATCGCGCTGCGCATATCGGTGGAGTAGCGAACGACATGAGCGAATTGCCATACACCCGCCGATGAATACATCGACCGCCCCGCGCTTCAACCTGTACTGGTTTTCGTCGCCGCAGACGTTCTATCCGCTGGCGGGCCGGCTCGTGCCGTGGTTCGCCGCGCTGGCCATCGTCCTGACGCTGATCGGCCTGTATGTCGCCTTCTTCGTGGCGCCCACCGACGCGACACAGGGTGACAGCTACCGCATCATCTTCATCCATGTGCCGGCCGCGTGGATGTCGATGTTCCTGTACGTCGTGATGGCGTTCTGGGCCGCGGTGGGACTGGCCTTCAACACGCGCCTGTCGTCGATGATGGCCACGGCCATTGCGCCGACGGGCGCGCTGATGACCTTTCTTGCACTGTGGACAGGTGCGCTCTGGGGGCGCCCAACCTGGGGTGCCTACTGGGTGTGGGACGCGCGCCTGACGTCGGAACTGATCCTGCTCTTCCTGTACCTCGGCTTCATCGCGCTGCAGGCCGCCATCGACGATCCGCGCCGGGCCGACAAGGCCGGCGCCGTGCTGGCGATCGTTGGCGTCATCAACGTGCCGATCATCTACTTCTCGGTCAAGTGGTGGAACACGCTGCACCAGGGGGCCTCGGTAAGCGTCAAGGGCTCGTCGATGGCCACGACGATGCTGGTGGGAATGCTCATCATGGCACTGGCTTACTGGATGTACGCTATCGCCGCCGTTCTCGTCCGGGTACGCACGATCATCCTTGAGAGGGAGAGGCGCGCGGACTGGGTTCGGGAACTTGTTGCCAGGGAGACGCTCAAGTGAACTGGGGCAGCTGGGATGCCTTCTGGGCGATGGGCGGCTACGGCCTCTATGTCTGGGGTTCGTATGCAGTGGCGGTCGCGGTCGCCGCGATCGAGATCTGGCAACTGAGAGCGCGCCGGCGCGCAGCCGTGGCAGAAGCGGTGCGCGAGAGTGCGCGAGCACGGAGTGCAGCATGAAACCGAGACACAAGCGAATCGCGTTGATCGTGGGCGGCCTGGCCATCCTGGGCGTGGCGGCAACTCTGGTCCTGTCGGCCTTCCAGGAGAACCTGGTGTTCTTCTACAGCCCGACGCAGGTGGCCAACAAGGAAGTCCCGCAGGGCAAGGCGTTCCGCATCGGCGGTCTGGTCGAGCAGGGCAGCCTGAAGCGCGGCGCTGACGGCCTCACCGTCACGTTCAACGTGACCGACACGGCGAAGGTCATCCCGGTCACGTACTCGGGGATCCTTCCGGACCTCTTCAAGGAAGGCAAGGGCGTCGTCGCGCAGGGCCGGATCGGTCCCGACGGCACGTTCCGTGCGCACGAAGTGCTGGCCAAGCACGACGAGAACTACATGCCGCCGGAGGCCGCGCATGCGGTCGAGCAGGCGCACAAGGCTCAGAAGACGGTCAAGGTTCCGTAGCGGGAGAGTTCGATGGTTCCGGAGATAGGTCACTTTGCGCTGATCCTTGCGCTGCTGATTTCGGTGGTGCAGGCCGCGCTTCCGATCGTCGGCGCGGCGCGCGGCGATCGCGTCTGGATGGCGGTCGCACGCCCGGCGGCGCGCGGCCAGGCGTTCTTCGTCACGCTGGCCTACCTGTGCCTGGTGGCATCGTTCGTCAACAACGACTTCTCGGTGCTGAACGTCGCGACCAACTCGAACTCCCAGTTGCCGCTGCAGTACCGGATCGCGGCCAGCTGGGGCTCGCATGAAGGCTCGATGCTGCTGTGGGTGCTGATGCTGTCGTGGTGGACCTTCGCGGTGGCGCAGTTCTCGAAGCACCTGCCCGACGAAATGATGGCGCGCGTGATCGGCGTCCAGGGCTTCGTGTCGGTGGGCTTCCTGCTCTTCATGCTGACCACCTCGGATCCGTTCGACCGGCTGTTCCCGCCGGCGCCCGACGGCCGTGACCTCAACCCGCTGCTGCAGGACCCGGGCATGGTGTTCCATCCGCCGATGCTCTACATGGGTTATGTCGGGTTCTCGGTCGCCTTTGCGTTCGCGATCGCCGCACTGCTCGGCGGCAAGCTCGACGCGGCCTGGGCACGCTGGTCGCGCCCCTGGACGACGTTGGCGTGGTGCTTCCTGACCGTGGGCATCGCGCTCGGCAGCTGGTGGGCCTATTACGAACTCGGCTGGGGCGGCTGGTGGTTCTGGGACCCGGTCGAGAATGCGTCGTTCATGCCGTGGCTGGTCGGAACTGCACTGATCCACTCGCTGGCGGTCACCGAAAAGCGCGGCAGCTTCAAGAGCTGGACCGTGCTGCTGGCGATCAGCACGTTTTCGCTGTCGCTGCTCGGCACCTTCCTCGTGCGCTCAGGCGTGCTGACCTCGGTGCATGCGTTCGCAACCGATCCGAAGCGCGGCGTCTTCATCCTCGGCTTCCTCGTCATCGTCATCGGGGCATCGCTGGCGCTCTTCGCCTGGCGCGCGCCGAAGGTCGGGCTCGGTGGCAAGTTCGATACCGTCTCGCGCGAGTCCTTCCTGCTGATGAACAACGTGCTGCTGGCGGTGGCGTGCGCCTCGGTGCTGCTCGGGACGCTCTATCCGCTGTTCCTCGATGCGCTCAACCTCGGCAAGATCTCGGTCGGCCCGCCGTACTTCGACGCGGTGTTCGTCCCGATCATGGCGCCGCTGGTCTTCCTGATGGGCATCGGTCCCATTGCCCGCTGGAAGAAGGCGGAGCTGCCGGATCTCGCGTCACGGCTCAAGTGGGCGCTCGGCGTCAGCCTTGCTTCCGCGCTCATCGTGCCGTTCATCGCGGGTCGCTGGACGCCGATGATCGCCTTCGGCCTTTTCCTCGCGTTCTGGGTGGTCGCGTCGGCCGCGGTCAACGTCAAGGAGCGCGTGCGCCACATCAAGGGCGGCCTGTGGGAGCGGCTCAGGGTGCAGGGCCGGTCCTACTGGGGCATGCAGCTTGCCCACTTCGGGGTGGCGGTATTCATCATCGGCGTCACGCTGGTCAAGGGCTATGAGGTCGAGCGTGACGTGAGGATGGATATCGGTGACTCGGTGACGGTCAACGATTACGCGTTCAAGTTCGAGGGCACCAAGGAGATCCGCGGTCCGAATTACACGGGCGCGCGCGGTTCGGTCGAGGTGACCAAGAACGGCCGCTACGTCGAGCACCTGTATCCGGAAAAGCGCATCTACAACGTGCAGCAGATGCCGATGACCGAGGCGGCCATCGACTCCAGCCCGCTCGGCGACCTCTACGTTTCGCTCGGCGAGCCGGTGGCCAACGGTGCCTGGAGCGTGCGCGTTTATCACAAGCCGTTCATTACCTGGATCTGGGGCGGGTGCGTGCTGATGGCGCTCGGCGGCCTCGTGGCGCTCTCGGACCGTCGCTACCGGTTGCTGGCGCGCCGCTCGCAGGGCATCGATGCCGCCGCGGCGAAGGCCTGAACAACGATGCGCAGAGTTCTCGTCTACCTGCTGCCGCTGGCGGTCTTCCTCGTCGTGGCGGTCTTCCTGCTGCGCGGTCTGTGGCTCAATCCGCGCGAGGTGCCCTCACCGTTCATCGACAAGCCGGCGCCGATGTTTTCACTGACGCAGCTGGCGCAGCCCGACGCCAAGTTCTCGCCGGCGGACATGAAGGGGCAGGTGTGGCTGCTCAATGTGTGGGCGTCGTGGTGCGTGGCGTGCCGCCAGGAGCATCCGCTGCTCGTCGAACTGGCCCGGCAGAAAGCGGTCCCGATCGTGGGGCTCAACTACAAGGACAAGCCCGACGCCGCCAAGGCGTGGCTCGCCAAGCTTGGTGATCCCTACGATCTCTCGGTCAAGGACATCGACGGGCGAGTCGGTATCGACTACGGCGTCTATGGCGTTCCGGAGACATTCGTCATCGACAAGAACGGGGTGATCCGCTTCAAGCAGATCGGCCCGATCACCGAGGACGTCTGGAAGCAGAAGCTGCTGCCGATGCTGGAACAGCTGAGGAAAGCATGAGACGGGCGCTCGCTGTTCTGCTGCTCGCAATGCTGCCGCTGGCGGCCGCGAACGCCGCGACGGAACCCATGCTGCTCGATCCGGTTGCGCAGCGGCGGCTGGTCGACCTTTCCGCGCAGCTCAGGTGCCTCGTCTGCCAGAACCAGTCGATCGCCGAATCCAACGCCGAACTCGCCGTTGACCTGCGCAACCAGATCAACGAGCAGATCAAGGCCGGCCGCACGGACAAGGAGATCGTGGACTTCATGGTCACCCGCTACGGCGACTTCGTGCTGTACCGCCCGCCGTTCAAGGCGACGACGGCGCTGCTGTGGGTGGGCCCGATCGCGCTGCTGCTGCTGGCTGTTTTCGCGTTCTATCGCACGCTGTCCCGGCGCCGCGCGCGCATCGAGGACAGACCTCTCAATGACGCCGAGCGGGCCGAAGCCGAACGCCTGCTCGCGCAAGGCTCCAACAACAAGACCTCATCGTGACTGCCTTCATTGCCATCGCCGCCGTCATGGTGGTCATCGCCCTCGCGTGGCTGCTCTGGCCGCTGCTGCGCACGGGCCAGCGTGCCACCGTCGAGCGCCATGTCGCCAACGCGACGATCTACCGCGATCAGTTCGCCGACCTCGACGCGGACCTGAAGCGCGGCTCGATTTCCGAAGTGCAGTACAAGGAAGCCAAGGCCGAGCTCGAGCGACGCCTGCTCGATGAAGCACGCGCAGACGCGGCCCCGGCATCACGTTCGCGCGGCGGACGGGCGCCAGCGGTCGTCATCGCGCTGTCGGTGCCAGTGCTCGCGGGGCTGCTTTACTGGAAGCTCGGCGCGCCGGATGCGTTCTCGCCGATCGCGACACCGGTCGAGTCCGCGCATCAGCTGACGGCCGGGCAGGTCGAGGAAATGGTGCAGCAGCTGTCCGCGCGGCTGCAGCGGGAACCGGACAATGTCGAGGGCTGGGTCATCCTCGCGCGCACGTACTACACGATGCGCAAGTTTCCGGAGGCCGCCGCGGCGTATGAAAAGCTGACCAAGCTGGTGCCCAACGAACCGGACCTGCTCGCCGACTATGCCGACGCCCTCGCGATGAGCCAGGGGCGGGACCTCAGCGGCAAGCCGATGGAACTCGTGCAGGCTGCACTGAAGGCCGACCCGAATCACTGGAAGGCGCTGGCGATGGCCGGCACCGCGGCCTTCGATCGCAAGGACTACAAGGGCGCGGTCGCGTACTGGGAACGCCTGCGCGACTCGCAGGCGCCCGACTCGCCGATCGCGACGACGATCGCCGCCAGCATCGACGAGGCGCGCAAGCTGGGCGGGATGCCGCCCGCGGCCGCCGCGGCCACTGCGCCGCAGAAGTCCGCATCGACGCCCCCAGTGGCAGCGGCTCCAAAGGCGGATACTCCGAAGGCGGACGTCGCGAAGGGCGCTGCAGCGGCCACCGTCACAACGGTCGGCGGCACCGTCAATCTGTCAGATGCGGTGAAGGCCAAAGTGTCACCGACCGACACCGTCTTCATCTTTGCCCGCGCCGCGGAAGGCTCGCGCATGCCGCTCGCGCTGACACAGGTCAAGGTCTCAGAACTGCCTGCCAAGTTCATGCTCGACGACACCATGGCGATGTCGAAGGACATGAAGTTGTCCTCGGTGCCGATGATCGTGGTCGGAGCTCGCGTGTCCAGGTCGGGCCGGCCGATGCCTTCCAGTGGCGATCTTGAAGGGCTGTCCAAGCCGGTCGCCGTCGGAGCGAAGGACGTGTCGGTCACGATCGACCGAGTCCTTCCCTGAACCGCAACGCCGCCGCTACCTCTCTCGGGGTACACGAACGCGGCGGCGCCGTGCGCTTGATGGCCATCAAGCGCGAGGGTTAACCCGATTGCTACCTTCGAGCCGATTCGTTTCAGAGTCGCTTCGGGGGAAAAATGGGAAAGAAAACGACGCTCCCGCGCCTGCTGCAAGGAGCTGCACTTTCACTGTTGCTGATGACGCCGCTGGCATGGGGCCAGCAGGCCGCGGCGACCAAGGCCGCGCCACCAGCAAAGGCTGCTCCGGCAGCCAAGCAGGTCAAGTTCGATGCGGCCGGCTGCTTCGGCTGCCACGCACCGATCAAGGAGTTCCACGACTCGGGCAAGCACAAGGGCCTGGCCTGCACGTCGTGCCACAGCGGTATCGAGAACCATCTCGGCAATCCGTCGGCGCGTCCGACCACGTCGACCGACCCGGCCACCTGCGGCGCCTGCCACAAGAACCAGTTCGACACGGCCTACCAGATGGACTGGCATCGCACCGGCCGCTTCGAGAAGAAGCAGATGACGGGGCCGTCACCCAACCCGTCGTTCGATCAGCTGATGACGCCGCACGGGTTCACGCGCGAGCACAACCTGCCGCGCTCGCATGCGTTCATGGTGCTCGACCAGTTCGTCGTCGACCGTGCCTTTGGCGGGCGCTTCTCGCCTAAGGACAGCTGGCGCTATCTTGCGAAGCCCGGCGGCAGCTTCAAGGTCTGGGACGTCATCCAGGACAACTATCCGGACAACACGGACCAGAAGCCGTTCAAGCCTGGCACCGCCGCAGCGGCCAATCCGGTCTGCATTTCCTGCAAGACGCAGGATCACATCCTCGACTGGGCCTACATGGGCGACGCGGTGCCGGGAGCGAAGTGGAGCCGCTCGTCGAAGGTGG
This sequence comes from uncultured beta proteobacterium, assembly GCA_963780715.1. GTDB lineage: Bacteria > Pseudomonadota > Gammaproteobacteria > Burkholderiales > Burkholderiaceae_F > JALORV01. The sequence goes on from CAWADK010000001.1 coordinate 66,615, forward strand.
TCGAGGTCGTCAAGGCCGTCAACCACGCGAATAACTGCATCTTCTGCCATGACCCGCATGCGGCCAAGCCGCGGGTCGTTCGGGATGCGCTGATCCAGGCGCTGACTCGCAAGGACTTTCCGACGCTGTACTCCGAGGACCCGAACAAGACGAAGTTCGAGGTCAAGGATATGGGCGTGCGCGGCTTCAACCGCAAGATCGCCATGCTGGAGAAGTACGACAGCAAGCTGCAGTGCGCGCAATGCCACGTCGAGTACAACTGTAACCCGGGCATCGACCCGAAGACCGGCGCAGCGATCGGCATGGCCGACCAGCGTACCAACGTCTTCCCGCTGGTCGATGTCAGCAACATCACGAAGTTCTACGACAGCATCAACTTCCGCGACTTCCGTCACTTCCAGACCGGCGCGCTGCTCACCAAGATGCAGCACCCCGACGCCGAAGTGTTCTGGAATTCCAAGCATGACAAGGCTGGCGTGCAGTGCCAGTCGTGCCACATGCCCAAGGTGATCGATCCCAAGACCAAGCAGACCTACACCTCGCATTGGCAGACGAACCCCAAGCAGTACATCAAGCAGACCTGCCTGACCTGCCATACGGACTGGAACGAACAGCAGGCCAAGTACGTGATGGAATCGATGGCGGGGCACTACGCCGGCAAGGTGCGCCATGCCGAGTTCTGGCTGGGCCAGCTGATCGACACGTTTGTCGAGGTGCAGAGTGTCGGGCTGGACGACGCCACGCTGAACGCCGCGCGCGCCAAGCACACCGAGGCGCATGCGAACTGGGAATGGTGGACGGCGTCGAACGGCTCGGCCTTCCACAACCTCGACCAGGCCAAGGACTCGCTCGCCAAATCGGCGGCCGCATCGCAGGAGGGCATCAAGATCCTCCGCGATGCGGTGGTGGCGAAACGCAAGGCGGCGGCTCCGGCGGCCGCGCCCGCGGCGCCAACAGCGGCCAAGTAGGCACGTCGTTCGTCGGAGGGGTGGGGCGGGGCGGAGGTCAACTCCGCCCCGTTTCGTTTCGACGCGCCGCGCTCGGGGCACGTGGCCAGCGCAGCCGATAATTCGCTTCCAAATGTCGAGATCCATCATTTTCTGGGCGGTAGCGCTCGCGTTGACGGTCGTAGCGCTGGCGTTCCTGTTGCCGGGTCTGCTGCGCAGCCAAAGACTTGGCCGCGGTCGCCGGCTTGGGCTCGCTGTCGTGGCGACGGTGCCGCTGCTCGCCATTGCGCTTTACTTCCTGTTCGGCACGCCGCAGGCGGTGAGCGAGTCCTCCGACCTGGGGCCGGATCTTGCTCCGACGACCACCACCGACTACGTCGCTCGCCTCGAGTCGCATCTCGAACGACAGCCGCGCGATGCGCGCGGCTGGGTGCTGCTGGGCCGTGCCCACGTGCAGGCGGATCGCTTCGACGCGGCGGCCAGGGCATTCGATCGGGCGCTCGAAGTCTCGCCTACCCGCGTCGGCAAGGACGCTTCCGTGCTGACCGAGTACGCCGATGCGCTCGCGATGTCGCAAGGCGGCCAGTTGAGCGGGCGACCGGCGGCGCTGATCGAACGCGCCCTTGTGCTGAACCCGAAGCATCCAGTGGCGCTCGACATGGCGGGCAGCCTCGCCTTCGAGGAGGGCCGGTACGGCGACAGCGCGAAGTACTGGCGCGAACTTCTCGGCATCCTGCCGGCCGGCTCGCAGCGGCACCGCGAACTGGCCGTTGCGCTGGAGCGCGCGGAGCGGCGTGCCGAAGCGGCTGTTGGCCGCTAGTCCGGGCCGGACTTCCCCGGAGGGGCGCGGTGCTGCACTGAAGTGTGCCGCAGCCGACGGTGCATGGGGCCGAAGGCTGGCCAACCCTGACCTCAGCTCCAGTCTGCCAGGCACTCCAGGCGACCCTTGTTGCGACGCGGCAACGCCGCGGCTGATACCCTACGGAGTATGCGTCCCGCTTGCTCGCGCGCAACGCGCCCCGGGCCTATGGGCGTGCAATCTCACCATAGAGAGCGGCGCCTAGGCCGCTCATGACTTGACCTTAGAGGAGGTTTTGATGAAAGCGAGATTTGCGTTGCGCCCGGTCGCTGCCGCGGTCTGCGCGGCGGCGATGCTGCCGCTCACGGCGGCGGCAACCGACGGTTACTTCAGCCACGGCTACGGCATGCGCGCCAAGGGCATGGGTGGTGCGAGCTTGAGTCTCTCGCTCGATTCGATGGGCGGGGCCAACAATCCGGCCGGCATGGCGTTTGTCGGCACGCGGATCGATGTCGGTATCGACTGGTTCAGCCCGCAGCGCAGCGCCTCGCGCAGCGGTGCGGCGCCTGGCCTGAACGGGTCCGTCGACAGCGACAGCACGAACTTCTTCGTCCCGGAGTTCGGCTACAACTACATGCTGAAGTCGGACCTCTCGCTCGGCGTCACTGTCTATGGCAACGGCGGCATGAACACCGACTATCCGGGAGGACAACTCAATTGCGGCATGGGGCCGAACACGGCCAACATGCTGTGCGGCAACGGTACCCTCGGGCAGGATCTGTCGCAGCTGATCGTGGCACCCACGCTGGCCTGGAAGTTCGCGCCGACGCAGTCGATCGGCATATCGCCGCTCTTCGGCTACCAGCGCTTCAAGGCAGAGGGACTGCAGGCCTTCGACAATGCGCCAGGCTTCCCGCCGTTCACGTCGGCGCCGGGGTACGTGACGAACAACGGCTACGACAGCTCGAGCGGCTGGGGCGTGCGGATCGGGTACCAGGGCGAGTTCGATGGCTTCCGGCTCGGGGCTGCGTACTCGTCGAAGATGCAGATGAGCAGTTTCGACAAGTACAAGGGCCTGTTCGCCGAGCAGGGCGGCTTTGACATTCCGGCCAGCTATGGGCTCGGCGTGGCCTACACGGGACTCAAGGACTGGACGTTTGCGTTCGACTGGATGTACATCGATTACGGCGACGTGCCGTCGATTGCAAACAACGGTATGACCGGAGCGCCGCTTGGCGCCAACAACGGGCCCGGATTCGGGTGGCAGTCCGTCAACGTCTACAAGATCGGCGTCGAGTACCAGCTCGACCCGGCCTGGACGCTGCGCGCCGGGTACAACTACTCGGAGAATCCGATCGACTCGGCCAACGTGACGTTCAACATCATCGCGCCGGGCGTCGTCCAGCAGCACCTGACGCTGGGTTTCAGCTACAACATGCCGGACAAGTCCAGCATCACCGTCGCGTACATGCACGCCTTCAAGAACACGGTGACCGGCTCTTCGATGTTCAATGCGATCCTTGGCCCGGGAGCGGGCGGCACAGAGACGATCTCGATGTACGAAAACAGTCTCGGCATCGCCTGGGGCAAGCAGTTCTGATCACAGGCCAAAGAAGCGAAAACGGCCACCTTGCGGTGGCCGTTTTCTTGTCCCGCCGACGGGGAGGAGGCTCGGCTGGACGGAAGCGTCAGGTCGTGCGCGGACGCAGGTGGCTGAACCTGCGCTGCAGCCAGTCCATGCCACGGGCGGCGAGCAGCAGGAAGGCCACGAAGGCAACGACCCACCATCCCATGCCGATGCCCGTCAAGGTCGGCAGCGTGACTTCACCGCTGCTCGTCGCCTTGATCCAGGCTTCGAAGCCTGGCGTGAACTCGGCGTAGGCCATGACACCCGCCAGCATGCCCAGGGCGAACACCATGCCGTCCTTCTTGCCGGTCGCCATCGCGGCCACCGAAGTGCCGGGGCAGTAGCCACCGATGATGAAGCCAGCACCGAATACCAAGCCGCCGAGGATCTGTGCCGCGTACGACGTCGGTTCGATGTAAAGATCCGAGATCGCGAGCATTCCTGCTGCAGACAGCAGGAACAGTCCGACCATGGCCGTGACGATCGCGGTAAACATCACCTTCACGACCGACATGTCGAAGAGGTAGAAGACGGCGGTGAGCTTGCGTGCGCTGCCGAAGCCGGCCCGCTCGAGGCAGAAACCGAAGCCGAAGCCCAGCAGCACCGCGATTGCGAGGTCTGCGACGACGCTGAATTCCATGTTGTAGGCGAAGGGCAGCATCAGATCCACTCCTTGCGGACAAAGTAGGCGAGGGCGTAGGCCGCGAGGAAGACCGACACCATGAAGACCAGGCTGCCAACGTTGAGGATCGACCCTCCGGTCAACGCCTGGCCGCTGGTGCAACCCTTGGCGATCTTGGCCCCGAAGGCGGCGAGGAAGCCGCCGCCGAACGCCAGCAGGAGACGCTGGTTGTCCGTGACCCGTGGCCCACGTTCGATCGTCATTCCGACGCGGCCGGCCTGCGAGCCCGACACCAGGGCGCCGATGAAGGCGCCGATCAGCAGGAAGATGGTCCAGGACAGCAACGGCGCGCCGTCATTCCAGTACCGCGAATGCACCGCGTTGGCGGTCACGTGGTCAATGGACAAGAGCCCCGAGAGCCAGGCGGCGATCGACGAGAAGGCGCCGGTCGCGCCCAGGCCGCGGCCCGTGATCACATACGTGGCCAGCAGTACCAGGCCAAGCAGGACGCCGACGACGTACGGATTCCAGTAAGGCTTGGCTGTAGCCCGCGTGCCACCTCGGGCGCCAGCGCCCGGCAGAGCTTGAGTAAGTGCGTCAGACATAAAGGCGATCCTCCAGAGTCATCGAGCGTGCAGACGGCTTCCCGACGGGAGTCCGGCCGCTGGGGGCAGCCCGCGCCGCCCCGCCACGACATCACAGCGCAAAGGCTAGGTCGCTTCGTGCCAGGCGCCGTTGCGCACCGTCAACGCCGTCGAATATACCCCATGGGGTATTGCGCTGTCACCCGGCATGCCGGGTGGGCGACGACCTCCTGAAGTGGCTACGAAAAAAGAGCGGGTCCGGGGGACCCGCTCCACTGACACCACCTGGCCAGGAGGAAGTTGGCGGTGGTTACTTCGACGTCACCTTGAAGTTGCCAGTCTTGTCGATCTCGATGTCGGCATTGAGGAAGCCTGCCTTGTATCCCGCGTCCTTCAGCTTGTGATACGCCATTTCGGCGCGAATGCCGGTACTGCAATGCGCGATGACACGCTTGTCCTTCGGCACCTCGGCCATGCGGGCCACGAGGTCTTCGTCCGGGATCAACAGCGCGCCCTTGATCATTCCGGCGTTGGCCTCGTCCTGGTTGCGAACGTCGAGGATCAGCACGTCCACCGGCGTATTGCGCGCCAGCTTGTTGAACTCGTCGACCGCGATTGCGCCGGGGCGGGGTTTGGGCGCGTACGCCACCTGGGTCAATGCTGGCACGCCGGACTCGATCGTGTAGCCGGCTGCCTGCCAACCGAGCAGGCCGCCCTCGACCACCTGCACGTTGGTCTGGCCGGACTTGATGAGTTCTCGTGCGACCGCGACCGACTCGGCGCCGCCGCGACCGTCATAGACGATGATCGGTGCCTGCAGCTTGGCCGGCGGGAAGGACTTGAGCTGCGACTTCACGGTCGCGGCCGGCATGCCAACGGCTCCCTTGATGTGCCCGCTCTTGGCTTCATCCGGCGAGCGAACGTCGACGATGACGGCCGGGATGTCCTTGTCGACATAGGCTTCCTTGACGAACTGCGGCCGCGTCGCCAGGTAATCCTTGGTCTGCCATTCCGGCACGCCTTCGTGATAGACCTTCGTGTTCTTGTAGCCCAGCGCGATCGCCTTGCGCTGTGACAGCGGGCTCATCTGACAGGTCACGCCCTGGCAGAAGAACACCAGCTGCGTGTTCTTGTCGGTCGGCAGGCGATTGACCACCTTGTCCCAGCTTGGATAGGGGATGTTGACCGAACCGGGGATCGTTCCCTGCTGGAAGCGCGGCAGCGGCCGCGAGTCGATCAGCATGAAGCTGCCCGTGCCCTGGTCGACCAGCTTGCGCACGTACGCATAATCAACCAGGTCTTCCTTCGCGACCTTGACCGGGCCTTTGAAGCGGATCTCGGTGGCCCACTTCTGCCCGTCCTTCTCGACGTAGGCAATGCGCGCCTCGTGGCCCTTCTTGATCTCGCGAAGCTGTTCGGGTGTCTTGGCAACACCAGCGTCAAAGACTTTCAGGGTCTTCGGGTCGAAGCGAACGATCTCCTTGTTGGCATCGATGCCGAGCTGGATTGCCTGCGACTTGAAGGCGACGTTCTCGAAATAGCCCGCAACCTGGCCTGGCGCGGGCTTGTGGCAGTTGTTGCAAACCGCCGGCTGACTCGGTTTCTGGGCGGGCGCCTGCGCGATGGCGCCGGCGGAGGCGAGCGCGAGGGCACTCAGGACAAGGTACTGGACTTTCATGCGTTTCTCCTCCCTCGGTGTCGAGGGCTAAGCGGGTGGGCCGGCGCGCGTCAGTTATTCGCGCCGGTCCGGGTTTCTGCGGCCAATATTCACATCGCCTTCGGAACGGCGACCGGATAGCCGGCCTTCTTCCAGTCTTCGAACAACATCACGACGGCGGTGACGTCGGTGAAGCCGAGGTCCTGCAGCGATTTGGCAGCGAGCGTGCAACGGCCGCCGGTTTTGCAGTACACGTAGATCTTCTTGTTGACGTCGGTCTTGTCCGGGAATCCGACCTCGCTCCAGATGTTGAACTCGAGCAGGCCGCGCGGAAGGTTGACTGCACCGGGGATGTAACCGGCCGCAAACTCCTCGGGCTCACGCACGTCGACGATCAGGGCGTTGGTCTTGGCGTCATACACGGTCTTGAATCCGGCCAGGTCAATGGTCTTGACCTGCTTGCGAACGTTGGCAACGTATTCCTTCACGCTGGCCGGATAGTTCTGCGCGGCGACGAAGCTCGGGAAGGCGATGGCCGCACCCAGCAACGCGGCGGCAACGAAGGTGACTCTGCGACTTGTCATGGCTTTACTCCTGTAGCGATTGACTTTGAAATTCTTAGCCGCGGTGCGGGTACATGGGCTCTAAGGCACCGTAGCCTGCACGATGGCGCTCGCCTGGCCGGCGTTCACCAGAACCCAGCGCAACGCGAATCCGCCGGCGAGCACCAGCACGGCGGGCACGACCGTGTGCGGGATGCGGTGTGACAGCTCCAGGGCCTGCAGCACGATCGGAGTCAGGATCCCGATGGCAACCACGCCGACCCAGAACACCAGGCCATAGGAGCCACTGAACAGCAATCTGGCCGCCTCGATATGCGACAGCGTCGAGGTCGCCAGCGACAGCAGCAGCAGGGCGATCAGCACCAGTTCTATCGCCAGGAATGCGACGTCGGCACGGATGACGCTGTCGATCGTCCGTTTCGCGGGGAGCTCCGCACCCAGCGGCTGCGTCATCGCCGCCAGCGCGCCGCCGATCAGGCCGCGCGGTGCGGGCCGCCCCGGGAACACGACCGTGGCCAGATGGACTCCGGCCGCCGCTGCCGACAGTCCTGAGAACAGGAAGAGCAGGGGCAGCACCGCGGAGTTCCAGAGTGGTCGCGCCACCATCGTGTTGAGCAGGATGCCGGTGTAGATGCCGACCGCGATGCCGAAGGCGATGTTGGCCATCCCAAGCCAGCGCATGCGCCCGGGATGCTTGACGAAGAAGTCCGAAGCCTTCTGCAGCAGCGGCACGCGCTCGCCCAGCCACGGCCAGGACTCGGGCAGCCTGATCAGCGCCGAGACCAGCAGGATGCCGTAGACGATCAGCAGCACCCACGAGCCCCAGGCCATCGGCGACAGCGGCTTGAACGTGATGTAGATGGCCCAGACGTAGAGCGGGTGCGCCAGGTCGAGCAGCAGCGCCAGCATGCCGACGTTAAGCAGCATGAAACCGAGCAACGGCGTCTGCACGGAAAAGAACGACTTCGTGTCCTCGCCCTTGGCGGTGCGCAACATCGCGACACCCGCGAGAACCATCATGCCGGCCACCATGCCGCCGACGAACAGGTACAGCGGGATCTCCCAGCCCCAGACGTGGAGCGTCGGGTCGATGCCCGGGTTGTGACGAGTACTCGTGACTTCCAGCATGACTCGCGCTCCTTACGTCAGGTAGAAGACCCGCGGCCGGGTGCCGGCCTCGGGCAGCAACGTGTGCCACTTGCGCGTGCGCAGCAGCGAGGACGACGGTGCTCTTCGGATCGTCGAGGTCACCGAAGTGCATGCAGTGGGTCGGGCACACCGATACGCAGGCCGGATCCTTGCCGTCCTTGATGCGGTGGTCGCAGAACGTGCACTTGTCGACATAGCCTTTGGGATGCACGTACCGCGCCCCGTACGGGCACGCCGAGATGCACGCCTTGCAGCCGATGCAGCGCTCGGCCGTCACCTTGACGATGCCCAGTTCCGAAACGTGGCTGGCCCCGGTCGGGCAGCAGGTCACGCAGGGCGGGTTCTCGCAGTGGTTGCAGCGTTCCGAGCGGATCTCCATCGTCAGGTCGGGAAACGTGCCGCGAACCTCGGTCGTGATCCAGTCGCGGCTGAAGCCGACCGGCACGTTGTTCTCCGTTTCGCAGGCAACGACGCAGTCCATGCAGCCGACGCACTTGCGGGTGTCGATGACCATTCCGTAGCGCGCCATCTCAGGCCTCCTTGACCAGCGTGACGAAGTTCGCGTGAATGCTGGTGCCGCCCATCAGCGGATCCGTCGCGTACCTCGTGTTGAGCTGCGCCGCGCTGGCTCCGCGTTGCCCGCCGAACTTCGCCATCGCGTTTCGCTGACCGAAGCCGTACACCATGTAGACGGTGTCAGGACGGATGCGCTGGGTCGCCTTGACCCTGATCCGGCTCGACTCGATGCCATCCTGGTTCTTCAGGCGGACATACTGGCCACCCTTGACGCCCAGCTTGGTCGCCGTCGCGGCGTTCACCCAGAGTTCGTTTTCCTGCATCAGACTGGTCAGCAGCGGGTTGGACTGCGTGCGACTGAACGTGTGGACGGGCGAGCGGCCGGTCACCAGGCGCATGTAGCCCTCCGGCGGATCGGGGTGCCGGGTGTACTTGGGTACCGGGTCGAACCCCTTCTTCGCCAGTTGCTCGGACCAGAACTCGACCTTGCCGGAAGGCGTGTCGAAGGCCAGCTCGAGTCCTTCCTCGACCGTGATCGGCTGCTTGTCGGCGAGGATGACGCCTTCCTTCTCCAGCGCCGCAAAACTGAAGCCGCCTTTCTCGACGCGGTGCGCGAGGTACTCCTTGATGTCCTTGAAAGGCATGCACTCGGGAATGCCGAGCTTGCCGGCCAGCTCTTTCGCGATCCACCACCCCGGCTTCTGTTCCGCGGGCGGTGCCACGACCGGCTGCCGCAGCGCCATCCAGCCCCGGCGGCCCCAGCCGGTCAGCAATTCGTCATAGCGTTCCAGGAAGACGGCTTCGGGCAGCACGACGTCGGCGTAACCGGCGATCTCGCTCGGCACGGTGTCGATGACGACAAGCAGGTCGAGCGCCTGGATCGCCTTCAGTGTCTCGGCCTCGTTGGGCAGGGCGTTCATGATGTTCGTCGAGTAGACGAACCAGCCCTTGATCGGATAGGGCTTGCCGCTGATGGTCGCATCACGGATGCCGGTCGTGACCGGCTCGTCGGCGAACGGATAGCGCTCGCCATTGGGGTTGTCGGCCATCGGCCGGTCCGACTGCGGATACTTGGGCAACGGGTATCCCGGGACCTTGATTCCGGACTGCACGAACAGACCGCCCTTGCGGCCCCAGTTGCCCATCAGCGCGTTGAGCAGCGCGATGGCACGGCTGCGCTGCGTGTCATCGCCGTACCAGTTGACGCGGCGACCCGGGTGGATGATCGTCGCCGGACGGCGCGCCGAGAACTCGCGCGCGGTCACGCGGATCATCTGGGCCTCGATCCCGGTCTCGGCGGCGGCCCACTCGGGCGTGTAGCGGGCGATTTCTGCCGAGAACTTGTCGAATCCTGAGCCGTAGCGGTCCACGAACGCCTTGTCGTAGCGGCCTTCGCTGACCACGACATTCATCCAGGCCAGTATCAGCGCCAGGTCGGTGCCCGGCTTGATCGGAAGCCAGTATTTGGCCTTGCTGGCGGCCGTCGAGTAGCGCGGATCGACGACGATGATCGGGATCCGTCGCTCGATCGCCCTGGCGAACTCCTGCACCTGGGAGTTGTGCATGTTCTCGCCCAGGTGCGAACCGACCAGCACCAGGCAGTCGGTGTTCTCGATGTCGGTGGGCTCAGGCGAGCCCAGCCCGGTGCCGAAGGTGAGCAGGAACCCGATGTCGCGCGGGCCGCGGCACTGCGCGAACGAAGGGGCTCCCATGTTGATCGCCCCGAAGGACTTGAGCACGTGCAGGATGAAGCGCGCGCCGATGCCGTGGTTGAAGGCTGCGATCGACTCGGGCCCGTACTCGGCCTTGATCTTCTGCATCTTCTGCGCGACGACGTCGAGGGCCTCGCCCCAGGTGACGGACTTCCACTGCTCCTTGCCGCGCTCGCCGACGCGGACGAGCGGTGTGCGCAGCCGGTCCGGATCGTTGACTGACCCGACCGCGCCGGTACCGCGCGGGCAGAGCCGGCCGCGGCTCTGCGGGTCGATCGGGTTGCCTTCGAACTTCCACAGCTTTCCGTCGCGCACATAGGCGATCCCGCCGCAGCGCCAGAAGCACATTTCGCAGAAGGTCGGGATGGTCTTGACTTCACCGGGAGTTGCCGGCCTGGCCGGCGGCCATGGCGGCCCGTGGAACGGGATCGAGCTCGGCGGCTGCGCCGGCAAGCGCGGTGGCGGAGGAGATCTGGAGGAAGCGCCGGCGTGATACGGCTTGCGTCATCGTTTTGCCCTACCCCGTAGGGTACTTAACGATAAGCATTCTCCTCCGTGGGCCTTGCTCTCCGTTGACCCGAGTCAAGGCGGGCGCCGCGCCCGAGCGACTGCTCGAATTCGAGTGTTACAGCACGTAACTGGCTAGATCAGCCCAGTGCCGGAAAGCGCCTCGAATGTGACGCGCGTCAAGTCGGCAAGCTGCGATGTGGTGTCGGAACCGCCCGGGCTGGTTGAGCGGCCCGACCACATCGAGCTTCCCGGTTGCGACGTCGACGATCGCCGTGTCCGACGCAAATGCTTCGTTCGGAGTGCCGCCTCCCACTGGCAGCGTGATGCCGCCGCCCACGCTGCCGCCGCGATAACCGCCGCCGTAGCTGCCGCTGCCACCCACGCCTCCGACGCCGATGCCGATCGTCGGAGTCGAACTGACCGCCGGCGTATAGGTGCTGATTGAACTGCGGTAGACCGCCCTCGCATCGGCGCGCTTCGCAGCCGCCTCGACGACGTCCGGGACGGGCGGGGCATTGGGACTCAGGGCCGCAAACTTCACGGTCTTGATGCCCTTGGCCTCGAGCTTGGCTCGCCGCCAGGTCCTCGCACACGGCCTGGGTCGTGAAGTCGCGGGCCTGGCACACGACCAGCACCGTCGCGCCACGCAGCGACTTGCCGGCGAACTCCGGGTTGGACCACTGGGCGTCCATCTTCGTGGTCGCACACGACGCAACGAAGACGGTTGCTGCGAGGAGGACAAGGCGGCAAGGGGCGCGGGTCGACGACATCGTGAATTCCGGAGGATCAGTGCGGGAGTGACATTGTGCTTGGCCGCAAGCGCAGTGCCAATCGCCGCCGGGGATGAAGGGGTGGCGGTGCGTTTGCCCGGTAACTTGGAGCAGAGGTTGTGAATAGCCGGACTGACCGCAGCGACCGGCATGCGAAATCGCGGAAGACGGTTCGCGACCCGCCGCAGTCACCGGGCAGCTCAACTTGCGGGCACCGAAGCGGCTGGCGAATACTGCCGGGTTCTTCGTTGGCCTTCGCTCGGAGATACTCGCTCCGACGCCCCGGCCGACCACCGCCACCTCGGCGCACGCACCGTCTTGCAGTGGCGATACCAAAGAAACGACAGCAGTGACTGGAAAGTACACGTAGCGCAGCACGGTGCCTGCTTTGTAGAGGAGCGCGCCTGCTTCCAGGTCCACGGCCTCAATCCGCGACTGCACGACGTCGGCGACGTCAGGCGGCAGCGAGGCAAGCAACTGATTGTTCGGTGGAGACTCGCTGTAAGTAGTCAAGGCGGGCGTCTCTTTGATGACTCTAGGGTCGACGGGACGCACTTTAGAGTCCAGCGAGCCGATCCTCTACGTCATAAGACACACGCTCCCCGTCGCGATGCGACCAACGTCGAAGGCAATCAGACCAGCGGGCGCGCCGGCGGGCGGCCGTCGCCGTAGAGGTCCGCCAAGCGGGCCATCGCTTTCACGTCGCGCAGGTAGAGCCGGCCGTCGGCGATGCGATGCAGGCCGCGGCGCTCGAGCTTGCGCAGCGTCTTGTTGGTATGCACCAGCGACAGGCCCAGGCCGTCGGCAATGTGCTGCTGAGTCAGCGGAAAGGGGACGCCGCCGGCGCCCGCGTCCGCCTGCAGCGCGCCTGCGCGCTTGAACAGAAGGATGAGCATCGATGCGATGCGCTCCTCGGCACTGCGTCGCCCCACCGACAGCAGCGTGTCGTCGACCATCGACTCCTCGTGCGCCGTGAGCCATGTGACGTTGAAGCCCATCATCGGGCTGCGGCGGTGCAATTCCCAGAGCGCATCGCGCTGGAAAACGCAGAAGAGCGCGTCGGTGAGAGTCTCAACTCCGTGGGCAGCAGCGTCGCCCATCTTCTGCTGAACACCAATGAAATCACCGGCCAGCAGAAAGCTCAGGATCTGCCGTCGTCCGTCGCTGAGCGTCTTGTAGCGGAAGGCCCAGCCCTGCAGCAGCGTGTACAGCGGCGCGTCGGTCTGGCCTTCGTGAATTAGCGACTCGCCGGCGCCAGACGCAACTCGCGGCGCTTGAGCGACTGCACTCGGTCCGCGCATAGATGCGGCCTACGCGACTGTCGGACGACATGACAAACAACGCTCTGCTATGCCAGTGGCAGGTTCGTGCTCGCATACGCGGCATCCTCCTCACGCCGGGTCAAACCTCTTTGCATCGGTGGCATCGCGGCAATGCGTGGGCTGCGCGCGAGCTTGCCCTGTGCGCGGAATCGCGTCGGCGCATCGCTGCTGTCGGTCGTCATTTGCAGCGCAACCGAGTGGGGCCGGGCATCGCGATGCTCGAACACAGCGCAAGGGCTGTCGCAGCCTGCTGTTGCTGTATGTAGCCGCACGACTACTCCTGCGGCAGCCGCCAATCAGACTGACCCGCGCTCGATGGCGCTGTCCGCCAGGGACAAGATGGCGACCTTCCTGCTGGAGTGGCCACCGCGGCCACGAACCGATCACGGCAGCCTTCTTCGCCTCGCAGTTCCTCGGCACATTGACGACAGCGCCACTCGAGCGGCGCGACGCAGCCGGGCAACTGCTGCTTGAACACTGGCTTGTGCATGGCGGCGGCCACACGTGGTTCGGTGGCAGTCGCGCCGGCTCGTACAGCGACCCGCGGGGTCCGGACGCATCGGCCGAAATGGTGCGGTTCTTTCTTCAGCGGACTTAACCACGCTGTGCTGGCTTCGCTCGGCGCCGCACCGTCGGTCATCGCCGGCGACGTCAATCTTGATCGCAGTTGCACGACTCGTGAAGCTCATCAAGGTGCCGGATCGTGGCCGAACCTGAGACTGCCGGCAACCCTCACGTTACGAGCACAAAGTGCCAGCTGGCCCGTTCGAGCAAACGCGTTCGTCCCTCGTTACACTGGACGGCCATTGCGAAGGAGGGGGCATGAAGGTTTCACGAGGGTGGGTCGCCGCTGCTGATGCTGGGGGCGGGGCTCCACGCCAACGCCGCCGCACAGGCCGAGTGGCCATCGGTCGGGGAGCCCGCCACGGTGTCGCGCGCAGCGGGTCGCTGGCTGTGGGCCGACCTGGTGTCGACCGATACGAGCCGGTCTGCGGAGTTCTACAGCAAGGTCTTCGGATGGACGTTTCGTCCGGTCGCTTCGGCGGATGGGACGGCCGGATACATGACGATCCTGGCCGATGGCCGCCCGATAGGGGGCATCGTGCCCGCGCGTGGCCGCACCGAGCGCGGCGCGCGCTGGATCGGGCTGGCCAGCGGTGACCCCAAGACGATGGCGGCCCGCGCGCAGGAGCGTGGAGGCGCGGTCGCCACGGCACCGATCGTGCTGCCAGGGCGCGGCGAATTCGCGGCGCTGCGCGATCCGGCCGGGGCCTACTTCGCTGTCGTTCGTACGGAGCGGGGTGACCCGAGCGATCACCTTGGGCGCAACAACGAGTGGCTTTGGTTCGAACTCTGGACCGATGACCCGGTGAAGGTGGTCGACTTTTACCGGGATGTGTTCGGCTACGCCGTCGGCGCTGCCGATGGCCGAGCCGACGCCTACGTCCTCACGGCCGGAGGGCGCGCGCGCGCCGGCGTGATGCGCAGCCCGGATCCCAGGCTGCCAACAGCATGGATTCCCTACGTCCGGGTTGCTGACCTGCCCGCGGCGGTCGCACGGGCCGTGGCGAATGGTGCGCGGGTCGTCGTGGCGCCGCAGCCGCACCACCGTTCGCAGGTGGCCGTGCTGATGGATCCTCTGGGCGCTCCGTTCGCGATGGCAGACTGGAGGCCGCAATGAGGCAAGGCCTGCTACGCATGACACTCGCCACCGCGATTGCTGGTCTCGGCGGCTGCGCCGGTTACAACCTGCAGCTCGGGACCTCGGCCAGTACAGGCCGCTCGTCCGGCTTCTTCGAGGTCTATCAGATCCCGGCGACGAGCCTGACCCCCTGGACGGAGCGCACCGCGCCGCTGACCCCGCCGCCCGGGCAAGGCGGCGCCTCGGGAGTCAGCACGCTTCCAGCGTCGCGCGACGCCCTGCCGCCGGAGCGCCCGGCGTAGGCCGCTTCTGACAGCGCGATCACCGCGTCGCGGCAGCAGCAACGACGCCGCGCCCTGGGTTCAGTCCTGCATCCAGGGCAGACCGTGGTTGCGCCAGCCGTCGATGGCACCGCGGCGGCCGTCGACGGTTCGCTGGCCTTCGAATCCTTCCAGCACGTTGTAGACGCGTGCGAACCCCGCGGCGGCGGCTGTCCGCGCCGCGGCATGGGAACGAACGGCGCTGCGGCACAGCAGCAGCACCGGCTGATCGAGTCGCACGACCTGATGCAAGGCGCTGACGAACATCGCGCTCGGCAGGACGTCGTTGCCGCGCCATTCGATGTTGACCGAGGCAGGCACGGAGCCCACGAACTTGAACTCCGCCGGAGTCCGCACGTCGACCAGTTTTGCCCGTTGCCGGCTGACCAGCGCCCAGGCCTCGCGTGGCGTTACCGCGCCGGTATAGGGCAGTTCAAGCTCGATGCGGCGGGTCTCCGCCAGATCGAATATCGCGTCGATGGCGGCGTCGCTGGGAGGCGCGGCTCGCGTTTCGGTGAGGATCGTCATGATGGGCAGGACTCGGGAGGACACTGCGCACGCTAAGGCGTGGGCAACCGCTTGCAGCAACGATTGCGGCATATGCATAGAACCGCAGCGGTTGTCGCTGCAGGCCCGCGCGCGAGAGGGGCGAGGCGCTGCTGCGTCGCACTTGCAGTTTCAGATGCGGCTGCGCCAGGGACGCCGGATGCGGTTAGACTCCGCCCCCGACGCATTGACCGCCCGGGCGTCAACGACGCGCGGGCTCGATCCGTTATCTGACCGCCGGCTTCGGCAATCGATCCACGTAAATATCGGAGTCCCACCCATGAAGAAACTGCTTGCTGCCATGATCGCCGCCTCGTTCGCTTGCGGCGTTGCGTACGCTGCCGACGCCGCCAAAGATGCGAAGAAGCCGACCGCCGAAGATTGCAAGAAAGCCAAAGACGCCGGAAAGAAACTGGACGGCTGCGAAACGGCCAAGAAGGACAAGAAGGGCGGCTGCTAAGCCAAGCGGTTCACGGCGCCCGGTCGTTCGATCGGGCGCCTTCCATCCTGCGCCGACTTTCCTGGCGAGGACGGCTCTCCAGTTTCTTACTGCAGGCCCTTGGCTTTCAGCAGAGAAAGCGTCGAGGGGTACTGCTCTCCGTCTGCGCTGGCCCCGCCGTTCTTGAGCGCGAGGTTCAGGTGCTTGCTGGCCTGCTCCGGATTCCCCAAACGGGAGTAGGCGACCCCCAGCCAGTAGTGGAACTCCGGTGAATAGCTGGCGCGCGCCACTTCGCGGGCGAACATGTCGCGTGCGGTACCGAAGTCGTTGCGCTTGAGCGCAGCCATGCCCTGGCTGAAATAGTGGTACGGCGGCTCGGGGTCGATGCTGGCAAGCGTCCGCAGCAGCTCGGACGCCTCGGCCTGGCGGTCCTGACGCAGATAGACCTCGGCGAGGTTTGACATCGCCCGCGTGTGCACCGGGTCGAGCTGCAGCACGCGCCGGAACGCAACCTCGGCAGGACCCAGATCACCGTGGCGCACGTACACGATGCCCAGCGTGTTCACGGCACTCGCGAAATCGGGGCTCTGGCGGACGGCTTCGCGCGCCCAGGCGTAAGCCTCGTCGACCCGCCCGCGCAGCAATGATTCGACCGCCCGGTTGTTCATGAACATGGCGACGATCGTCTGTTCCGTAACCTCGCGCGTGCGCACTTTGCTGGCATCATCGGGAGGAAGGAAGTCGATCGTGTACGTGCGCGACATCGGATCGGCGCGCTGCTGCATGGGTGGACCCAGCGTCACATTGACGTGACCGGTGCGCAGCAGCAGCGAACCGCTGCGGCTCCAGGATTCCTCGCGATAAGCGCTCTGGTAGCGGACCTGCAGTCCCAGTTCCTTGGCGAAGGCAGCCGTCATGATGACGAGCGACAGGCAGTTGCCGGAGCGGGCGTCGAACGCTTCCGCCGCATT
Organism: uncultured beta proteobacterium; assembly: GCA_963780715.1. Lineage (GTDB taxonomy): Bacteria > Pseudomonadota > Gammaproteobacteria > Burkholderiales > Burkholderiaceae_F > JALORV01. The sequence continues at coordinate 83,311 of CAWADK010000001.1, forward strand.
GCGCGTGACGGTCGCGTCGTAGTCGAGCTTCAGCTGGCCCTTGCGCAGCAGCGCTTCGATCAGGCCGAGTTGCACTCCATTCGTCCGTAACTGCGACTGGATCTCCGTGTGCACGTAGTTCCGCATCGAATCGCTCAGGGCAAAGACCTGCTCCGAGCTGGTATCGACGGCGGGCTTGGCGAAAAGCTGATCCTGGAAGAGATCGTCGTGGGGCGGAGGTGCATGCGGTGGCGTAGCGCAGGCCGCGAGGAGGGCGCTACTGGCCGCAGCAATGCAGCCCATTGCGCGCTTGAGCAAGTTCAGCCTGGCACTCCCGGTTTGATGGAAACCGGGTTGTGGAGGGTGGATTCCGACCGCCGAAGCCGACATACCGTTTCCTGCTGCCACCACTTCTTCTGACCGACACGACAAGCGTCCTGCAGAAGCTCCGCCGGGTCAAGTCGCGGCTGACGAATCCGATCGGCCGAAGGGCGAACCGCTCCGTGTCGCGACAGGATGGCTCCCTCAAGTGCTCGCTCTTGAGTGCCGAATCTGCAGGAACTCTCCGACGCGGAAAGACACTGACTCGACGTGGCTGCAGGCCCGTAGGACTGACAGTCTGACGAAACGCCGCCGCGGGACATTGGGGCGCATGCCGTTGTCCTTCGCGGAACTGCGATGGTAGAGCCCGTGTACGTCCGACACTGACCGGCGGGCCAGCGGCGTCTTCCAGCGTACTTACTGCGACTGGGCTGGGACTACGGCGCACCTATCCCCGGTCGCGAGGCTCGGGCGGTTCAACGTGCCGAAGCGGTGATCGGCTCACTTGATGCACTGGAGGGCATAAGTCTTCGCCTGCCCGGTGAAGTGCTCGCTGACAACGCACGTCGCCGCGCCGCATTGGCAGTGGACCATGTTGGTTCCGATCGATGCCGCAGAAGTGGCAGGAGCGCAGTTGCAAGGAGGTGGCGTCTGCTGGGCCGCGGCATTTCCGTCTTTGGCGGACATGAGCATCGCCGTCACCACCAGGGCGACGCCAAGGCTGCCTGCTAGGGTTGCTGCGAACTTTGCTATCGACATGGGGTAAGTCCTTTCCTGACTAGCAACGTGGATTGACACGCCCGTTGCGCAGGCCTACACCGACAACGACCGCCGCAGGCAAGGCGATCGGGCACTTCGAGCCGCGCCTTGCCAGGCTACGCTCGTTCGCTTTCCCTGTTCCGCGCCGGCCTGAGGAGACGCACCGGCCATGCTCACCCAGCCTATCTGCGGAAGGCGCGCTCCGGCGTGGGGCCGACCTGCACTCCCCATGCTGCACTATCGACCGCCATGCCGATGCCTTGGCGCATCACCGAGCGAAGACCTCGGCAGGCGGCGTGTCGCAGCGATCGCGCGTCACGCAGCCCTTCTCAGCGCTTCACCTGTCGTATCCATCTGTGCGTCCAGAAAAGCGCCGATGCGCCATGCAACTGCCTGGCCGTGAGTGACCGGCCCCATGTGCCCCGCATTGGCCACGACCTCATGTGTGGCCTGCGGCAGCGCGTAGCGCAACAGCTCGCCGATCCGGCGCGGCGCGGGGCGTGTCCGCGCGCCGGTCATGCAGAGGATCGGCATGGGAAGCCGCGAGAGAGCGGCTCGCGTCAGCGAGTCGTTGAAGAGCGCGTTGAAGTGCCCGATGACCGACCCGATGCGCGCGGCGATCAGCTGCTGCCGCACCGGTGGCAGGCGTTCCCACGCGCCGTCGCCCGACCAGAAGTCCACGAAGCGCTGCGCGGCGCGCGCGCTGTGGCCGAGGTCGAACCAGTTGCGGATCGACTGCGCCGCGCTCAGGACTTCGGTGGTTGCGCGGTCGCGCGGCTGGTAATCCAGCAGCAGCCGAAAGAGCACAGGTTCGTAGACGGCGACGCTCGCGATGCGCTCCGGCAACAGTGCCGCCAGCTTCAGCGCCAGGGCGCCGCCGTAGGAGTGTCCGATCAGATGCACGGGGGTGGCGCTGGTGAGCAGCGGTTGCACCAGCGCAAGGTCATCTTCGAGGCGCATGCGTTGCCCTTCTGCCCACGCAGGGGTCGGGCCATGCCCGTGCAGATCGACGGCGTGCAGGCGGTAGCGCGACTGCAGCGCAGTCATGAGACCGTCCCACTGCCTGCCGGAGCTTCCGCTCGAATGCAACAGCACGACCGTTGGTCCCTGTCCGACGCTACGAACATGCGGCTTCTTGGTTTCCATCGTGTGAACTCCCATGTGGCACGCCGTGTGCGCCCGGATGGAGGCGCGCAGGCTGGTGCGCGACACCGATCCTTGGCACTGTCGCAGGCGTCGTTCTTGTCTGGCTGCAAGACTCGGCGCCTCGATCGCCGTCACCCGGCGATCGAGGCGCCGAACCCGGCCGTTCTCAGTTCATCGGGCTGGCAATCGATCCGAGCGCCGCGTGAATCCGCTCACCCTGGGCCGGCGTGATCATGCCGCCCAGCACTTCGAGGAAGCGCGCATCCTGCACGCCAGAGAAGATGTACTGCCAGCGATAGGCCTCGAGCATCTTGGCGTGGATCGAGGCCTGCTGCTGCGCTGTGAACGAGCGACCGGCCTGCAAGCAGAAAGTACTCAGTGTCGGACTGGGCCTGCGCCTGAACGATGCCGTCGACAGCCGCCACCAGTGCGATCAGGTCGTTGACCGCTTCGTCACGCTCGGCCGCAGTCAGCCGGGCGTTTTCACGCTTCCACTCCAGTTCATCCAGGATCGCGTGCTGCGACTCTTCCTTCCAGTGGAACAGGAAGACGTCCTTCCACAGCGGCGAAAGCTCTGGATCGGGGTCGATGCTGGCGCGATAGTGCGCCTGCGTGAAGAGCTCGATGTCGAGTGTCAGGCCGAGCACCGCCCAGGTCGACTTGCCGAGGACGACGCTCGCCACGTCGTTGGGCTGTGGCATGAACCGATAGCCCGCGGGCATGCCTTCCGCCGCCATTGCGTCGAGCCGTCGGAACATCTCCTGATGCTTCAGTTCCTCGTCGGTGAAGCGGACCAGCGCTTCGAGTGCGACCTGGTCGCCTAGCCAGTGTTCCTTGCTGATCTCCAGGACCTTGGCGCCGATGAAGCGTTCGACCAGCCCAAAGATGTTCGCGTAGGTGCGACCCTGGATCTGGCTCAGAAAGCGATGTTCCGCAGGCGTGGTGAAGGCGAGCTCGTTGAGTTTGGAAAGGCCATCCGGCAGGAACTTCTTGCCGAAGTCGAAGCGGCGGCCTCGGATCACGTCGCGGTCGATGTCCCAGCGAATGCGCTTTGAGACCTCGATGCACTTGGCGTAGCGCCCTTGCTCGTTCGCACTCGCGGCGAGCGGATGCTCGGCAACGGCGTCTTCGGCGGTCATTTCTGCAACTGCTTCCATGGTGGTGTTCTCCTTGCGTTCAGGGTGAAGGGGAAGTGGACTAGAAAAGGGACAGGGCTTTGAGCGTGCGAAGCGCCTGCACGCGCGTGCGATCGGACTCGCCGGCGATCTCGGCCGCCACAGATCGCATCTCGCTGCGATCGAGGCCGAGGTCGTGCAGCGTGCGCGTGTCCAGTTCGCGGAGCGCACGGTAGGTCGCGCGCGCAGATTTCGCCCTCGACCACGAGGCGTAGAGGCGATGCGCCGCTGCGGACATGGCGGCGATCAGCGTGCCCAGGACGGCCGCCAGACTGGCGCCGCGCGCGGCGCGGGCTTCGATCGCCCGTCGATAGGCGTCGGGGCCTTCAGGCATGGCTTGTGCTTCGGCCCGTGCATCGCCGAAGCCGTTGGCCGCGGCGGCCCGGCGCGCCCAGCCGTCGAGCTCCGCGGCGCGGTCGCGGTCGGTGACGTAGGCGGCGTCATTGCTAGCGGCCGTGAAGCGCACGAGCGTATGGGGAGCGTAGGTCCGCTTGATGCGGGCCACGCCTTTGTTCATGGCGGCAAGGGCCTGGCCTTGCGCTTCAAGAGACAGTGTGCGGGCGTTCATCGTTGCTCTCCCAGTGGTTCCGGCGGCGCCGGCGTTGTCGATGGGGGGCACTCTAGGCAGCCGACGTATTCGCGGCCTTTCAGTTCTGCATCACTGTGTATCGCTCGGTAGCTGCGGTGGTCTGGCGGTATCGACGGCGCGCGGATCGCGTCACATAATTCGCGCCTCCGAACGACCGAACAGAGGAAGTGGTGGCAAACGCGAGCGTGCTGGTGGTCGATGACGATGCCGACGTCCGTCGCATGCTGGTCGACTACCTCGGTTCGCACGACTACCAGGTCATCGGTGTTGCCAACGGTGCAGAGATGCGTGCCGCGCTCGAACGCGAGGTTCCCGACGTCGTCCTGCTCGATGTCGGCCTGCCAGGCGAGGATGGCCTCTCGCTGGCGCGCTTCCTGCGCGAGCGCTACCCGGTGGGCATCATCATGGTCACCGCCGCCGACGGCGTCGTCGATCGCGTCGTCGGACTCGAGATGGGAGCGGACGACTACGTGGCCAAGCCTTTTGACCCGCGCGAGCTGCGGGCGCGAATCAAGAGCGTGCTGCGGCGTGTGCGTGACGAGACTGTCCAAAGTGCGCCGGCATCGGCTCGGCACAGGCTCCGCATCGGACGCTGCACGCTGGACCTCGATGCCCGGCGCCTGCTCGACACCGATGGCTCCGACATTTCGATCACGGCGATGGAATTCGATCTGCTGAAGACCTTCGTCGAGCATCCGAACAAGGTCCTGACCCGCGATCGCCTCCTCACGCTGACCCGGAACCGGGAGTGGGAGCCATTTGACCGCTCGATCGACATCCGCATCGCCCGCCTGCGCAGGAAGGTGGAAGTCAACCCCGACAACCCGCTCGCGATCCAGACCGTCCGCGGCGCCGGATACATGTTCGTGCCGCCGACGGACTGATCACCAGCGTCCGTATCAGCGCGTACCAGGATGTTTCAGTCGTGTAACAGTGCAGGCCGACGGAGCGACGCCTGCCTACACTTGACGGCAGTTTCGCGAGGCGGGCGGCATCACGCTGAGACCGACGGCCGCCGAAGGAACCCTGTCGTCATGAAACACTGCCATGATGAATCCTGAGTCGCATCTGGCGACTGCTTCAGAGAAAGCCGCGTCACGCGATGATGAGCGCGATGGCAGCACTGGCCTGCGCGAGGTGCTGGAGCGCACAACCGCGGCCGCGTTTGCCGTTTCCAGCGCCGGGGCCGGCCGTGTTTTCGAAGATCTCGCGCTCGGGCTGGCACGCGTGCTGGGTACGGATGCCGCGTTGATCGCCGAGTTCATCGACGACGACAAGGTGCGGATGAAGACACGCGCCTTGGCGCTGGAAGGTCGACTGCTGACACAGTTCGAGTACGACGTCTCGCAGACCCCCTGCCGCCACATCGTCGGACGCGAGTCGCGCTTCGTGCCGCACGGCGTCCATCCGGAGTTTGCGCCGGGCACGCTCTTTGCCGCGAAAGGCTTTGATTCCTACGCCGGCTACTCGATCCTGAACGCTGCCGGCGAACAGCTCGGCATCATCGTTGCGCTCGACCGCAAACCGATCGCCAACCAGCAGCTCACGGAGGCGTTGCTGAAGATCTTCGCGGTCCGGGCGGCCGCCGAGCTCGAGCGCCAGCGCGCCGAGACGGCACTAGAGCGGTCGGAGACGAGCTACCGGGCGATCTTCGAAGCGGCTGAGGACTGCATCTTCGTTCATGACTGGGACACCGGGTCCATAGTCGACGTCAATCCCACCGCGTGCCGGACCTATGGTTGGCCGCGCGATGAGATGCTGCGGCTCAATGTCGGCGACTTCAGCTCGAACGAGCCGCCGTATGTGCTCGAAACGGCGGCGGCCTACATCGAAGAGGCCAAGCGGGGCGGAGTGGCGCGCTTCGAGTGGCACCGGCGCAGCCGCGACGGCAGCCTGCACTGGGACGAGGTCGTACTGAAGGCGGCCGAAATCGGCGGCCAGCGGCGCGTGCTCGCGATCACGCGCGAGATCAGCGACCGCAAGCGCGTGGAACTCGCCCTGCGAGCGAGCGAAGAGCAGTACCGCGCGATCTTCGAGGCCGCCACGGACTCGCTGCAGCTGCTCGATGCGAAGCACCGCGTGGTAGACGTGAACCCGGCATACGAGCGCATGTACGGCAAGCGCCGCGACGAGGTGATCGGCAAGACCCTGACCGAACTCGTGCCGGCGCCACTGCAGCAGGAACGCCGGGCGCTGGTCGAGCGCGCGCTCGCTGGCGAAACCGCCGAACTGCTGACGACCGGCTTCCGGGGCGACGGGACGCCGTTCGACCTTGAGGTGCGGGTGACCCCGTTCCGGCATCGTGGGGAGCCGCATGTTCTCGGCATCGCGCGCGACATTACCGGGCGCAAGAAGGCCGAGGAGGCGATGCGGGCGAGCGAGGAGCAGTACCGCGCGATCTTCAATGCCTCGGCCGACGCACTCGTGTTGCGCGATGCCGACTTCCGCATCGTCGATGTCAACGCGACCTATGAGCGCATGAGCGGTTGGGCGCGCGACGAGGTGCTCGGCGTGGATCGGGTCGTCGCCAATCCGCTCGAGGTGGCGCCGGCGATCCGGGCGCTGCACGCGCGCGCGCTAGCCGGCGAGCCGATCGCGCTTGAGGTGCCGCTGGTGCGGCGCGATGGCACGCGCTATGAGCTCGAACTGCGCGGGGTTCCGATCCAGCACCGCGGCCACCCGCACGTGCTGTACATGGGACGCGATGTCACCGAGCGCAAGCGCGCCGAGGAAGCCCTGCGTGCCAGCGAGGAGCAGTACCGGGCGATCTTCAATGCGTCAGCGGACGCTCTGGTGCTGTGGGACAACCAGTACCGTCGCGTCGACGTCAATCCGGCTTACCAGAGGATGTACGGCTGGGCGCGCGAGGAAGTCATCGGCAAAGGCTACGAGGATCCGCGCTTTCCGGCGGAGTACGCGAAAACACGCCTGGAGCTCGTGCGGCGCGCAATGGACGGCGAGGACTGCCAGGCGGAACTCGAGGCAATCCGCAGCGACGGCACACGCATCAAGACCGAAGTGCATGCGATTCCGTTTCGCCATCGCGGCGAGCCGCACGTCCTCGCGATTGCGCGCGATATCACCGAGCGCAAGCAGTCCGAGGAAGCTCTGCGCGCGAGCGAGGAGCAGTACCGCGCGATCTTCAATGCCTCGGCCGATGCAATGCTGCTGCGCGACGACACGATGATGATCGTCGACGCCAATCCCGCGTTCCTCGCACTTTGCGGGCTGCCTCGTGAGCAGGTCATCGGCAAGACTCACGCACCCTTTGTCACGGAGGCGTACGAGGCCGACGCGGCCCGGGTGCTGGGCGAAGCGATGGCTGGCAGCCGCGGCTCGCTGCAGGCGCAGACCCGTTCGTTCGACGGTACCGTCCTCGACGTCGATGTGCGCGCGGTCCCGATGCTGTACCGCGGCCGCCGGCACGTGCTGGCGATCGCACGCAACATCACCGGGGAGAAGCGCGCCGAGGCCGAGCGGCACCGCTTTGAGGCCCGCCTGCGGCAGGCGCAGAAGATGGAGGCCATCGGCCAGCTGACCGGCGGTATCGCACACGACTTCAACAACATACTCGCCAGTGTGATGGGGTACGTCGTACTGGCGGAGGAGCGCGCGACCGACACCGGCGATGCCAGGAGCGTCGAGTACCTGGGCCAGGCGCTGGGTTCCTGCCGCCGGGCACGCGATCTCATTCAGCAGATGCTGACGTTCTCGCGCGGCGGGCGCGGCGAGCCGCGCGCGCTGTCGCTGGCGGCGCTGGTCCGTGATGCGATGCCGATGCTGCGCTCGGCGCTGCCGTCGACGTTGGCAATCGATGTCGACGTCGATGACGCGGCGCCGGCGGTGTGGATGGACGAAGTCCAGGCGCACCAGGTGCTGTTGAACCTCGCCATCAACGCGCGCGATGCGATGGCGGAGGGCGGCGCGATTCGCATCGCGGTCAAACGTTACGAGTTGCAGGACGCCGTGTGTACCAGTTGCCGCGCCGCAGTCAGCGGCAGTTACATTGAACTCAGCGTCGCCGATAGCGGCAAGGGTATCGATCCGGGCCTGCTGGAGCGGATCTTCGATCCCTTCTTCTCGACCAAGGCCCCCGGCCGAGGCAGCGGCATGGGGCTGTCAATGGTGCACGGCATCGTGCACGAGCACGGCGGCCACGTGATCGTCGAGTCCGACTGGGGCAGGGGGGCGCGATTCAGGATTCTGCTGCCCGAGCATGGCGGCGCGCCTCGCGCTGCCGAGAATCTGGATGCCGCACGCGTCTCGCGAGTACCTCTGCAGGGTAAGGTGCTGCTGGTCGACGACGAGCCGAGCGTACTTGCCGTAACGCGCGAGACGCTTCAGTCCTGGGGTCTCGCGGTCGAGGCCTGCCTGTCGGCGGACGCCGCCGAGCAGGCATTCCTGCGGGCAGGCGGCGAGTTCGACCTGCTGGTGACGGACCAGGCCATGCCGTTGACCACGGGAATGGACCTTGCGGCGCGGCTTCGCCAGCATCGTCCGGAGCTGCCCTGGCTGCTGTGCACCGGCTTCGCAGACGCCGACACCGTTGCCCGTGCACGGCGATTGGGCGTGCGGGCCGTGCTGACGAAGCCGATCGAGCGTGACGTGCTCCGCACGGCGGTCGCGGCCGTGCTTGCGGAGCGCCAGACCGCGCAGAAACCGGCGGTCAGCTTCGCGGACTTCGAGACCGCGTCCCTGGCTGAGGGTTTCAACGAGGTTGTCGAACGGCGCTGGGATGCCAACGAGGTGCTCGAGCCGCACCGGCATCCCTTTGCGGTCAAGGCGCTGATGGTCGCCGGCGAGCTGTGGCTGACCCGCGATGAGAACACACAACACCTGCGCCCCGGAGACGCCTTCGAGATCCCTCGTAACGCGCTGCATTCAGAGCGCTACGGGCCGGACGGCGCCACCTTCTGGGTCGCGCGGCGGCACGCACCCTAGGACTTCGCGAGGCTCGGGCACGATCCGCATCCGGCCTTGGACCCGGCTTGTGCCACCGTGCAAAGTGGCGTCAGATTCGGCTTTCCGAAGATCTGGAGTGCACGATGACGGAAGCGATGCGACCTGCCCAGCGGTTCACGGTGAGTCACCTGACGGGCGAAGACTTCAAGGGCGGCGGGCTGCGCGACTACTCGGAGTACCGCGACCTCGGCATCGCGGCGGCCACCGGCGGGCTGGCGACAGCGCATGTCATCCGGATGGTCGCGCCATTCCGTGAGGACCTCGGAGGGCGGCATCATCACGATGTCGACTTCCAGATGGTGTATGTCCTGAAGGGGTGGTTCAAGAACGAGTTCGATGGCGAAGGCGTGCATGTTATGAAGGCCGGTTCATGCTGGATCCAGCCGCCCGGCATACGCCACAAGGTTCTCGGATGGTCGGAGGACTGCGAACTGCTCGAGATCATCATGCCGGCCGAGCACGAAACGGTCAGCGAACCGTGATTTGGGCTGCCGATCCTGTAGGTTCAGCGCACCGTCCTTGACGTCGGTCGTACCCGCTCGCGCAACCGTCGCTATAAGGCGAAGAGAGCGCTCGCGCCTGGATGGAGGCTGACGATGCCGCGCACCGAGCCGATAACGATCGCCAACGCGGGACGTCGCCTGATGTGTGACAGATCCGGACCTGTCGAGAGATGACCGATAGTCACGATCTGCAGCCGCATGAGGCGCTGGTGCGCGGACTGCAGAAAGCGCAGGCGTACCCGGAATCGGTTGATCGTGTCGAGCGGATCGACACGCACATTTCGACGGTGCTGCTCGCAGGGGAGCACGCCTACAAGATCAAGAAGCCGCTCAACCTGGGTTTCCTGGACTTCTCGACGCTCGAGAAGCGGCGACAAGGTTGCGTCGACGAAGTGCGACTGAATCGCCGCACGGCGCCTGCCATCTACCTCGATGTGGTGGCGATCACCGGCTCGATGGAGGCGCCTCGCATCGAAGCCGGCTCGACGCAGGGACGAAGCCCAGATGTGCTCGAGTACGCGGTGCGGATGCGCAGGTTCGACCCGAACCAGACGCTCGATCGGCTCGCGCAGCGTGGCGGACTCGACGTCGCTGTTGTCGCCGAACTGGCGGCGGCAGTGGCCGATCTGCACGAGCACGCTCCGCCCGCGGGCGCGGACTTCGGCAGCCCCGCCCGGATCGAGCACTGGGCTCTCGAAAATTTCCACGCCATGAGAAGCCAGGTCCAATCGGCGGACGATCGGGCGCGACTCGATGCGCTCGAAGCCTGGACCCGCGACGAAGCGCGCGCGCAGACTGCGCTGATGGCCGAGCGGGTCCGTGCCGGCCGCGTACGCGAGTGCCATGGCGACCTGCACCTGGGCAACGTCGTGCTGCTCGGCGGCACGTCCGTCATCTTCGACGCCATCGAGTTCAATCGCGAGTTGCGCTGCATCGACGTGATCAGCGACATGGCCTTCACGTTCATGGACCTCGCGGATCACGGTCTGCCGCGGCTGGCATGGCGCTTCGTCAGCGCTTATCTGGAGCGCACTGGCGATTACGCCGGACTCCCGCTGCTGCGCTTCTACGCGGTCTATCGGGCGCTGGTGCGAGCGAAAGTGGCGCTGATCCGGCTGCGCCAGCCGCAGTTGTCGCACCATGTTCGCCTCCGCGAACACATGTCGTTCGAGCACTACCTGGCGCTGGCCGAGCGTTTGCGCGGACAGGGGGCATCGTTGCTCGCGACCATGACCGGGCTGTCGGGCAGCGGCAAGTCGACGGTGGCGCTATGTATGGCGGAGGGGGTCGGCGGCATCAGGATTCGCTCGGACGTGGAACGCAAGCGGCTGTTCGGTCTTGCGTCCGCAATGGGGTCGGGCGGCAGCATCTACACGGCAGATGCGAACTTGAAGACCTATGCCCAGCTCGGGCAGTACGCGAAATTCGGCCTCGCGGCGAGGGTGCCGGTCATCATCGATGCCGCATTCCTGCGCCGCGACGAACGACTCCGCTTCCGCGACCTGGCGCGTGAACGTGGCGCGCACTTCGCACTGGTCGTGTGCGGTGCGCCGGCCGATGTTCTGCGGGCACGTGTGGCCGCGCGTGCCGCCGCAGGCACCGACCCATCGGAGGCGGGCCTTGACGTCCTCGAGCGCCAGTTCGACTGGTACGAAGCTCCGGGAGCCGACGAGGAGGCCTGGGCTCATCATGTCGACACAGCGCAGGGCATGGTGGAAGTCGAAGCGGCCTGCGAGCATCTCGGCCAGGCGCTGCTTGCTGCCGCCGGCACTCGCCAATCGTGAGGGCCGCAGCCGACATCGGTTGGCAGCGCGGCCACCGATTTATTGACGACCGGGCGATCCAATGCTCGGGTTCCGCAGCGGCGATGGTCCAAGACAATTAAGTTCGGAATGATCTTGAGAGGGGAGAACTTTGGATTCAAGGGATGCCAAAGTGCAGAACAGAAATGGTCTGCCGCCTTGTTGAGCGCATGCCGGCCGAACTAAGTTCGGAACACCGACGCGACGATCGATTCCGGGAATCGCCTATCGGCAGTACCCGACCCCTTGCTGACATCGGCGTTTCCCGGAAGCCGCCATCGATTTCACGCCGAAAGCCGACAACGGCCTGATCGGTTCGAGGCGCCCATGGCCGTCGCTGCAGACGGAATGAAGCAGCCGACTTCTTCAATTCGACAACGGACGTCAAGGCTTCCTTGTGCGAAGGCCAAGACAGGGCGCGGCCTGATCCGCGAGCCTGTCGTCCACTAGGCGGCATTTCATTCGGCGTGACGTTCACGTGACGCCGTGACTCCTACGTTTGCGCCGGTGAGACCAACTCCGAGGTCTCGAAGGTGAGCTAGCCATGGCGACTCGTAGCGTGAGAAACGTTCTGTTTGGATGTGGTCTCAGCATGCTGGCGCTGGTCGCCTGCGGTGGGTCCGACGATCCGGCAGTACCGCAAGCACCGCCCGCGCCGACCATCGGCAGCGCCACCCTGGATGCCGCTGGCGGCGTCGTCGACGGGCCCGATGGCGTGCAACTGGTCGTGCCTTCTGGTGCGTTGGCTGCTCCGACCACGTTCCGCATATCGCGGGACGCCTCGGGCGCACCGGCGCTTGAAGGCATCAACGCGCTGTCGCCGGTGTACGCGGCCACGCCACACGGGCAGACGTTCAGCGCCACTGCGCTGCTGTCGATTCCGTTATCGGCGGCGCAGATTCCGGCGGGAGTCACGCCGGTTCTGCTGAAGGCCGAGCCCGGCGGCAAGTGGCGTGTCATGCCCAACGGCAGTACCAACCCGGCGCGCATGGCGGCGGATGTCGGTGACTTGTCGTTCTTCGTCATCGGGGCTTGCACGGATGGCTCGGCAAGCGGCGGCTGGGTGATCGGCGCGGTCAACTGCCCGAGCAACCACGAACTGCGGATGACCATACTGGACGGCCAGAACCAGCCGGTGCAGGTCCTTCGCGGTCCGAACGGTGTGCAGTTGCCGCTGTGGTACGCGACCGACACGGTGCAGACGCGCACCTTCACGGTCTCGTGGACACGGCCGGCCGGCACGACCCGCACCGACACCGTCGACATCCTGGGCTTCCCGACCGGCTTCGCGCTGAGCCCACGCCCCCCTCAGTCGCAGGACGTGTCAACCAATTTTTCGACGACGTTCACGGTGACCATCGACCCGTCGCAGGTCAGTGGCGCGAGTCTGCCCAACGGCAGGCTCGTACGTCCTCGCGCCGCGGTTTCCTACACCACGACGGCCTTCCGGGTGGGCGTCGGCAATGTTGCGACCGGCTTCGTGTTCGAAGTCGACATCCCGATCCTCGTGCGCTTCACCGGGACCCAGCCGGTGATCACGCAGCAGCCCACGCCGGCCAATGTGTCCGTGGTCGAGAACAACCTCTTCACGCTGACGGGGGCGGCCACGGGGCCGAACCTTTCGTACGAGTGGCGCTATTACCAGAACGTCAACGACACGGCAGTACGGGTCGCCGAAGGCACCAGCAACCAGGCGACCTACACCAGTCCGCCGGCGCCGCTGGGCTACAACGGCCGGCTGTACTACGCCCACATCTGCAGCAACCGCGGCGTGGCCGGGCAGGAGCGCTGCGTTGCCACGCAAGTCGCGCAGCTGACGGTCACGCAGTTCGCGCAGGCGATGGCGATCACCACCCAGCCGGTCAATCGCGACATCATCGAAGGCGAGAGCGTGAACTTCAGCGCCGCTGTGACGGGCACGCCGACGCCGACGCTGCAATGGCACTACGGCGTGACCTGCCGCAACCTGCCGCTCACCGGCCGCAGCTGCAGCGGCACGCCGTTCAGCAATGGCGCGGGTCTTGGCGGCCTGACAGGCGCCACCATCGGCGGCGCGACCGCGCTCACGCTGGACCTCACCGCGGTGCCGCTGACCGCGAACGGCACGACGATCGCCCTGGCCGTCACGCAGCAGGGATTCGCCAACGTGCTGTGGAGCGATGTCGTCACGCTGGCGGTGCGGGCGCGGTCGGTGGCGCCGGCCATCACGGCGCCGCTCACGCCGCAGACCACCTCGGCCGGCGGCAGCGCCACGTTCACCGTCGGCGTTTCGGGCACCGAGCCCATCAACATGACCTGGTCCATCGGCGGCGTAGCGCTCACCGCGCCCGGCGATTTCACGGCGAATGCGGGCAGCTGCCGAGGCAGCGTCGCCTTCTTCGACGCCAACCGCCGGATCGTGCTGTCGGGCCTGACTGAAGGTTGCTCCGGGCTGACCGTGCTGGTGCAGGCACGCAACATCGCGGGCGGGCCGACCAGCAGCAGCGCCACGCTCACCGTCAATGCGGTGCCGACCGCGCCGACGATCACCCAGCAGCCGGCCGCCTCGACCATCAACGAGGACACCCGCGCCACGCTCAGCGTCGGCTACGCCGGCACCGGGCCGGTCACGCTGACGCTGCAGCGCTTCACGGGCGGTGTCTGGGTGGATGTTTCCAGCACGACGTCTTCCGCCTGCGCCAGCCCGTGCGCAATCCAGACTCCGGTGCTGCCGCTGGCGGACAACGGCGCGATGTTCCGCGTGCGCCTGAGCAATGCGCTGGGCAGTGTCGACTCCACCGCGGTCACGATCACAGTGAACATCACCCGCGCGCCGCTCTTCACAACGCAGCCGGCAGCAGCGGTCGTCGACGCCAACCTCACCAACGCCGCCGGCACCGCGACCTTCCAGTTCGCCATCTCCGATGAGATCGACACCCTGGTCTGGCAGTGGCTGCTCAACGGTCAGCCTCTGGTCGATGGCAGCGGCGTGGCCGGCAATGGCGTGCTTCAGCAGGCCACGGTCAGCGGCGCCACCGGCACGCTCACGATCAGCACGCCCGGCACGCTGACCGTGAACAACGTGCCACTGGCCGCCAACGGTGCGCAGCTCAGCGTGCGTGTCACGCGCAGCGGGGGTGGACAGAGCCGGGCCAGCACCAGTGCCGCGGCGACGCTGACGGTGAACACCGGAATCCCGGCCAACGCCTTGACCGCCACCCAGGTCGTCGCTGGCCAGGAGTGGAGCCTCGTCCTGCGGCCCGACCGCACGGTGTGGGCGTGGGGCAACCGCTACAGCAGCAACGGCTACTTCGAGAGCGGCACCGGCAACCTGACCACCACCTGGGGCGGCGGCGTGCCCCCCGGCACCGATGCCACCCGCCCGGTGCGTATCTACCCGACCGCCCTGACCGATGTCCGCGCGATCAGCGGCTGGACCGACGGTTTCTGGGCCATCAAGGGCGAGCCTGGCACCAGCGCCAGCCGCGTGCTGCACTGGGGCTGGGCGCGCAACGGCGCCGACGGCCGCGGCACCGATGCCAATGGCAGTGCCGCGGGCGCGGTGCCGCAGTACCGCTACAACAACCAGACCCCGGTCGAAGTGCTCACCGGCCCGGGCCAGCCGGTCGACCGCGTTTGCGCCATCGCTGGCGGCGCGGACCGGCTTCTGATGATCCGCGCCATCGACGACGCCAACCTCACCACCGACTGTGCTGCTGGCTCGGCCAAGACAGTGTGGATGGTCGGCTCCCTCACCTCGGTCCCCGCTCAGTCCACCGGCGTAGCGCAGAAGCTGGCGGGCCTGCCGCAGTCCGGCAGCGGCGGCTACTCGCCGCCGTCGGTGGTGTTCCAGCAACTCGGCAACAGCAGCCCCGACATGGCGGCCATCGCGCTCGAGGACGGCCGCGCCTACGGACTGGGCAACAACGTCTACAACGGCTACGGTCTCTCGCCACCGAGCTTCGGCCGGCTGGGCCCGGCCGCGGCGGTGCTGCTGCCCAACACCTGGGGCACGGTGCGCGGCTTCGGCGCGGCGTTCTACTACTCACTGCTCGCTATCCGCGACGATGGATCGGTCGTGGTGAGCGGCTACGACGGTTTCGGCGAGCTGGGTCTGGGCACGGCGGGCCGGGGGCAGTCCATTGGCCCGCTGGCGGTTCGGGCCGAGACCTGCACGAGCCTGCCCTGCGCGGATGTGCTGACCGGCGTAAGCGCGATCGCCAATACCAGCGCGGCGACTCTTGCGCTGAAGAACGGGCGCATCCTGGGCTGGGGCAATCCCTTGTGGGGCCTGCTCGGGAATGGCGTGACCGGCAACCAGCCATTTCCGCGCGCGGTTCCCTCTCCGGCCGCGAGCGGCTTTACCGCACTGTCGGCCAGCGACAAGCATGCGCTGGTCATCGGCCCGGGCAACGCGGTCTACGCCTGGGGCAGCAATCTGCGCTTCGCACTCGGCGACACGCGGGACCGATCTGAACCGACCCTGGTCACGGTGGGCCCGTGACGAGCGAATCCACAACAGTCATGCGCCGGCTCGACGGACAGGTGGGACTGCCGCCACCCGGTGCCCGATCTGCCCTGAGGAGTACACCATGACCCAGGCCTTTGCCCGCATCGCCACCGCCACGTTCGGCGTGGCCACGCTGCTTGCCGCCGCGCTGCCGACCCACGCCCAGTGGACGATCGACTACACCGTGCGCTACGACGCCGCCGGCCAGCAGACGGGCAAGCCCGGCGAGCGCCGCGGCCCCGACACGCTGGTCAGCGAGAAGATCACCTGGCGCGTGCAGCAGGAGGTGCGCGGCACGTTGAACTACACGCAGAAGGTCCGCGGCGCGGTGGCCAGCAACATGCCCGACAAGAACAACGAGCAGCGCTACGACTCGTGGATCAGCCGCTCGGGCCGGGCCGGCAACCCGGCCTGGATGAAGATTGACTCCGAAGAGGTCATGGACAGCGCCGTCCGGCTCGGCAAGGCCGATGGCGAGGGCGCGGGCGAACTCAACCGCGAGCGTGCCGGCAAGTTCGGCCGGGTCGAACACCTGCGCACGCGCATCACTCTGGCCGGCGAGGGGCCCGGTGCAGCCAAGCTGAACGACCCCTTCCTGCAGATCGACCGTGTCGACGGCAAGCTGCACTTCGAGCCGCCGGCGATTGAGATCGATCCCGCGCAGGTGCGCACCGTGGTCGAGACGGTCGTGCGCATGGACAAGCCCGCCGCCGCCGGCGAGTGGGACAGCAGCGGCGCCAAGGCGCAGCGCACCACGGCGCAGCTGACCCTGCCGCTGTTGCCGGTGCAGGTGTTCGACATGCCGCGCGACGCGCCGTCGTTCGAGGCGACGCGCACGCTGGACGTGCCCGGGCCCACCGGTGGCAAGGCGACGATCACCATCGCGCTGCGTCGTACGGGCGCAGCGGCGGCCGGCAGCGCAGCGGGCGCGGCTGCGGGCGCTGCGCCAGTCAACGCGGCTGCCGCAACTTCCACCGCAACCCAACCTGCCACGGCCCAGACCTCGGCCGCTGCCACCGCGGCCCGCGCCAAACCCAACTGCCCGCCCACTACCGCGGCCAACGGAGCCGCGGCCGGTGCTGCCGCCGGCGCGGAGGTCGGTGGCAAGGCGCTCGGCGGCGGCTACGGACGACAGGTCGGCTCGGCCATCGGCGGGTTCCTGGGCGCTGTCGGCGGCGCTACGCAACGAGACGAGACTGCTGCACCGGATTGCCCGCGCTGACTCATCGCAGCGAACGACTTCCAGCGAACGCGAGAACAACTCATGCGATGGGGACTGGCACTTGGTGCCGCTGCCACGCTCGGCGCGGCGGCGATGATCGGCACGCAATGGGCCGGGAGCCCGACCGCACCTGAATCCACTGCCTGCCGCCACCGCTAGCCTCGAGTCCATGGCCCAGGCGTCCAGGCAGGCCGCCGCCGCCGAGGGTGTGGCGATAGGCGGCACCCTGATGAGCGGCACTGGCCTCGGGCTGATCAGCACCCTGCTCACGCTCGAAACCGGCCCCGAACTCACGAAGGAAGACACCGAGGACGTGGCCGCCGATGCTGAAGGCCCCGCGGGCCAGCGCCGCGTAACGATGAAAGTGAAAGTGGACGGCAGCGGCTCCCGCCTGACGTTGAAAGCCGACATGGAGATGCGCGAGACGCGCGGTACCTCGCGGACCAACACGCGAGCCCGACTGACCGTGGGCCTCGACTATTGCCCTGACAAGGACGGCCAGGTCGTCGCCGACGTGGTGTACGAGGGCAGCGGCGACACGGCCCTGGCCAACGCTGCCGGCACCGCGGGTTACAGCGTCAACCTCAGTGCCAAGGGACAGGCCAAGGCCAGCGTCAACGACCAGGCGTTGATGTCACGCATCGACCAGGATCTGCGCTACGAGCATTCCACCCGCGGCGGCCAGAACCCGGCCAACGCAGCGGCCAAGACCGGCGCAACACGCAAGGCCACGAGCGGCAGCTTCACGATCGGCACGTCCACGTCGCTGGACAGCTCGGTGCGCGCCAGCGACAACGTCGTGCAGACAAGCAGGGGGCGGTCGGAGGTGCGCTTCCAAGCGGGTCCCGGCGATGATCCCGCGGCCCACAGTTACCTGGTGTCCTTGACGCACCTTTGGCTGGACACGGCGCTGACCGCGATCTTCGAGAAGGCGCAGGCCAAGTGGCGCAGCGGCGCCTGCCTCGAACTGCTGGTGCGCGCGCCGGTCAAGGCCGGCGGCGCGACCAATGGCACGCAACCCAAGGAGCGCAAGAACTTCGAGGTGGCGGTGCGCCACAAGATCGAGCAGGCCGAACTGCCCCTGCCGATCGACGCCACATTCGACGGCCGCGACACGCTGGAACCGAAGCGCGTCGACAAGGCGCCCGGCCGCTTCGACTACGTTGCGGGACCCGAGCCGAAGGATTACGGCAACGTCGCACTGAAGAGCGTGTCGCGGCGCGGCATTGCCGAGGAGCGCGTGGCATTCAGCAACGACCAGCGGTTCGGTGGAAATTTCAGTGCACGCACCGGCGGCCCCATGCAGGCGCTGGCCGAGGGCCGCGTGACCTGGCAGGCCAAGGCGGGCGCGCCGGACACGTATGTGCCGAGCGGCAGCGTGCGCGTGAGCGGAACGCGGCGCCAATGCAAGGTCGAGGGCGAGGCCGCTCTGACGGAAGGCGACGGCGAGCTGCACGTTAAACGCGATGCCGAGGGCCACGCCACCGAGTACCGCGGCCACGGCATCAAGCTGATGCAACTGCAATTCACCTGTCCGCGCGTCAGCTCGACGCAAACCGTGCCCGTGGCCTGGTTCGGCACGGCTGAAGCCTATCGGCCGGTGGGTGGCGATGGCTCGATGGAAGGCCGCCTCGATCAGGGCATCGTCGGATGGACATGGCGCTTCACACCCTGACCGGACCGGTCCACATCGGCGATGATGCGGTCATGCAAAAGTCTGCAGCGGGTGCCGAAGTGCGGGTTCGCCTGTTTGGCGACCCGGCCGTTGTGCTACCTGACGGCCGCGTTGTCGCGCTCGAGCGCCGCGCCGCTGCACTGCTGGCGCTTGCCACGTTGGAGCCCGGCATCAGCCGGCTGCGCGTGGCCTCGATGCTCTGGCCCGATTCGAACGATCCGCGGCGCAATCTGCGCCAGCAGTTGCTGCGCTTCCGGCAGCTGTTCGAGCACCCGTTGGTCGAGGGTGAGGCAACGCTGAAGCTGATCGATCGATTGCTCGAGACAGCCGACAACAGCCCGGCGCCCCTGCTGGCAGGCTTTGACTACGAGGACTGCGAGGGTTTTCAGGTCTGGCTGATGCAGCAGCGCGAGTCGCGCCGCAACCAGCGGCTCGAGGCCGTGCGGCAGCGGCTCGCCAGCAGCGAAGCCGCAGGCGATATCGATGCCGCACTCGAGGCCGCCGACGCTCTGCTGGCGTTGGATCCTCACCTCGAGAGCCATCATCGCGAACTGATGCGGCTGAACTACCTCCGCGGGGACACAGCGGCCGGACTGGCGGCCTACCGGCGGATGAGCGAAATGCTGGCCACCGAGTACAACACACGGCCCTCGGCGGCGAGCGAACAACTGGCTGCGGCACTGCAGGCGAGCGTGCGGACGGACACCGACGCAGCGATCACGGGTAATGCGGTCGTGCCGCGCCGGCAGATCCTTCCAGTCGTGCTGAAACGACCGCCGCAGCTGGTCGGGCGCGAGGTCGAACGCCGCCTTGTCCTGCAACACTGGGCCGAAGGCCGGGCCGTGCTGCTCGAAGGAGAGGCTGGCCTTGGCAAGAGCCGCTTGATGGCGGAATTCCTGGCGGGTGACCGGTCAACTCTCTTTGCATCGGGTCGTCCGGGCGACTGCCGGCGCTCCTTATGCCACGCTGGAACGACTGCTGCGTCCGTTGCTGGCCGATGGCGCTGCCGCGCTGGATGCGGCGACACGTGAAACGCTGGCTCACATCGCGCCCGTGATTGCCTCCGAACTGGACGTGCCCGCGGGCCAGCTCACCGAAGTCTCCGAGGTCGCCAAGAGGTCCGCGCGATCCGTGCTGCACCCAGGCGCCATGGCCAGCGCGGTAAGCGAGTTGCTGCGGCAGCGAGACGTCCATCTGATCGCACTCGACGACCTGCACTTCGCTGACGACGCCACGCTCGAACTGATGGCCGGACTGGTGGCGCAGGACGGCCCTGAACGGCGCTGGCTGTTTGCCGGGCGGCCCGCTGAACTTCACGCGGCGGCACGGATGCTGCGAACTTCGCTGGTGGAACTGCAGCGCCTGGGTGTCGTCGCGCTGGCCGCGCTTGACGAGCGCGCGGTCGCGGCCATCGTCGATGCACTTGCCATTCCCGGCTTGCAGGGTGTCGCGCTGGCCGGGCCGCTGCTGCGGCACACCGGCGGCAACCCGCTCTTCGTGCTCGAGACGCTCAAGCATGGGCTCACCGAAGGCACGCTGGTGCGCGGCGAGCTGCCGCGGCCGCTGAGCGTGGGCGCCTTGATCGAGCGCCGGCTGCAACGCCTGAGCGACCCGGCCCTGACGCTGGCGCGGGTGGCAGCGATCGCCGGCGTGGACTTCAGCATCGAACTGGCAGAGTCGGCGATCGGTGTCCGCGCGGTCCAGCTGGCCAGCGCCTGGGCCGAGCTTCAGGACGCCCAGGTACTGCGCGATGAGAGCTTCGCGCATGACCTCGTCAGTGACGCGGTCCTGCGCAGCGTGCCGCCGGTGGTGGCCCGTCGCGTACACGGACAATGCGCACAATGGCTCACCGCTCACGACGTGGAGCCGGCCCGCGTCGCCTGGCACTGGCGCCATGGCGGCATGCCTGCCGAAGCCGGGCGCGCCTTCGTCGCCGCTGCCTTGCGCGCCGAGGCGGCGGCTCGCCTGCAGGAAGAGGCCGCGCTCTATGAGCAGGCCGCGCAGGCCTTTGCCGATGCTGGCCTGCAAGAGGAACAGTTCAATGCGCAGATCGGGCGTGTGCGATCGCTCAACCAGTCCAAATTCGACGGTGCGGCGATGCAGGAGTGCCGTGCCCTGCTCGATGCCGCCCGCACCGATACCCAGCGCTTGCGAGCCCACAGCGAACTCGTTGGCCTGTTGACCGAGCGGGGCGAGCCGCGCGCCGCGCTCGAAGCCGGCCAGGCGGCGCTGACGCTGGCCCGGCGGCTGGGCGATCACGAATGGCAGGTGCGCACCGCCTTGCACATGGCCACGGCCGCGTGCAGCCTCGGGCAAGCGGAGGAAGCGGTGGCGCTGCTGGCACCGCTGCGTGCCTGGGTCGATGCGCAGCCTGGCGAAGAACTGCGCATGCTGTGGCACGGCGAATGGGGCTCCGCACTGGGTCACGCCGGACGGCTGCGCGAAGCGGTGGCCGCATTCGACGTTGCGCTCGAGGCTGCACGCCGCCTGGGCCTGCGCGACTCTGAGGGCCGCCTGCTGCTGAACTGCTCGGTCACGCTGCGCCAGAGCGGGCAGTTCGACCGTGCGCTCGCGCTATCGCGTCAGGGTCAATTGCTGTCATCCGCCGAAAGCGGCGACGCGGCGGCGTTGCCGATTGATCGTCTGGTGCTGGCGCGCGATGAGTCCGAAGCCGGCCTGTACAGCTCGGCCCTGCCGGCACTCGAGAGTGTCGTGACGGAGTTCGAGCGCCGACAGGCGCGCTTCTGGCACCAGGCGGGCCGCATGGTGCTGGTGCGACTGTGGCTGGACCTGGGACAGTACGCGCGGGCAGTGCCGCTGCTGCGTGACGAGCCCGATGAGCTGCCCGTCTGGCTGCGCGCCGACCGCCGCCTGCTGCAGCTCGAGTTGGCGCGCGCGTTGGGACAGTCGGCGCCGGCGGGCGTACTCGACGAAGCGCTCGCGCTGGCGGCAACCGACCCGCAGCGAGGCGCCGCCCTGCAGGTGCGCACGCTTCGTTCCTTGCCCCCGGCCGATGTGCTCGCGCAGGCACCGGCCTTGATCAAGGCCCTAAGCGCACGGGAGCGTTTCGGCGCGGTGCTGTCACTGCATGTACATGTAGCTCACGCGGCGTTGGGCGCGGGCCGCACCGAAGTCGCCACAAGCTCAGCGCGAGCGGCACTGGCGCTCGTCGAAGAAGGCTACGCGCCGGAGTCGATGTACCGGCCCGAGGCGAATCTGGTGGCGGGACGTGCACTGGCGCAGGCCGGTGCGCATGCCGAGGCCGCCGCTGCGTTCAGGGCAGGCAGCGACTGGATTCGGAGCCATGCGCTGCCCCATGTACCGGTCCCCTTTCTCGATTCGTTCCTTCACCGCAACCCGGTTAATCGTGAACTGCTGGCCGCCGCCGCGCGCCTGCCGGCGTCGGTGGAGTCTTCAAGTTCGCCGCACGGCGCTATAGCCGCGCTCGGCTCCAGCGAATCGAAACCGTAACGGCCAGGCCGTGGCCCGTCTGGACAGGGCACCGCCGCGCGCGTAGCGCGCGACGCCGGCTCGCAGGACTGCTATCGGCAGGATCTAGCGGTCGAGGTCAACGACAGGTGCTGGCCGCTGAGAGACTAGCCGAGGGCTCTGGTCAGGGGAAGACACAGAACGCGAACTCGGCGTTGCCTCGATCCTCCCGCATAACGGTCGCGTGACGCCTGCTTCGCTAAGTTGCGCGAATGGCAATGATGCCAGGCCACCGTAGAAAGCCGTTCATGTCTCACACCCTCATCCGTCTGGGCACTCTTGTTGCCGCCGTGTGCTGCGCTGGCGTCGCATCGGCCGCTGTGCTCACTTATGACATCCGCGGCACCATCGTAGGTTCGCCGCTCGACGGGCAGACCTTCGGGGGCTACTTCAGCGCCGCGGAGGGCCCCGACGGCCTGTTCGGTGTGGCGTTGCCACTGGTCGACCTGGCATTCCAGTTCAACGGCCGCTCGTACACGGAGGACGACGTGCGTGGCCTGGCGTCGTTCGACATCAATGGGGTGAGAACGCTCTTCGGCACTGCCTGCGGAGACCATCCCGTGTATGCCAATGGAATCTACTGCGAGCTGCCGGCCAGCGGAGATGGGTGGTACTTCGCGGCAGGCAATTACGCTGCAGGGCTGGGCTTCTCGCTAGTGGGTGTCGCCTATTCCGCCGATGCCACGCTCACCCTGCGCGAACCGAACCCAGTGCCCGAGCCAGCCAGCCTGGCCCTGGTACTGAGCGCGCTGGCCGGCGTCACGCTTACTCGGCGCCTTCAGTCCGGAGCGCGTTAGCGTCGCAAGGCGCGCAAGGTCGAGCACGCGTACGCCACCGGACCTGACCCGGACCACGCCGCTGGCGCAAAGCGCGTCAAGCGGCTCGTTCACGCGCTGTCGGCTCAGCCCCCCTGGTTAGCCGAGCTCGCTCTGTGTGCTGCGTCTGCTCGCCTACTGAATCCATCCGCCACCAGAGCTGAAGTTGCTATTCGGGGCAATTAAGTAACGCCGCTCGGAATCTCAATGATCTAGTGGCCTCGTTGGCGGAGCGACTACAGTCGCTTTGAAGTGGGCAGCGGCGGCAGCTTTCGGATCAATTGCGCGGCAACGAACGTGTCCGGAGTTGGCCGAGTTGAGCCTTGCGATCCATCACGCTGCTTCAGCATGAAGCTTCACGCCAAGCGCCTTCGCGACCTTCAGTACCGTGGCGAAGCTGGGATTACCCTCGGCGCTGAGGGCGCGATAGAGGCTCTCACGACTAAGCCCGGCATCCTTTGCAACCTGCGTCATTCCTTTGGCACGGGCAATGTTCCCGAGTGCCCCCGCGATGCCGGCTGCGTCGTCCGGGGCTTCCTCGAGCCAGGCGTCAAGATAAGCAGCCATCTCTTCCGGCGTGCGCAAGTGCTCTGCAACATCGTACGGAGTTGCCTTCGTCTTGTTTGCCTTCTTGGCTACGGCCCTGCGCATGTCTGTCTACTCCTGAAAATTCTTCGCCAACAATATCGCGTTCGAAATATCCTTCTGCTGCGTTGACTTGTCACCGCCTGCTAACAGGAGCAGCAGCCGCCTCCCGCGCCGCGTGTAGTACACACGGTAGCCGGGGCCGAAGTCGATCTTCAATTCTGAAACACCGTCCGTCAGATTCCTGTGTTCCCCGGGATTGCCTTGAATCAGGCGATCAACCCGAACCAGGATCCGCGCCCGACCCGCTCGATCCTTCAATGCGTCCAGCCACTCGCGGAACTCCTCAGTCTTCTCAACGCGCATGCGTGGAGTGTAGCCGATAGGCTACGCTCGTCAAGAGCGCCACCTTGGCAGGCAAGGCCCTGTCCGGCAGCAACGCATCGGTCCTAGTCGCGTCCCGGCCGCTCGATACGGCCCGCGATCACTTCCCGCAAGCAGGTCCGCTATCGGGCCTATTGCGGGGCGGTGTCTGAAGGCAGGTTGTGGCCGTGAAGAGCGGTGAACAGATTTTACGAATGCAGCATCTGGGCGAGGCAATGGCACGCCGCGGCCCCGCTTAAGGCCAATCCCCGTGCGCGTCACCGGTCAACAATCTTTGTCGCGACACTGAAGCGTGTACCACTTGACTGGAGTCAAGGCTGTTGAGTGGGCGGAGCTAGGCTTTAAGAGTGTTCAAAGGGTTTGCGCCCCGGTGAAAGGCGGCGACGATGTTGCCCGCACGCAGGCATCCGCTGTGGCTCTCAACTGCCATTTTGAGCGCAGTGGTAGCCGGCTGCGGCGGGGGTGGTGGTTATATCGACTTTGAGGCCATGGCGCCTCAGATAGTCGTCAACATCGTGTCAGCGCAAAGCCCCCTTATTGCAGGCAAGTCCAGCGTGGTTCAGGTGGCAGTGGTGAACACCAGTGAGAACGAGGCCACCAACGTCCTGGTCCAGGTGGCTGCGCCGATCGGCTTCGAATACCTGACCGCGACCTGCCGCAGTTCAGGCGCACCCATTTGTGGCCCGGTTTCTGTGCAGCAGTTGGCTGGCGGCTTGGTCTTCCCGTCGTTTCCGGCCGGCACCGAAGTTTCGTTCTTCTTTGATGGCGTCACCACCGGCGCGGCAGGCAGTCAGGTTGTGCTGTCCGCTGCGGCAAATGTACCCGGCGATCTGCATCCGGAGGACAACAGCGCTGTGCGATACGTGCCCGTGGTCAGCGCTCCATAGCAGAACGTCTTCCCACTTTCCAAGAAATCTGCGTCAACCCTTCTGGCTTGCAGCCGCCATTCGAAATGACCGCTGTGGCGTCAATCGCGTGTGCGCTTGATCCGACAGCTTTTGGCCGACTTCGACCGCCCTTGGATGCGCCATTGCTGCGACGCCAACGACCGCTGAGCGCAGGCCGAGTCGTCAGCCCTGCATTTGCAAGAGGATGGTGCGCTCGAGGCCTGCGTAGCGATGGACTAGTGCCTCGCGATACGCGGCGTTGGCCATCATCGCGAGGAAGTGCTGGTGGCTCGGGTAGCGGACCAGCAGGCACTTGTCCCAGTCCTGGCTGGCATCACCGATAAAGGTTCTGTCGATCTTCCCTTCCCACACCACCTCGGCATGGCTCACGTCGCCCACGGTCTCCACGAATGCCGTCTGGTACCTGCGGTAGGCCTCGGCACCCGAGCAGGGCGCGTGGGGCGACCCCGCGGGGTAGTTCGCTTGCTTGCGGAACTTCAGAAGATTGAGCATCACCACCGGGCCGTCGGGGCCGGCATCACGCAATGCGCGCACCCGATCGGCCGTGGGGTCGATGGACGGATCGAAATTGGCGGGAGGGAAGGTCATGGTTGGCCCTTTCTGATGCCGCGTGGTGCATGCGCGGACCGCATTGTCGGCGGGGGCTAGTTCACCGCCGGCGACCTCGCAGAACGGCTGTCGTCGGCTCGCCGTTCAATCAGCGCACCATGGTGCCACGTCCGTTTCAGAGGCGAATGGCCATCTAGGCTCCGTGTCCGGATTTGGCCGTGCTCTGCCTCGGACGGTCTTGCTACGTCCGCCGCTTCCAAACCATGGGATTACGGCGTCCGTGGAACACTGCCAGGACGACCAACATGTCCTGGCGCTCACGAAAGTAGATTGCGTACTGGAAGCGGCGCAGCACTGTACGGCGCACGCTTTCGAAGACAACCGGGTAGCGCTCCGGGGAACCAGCAATCTTCTCGATCGCATCCCCAAGTTCCCTCAGGAACTCTTCGCCGAGGCCGCGGCGCTGCTCGTCATACCAGGCCGCGGCATTCTCAAGTTCGACCTGGGCGGCGCGCCGAAAGACGACGCGAAGACTCATTGTCCAAGTCGCGCTCGAACTGACGCTCTGACTTCACTCCACGGAACGATGTCTCCTGGATAGGCGTCGTCGTCCGCTACACGCCGATCGAGTTCTTCTCTCTGTTCGGGGGTGAGCGGAAAGACCTTGGCGTCCGCAACAATGCTTGCCCAAATCTCCTCGACCAGCGCCAACCGGTCATCTACTCCGAGTTTGTCAATTCCCAGCGACTTGGCGGAAACAGTCATCCTAGCCTCCTACGAAACGATTCTATTACCAGAACCCGAACGACTGTGTGGGACAGAATGCATTGAAAGGGAACTACGTCCGCTGTTGGGCAAGTCGTGCGGCGCAACCAAACGGCAGAAAGTGGCCGCGTGAAGCCTACCGCCGATCAATCGAAGTACGAAAGCCCCAGTGCTCGCCTGACCGCTCGCATGGTTGTCGCAGCCCGCTCTCGCGCGTGCTCTGTACCTCGTCGCAGGACCTGAAGAACCACCCCGCGATCAGCCGCCAGACGCTGCCTCTCCTCGCGAATCGGTGTCAGTAGGGTCTGGAGCCGATCGTCGAGGACGGCTTTGACCGCGCTGTCCGCCAGCCCGCCGCGCTGGTAGTGGGCCTTGAGTTCTGCCACCCTCTGTGCGTCAGGCTCGAACGCATCCAGAAAGGCAAATACGACGTTGCCTTCGATCCGGCCCGGGTCTGTGACCTTAATGTGCTGCTCGTCCGTGTACATCGCCCGCACGGCCTTGCGGATCTCGTCCGGGCTGGCGCCAAGCGCAATCGCGTTGCCGAGCGACTTGCTCATCTTGGCCTTGCCGTCGGTGCCGGGCAGGCGCGTCACCGTCGAGAGCTTCGACGCACACTCAACCAGAATCGACTGTCCGACGGTTGTATTGAAGCGTCGGACGAGTTCATTGGTCTGCTCGATCATTGGCAGCTGGTCGTCTCCGACCGGCACCAGCGTCGCGCGGAAGGCCGTGATGTCGGCCGCCTGGCTAACGGGGTAGGTCAGGAAGCCGGCGGGAATGTCGCGCTCGAATCCGCGCTGCCGGATCTCGTCCTTGATGGTCGGATTGCGTTCGAGGCGAGAGACCGTCACGTAATTCATCAGGACGCTGGTCAGCTCCGCCAGCTCCGGAATCTGCGACTGCACCGCGATGGTCGTCAGGCGCGGGTCGATGCCGATCGCCAGGTAGTCGAGGGCGACCTCGAGAACATTGGACGTCACCTTTGACGGATCACCGGCGTTGTCGGTCAAGGCTTGGGCATCGGCAATAAGCAGGTACTGCTCGACGCTGCCCTGCAGCTCCAGTCGCGCCTTGAGCGAGCCGGCGTAATGGCCGAGGTGCAGCGGACCGGTCGGGCGATCTCCGGTCAGGACAGTGTCTTTGGAAGTGCTGGACATGGGAGTCTCCGGTTAAGTCGCCGACCCGGAAATCAGTGCCCAAAACGACAGCTGCCGCCAGATCGGCGGCAGCTACGTGAGAAAAACGAAACGAGCTAGGACCGCCGGTGTTCGGCGGACCACCAACGGCTGCTGCGGACAGTGGCGACGGCGCGTTTCATGCAACAAGGCTATCAGCAGACAGGGGACGTGCCAACCAGATTCGGAGCGGCCGCTATCGGGCAGATTGCGGGATCTGGCAGCAGGGCAGGTTGTGGCCGTTGTTAGCCGCGCGCGCGCCGGTAGTGCATAGCGACGGCGCCGTTGTGGAGCGGCGTCGCCGAGACCACCTCGAGCCGTCGCGTGCTTGGCAGCCCGCTCTGGTACAGAGTCGGGCCGTGACCGGCGATCCTGGGGTGGACGAGGAACTTGTACTCGTCGATAAGATCCAGCCGGTCCAGTTCGGTCGCGAGTTTGCCGCTACCGAGGAGCACGCCGGAAGGGGTTGCGTCCTTGAGCTTCTGTACGCTCGTACGCAAGTCGCCGGCGATGTGGTGGCTGTTGGTCCACGGGAAATCCGTTCGCGTCGAAGACACGACGTACTTCGGCTTGGCATCCAGCTTGACTGCCCACTCGCGCATTGACGGAGGCGCCTCCTCGGCGCCGCGAGCGACCGCCGGCCAGTAGCTCTCCATCATCTCGTAGGTGACGCGGCCCCACAGCATCGCCCCTCCCTCGTCCATGAGACGGGTGAAGAAAGCATGTGTCTCGTCGTCCGCGATTCCTTCCCGATGGTCTAGGCAACCGTCGAGCGTTACGTTGATGCTAAAGGTCAAGACTCCCATGGCGACCGGGCTATCGAGTTGGATGAGCGCGATGGACTGTCAGCTTTTGACCAGTTTGCCCACTCCAAGGAATGTCCGCCACAGGCCGACTCCTACCCGTTGATAGTGAGCGAATTGAGATCTCGCCCGTCTGTATGGCTCCTCAAAAACTAAGGGACGAGGCCCCCGCCATCAAGCGCTCGTGCATCGCACTCGCTCCCTGGATCTTCACCCCGTCGATGAAGTCGTCCAGCGTATAGCCGCGGGCTTTCACACAGGGAGGACAGGCCCAGATAACGCCCCCGCGTCGGAGAAAGTCGTCAATGAGCGCCTTCAGCGGATCGAGCGGGGGGACGTGCGGAAGATCTGCCGCACGCTTACGAACCAGGTCGACTGATGCACTGGTCAGGAACATGAAGACCTTGAAGCCGGACGTGATTCCGCCATTGGCAATCGTGAACCCGACCGACGACAGTTCATGATCCGCTCCCTTGGTCATGAGAACGACTAGCTCCTTGTTTGCTTCGGCCATCACTTGCCTCCGTGAACGTGTTTTAGGGCCAAAGTGATCACAAACCGGCTCGATCGACTATCTCTGAGCACACTGGCCGTGCCACCAATCTAGCGGGAACGTAGACATCCGAAAAGGGTCCGCTCTCGGGCGAGTCAGAGTCGGTGCCAGACGGCGGGTTATGGCCGGGCAGCGACATGGGGGTCGGAGATCAAGGGCAAGGTGTCTGCCTATGCGGCGACGGAATGCGCTTCGAGGCTTACGTTCAGGCACTCGCGCATGACTAGAAAGATGGCTGCGAGGTTGTCCATACTCGGATTGCCTGCCGGTGAAAGCATGCGGTGCAAGCTTTTGCTCGGCTTGTCGGTCATCGTGGCCAACTGCTCGAAGCCGATCGTGGCATTGACCAGATCACGCAGGATAAGTCTTGCGGTTTCCGGCTCGCCATTCAGGAACAAGGTGGCTGCCTCATCGAGCAAGGCCTGCGCGAACGCAGGATCACGGTTAACCCGTTCGACTACCGTTTGCTTGAAATTGCGTGTAAGCGCCATTGCTTTCACCTCTTGCGCGGCCCAGCTGGCCTGGCCGCCTTGACCTGCGCCTTCTTGCGCGCCTTGTACTCTGCCAACAAGGCCTTGGCCTGATCGATATCGCGTTGCTGGCCGCGCTTTGTTCCGCCGCCAAACAGCACGATCAGCGTATCGCCGTCTTTCGCCAGATAGATCCGGTAGCCCGGTCCCCAGTCGATGACGCACTCACCCATTCCAGCGAACCACTTAATGCTGGACGTGTTGCCAAGCTCCAGGCGCAGCTTGGCGGTCGTAACCTTGGCCGCGCTCTGCGGGTCGAGGCTGTCGAACCACCGGCGGTAGGGATTCGAGCCGTCTTCGCGCAGGTACTCTTCGACCCGGATAGGCATGCTGAAAGGTAACGTATAAGTTACCTTTCGTCAAGCGCCCCGCGTGGGTAGCTTGCTGAACCGAACTCTTCGCAACGACGAAGCCAATTACGTCGCCGGACCGCAGGCGAACCATGCGCCGCCGCGTCCGCTTCCAGGCAAATCAGGGGTCCATGCGGGATGGCAGGTGATGGCAGAGTTGCGCCGAGACCTACTGGTGCAGCGCCTCCAATGCCGCTTTGGGATCTGAGGCAACGATTCTTAGCAAAGCGCGGGCAGCGCCCGTCGGACGGGTTCTTTGCTGCTCCCAGTTCTGCAGCGTGCGCAGGTTCACGCCGATCAACTTCGCGAACTGGGCTTGGCTGATCTTCGCCGCTTCCCGGATCGCCCGTACGTCCGGGTCGCTCATTCTGGTTGCCCGAACGCCAGCCACGGACTTGCCCGCCATGTGGCGCTTCATCTCGCGCACGCCGCGCACCAGTTGATCGAAGTGTTGCTTATCCATCGTCGACTTCCTTCATCAATGCCGCCAGGACCCTCAGCTGCTGAGTTGTCAAGTCTTCCTGCCTGGCTTTCACGTAACCGAAGACCAAGTAGATCCGGTCAGCCGAGGTCTGCAGGTAGTAGATCACCCGGGCTCCGCCGCGCTTGCCACGTCCCTACGCGGCCCAGCGCAGCTTACGGAGCCCACCGGTTCCGCGGATAACTTCGCCCGCGGTGGGGGTCACCAACAAGAAGCGTTGCAGGGCGCGCAACTCGTCGTCGGTCCAGTGCTCCTCGCGAAAGCGGACGAACGGCGTGAGCTCGACGAAGATCATTGTGCGCAATATACGCGTCTAGCGTATACGCGGCAAGCGTAGTCGGTCGATGCTGAGGAGAGCGCCAGACGGTCAGCTAACGGGCAGATTGGGGAGCCGGCGAAAGGGACCGCTCCTGGCCGAGTCGTGAATTCAGCCTGTTAGAGGCGGACGGTTTTTCCGATAGGAGTCTTTCAGGGCGATCTTGCCGTACCGAAACGTGAATACATCGCAACCGCGGACTTCCACGCGAGTGCCGTCGGCACGTGTTCCCGTAAACGTCCACTCTGACACTCCCCGGTCTCCTTGGACAAAATGCTGGGCGCCACCCCAGTGGGCATCTGGGAAGGTCGCCCATACCTCCGCAAAGCCGCTTCGGACGGCTTCACGACCTGTATATCGGGTGCCGAAGACCTCGGGGCCCGCAGACCCTTCGAAAACACAATCGTCGGTCATGAATGACATCAAGGCATCTACATCGTGACGATTCCACGCATCGGCGAATGCTTGCAGAATCTCCGTGGTGACCCCGGGAATAACATCTGGCATCGGCTCTGATCTCCCTTGTGAACGACGATTTAGTGGAGCTTCCGCGGCCCGAACAAACGTCTGGGAAGTAAGAGTATCGGAGAGATGGCGGCTGTCGGCTCAATCAGCCGCGCGTTTGACTCGTCCGGTTCTGGCCGGCACCAGTAGCCTGTAAGACTCGCCAATTGACGCGAGCAGCGCCCGGAGTCAGGCGAACTGAAGCTCGATCTTGCCTGCGCGTCGGCGCACCGGGCCGACGACGATCTTCACGTCGTGGCCCAGTCTTGTGACCAGTTCCAGCAGTTTGGCTTCGCTGACGCCGCGGAATTGACCACGGGTGATGCGGGACACCTTGGACTGGTCCACCCCAAGGAGGTCGGCAGCGCCTTTCTGGGTCAGCCGACGGGCCTTGATGGCGCGGGTAATTTCGGCGGCGAGTTGCGACTTGCGCTGCATCTCGGCAGCGTTGGAATAACCGAGGTCCGCATAGACGTTGGTGCTGCCTTCTTCGATAAGGATCTCGTTCTTGCGGCTCATCAGCTTGCCCCTTGTCTTTTCTGCCATGCTTCGAAGTCCAGCTTCGCGGCCTTGAGTCGGGTGTAGATCAGGTCGATGTCTTCCTTCGGTGTCTTGATCCCGCTCTTGGACTTCTTCTGGAAACAGTGCAGGACGTAGACTCATCCCGAGAACTTGACCGTGTAGACGGCGCGGTAAGTGTCTCCCCGGTCGTCTTCGACGATTTCCAGCACGCCCGCTGACCCGAAACCAGTCATCACCTTGGCGTCCTGGTGCTTGCCGACGGCCTGTGCCAGGTCGATGGCATGCCCAAACACGTCCTTGACGTCCTCGGGCATCGCGTCGAGGTCGCGCTTTGCGGAGCCGACCCACTTGATGGGCTTGCGGGGCTGCTTCGACATCAGCGACATTATGCCAATTTAGGCATATCAGTATCAATACGACGGGGATGTTGCTGTCGGACCCCAACGGAGGGTCTTGGCCGTCAGCGACGGGTCCGTCATGGATGAACCTTGGCGGGCAGGAATCGAATCATGTGCTCCTCATCAAGGAAGCGCCCGTCTACTTGCATTGCCGCATTCTCAATTCCATACGGCACAAACCCTGCCGACACATAGAGCGACCGCGCCAAGCTGTAGCCGCTGTACACGGAGATGCAGACCTGCGTAATCCCAGGCGCCTGGGCCGCGAAATCGATGGCTGCCTCTAGCAAGCGTCGGCCCAGCCCTTTCCCTCGGCTTTCCGGCCCCACGTACATGCCCACACGTAAGCCTTGTGGCGGATCTTCTGCATCTGCTCGCGACCGAGTCCTGCCATCACAATCAGCTGGTCGGCCTCGTATGCGCCAAACACGGCCCGGTCTGCGGTCGGCTCCAGCCGACTCGCAACTTTCCGCGATGCTGAGGTGTGCTTCTTCTTCGTAGCTGGAGGTGAATGACTGCGGACTATTCAGTAGTGCGCGAAGGCGCAGTTCCTGAAAGGCTGCCGCGTTGGCAGCAAGGAGCCGGCGAATGGTCACGCGGGATGATTCCCGGCGCTGTGTCGTCGCTCGGGCTGGGTAAGTTCGATCCGATTGCCGAAGGGATCTTCCGTGAAAGCGCGCTGGCCGCCTTGGAGCTGAACCGAGTCAACCACCACGCGAAACCCATTCGCTTCGAGATCTTTTGTGATTGCCTCGAGGTCGTCCACCACGAAGGCGGGATGAGCTTTCTTGGCAGGACGGAAGTCATCTTCCACGCCAAGGTGCAATTGTTGAGTTCCGCACTGGAACCACAGGCCTCCTCGCGCCGCCAACGGCTCCGGCTTCGGGATCTCAGCCAATCCCAGGACGCGTCCGTAGAAGGCTCGCGCTGCGGCTTCTTCGCCACGCGGCATTGCGACCTGCAAGTGATCTAGCGCCAGCGCCTTGGCCATGGACGCAATCTAGCGCGCGGGCGAGTCGCAGAAAAGCGTCCGCTGTCCGGCAAATCGTGCGGCGCAACCAAATGGCAGGTCGTGGCCGATAGCTCCATGCGATGCCGATCAGCCGCCCATTCGGCGGTGACCGTCGATCGACTGGATCGCCTACAACGCCTCCACGTCCGGATACCCTTCTCGAAGCGGATCGAATCGGACTTTGCCCCGATCTCTCCGCAAGTCCGTTTCTTGCGGTGAGTGATCATTTTTTCAGTTCCTTGTTTGCGCGTTCGATTGCTTCACGGTCTAGACGCTTTTCGTCCTTTGCACGTGCGATTGCTTCCTCCTCTTGTTCGCGCTTCGTGCGCTCGATGCTTTCCGCAATGAGTTGAGACGCGATAGTTCGCTTGCCCTCTTTGGAAGCCAAGGCTTCTATATCGAAGCCGCACGCTTCTGAGGCTGTACCTTCGTACATCGGCATGTCGGTGTGCGCGAACATCATGTCAAAGTCGGACGCGCGCCGGACCCGCTCGGGCGTGTTCAGAACTTGTAACCGCACGTGCCTGTGGGTACCACGTTCTCGTGTTTCGTTTGTTTCTAGACCGAAGGCACAGGCCGCCTCACGCGCCACGGTAGCGCCGAACTGCTTGCGTGTTTCTTCTTTGCCGAGGCTGTCGCCGTAATGCACCGTGCGCAAGTATTGCTGTGCGAGTGCCGTCAATTCCTTCACCGCGATTGGCGAGTGGCCCCATTCGGTCACGATCCAGCGCTGCACGTCATCGCGCATGCCGTCCTTGTCGGCGTCGATGCCGTCGGGCGTGGCCTTGCCGGCTTCGCCCGGATCGGGCGGGAGGCTCGCGAGATGCTGCGGGATGCAGTCAACCGGAGCAGCGACGTTCGGGTTGACGGGCGAGGTGCAGATCGGCTTCGCCTTTGCTGCGGTCTGGGCGGGCTTGCCGCCGACCGCGTTCGCGATCACCGCGCGGGTCGCCTCGTCGCCGGCAAGCCACCATGTGCCGACTGCTAGGAGCAGCAGCCAGAGCGCATACCTCTTGCTTCGTCGCATATCGCGCCGTAGGTCCCTTTGGACGCACTCGCGTTAGCGAGTCCGCTTTCGAGCGATTCTGGCTGCTCGCGCGGAAGTCAGCAATTAGCCGCGTACTGACGATCAGACCG
Source organism: uncultured beta proteobacterium (assembly GCA_963780715.1). Taxonomy (GTDB): domain Bacteria; phylum Pseudomonadota; class Gammaproteobacteria; order Burkholderiales; family Burkholderiaceae_F; genus JALORV01. The sequence goes on from CAWADK010000001.1 coordinate 117,212, forward strand.
TCTCGACGCCGATCACCAAGCGTTGCCCGAGAACGCTGATCGCCTTGGCGATGCGCGGCAGCTTGGAACCGTAGTGCGGGTCGAGAAGTCGCCGAACCTCCTTCTCGTCTACGCCAAGCCGCTTAGCTAACTGCACTTTGCTGATCCCCGCGCGACGCATGGCAACATACAGCGCTGCCTTGGCGACAGTCTCCGGCGGTGGCGCCACCATGTGCTCGCGACGCCGCGCCTTGCTCGGCTCGGGGAAGGCCAGGCCCTCTGTCAGGTACGTGGCGAATACTTCATCCATCGCATCGGATGCCTGTTCCAGTGCCTCCTCGACGCTTTCGCCCTGCGTGATCAGTTCGGGCAGGTCGCGGCAGGTGACAACGTAGCCACCATCCTCGGCAGGAGAAAGCAGAACGGCGTACTGAAAACGATTCATGCGAGTCCCTTTAGAGGTCCTTTACCTTGATGCCGAGCTGGGAACACATCGCGTGAAGGGTCCCGGTTTTCAACTCGTCCTTCAGGTTGCGGACAACGGTAAATGCGGTACCAAAGTACGGCGTCTGGTGACTGCCTTTTCTGCGCGCCGCGTTCAGGACAACCGGGAGGTTCCGGGCACGCCCCAGCGCTTTCACCTTGCGAACGAACTCATTGCCAGTCACAACTCATTGTCGGACGAAAACGTCCGAAAGTAAAGTGCCAATTGGGTCCGCTTTGCGGCGCTTTTATTCTCGACCAGGCGAGGCGTCGTGTAATGTCGCCGGCGCGGTGGCAGACCATTCCGATGCACCGCCGGAGGCACTATGGGCGCCGTGGGAGTGACGCCGATGGGTGGAGCGCGATCTCCGCGCTGGAAGCCAGGGGTGGCCTGCTTGGCGCTGGCAGTCATCGTTGCGCTGGCGGCCGTCGGGTCAGGCGCCTGCGCACGGCTGGACGCCTTGCTTTACGACGCGCAGACCGCGGCGGTACGAGTGGCCGCCCCGGTTCCTGCTGAAGGCGTCGTCCTGGTCGGTATCGATCAGGCGACCGTCGACGGGATCGCGGCGCCGATCGCACTCTGGCACGCGGAACTCGGCACGGCACTCGGCGCGATGGCGAGGGGTGGCCCCCGGCTGGTCGCTCTCGACGTCGTTTTGCCCGAGAGATCTATGAACGCCTTCGGCACGGGTCTCGACATCGCATTGCTGAAGGGCATCGTGTCGGCGCGGGCCGTGAACCCTGATGGGGGCATCGTCCTCGCGCTGCAACCGGACGCCGTGGGCGGTCTGCGGCCGATCTACCCGCCGTATGTCGCCGCGGCAGGGCCGCAGGGCGTCGGTGCAGCGGTATTTCGCATCGAGGTGGACGGCGCGGTGCGTTTCGTCGATCCGGACATCTCGACCTTCACTTCGGCCATCGCACGGCGCCTCGAACGCCCGACGCCGGTCGGCTACATCGACTACACGCGCGGCGACGGATTCCACTACGTACCGCTGATCGAGGTCCTGCAACGCGCCCGCGCTGACGACAAGGCCTGGCTGGTACAGCAGTTCGCCGACAAGGTCATTGTCGTCGGCAGCGTGCTGCCGCTGCTGGATCGACGACAACAGCCCGTCGCGCTCGCAGCCTGGGAGCCCGCGCATGTCGAGCCTCCCGCCACGCTCATCCATGCGCAGGCCATACGCACGCTGCTCGCCGGCACCTTCATCCGGGAGTTGCCGCTGGCTGCCTTGCTTTCACTCGTGCTGGCCTTCGCGCTCCTGGCGCTCGTTCCCGGAACCATCGCACGCTGGCTCGCCCTGGGTGCAGCCGTCGCCGGCAGCTTCGTTGTCGCCTGCTGGGGGCTGCGCGCCGGTTGGCATGCGCCGCTGGCAACGCCCTGGGTTGCGGGAGTAACGGCGGCTGTCGCGCGCTCGGGGTTTGATGGCTGGCACTTCCTGCGCGAACGGAACCGGCTCGCGCGGCTGTTTGCAGGCTACGTCAGTCCGCAGGTGTTCCGCGGGGTCATGGCAGGTGATCTCGCGGGGCGGGGGCGGGGCACGCTCGGGATCCTGTTTGCCGACGTGCGCGGATTCACCACATTGACGGAACACAGTGCCGCCGAGGACGTGCTGGATGTCCTCAATCGGTACTACAGCGCGGTCACGCCCATCCTGCACGCATATGGCGCGACGATCGACGCGTTCCGGGGTGACGGGCTCAACGCCCTGTTCGGCGCACCCGAGCCGCAAGCCGAGGCCGCCGGGGCGGCTCTGCGAGCCGCGCGCGCGATGCTTGCAGTCCTCGTTGCCGTCAACGAGTCGCTTGTCAGGGAAGGCCGTGCACCGCTGCAGATCGGCATCGGGCTCGCCTGCGGCGAGGCTGTGTTCGGTGACGTCGGATCGCGCGACCGGCGTGACTTCACGGCCATCGGCGATCCCGTGAACCTGGCGGCCCGCCTGCAGGATCTGACCCGGCAGCTCGATTGTCCGATCCTGCTGACCGACGCAATGCACGGCATGCTTTCGCCGGAGGAGGCTCTCGGCCTCGTTGACCTTGGCGTGCAGCCCATCAAGGGACACACTGCGGTCCGCGTCTGGGGCTGCAACCGGCTGCGCGCGGATGGCCAGGCCGCGGCCGACCCGCGACGCACTGTGTGAATTTTCTGCATCGTAAGAGCGCCATGCAGCGAATTGCCGGAGCTAGCTTCGAAATACCATGCAACAAGACAAAGGTCGGCGCTGATCGGATGCCCAACAAGTCAAGCAATCGCTGTTCGAACCTGCGCACGTTCCTGCGGCGCATCGGGACGTCTGTGATCATCGTCACGGTCGTCGGCGGCGCCGTTGCGGCTCCACCTGCGGAGCCGGTCGGGCTGGTTACCGAACTCGCCGGAGTTGGGAACGTCCGGCAAAAGCCGGATGGCGGCCCGCTCGAGCCTCTCCGCGAGCTGGTGCCGGGCGCCGTGGTTTCGCTTGCCGGCGCCGCCAGAGCCACCATCGTGCACACGCCGACCGGCACGGTGTATGAGCTGGCCGGCCCCGGCCGGTTTCAGGTCCAAGCCAGGAGCATCGAACCGCTCAACGGTGCGAAGCTCTCGAAACGCGGGCTCCCGCCGGAGCTGAGGGCGTTCCAGTTGAAGCCACTGTCGACAATGCAGGCCAGCATCGTGATGCGCGGCGCGGCGCCGCTGCGGCTCGAAGGTCCGAACGGAGGTGTGCTCGCCACCGATGAGTTGATCTATCGGGTCCGCGGCAACCTGACCGTCCAGACAGTGGAAGTCATTGACCCGGAGAGCTCGGATGCCTGGCCGATCTCGAACACCGGTGCATCGTTGGTCGTCGGAACCTCGGTGCCCGTACGGCCGGGCCGGCCGTACACGGTCGTCGTCAAGGGCACGGACGCACGCGGCAAGTTGACGCAACTGTCGTCTCGTTTCTGGCTGATCGAAGCTGATGCTGCGTCGAGGCTGCAGGCGGCGCGCCCTGAAGAGTCCGCACCGTTGACCGAGCTGATCGTCTACGCGATGGCCGTGGAAACCGCCGGCGCGACGGCGACGGCGCGTACGGCCTGGAACACAATCAACAGACGTCGTTGAGTGCGCGAGGCGCCGCTGGGGCGGTTGCGGCTCGATGTCAATGTCCGCGCGAGATCATTGATCCGCAGAGCTGAGGCGCCTATTCTTCGCGGCCTGCGCCGATATGATCTCCGCACAGGGCGGGGAGGGAGACGCCAGCAATGCCAGCCAGGCCGTGCCACCGTATGCAGAGCGTGGTGGCGGACGCATTGAACGCGCACGCGGGCGCGACAGGTTCGCGGCAGGAGCGCAGCCGCGCAATGCGAGCCCATGCGCCTTGCTCGTGGACACCTTCTCAGTTTGATGCCCCGTCGCGGGCGGAAGTCTCGCGAAGGGACTGAAATGCAGGCCGCCACACTCATTGCTGCCATTGCCGATCCCGCCGTGCGGGCGCTCGCGGAACTGGGGCGCGTCCGCTCCTACCCGAAGCAGACGGTGATCATCCACGAGGGCGACGCGGCCGACACGGTGTACATCGTGCTCTGCGGCGGCGTGCGCGTGTTTTCCTCCGCCGAGGATGGTCGCGATGTCGTGCTCGACGTGCTCGGCCCGGGCGAAATCCTTGGCGAGATGGCGCTCGATGGCTCTCCGCGCTCGGCCTCGGTGATGACGACGGAACCCACCTCGGTTGCCGTGCTCGACGCGGTGGGCCTGCGCGAGCGGCTGAAGTCTGATGTCAACCTCGCGATGCTGCTGGTGACCGAGCTCCTAAGGCGCCTGCGAAAGACGAGTGGGGTCGTCAAGCAACTCGCTCTGGGCGATGTTTACGAGCGCCTCAGCGGCGTACTAACGGAACTGTTCGCGGCGAGCACTTCCGGCGACTCGATCGAGGGCCTGACGCAGCAGGATCTCGCGGATCGCGTCAGCGCCTCGCGTGACATGGTCAATCGCATTTTCAGGGAGCTTGAGCGCGGCGGCTACGTTCAGGTAGCGCGCCGCCGGATCACGCTGCTGAAGCCTTTGCCGGCGCGCTGGTAGCGCCACCGGGAGTCCGGTGGCTCATGCAACGGCGCATCGGCCGTTCCTGATGCCGCGGGAGATTCGGGCAGCAGGGCGGCGCTCCCGACGGCGCCCTGACCTGCCACGAAAGCGGCCCATTCCGCTTTCGGAGAGCCGAACGGCGCGACGACGACATCGTCTCACACGATCACAGTGGCGCCATCCGATCGGACTCGATCGGAATTCGGGCAGGCCCGAATGTGCCTGCAAGTGAATGGTTCCGGAGGACACATGATCCACTCGCGCTATCCACTCACTTCCGGCGGCGCGTTTCCCGCTGCGCAGCGAGGAGCGGCGCTGGCCAAGACAATCGCTGCCGTCGGTGTACTCGGTGGCGTCCTTGCGATCGCGGTGCTTGCCTCCCGCGACATCCAGCGTCCAGCCGAGGGCCGCACTCGCAGCGACATGACCGTCCCGGCGGCCATTCACCTCGCTGTCCACAGGAGCCCGGAATCGGGCATTGACGGCGGCGGCGCCGCGGAACGATTGCCGGCGCGCTCCGCGGCGAAGCAGCCGCCGGCGAGTCGGCAGCGTGCGGGCAGCGCATCGTGATGTGACAGGCTGCATTACCCTTCCGCCGTTGAGCACTGCGGGCTCAGCAACGGCGCGCTTCTCACACAGCGCCAGGAGCGTGCAACGCTGCGCCAGGTTGGCCCCAAGGTGGTTGAGACTGGACCTCGTTGCCAGAGTCGAACTAATCTGCTGCCGTGATTGCCGGCGCCGTCGCACTTGGAGAAAGTGGAGATCGCAGGATTGGGCGATGTGCGCGGCCGGCGCCGTGTTCGGCTTGTTCCTGACTTGCAAACCCAACGTGCACAATGAATGAGGCAACGCAGTCTGCCTATTCCATCCCGGCCCGCGCGGCGCTGCAGTGGTGGGCCCGGGGTCTCGGCTTCTGGAAGCAGGCGCCGCTCAGGATCACTTTGTGGAGTCTCCTTCCGCTCGTCGTGGAAGCGCTGCTCCAGGCCCTGCCCGAAGTTGGCATCGTGGTGTCGAAACTGCTGACGCCGGTGGCCAGCGTCGTCGTTTACCTGGCGTTTGACGGGATCCACCGCAAGCAGCCGCTCAGTGCCGCTGCTGTCGCCACGAGGGTCCGGCAGATCGGCGCCGGCGGGCTGCTTGGACTGGCGTTGGTGATGTTCACGATCTACATCGCTCAAGTGATCGTTGGATACCTGGCTTACGGCGCGCCGGCGCTTGACGTAGCGCTCCTTGGCAGGACCGACGGCCACCGCGAGTTGTTGGATCAGCGCTTTCTTCTGGTGCTGGTGCTGGTCGGACTCGTGCCCGGTGTCCTGTTGCTCTTCGTGACGCCGCTGGTTGCATTGGGCGGGCAAGCGCCAATGCGCGCCGCCTCCATCAGCGCCGCGACGATGCTGACCTCGCCGGCGGCCTATGTGGTCACCTTCGTGCTGACCGCAATTCTCATTGCGGCCGCGATCACGTGGGGGAGCGGGATCGCACTGCTCGCACTCGTGCCATGGGTATCCGCCGTGCACTTCGTCGCGTATCGCGACGTGTTCGGGCGTTTCGGGCATGCGTAGAAGCCCGCCGCCAATGACCGCATTACCGTGGACGGCTCGCGCGACAAATGAGCCACTGGCGAACTTGCATTCATTGATGAGGCAGCCGCGGGGTTGCGCCGGATACCGCAGCTTGCACCGCGAAAGCGAGCGGGCATCATCCGAGCCGAAGCAATGTCTCAGGTTGCCAAGGATGCTGGTCTCAGTCGTGAGTGCCCCTGTCGTGTCCACAGCGCGGACGGTCACCGTTACTTTGTGACGGAAGTGAAGGTCGCCAAGGCACTCGGCGTGATGCTGAATGGTGAGGCAGCGTGATTGATCGCAAGGCTCAACTCGGCCAACACGGAACAGATCGGTAGCCTTTGGTTTCGACTCAATTGCGAACGCTGGCTCGCACCGCAAGAGCGGTCGTTGATCGGTCGCTCGATCTTTGGCAGGCATTGACGCGCCGGTCCGCGCCGGGCATATTTTCGGGGTCATGCGACCGGCCATCTTGTTCGTCATTGCCTGCGCGCTGTATGCCACGGCGCTCCCCGCCCATGCGCAGCTCTATAAGTGGGTCGATAGCAGCGGCGTCGTTAACTATGGCGACTGGCCACCGGCGGGCGTCAAGCTGCAGCCCGTTAACCACGGCACACTCAGTTCGGTCGCCGACCGCGCGCTTGTGTCGACTCCAACCCGCGCACCGGGTCCAGCACGCAACGCATCTCGCACGGACGGCCGGGCTGCAAGCGTGCGCAATGAAGATTTGAAGTCAACTAGCCCGGCCTCACCGGTTGACGCCGATGTCGATGGCACTTATGCGCCGTACTACGACTATGCGCGGCGGCCGGTGGCGGTTGAGACTGAACGACGACGCGAAAACGCGCCGGCCGTGAAGCCGCTCCTCCCCATTAACCCCGCCATACCGGACATGCCGCTGCGGCCGCGCCGGTGAAGCGCTGACAAGCGAGATCTCGCGTGCCGGCCAGTTTCTGCCGCTGGCGCATCAAACGAAGGCCCCCCGATAGCAGCCGCGTTTGGGAGGCCGCGGTTATCCTTGGAGTCAATGGCCGTCCTCCTAAGGGCGATGGACCTCAGTGTTCTGCTTAGCCCAAGCCAAAGGGCCGAGGGGCGCTTTGAACTGGCTATGCGGGTTGTTAAGCGGCGGCGTGCCCGGCAGAATCGACTCACATCGATCAAAGGGTAAGTCGCCCATGACGTCTCAAAAAGACGCGAGCCGGCTGCTTCACAGAGTCGAGTCACCCAACCGCACGGTGCACTTCCCACTGACATGCGAGATGCCGCAATAGCTTCTGCTGGACGGAGTTTCCGGCGTCACTGGCGCTCGTTTGTCCTTGGACTGGCGGTCTGGGGCATCCTGGCTTATCTGCTCGCCCCACGCTTGTGGAATTTCTACTTCGAGCACGCGAAGCCGCTGCCAGACGTCGCGCGCGTGACGCACACATCCGACGGCCATCCCGGCGATCCGGTCAACATCGCGCTCGAAGGCAGCGAGGCGGACGTCGTCAAGGCGATGCTGGCGGCGGGCTGGTATCCGGCGGACCCGGTCACTCTGTCGTCGAGCGTCCGGATCGCGGTGGACACGGCGCTGCGGCGTCCTGACGACACGGCCCCGGTCAGCCCGCTCTACCTGTTCGGCCGCAAGGAGGATCTGGCATTCGAAAAGCCGGTGCCCGGTGGGCCGCGCCATCGCCATCATGTCCGGTACTGGCGTTGGGACCAGACGCGGGATGGATTGCCGGTCTGGTTCGGCGCCGCGACCTATGACGAGCACGCCGGATTGAGCTACACGACCGGCCAGGTCACGCATCACATCGGCCCCGACGTGGACGCCGAGCGCGATCTCATCTCGGCGAATCTCGGAAGTGCCCGGTGGGCCAGCGGCGTCGAATGGGTCGTTGGCTTCCACCGGCAGCTCGAGGGGCGCAACGGCGGCGGCGACCTGTGGCGCACTGATGGCCGATTGGCGGTCGTGAAACTCGTCGCCCCGTGACAGCCACATCGCCTGGAATGTCCCAGCGATACCCACGTCGATTTGTGCGACTTCTGGCGGTTCTTGCCGGCACATTGCTGGTCACCTGCACCTGCTTCGCGGCTGACGCGGCGCCGCCGCAGCGCGTCCAGATCATTCACTCCTTCGGCCGAGACTTCGCGCCTTACGACACCATTGCTTCCGTCTTCCGGGCCGAACTCGCCAGACGCTCGTCCGGACCCATCGTCGTTTACGAGGCAACGCTCGACAGGGGAAGACCGCAGACGAACCACGCAGAAGAGGACACATCACGGGCGTTTCCGCAGCGGGCGCGCGCGGCACGGTCGGCAACGAGTACACGGGGCAGTCCACCAATGTCTCGCATGCCAATGTCAGCGGCCCGGGCGGCAACGAAATGCGCACCGCGACTGTCGGCAACGACCACTACGCCGATGTGAACGGCAACGTATACAAGAACACGGGCAGCGGCTGGGAGCAGCACAACAGCAACGGCAGCTGGAGCAGCGCGAGCAGTGAAGGGTCGCGCTCGATGGCATCGGAGCAAGAGGCACGCGAGAACGGCGAGCGGCGGTCGTCCGCATCGTCCTATGGCGGCGGTGAGCGCGGTTATGGTGAGGGATTCCGTGGCGGCGGCAGCGAGCCGGCATCCCACGGCGGATTCGAGCGCGGCGGCGGCAGCTTTGGCGGCGGCGGCGGCCGCAGGCGCTGAGCGGCCCGCGCCAGCGGACAAGGCCGTTCGGCAGGTAACTGCAAGGCAACAATGGCATTCGGGAGGGTCAAGATGAACCGAAGGACGTTTGGAACGATGCTGGCATTCGCGCTGATCGCGGTGGGTCGGCCTGCGTCGGCGCAGAACGAGAACCGACCCCGCAACCGAGGCGGCGGCGGAGGCCAGCCGGTGGACGTGTACCAGGTGCTTGCCGTCGATACCGACGCCCGCACTTTGCGTCTGCGGGCAAGCGACGGCAGTGAGTCGACTGTCAAAGTGCCCGAGGGGGTCTATGAACTGCGCAAGCTCGCGGTTGGCGATCGCATCCAGGTGAACTTCTACGTCCCCGACGCCATGAACCCCGGACTCCGGGCGGCTGGCATCTGGCCGGCCAATTGATCGTGGCCTTACGACAACAGCTATCGCTTCACCGCGGTGCCCGACAATCAACCACGCTGTCGGCGCGCTCGGCGGCGATTATCACTGGGGAAATCCGAACCATGAGAAAACTTGCTCGTGCACTGCTGCTCATATCGCTCACGTTGGCCGCGACCGCAGATTCGTTCGCTGGCACCGACAAGCCGACCGGGCCGCTGCAACTCTTCAACTTGGGACTGCAACCGGTCCGCGTACCGCCCAACCCGCAGGGAGCCTTGCTGCTGGGCGAGGCGACGGGCTGCTACATCGAGTTCGTCGGTCGGGGTCAAGGCGAAGCCGTGTATCAGTTTCGGGTGGGACCGACGTCCAGGGTCAATTCAGTCGACAAGTGCGCCGAGTCGTTGCGGCGACAGCCCGGCGTCACTTCAGTCACCATTGCGCGCTAGGGCCGACAATTTGCGATCGCTGCGGCGGCCGGGGTGCCCCGGTTGCGTCACCGCGCCGAGCGCCCCTCCATGTACGGCGTCGCCGGATGGCTGCCTTGGCGGAGCGATCGGCTTATGACCGCCCGAGACGAACCGCCGCCTGCATTGCTGGGCATGACGTGGCGCACCGCCGCTCTGCTGGCACTGCTGGCGACGGCTTGCCTCTGGATGTCCTTCCGCTGGTTGCAGCCGTGGCCGCCCCGTCAACTGACGATTGCCGCCGGGCCGCAGCACAGCCTGCTGCTGACGCACGCCGAGCAATACCGGGACGCGCTCGCGCGGGAAGGAGTGACACTGGTCGTCCGGCTGACCGAAGGCGCGGGCGAAAACATGGAACTTCTCGGCGACCCGCAGTCAGGCGTCGACCTTGCATTCGTGCAGGGCGGGCAGGCAGGGCATGTGCAGGCCGGGAAAGTAGTGATGATCGCCAGCCTGTATTTTCAGCCCATGTGGATCTTCATGCGCCGGGGCGAAGCGGTCGACACACTGGCGGCATTGGCAGGTGGGCGCATTTCGACCGGCATGCCCGGCAGCGGCACTCACGCGCTCGTCGCGCCGCTGCTCGCCGCCAGCGGCGTGACGCTCGGCAACACCCGGCTCATTGACTTGCCCAGCGACCGCGCGCAGGCGGCGCTCAATGCACGACAGATCGACGCTGCGTTTCTGGTGGGCGGCGTGCGCACACCGGCCGTCGAAGCGGCCCTTCAGGATCAGAGTCTCGTGCTCGCGAGCCTGGCTTACGCCGACGCTTACGCGCAGCGCTACCGATTTCTCGCTCGACGCACTCTGTATGCGGGCGCGATCTCGTTCGCGCCGGTCGCGCCTGAGAAAGACGTCGCACTGGTCGCTACGGAGTTGATGCTGGCGGCGCGCAGCGACATCAACCCCGCGATCGTCAACCTGTTGCTCGAGGTCGTGCGCGATGTGCACGACGACCAGGGCTTTTTCGAAACCGCCGGGGAGTTTCCGAATGTGGAGCAGGTCGACCTGCCCGTGTCAGAGGACGCGGTGCGTCACCGTCGCTTCGGCCCCAGCATCCTGTATCGCGTGCTGCCTTTCTGGGCAGCGGCGTTCTTCGAGCGCTTCGTGATCATCGTGCTGCCACTGCTCGCCGTGCTGGTGCCGGTGATTCGCGCATTTCCAAGCGTTCTTGCCTGGCGCATCCGCTCACGCATCTATCGCTGGTACGGCGAACTCGCGCTGCTGGAGCGAGAAGTTGCGGCGCCCTCGGCGCAGCCGCCACCGATCGACCGTTGGCTCGCCGATCTGCAGCGCATCGAGCGCGCCGCGGCGCGCATCAATCCGCCCGCGAGCTTCGCCAGCGAGGTGTATACGTTGCGCGAGCACATCGAACTCGTGCGCCGCGCTGCGCTTGCGAGGGTGGCTGCGCCGACCGCCCCGACGTAGGCTGCGCGCCCGCGCAACAGACGATCGAATCTGCTTGTCAAAGCCGACCTTTGTACATGCTCAGCAGTCGCGCCGCTGTAGTGTGTCGAGCAACGGCGCCAACAGCAGGATCTTCCCGTGACACTTTGTGCTGCTGTGCAAGTTGTCTGACAGCGGCGTTCAGTCAACGGCCTGCCGATCACGCCGACGTGGGCTATTGGCGTGCGATTGATGGCGGCATTCGGGAACTGGTGAGAGCGGCATGAAGTCGCGAGTAGTCTTCGTCGCCTTGCGCAACAAGACATCGCTTGCGATCAAGCTTGCGGGACTTCCGGTGAGCAGGGCTGGCGCCGGCGTGCCGCGGCGCACTTACGAGACGGCGACTGCTGTCGTGGCCAGGATGTCAGGCTCCGTAGGACGGGCAATTGCGCGCAGCGAAAGTGGAAAGCCAGGGCCGATTGGCCATTAATTGGGATCCACGTCTGCCCACTTCATTGAGCACAACTCAGCGCAAGGGCCGCAGCAGCGGCGCGAGTTCCGGCAGGGCGGTGCGGTCGAGTTTGCCGGCAGACGTGTGCTGCAGAGTCGACACAAAACACACGTGACGGGGACGCTTGTAGGGCGCGAGTCGGTCGTGCAGGTAGGCGAGCAGGTCGACATCCGCCGGGGGCGACTGATCCGCCACCAGAGCGGCCGCGACCACCTGACCCCAGGTCGGGTCGGGCAGACCGAACACTCCCGCCTCGCGAATTCCGGGGCACATCTGCAGAACCCGCTCGACGTCGGCGGGGTACACGTTCTCGCCGCCCGTGACGATCAGGTCAGCCCGACGCGCATGAACGTGCAGAAAGCCGTCCTCGTCGAGATGCCCGAGGTCGCCGGTGTCAAACCACGCGCCCGCGGGCAGCATCGGCTCGCCGAGGTAACCGGCCATCAGCATCGGGCCCCGCACGTGCAGGTGTCCCTTGAGCGCGCGCAGTTCCACGCCAACGAGCGGACGTCCGGCACCGTACCTTGTCGTTTCGAACCGGAGCGCGTAAGGCGTCGCGACGACCTGCGAGCAGGTCTCGGTGCACCCGTAGGTGATGACAATCGGCAGGCCGCGCTCGTTCGCCCGGCGTAGCAGCGCCTCGGGTGCTGCCGCGCCGCCGACGAGGATCGCGCGCAAGTGAGCGGGCGCCTTCCATTGCGGATGCGCATCGAGTGTCTGAGCAAGCATCGTCGGCACCAGCGAGGCGAGGGTGCTGCCCGTCGCGTCGATGCGCGCCGGCAGGGTCGCCGCGTCGAATCCCGGCTCGAGCGCAATCGCCGTGCGGGCCGCGAGGCAACGGGTCAGGATCGACAGCCCGCCGATGCGCCCCGATCGGCATCGCGAGGAGCCAGCAGTCATCGCGCTGCCAGCCGAGGTTCGCCGCACTCGCCGCGGCCGACGCGATGAGTGCCGAGTGCGTCAGCACGGCCCCGCGTGGATGCCCCGTCGTTCCGGACGTGTAGAGGATCGCCGCAGGATCCGCGATGTCTCCCAAGTCGTGCCGGGCTGCAGCGATGATCTCGGCAGCCTGTTCCTCGGCCGTGGCGACGCGGATGCAGCAGCAGCATCGGAATCCGCCGCTCCAGCAGCGCATACACCGTGAGTACGGCATCGAGCGTGTTCGCGCCGACCAGCGCGAACGGCCGCGGCGCGGACGCACTCTCTGGCAACGCGCGCAGCCTGTCGTTGACGAGGTCGGCGACTTCGTCGAAGCGGTAAGTGCGATCGCCGTGGCGCAGGGCTGTCGCCCGCGGCGCCTCACGCGCGGCGGCGATGACCGACAGCGCGTCGGTCATCGGCGCTTCGTTGCCGGACCTGGCCGCGCCATCACGGAAAGCGCGGGAATTTGCGGAAGTCCGGCTTGCGCTTCTCCACGTAGGCGTTGCGACCTTCCTGGCCTTCTTCGAGAGGTAGAAGAGCAGCGTCGCATTGCCCGCGAGTTCCTGCAGGCCGGCCTGGCCATCGCAGTCGGCGTTGAGGGCCGCCTTGAGGCAACGCAGCGCGATCGGGCTGTTGGCGAGCATTTCGCGGCACCACTGGATCGTCTCGGCCTCCAGCCTTGGTACGGAGCAACGCAGTTGACGAGGCCCATCTCCAGAGCCTGCCGGCGTCGATTGGCGGCACAGGAACCAGATCTCGCGCCCTTCTTCTGGCCGACGATTCGGGCCATGTAGGCGGAGCTGTAGCCGCTATCGAAGTCTCGTCCCACCCGCGGCCTGGTCTGGCCGAGCGCGCGTCGTTGGTGGCGATCGTAATCGCACATCATGCCCAGGACGTGGCCGCCGCCGATCGCGTAGCCGGCCACCATCGCGATCACGGTGCTGGCATACGCGGGGCGGACTGCCGCTGCAGGTCGAGCATGTTCGAGACGTGGCACGCTGTCGCGGCTGACGTAGCCGCCCTTGCCGCGGACGCGCTGGTCGTCGTGGAGCAGAAGGTCTTCTCGCCCTCGCCGGTGAGGATGACTACGTCGATGTTCGGGTCGTCACGTGCGTGGTGAAGGCGGCCTGGAGTCTCGCGCCGGATGTCCGGGGGAACGTATTGCGGACTTCGGGCCGGGTTGATCGCTGATCTTCGTGATGCCTTCTTCGGCCTTGTGGATAGACCACGTCCTGGTAGCGGGGAACGACGGTCCACTCGCTGCACAGCAGGGTGGTTCTGGTAGTATTCATGTTGCTTCTGTATTGATGATTACGGCTCGCGGGACCGCTATTTCATCATGCCGCGTGGCCGAGGCTCGCGGGACAGTTCCGGGGATTCCGCCTGGATCACGAGTTCGAATGGCACTTCCGCGTCACAGACAGCGAAACTCTTGGTCAGCTTGAG
>CAWADK010000002.1:0-210047 GCA_963780715.1 uncultured beta proteobacterium
CCTGCCCAAACTCCGCGCACGCCGCCGAGCGCGGCGACGGGACAAGCGCCGCCGAGGGCGAAGCAGAGTGCCGGCGCGCAAGACGACGACGCGCCGCCCCGACCCGATGTGCCGCGACCGAAGAAGAACGTGATGGAGAAGTAGTCGGGCGCCGGTTCCGACCCGGTGGTCAATGTGATACGCCGCCGACAGCGCCGGCGGGTCCATCAGGCCCTTCGCAACAGCAGGCTCTGAAAATGCTCCAGTGCGCGGATCTCAGGTCCGCGGCAGCGTGACGCCGCGTTGGCCCTGGTACTTGCCGCCGCGGTCCTTGTAGGAGGTCTCGCAGACCTCGTCGCCGTCGATGAACAGCACCTGCGCGCAGCCCTCGCGCGCGTAGATCTTGGCCGGCAGCGGCGTGGTGTTGGAAAACTCCAGCGTCACATGCCCTTCCCACTCGGGCTCCAGCGGCGTGACGTTGACGATGATGCCGCAGCGTGCGTAGGTGCTCTTGCCGAGGCAGATCGTCAGCACGCTGCGCGGGATGCGGAAGTACTCGACGGTACGCGCCAGCGCGAACGAGTTAGGCGGGATGATGCAGACGTCGCTCTTGATGTCGACGAAGGAGTTCGGGTCGAAGTCCTTCGGGTCGACGATCGTGTGGTTGATGTTGGTGAAGATCTTGAATTCATCGGCGCAGCGGATGTCGTAACCGTAGCTCGACGTGCCGTAGCTGACGATCTTCTGGCCGTTGACCTCGCGCACCTGGCCGGGTTCGAACGGCTCGATCATGCCTTGCGCCGCCATGCGGCGGATCCACTTGTCGCTCTTGATGCCCATGTCTATAGCACTCCGCGATTCCCGCGGCCGTCAACGGTACGGCTTCACCAGAAGGCGCGATTCTACGGGGGGCTGCCCGGCGCGACCTGAACGCTATAGTCGGCTCCATGAAACCGCGCTGGACCCCGGCGCGCGTCGGCGACGCGCTGCATGAGGTCGACACCCCCGCCCTGATCCTCGACCTGGATCGCTTCGAAGCCAATCTGGAGCGCCTGATGCGCTCCTCCACTGTGCGGGGCATGCGGGTGCGGCCGCACGCCAAGAGCCACAAGTGCATCGAGATCGCCCGCCGCCAGATGGAAGCCGGTGCGGTCGGCATCTGCTGCCAGAAAGTGTCCGAGGCCGAGATCTTCCTCGCCGGCGGCATCGACGACGTCCTCGTGTCCAACGAGATCATCGGCAAGCGCAAGGTGACGGCGCTCGCCTCGCTCGCCGTGCGCTATCCGAAGGCCAGGATCGGCGTCTGCGTCGACGACGTGCGGCAGGTGCGCCAGCTTGCGACCGCGTGCCGGGCGCTGGCCGCCGAACTCGACATTTACATCGAACTCGACGTCGGCCATGGCCGCGCCGGCGTGCCGGATACGCCGGCCGTCATCGACCTGGCGCGCGAGATCAAGCTGCACAAGTGCCTGCGGCTGCGCGGATTGCAGGCGTACTACGGCTCGGCGCAGCACCGGCGCAGCGTGCGCGAGCGCCGGCAGGCGATCACGGCGGCGGCAGGGCTCGCCGGCGCGGCCCGCGACGGCCTGCTGGCCGAGGGCCTGACCTGCGACATCGTGACCGGAGGCGGAACCGGCACGTTCCCGTACGAGACCGGAAGCGGCGTGTACAACGAGGTGCAGCCCGGCTCCTATGTCCTGATGGACATCGACTACGGCAAGAACGAGTTCGATCCCATCGCGCCGGCCTTCGAGCCGGCGCTCTACATCATCGCCTCGGTGATGAGCGCACGCGGCGACCGCGTGACGCTCGACGCCGGGCTCAAGGCCTTTTCGACCGACTCCGGCCCGGCCATGCCGGCCTTCGAAGGCTGGCAGGTGCGCGGCGTTTCCGACGAGCACACGGTGCTGATACGGGTCGGCAGCGAGGGCCCGACCCTCGCGCTCGGCGACAAGCCCCTGCTGATCCCGGGCCATATCGATCCGACGATCAACCTGCACGACGTCATCGTCGTCTCGCGCAACGACGTCGTCATCGATCTCTGGCCGATCGAAGCCCGCGGCGCGTTGTTCTGAGCCTGCGGCGGGAGTTCCGGCGCGGGTTGTCCGCCACGTGACGCGGCGGCAGCGGCTCGCTAAGCTGCCGACCCAGCGCGCCACCGAGACGCGCACAGCCTGGAGACACCGATGACCCTGCTACACCGCGCTTTCGCGGCGACAGCCTTCGCCCTTTGCGCTTCTGCGGCCGGCGCCCAGACCTGGCCCGACAAGCCCGTCAAGCTGATCGCCGTCTTCCCGCCCGGTGGCTCGGTCGACCAGGTCGCGCGGGTCCTGGCGCAGCAGTTGACGAAGCAACTGGGGCAGAGCGTCATCGTCGAGAACATCGGCGGCGCCTCGGGCTCGATCGGGACGGCGGCCGTCGCCAAGGCCGCACCCGACGGCACGACCTTCGGTGTCGTCTTCGACACCCACGGCACCAACCCGAGCCTGATCCCGAACATCTCGTTCGACACGATGAAGGGGCTGGAACACGTGACGCTGATCGGCACCTCGCCGATGGCGCTGGTGGCGTCGAGCAAGTCGAAGTACATGAAGTTCGCCGACGTCATCGCCGATGCACGCAGCATCAAGGGAATCACGATCGGCTCGATCGGCACCGGCAGCCTGGGCCACCTGGCGATGATCCAGGCCGGCAAGCAGGACAGCTGGTCCTGGACGCACATCCCGTACCGCGGCGGCGGCCCGCTGATGAACGACGTCGTCGCCGGTCACACGCCCATCGGCATCGGCACCGTGTTCCTGGTGATGCCGCACGTCAAGGCCGGCACGGTGCGGCCGATGGCGGTTACCGGGGCGAAGCGCCACCCGAGCCTGCCGGACACGCCCACGCTGGCCGAGACCGGCGTCAAGAACTTCGAGGCGCTGGCCTACTGGGGCCTCATCGCCCCGGCGAAGACGCCGCCGGCCATCGTCGATCGCATGAACGCCGAAGTGCAGAAGGCGTTGAAGGACCCCGCCGTGGCCGAGCGGCTCGGCGCGCAGGGCATGACGATCACCGGCCAGGGTCCGGCCGAGTTCAAGGCCTTCATGCAGAAGGAAATCGAGCGCTGGAGCAAGGTTGTGAAGGAAAACGGGATCTCGGCGGGCTCGTAACGCTCGGGCGTCAGTCGACGACGCCGACGCTTTCCACCTCGCGCGCCGGATCGCCACGACGCGCGAACTGCGCGATCGCGACTCCGATCAGCGTGACCGCGGCGCCCAACAGCTTGATCGCGCCGTAGCCTTCGCCGGTCACCCACCACGCCACCAGTCCGGCGACCGGCGGCATCAGGTACATCAGCGGTGCCGTGCGCGCCACGCCACGCACGGCGTTGACCCAGCCCCACACGATCCACCCTGCGAACGCAGACAGCACCACGGCCCACAGCAGCCCGGCCCAGATCGCGAGCGGCACGCTCGCCCAGTCGACCTTCAGGCCGGCGGGCAGGCTGAGCAGCAGCACGGGCACGGCCCCGAGCAGCGTGGCGTAGGCCATGACGACCACGCCACCGTGCCGCTCGATCAGGGGCTTTGCGGCCACCGTGTACGCGGAAAAGAAGAACGCCGCGACCAGCAACACCAGATCACCGCCGCTCGCGCGCCACTGTGCCCCGAGCAACTTGTCCGAGAGAAAGATCAGCACGCCGATGCAGGCGACGGCCACGCCACCGATCTGCGCGCGTGTCAGGCGTTCGACGCCGAGCCAGCGCAGCAGCAGCAGCGTGAACACGGGACCACAGGCGAGGATCAGGGAACTCGAAAACGCCGTCGACCAGTCGATGCCGAAGGTCACGAGCCCCACGTGCATCAGGTGGCCGAGCAACCCCAGCCGCAAGAGTGCCCACCACTCGGCGCGCGGCAGGCGCGGCCAGGCGGTCCCGAAGCGCTGCCACAGCAGCGCCACGGCGCAGACCGGCATGATCAGGTAGCGGACGAACAGGAACCCGCCCGGCGTCACCGCGGAGAAAACCGCCTTCTGCACGCTGAAGTTAATGCCCCAGACGAGGATCAGCGCGAAGGCGAGCAGCAGTGCAGCGCGCTGGCGCGAGATCGCGCGCTCGACGGTCGTGCCGCCCGGTGCGCCCTGATCGGATTGATTCATGCGGACCGGTTCAGAGCTGCACCGCGACTTCGATCGGAATAAATGCGGCCATCGAGTGTTCCTTCCAATTGCGTCGGCAGCGATTGGAGCGCGCAAAACGTCCGGGTGTCAAAGCAATACAATTGCGCCCGCGCTGCTGCGCGCCCAATTGCCACCCTAGCGAACCCCGCGCCCGCCTTCCATGTCCACGACCTCCGCGCCTGACCCAGGAGCCGCCTTGCCGCTGGCCGGCAGGACGGCGCTCGTGACCGGGGCCGCACGCGGCATCGGGCGCGCAATCGCGCGCAAGCTGGCGCAGGCGGGCTGTGATGTCGTCGTCAACTACTACAACAGCAGTGAGCAGGCCGAGGCACTGTGCGCGGAATTTCGCGGGCTCGGCCGCCGCGCCGTCGCACTGAAGGCCAGCGTCGGCCTGCCGGACAGCGTCGACGAGATGTTCGCCGAGCTGCCCAAGCACTTCGGCCAGCTCGACATCGTCGTCAGCAACGCCGCCAGCGGCGTGCTCAAGCCGGCGATGGACATGACGCTGAAGCACTGGCGCTGGTGCATGGAAACCAACGCCTTCGCGCTCAACCTGCTGGCGCAGCGCGCGCTGCCGCTGATGAAGGAAGGTGGCCGCATCATCGCGATGTCGAGCCTCGGCTCGGTGCGCGCGATGCCCAATTACGCGTTCATCGGCGCTTCGAAGGCGGCACTCGAATCGCTGGTGCGCTCGCTCGCACAGGAACTCGGGCCGCGCGGCGTCCGCGTCAATGCCGTCAGCGCCGGCGTGGTCGAGACCGATGCGCTCTCGTATTTCCCGAACCGCGAGGAACTGCTCGCGTCGTTCAAGGCGCGCACGCCGGCCGGGCCGGTCCTCACCCCGGAGGATGTCGCCGGGGCCGTCTACCTGCTGTGCCTGCCGGAAGCCGCCATGATCAACGGCCACACGCTGTTCGTCGACGGCGGTTTCGCCATCTCGGGCTGAACAGGATGACAGGCATGCAGGCACCCGACTCCGGACTCGCCGGGAAAGTCGCGCTCGTCACCGGCGGCGGCCGCGGCATCGGCCGCGCCATCGTCGAACGGCTCGCCGGCGATGGCGTCGATGTCGTCTTCTTCTACCGCGGCAACGCCGAGGCCGCACGCGAAGTCGTCAACGCCGTGACGACGGCCGGCGGCAAGGCCGAGGCGATGCAGGTCGACATCGCGGACGCGGCGGCGGTGGCAGCGGCGGTCGAGCAGGTCATCGCCAGCCGCGGGCGCATCGACGTGCTGGTCAACAACGCCGGCATCGTGCGCGACAACCTGCTGGCACTGCTGAGCGACGAGGACATCCGCACCGTACTGGATACCAACATCGGCGGCGTCTTCAACGTCACGCGCGCCGTGGTGCCGCACATGATCTCGAAGCGCTCGGGCCGCATCGTCAACCTCAGTTCGGTGGCGGGCGAAAAGGGCGGCCGCGGCCAGTCGAACTACGCCGCGAGCAAGGGAGCGATCAACGCGTTCACCCGCGCGATGGCGGTGGAGCTGGCCTCGCGCAAGATCACGGTAAACTGCGTCGCGCCCGGCGTCATCGAGACCGAGATGTCGCAGCAGGTGCGCGACCTGGCCGGCGACGAGGTCAAGGCACGCATCCTCCTGCGCCGCTACGGGCAGGCACAAGACGTGGCCCATGCCGTCTGGTTTCTGGCGTCGCGCTTCGCCGATTACATCACCGGCGAAGTGCTGCACGTCGATGGCGGCTTCAAGATGGAGTGAGGGAATGTCAGAACAGGCAATCAGCCAGCAAGAGATCGATGCCGTATTTCCGAAGGTGGCGCAGATCATCGCCGACGCGCTCGGCTGCGACGTCGACGACGTCAAGCCCCAGGTTCCGCTGATCGAGGGTCTCGACGCCGAGTCGATCGACTTCCTCGATCTCGTGTTCCGGCTCGAACGCGGGTTCGGCGTGAAGATCCCGCGCGGCAAGATCGTCGAGGATGCACGCGGCCCGCTGCCCGAAGCGGAGTTCGAGAACAAGGGCATCGTGACCGATGCCGGCCTCGCGCGACTGAGGGAATTCCTGACCGAAGTTCCGGCGGAGCGCATCAAGACGCCGCTCAAGGCCGCGGACGTGCCGCGCCTGTTCACGCCGGAGACCTTCTGCAAGGTCGTCATCCGCGCGCAACGGGCGGCGCAGGCCACGGCCTGAACCGGCCCGCCGTCGCCTCCCAGCGCCTGAGCTTGCGGCTGAACATGAGCGAGCGCTTTCGCGCCTTCACGTTCGTCGACCGCATCACCTTCAACGCCGACGGACGCATCGAGGGTCACTACACCGTGCCTGCGACAGCGACACGCTTTCCGGCCTCGCTGATGGCCGAAGCCGTCGGTCAGCTCGCTGCCTGGTCGGCCATGGCCCAGCTCGACTTCGCCTTCCGGCCGGTGGCCGGCCTCGCCGCTGAAACGCGCTACCGCCGCATCGCCGGGCCGGGCCAGTCGCTGAAGCTCGAGGCCGACATTACGCGCTGCGATCCGGAAGCGGTGGCCTACAGCGGACGGGCGTTGCTCGACGGCCGCGTGGCGCTGGAACTGATCGACTGCGTCGGTCCGATGCTGCCGATGGAGGAGTTCGACGCACCCGACGCGGTACGCGCCGACTTCGACACGCTGCGAACGACGGGTGTCGCGCCCGGGCGCTTCCAGGGCGTTCCGATGCCGCAGATTGAAGTGCGGGAGCACGCGGCCGGCGAGCGGCTGCGCGCCACGCTGCAGGTACCACCCCGCAATGGGACGCCCTACTTCGACGACCACTTTCCAAGGCGACCGGTGTTTCCCGGCACGCTGCTGCTCGATGCGCTCGCCGGGCTCGCGGTCCGGCTGGCGCGCGAAGCGATGCCCGGACCGGCCGCGGACGCGCTGGTGCCGACGGAGGTCAGCAACGTGAAGATCCGCTCCTTCACGTCACCCGGCACGACGCTCGAACTCGAGATCGACCTACTGGAGGCGAGCGCAGACCGTGCCCGCCTGAAACTCGGGGCGCGCAACGAGGGCAAGACCATCGCCACGGCGCGCATGGAAGTCGGCCACCTCGAGGCGACACCGTCATGACACGCCGTCGCGTCGCGATCACCGGGCTCGGTCTGGTCACGCCAGCCGGCAACGATGTCGCGGCGACCTGGTCGGCACTGCTCGCCGCACGCAGCGGTGTGGCGCCGATCACGAGCTTCGATGCCAGCGGCTTTCCCGTCCGTATCGCAGCCGAGGTCAAGGGGCTGTCCCCCGCCGTGGTGGAACAGGCCGTCGGCGATCGCAAGCTGCTGAAGCTCGCCAACCGTTCGCACCGCTTTGCTCTCGTCGCCGCGGCGCAGGCGTTTGCGGATGCCGGGATACAGCCCACGCCGGAGACCGCCGGGCGCTGGGGCTGCGTGGTCGGGACCGGCATGATGGGCGTGACCTACGACGAACTCGCCGAGGTGCAGCGTGATGCGGCACCGGACGGCGAACTGCAGCCGGATCGCCTGCTCGACGCGCGCGGGTCGGCCGCCGACCCGCTGACCTTCTGTCGCAGCCAGTCCAGCGCGGGGGCCGCACTGCTGATGCGCGTATTCGGCATGCGCGGCTACGCGAGTTCGGTCCACACGGCCTGCGCGTCGGGCGGCCAGGCGGTCGGCACGGCGCTGAAGCTGATCCGGCGCGGCGTCGCGGATCGCGTGCTCGCCGGCGGCTTCGACTCGATGATCAGCCCGGTCGGACTGGCCGGCTTCTGCCTGTTGAATGCGGTCTCGCCGGACAACGACACGCCGGAGCGCGCCAGCCGGCCGTTCGACGCCTCACGCAACGGTTTCGTGCTTGGTGAAGGCGCCGGCTTCCTGGTACTCGAGGAATGGGAAGCAGCACGTCGCCGCGGCGCACGCATCTATGCCGAACTGGCCGGAGACGGCAACTCGCTGTCGAGCTATCGCATCACCGACTCGCATCCGTCCGGCGACGGGCCGATTCAGGCGATGCGGCAGGCCATCGCCGACGCCGGCGCCACGCTCCACGATGTCGACTACCTGAACGCGCATGGCACCTCGACGCCGATGAACGATCGCAGTGAGTGCGCGGCAGTCAGGGCGGTGTTCGGAGCCGACTGGCACAAGGTCGCCGTCAGTTCGACCAAGAGCGTCATGGGCCACCTGATCGCCGCCGCCGGCGCGGTCGAGGCGGCGGTTTGTGCGCTGGCGATTCACCACGGCACGCTGCCGGTCAACGCCAATCTGCGCGAACTCGATCCGGACTGCGATGTCGACGTGGTGCGCGACGCGCCGCGCGCCCGGCGCATCCGCGTGGCGCTGTCGAACTCGCTCGGCTTCGGTGGCTCGAACAGCTGTCTCGCGTTCCGTCACCCGGACGACGCGGATGCGCTGGTCGCCCGCAGCCGATGAACGCCAGCGCGATGAAGCCGCCTCGCATCGTCATTACCGGCACCGGCGCCATCTGCGGCTCGGGCCGGTCGCCCGTCGACATCCTGGCCGCGCTCCTTGCGGGGACTTCGGCAGTCGGGCCGATTCGGGAGTGGGACACGAGCGCCTGGCCGGTCGGCATCGCCGCCGAAGTCCCGGATTACAACGCCGGCGCACTGACGGGCGACCGCAAGCTCCTGAAGTTCATACGGCGCAGCGACGTCTTCGGCCTGTATGCCGCGGATCGCGCGATCGACGAAAGCGGCTTCGCGGCCTGGCGCGCCGCGCTCGATGAATCGGCCGCCGAACGATTTGCCGACTCTACCGGCGTGTTCGTCGGTTCCGGCGGCGGCACCTTCGGCAACCAGTACGACTACTTCCCGCTGATTGCAGCGGCCGGTGGCGACCTCAAGGCCTTCGGCCAGGAACTGTCAGCCACCGTGAATCCGATGTGGCTGTTGCGCTCGCTTCCGAACAATGTGCTGGGTCATGTCGGCATCCGGCACGGGTTCAAGGGACCGAATGCCTGCATCACGAATCACAGCGTGAGCGGCCTGCTTGCGATTGCCGAGGCCGCCGAGGCCCTGCGTGCCGGAGAGTGCGACCGCGCGGTGGCTGCCGCCCATGAAGCGGCGATCGAGCCGCAGACCGTGCTCTACTACCAACAGATGGGGCTGCTGACGCGCACGGCATTGCGCCCGTTCGACACCCGCCATGACGGCAGCGTCATGGGCGAAGGCGCCGCTGCCCTTGTCCTTGAAACCGAGGCCGCCGCGCGCGAGCGCGGTGCGGCGGTGCTGGGCGAGTTCCTGGGGACCGGCAGCGGCAGCGACGGATTGGGCCTGCTGCCGGTGCGCGACGATGGCGACGGTCTGGCACGCGCGATCGAAGCGGCGCTGGCGATGGCAAACATCCGCGCCTCCGAGGTCGGCATGATCGTCGCGCATGGCAATGGCACCGCCAACTCCGATGTCTCCGAGGCACGCGCGCTGGAGCGCGTATTCGGTGCCGACATGCCGCCCGTGACCGCCTTCAAGTGGGCGTTCGGTCATCTGCTGGCAGCCTCGGGCCTCATCGAAGCCGCCGTCACGATCGCAGCGCTGCGCGCGAACACCGTGCCGGGCATCGCGACGCTGGACGAACTCGACCCGGCGTGCGCTCCACTGAATGCATCGCGCGAACACCGCACGCCACGCAGCGACATCGCGTTGCTGCTCTCGCGCGGGTTCGGCGGCACGAATGCCGCCTGCCTGCTGCGCGCCGCCGCGTCGTGAGCACCCTGCCGGCGACCCCGGCAGCCACGGATGGCGCAACCCGCTGCGGCGTCGACACGGTCGAGATCTCCCGCATCGAGCGCTTGCTTGCCGAAACGCCGGGCGACGACCTGCACAAGCTCTTCTCCGCACAGGAACTGCTGGACGCCGGCGACGGCCCGGGGCGTGCCGCCAGCCTGGCTGCGCGCTTCGCCGCGAAAGAGGCGTGCACCAAGCTCTTCCCGCGTGAAGCCGCACTCGGCGCCGTCGGCCCGGCCGACTTCTCGGTCAGCCGCGATGGCTACGGTGCGCCCGCCGTCGAACTCAGCGAGTCCGCGCAGATCGCGCTCGGACGCAACCGGCTGCGTTCGATCAGCCTTTCGCTGACGCATGACCGGGCACAGGCGTCGGCCGATGGCGCTGGCGCAGCCGGACCGCGCAACACCGTCGCGCGGCGCGCGGTGGTTCTATCGCCTGCTGCCGTTCCGCCGCAAGGTCGTGCTCGACAATCTGCGGCGCGTCTACGGCGACGCCGTCGACGAAGCGCGAGATCGAGCGGCTCGCGCAGGCGCACTACGGACACCTCGGCCGCCTGCTGTGGGAGTTCCTCTGGTTTCCCTGGCTTTCGCAGCGCAGGCGCCTCGCCATGGTGCGGGTCGAGAACCTGGAGGCGCTGCTCGCGGCGCATGGACAGGCGAAGGGTGTCCTGATCCTGACCGGCCACTTCGGCAACTTCGAAGTCGCCACCGCCGCGGGGCTGGCGCAGTTTCCGGCCGCACAGGGCCGGTTTCACTTCGTGCGCCGCCCGATCCGGCCCGAGTGGCTCGACCGCCTGGTGACGCGGCGCTTTCGCAAGGCAGGCTTCGGCGTGCTCCCCAAGCGCGGCGGGCTGGACGCCATTCTCGACCGGCTCGGCGCCGGCGACCTCGTCGTGTTTCCCTTCGACCAGCACGCCAGCCGCAAGGACGGCGTGCTGGTCGAGTTCTTCGGCCATCCCGCCGGTACGTTCCGCAGCCTGGCGGTGATTGCGCTGACGACCGGCGCGCCCGTCGTACCGGCGTCCAGCTGGCGCGAGCCCGATGGCCAGCACGTACTGCGCTTCGAAGCGCCGCTCGCGCCGATCGAGCATGCCGATGCCAACGAGGCGATCCGGCTCAACAGCCGCGCGTACAACCGGGCGCTCGAACGCATGATCGTGCGCCGGCCGGAGCAATGGTGGTGGGTGCATCGCCGCTGGAAGCCGTGGGCGGCGCGGCCGGCCAAGTCCTGAACTGCACGACGCGTCACGCCGCGATCGGTAGAATCGTTCCTCCGCAGTCGGCCCGGCCTGCTCGGGTCGTCATCGCGATCTGCGCGAACCCGCCAGACTGAGTCGACAAATCATCATTCCCATGCACGCACCGCGAGTCGTCCATCGCAAGGACTCGGCGCCGCCGTCGGCGCTGCGAAGGCTGCGCAAGTGCTCGCGCTGGATGCTCGCAGCCGTGCTGGCGTTTGGGTCGTTGGCAGGCACCGCGCCCGCGCTGGCGCACGAGTCCGAGCAGTACACGCTGCCGGCCGGACGGGACTTCGCTGACCTCGGTCCTTACTTCACCCGTATCGTGTACGACGCGGTGGTCGGCGCAGCGGCCGAAGCCAACGCCGCGATCGAACAGGCTGTCAGAGCCGGAAGTTCACCGTCGAAGCTCGAGGAACTGCAGTCGGCGGACTACATCGCCGGCAAGGTCTGGGAGCACTTCTTCATCGCCATCCCGACGAATGAACTCCTCGACGCGACGCTGATCACGGAACCGGTGCAGTCGCAGTACCCGGGCCTGGTCACGATGTATCGCCCGATCGTTTCGATCTATGACGACCCGCTGCTGGTCATCGACCTGACCAAGGCGGTGCGGACCTTCTTTCGATCGGGCACGGTGAGCGCAGGAGGCACCGTCTTCGGCACCGACAAGATCATTCACTTCATCAACATCGGCCGGATCTATCACGGCAAGTACGAGACGCGGATCCAGCGCGGACTGCCGGAAAAGGAGGCGATCAAGTCCGCGATCGCGTCGACTTCGCGCAATCCACTGACCTCGGAAAACGGTGTGCTCGGCATGTGGACGACCGGCATCGTCTCCAATGGCGACCTCGCGGCCGACTATGCCGGCCTGATGTTCTATCGCAACCTGACCGAGACGGTGCACATCGGGCCACGCACGCTGCCGCCGATGCTGGTCCGCGACGGGCCCTACTGGCGCGTGCAGATCGAGCCGGATTCCGATTTCTTCGTCGCCTTCATCACGCCCCACTGGAACGAAGTGCTGAACCCGAGCAAGTACGCGCGCTACACCAGCGGCCGCTTGCGCGCGTTGATCCGCGAGCGCTGCCAGGATGCGTTGGCCTGGTACCGCGACCCGCGTGGCCAGACGCCGGGGACGCGCGCAATTCGAGGCCATCGAGCGCGAACTCGCGACCTACTTCGGCGCTGACTACGGGCACGAGAGCAATCCCGCGAGTCCCGTGACGATCGCCGATGCCTGTTTTCCCAAGGGCCCCGACGCCGAGGCCACAGGCGGCGCAGCGAACGCTGCCGACCGCATCGACGTTGCCCGCAGTGGCACCTTCGCGCGACAGTGATCCGGCCGTCGGCGCGTCCGCCCAGGATGCACTGGGCCGTACGCCGTTGTGGTGGGCCGCACGGGAAGGCGACGTCGCGCAGGTGCGGGCACTGGCGACGCGCACCGAGATCGACGTGGCCGACTCCGACGGCGAGACACCGCTGCACGCCGCGGCGCGGGCAGGTAGCGTGGCGGTCGTCAGCGAACTCCTTAACCGTGGCGCCGACCCCAACCGTGCGGCGCTCTATGGAGTGACGCCGCTGATGCTGGCAACCGCAAATGGCAGGACCGAGGTCACCACGGTGCTGCTCCAGGCGGGTGCCGATCCGAATGCGCGTGACCTGTTCGGCAAGACGGCGTTGCATGATGCCGCGTTGCGCGGCAACAGCCGCTTGACGAACTCTCTGCTCGAACGCGGTGCCGATCCGCGGATCGCGGACGACGCCGGCAATACCGCGCTGCACCTGGCGGCACGCCGAGGCAATGACAAGGTCGTGGCGATGCTGCTGGCGCGGGGCGCCGACGCAAACGCCCGCAATGATGTCGGCGCAACACCCCGCGACGAGGCCCAGCGTCGGGGCCATGTGCGCACGGCGCAGCAACTGTCATTGGCGACCCAGGTCGGTTCACCCACGCCTCCACCGGACAAGTCGCTGATCAACGACGCCGCCCTCGCGCATGGCCCCACGTCACAGTCGGCCGAAGGTGCTGCCGCCTCCGCCGCAGTGAACCCGCCCGGCGGGTCGAGATAGTCGAGGGCGCTCCGCATGTCCTCCCTGCTTCCTGCCCGGCCAGCGGCTGTCCATTACCCAGGCTGCCGCGCCGTCGCACTCGCGGCCACGATGCTGCTGGCCATCGCACTGGGCGGCTGCGCCGTCTATTCCGCGCCGAAACCTACGGCGGCAATGGTCCGCGAAATGCCCGATGCGACGTCCAGAGCCGTCATCGCAACCTGGCAGGGCAGGCTCGAGCAGCACATCGCCAGCGCCGGTGACGGCGATCCGGCCGTTCTGTCGCAACTTCCGGCGCTGCGTTCTCCGGCCGTGGCGCGGCCCGGGCAGATCGTGTTCGCGGCCAGCGACGTCGATGCGCACGTCTCCGAACGCGATGGCTACGACGTGTTCGGCCTGCTGCTCGGAAAGCAGACCACCGCGGCCGGCCCCCGCTACGTGTTCATCGTGGGAGCCGTCCAGCGCGAGGAGTACTGGCCGGTCGTGATCGCCGATGTCCGTGTTGTCGCGCTGTCGTTCAAGGCCGGCATTGCGACCTGGGAGACCGGCCCCGCCGACGTCGAAGCGCTGCTGCGATATCGCAAGAACGCCGATACGTCGACCGCATTGCGCTTTCCCGCCGAGCGCGATCAATTCCGCCTCATCGGCTGTGATCCCGGCGTCTGCGTCGAGGAACTCCGGTCCGGCGCCCGCTGGGCCCTCTATGGCCATGCTTCCACGGCGCCCGCGCCTGCGGCGTCATCGGTTCAGCCGGTGTCAGCAGCGCGCTGAGCACACAAGCGGTCTGACCGACGGCGGGCCGCGCCGTTGCCGCCGCCCGCGGCCCCGGTTGATCGATGTCAGCCTGTCGCCGGCACGGGCTCGGACAATGGGCCGCTCGCCCATGACGGCATGAAACGACATCGATGAGTCCGCTCGGAATCACGCTGCTGATGCTCGCAGGCTTCGCCGCGTTCGGATGGCTGGCCTGGCGCAAGCTCGCGATCGTCGCCGCCCTGGCGCCTGAAGACCGTCTGGACGATCCGCCGCGCCGGATCGCGCGACTGCTGCGCGTGGGCTTCGGCCAGTCGCGCCTGCTGTCCGGCGACTTCCGGCCCGGCCTGATGCACGCCGCGATCTTCTTCGGTTTCCTGACGCTCCTGGTGCGCAAGCTGCACCTGATCGTCATCGGCTACGACCTGTTCGCGACCATTCCCGGCGCATTCGGTGCCGCGTACACGGCCTTCAAGGACTTCATAGAACTCGTCGTCCTCGCCGCCGTCTTCTACGGATTCTGGCGCCGCTTCGTGCTGCGCCCTCGCCGGCTCGAGCCCAACCGCGAGGCGCTGCTGGTGCTGACGCTGATCCTCGTGATCATGCTCACGGACTTCGGATTCGACGCCTTCCGCTTTGCCAGGTACGCCGCCACAGTGCCTGCGATCGCGCACGAGCAGGCCTGGGCCTGGGTCGGCGGCCCCCTTTCCCACCTGCTGACAGGACTTGCGCCCGGCACGCTCGACCTCGGCGCCCATGCGTTCTACTGGGTGCAGATGGCAACCGTGTTCGCCTTCCTCGCCATCCTGCCGGTCGGCGAACACTTCCACATCGTCACCGCCTTGCCGGTCGTGTACCTGGGACGCGACGTCCCTGCCAACCGGGTGCCGGGCGTCGACCTGGCGCCACTGGCGGCGGACGACGTCGACCCGGACACACTGAAGATCGGCGCCAAGACCGCGCTCGACCTCAGCTGGAAGGAAGGCCTCGACGCCTTCACCTGCACCGAATGTGGCCGCTGCAAGGATGCCTGCCCGACCTTCCTGACCGGCAAGCCGCTGTCGCTGAAGTGGGTCAACGATGCCGTCAAGCATCACCTCGTCGAGCACGGCGCCGCCATCCGGCAGCACGACGCGACGGCGCTGCCCTCGCTCGTCGGCAGCGCCATCAGCGCGGAGACGCTGTGGGCGTGCACGACGTGCGGTTACTGCGAGGTCGCGTGCCCGATTCAGCTCGAGCACCTGCCGAAGTTCTATCGACTACGTCAGCGGCAGGTGATGATGGAAGGCGAGTTCCCGCATGAACTCAACCGTGTCTTTGCCGCCTACGAATCGCAGAGCAATCCCTGGGGACTCGATGCAGGCACGCGCGGCGACTGGGCCAGGGATCTCGGACTGCCACTCGTCGCGAGCGCCGATGAGGTCGCGGCGCTCGACTATCTGTACTACGTCGGCTCAGCATCCTCGTTCGACCCGCGCGGCCAGAAGATCGCCAAGGCCTTCGTTCGCGTCGCGCAGGCGGCCGGCGTGCGGCTCGGCATTCTGGGTCCGCAGGAAGGATCGACCGGCGAGTGCGTGCGCCGGCTCGGCAACGAAATGGTGTTCCAGCAGCTCGCGACGGCGCTGGTGGAGACGCTGAACTCGCTGGGCGTCAAGCGCATCGTCACCTGCGACCCGCATGCCTTCAACGCGCTGAAGAACGAACTGTCGGCCTTCGGCGGCCACTATGAAGTCGTGCACCACACCCAGGCCATCGACGCCTGGATCGCGGCAGGTCGACTCAAACTCGCCCGCCCGCACGAGCGCGTGATCTACCACGAGCCGTGCTATCTGGGCCGACACAACGGCGAATACGAGGCACCGCGCCGCGTGCTGCGTGCGATCTCAAAGGACACGCCGCTGGAGTTCGCACTCGCCCGCGACCAGGCGATGTGCTGCGGCGCCGGCGGCGGCCGCATGTGGCTCGAAGAAACCATCGGCACGCGCATCAATGTGCTGCGCGCCGAGCAGGCGCTCGAGCGGCAGCCGGCGGCCGTCGCGACGGCCTGCCCCTATTGCGCGGTGATGGTCGGTGACGGCCTGGCGCAGAAGGACGACCGCGTCGCCGCGCGCGACATCGCGGAACTGGTCGCCGACGCGCTCACGTGACCGGCGCAGACGCGACGGCCGCGCTCACGGCGCCGCCTTGCGCACGGCCTTCCTGCCTGTCGCGGTCGCCTTGCGTCGCGAAGTCTTCCCGACGCGCCTGCGTTCCTCGTGCTCCAGTATCAGTTCGCCGAACAGTTCCCGGACTTTCGTCCGGCCAGTCTCCAGTGCGCGGCGACCGATTGGCGTGATGCGATACACGCGGCGTTCCCGACCGTCGGCCCTCTCGCCCTGCGATTGCAGATACCCCTTGCGCTCGAGGCCATGGAGGATCGGATACATCGTCCCGGCGCTGATCTGATAGCCGTGGCGCTGCAGTTCCTCGATGATCGCCAGGCCGTAGACCGGACCTTCCTCGGCGTGGTGCAGCACGTGAAGGCGGACCATACCGCTGAACAGGTCTTTGTCGACCATGATGTCGTTTCAAGTGGTCGCGGCATGCGCGACCTTGCTGCTGGCAATGCGAGACGCATCCTTGGCAGTGGGCCGAAGCTTAGTCGGCCGGCCGCAACAGCGCGCTTGATCTGGGGCAAGCCGCGCGCATGCTGGCGAATTCCGCTAACGAATTTCGTTAATACTCCGGGCAGTCAAAGTTTCCAGACATTTTTCACCGGGAGGACATGATGAAACTGCTTCGCCAAGGCGCACTCGCGCTCGCGGTCATTGCCGCGGCCGGCTGCTCGACTCAACAGGAATCAGCCGTTGCCCCGAACACGCTGCTCGCGGCGAAAGTCGCCGCCGCGCCGTCGATGACGGCTGGCGCAACCGATCCGGCGTGGGCGGCGGCCAAGCCGCTGAAGATCGAACTCTCGGGCGGCGAGAACTTCGGCGGCAAGGGCTCGACGACGGCGACGCTGAAGGCCGTTTACTCGGGCGACATGGTCTACTTCCTGGTCCAGTACGCCGACCCGACGAATTCGATCCGGCGCGGGCCGATGCAAAAGCAGGCCGACGGTTCGTGGAAGAAGCTGGTCGACCCGAAGAACACCGGCGGCGACGACAACGTCTACTACGAGGACAAGTGGGCGTTCCTCTGGCCGATCGACAACTCGGTCAAGGGTTTCGCGCAGGGCGGATGCGGAGTCACCTGTCACCTCGGTGAAGGCAAGCCGTTCGGCAACAAGTACACGGCGTCAGCCGGCGAAATGCTGGACATGTGGCACATGAAGGGCAGCCGCACCGCGCCGCTGGGCATACGTCGACGACCAGTACGCTGACCACACGCGCTACGACGCCAAGGCATCGCCGAACGCCGGCCGCAAGAGCGATCCGGGTGGCCCCGAGTACGCGAACATGAAGATCGTCAACGGCAAGCCCGAGTTCATGAACAAGGACGGCAAGCCGGGCAATGCCGGCGGCACGTACTACGTGATCGACGGCAACCAGGTTCCATTTGACGACAGCAAGTTCAAGGCGGGCGACGAGGTCGCCACGTACTTCATCTATCCGCTGAAGGGCGATCGCGCCGACATCCGTGTGGCCAACTCGTGGAAGGACGGCGTATTTACGTCAGTCGTGTCGCGCAAGCTGGTGACCGGCAGCAAGTACGACGTCCAGTTTGCGGACCTCAACGTCCAGTATCCGTTCGGGTTCGCGGCGTTCGACAACGCGCAGGTGCGCCACGCCGTGCACTTCGACGCGAAGTACCTCGCGTTCGCCAAGTAACAACGACAGGTACGGCTTGAAGATGGGGTGGCAATCGCCACCCCTTTTCTTTTTGAACGCCAAGCGCCGCGCCTAGCCGACTTTGGCAAGTACCGACTGCATCTCGTCCCGCGAGAACGCGCGCATCGTCTCGGTCCGCACGTTGCCAGCGGAACCGATCGTCATGCCGAGCGCGGTCATTGCCGCGTCATCGGGCGCATCGAAGACCACGACGACGTCGTGCGCGCCCATCGTCCAGTAGAACTCGCGGGCCGTCACGCCGAACTTCTTCGCCACTTCGCGTACGGCGTCGGCGCGCTTGACGGTGTCCTTGACGTTGCGGACGCCCTGATCGGTGTAACTGGCCAGAACGATATAGGTCGCCATGTTCCCTCCTTTGTCAGGCACGAGGCCTTTCGGGGGTGCCAGTGGCGATCTGAGGCCTCGGCGGTCGTCACCCAACGGCACGGACGGCCCGCATCGGCCGCCCTGTCGAAGAGCGGGCAAGATACTCCGCTGGCAGCCAACCCGCCACGGGGCGCGAAGGCGGCCACCGCCGTCTGCGAATGGCCACGCCTGCCCCGTCCGCGATGTCGCGCCTTGCGGGTCAGCCTTCCGGAACGATCTCGAGCGCGACCAGGAAACGCGCCACCATGTTGTAGGTGGCGGTGACGGCCACCAGTTCGACCAGTTCGTTCGGTGGCAGGCGTTGCTTCAGTTCTTCGAACAGCCGGTCGGGGATCTTCACCTCGCGCGTGCTGGCGATCGCGAAGCGGATCACGGCGCGCTGCAGGTCGTCGTAGAGCACGCTGGTGGCCGCGGCATCCGGGTCATCCAGGACCGCGAGCTGGGCATCCGTCGCCCCGGCCTGCTTCAGTTCCGGCGCGTGGTGGTGATACTCGTACTGCGCACCGGTCAGCCGCGCCACCACGCAGATCGCCAGTTCGCGCAGGAACGGCGAAAGTGCCAGCTCGGTGCGGATCGCGCGCAGGTATCCGTTCCACCCGCGCGCCAGGGGTTCCGACCACAGCAGCATGCGGTCGAGGTTGAGGAGCGTGCCGCCACGTCGCGCTTCGATGCTCGCGACGAGTTCGCGGTTGCGCGGCGCGAGGTCCTGGGTCCAGGCAGGCAGGCGCATCAACGACCTCCGAACAGCCGCTTCAGGAATGCCCAGAGCGTCGCGAAGAAACCGGGTGCCTTCGCAACCGACACTGCGGGCGCGCCGGCCACCGGCGGATACTTCGCCGCGAGATCCGCCGCAAAGGTCGTGAAGAACCGGTCGGCCATCGTCGCGGCGGCCGCATCGACGAGGCGCGAGCCGATCTGGGCGATCTTGCCGCCGATCGACGCGTTGACGACATAGGTCATCCGCGTCGTGTTCGCATCGACCGCCTCGAGCTTCACGCGCGCATCGCCGCGCGAGAAGCCCGCCGCGCCACCCTGCATGTCGAAGCGGAGCGCATACGACTCGGGTGCCTGCACATCGGCGAGTTCGAGCTTGCCCTTGAAACGCGCCTTGACCGGGCCGATCGCCGCGTTGACCGCGACGTCGAATGCGTTCTCGCCGCTGGCCGTGAGGCTCTCGCAGCCCGGCACGGCGCTCTTCAGCGACTCCGTGTCGTTCAGCGCATGCCACGCGATGTCCCGGCTCACCGGCAGCGTGCGTTCACCTGTCAGTTCCAAAGTCGTTTCTCCTGCGTCGCGGCGCGGCGCGTCGGTACGGCGGCCAGCTGCGCCGTCAGTTCTTCGAGCGAGGCCAGATTGTGCACGGGCAGGAACGCATCGACGTGCGGCAGCAGCGCGCGCACCCCGCCCGCCCGCGGCTCGAAGCCTTCGTAGCGCAGCAACGGGTTGAGCCACACCAGCCGCCGGCACGACTTGGAAAGCCGCTCGGCTTCGCGTGCGAGTTGATCCGTGTCGCCGTGCTCGAGGCCGTCGGTCACCAGCAGCACGGTCGGATTGCCGTACAGCACGCGCCGCGCCCACTTCAGGTTGAACTCGTGCAAGGCCTGCGTGATGCGGGTGCCGCCGGACCAGTCCTCCACCGCCTGCACGACCGCGTTCACCGCCACGTCGGGGTCGCGCGCCGCGAGTTGTCGCGTGATGTGGGTGAGCCGCGTGCCGAACAGGAAGGAGTGCACGCGATGATTGGCGGCGTCCCGCCCGCTGGTCAGCGCATGCAGGAAGTGCAGGAACATGCGCGAATAGCGGCTCATCGAGCCCGAGATGTCGATGATCGCGACCAGCGGCTCCGGCCGCGTGCGGCGACGCCGGTACGTGATGCTGCTGATCTCTCCTCCCTGGCGCGCAGAAGCACGCAGCATCGCGCGCAGATCGACCCGATGTCCCCGCGCCGATGGCGCCTCGCGCCGGGTCGGGAGTCTGGCAAAGAACGGATCGAACTGCGCCAGCAGCCGCTTCGCTGCGGCCCACTCCGCAGCGCTCATCGTGTCGAAGTCGGCCTTGCGCAACTGTTCGCGATCGGTCCAGGACAGCGCCGCATCGATCTCGATGCGCTGGCTGTCCTGCGGCTGCGGCGGTTGCGGCAGCGTCCCCTTGAACATCGCATCGGCCAGCCGCCGGTTCTCCGGCGGCAGGGCTGTATCGGCCTTCTGCTTCATCTGCGGCATCAGCAACTGCATGATCTTGCCGAGCAGATCGGGGTCCTTCCAGAAGATGTGGAAGGCCTGGTCGAACAGCGTGCGATGCTCGCCGCGGCTCAGGAAACAGGCCGACAGCACGGCGTAGAAGTCGGCGCGCGAAGCGATGCCGCCGGCACGCAGTGCTTCGTAGGCCAGCAGCACACGATCGGTGCCGACCGGCAGCCCGGCATCACGCAGCACGCGCGCAAAGTGCAGCACGTTTTCGGCGAGTCGCCCCGGCAGGCTGTGGCCCGCGAGCGTTGCGGCGGTGTCGTGCGCCATCGTCCTACCCGACCGGACCGGCCGCCGTGGCAGCACCTGGCTCTCGTTCGCGCCGTCCGCGGCTCGGCCGATCGGCCCAGTAGCCGGCGGCGACGAGCAGCCACTGCGCCTGCCCGACCCAGGCAATCGCCTCCATCGATGGAGGTGGCGGACCGAGCGCGTTGGCAAGCTGGATGACGATCAGCAGCGCGGCGAGTACCCATGGCTTGAGCCCGGCGCTCCTGCCGGCAGGCGTGCGCAGGTATACGGCGAAGCAAGCGACGAACAGCGCGATCTCAAGGGCCTGCGCAGCAACCGGCATGTTCCACAGTCCCAATCCCAGCGTTGGTCCACCGGCAAACAGCAACGGCAGGTCCGGTCGATGCACCAGCAGGTCGAGCACCCAGTGGCTGACGACGAGCAAGCCCACCACCGCCGCGCCGCGCCGCTGGCGCGTCACCGCGAAATAGGCCGCTCCCAAAAAAACACCCCAGCCGAGCGCGCCCAGCAGGCTGTGCGAGATCGGGTAGTGAACGAAGACGAGCGGCGCCCCGCTCAAGGCGGGATCGATCTCCACCCTTTCGACGCCGAGCAGCAGCAGCGTTGGCCAGAGCAGGTCGATGAACTGCGCGGCCAGGAAGAGCGTGCCCAGCGACGTCTCCGGCGCCGCGCGCTTGGCAGCGAACCCCAGTGCAAAGTGACCGATGAACATGCAGCCTCCCGGCGCTGGCGGTCAGGATCGGACAGGCGACAGTGAGCGTGCCTCCTCACGGATCCGCTCGACGAGGCGCGCGGCCTCGGTGCCCTGCATCTTCGCGATGTCGTCCTGGTATTTCAGCAGCACGCCCAGCGTGTTGTTGACGGTTTCGGGCTCGAGCGCGACCGCATCGAGCGCCAGCAGCGCGCGCGTCCACTCGATCGTCTCCGCAATGCCGGGCAGCTTGTACAGCTCGATGCCGCGCAGCGACTGCACGAAGTCCACGACCTGGCGCGACAGCATCGCGCTCGCATCCGGAACCTTGCGCCGCAGGATCTCGAGTTC
Source organism: uncultured beta proteobacterium (assembly GCA_963780715.1). Classification (GTDB taxonomy): domain Bacteria; phylum Pseudomonadota; class Gammaproteobacteria; order Burkholderiales; family Burkholderiaceae_F; genus JALORV01. The sequence goes on from CAWADK010000002.1 coordinate 21,599, forward strand.
GCGCGCGGCCGACGGGTAGCCGACCCAGTGGTAGAGGCACCGCCGCTTGACCGCATCATGGATCTCGCGCGTGCGGTTGGACGTGATGATGACGATGGGCGGCGTGTCGGCCTTGACCGTCTTCCACTCGGGAATCGTGATCTGGAAGTCCGACAGCACCTCGAGCAGGTACGCCTCGAACGGTTCATCCGTGCGGTCAAGCTCGTCGATCAGCAGCACCGGCGGACGCGGATGCGGCAGCAAAGCACGCAGCAGCGCACGCTCGATCAGGAAGCGTTCGGAGTACAGGTCCGCCGCCAGCCGCTCGCGCGACTGCCCCGCGGACTCCGCCAGCCGGATCTCGACGAGCTGGCGCGCGACATTCCACTCGTACGCGGCGGCGTTGATGTCGAGACCTTCGTAGCACTGCAGGCGTATGAGTTCGGCATCGAGCGCGGCGGCGAGAACCTTCGCGATCTCGGTCTTGCCGGTGCCGGGCTCGCCTTCGACGAAGAGCGGCCGCTGCAGCTTGAGCGCCAGGAACACGGCCGTCGCCAGCTGCCGGTCGGCAATGTAGTCGCGCGAGGCCAGCAGTTCGACGGTGGCGTCGATCGAGATCGGTGAATTCATGTCGGGACCTTAGCCGAAGTGCGGTTGCGTCGCCAGCGCCGCAGCGCCTGCGGTTCAGTGGCCATAGCGCGCCAGCGACAGCCCGGCCAGGTCGATCTCGGGCGTGCGGCCGCTGAGCAGGTCGGCCACGACGCGCCCGGTGCCGGCGGCCATCGTCCAGCCGAGCGTGCCATGGCCGGTCGCCAGCCACAGGTTCGGATAGCGCGTCGGCCCGATGACCGGCGTGCCGTCCGGTGTCATCGGGCGCAGCCCGCACCAGAACGTCGCGCGGGCGAGGTCTCCGCCACCCGGGAAGAGATCCGTCACGACATGCTCGAGCGTCGCGCGGCGCGCCTCCCGCAGCTTCAGGCTGTAACCCGCCAGTTCCGCGGTACCGCCAACGCGGATGCGGCTGCCCAGGCGCGTCACCGCCACCTTGTGCGTTTCGTCCATGATGGTCGATTCGGGCGAACGCGCGGCATCGACGATCGGCACCGTGATCGAGTAGCCCTTCACCGGATAGACGGGTAGCGTGATGCCGATCGGCGCCAGCGCAGACGTCGAGTAGCTGCCGAGCGCGCAGACGTAGGCATCGGCGCTCAGCTTGCCGTCGCCGACGCGGACGCCATCGATCCGCCCGCCTGCGACCTCGATCGCCTCGATGCGCGTGCCAAAGCGAAATGTCACGCCAATCCCGCGGGCCATCTCGGCCAGCCGGTTGGTGAACAGGAAGCAGTCGCCGGTCTCGTCTCCGGGCAGCCTCAGCGCTCCGACGAACTTCTGCTGCGTGTGCGCGAGCGCAGGTTCGACGCGGCAGAAGCCAGCGCGATCGAGTACTTCGAACGGCACGCCATACTCCTTCAGGATCTCGATGTCCTTGCCGATGCCGTCGAGCTGCTTGCTGGTGCGGAACAGCTGCAGCGTGCCCTGCTCGCGTTCGTCGTAGGCGATGCCGGTCTCTGCGCGCAGCGCCTTGAGGCAGTCCCGGCTGTACTCCGCGATCGGCACCATGCGGCTCTTGTTCAGCCGGTAGGCGCGCTCGGTGCAGTTGGCGAGCATGCTCGCGCCGAAGCGCCACAGCGCCGGGTCGAGCAGCGGCCAGATGACCAGCGGGCTGTGCCGCATCAGCATCCACTTGATCGCCTTGACCGGAACGCCCGGCCCGGCCCACGGCGCCGAGTAGCCGGGCGAGACTTCGCCGGCATTCGCGAAGCTGGTTTCGAGCCCCGGTCCGGACTGACGATCGACCACGGTCACTTCGTGCCCGGCCTTCGCCGCGTACCAGGCGATGGTCGTGCCGATCACTCCGCTGCCGAGCACTGCGACGCGCATTGGTCCTCCAGTGGAGACTTATTGTCCGAGGGGCTCCGCGATGTAACGCGAAACCCGGGGCGGTTCTTCGCCAATGTGAAAAGCGTAACGCCGCTCGCGCAGGTCGGCGTCGGCCGCAGTGAAGCGGTCGAAGCGCCGCAGGTGATCGGCCCATGAATCATCGAGGAAGTACTCGATGTAATGCCCGGGCTTGTTCGTGTCGTGAAACAGTCCCCACGAAAGCGCGCCCTTCTGCAGGCGGTTCGCGCGGCTCTCACGCATGACGGCCGCGAACGCCTCGGCGCGCATCGGGTCGATCTGGTAGTCGACCGTGACCATGACCGGTCCCATCTGGTGCTCGACCGGAAAGGCCGGCACCGGTTCTGCCAGGATGCGTGCCGGGGTGAGGTCGACCTCGTTCTCCGGGTCGGAGTACAGGCGGCTCGCCAGGTAACCGGTGGCGAGGCCCGTCAACGCTGCGGCAAGGTAGGTCCAGGAGACGTCGATCCAGCTGGCGACCTGGCCCCAGAGTGCCGCGCTCGCCGACGCAGCGCCCATCATCACCATCATGTAGATCGACATGCCGCGCGCGCGCACCCAGTCGGGCAGCGAGAGCTGCGTGATGACGGTCAGGGTGTTGACCACCGCGAGCCATGCGCCGCCCGCCACCATCATGGCGGGTATCGCCGTCCACACATTCGGCGCGAACCCGAGACCGACCATCGCGGCCGCCTGCAGCAGCGTGCCGTCGCGCAGCAGTCGCTGGCGTGAGATCAGCACGCGCAGCCGCGGCAGCAGGAATGCGACGGTGACTGCGCCCACACCCGAGCGATGCCAGCAGCACTGTGTAGGTCCAGGCACCGCCGCCCGGCAGGCGCTTGGCCACCAGCGGCAGCAGCGCGAACACGGTGGTCGTCTGCAGGAAGAACACCGCGATGCGCACCAGCACCGAGCGCATCGCGGGTGACTGCGCCACGTACTGGAAGCCGACGCGCATCGCGCCGAAGAAGCGCTCGCCCGGCAGCACGCTCGGCTTGGGCTCCGAGCGCCAGCTCATGATCACGAACCCGGCGGCGAGCGACAGCACCGCATTGAGCAGGAAGACGTAGGCCGTACCCAGGCTCGCGATCAGCGCACCGGCCACCACCGGGCCGATCACGCGCGAGGTGTTCATCGCGATGCCGTTCAGCGCGACGGCGTTCGGCAGTTCGCGGCGCGTGACGAGTTCGGGAATGATCGCCGCGTAGACGGGCCAGCGCATTGCCAGGCCAATGCCGTTGCCGAAGGTCAGCGCCAGCAGCAGCGGCGCGCTCATCCAGCCGGCGAACATCGCCACGCTGAGCAGCACGGCGTTGGCCGCGACCCAGAACTGCGTGAACATGAACCAGCGCCGGCGATTGAGGATGTCCGCGAGCGCTCCACTCGGCAAGCCGAGCAGGAAGACCGGGAGCGTGGAGGCCGACTGCACCAGTGCGACCATGACCGGAGAGGTCGTCAACGTGGTCATCAGCCACGCGGCAGCGACATCGTTCATCCACATGCAGATGTTCGATGTCAGCCAGGTGATCCACAGCAGCCGGAACACCGGGTTGGCAAGCGGCGACCACGGTGATGGCCTGACTGCGGAGTCCGTTCCGGCCTGCGTCATACGGGCGATTGTAGGCAGGCAGTCGGAGCCCGAACCGACGTCGCGACACGCCGCCGGATGTCGGACGACTCAGGGCAGGTCAGCCAGCAGTTCGCGCAGAGCAAGGAATTCGCGACGGGTTCGAGGCCCATAGGTCGCGAAGCTTGGCTGTGGATCGTTCAGGTAATCGTCGCGCGCCTTCTTCACGCGGTCCTTCGACACGCGCCGCCTGAGCACAGTCGCATCGAGGCCGTACACGCGCATCGCGTTCAGACCGAAGATCTTGCGCTTGATCGCCGGTGTCAGCGCCGGGTAACCGAATTTTTCCTGGAACTCACGGCTGATCTCGAAGGCGCGGAACGCCTGGATCTGGTCCTGCGGACTGCCGTACCAGATGGAGTCGGTGCCCCACAGGATGTTGTCCTCGCCGAAGGTGACGAGCAGCTTGCCCAACAGGTGCGCGGCCTGGTCGGGAGCACGCATGACGAAGCGCCAGGTGCTGCCCAGCTCCGCATAGACGTTCTTCGGCCGCCCGGCCTCGCGCATCGAGCGCACCAGCACATCGACGCCGGCTTTCGCCTGCGGGTCGTACGGGCCTTCCTTGACGCCGGTGTCGAAGCCCGAGTGATAGATCAGGAACGTCATGTCCGGGTAGCGCACCGCGGCCGGCCCGATATCGCGCGAGGTCGAGTACTCGTAGCCACGCTGTCCGAACGCAAGGCCCTTGTGCACGGCGATGTTGCGCACCTTCAACCTTCGTGCGCGCTCGATGAAAGGCGCGCCGTAGGTGTCGTCGTCGAGGAAGAAGCCCTCCGCCCCATCGCGGGGGCCGAACTGCGTGTAGGTCTTGAACGCGGCGACAGGGAAGCGCGCGACCTGCGCGTCCATGCCGTCGATCTCGCCGGGCAGCGTCGGCATGCAGCGGCCGTGCAGCAGCAGGCGCTCGGTGCCGTCGAGCGTGTTGGCGGCAACCCGCGTCGCCCCGGCGGCCTCGAAGTCGAGCGGATTCGTGTCGAGCCCGCCCGGTACATGCGACAGCACGCCCATCGCGGTGTCGCTGTCCATGAATACGTCCTTCAGCAGCGCGCCGCTGGAGAAGCACTCGACGTGGTCGGCCTGGCCGCAGGTGCTGTTTGGCATGCCCTTGAACGCATTCGGGCCGGCGGCCTTGCGCCACGCGCCCTGCGGATTCACGTGGTGCAACTGCACGTCGAAGATGAATTCGTCGCCGCCGACAGCGGCTTCGGCCGCTGCGAGTTCGAACGGCGCCTCGCGCGGCAACGCGTACTGTCCGCCGCGTTGTCCGGCGGCTGCGAACGCCCGGTTGAATGCCGCGAGCGTGGCCGCGGCGCCCAGCAGCGAAACGAGGTAGGCGCGCCGCGACAACCCGGTGCGGCGCGCGGCGTCATCCACCTGCTGCTGCGCCAGCCGCCGCGCGGCGAGGGCCGCGGCCGGCAGCGCTACCGGGGCGAATTCGCCGTTCGAGGTCGAGTCGAGCTTGATCGGCAGCCGCATGTCGATCAACGCCTGCGGCCTACTTGAGGAACATTGCTTCCATGCGCTTCTGGCCCTCGGCCTCGCTGACGTCCTCGATGTGCGTTCCCATCGACCACTGGAAGCCGTACGGGTCCTTCAGCGTTCCGGTGCGATCGCCGTAGAACTGATCCTCCACCGGCCGCACCTGCGTGCACCCGGCGGCGAGCGCACGCGCGAACGCCGTATCGACGTCGGGCACGTAGAGCATGAAGGACACCGGCGAGCCGCCGAGCAGGGCCGGACTCTGGTTGCCCCACTCCGGGTTCTCCTCGGCCATCATGATGTGCGAGTCGCCGATCCTGATCTCGGCGTGGGCGTAGCGGCCGTCGGGCATCGTCAGCTTCATCACGAGTTCGGCGCCGAATGCGCGCCGATAGAACTCGACCGCCGCCACGGCGTCGCGGATCGCGAGGTACGGAGTCACCGAGTGGAATCCTGCGGGCGGGGTCGTGACCTTGGCCATGGCTGCCTCCGTGCCAGTAGAACCGTGGATCAGTGAATGCTGCGATGTCAGCCGGCGGCGGCCACTGCCCGCTTTGCCAGCACCGTGATCAGGTGCGCGCGATAGTCCGCCGACGCGTGCAGGTCCGTGTTGAGTCCTGCGGCCGGAACGCTGACGCCGTCGCACGACTCGGGTGCGAACTTCGCGCCGAGCTTGTCCTCGAGCGCCTTGACACGGAAGACGCCCGGCCCCGCCCCGGTGACCGCAACCCGCACGCCGCTTGCCGTCTTCGCGACGAACACACCGACCAGCGCGAAGCGCGAGGCCGGCTGCTTGAACTTCAGGTAGGCCGCCTTGGCGGGCACCGGGAAATGCACCGCCGTGATGATCTCGCCGGCGGCGAGCGCCGTCTCGTACAGACCCTTGAAGTAGTCGTCGGCGGCGATCTTGCGCCGGTCGGTCTGGATCGTGGCGCCCAGCCCGAGTACCGCGGCCGGATAGCAGGCGGCCGGATCGTTGTTCGCGAGCGAGCCGCCGATCGTTCCGCGGTTGCGCACCTGCCGGTCGCCGATGCCGCCCGCAAGCTGCGCCAGTGCCGGAATGCGCGACTGCACGTCCTTGGAGGCGGCAACCGCGGCATGCGTCGTCATCGCACCGATGACGACATTGTTGCCGTCGTTGCAGATGCCCTGCAGTTCGGTAATGCCCGCCAGGTCGATCCAGCCGGAAGGTGATAGCAGACCGAGCCGCATCGACGGCAGCGTCGACTGTCCGCCGGCCAGGATCTTGTCGTCGCCATGCTGGCCGGCGAGCTTGACAGCGTCGGCCACCGAGGCGGGGCGGTGATAGTGCATTGCTTCCATCGTCATCTCCTCAGTGCCGTTACACGCGCGTCGCGGCGCGGATCGTCTTCCAGACCGTGTGCGGCGTCGCGGGCATCGGCACGTCCGTCACCCCCATGTGCGAGAGCGCGTCGGTGATGGCATTGATCACCGCGGCGGGCGAGCCGATCGCACCGGCCTCGCCACAGCCCTTCACGCCCAACGGGTTGTGCGTGCACGGCGTGCCCTTGGCGGTCTCGACGGTGAACTTCGGGAGGTCGTCTGCACGCGGCATCGCGTAGTCCATGTAGCTGCCGGTGACGAGCTGGCCGTCTTCGTTGTAGATGCCGTGCTCGAGCAGCGCCTGGCCGATGCCCTGGGCGAGCCCGCCGTGCACCTGCCCCTCGACGATCATCGGGTTGATGACGTTGCCGAAGTCGTCGCAGGCCGCAAAGCGGTCGATGCGCACGACGCCGGTTTCGGGATCGATCTCGACCTCGCAGACATACGAGCCCGCCGGATAGGTGAAGTTGGTCGGGTCGTAGAACGCGTTCTCATTGAGTCCCGGCTCGAGCTTGTCGAGCGGGTAGTTGTGCGGCACGTAGGCCGCCAGCGACACCTCGGCAAACGCCTTCTTGCGGTCGGTGCCGGCCACGCGGAACTCGCCGTTAGCAAACTCGATATCGGCGTCACTCGCCTCGAGCAGGTGCGCCGCGATCTTCTTGCCCTTGGCGACCACCTTGTCGATCGCCTTCACGATCGCGGTGCCGCCGACCGCGATCGAGCGCGAGCCGTAGGTGCCCATGCCGAACAGGATCTTGCCGGTGTCGCCGTGCTGGATGTCGACATCGTCGAGCGGGATCCCGAGCCGGTCGGCCACCACCTGTGCGAACGTGGTCTCGTGGCCCTGCCCGTGCGAGTGCGAGCCCGTGAACACCGTCACCTTGCCGGTCGGATGCACGCGCACTTCGCCGGCCTCGAACAGGCCCGCGCGCGCACCGAGCGCGCCGGCGATGTTCGACGGCGCCAGCCCGCAGGCCTCGATGTAGCAGGAGTAGCCGAGCCCGCGCAGCATCCCCTTCTTTGCACTCTCCGCCTTGCGGGCGGCGAACCCCTTGACGTCCGCCAGTTCGATGGCCCGCGTCAGCGTGGCGTTGTAGTCGCCGGTGTCGTAGCTCAGCCCGACCGGCGTGGCGTACGGGAAGGTCTTGATGAAGTTGCGCCGGCGCAGTTCGGCCGGATCGATCTTCAGTTCGCGCGCCGCGGTCTCGACGATGCGCTCGACGACGTAGGTCGCCTCCGGGCGGCCGGCACCGCGGTAGGCATCGACCGGCGCGGTGTTGGTGAACACCGCCTTCACTTCGCAGTAGATCGCCGGCGTGGCGTACTGGCCGGCGAGCAGCGTCGCGTACAGGATCGTCGGGATGCACGAGGCAAAGGTCGACAGGTACGCACCCATGTTCGCCGTCGTATGCACGCGCAACGCGAGGAACTTGCCGTCCTTGTCGAGCGCGAGTTCCACGGTGCTGACGTGATCGCGGCCGTGCGCATCCGACAGAAAGCTCTCCGAGCGCTCGGCGGTCCACTTGATCGGCCGACCCACGCGCTTGCTCGCCCAGACCAGCGCGGTCTCTTCGGCGTACAGATAGATCTTCGAGCCGAAGCCGCCGCCGACGTCGGGTGCCACCACGCGCACCTTGTGCTCGGGCAGGCCCAGCACGAAGGCGGTCATCAGCAGACGTTCGACGTGCGGGTTCTGGTTCGAGACGTACAGCGTGTAGGAATCGCCGGCGCGGTCATACGCGGCATTGGCGGCGCGCGGCTCGATCGCATTCGGAATCAGCCGGTTGTTGGCAAAGTGCAGCTTCGTGACGTGCGCTGCCTTCGTGAACGCCGCGTCGGTCGCCGCCTTGTCGCCGCAGCCCCAGACGTAGCAGACGTTGTCCGGCGCGATGTCGTGCACAGCCGTCCCCGCCTTGTCGGCCGTGCCCGTGTCGACCACCGCGGGCAGGATCTCGTAGTCGACGTCGACAAGATTCGCCGCCGCCTTCGCCTGCGCTGCCGTCTCGGCCACGACCAGCGCGACATGGTCACCGACATAGCAGACCTTGCCCTCCGCCAGCACCGAATGCTTCGGCTCCTTCATCGGCGTGCCGTCGAGGTTGTTGATCTGCCAGCCGCACGGCAACCCGCCGACGCCGGCCATGTCCTTGCCGGTGAAGATACCGAGCACGCCGTCCGCCTTGCTGGCCGCGCCGGTGTCGATGCCGCGGATCTTCGCGTGGGCATGCGGGCTGCGCACGAAGTAGCCGTAGCTCTGGCGCGGCAGCGTGATGTCGTCGGTGTACTGGCCGCTGCCGCTCAGGAAACGGAAATCTTCCTTGCGCTCGACCGACTTGCCGATGAAACCCGCTTTGGGATCGTTCATCGCGCCTCCTACTTCATCGCCGCCGCGCCCTGCGCGACAGCCTTGACGATGTTCTGGTAGCCGGTGCAGCGGCACAGGTTGCCTTCCAGTCCCTCGCGGATCTGCGTGTCGGTCGCGTGCGGGTGATGCTGCACGAGATCGATCGCGCTCATCACCATGCCCGGCGTGCAGAAGCCGCACTGCAGCCCGTGGCAGGCCTTGAACGCGGCCTGCATCGGATGCATGCCTTCGGCCGGCGTGATGCCCTCGATCGTCGTGACCTCGGCGCCGGCCATCTGCAGCGCCAGCACGTTGCAGCTCTTGACTGCGCGGCCGTTGACATGAACGGTGCAGGCGCCGCACTGCGCCGTATCGCAGCCAACATGCGTGCCGGTCAGGCCAAGCTGCTCGCGCAGCAGCGTTACGAGTGAAGTTGATGGATCAACGTCGGCCGAAACGGCCTTGCCGTTGACCCGCAGCGAAAGCGGGACAGGCATCCAAGTCTCCTTCGGAGGTTTTCTTATGCCGCCTTCTGCGGGTGGGCGGCCGAGCGTTGGACATTAACAGCAGCGAAAAGCCGGGCGCAACCGTCGTCGAGTGACATCGCGGCTTTCCGGCGGTATGGCGCGGCGCAGCACGCCTCGTCCTGGCGCAATAGAATGGAAGCTACTCAGTCTGCACACCGGCCAGGCGCCGGTCAGCCCCATGGACAGCGTCGACCTGCAGGTATTGAAGAAAGCCGACGAATGGCTGCGCGCCGGCCATGGTGCCGTCATGGGCACGGTGGTCAGGACCTGGGGTTCGGCCCCGCGGCCGGTCGGTTCGCTGGTCATCATCCGCGACGACGGGCTCGTTGTGGGTTCGGTCTCGGGCGGCTGCATCGAAGACGATCTCGTCGATCGCGTGCGCCGCCGCGCGGCAGCGGCAGTGGTCCCTGAGCGGGTCAAGTACGGCGTCACGGCCGACGAGGCCTTCAAGTTCGGCCTGCCCTGCGGCGGCACGATCGAACTCGTGCTCGAGCCGCTCGGCCCCGGCGCGCAGATCGATGTACTGCTGGAGAACGTCGCCGCCGGCCGGCACACTGTTCGCACGCTCGACCTGCGCAGTGGTGTCGTCACACTCGCCGAAGGCGACGGTACCGATGTGCTCGACTGCAACGACGCGCGGCTCATCACCGCGTTCGGACCGCGCTGGCGACTGCTGGTGATCGGCGCCGGCCAGCTCACGCATTACGTCGCGCAGATGGCGCTGGCGCTCGACTACGCGGTGACGATCTGCGATCCACGCGAGGAGTACGCCGACGGCTGGCTCGTGCCCGGCACGCAGCTGGTGCGCACGATGCCCGACGACACCGTCACCGAATTCCGGCCCGACAAGCACACGGCGATCGTGGCCTTGACGCACGATCCGAAGCTCGACGATCTTGCGCTGATGGAGGCACTGAAGTCCCAGGCCTTCTATGTCGGTGCGATCGGCTCGCAGAAGAACCAGGCCAAGCGCAAGGAGCGCCTGAAGGAGTTCGGCGTCAACGCCGAACAGCTCGAGCGCCTGCATGGCCCGGTCGGGCTCAAAAATGGCGCTCGCACGCCACCCGAGATCGCGGTGTCGATCCTCGCCGAGATGACGGCGACCAAGTACGGCTACCGCGTGCCGGCACCGGTGGCGCCCGGCCCGCGCTCGACGGTCGCCGGCTGCGTTTCGTGATTCACCTTCAGCCGCGGACGACGGCGACGACGTAAGCGACGTACAGCAGCAGCAACAGCAACCCGCGCCCGCGGCCGATATAGCCGGACTTGCCGGGCAGCGTCAGCATCACCGCGACCAGCCCGAACGCCAGGGCGACGCGTACCGACGCCGCGTCAAACACGATCGGGTGGATCAGCGCCGCCACGGCGACGATGAACAGTCCGTTGAAGATGTTGCTGCCCAGGACCGTGCCGAGTCCGACTTCATCGTGGCCGCGCAGCTTCGATATCAGCGCCGTGGCCAGTTCGGGCACCGAGGTGCCGACCGCGACGACGGTCGCCCCGATGACGAACTCGCTGAGGCCAAAGGAGACCGCGATCGCCCGCGCGCCATCCACGATCAAGAGGCCGGCGCCCACCAGAAAACCCAGGCCGAGTGCCGCCGAAAGCAGCGCCGGCGCGAGGCGATGGGCCCCCAGCACTTCTTCCGCCGCGCTGCGCTGGCGCCGTGCCTCGATCACCGTCGCGATCATCCATGCCAGAAAGAGCCGACAGCATGACCAGGCCATCCAGCCGCGACAGTTCACCATCGGCAGCCAGCGCAGCCGTCAATGCCGGAACCAGGAACGCCACCGGGAAGTCGCGCCGGATGCTGTCGCGACTGCTCTGGATGCCGGAGATCAGCAGCGCCAGTGCGAGTATCAGCGCGATGTTGACGACGTTGCTGCCAAGCGCATCGCCGAGCGCAATCTGCGGAGTGCCGGCCAGTGCGGACGTGATCGACACCGACAGTTCCGGGCTCGACGTGGCAAACGCCGCCACCGTCGCTCCGACGATTCCCGGGGCGACGCGCGCCCACGTCGCCAGGCTGACGGTCCCGCGCACGAAGAGTTCCCCGCCGATGCCGGCGCTCAGGACGCCCAGCGCGAGAGTCAGATAGGGGCTCACGGATCAGTGCCTGGCGCGCACCCCGGGAAGGACACTCAGGGCTTCACTTCGGACTTGGCAATCGACTTGTCGCTCGCGTCCGACGGGACGCTTTGCGCATAGCCGCCGCTGATGGCCTCCTTGCGCAGTTGAACCTGCGTCTCCTCGCGATAGGTCCGCGCATACGTCGGGCCAAAGAAGTTCGCACCGGTCTGATGCGCCGGCGATCCCGGCGGAACCGGCACGCACTTCTGCGCGTAACCCCAGTCGTAGACACAGTCCTCGAGCTTGGCGTAGTGATCGCGGAAGAACGACGGCGGCGGCTTGGGCGGTGCCGGGAGAACCGGGGGCGGCTGCGTCTTGCCAGCGGGCGCCACCGCTGGCGTCGACTCCTTCTTGCTGCAAGCGACGGCAGACGCCGCGACACACGTGGCGAGGACAACGATGCGGACCAGAGTCATTCGTATCAGCCTTGGGTCGGTGGCGGGTGGAGCGCGACTTTACGACGCGCTCGCCTCACATCGGCGCTGCGCATGTCTGCCGCGATGGCTTAGGTTTGGTAGGCCGTGAGTACGACTTCGGCGCCCGCGTCACGCAGCGCGATCAAGGACTGATACTCCGGTGACTCGTGCCAGCGCATCAGCGCATCGAGGTCCGTGAACTCGGCGACGACGACCCGATCCCCGTGCGGCTGGCCCGCCAGTTCGCGAGCGAGCGCGCCGCGCAGCAGAACGCGGCCGCCATGGGGCGCGAACGTGGCCCCGACGCGCTGGACGTAGCCCTGCCACGCCTCGGCGTCGGTGACGCGGATCGTGCCTACGATGAAGGCCGGCATCCGAACTTGGCGCGGGCAGGCGCTTCGGTGAAGGCCATCAGTACAGCCCCGCCAGGTAATGGCCAAGGTCCTCGATGTCCTGATCGCTCAGCGTCTTCGCGACGCTCGCCATGTTGCCGGCATCATTGGTGCGTTGCCGGTCTTGAAGTCGCGCATCTGCTTGACGACGTAGTCGTACTGCTGGCCCGCCACCCGCGGGTATCTCGTTCTGGCCGAGGAAGCCACCCAGATGGCACATCGTGCACAGCGTCTCGTCGGCCTTCGACTTACCACGCGCTGCACGCGCGGGATCGGGCTTGAACGCGGTCGCACGCGGCTTCTGCGCCGCGAAGTACGCCGCAATGTCGAACATGTCCTGCCGCGAGAGGTCCTTGAGGCAGGCGTCCATCTGTGGCTCAGAGCGGCGGCCCTCCTTGAAGTCCTTGATCTGCAGGTAGATGTAGCGCGCCGTTTGCCCCGCCAGGATCGGATACTGCGACTGCACAGAGTTTCCATTTCGGCCCATGGCAGTCGACGCAGACTTCGGCCTTCTTGCGTCCGGCCGCAACGTCCTGCGCGCCGCAACCGGCGCGAGGGCGGCAACAACGACGACGGAGCGCGGCGTGACCCAAGTTGCGTTTCATAGCTTGCTATTCCGAGCAAAAAAAGGGCCGCCCGCGGGCGGCCCTTCGGAGCTTCGATGCAGATCGATTCAGAGCGCAAACACGAACACGCTGTTGCCGCGCTTGAAGTCGAGCTGGGTATTGCCTCCGCAGCCCATCGCGATGTACTGCTTGCCATTGACCATGTAGGACACCGGCATCGCGTTGGCGCCGGCGCCGCAGTTGAAGTTCCAGAGCTTCTTGCCGGTGGCGGAATCCAGTGCGTTGAAGCTGCCGTTGCCCTCGCCGAAGAAGTACAGGCCGCCTGCCGTCGCCAGCCCGCCTCCGATCAGCGGCTGCTCGGTGTCGTGCTTCCACTTCACCTTGCCGGTGTCGACATCGACCGCGGCCACGCGGCCCCACTGCTTCTCGCTCGGGATCACCTTGAAGGCGCCGCCGAGCCAGAGCTTGCTGCCGCCGGGGTACTTCGCCGCCTCGACGTGATAGGTCATCGGCTGGTGCAGGTTGAGCGCAATCGCGAGCCGGGTCTTCGGGTCGAAGCTCATCGGTGACCATTCCACGCCACCATTGGCGCCCGGCAGCATGCGCGCGCCTTCAGCGGTCGGCAGCACCCACATGTTCTCCTGCGGGATCATCGCTTCCGAGAAGCGGATCAGGTTGCAGTTCGAGCGATCGTGCACGTAGACATGCCCGGTCTTGCCGCCGTGGAGCACGCCCGGAATCATCTTGCCGGACTTGTCCTTGACGTCGACCAGGATCGGCGGGCTCACGGCGTCGAGGTCCCACACGTCGTGCGCGACATACTGCGAATGGCACTTGTAGGTGCCCTTGTCGAGATCGATCGCCACCAGCGAATCCGTGTACAGGTTGTCGCCGGGCCGCTCCGCGCCATACAGGTCAGGCGAGGGGTTACCGACGACGAACCACACCGTGCGGGTCTTCAGGTCGACCGACGGATTCATCCACACGCCGCCGCCGAGCGTCTGCCAGAACGAACTGTCCTTCGCGAATGCCGCCTTTTCCGCCGCGATGTCGCGCTTCATGTTGCGGCCGGTCAGGTCGTTCTGGGCCCAAACGCCCTCGTGACCCTTTTCGGGGATCGTGTAGAAGGTCCACAGCAGCTTGCCGTCGTCGGCGTTGTACGCCTTGACGAAGCCGCGGATGCCGTATTCGCCACCGTTGGTACCGATCAGCACCTTGTTGTCGACCACGGTCGGCGCCATCGTCTCGCTGTAGCCCTTCTCCGGGTCGGCGATCTCGATGTTCCAGAGCACGTTGCCGGTCTTGGCATCGAGCGCAACGAGGCGCGCGTCGAGGGTGCCCATGAAGACCTTGCCGCCGGAGATCGCAACGCCGCGGTTATTGGGCCCGCAGCAGAAAGTCGTGACCGGCCCCATCTTGTGCTTGTAGTGCCAGAACTGCTTGCCGGTCACGGCGTCGATGGCATAGATGTGGTTATACGAAGTCGTCAGGTACATGACGCCATCGACGACGATGGGGGCCGTCTCCATCGATTCCACGACCTCGGTCTGGAACACGAAGGCCGGCCGCAGGTTCTTTACGTTGCCGGCGTTGATCTGGTTGCCGCCGTAGTAGCGCGTCTGCGCGTAGTCACCGTTGGTGTGCAGCCAGTTGGCCGTCTGCCCGCCAGCGCTGTTCAGCTGCGCCTGCGTGACATTGACTGCCTTCGGCACCCCGGCCGCCGCGGCGCCCTTCTGCCCCTGCACTTCCTGTGCGATCGCGCCGAGGTCGCGGCAACCGCCGCGACGCCCAGGACGAGTGTTCTGATGGAGAAAAATCTGCTCTGCATGCTGTCCCCCTGCCCTTTGTCTTATTGTGAAGCGCGATGATGCGACGCCGACCCTTGGCGACGCGGGTGATGTCACCGCAACGCGCGGTGCAAAAATCTTGCAACCGCCACCCATACCCGGTGTTGGTAGTGTCCTTATCGCCGGGCCCGCAGATAATAGGCGGCGAATGGCGTCGGCGGAACAGCCACACCCCGAAAAGAGGGGACGCCGCGCTTGTGTAAGGGAGGAGATCGGTCCATGAAACAGATTCGCTGCATTGCAGCAGCCCTTTTGCTGGTCGTGGGATCCACGTCGGCCCAGCAACGCAACATCAATTTCGACCTGCTGCAGGCGGCGCGGAGCGGGTCTGTCGCAACGACCGCCGCGCTGCTCGATCAGGGCGCGAATCCGAACTCGCGCAACCGTCTTGGCGATACGCCGCTGAATACCGCCGCGCGCAACGGCAACATCGAACTGGTCAAGCTCCTGCTCGAACGGGGCGCCGACGTGAACCTGCCCAACCTGGCGCGCGTTACGCCGCTGATGAGCGCCGTGTACGGCGGCCATACCGATGTCGCGCGCACGCTGCTCGCCGCCAAAGCCAGTGTCGAGCCCAGCGACCGGATGGAGAAAACCGCGATGATCTACGCCGCCGGCAACGGCAACGCCGAGTGCGTCGCCGCACTGCTTGCCGCCGGCGTCGGCGTCAATCAGAAATACGCCAACGACGCGACCGCGCTGATGTGGGCAGCGGCCTACGGCAAGAACGACAGCGTGAAGCTGCTGCTCGAACGGGGCGCCGACGTTGCGGCGCGTGACAACCGGGGTGAATCTGCACTTTCGATCGCTGTCGCCGAGAAGCATGCCGAGGCGGCCGCGCTGTTGCGCGCCGCCGGCGCCGGGAAGTAGGACGTCTTGATCTTCTCTCAGCCAGGTCGCTTCAGTCTCTGCCGCAATCCGGGCGCCGTCGGCAGCGCGCTCTCATGACACCGGCCGTACCGGAGTCCGGCATCGCCCCGACGCGATACGACAGGGTTGCGATGACCCTGCACTGGGCCGTTGCCATTGGCGTGATCGCCCAGATCGCGCTCGGCCTGTGGATGATCGATATTCCCAAGCAGCCGACCGGCGTGCGGGTTTACTGGTTCAACCTGCACAAGTCGATCGGGATGACACTGGGCGTCCTGATCGTGATGCGTCTTGCCTGGCGCTTCACGCATCGGCCGCCACCGCTGCCGTCGACGATGCCTCGCTGGCAGGCGCGCGCCGCCGGTGCCAGCCATGTGCTGCTCTACATCTGCATGATTACGATGCCGCTGGCGGGCTACCTGGGATCGGTCTTCTCCGGCTACCCCATCAAGTACTTCGGAGTGGTTGTTCCCGGCTGGGGCTGGAAGGACGAGGCACTGAAGGAAGTCTTCAGTACCGTGCACTTCGTTGCAGCAATGGCGTTCATTTCGCTGATCAAGCTGCACGTCCTGGCGGCGCTGAAGCACCTGTTGTACGACCGCGACGGCGTGTTTCACCGCATGCTTCCCCACCGCCGCGCGGCGGCCGTCGTGCGCGATACCGTCGCTCCGGGTCAGGGCGCGTAACCGTCCGTCAACGTCTGCAGGAACGCGACGATGTCGTCGATTTCCTCGTCGTTCAGCGCCGGCCGCTGCGCCGGGCGGCGGTGATACGGCCGCGTCTCGACGTCGACGTTGACGCGCAGTGCCTGCGGCAGGTCGTCGAACTTCACGCCATCCGGATACCAGCGGTCGGGATGCGTGTCGCGGGTGGCATAGAACGCGACTGCCTCGCGCAGCGAGGCAAAGCGTCCGTTGTGCATGTACGGCGCCGTCTGCGCCACGTTGCGTAGCGTCGGCGTCTTGAACCAGCCGCACCAGTGCCCGTTGACCGCCGCGCCACCGGGCTGGGTCGTGCAGAAACCCAGATCAAACTGGCCGACCTGCGCAACGTCGGTGTTTCTCGGCACGCCAAGCGCGTGGAAGCCGAAGTCCGTGAACAGCGAGTCGCGCGGGTCGCGGCTGTCGGGCCTTAGCGTGTGGCACGCGGCACAGTTGCCCTTCTGCGCGATGGTGAAAAGACTCTGACCGCGCTCCTCCTGCGGCGTGAAACGCGCCTGGCCACGCAGCACCGCATCGAACTTCGACGAAAATGGAGCAAAGGTCGGGCTCTGCTCGAACGCCGCCAGCGCGGACGCAATGGCTTCGAGTGCGCGGCCGGGACTGGCGAACACGTCGTCACCAAACGCCATTCGCAACCACGGCGCAGCGTCGGAAGACGCAACCCTGGCGACCAGTGCCGCCGCATCCTGGTTGTTCATTTCATGCGCGGCGAACAGCGGTCCGAGGGCCTGCTGGGCCAGCGTGGCGGCACGCCCGTCCCAGAAGAATCCGCCGCTTGGAACCTTCTTGCCGTCTTTCTCGGAGAACCCCGGCCCCGGGCTGGATGCGAGGTACATCAACGTCGGAGCGTTGCGCGACCCCAGCATGCCCGTCCGGCTGCCGCGGGGCACGGCCCGCCCTGAACCGTTGTCGCCCGTGAACGCACGCGCCGGATCGTGGCAGGATGCGCATGATGTGCCGGGCGGTTCGGACAGTTGCCCATCGAAGAACAGGCGCCGGCCGGCTTCGACGCCCGCCGGCGGCTGCTGCGTACCCGCCGGCTGCGGTGACGCAGCAGTCATGCCGACGACCAAAAAGACAATGGACAAGCTGACAGCCCAGCGCATGCAAGCCTCAGGAGAACCGGTGCGATCCACGCCGCGGATCATCGCAAATGCCTTGCGCGCCTGCACGTTCAGCCTTGCCGTCGCCGCAAGCGGTGACGTACGCACAGGTGGACGCGGCACGCGCGGCATATGAACGCGAGGACTACACCGCCGCGGCCGCGCTCTACGCGCCGCGCGCCGCCCAGGGCGAGGCCGAGGCGCAGTACCACATGGGCATGATGGCGCGCTTCGGCTGGGGCATGGACAAGGACTCCGCTGCCGCAGTGCGCTGGCTCACCGAGGCCGCCCGGCAGAACAATCCCCAGGCGCAAGCGGAACTGGGGACCATGTATCGCCTGGGACGCGGCGTACCCGAGGACCCGAAGGAGGCCGCGCGCTGGCTGACGGCGGCCGCGAACTCGGGCGTGGGCATCGCGCAGTTGTCGATCGGTCGCATGTACCGCGACGGCGTCGGCGTCGAGCGCAACCTGGTGGAGGCCTATGCCTGGTTCACTGCGGCCGGAGCCAACAACGTCATGGATGGACTGGCCTATCGCGCCGAAATCGCCAAGCAGATGAGCCCAGAGCAGATCGCCGAAGGCAAGCAACGCGCCGCATTGCTCAGCAAGAAAGAGACGGAGGCCAAATGAGAAGCTGGATCATCGCCCTTTTCATCGCGAGTGCGTTGGGCGCGTCGATGGCTGCATCGGCGCAATTCGCCTACGCCTCCAATGAGAAAGACGGCACGATCTCCGTCATCGATACGGCCAAAGACGAAGTCGTCGCCTCGATCAAGGCCGGAAAGACTCCGCGCGGCATGGCGGCGAGCGTCGATGGCAAGCGTCTGTACGTCAGCGACCAGAAGAGCAATGCGCTGCGCGTCATCGACCTGGCGACGCGGGCAGAGGCGGGCGTCATCGACCTGGGCGAATCGCCCGAAGGGGTCGGGCGCTCGCCTGACGGCAAGTGGGTCGTGGTCGCCATCGAGGAAGACCACCAGGTCTTCTTCGTTGACGTGGCAACCGGCAAGATCGCCTTCCGTGTCAAGGTGGAGGGCGAGAATCCGGAACATGCAGTCTTCAGTCCCGACAGCAAGTGGGTGTTCGTCAGTGCCGAAGAGTCGCAGGTCGTCGACGTCATCGACGTCGAGGCGCGGAAGCTGGCCGGATCCATCCGGGTGGGCAAGCGCCCTCGCGGCATCGGGTTCACGCCCGATGGCCAGCGCGCTTACGTCGCCTGCGAGATCGCGAATACCGTGTATGCGATCGATGTGCCCAACCGCAAGGTTCTGGCGGCGATACCCGCGGGTGGTCGTTCGAATGGCATCAAGGTGCACCCGACCGGGCGCGAGGTCTATGTCTCCAACGGCGCCGATGGCACGGTCATGGTCATCGACACCTCGACCAACACAGTCACGCAGACGATCAAGGTGGGCAATCGTCCCTGGAACATGGCGCTGACGACCGACGGCGGCAAGCTCTACGTTGCAAACGGCCGCTCGAACACGGTCTCCGTGATCGACACCGCGACGAAGAAGGAAGTGAAGCAGATCAAGGTGGGCGAGCAACCGTGGGGTGTGCTGATGCCCGGCGGCCACTGACGCCGGCGTGCGGTTTCAGCACTGCGGCGTGCCGACGGCTTCCTGATAGCGCCTGGGTACCGTCATCGGTGTCCGAGCGCGTCAGTGAAACACGATCGTTCGGCCGTTGTGCACGATGATCTTGTTCTGCAGGTGGCTCCAGATGGCGCGCGAAAGAACGATCTTTTCGATATCGCGCCCGGAACGCACCAGGTCCTGCACCGTATCGCGGTGGGACACCCGCATCACGTCCTGCTCGATGATCGGCCCCGCGTCCAGCACCTCGGTCACGTAATGCGCGGTCGCACCGACCATCTTCACGCCACGAGCGTGCGCCGAGTGGTAGGGACGCGCGCCAGGAAACGCAGGCAGAAATGCATGGTGAATATTGATGATCCGGTTTTCGTAGGCCCGCACAAAGCGGTCGGTGACAATCTGCATGTACTTCGCCAGCACCACCAGGTCGATCCGGTGTTCGGCAAGCAGCGCCAACTGCGCTTCCTCGACTTCGGCCTTGTTGTCGGCTGACATCGGCATGACGCGAAATGCGATGCCGAACCTGTCCGCAACCGGCTTCAGATCCGGGTGGTTGGCGACGATCAGCGGAACCTCGACGGGCCACTCGCCTGAGTAAGACCGCGCCAGGATGTCATACAGGCACCAGGGCTCCCTGGACACGAACACAGCCATGCGCTGTGGACGGTCGGACAGGCTCAGCGACCACTGGGCATCGCCGCCCCCCGCCAGCGTCGCCACGTGAGCGCCGATCTCGCCGTCGGCAACGGCGAAGTTCGCCAGGTCCCACTGCAGACGCGTGTAATAACGATGGACCTCATTGTCGACATAGTGGTCGTGGTAGACGATGCGACCACCGTTTGCCTGGACAAGGCGCGTCAGATCGGCCGCCAGCCCCGCACGCAGTTCGCAATGGAGCAACAGCGTTGCCATGCGGCTGTCAGCGTCGCTACGCAACGGTTCCATCACGGGCCTCCGCAAACAACGTCAGGCTGATTTCCGGTTCCCGGCGATTCTGACTGGAGTTCGGCAGCTTCGCCAATAGCCGCTTGAAGACGCCCAGTCTCGTGGATGACAGGTTCCAACGTGGTTAGGGCAACGCGGCATCGCTGAATCCCCAGAGGCTGTTGTCGTGGTAATGGCAAGGCATTCCCACCTTGCGCCTTCAAGATCTCCACCGGCCGCTGGTGACCTCGAGATCCACGTCAACGACGCCTGGCCTTGGTCAGCGGCAGTTGACCGGCAGCCAGTTCTTGGGGAGGTTGGTCTTGTTGGCCGCCATCACGGTCATCTTTTCGGGCACCGCGGCGAAACCACAGACCCAGGCCACGGGCACGATGGGAGCATCTTCGACCACCGCGGGTCGCAGGCTCAATGTCTTGCCTTGCAGTCCGCCATTGGCCTGGTTGCCAAACACCACGTGAATCGCACCCGCTTCGACGGTCAGTGACTTGACGTAGTTGCTGACCACCTTATCGGGCGTCGGCAGGCCCGCCGCGGCGTTGTCTTCGGGGAACGCTTTGCTCGTCGCCCAAGCGACGGCGATGGGTCCCTTGGCGATGTCAGTCAGCCGCATCGCCTCGACGACCTGCTCCCGGATGAACTTGTCGTGATAGCTCGGAACAGCCATCAAGGCCAGGATCGCGATGATCGCGACAACCACCATCAGTTCGATCAGATTGAAGCCACGAGCTGGCGGCGTCGTATCCCTGCGGGGTTTGTTCACGTGAGTTGCTGGCTAAGGTAAGCAGGCTGGAGCACGGGTGCATTCTGCGGCATCCGCTGAAACGCTTTATTCAGCGGACGGCGCACGGGCGGTAAGGCGTTTGACCGGTCTTTGGCGCTTCGGTGTAGCGCCCTCTTGGCGCTTGGCCCGGCACTCCGATGGCGACGCTTGCGGCCCCGCGGGCTGTGGTCAAATGGCAGCACGCCCCAGCCTGGAGACCACCAATTCTCCCCGATCTGGTCTTTCGCCAGCTGTTCGACGCCGCGTCGTCGACCTATACGTATCTGCTGGGCGACCCGCGCACGCGACAAGCGGTCCTCATCGACACGGTCTTCGAGCAGCACCCGCGGGACTTTGCGTTGCTCGGCGAACTCGACCTCACGCTGGTTGCCGTGCTTGATACGCATTGCCACGCCGATCACGTGACCGGCGCCTGGCTGATGCAGCAGGCGACCGGCTGCCGCATCGGCATCTCGCGACGCTATCAACCGCCGATCCACGGCGCGGACCTTCCGCTTGATCACGGCGATCGCGTCGCCTTCGGCGGCCGGCACCTGGACGTGCGCGCCACACCCGGCCACACCGACGGCTGCCTGACGCTGGTGCTCGACGACCAGGTCATGGCCTTCACCGGCGACGCGCTGCTGATCCGCGGCACAGGCCGCTGCGATTTCCAGCATGGCAGCGCGCGCGAGCTGTATCGCTCGATCACGCGAGAGATTTTCTCGCTGCCCGACAGTTGCCTGTTGTTTCCAGGCCATGACTACAGCGGCCGCACGATGTCGTCGGTGGCCGAGGAAAGGACCTTCAACCCGCGTGTCGGCGGCGCGGCCGACGAGCGCGACTTTGTCGGTCTCATGGACAACCTGAACCTGCCACACCCCAAACAGATCGATGTTGCCGTGCCTGCCAACCAGCGCTCCGGCCAGCCCGCCGACGGCAAGGTTCCGCGTCCCGCTGACTGGGGCCCGGTGCGCCAGAACTATGCTGGCCTGCTGGAAATCGAGCCAGAGTGGGTCGCCGAGCATCTCGACCAGGTGCACGTGCTCGACGTGCGCCAACCGGAGGAGGTACAGGAGTCACTCGGTAGCATCGCCAATGCTCAACTCATTCCGCTGAATGAACTCAAGGCACGGCTCGCCGAAGTGCCGACCGACAGGCCCGTGGTCGCGGTCTGCCACGCAGGTATGCGATCGGGACAGGCCACGGTCATCCTGCGCAATGGCGGACTGGCGCGCTGCGCCAACCTGCGCGGCGGCATGCTGTTGTGGTCGCAGATGGGTCTGCCCACCAGGCAGGGCCGTCGGGGCGCGTGACCGGCCGGCCCAGTCGGCAAGGACGTCCCCGACGCGGGCAGCCGTCAGGTGTTCGACACCTTGATCGTCGGCATCTTGAGTGACATGTCCTTCGCTTTCTCGGCGATGCGCACGGCGACCTTGCGCGCGATGGCCTTGTAGGTCTGGGTGATGGCGCTGTCGGGCTCGGCGACGACGGTCGGGCGTCCCGAGTCCGCCTGCTCGCGGATGCGGATATCGAGCGGCAGGCTGCCGAGGTACTCGACGCCGTACTCCTCGGCCATCTTCCTGCCGCCGTCGGCGCCGAAGATGTGTTCGGCATGGCCGCATTTCGAGCAGATGTGCACGGCCATGTTCTCGACGATGCCGAGAATAGGGATGCTGACCTTCTCGAACATCTTGAGTCCCTTCTTGGCATCCATCAGCGCGATGTCCTGCGGCGTGGTCACGATGACCGCACCGGTCACCGGCACCTGCTGCGCCAGAGTCAGCTGGATGTCCCCGGTGCCGGGCGGCATGTCGACGACGAGGTAGTCGAGGTCGTGCCAGTTGGTCTGCCCCAGCAGTTGCTGCAGCGCCTGCGTCACCATCGGTCCGCGCCAGACCATGGGCTGGTCGGCATCGATCATCAGGCCGATCGAACTCATCTGCAGGCCGTGATTTTCCATCGGCTCGATGGTCTGCCCGTCGGCCGACTCCGGCCGGCCCGAGATGCCCAGCATCGTGGGCTGGCTGGGACCGTAGATGTCGGCGTCGAGCACGCCGACGCGCGCACCCTCGGCAGCGAGCGCCAGCGCCAGGTTGGCAGCGACCGTGCTCTTGCCGACGCCGCCCTTGCCCGAGGCCACCGCAATGATGTTCTTGACGTTGGGCATGACCTTGAGGCCGCGCTGCACGGCATGCGCCACGATCTTCATCGTGACGTTGGCGCTGACGTTGGCCGCACCGGCGCCCTTCAGCGCTTCGATCACCGCGCGGCGCATCGGGGCGATCTGGCTCGCTGCCGGATAGCCGAGTTCGACGTCGACGCTCACATCGTCGCCCTCGAGGCGGATGTTGCGCGCCGAGCGGGAACTGACGAGGTCCTTGCCGGTATTGGGATCGATGATGCCCGCGAGCACCTGATTGACGCGGTCAGCGCTGATGGCCATGGTGAAACGTCCTGGCTGTGCAATGAATCGAGCCGCTCAGTCTAATGGACCGCCTCGACTCAAGACCCCCTTGTTAGAATGCCTACTCATCGAACCTGCCCCGACATGACGAACACAACACGCCGGCCCCGCCTGCTGATTCCTCCGACCCTCGAGGTCGGGGGCCGCGTGCCCGCACGAATGTGCCCGCTGTCGTACTGACAGCCCGCCGCGATTGCACTCGCGGCACGTCGCACATCGGAGCCTTGAAGCCATGACCCGCCGCAGCCTCTTTGTCACCACCGCCCTGCCCTACGCCAACGGCCCGCTGCACGTCGGGCCACATCATGGAATACATCCAGGCCGACATCTGGGTGCGATTCCAGAAGATGCGCGGCCACGCCGTTCACTTCGTCGGCGCTGAAGACGCGCACGGCGCGCCGATCATGATTGCGGCCGAGCGGGCCGGAAAGACACCACAGCAGTTCATCGCCGATGTGCGCGCCACTCGGCCGCGTTACCTCGACGGCTTCCACATCGGCTTCGACCACTGGCACACGACCGATTCGCCCGAGAACGTCGAGCTGTCGCAGTCGATTTACCGCGCCCTGAAGTCCGACGGCCTCATCGATACGCGGACCATCGAGCAGTTCTACGATCCCGTGAAGGGCATGTTCCTGCCCGACCGCTACATCAAGGGCACTTGTCCCAAGTGTGGCGCGAAGGATCAGTACGGCGACAACTGCGAAGTGTGCGGCTCGACCTATGCGCCGACCGACCTGATCGAGCCCTATTCCGTGCTGACCGGTGCGCGACCGGAACTGCGCAGTTCAGAGCACTACTTCTTCCGCCTGGCGGATCCACGCTGTGTCGAGTTCCTGCGTGCATGGACCTCGGGCCGCAACCGGCACGGCGAGGCGCACCTGCAGCCGGAGGTCTATGCCAAGACGCAGGAGTGGCTGGGACCGGACGGCAAGGGTCTCGCGGACTGGGACATCTCGCGCGACGCGCCCTTTTTCGGCATCCCGATTCCGGACGCCGCCGACAAGTTCTTCTATGTCTGGTTCGACGCACCGATCGGCTACCTGGCGTCGCTCAAGGACTACTTCGCGAGCGGCAAGGCAAAGGCCAACGGCGAGCCGCGGAGCTTCGAGCGAATTCGTCACCGCCGCCGATGTCGAGCAGATCCACTTCGTCGGCAAGGACATCATTTATCACCACACGCTGTTCTGGCCGGCGATGCTGCACTTCTCGGGCCGCAAGGTGCCGGACAACATCTACGTGCATGGATGGATCACTGTCAGCGGCGAGAAGATGAGCAAGAGCCGCGGCACCGGCATCGATCCGTTGCGTTATCTCGAACTCGGCATGAACCCCGAGTGGTTCCGCTACTACGTCGCCGCCAAGCTCAACGGACGCGTCGAGGACGTCGATTTCAACCCGGACGACTTCATGCAGCGGGTCAACAGCGACCTGATCGGCAAGTACGTCAACATCGCCAGCCGGGCGGCGAGCTTTTTGGTCCGCCAGTTCGATGGCCAGCTTGCACCGTCGGGTGATGCGTCCACTGGCAGCCTCGCGGTGGCGCTGGCCTCCGCCGACGACATCGCCATGCAACTCGACCAGCGCGAGTTCGGCAAGGCGCTGCGCGAAATCATGCGCATCGCCGACTACGCCAACGAGCACTTCGACCGCATGAAGCCATGGGAACTCGCCAAGGACCCGGCAAGCCGCGATCTGCTGCAGGGTGTCTGCAGCGATGTGCTGCGCTGCTTCCGCGTGCTGACGATCTACCTGACGCCGATCCTGCCCGCGACCTCCGAACGAGTCGCGCGCGAACTCTTCGGCATGAATCGGCCGTTCGCGTGGTCGGATCTCACCGCTGCTCCCGAACGCATCGCCCCTTACAAGCACCTGATGACCCGCGTGGAAACCAAACAGATCGACGCCCTGTTCGAACCTCCCGCCGAGGCCGAGCCGGCCAAGCCCCTGCCGGGTGGCGCTGCCATTGCCGACACGATCACGATCGACGACTTCGCCAAGCTCGACTTTCGCATCGCGAAGATCGTCACCGCATCGCACGTCGATGGCAGCGACAAGCTGCTCAAGCTGACGCTCGACGCCGGCGAAGGGCGCGAGCGCACAGTCTTCTCGGGGATCAAGTCGGCCTACAAGCCGGAGGACCTGGTCGGGCGACTCACGGTGCTGGTCGCGAATCTCGCGCCGCGCAAGATGAAGTTCGGCGTCAGCGAAGGCATGGTGCTCGCCGCCAGCCACGCCGACGAAAAATCCAACCCCGGGATTTTTCTGCTCGATCCGCACCCGGGCGCGCAACCCGGCATGCGCGTCAAGTAGCGCTCTCCGCCTGACGCACGCCCCAGGCGCCTGCCGGGGGTAAAAGCGCCACCGCTCGAAACGGCCGGGCCGAGCACGTCTGCCCGATGGCCGCGCGTCAGCAGGCCTCCTAGGTTCCCGTGCAGGGCGATTGCCGCCGCGGCATCTGCCTCGTGCCCTGCCGCGGCTTGACCGCGATCAAACGCAGGTGCATCGCGCGGCAGTCATCGCCTTCAATTGCCAGTCGTTCGGCGACAATTCCGGCATTCGCTTTTGATGCACATATGATTAACATATGCGCACCTGACGATCGCTCATCAACCGCGATGCCTGCCAAGACAGAGTCCAAGACTGCACGCCTGACGCTGCTGCTCGATCCGCGCAAGA
Organism: uncultured beta proteobacterium; assembly: GCA_963780715.1. Classification (GTDB taxonomy): domain Bacteria; phylum Pseudomonadota; class Gammaproteobacteria; order Burkholderiales; family Burkholderiaceae_F; genus JALORV01. The sequence goes on from CAWADK010000002.1 coordinate 47,352, forward strand.
AGGCGATGTTCGAGCAGATCTGCGCGGAGCACGACCTGACGCCGTCGCAGGTCGTGCGACAGCTGATCCGCGAGTACATCATCGAGCACTCGGGCAGCCGCCCACTGCCGCAGTGGCTGATCGTCGCGTCCAAACAGGCGAGCAACCGGCGCCGGACACACAAGCCGTGACTGCCCCGGCCGACTGGCTCGCCATCGACTGGCTGCTGGCCGCGATCGCCGCGTGGATCGCCATCGGCGCGGCGGGCATGGTGCGGCCGCACGGCTTCTACGTCGTAGCGCGCATCCTTTTCCCGCTGGGCGCGCTGGTCAGCATCACCGTTGCCGTCTGCGCCGCGATCGCCGTGCGTCGGCACGCCTGAGACCGCCGTGCTGCCGCTGGGCCTGCCGGGCCTGCCGTTCCACCTTCGGCTCGACCCGCTGTCGGCTTTCTTTCTGCTGATCCTCGGCAGCGCCAGCGCCGGCGTCTCGGCCTTTGCTTCAGGCTACTTCCGCAAGGGCGAGGGCACGCCACCGGGGTTGCTGTGCCTGCTGTATCACCTGTTCCTCGCCAGCATGGCGATGGTGCTGCTGGCCGACGACGCCTATGTCTTCATGGTGATGTGGGAGCTGATGGCGCTGTCGTCGTTCTTCCTGGTGACAGCCAACCATGTGATTCCGGAAATCCGGCGCGCCGGCTACCTCTACCTGCTGATCGCGCACATCGGGGCGCTGGCGATCCTGCTCTGCTTCGGAGTGCTGCAAGCCAACACCGGGGACTACACCTTCGCCAACATGCGCGCGCAGGAGCTGACGCCGTTCTGGGCCTCGGTCGCATTCCTGCTGGCCTTCTTCGGCTTTGGTGCCAAGGCAGGCATCGTTCCGTTGCACATCTGGCTGCCCGAAGCGCACCCGGCGGCGCCCTCGCCGGTGTCGGCCCTGATGAGCGGAGTCATGCTGAAGACCGCCATCTATGGTCTGCTGCGCATCGGATTCGAAGTGCTGCAGACTCAACTCTGGTGGTGGGGCGTACTGGCACTGGCGATCGGGCTGGTGACGGCGCTCTTCGGCGTCGTCTTCGCCGCGATCCAGACGGACATGAAGCGCCTGCTGGCCTACTCATCGATCGAGAACATCGGGTTGCTCGTCGTCGGCATCGGACTGGCGATGCTCTTCGTCAGTTACGGCATGGCACCGATGGCGGCCCTCGCGCTCACCGCCGTGCTCTACCACGCGCTCAACCACGCGTTCTTCAAGAGCCTTCTCTTCCTCGGCACCGGCGCCGTGCTGCACGCCACGGGAGAGCGCAACCTCGGCAAGCTCGGCGGCCTGCTGCGCTTCATGCCGTGGGTCGGCTGGCTCTCGCTCGCAGGCGCGCTGGCCGCGGCCGGCCTGCCGCCGCTGAACGGCTTCGTGTCCGAGTGGCTGCTGCTGCAGAGTTTCCTCTTCACGCTCGGCCTCAAGAGCACGTTCGTCAACAACCTCGTGCCCGTCGTCGCGGCGGGTATTGCGCTGGTCGCCGCGATCGGCGGCTATGTGATGGTGAAATTCTTCGGTGTGATCTTCCTGGGACAGCCGCGCGAGGCGCGGCTCGCGGCTTCGCATGACGCCGTCTCGTGGGAGCGGGCCGGACTCGTGTGGCTGGCGATCGGCTGTGTCGCACTCGGCCTGTTCCCCGCCCAGGTCATTGCGCTGATCGACCCGGTCACACGGACTCTGGTCGGCGACGGCATCGGTCCGCAGGTTGCGGCCCACGGGTGGCTCATCCTCGCCCCGGTCGACCCGGACCGTGCCAGCTACAGCCCGTTGCTGTTCCTGCTGCTGATGGCGACGAGCTTCGCACTCGCGTTCGTGCTCGTGCGCTGGCTCTACCACGGTCGCGTGCGGCGCGCCGCGCCGTGGGACTGTGGCTACCCGCTGCAGACCGCGCGCATGCAGGACACCGCCGAGGGCTTCGGGCAGCCGATCCGCCAGGTGTTCGAACCTTTCTTCCGCATCGAGCGGCACCTGCCGACTCCCTTCGACAAGCAGCCCTACTACCACCTCGCCGCGGGCGATCACTTCTGGCACTGGCTGTATCTGCCGGTGGCGCGCCTGACGGAGGCGACGTCGCGCGTGGTCGGAATGCTGCAGCAAGGCCGGATCTCGACCTACCTGATGTACAGCTTCGTCACGCTGCTCGTGATGCTCGTGCTGGTGTTCCGATGACCGTCTACAACGTCATTGCCCAGGTGCTCGCGATCCTGCTCGCGGTGCTCGGCGCGCCCTTGCTCACCGGGTGGGTCAACCAGTGCCGCGCCTGGCTGCAGAACAAGAGCGCACCGCCGCTGCTGCTGCCCTACCGGACGCTGCACAAGCTGTTCTGGAAGGAATCGGTCGTCGCCGAGAACGCGAGTCCGCTGTTCCGCATCGCGCCCTACATCATCTTCGGTGCGATGGTCCTCGCCTGCAGCATCGTACCCATCCTGTCGACGGATCTCCTGCTCGCTCCGGCCGCCGACGCGATCGCGCTGGTGGGACTTTTCGCGCTGGCACGGGCCTTCATCGCGCTGGCCGCGATGGACATCGGCACCGCGTTCGGCACGCTCGGGGCGCGCCGCGAGATGCTGGTCGGCTTTCTTGCCGAACCAGCGCTGCTGATGGTGCTCTTCACCGCGGCGTTCCTGACACAGTCGACGTCGCTCGCCAACATCGTCGAAACGATCGCCAACCAGCCGTTCGCGATCTACCCGAGCCTGGCCTTCGCAGGGGTGGCCTTCACGATGGTGGCGCTGGCTGAAAACGCCCGCGTTCCGGTCGACAACCCGGCGACGCACCTCGAACTGACGATGATCCACGAGGCGATGATCCTCGAGTACTCCGGCCGCCACCTGGCACTCGTTGAGTGGGCCGCAAGCCTGAAACTCTTCGCCTACTCGAGCATCGGGCTTGCGATCTTCTTCCCATGGGGCATTGCGCACGGACACGATCCGCTCGGCATGCTGCTGGCAGCACCGGCCCTGATCCTGAAGCTCGCGGTCGGCGGCGCGGTGCTGGCGCTGATCGAGACCTTGTCCGCCAAGATGCGGATCTTCCGCGTACCCGAATTTCTCGCCGGCGCCTTCCTGCTGGCAGTGATCGGCATCCTCGTGCACTTCCTGCTCGGAGCCTAGGTCACGATGCCAAGTCTGGTTACGCAGCTGATCAACCTGTTCGCGGCGGTGCTGCTGCTGCTGTCGTTCGGGCTGCTGGCGCAGCGTCGCGTGCTGTCGCTGATTCATCTCTTCACGCTGCAGGGTCTCGTGCTGGCGGCGTCGACGACCACCATGGCCTACTTCACCGGCCAGCCGCACCTGTACTGGTCCGCCGCGATCACGCTCGTGCTGAAGGTCTTCCTGATGCCGTGGCTGCTGCACCGGATGATCGAGCGGCTGAATGTGCGCTGGGACGTCGAGACGCTGATCAACATCCCGACCACGATGCTGATCGGCATCGTGCTGGTCATCTTCTCCTTCAACCTCGCGCTGCCGATTTCCGGACTGTCGCAGTCGGTGGCGCGCGGCACGCTCGGCATCGCGCTCGCCTGCGTGCTGCTGTCGTTCCTGATGATGATCACGCGCACCAAGGCGATCCCGCAGGTGATCGGCTTCCTCGCGATGGAAAACGCGCTGTTCTTCGCCGCGACCAGCGCCACCTACGGCATGCCCATGGTGGTCGAACTCGGCATCGCGCTCGACGTGCTGGTGGCGCTGATCATCCTCGGCGTGTTCATGTTCCAGATCCGCGAGCAGTTCGACAGCCTCGACATCCGGCATCTCGAGAAGCTGAAGGAAGAGTGATGGAAGCGCTGCTCGCCATCCTCGGAATCCCGCTCGTCGGCGCCGCCGTCCTGGGCCTCATCGGCCACCAGGACCGTGCCTCGGAAGTCAACGTGGCCTTCAGCCTGGCCACCTTCATCGCCGCGGCGGTGCTGACGATCCAGATCATCGCCGACGGACCGATCCTCGTGCTGCACGAACAGTTCTTCGTCGACTCGCTGAACGTCTTCCTGGTGGCGCTGACGGCGCTGGTTGCCTTCACCACGGCGCTCTTCGCACGCCCCTACATGCGCATCGAGCGCGACCACGGCAAGATGACCCCGCCGCGCATGCGGCTCTTCCACAGCATGTACCAGCTCTTCAGCTTCACGATGCTGCTGGCGCTGACGACCAACAACATGGGGCTGCTGTGGGTCGCGATGGAGGCGGCCACGCTGGCCACCGTGCTGCTGGTGGCCGTCTACCGCACGCCGGCCAGCCTCGAGGCCGCCTGGAAGTACTTCATCCTGTGCGGCGTCGGCATCGCGCAGGCGCTGTTCGGCACGATCCTGCTTTACCTCGCGGCCGAACGCGTCATCGGCGCCGAGGGCCGCGGCCTGCTCTGGACCTATCTCGATGTGGCGAAAGGGCAACTCGAACCCACGGTGATCTCGCTGGCGTTCGTGTTCCTGCTGGTGGGATACGGCACCAAGGTCGGCCTCGCGCCGCTGCACAACTGGCTGCCCGATGCGCACGCAGAAGGCCCGACGCCGATTTCTGCCGTTCTCTCTGGCCTGCTGCTGAACGTCGCGCTCTACGCCGTACTGCGTTGCAAGGTGCTGACCGACGGTGCACTCGGCACCCGCTTCGCCGGCGACCTGATGATGGGCTTCGGCCTGCTCTCGGTGGTGCTGGCGGCGTTCTTCATCTCGCGCCAGCGCGACATCAAGCGCATGTTCGCGTACTCGTCGATCGAGCACATGGGACTGATCACCTTCGCCTTCGGCATGGGCGGCCCGATCGCGAGCTTCGCCGGGCTGTTGCACATGACCGTGCATTCGCTGGTGAAGTCCGCCATCTTCTTCGCGGTCGGCCACGCAGCGCAGAAGGCCGGCACGCAGGTGATGGACCAGATCCGCGGCTTGATCCGCGTGAATCCCACCGTCGGCTGGGGCCTGATGGTGGGCACGCTGGCGATCCTCGGCATGCCGCCCTTTGGCGTGTTCGCCAGCGAGTTCCTGATCCTGACCACGGCGATGCGCGAGTTCCCGTGGACCACGCCGTTCCTTCTGCTGGCACTTGGCGTTGCCTTTGCGGCAGTGCTGTCGAAGGTGCAGCCGATGGTCTTCGGCGAAACCACCGTGAAGCCGCTGGCGCATCCGCCGGCGCTGGTGCCGGTCTTCGTGCACCTCGGCCTGGCGCTGTCTGCTGGGCCTGTACATCCCGCCGTATCTCGAAGGCTGGTATCAGCAGGCGGCTCGCCTGGTCGCCGGAGGCTGAACGATGACCCGGCTGCAGACCGAATCCGGCGAACTCACGTTCGAGCACATCCGCGGTGCCGCGCCGGTCGGCTGGACAACCGTGGACACCGCGCAGTGGCGCGCGGCCGCGCAGGCGCTGGCGCGCGAGGGTGCCACGCTCGTTTCGCTGTGGGGCTCGGACCGGCACGATCTGGGCGATGGCCTGGCCATCATGGCGGCGTACTCGCGCGGCGACCGGTTGCTGTGCGCGCGCCTGCTGCTCCGTGCGAGTCCCTACGAATTTCCCTCGATCAGCGACGAGTTCCCGGCCGCCAATCGAATGCAGCGTGCACTTTACGACCTGCTCGGCGCCCGCGCACTGGGCGATGGCGACGAGCGCACGTGGCTGCGCCAAGGCGCCTGGCCGGCGGACTTCTTCCCACTGAGGCGCGACGCCGATGGCGCCCGTTCCTTCGCGTCGGAGCAGGAACACTACGCATTCGTTCCGGTGACCGGCGACGGCGTGCACGAGATCCCGGTCGGTCCGGTACATGCCGGCATCATCGAGCCGGGTCACTTCCGCTTCTCCGTGGTCGGCGAAAAGGTGCTGCGACTCGAGGAGCGCCTGGGTTTCGTGCACAAGGGCATCGACAAGCGCTTCGAGGGCATGCCACTGGACGACGCGGTCCGCCTCGCGGGGCGCGTGTCGGGTGACTCGACGGTCGCTTATGCCTGGGCGTATTCGATGGCGGTGGAGTCTGCCGCTGGCGTGACCGTCCCCGCGCGCGCGGCCTGGCTGCGGGCGCTATTGCTGGAACGCGAGCGCGTCGGCAACCATCTCGGTGATCTCGGCGCACTCGGCAACGACGCGGCGCTCGCCGTCGGGCTCGCTCACTTTTCGAGGTTGCGCGAACGGTGGCTGCGGGCCAATGACGAAGCCTTCGGCCATCGCCTGATGATGGATTGCATCATCCCCGGCGGCATACGGTCCGACCCCGACGCCGGCGGGCTCGAGCAGCTACGGCGTCAGTGCAGCGAACTCGCCGCCGAGGTGATGACGTTGCGCACGATCTACGACGAGCACCCCGGACTGCAGGATCGCTTCCTGAACACCGGCGTGGTCACACCGGAACTCGCGGCGCAACTCGGTCTGCGTGGTCTCGCCGGACGCGCCAGCGGCCAGGCGCGCGATGTGCGCGTCGATGCGCGACCGGCACCTTACGATGCACTCGACGTCAAGGCCGCGGCGGACCGACGTGGCGACGTCGCGGCCCGCGTAGCGGTCCGCTTCGATGAAATATTCGAGTCGCTGCGGCTGATCGAGATCATCGTGCAAAGGCTCCCGGCGGGCGATGTGCACTGTGCGATTCCGCCAGTGGCCAGCGACGGCGTGCTCGGCGTCGGCTGGGTGGAAGGCTGGCGCGGCGACGTACTGGCCGCGGTGGAGGTGGCGACGGACGGACGCCTGCGGCGCTGCCATTGCCACGATCCGTCCTGGCAGAACTGGCCGGTGCTCGAACACGCGGTGATCGGCAACATCGTTCCCGACTTTCCGCTGATCAACAAATCCTTCAACCTGAGCTACTCCGGAGTGGACCGCTGATGCTGCTGCTGGCCCGACAGATACTCAGGACGGGCATCTGCACCGAGCCGTCGCCCGAGCCAAACGACGACTGGCGCGTGGCCGGCGAGCGGATCCAGGCCGACGTCCTGGCGCTGCTGGGCCGCGCGCTGGCGATCCGGCAGGTCGATGCCGGGTCGTGCAACGGCTGTGAACTCGAAATCCATGCGCTCAACAATCCCTACTACAACCTTGAAGGCCGCGGGCTGCACTTCGTGGCGAGTCCACGTCACGCCGACATGCTGCTGGTCACCGGCCCGGTGGCGCGCAACATGCGGGTCGCGCTGGAGCGCACCTACGAGGCCGTGCCCGAGCCGAAGCTGGTCGTGGCGATCGGTGACTGCGGCTGCAACGGCGGCATCTTTGGCGAGAGTTATGCCAGTTGCGGCAAGGTTGCCAATGTCATTCCGGTCGATGTCGCCGTACCCGGGTGTCCGCCGCGGCCACTGGAAATTCTGCGCGGCATCCTGACTGCCGTGCATCGCCTGAAGGCTTGAGCCGGACGCCGCCCCCCGTTTTGCACGCGTCTCAGCGGCCACCGGTGCGACGTGGATCTTCCTCGATCGCCGTCGACACCACCTGCCCCGCGGCGTTGAACATCACGACGAACATGCGCGTCTCGGCTCCGTCGTTGAAGCGCCATTCCCAGGCGGTCTCCTGCTTGAGCTTGTACTCCTGCTCGCGGCCCGGACGGCCGATGACCGCCAGCACATCCGCCTGGCGCTGCCCGGGCTGGATACGGCCGAAGTTCTGGCGCGTCAGCAGGTCCTCGCGGCCCTGGTACTTGCCGTCGGCACCGATCCTGATCAGCAGCGTGTGTGCGCCCTCGGGGCCGAGCGGATAGACAAGACCCTTGCCGCCGCCGACCGTGCGCTCGGATTCCGGCGCTCCGAACAGCTTGCGCACGTCCTGCTCGGTTGACTCGCCCGGTTTCAGCCGCGCCAGGCGCAGATCCTCGTAGACCTGTCCGCTCGGATCGCAGGCCGACAAGCTGAGCAGCGCCCCGGCTGCCGCCAACGCACGTGCCATCCATCCCATTGCCGTTCTCCCGCTCGCGTAAACTTCGGCGCTCGAAGAATACACACGGAATTTCGCTCCTCGCATGGCAGGCAACTACGAGTCGGAGATCACCCGCTTCCTGCGGGATCTCAAGCGCCAGGACCCGGCGATCGAGCCGGGCCAGCATGAAGGGCGGGCGATCTGGTGGGACAAGTTTCTCGATCCCGACCTGTACCGGCGGTTTCGCGAGTCCCGCGTCCCGCAGCCCGCATACGTCTATCAGACTAAGGTCAAGTAGTTGAACCGGACTGCCCAGCACACGGCGGGCCAGGCGCACACCGGTCGATGGCGAGGCCGCGCTGGCGGTGGCCACACCCGACTCGACTCCCGACGTGGTCGACGGCGTGGCCTTCGCCAAGCTTTATGGCGAGCCGCTCTTCAAGCTCCCGGAGGACCTTTACATCCCGCCGGACGCGCTCGAAGTGTTCCTCGAGGCCTTCGAGGGGCCGCTCGACCTGCTGCTCTACCTGATCCGCAAGCAGCACTTCAACGTGCTCGACATCCCGATGGCGCCGCTGACGGTGCAGTACCTGGCGTACATCGACCAGATCCGCGAGAAGAACCTCGAGCTCGCCGGCGAATACCTGCTGATGGCTGCGCTGCTGATCGAGATCAAGTCGCGCATGCTGCTGCCGCTGCGCAAGGCCGACACCGGCGAAGAGGTCGAGGACCCGCGCGCCGAACTCGTGCGGCGTCTGCTCGAGTACGAACGCATCAAGCTCGCAGCACAGCAGCTCGACGCGCTGCCGCGCGTCGGCCGCGACTTCGTCCGCGCCGTCGTCACCATCGAGCAGACACTCGAGAAGCGCTTCCCCGACGTCAATGTCATCGAACTGCGCCAGGCCTGGGCGGACGTCATCACGCGCGCCCGGCTGCACGCACACCACCGCATCGCGCGCGAGGAACTCTCGGTACGCGAGCACATGAGCTTCATCCTGCGTCGCCTGCAGAACACCCGCTTCGTCGAGTTCGCCGACCTGTTCGATGCCACGCGCGGACCGCAGGTGGCGATCGTCCACTTCCTCGCCCTGCTGGAACTTGCGCGCGAAGCGCTGATCGAAATCACGCAGGCAACGCCATTTGCGCCGATCTACGTCCGACTCGCCTACACGCCGAGCTGACCTGCGCCCACCTGACATCGTTTTCGGGAATCTGATGAAACTACGCTCCACCGTCGTCCTCGTTTCACTCCTCGCGGCTGGCGCCGCGCAGGGGCAGCTGAAGCCTCCCGCCGAGCCCAAGGCGGCACCGGCAGCGCCGACCGTGCCGGCAGCACCGACCGCTCCCTTGCCCCCGCCGTCCGACCCCGTGGCCGACGCCAAGAAGGAGGCTGCCTCCCGGATTGCAGCGGAGTGGCTCAAGCTGATCGACAACGCCGACTATGGCAAGGCATGGGACGAGTGCTCGCCACTGTTCCGCGAGAAGGTCTCACGCCAGCAGTGGGTCGACGGCGTTCCGAAGAATCGTGCCGAATTCGGCAAATTGAAGGCGCGCAATCTGTTCGGCGCCGTCTACCGCAAGACAATGCCTGGCGCACCGGACGGTGACTACGTCACCGTGCGCTTCCTGAGCGACTTCGAGAAGAACCCCGCCGCGGAAGAACTGGTGACGTTGACCTACCAGGGCGGTGCGTGGCGCCCCCTGGGGTACATGCTGCGCTGACGCGGCCTGCTCCCTCGGTTGCCGATCTGCCGATCGGCGCTCGACCGCCCGTGCGCGGGCGTCCCTGCTGGATCAACCGCCCCGACGCTTCGACGGGTTGACGATCGGGACGCTTGAATCTTGCCCGGTGAAACCGCGCGCAGGTTTTGTGGGCAGTCCGGCCGCTCAGGCCCGCTGCCGATGCCGGACCGGCATGATGTGGATTCCTTCGTTGTCCAACGCGAGGAACACGCGCGTTCCCGGTTCGACTGGCCGGTTGCGCATCGCCTGGGTCGGCAAGGTGACCACCACGCGCGCGCGGGGTGGAGCGACGAGTTCAGCCGCGCACTGAGTGACGTCACCGAGGGTGACAGACTCGACCAGCGTCGCTTCGAACCCGTTGCCCTCGCCACTTCGATCCCACGACAGCGAAACGCATTCGCCGGGCACGATCCACGTGACCGGCACGCCGTCGTCGATCCGGCGCTTGTCGAGGACGGGCAGCTGCGGTCCGCCGACGGCGCGCCCCCAGGTCAGCAGGCCCCGCTGCCCTCCCGACGGCGCGCAGTGAAAGATGCCCTCAAAGTGGTTATGCAGGCCCAGCAGGTTCGCGACCCGCGCGTTGCGCGGATGTGCCAGCACGTGCGCAGGCGTGCCTGACTGCAGTGTCGCGCCGGCGTCGAGTATCACGATGCGATCCGCCAGACGTTGCGCTTCGGGCAGATCGTGGGTCACGAGCAGGATCGGGACCGAGAGCGTCCGACGCAATGCCGCCAGTTCGACGTAAAGATCCTGGCGTGTGACCTGATCCACGGCGGAAAAGGGTTCGTCGAGCAGCAGAATCTGCGGCTCGCGCGCCAGCGCACGTGCGAGGGCTACGCGCTGCTGCTGGCCGCCGGACAGCTGGGCCGGCCGCCTCTGTGCAAAGCCTTCGAGGCGCACGCTTTGCAGCAGTTGCGCAGCATGGGCATCGGCATCGGCACGACTGCTCGCCAGCGCGACATTGCGCGCTGCGCTGAGGTGGGGAAAGAGCGCGTAGTGCTGGAACACGAGCCCGACACGCCGCTGCTGCGGCGGACGGTTGACCCGATGCTCGGTATCGAGCCAGACGTCTTCGCCGACGGCAATGCGTCCGGACGCGCAGCGTGCCAGTCCGGCAATCATGCGCAGGATCGTCGTCTTGCCGCTGCCCGACGGACCGACGAGCGCCACCAGTTCACCGGCCTCGCAGGTGAACTCGGCGTCCAGCGAAATCGGTGCCGCCTGCTGCAGCCGAACCGAGATCCCGGGCATCAGCGCTCCAGCAGCGCGCGCTTGCTGCGCTGGCCGGTGGCAAAGACGATCGACAGCGCCACCAGCGTGAACGCCACCAGCAGCAGCGACATCAGGTTGGCACCCGCGTTGTCGAACGCCTGCACGCGGTCGTAGATCGCGATGGACAGCGTGCGCGTCTCGCCGGCGATGCTGCCGCCGACCATCAGTACGACGCCGAATTCGCCCAGCGTATGCGCAAAGGTCAGCGCGAGTCCGCCAAGGATGCCGGGCCACGCGAGCGGCAGCTCGATGCGCCACAGCGTCTGCCACCGACTCAGCCCCGACACCCACGCCGCTTCGCGCAGACTGTTGGGGATGGCCGCGAAGGCGCGCTGCACCGGCTGCACCATGAAGGGGAGGTTCACCAGCAGGCTCGCAGCAAGCAGGCCCTCGAAGGTGAACACCAGCCGCAGGCCCGCCCACTGGTCGAGCCAGCGCCCCAGCGGCGAAGCCCCGCCGAAGGCGAGCAGCAGGTAGAAACCGATGACCGTCGGCGGCAGGAGCAGCGGCAGCATCACTGCCGCTTCGACCAGGGGCTTGAAGCGACCCTCACCGATGGCGAGTCGGCGCCCGAGCCAGAGCGCGAACGGCAACAACAAGACGCAGGTGGCTGTTGCCAGCCACAGCGAAATCCGCGTTGCGTCCCAGTCCACTCATTCCCCTGGCAGCACGAAGCCGTACCGGCGCAGGATGCCACGCGCCGGCGCGGACTGCAGATAGCGGTAAAACAGCGTGGCCGTAGCACCGGCACGGCGTGTAAGGACCATGCGCTGCCGCAGCGGCTGATGCAGCGACTCGGCAAGCAGCACGTGCTGCCCCTGCCGCGCGACCTCGGGAGCCAGGGCCAGCGAGAGCGCGATGACGCCCGCCTCCGCGCTGCCTGACGTGACGAACTGCGCTGTCTGCGCGATGTTCTCCCCGAGCACGAGCTTCGGCTGGACAAGCTGCCACAGGCCCAGCGATTGCAGCGCCTGCTGCGCAGCGCGGCCGTACGGAGCATGTTCCGGATTGGCGATCGCGAACTTGCGCACACCACTCCATCCGGCACGCAGACCCTGCAGGTCCGAATCCAGTTTCAGGGTTGAGCCGCGCGGCGTGAACAGCACGATGCGGCCGATGCCGTACAGGGTGCCGCGATCGCGCGTCAGCCCGGCGTCAGCCAGCTTGAACACGAAGTCCTCGTCGGCCGACATGAAGAGTTCGAACGGCGCACCTTGCTGTATCTGGCGGGCAAAGTTGCCGGACGAACCAAAATTGAGCGCGACGCGGTGGCCGGTATCGGCCTCGAACCGGGCCGCAACAGCATCGAGCGCGAACTTGAGGTCGCTGGCGGCGGCGATGACCGGCGCCTTGTCCTCAGCGCGCGCAGCGCCGCCCACGACTACGGCGAGGCCGAGCGCGCCGACGAGAGTCCGCCGGATCATGCAAACCACGGGTCGGGATCGCATCGCACGTCGCCGCGACTGCGCGGTGCCTCGCGCCGTCCGCGCCATGGCTCAGTGGGCCTGGTCCCAGTTGTCGCCGACGCCGACGTCGGCGACCAGCGGCACGCGCAGTTGCGCGACGCCCGCCATCAGAGCCGGCACGCGCTCCTTCACGAGGGCGACTTCCGCGTCCGGCACTTCGAGCACGAGTTCGTCGTGCACCTGCATGACGAGCCGCGTGCCCAGCGCCTCGCCGGCGATCCAGCGCGCGACCGCGATCATCGCGAGCTTGATCAGGTCCGCCGCCGTGCCCTGCATCGGCGCATTGATTGCCGCTCGTTCCGCCGCGCCGCGCCGCGGTCCGTTCGGCGAGTTGATCTCCGGCAGCCACAGCCGCCGGCCGAAGACTGTCTCGACGTAGCCCTGCCGCTTGGCAAGCGCCCGCGTGTGCTCCATGTACTTCGCCACCCCGGGGTAGCGCATGAAGTAGCGATCGATGTAGCTCCTGGCGGCCTCGCGCTCGATGCCGAGATTGCCCGCCAGGCCGAACGCGCTCATGCCGTAGATCAGGCCGAAGTTGATGACCTTGGCGTAGCGCCGCTGCTCGCTCGTGACCTCCGCCACCGGCACGCCGAAGACCTCCGACGCCGTGGCGCGGTGGATGTCCTCGCCCTTCGAGAACGCGTCGAGCAGCCCGGCATCCTCCGAGATGTGCGCCATGATCCGCAGCTCGATCTGCGAGTAATCGGCGGACACGATCCGGTGGCCCGGCGGCGCGATGAACGCCTCGCGGATGCGGCGGCCCTCGGCGGTGCGGATCGGGATGTTCTGCAGGTTCGGATCCGACGACGACAGTCGCCCCGTGACGGCGATCGCCTGGCCATACGTGGTGTGCACGCGCCCGTTGGCATCGGCACTCGCCGGCAGCTTGTCGCAGTACGTCGACTTCAGCTTCGCCAGCCCGCGGTGCTCCAGCAGCACCTTGGGCAACGGGTAGTCCTCGGCAAGCTTTTCGAGCACTTCCTCGTCGGTCGACGGCGCGCCGCTCGCCGTCTTCTTGACGACCGGCAGCTTCAGTTGCCCGAACAGGATCTCGCCGATCTGCTTCGGGCTGCCGAGGTTGAAGGGCTGCCCCGCCAGTTCGGCGGCCTGCCGTTCGAGTTCGGCAATGCGCCGGGCGAGTTCGGCGCTCTGCGCTTCCAGCTTCGCGCGGTCGATCAGCACGCCGGTGCGCTCCATTTCGAACAGCACCTGTGCGACCGGCAGTTCGATGTCCTGGTAGATCGAGCGCAGCTTCTCGTTCGGCTCGATGTGCGGCCACAGCGCGTGATGCAGCGCCAGCGTGACCTCGGCATCCTCGGCGGCGTACTCGGTGGCGCGATCGAGCGCGACCTCGTCGAACCGCAGCTGGTTCGCACCCTTGCCGCACACCTCGGCGAACGTGATGGTCTTGCGTCCGAGGTGGCGTTCCGCCAGCGAGTCCATGTCGTGGCTGCGATGCGCCTCGATGACGTAGGACTCGAGCAGCGTGTCGTGCGCCACGCCGGCGAGCTTCAGCCCATGGTTGGCGAACACATGCATGTCGTACTTCAGGTGCTGCCCCACCTTGCGGTGGTGCGGGCTCTCCAGCCAGGGACGCAGCGCCGCGAGCGTCGCCTCGAACGGCAGCTGTTCCGGTACGCCGGCGTAGCTGTGTGCCAGCGGGATATAACAGGCCCGCAGCGGCTCGATCGACAGCGACAGGCCCACCAGGCGCGCCGCCATCGGATCGAGCGACGTCGTCTCGGTGTCGACGCAGGTCAGCTCGGCGGCGCCGATGCGCTGCAGCCAGGCATCGAGCTGTTCGCGCGTCAGGACGGTTTCGTACTCGGGCCGAGGTGCGTCCGCGTCCGGAAGACTCGCTTGCGCGGTCGCCGCAGGCGGATCGGCAGCGGCGGTCTGGCCGACTTCACGCAACCACGACTTGAACTCGTAACGGCCGTAGAGTTCCCGCAACTGGCCCGGGTCCTCCTCGCGCATGGCAAGTGCGGCAAGGTCCGGCACGTGCGGCGCGAGATCACAGTCGGTCTTGACGGTGACAAGTGTGCGGGCGGTCGGCAGCCACGGCAGTGCCTTGCGCAGGTTGTCACCCACGACGCCGCCGATCTCGCCGGCCCGTTCGACGACCGCATCGAGCGAGCCGTAGGCCTGTAGCCACTTGGCCGCCGTCTTGGGCCCGACTTTCTCTACTCCGGGCACGTTGTCGACGCTGTCTCCGACCAAGGTCAGGTAATCGACGATGCGCGTCGGCGGCACGCCGAACTTGGCTTCCACGCCCGGCACGTCGAGCGTTTCGCCGCTCATCGTGTTGACGAGCGTCGTGTGCTCGTCGACCAGCTGCGCAAGGTCCTTGTCACCGGTCGAGATGACCGTGCGCAGTCCGTGCTGCGCCGCGTAGCGCGCCAGGGTGCCGATGACGTCGTCAGCCTCGATACCCTCGATCTCGATGACCGGCCAGCCGAGCGCGCGCGTCGCCGCATGGATCGGAGCAATCTGTGCTACCAGATCCTCCGGCATGGCGGCCCGATTTGCCTTGTATTCGGCGTAAAGGTCGTCGCGAAAGGTCTTACCCTTGGCATCGAAGACGCACGCGAGGTAGTCGGCCGGAACCTGCTGCCGCAGCGTGCGGAGCATCGATATGAAGCCGCGCAGCGCCCCCGTCGGCTCACCCGCCGCTGTGCGCAGGTCGGGGAGCGCGTGATAGGCGCGGTACAGATAGCTCGATCCGTCGAGCAGCAACAGCGTTTTCATGGAGGTTTAAGAGTGCTCGACCACCGCAAGAACATACCCAGCCTGCGCGCAGTCACGATGCCCGAGCGCGCCACCAGCCAGAAGGCACGGGAGTCATGGCAGCTTTGGGGGATTATTTCAGAGTTCGTCGAGGCGACCGAGCGCCTGTCGGAGATCCGCCCGGCCGTATCGATCTTCGGCAGCGCACGCACGCGTCCCGGCACGCCGCAGTACGAACTGACGGTCGAAATCGCGCGCAAGCTGTCGGATGCCGGATTCGCGGTCATCAGTGGCGGCGGCCCGGGCATCATGGAGGCCGCGAACAAGGGAGCGTTCGAAGGCGCGTCGCCCTCGGTCGGGCTGAACATCGAACTTCCGTTCGAACAGTCCGGCAACGCCTACCAGGACATCTCGCTGCGCTTCCGGCACTTCTTTGCGCGCAAGGTGGCGTTCGTCAAGTACGCCGCGGCGTATGTCGTGATGCCGGGTGGCTTCGGAACGCTCGACGAACTCAGCGAGGCGCTGACGCTGATGCAGACCGGGAAAGGCCGGAAGATGCCGGTCGTGCTCGTCGGTTCCGCGTTCTGGAGTGGCCTGCTCGCCTGGATGCGGGAGACGCTCGCGGCCGAAGGCATGATCAACGACACCGACCTCGAGATGATGCGTGTCGTCGACGACAGCGACTCCGTCGTCAACGCGCTGTTCGACTTCTACGATGCGCGCGGCTTTGCGCAGACGGCGAGCGAACGCGAGCAGTTGCTGTATCTGTGATGGCGAGACCCAAGGGCGATGAGATGCCAGCCCTTCGGCGACGAAAGCCGCTACTGGCCGCGCGGGTAAACTTCAGACATGCGTGAGATGAAAGAGATGACTCGCAACCGCTGCGGCCTGGGGCTCGCCTGTGCGCTCCTGGTGGTGGGCGTGCCCGTGGCGGCCCATGCGCAGGCCGCTCAAAGGCCGTCGACGCCGGCCGCGACCGGCGCCACCACGGCGCAGCCGGCTCCGGCCACTGCCGCGCCGCGGACACGTATCGAGTTGTCGCCGGCCGAACGGCAGGCCCTGGACGGCACCGCTACGTCGTCGCCGTCGACCACACCTACCCGTGATGAGTTGCTGCCGACGGCGGACGATGCCCATGCACTCCAGCCCGCGGAAGAAAGGCAGACCGTCATCGAGCAGGTGCGCACACCGAACCGCACGACCGAGATCCGCGTCACGCCCGCGCTGACGGGCCGCACTTATACGATGACCACCCGCGAGGGACGCCAGCCGCTGTCGGCCACGGGCACTTCGCCGGGTCTTTCGGTGCCCAAGTTCTTCACCTTCGAATTCGGGGGGCCGGACGAACGCCCGGCGCCGACGTTGCCGCCACCCCCGCCCTCGTCCGCGACGCCGCGCTAGGTCGCCGGCCTCTCCATCGATGGCCGTATTCACCGCGCTGACACGCGCTGAAGCCGCGAGCTTCCTGACTCAGTTCACCCTCGGAGAACTCGTTGACCTGCAGGGGATCGCCTCCGGCATCGAGAACACGAACTATTTTCTGACGACGAGCCAGGGCCGGTATGTCCTGACCGTCTTCGAGCGACTGAACTTCAAGCAGCTGCCGTTCTATCTGGAGCTGATGCGGCACCTCGCGCGCCGCGGGCTTCCGGTCCCGGCGCCGCAGGAAAACCGCAGTGGTGCGTTGCTGTCGGAAGTGAGGGGCAAGCCCGCCGCCATCGTCACCCGGCTCGACGGCCAGGCCGTGGTCCAGCCGACGCCGGCCCACTGCGCGCTGGTCGGCGACGTGCTGGCGCGTATGCACAAGGCCGGGGCGGACTTCCCGCTCTTCCAGCCGCACCTGCGCGGCATCGGCTGGTGGAAGGAGTCGGTGCCCAAGCTCGAGCCGCACATCCCCGACGATATCTTCCATCGACTGGCCGACGAGCTGATCTACCAGGACAGCTTCTTTCGCAGCACGCGCTTCGAGCGCCTGCCGTCTGGGCCGATCCACGCCGATCTTTTCCGCGACAACGTGCTGATCGTCAACGGCGGCGCCGGCGATGCCATCGGCGGATTGATCGACTTCTACTTCGCGGGTTGCTCCATCTGGCTATTCGATCTCGCGGTCACGATGAACGACTGGTGCATCGACCTCGCCACCGGCGCCTTCGATGCTCCGCGCGCGCAGGCGTTGATCGAGGCCTATCACGCGGTGCGGCCACTGACCGAAGAAGAGCATGAGTGCTGGCGCACCGTGCTGCGCGCCGCGGCACTGCGGTTCTGGATTTCGCGCCTGTACGACTATTACCTGCCGCGTCCGGCCGAAGTGCTGACGCCGCATGACCCCACCCACTTCGAACGCATCCTCGCGCACCGGATCGGGGACGCTGCGCTTCCCTGGGTCAGTACGGCGGCATGATCGCTCGCCGATAGAATCGGACCATGCAAGTGAGAACACTGTCGGCCGCCGCCGGCTGGGCCTGGTTGCGTGAGGGGTTGCAAATCCTGCGGCGGCAGGCCTTCGCGTTCACGGCGCTGATCATCCTGTACTCGATGGTCCTGATGGTCGTCGCGAACATACCGCTGGTGGGACTGCCGCTCGCGGCCATCCTCGTCCCGTTCGGCACGCTAGGCATCACCGCGGCCGGGCGCGACGCCGATCGCAACGTGATGCCGCTGCCGTCATTGCTGATCGATGGCTTCAAGGGTCCTCAGCGCAACGCGCTGCTGAAGCTGGGCGCGGTCCACGCCGGCCTGATCCTTGTGCTGGTGGTGGTCACGACGCTCTTCGCACGCGATGAGCTGGCGAACTGGAAGATCGTCGAAGGACAGGTCGACTCGGCAACGGTTGCAGCGAACGTGCCGTGGGACGCGATCTCCGTAGCCGCACTGGTCTACCTGCCGATCCTGATGCTGACCTGGTTCGCGCCGCAGCTCGTGGCCTGGCACCGACAGCCGGTCGCGAAGGCCCTGTTCTTTTCGCTCTTCGCCTGCTGGCGCAACCGCTGGCCGTTTCTCGTGCTCGGGCTGGCCTTCACCGCCCTGGTCGTTGCCGTATCCTGGCTCTTCTCGATGCTGATGAGCCTGCTGGGCGTTTCACCGCAACTCGGGTCAATGCTGCTCGCGCCGATCGCGCTGCTGCTGACGAGCGTCGCTTACTCGACGCAATACCCGATCTATCGGGCGGTGCTGGAGCCACCCCCACTTTAGCGCCTCGGGTGTACGCAACGCGCTACGCGCGTTGCACGTGCACCCTTGGCGGCACGCGCACTGCGTGCACGCTCAAGACTGATCAGTCGGCTGTGCTCCGGAGCGGCCGCGCGCTCCGCCGACTCACAACTGCACGGCACTCTCCCTGACCCTCTCGCCGTGCGAGAGGGATTGGGGCACTCCTCCCTGCACCCTCCTCGCTTGGCGAGGAGGGAAAGAAATTTCTGGCACTGCGGGGTGCGTCGCGGGATGGAGTGCCCGCCCTTGTACTTCGGCGGAGCTCGCGGCCGCTCCGGAGCGCAGCCGACTAACTGGTCCTGAGCGGTTCGCGCAACGCGCGAACCGTGCCGCCGCGAGCGCACGTGCGACCGCGCAGCGGTCGCGTACGCGAGCGGCGCTTGACTATGCCGGCACCAGCTTGGCGACCGCCAGTGCCAGCCACTTGATGCCCTGCGGTCCGAAGTTGACCTGCGCGCGCGCGTCGTCGCCACTGCCCTCGAGGTTGATGACGACGCCCTCGCCGAAGCGCGCGTGCCGGACGGTTTGCCCGACGCGGACACCGTGAGCCGACGCGCTGCGCGGCGGCGGTACGGAGGGCCGCGCCGGCGTGACACCGGCGTCGTGCCACTGACCGAAGCGCCCGCCCGCGCCGGCCTGCACGCGAGGAGTCAGCCACTTGACCGCCGCCTCGGGCAGTTCTTCAAGAAAACGTGACTTCAGGCCATAGCGCGTCTGCCCGTGCAGCAGGCGACTCTGCGCAAAACTGATGTAGAGCCGCCGGCGCGCGCGCGTGATCGCGACGTACATCAGGCGCCGCTCTTCCTCCAGGCCGTCCTGTTCAGTCAGGCTGTTTTCGTGCGGAAACAGACCCTCTTCCAGGCCAGTGATGAACACTGCGTGGAATTCGAGCCCCTTGGCCGCGTGCACCGTCATCAGCTGCAGTGCGTCCTGGCCCGCTTCAGCCTGGTTGTCACCCGCCTCGAGCGAAGCATGCGACAGGAAGGCGGCAAGCGGCGACGGGATCTGCGTGGCGCTGTCCTCCGCATTCGCCTGCGTGGCGGGCGCGTCCGCGGTGTAGCCCTCCTCGGAAATGAAGGCCGCCGCGGCATTGACCAGCTCGTTCAGGTTCTCGATGCGCTCCTGGCCTTCCTTCTCATTCTGGTAGTGCGGGATCAGGCCGCTGCGCTGGATCACAACGTCGACGATCTCGGCCAGCGACAACTGCGCCGTCTCGAAGCGCAGCGTCTCGATCAGCTTGACGAAGGCCGCGAGGTTCGCACCGCCCTTGCCGCTCATGCTGCCGACTGCGGCGTACAGGCTCAGGTTGCCAGGCCGCGCCGCATCGGCCAGCTGTTCCAGCGTGCGCGCGCCGATGCCGCGCGGCGGGAAATTGACGACACGAAGGAACGCGGTGTCGTCAGCCGGGTTTTCGATCAGTCGCAGGTAGGCGAGCGCGTGCTTGATCTCGGCGCGCTCGAAGAAGCGGAGCCCCCCATAGACGCGATAGGGAATCGCCGCGTTGAACAACGCGTGTTCGAGCACGCGCGACTGCGCGTTCGAGCGGTACAGCACCGCGACTTCCGAGCGCGTGTGACCCTCGGCGATCAGCCCCTTGACCTCTTCGACCAGCCAGGCCGCTTCGTAGCCGTCGGTCTGCGCCTCGTAGATGCGGACCGGCTCGCCCTCGCCCGCGTCGGTCCACAGCTCCTTGCCGAGGCGACGCGCATTGTTGGCGATCAGGGCGTTGGCGGCGTTCAGGATGTGACCGACCGAGCGGTAGTTCTGTTCGAGCTTGATCAGATTCTGTACGCGGAACTCGCGCTCGAAGTCGGCCATGTTGCCGACATTGGCGCCGCGGAAGGCGTAGATCGACTGATCATCGTCGCCGACCGCGAAAATGGCGTTGCCGGCGCCTCCCGGGCCTCCGGCGAGCTGCTTCAGCCACGCGTATTGCAGCTTGTTGGTGTCCTGGAACTCGTCGACCAGGATGTGGCGGAAGCGGCCCTGGTAATGCTGCCGCAGGATCTCGTTCCGCTGCAGCAATTCGTAGCAGCGCAGCAGCAGCTCCGAAAAGTCACAGACGCCTTCGCGATTGCACTGGGCGTCGTACATCGAATAGAGCTCGACGAACTTGCGGTTGTAGTCGTCATTGACCTCGACATCCTTCGCGCGCAGCCCGGACTCCTTCGAACTGTTGATGAAGAGCTGGACATTGCGCGGTGGAAAGCGTTCGTCGTCGATGCTGTTGGCCTTCAGCAGGCGCTTGATCGCGCCGAGCTGGTCGGCCGAGTCGAGAATCTGGAATGTGGCGGGCAGCCCCGCGTCGCGGTGATGCGCGCGCAGCATGCGGTTGCAAAGTCCGTGAAAGGTGCCGATCCACATGCCGCGCACGTTGATCGGCAGCATCGCGGCCAGCCGCGTCAGCATCTCCTTCGCCGCCTTGTTGGTGAAGGTGACTGCCAGCACGCCCTGCGGCGAGAGCTGGCCCGTCTGGATGAGCCAGGCGATGCGCGTCGTCAGCACACGCGTCTTGCCGCTGCCGGCGCCGGCCAGGATGAGGGCGGATTGACTCGGAAGGGTAACGGCGGCGAGCTGTTGCTCGTTGAGGTTCTGCAGCAGGTTCATCATCGGGCGCGAGTGTAGCGGCCCCTATAATCGCTCTCTTGAATCAAATACTTAGAGCAGCGATGGAACCGAAGTACGACCCGCAGACCGTGGAAGCAGCGGCGCAGTCCCACTGGGACCGCATCCAGGCCTACCGCGCGGTCGAACACGTGAAGGACGCGAAGGGCCAGCCGAAGCCCAAGTTCTACGTCTGCTCGATGCTGCCCTACCCCAGCGGCAAGCTGCACATGGGGCACGTGCGCAACTACACGCTGAACGACGTCATGTACCGCATCCTGCGGATGCGCGGGTACAACGTGATGACGCCGATGGGCTGGGACGCGTTCGGCCTGCCGGCCGAGAACGCTGCGATCGACAAGAAGGTGGCGCCGGCCGAGTGGACCTACGGCAACATCGCCGAGATGAAGGCGCAGATGCAGCCGCTCGGGCTGGCCTTCGACTGGTCGCGCGAAGTCGCGACCTGCACGCCCGGTTACTACAAGTGGAACCAGTGGATGTTCCTGAAGATGCTCGAGAAGGGCATCGCGTACCGCAAGACGCAGGTCGTCAACTGGGACCCGGTCGACCAGACCGTGCTCGCGAACGAGCAGGTCGTCGACGGCCGCGGCTGGCGCTCCAACGCCATCGTCGAGAAGCGCGAGATCCCGGGTTACTACCTCGGCATCACGCAGTACGCGGAGGAACTGCTCGCCGATCTCGAGAAGCTGGACTGGCCGCCGCAGGTCAAGGCGATGCAGGAGAACTGGATCGGCAAGAGCGTCGGCGTCAATTTCGGCTTCCCGTACGAACTCGACGGCGAGAAGAAGCTGCTGCGCGTCTTCACGACGCGCGCCGACACGATCATGGGCGTCACCTTCATGGCGATCGCCGCCGAGCACCCGCTCGCCGCACGGCTCGCGCAGGGCCGGCCCGACATCGCAGCCTTCATCGACGAGTGCAAGAAAGGCAGCTTCGCCGAGGCCGAGCTCGCGACGATGGAGAAGAAGGGCGTGGCCACCGGATTCGCGGTTACGCACCCGCTGACCGGCGCCGATGTTCCCGTATGGATCGGCAACTACGTGCTGATGGGCTATGGCGAAGGCGCGGTGATGGGCGTGCCGGCGCACGACGAGCGCGACTTCGCGTTCGCCAGGAAGTACGGCTTGCCGATCAAGCAGGTCATCGCGGTGCCGGGCGAGACGTTCTCCCTCGACGGCTGGCAGGAGTGGTACGCCGACAAGGCGCGCGGCGTCTGCGTCAACTCCGGCAAGTACGACGGCCTTGGCTACGCGGCCGCGACCGATGCGATCGCGGCCGACCTGAAGGCGAAGGGCCTGGGCGACAAGCAGGTGCAGTACCGCCTGCGCGACTGGGGCATTTCGCGCCAGCGCTACTGGGGCACGCCGATCCCGATCATCCACTGCGAGGCGTGTGGCACGGTTCCGGTGCCCGAGGAGGACCTGCCCGTCGTGCTGCCCGAGAACCTCGTCCCGGACGGCAGCGGCAGCCCGCTCGCGAAGTACGAACCGTTCCTGAAGTGCACCTGCCCGAAGTGCGGCAAGCCAGCGCGGCGCGAGAGCGACACGATGGACACCTTCGTCGACTCGTCCTGGTACTACATGCGCTACTGCTCGCCGGACGCGCCGACGATGGTCGATGGAGCGCAACGACTACTGGATGCCGATGGACCAGTACATCGGCGGCATCGAGCACGCGGTGCTGCACCTGCTGTATGCGCGCTTCTGGACCAAGGTGATGCGCGACATGGGGCTGGTGAAGTTCGACGAGCCGTTCCGGCGGCTCTTCACACAGGGCATGCTGACGCACGACTGCTACTACCGCGAAGACGCCGCCGGCAAGAAGCGCTGGTTCTACCCGGCCGAGATCGACATCGTGTACGACGACAAGGGCCGGCCGCAGAAAGTGACCGCGCGCGAGGACGGGCAGCCGGTCGAATACGGCGGCACCGAGAAGATGTCGAAGAGCAAGAACAATGTCGTCGAGCCGCGCGACATCATCGCGAAGTTCGGCGCCGACACCGCGCGCGCCTTCGTCATGTTCGCCGGTCCGCCTGGACCAGAGCGCCGCCTGGAGCAACTCGGGCGCCGAGGGGACGTTCCGCTTCCTGCGTCGGCTCTGGAACTTCTGCAACGAGCGGCAGGCTGAGCTGAAATCGCCGGCCAGGCTCGATGTCGGCGCATTGACGCCGGCCCAGAAGAGCCTGCGCCGCGACATCCACGCGAACCTGAAGCAGGCCGACTTCGACTACGCGCGCATGCAGTACAACACCGTCGTCTCGGCGGCGATGAAGATGCTCAACGCGCTCGAGGACGCGAAGCTCGGCAGCACACCGGCGGACTCCGCCCTGCTGAAAGAGAGCGTCGGCATCCTGCTGCGCGCGCTGTATCCGGTCGCGCCGCACATCACGCACACGCTGTGGAACGAACTCGCCTACGCGGAACAATTCGGCAGCGAGATCATCGACGCACCCTGGCCGCAGGCCGACGAAGCGGCGCTCGTCACGGACGAGATCGAACTCGTGGTGCAGGTCAACGGGAAGCTGCGGGCATCGATCCGCGTGCCCGCCGCGGCCGACAAGGCCGCGATCGAGCAGGCCGCGCTCAGTGACGCCAACGTGCAGAAGTTCGTCGCCGGCCAGGCGGTGAAGCGCGTGATCGTCGTGCCCGGCAAGCTGGTCAACGTGGTCGTCTGATGCGGCGCCGCCTGCTGCTCGCTCTTGCGGGCGCGCCCGTCCTGGCGGCCTGCGGTTTCAAGCTGCGCGGCTCGCAGACGCTTCCCATCGAGAAGATCTACCTTGCCTTGCCGGTCAACTCCCCGATGGGCGCCGAGATGTCGCGGCTGCTGCGCTCCTCGACCAATGCCCAGGTCGTCACCGACCGCAACGAAGCGCAGGCCGTCTTCGAGCTGCTGAGCGAGAGTCGCGAGCGCGAAGTGCTGGCGATCAACGCCCAGGGCCGCGCGACGGAGTACCAGTTGCGCCTGCGCGTGCGCTTCCGGGTGACCGACAAGAACGCGGGCGAACTGCTGGGGCCAACGGACCTCATCGCGCGGCGGGACATCACCTTCAATGAATCCGACCTGCTCGCCAAGGAATCGGAGGAGAGCCTGCTTTATCGCGACATGCAGAGCGATCTGGTGCGGCAGATGGTGAACCGGCTTGCCGCGGTTCGACCCGAGGCCGGCTGAAGTGAATCCCAGGCTCACTGCGTACGCTGGATCACGACGGAGCTCTCAGTCGGCTTGGGAGCGGCCCGGCGCCATGAATTGACCCCCACGCTCGCCAGGCTGATCAAGGCCGAGGGCCTGCGGGCCAGCCCGCGCAGGTGCGCTGAGGCGGCCGACTGCCTGCAGTCTGGCGCGTGCCGAGCGGAGCGTCGCATGCCAGCGCTCATCACGGTCGCCAGCGACGAGGCGCTGCTCGCGCAGGAGGCACAGGATGCGATCCGCGCGACGGCGCGCACGGTCGGCTACAGCGAGCGCGAAGTGCTGCAGGCCGATGCCCGCTTCGACTGGTCGCGGCTGGCACAAGCCACACAGGGACTGTCGCTCTTTGCCGAGCGCCGCATCGTCGATCTGCGCCTGCCGACCGGCAAGCCCGGCCTCGCCGGTGCGGCAGCCCTCGAGGCGCTCGCACAGAATCTCGCCGACGACACGCTGATGATGATTGCGCTGCCGCGCCTGGACCGCAGGGCGCGCGAGACGCGCTGGGTGAGTGCGCTGGAACGGGCGGGCATACTGCTCGAGCTTGACTCCGTGGACCGTGCGCGGTTGCCGCGCTGGATCGGCGAGCGACTCGCCCGCCAGCAGCAGTCGGCCGCTGAAGATGCGCTGGTGTTCATCGCCGAGCGCGTGGAAGGCAACCTGCTGGCAGCCCACCAGGAGATCGCCAAGCTCGGGCTGCTCTATCCGGCCGGTGAGCTGACGCTGGCGCAGGTGGCCGACAGCGTGCTGAACGTGGCGCGCTTCGACGTCTTTCAGTTGCCATTGGCCATGCTGGCCGGCGACGCGCCACGCGTCCAGAAGACGATGGCCGGCCTGCGTGCCGAGGGCGAGGCGATTCCGCTCGTGCTGTGGGCGATCACCGAAGAGCTGCGCATGCTGATCCGGGTGAAGTCACAGGTCGATGCGGGACGCCCTTTTGCGATGGCCGCCCGCGAGAACCGCCTCTGGGGGCCACGCGAAAGGCTGGTCGAACGCGCGCTCGGACGCATCGATGTCGGCCGCCTTGGACGGGCGGTCGCGCGAGCCGCCACGGTCGACCGCCTTGCCAAGGGGCTGCGCGCCCCGCGTGCCGACAGCGACCCGTGGCTAGAATTGACCGATCTTGCACTCGAACTGGCGCACTGATCGGTCGCCTGCCACCATGGCCGTGAACGCCCCCAACGACACTTCGCCCGGTCCACGCGACCGCGTGGCAGCCGAGTTCGCCGGCGACCTTGGCGCCTATATGCGGCAGGTCGGTCGCACGGCGCGCGAAGTCTCGGCAGCGATGGCGGTGTCCAGCACGGCCCAGCGCAACGGTGCGCTCACCGACCTCGCGCATCGCCTGCGCGCCGGGCTCGACGAACTGCTCGCCGCCAACGGGCGCGACGTCGCGCGAGCCCGCGGCCATGGGCTCGCGGCCGCCATGATCGATCGCCTGACGATGAGCGCGAAGTCGGTCGAGCAGATGGCCGCCGGCGTGGAGCAGGTCGCCCAATTGCCCGATCCGATCGGCGAAATCATCGACGTCCGCCCGCAGCCCAGCGGCATCCATGTGGGCCGCATGCGCGTGCCGCTGGGTGTGATCGGCATCATCTACGAGAGTCGGCCCAACGTGACGGTCGACGCCGCGACGCTGTGCCTCAAGAGCGGCAACGCGACGATCCTGCGCGGCGGTTCGGAAGCGATCGAGAGCAATCGCCTGCTGGCGCGGCTGATCGGCGAAGCGCTCGCCGCCGCCGGCCTGCCCGCCGCGGCGGTGCAGCTGATCGACACCACCGACCGCGCCGCCGTCGGGCTGTTGGTCACGATGCCGGAGAACGTCGACATCATCGTCCCGCGCGGCGGCAAGGGCCTGATCGAGCGCCTGATGCTCGAGAGCAAGGTGCCGATGATCAAGCACCTCGACGGTATCTGCCACGTTTACATCGACGCTGCGGCCGACCCGACGATGGCGGTTCGCATCGCCGACAACGCCAAGACGCAGCGCTACGGCACCTGCAACACGATGGAGACGCTGCTGGTGGCAGAGGCGATCGCGTCGCGGGTGCTGCCGGAACTCGGCCGGATCTATGCCGACAAGGGTGTCGAGCTGAGAGGTGACGCGGCCAGCCGCGCGGCTCTGCACAGTGCAGGCCTGGAGTGCAGCGAAGCCACCGAGGACGACTGGCTCACCGAGTACCTGGCCCCGATCCTTTCGATCCGCGTCGTCGCCGGACTCGACGCGGCGATCGCGCACATCAATCGCTACGGCAGCAAGCACACCGATGCGATCGTCACGGACGACTACGGCGCCGCCATGCGCTTCCTGCGTGAAGTGGACTCGGCCTCGGTCATGGTCAACGCGTCGACCCGCTTCGCCGATGGCTTCGAGTACGGGCTGGGCGCGGAGATCGGCATCAGCAACGACAAGCTGCATGCCCGCGGGCCGGTCGGGCTCGAAGGCCTGACATCACTGAAGTATGTCGTCTTCGGCCACGGCGAAGTACGCGCCTGATCGCCGCGCTGTGCTCGCGTCGCGGGCCGCTTGCGGCACTGGCCACCGGCTTGCAATGCCGGGCGAATCACCGCCTCTTATGTTTTTCCAGCACCGGGCTTACCCGCGATCGGGGCCGGGCAGATGTTGTGGCATGGCGACGGAGTGGGCCCGAATGCGGGCGGATGAGGTCCCGGCCGGTTCGGCTGCTTGGCGTTGTGGTCCAGCGCGCCTACTGTGCCATGCTGTACCTGCGCATCGCGGGCAGCGCAACACGCGTTTGCATGCCCGGTTCCGCGGTTGCAATGAAAATCCGGCGCTGATGTCGAACGCGAACGCTGCACCCGTGTCCGACCAGCCCTACTGAGCGAGCCATGCCTGCCACCGTCGACTACTACATGAACCCCGTGTCCCCGTTCACCTACATGGGGCACGACCGGTTCCGCCAGATCTGCCGCCAGCACGGCGCGCAGATCAACCTGCGCGTGATGGACCTGGGCAAGGTGTTTCCCGTGTCCGGAGGCCTGCCACTGAAGGACCGACCGCCCCAACGCCGCGCCTACCGGATGACCGAGCTCAAGCGCTGGCGTGAGTATCTCGGCATCCCGCTCAATCTGGAACCGAAGTTCTTCCCGGTGCCGTCGGAGCCCGCAGCCACGTTGATCCTGTCGGTGCTCGCTCGCCTCGGGGTCGAGCCGGCACTTGACATTGCCGGCGACTGCCTGCGCGCCGTGTGGGCGGAGGACCGCGACATTTCCGCGCCGGCCACGCTGCGCGAATTGCTCGCGGCCCGCTCGCTCGATGTCGAGGCGCTGATGACGCACGCGGCCTCGGCCGAAGTCGCAGCGCTCTACATCATGCACTCGCAGGAGGCGATTTCCCGCGGGGTCTTCGGCGCACCCACCTACGTCCTGAACGACGAACTGTTCTGGGGCCAGGATCGTCTCGACTTCCTCGACCGGGCGCTCGCCCGCGCCTGACGCGCGGCCGGGTCATACCCGCCGACCCGACCTCCGCCGCACATGACTTCGCGCCTGCAGCCCTATTTCGCGGTTTGCCCCGGCGGGCTCGAAGCGGCGCTGGCCGATGAACTGGACGCACTCGGCGCCCGCGAAGTCCGCGAGGAAGGCGGTGGCGTGGCCTTCAGCGGGTCGCGCGAGCTCGGTTACGCCGTCAACCTGCACTCCCGTATCGCCAGCCGCGTCCTGTGGCAGGTCGGTCGCCGCGGATACACCAACGAGCAGCACCTGTACGACGCCACGCAGGAAGTGCGCTGGCAGGACCTGATGTCGGCGCAGCAGACGCTGCGCGTCGACGTGACCGCCTCGCGCTCGCCACTGAAGAGCCTGGAGTTCGCGATGCTGCGGATCAAGGACGGCATCGTCGACCGGCTCCGCACGCTGAGCGGCGCGCGCCCGTCGATCGACCGGCAGGACCCGGACGTGCGTGTGTTCGCCTACCTCGACGGGCGCACGGTGACGCTCTATGTCGATCTCTCCGGCGAGCCGCTCTTCAAGCGCGGCTGGCGCGCCGACAAGGGCGAAGCGCCGCTGAAGGAGAACCTCGCGGCGGGATTGCTCGCGCTCGCCGGCTGGACACCGGCGGTGCCCCTGCTCGACCCCTTCTGCGGCAGCGGCACGATCGCAATCGAAGCGGCCACGATCGCGACCCGGCGCGCACCCGGACTGAATCGCTCGTTTGCATTCGAGCGCCTGGCCAACTTCGACCGCGCCGCGTGGCGTCGCCTGAAGGACCGTGCCATGGCGGCCGTCGACGACACCGCGACAGCGCTGATCGTCGGCTCCGACATCTCGACGCGCGTCGTCGAGCAGGCGCGCACCAACGCTGGCCTCGCCGGTCTCGATGCCCTGTTGAGCGACGGCCGTCTGCGGCTGGAAGCGGGCGACGCCCGCACCGTGGAAGCACCGGCCGAGCACGGCATGATCATCTCCAATCCCCCGTACGGCGAACAGAGCGCCCCGCGTTCGTCCACCGTGCCAAAGATGATGGGCGAAGTCGGCGACCGGCTGAAAGCAGCCTTCCCCGGCTGGCACGCCTGGTTCCTGACCTCCGACCGCCAGCTGCCGCGCCAGATGCGCCTGTCAGAAACCCGCAAGCCGGTGCTCTACAACGGGGCGCTGGAGTGCCGGTTCTTCCGGTTCGAGCTGGTGGGGGGGCGGTACCGGCCGCGCGGCGCGCAACCACCCATAGCCTCCGACTGAAGTCGGCAGTGCGCGTCTACCGAAGTTCCCATACACGTCTTGTGTGAATTTGCCGGCGGTGCAATGCTGCGTATGCAGTCGGCGTTTGCGAATATCCACTATCGGCAGTGCTCCGAGCGAGACTGAGAATCGAAGATCTGACTTCGTCGGGGGAATGCCGTGCTGCTGGCGACATTGCCGGTCACGACCGAGGGATCGGCCCTCGAGGACCGACGTCTCGGCTGAAACTCGAACCGGCGAGAGTCCGAATGTGATGACGGGGAAGATTGCTGCCCCCAGTTCAGGCTTGAGTTGCCGAGTCGTGCACGCAGCCGTGCTGGTCGTCGATCTCGTCGAGTCGGTCCGACTCATGGGACTGACGAGTGAGACACGGTGTCAGCGCTGGCAGCACGTTTGTCGAATCACGTCCAGCATGAGGTTCTTCCCGGACCGCCGGGCGCCTCGTGAAGAGCCTCGGGGACGGGCTGATGGTCGAGTTTGCAAAGGCGCCGCAGGCGGTCCAGGCGGCGGCCTCGATGCACAACTGGATGTCGCAGCACTGCGAACCGTTGTCTGACGGCAGCAGAATGGCGCTGCGCGCGGGAATCCATGCTTCCAAGATCTTCGACGCTAAACACGACATTCTCGGAGTCGGAGTCAATCTCGCTGCGCGGGTCGCGACCCTTGCCGAGGGGGGAGAAACCGTTGCCACGGTCGATGCCCGCGATCTACTGAGCGACTCGCTTGACGCCGATGTCGAAGACCTGGGCGAATGTCACCTCAAGCACGTTGATCACACGGTAAGGGTCTATCGACTCGGGCCAGCGCAGCAGCGGGAGAGCCTTCCGCCTCGGGAGAGCTATTCGACCGAGATTTGCGTTCCGCTGGCTGTCATTCCTTTCTCCGACCGGCTCTCGGTGGATGCCACTGGCGGCATGGGAGACATCATTGCCGACGGCATCATCGGCCAGCTTTCCCAATCGCCGGGTCTCCATGTCGTTTCCCGACTCTCCACCGCGTGCCTGAGAGACAGAAACCTTCCGTTGAGCGAAATCGCGACGCGTCTCGGTGTCCGTTACGTTGTGTCCGGCACCTTCACGCTCGTTGGGGGACAACTTTCGATCGCTTCCGAGCTCTGTGACACGAGCAGCGGGCATGTCGTTTGGTCGGGCAGGACGGGAGGCGACTGGAGGGATCTGCTTTCGGTCGACAGCCAGCTTGTGCACGAGATTGCCGACACGATACATCGCAAGGTTCTTGAGACTGCCGCTTCGAGGGCGGTGGTCCGCCCGCTACCAACCCTGGAAAGCTACGAACTCTTTCTCGGCGGTATCGCCATGATGCATCGCGCCAGCCGGGATGAGTTCGAGATGAGTCGGAGACTGCTGGAGTCTTTGACGGAACGCCACAGGCGCATCGCCCTTCCCTATGCGTGGTTAGGCAAGTGGTACGTACTTCAGTCAATTCAAGGTGCAGCCGCCAGCACGCCCCACGCTGCATCTCTGGCTCTCGAGCGGACTGGACGGGCACTCGATCTCGAGCCTTCCAGCGCGCTGGCGCTCGCCATTGAAGGATTCGTCTACTGTCACCTCAAGAAGGATCTCGATACTGCAGACCTTCGACTTCGCGAGGCATGCAGCTTGAATCCGAGTGAAGGATTTGCGTGGCTGTTTCTCGCAGTCCAGCTGGCCTTCAAAGGCGAGTCAAGTGAAGCCCTGGAAGCCGCGCAAAGGGCACTGTCCCTCTCGCCTCTGGATCCCCTGCGTTACTACTACGAGTCGCTGATGGGGTCTTGCGAATTCAGCGCCGGCCACTATGAAGAGGCAATTCGCTGGTGCGAAGCCTCGCGCCGGCGCAATCGACAGCACTTGTCGACTTTGCGGGTGCTGATTGCTGCAAACGTCGCCCTGGGCCGTGAAGAGCAGGCTCGACGCGTAGCTTCGGACTTGACGAGGTTGCGCCCGGACTACAGCGTCGCTGCGTACGAGGCGCACTCTGTGGCAGCGCTATATCCGTTTGGAAAGCAGATTGCGAGCGCAATGCGGGAGGCCGGTATCCCGACGATTCGTTGAAGCGGAAAGTAAATAGCCGGAACAACGATTACCAAGCGCGGAGGACGAGATGGCGGCACTGGGAGGTTCTGCACTAGGCGGTTCGACGTTGGGCGGATCCGGGGGATCGGGGGGATCCGGTGGTTCGGGCGGATCCGGTGGGTCCGGAGGATCGGGCGGGTCCGGCACGTTGATGGACGAGTGGGCCAACCCGATGGTTGTCAGCGCGCTGTGGTCCAGTCGCGACGGCACCATGGACCGCAACGACCACGAGAGTTTCCTCAAGGGCGGAGGCCAGCCGCCTACTCTCGATAGCGCTCTGGCGCTCAAGCGCTGGGACCCGTGGGTGAGGATCAATCTGGGCGTTACTGAACTTACTCGGCTCATTGACTACCAAGCCATTGCGCCAGATACCTTTGCTGTACTGAATCGAAGCGGCCCGCAGAACCTCGTCAAGATAACAAGACCGGGCATCACATTCTTCGAGAAGCAACTGCCGTTCGTGCAAAGTTGGGCCGAGTTACGCGATGAGCGTGCGCTCGAAATCCTCGCGCAGATCGACAACCAGTTCGCATTCATCGCGTCGGTCACGGGCCTGAACGTGAGCCGGAAACGCTGGACCATGGAGTGGCTGACCATCGTCATCCAGTTCGCGATTGCGGTGGAGTCGCGAATCAAGCATGCGTTCGCGTGCTATCGACCCGTGGACTTGTCACCGCAGGTTCAGCCCATCATCACGACCCCGGGTCATAGCAGCTACCCAATGGGACATGCTGCACAGGCCTTCGCAACGATGGTTGCGCTATGCGGGCTACTGAAGATCAAGAGCGGATCAAAGGTATACACGCAGCTCTATCGGCAGGCCAGGCGCATCAGTGTCAACCGCACCGTCGCCGGGGTGCACTTCCCGATCGACGCGGCCGCAGGACAAGCGCTGGGATACTCGCTGGGTGAGTTCGTCCTTTGTGCCAGTTCAGTAAAGGATGGCACCGTCAATCCTAAGTGTTTCGATAGAACATTCGTACCCGTCGGCAACGGAGACGACCCGGCGAATGACTACATGGGCGAAGGACCAGAAAAGCCTCACGGCTGCACAACGGGTACGACGCCGTTGCCTGTCACGAAGTCTGACATTCTGGAGAAGCTGGCAGCGCTGGCGCGAGAAGAATGGGATCTGCCGTGAAGCGAAATTTGCGAGAAGTACCTCAAGGTCGGCACGACGCCTATCTCGATTGGGCGCTGGCAACGGAGTTTCGATTCTTCCAGGCCGATGGTCAGATTGGAATCCTGATCGAGTGGCGCTCCCTGGAGGCCGCACGGAGAGGGCTCGAGATTGCAAGAAGGTTCGAACTCGAAGTGCCGTCCGTTTATGGAGGTGGCGACAAAGCCAAACCGCGCCGAGTCTGGGCGATTTCTGTCCCCGTCGACCTCATCGTCGAATTCGTCTCGACAGCAGGCGACCTGATCGAGCAGCTTGAACTGGCGCTACCAGTCTCTGGTGACGGCACCCTTCCGAGTGAGGCACGACGACACGTCCAGTCCGACAGGGAAGTCCTAGTCGGTGTGCTCGACGACGGTTGTGCATTCGCAAACACTTTGTTTCAGTTTTCCGCCAACGACACCCGCGTGCTGTGGCTTTGGAACCAGGACAAGCACGCTGCCGGTTTTCCGCTCGACCCTTCGTCGGGCCCGACTTCGCTCTGCAACTTCGGCTACGGCGGCCAGTGGTCTGTCGCCGACCTCAATGACATACTTGTCGAAGAGGTCGACGGACAGGCGCCAGCCTACGCGCGGGCCGGGCTGCAGGGCCTGCGACGAAGCGCCGCACACGGGCCGCACGTCATGGATCTTCTGTGCGGCAAGCGGGAACCCGGAGACTTGATCAATGATGCAGACGTCGTGTTCATTCAGTTCCCCCAGAAGGCTATTGCTGACCCTTCTGGCCGATGGCTGGCACGGTACGCCCTGGATGGACTGCACTACATAATTGAGTGCGCCGGACCCGGCACTGGCTGCATTGCCGTCAATTTGAGCTGGGGTCCTCAGACCGGACCCCACGACGGCAGCTCCGTCCTGGAGCGTGCCATCGATGAACTGGTGAATGAACAATTCGACGAAGGCCGCTGCCTCATCGTTGCACTGCCGGCGGGCAATTCGTACGGATCGCGAGCGCATGCACAGGTTCGCTACGCGGAGGGTGGCAAACTGAATTGGGTCGTACCGCCGGATGGCCATACCCCGGCGTTCTTCGAGGTATGGTGGCCAAGTGGCGTCTCGCCATCCCAAGCATTTCTCCGACTTACTCCGCCGAGCGGGACGAGCGTGCAAATCGATCCGAACAAACCCTGGACCGAATTGAAGTGGTACGCAAAGTTGAAGACGGTCGGCTCTTCGACCATGGCACTGGTTGTGGTGCACCCGACTGAGTACAAGGACCCCCAGCGGCGCGGACAACATGGCGTGTGGACTATCGAGTTTGCCCCGGGAGCACCAAGCACCGCCGGGTTGATTCACGTTTACGCGGCACGTGCTGACCACAACATGGGTGCACGGCGTCGCGCCAAGGCGAACTACCTTACCGATGCAATGCTCGAGAAGTCACGATTCGCGGCTCCCAAAGACCGTCACTCAGATGTGGCCGGTTCCGCGATCCAGCGCGCGGGGACGATGAACGGGATTGCCACCGGCGACTATACGGTCGTTGCCTCCGGTTATCGACACGCTGATGCCACAGCCGCCGCATACTCTTCGTCAGGCCCAACACGCGGACAACGCACCGGGCCGGACTATGCGTTTGTTACGGAAACCTCACCTGCGATAGCCGGCATCCGTGCAACAGGTGTACGGAGTGGCACCAGGGTTCGCTTGAGCGGTACCAGTATGGCCTCTCCGCAATTCGCGCGACAGCTTGTGACAGGACTTCGCGGCACTGTGCCAGCGCCGAATCCTCCGAACGCGACCGAGCGGTTCGGAAACGGACGTATTAAACCCGACCCTGACCTTATCCATCACCGTTAGCGGAGGACAGAGCACGGCGACCGGGTTCCAGCAATCACAACCGACGCGAATTCAGTCGGCCAGTGCTTTCCTGATGTCGGCTTCCAGATCCTCCGGCTTCGTCGTCGGCGCGTAGCGCTCGATGACGCTGCCGTCCTTGCCCACCAGGAACTTGGTGAAGTTCCACTTGATCGCCTCGCTGCCCAGCAGGCCTTTCTTGGTGCTCGTCAGGTACTTGAAGAGCGGATGCGCGGCGTCGCCGTTGACGTCGATCTTCGAGAAGAGCGGAAAGGTGACGCCGAAATTCATCTCGCAGAACTCGGCGATCTCGCTTTCGGGGCCGGGCTCCTGCGCACCGAACTGGTTGCTCGGGAAGCCGAGCACAACGAGGCCCTTGTCCTTGTACTTCTTGTACAGGGCCTCGAGACCCTTGTACTGCGGCGTGAAGCCGCACTTGCTGGCGGTGTTGACGACCAGCAGCACCTTGCCCTTGTAGTCAGCAAGCTTGCGCGGCTTGCCATCGATGGTGGTGGCGCTGAAGTCGTAGACAGTGGTCATGGCCGGCTCTCCGAAACGGAATGCAGGCAGTGTAGCGGCGGGCTCTGCGCCCAATGAAAACGGGACGCCGCGCGCCCCGTTGCATGAGCTCGCGACCGGACCTAACCGGCCAGCCCGAGGTGCTCGATACCCTTATGGATTCCGGCCACCCCGCCTGAGAGCTTGCTGTTGAGCTTGATCTGCAGCCGCAGGTCGTTCACGGAGTCCGCATTGCGCAGTGCGTCTTCGTAGGAGATCTGCTCGCGCTCGTGCAGGTCGAACAGCGACTGGTCGAAGGTCTGCATGCCCTGCTCGCGCGCCCGCTTCATCACTTCCTTGATCTCGTGCACCTCGCCCTTGAACACGAGGTCGGCAATCAGCGGGTTGTTGATCATGATCTCGACCGCCGGGATGCGGCCCTTGCGGTCCTTGAACGGGATCAGGCGCTGCGACATCATCGCGCGCAGGTTAAGCGAGAGATCCATCAGCAGCTGCTGGCGCTTCTCTTCGGGGAAGAAGTTGATGATGCGGTCGAGCGCCTGGTTGGTCGAATTGGCGTGCAGCGTGCACATCACCAGGTGACCGGTTTCGGCGAACGCGATCGCGTGTTCCATCGTCTCGCGCTCGCGCACCTCGCCGATCAGGATGACGTCAGGCGCCTGGCGCAGCGTGTTCTTCAGCGCGATCTGCCAGCTTTCGCAGTCCACGCCGACTTCGCGCTGCGTGATGATGCAGTTCTTGTGCGGGTGAACATACTCGATCGGGTCTTCGATCGTGATGATGTGGCCGTTGGAATTCTCGTTGCGGTAGCCGACCATCGCCGCGAGCGATGTCGACTTGCCGGAGCCCGTTGCACCGACCACGATGATGATGCCGCGCTTGGCCATCGCCAGGTCGTTGATCAGGTGCGGCAGGTTGAGTTCGTCGGTGGTCGGAATGTGGTCCGCGATCGTCCGGAAGACGATGCCGACCTTGCCCTGCTGCACGAAGGCGGAGACGCGGAAGCGCCCGATGCCGGTCGGGTTGATCGCGAAGTTGCACTCCTTGGTCTTCTCGAACTCCGCCGCCTGGCGGTCGTTCATGATTGCGCGCACCAGCTCGCCCGTGTGCTGCGACGTCAGCGGCTGGTTCGACACCGGCAGTACGCGCCCGTCGATCTTGAAGGCGGGCGGAAAGTCGGCGGTTAGGAAGAGGTCGGAGCCCTTCTTGCTGTGCAGAAGCCGCAGCAAGTCGTGGACAAATCGTGTGGCCTGGTCGCGTTCCATGGTTTACCGCCCTTTACTGCCTTTGTGATGAAAAAAATCGTCTGGCTCCGCCAGCGATTTTTTCCGTTCGACCGCGCAAAAGTAGGTTTGCACTTTTGCGCGCTAACCCACGAAGGACTCGGGAGTCTTCGCGTACTGACGCGCTTCGGCGATCGACACCACGTTGCGGCGAACCAGTTCGAGCAGCGTCTGGTCGAGCGTCTGCATGCCGAACTGCTGGCCGGTCTGGATCATCGAGTACATCTGCGCCACCTTGTTCTCGCGGATCAGGTTGCGGATGGCCGGCGTGCCGACCATGATCTCGTGCGCCGCCACGCGGCCATTGCCGTCCTTGACCTTCAGCAGCGTCTGCGAGATCACCGCGACCACCGACTCCGACAGCATCGCGCGCACCATTTCCTTTTCCGCCGCGGGGAACACGTCGACCACGCGGTCGATCGTCTTGGCGGCCGATGAGGTGTGCAGCGTGCCGAACACCAGGTGGCCCGTCTCGGCGGCCGTCAGCGCCAGGCGGATCGTCTCGAGGTCGCGCAGCTCGCCGACCAGCACCACGTCCGGGTCCTCGCGCAACGCCGAGCGCAGGGCATTCGAAAACGACAGCGTGTGCGGCCCGACCTCGCGCTGGTTGATGACCGACTTGCGGCTCTCGTGCACGAACTCGATCGGGTCCTCGATCGTCAGGATGTGGCCGTACAGGTTGTTGTTGACATGGTCGACCATCGCCGCCAGCGTCGTCGACTTGCCGGAGCCGGTCGGACCGGTCACCAGCACCAGTCCGCGCGGCTTCAGCGAAAAGTCCGCAAACTGCCGCGGGCACTGCAGTTCTTCCAGCGACAGCACGCGCGAAGGAATCGTCCGCAGTACCGCGGCCGCACCACGGTCCTGGTTGAAGGCATTGACCCGGAAACGCGCCAGGCCCGGCAGGTCGAACGAGAAGTCGGTTTCCAGGTTCTCGTCGTACTGCTTGCGCTGTGCGTCGTTCATGATGTCGTAGATCATGCCGTGCACGTCCTTGTGCTCCAGCGGCGGCAGGTTGATGCGCCGCACGTCGCCGTGCACCCGGATCATTGGCGGCAGACCGGCAGAGAGGTGCAGGTCCGAGGCCTTATTCTTGACGGAAAATGCGAGCAGTTCTGAGATATCCATGGCGGAACGCGTGTGCTCCTGGGCGTACGTCGGCGAGGGCCCGAAGTGGGCACGGGCTTCAAAGAGGCTAGCGTAGGCTGGGCCAGCGCTGGCGGAACAACAAAAAAGCCTGTGAAAATAAGTCTCTAGCAGCTTTGAAGTCCATTATGTCCAGTTTGCAAGAGGCCGTGCAAGCCAATTTGCGGGCGGTTAACGAGCGCATTACCCAAGCTGCGCGAGCCGCCGGACGCCCGCCGCAGGGCATCGCGCTGGTCGCGGTCAGCAAGACCTTCCCCGCCGAAGCGGTGATCGCCGCGGCCGCCGGCGGGCAGGTCGACTTCGGCGAGAACTACGTGCAGGAGGCCGTCGCCAAGATCGCGCGTGTGCGGGAGCTGGCACCGCACCTGGCACTGCACTGGCACTTCATCGGGCCGATCCAGAGCAACAAGACGCGCGACATCGCGGAGCATTTCGAGTGGGTGCAGTCGGTCGATCGCCTGAAAGTCGCGCAGCGGCTGTCACAGCAGCGCCCCGCGGGGCGCGGGCCGTTGAACGTGCTGCTGCAGGTCAACATCAGCGGCGAGGCGACCAAAAGCGGCGTCGCACCGGACGACATACCGGCACTTGCGTCCGCGGTGGCGGCACTGCCCAACCTCGCGCTGCGGGGGTTGATGGCAATCCCCGAGCCGGCTGCCGGGGGCGAGCCGCCGGCACAGTCGCTGCGCGAGATGAGGCATCTGTTCGATGCGCTCAGACAGCAGCACCCGCTGTGCGACACGCTTTCGCTGGGCATGACCGCGGATCTCGAGGCGGCGGTGGCGGCCGGGTCGACGATGGTGCGCGTCGGCACCGCAATTTTTGGCGAACGTGAAAGAACGGCAGCATGAGCGCCGCACGGCCGCTCCGAAGGGAAGCGGGGGCAACATGAACGTCGCGTTCATCGGTGGCGGCAACATGGCCCGGGCGATGCTCGGCGGGATGGGTGCGAGTGGCCTGCAGACTGAGTCAGTGCGGGTGCTGGAACCGGATGCCGACAAGCGCACCGAGCTTGCGCGCGACTTCGGCGTCACCGCGCACGAGACGCCCGGCGAATGGCTGTACGACGCCGCCGTGGTCGTCCTCGCCGTCAAGCCGCAGCAGATGGCGGAAGCCGTCGCGGCGGTGCGCGACTGGCTCGGCCCGGCGCTGGTCGTTTCCATAGCGGCCGGGGTGCGAGCGACGACGCTGGCGCGCTGGCTGGGGCATGAGCGCATCGTCCGCGCCATGCCAAACACGCCGGCGCTGATCCGCGCCGGCATCACCGCCGCGATCGCACGGCCCGGGGTCACGGTCGAGCAGCATGCTGCGGCAGACCTGATCCTGAGATCGGTCGGCGAGGTGCTGTGGCTCGACGACGAGTCGATGCTCGACCCGGTCACCGCCATCTCGGGCAGCGGACCGGCCTACGTGTTCTATTTCATCGAGGCGCTGCAGGAGGCCGCGCTCAGGCTCGGATTCACTCCGCAACAGGCGCGGCAGCTTTCCGTGCAGACGTTCGTGGGGGCGGCCCAGCTTGCCAGCCAGTCGCCGGAGGCGATCGCGACGCTGCGCGAGCGCGTCACGTCGAAAGGCGGCACGACCGCTGCCGCCCTGGCGCAGTTCGACGCCGCGGCAGTCCGGCAGGCCATTGTGGCGGGCGCCCACGCGGCGAGTGCACGCGCAACTGAACTCGGCGACGAGCTCGACGCCGGCAGCGAGCTGCCTCAGCCGACGCGGCGGTAGTCGCGTGACTGCGGATCGCGTCGGCGCACGCGGCGCTTGAGCCCGCGGCTCATCGAAGCAGGTCGATCACGGTGCCGGCAAACATCGCCAGTCCGACCCAGCTGTTGTGCCGGAACGCCGCGAAGCAGCCTTCGCGCGAGCGGGTGCGGATCAGCGTGTGGTGATAGATCGCGCAGGCCACCCCGACCGCCCAGCCGGCGTAGTAAGGCCAGCCGGCGTGAATGCCGTGGCCGACCAGCAGCATCAGCGAAAAGAAAGCCCCGTAACAGGCCATCACCGCCGCCACGTCCCAGCGGCCGAAGAAGATTGCCGACGACCGTATGCCGAGCCGAACGTCGTCCTCGCGATCGACCATCGCATACTCGGTGTCGTAAGCGACCACCCAGAACATGTTCGCGCCGAACAGCAGCCAGCCGAGCGGCGGCACGTCACCCCGCACTGCGGCAAAAGCCATCGGGATGCCGAACGAGAACGCAACTCCGAGATAGAGCTGCGGAATCGGGAAGAAGCGCTTGGCCAGCGGATAGGTACCGGCCACGGCGGCGGCGACCAGCGCCAGCCGCATCGCCGCCTCGTTGAGGAAGAGCAGCAGCAGCGCTGCCATCGCGCACAGTGCCGCCGCCACCGCCACGGCTTCGAGCGGGCTGACATCGCCGCGCGCTACGACCCGGTTCGCGGTGCGTTTCACGTAGCCGTCGTAGCGGTAGTCCGCCGCGTCGTTGATCGCGCAGCCGGCCGAACGCATCAGGAAGGTCCCGAGCACGAAAACCGCCAGCAGCAGAGCACTTGGCACGCCCGCCGAGGCGATCCAGAGCGCGGTCAGCGTGGGCCAAAGGAGGAGCAGCGTCCCGATCGGCTTGTCGAGCCGGACCAGGCTGGCGTAGAGGGGCAGGCGACCGGCGGAGATCATGGGCACGCAGGCACTTTGCCCGGGAACCAGAGGCGGGCTATCGTAACAGCCGCGTCACGCCATTCCATCAGAATTCGGACCACCCGGAGGAGACCCATGTTCCGCAAGACTTTCGCGAAAAGTGCAACCGCCGTCATGCTCGCGCTGGGCGCGACGGGCGCACTGGCGCAGACCGAAGTGCAGTGGTGGCACTCGATGCCCGGCGCACTCGGGGACTGGGTCAACGGCCTGGCGAGTGGCTTCAATGCCAGCCAGCAGCAGTGCAAGGTGACGCCGACCTACAAGGGCGCATACGACGTCTCGATGACCGCGGCGATCGCCGCGTACCGCGCCGGAAATGCGCCCCACATCCTGCAGGTGTTCGAGGTCGGCACCGCGACGATGATGGGGTCCAAGGGCGCGATCGTTCCGGTCGGCGAAGTGATGGGCAAGGCTGGCTACAAGTTCGACCCGAAGGTGTACGTGCCGGCTGTGACGGGTTACTACACCGCGCCGAACGGGCAGATGATGTCCTACCCGTTGAACAGTTCGACGACGGTGTTCTATTACAACAAGGACGCCTTCAGGAAGGCGGGCCTCGATCCGAACAAGCCGCCGAAGACCTGGCCCGAGGTCGCGCTCGCTGCCGCCAAGCTCAAGGCCAGCGGCGAGAAGTGCCCGTTCACCACCAGCTGGCAGAGCTGGACCCAGCTCGAGAGCTTCTCGACCTGGCACAACACCGAGTTTGCGAGCAAGAACAACGGCTTCGGTGGGCCTTCGGCACGGCTGGCCTTCGACACGCCGCTGCACCTGCGCCATATCGAGAACCTCTCGAACATGGCCAAGCAGGGCCTGTTCGTCTACAAGGGCCGCGGCAACGCGGGCGACGCGCCGTTCTATTCCGGCGAATGCATCATGAGCACGGCATCGTCGTCGGCCTACGGCAACATCAAGAAGAACGCCAAGTTCGAGTTCGGCATCTCGACGCTGCCGTACTACCCCGACGTCGCAGGCGCCCCGCAGAACACGGTCATCGGCGGCGCCAGCCTGTGGGTCATGTCGGGCAAGAAGCCGAACGAGTACAAGTGCGTGGCGGATTTCTTCAACTACCTGTCGAAGCCCGAGATCCAGGCCAAGAGTCACCAGGAGACCGGTTACCTGCCGATCACCATGGCGGCGTACGAACTGACGAAGAAGTCCGGCTTCTATGACAAGAACCCTGGCACCGATGTGTCGGTGCAGCAGATGATCGTCAAGACGACCGACAAGTCGCGCGGCATCCGCCTCGGCAACTTCGTGCAGATCCGCACGATCAACGATGAGGAGATGGAGAACATCTGGTCAGGCAAGAAGACCGTGCAGCAGGCTCTGGCCGATGCCATCAAGCGGGGTAACGAGCAGCTCGAGCGCTTCGAGAAGACCAGCAAGTAACAGCGCCCCGGCCGGCCGCCGTCGCGGCCGGCCCAACGCGTCCGCGTCCAGCGCCGTTGGAAAAACGCGCCTTCTTCCGCAGCCGCTGGCTGCCGTATGCGCTGGTCGCGCCGCAACTCGCGATCACGATCATCTTTTTCTTCTGGCCGGCGGGTCAGGCGCTGTACCAGAGCGTTCTGATGCAGGACGCGTTCGGGTCCAACGTCGAGTTCGTCGGCCTGGAGAACTTCCGCACGCTCTTCAACGACCCCGGCTACCTGGCTTCGTTTCGGGTCACCGCGGTCTTCTCGGTACTGGTTGCCGGCTTCGGCCTTGCGATCTCCCTGGTTCTGGCGGTATTCGCCGACCGCCTGCTGCGCGGAGCCACGACCTTCAAGACGCTGCTGATCTGGCCGTATGCGGTGGCACCCGCCATCGCCGGCGTGTTGTGGCTCTTCATGTTCAATCCGACGCTGGGCGTCGTCGCGCACTGGCTCAACAACGCCGGCGTGCACTGGGACTTCCTGTTGAACGGGCGCCAGGCGCTGCTGCTGCTGGTGATGGCCGCCGTCTGGAAGCAGATCAGCTACAACTTCGTCTTCTTCCTGGCCGGGCTGCAGGCGATCCCGAAATCACTGATCGAAGCGGCCGCGATCGACGGCGCAGGCCCCGGCCGGCGCTTCTGGACCATCGTGTTTCCGCTGCTGTCGCCGACCACCTTCTTTCTGCTGGTCGTGAACATCGTCTATGCCTTCTTCGACACCTTCGCGATCGTCGACGCCGTCACCCAGGGCGGCCCGGGCCAGGAGACGACGATCCTCGTCTACAAGCTCTATCACGACGGCTTCAAGGCGCTTGACTTCGGTGGCTCGGCCGCGCAGTCGGTCGTGCTGATGGCGATCGTCATCACGCTGACCGTCGCCCAGTTTCGCTTCATCGAGCGGAAGGTGAATTACTGATGAGCCACCACGCACTTTTCGTTCGCTGCTCCCCGCCGTGGAGCGCGGGGCCTGTCGGGCGGGGCGGTGCCTGATGGTCGAGAAGCGGCGCTGGCTCGATGTGCTGTCCTATGCGGTCGTCATCGCCGGGATACTGCTGGTCGCGTTCCCGGTCTACATCGCGTTCGTCGCCTCGACGCAGACCGCCGAGGCGGTCGAGGCAGCGCCGATGTCGCTGATCCCGGGCGACCTGCTGATCGAAAACTACCGCAAGGTGCTGTTCGAGGGCGGTGACGTCGGTTCGCGCGCTCCGGTCGGCCGCATGATGTTCGTCAGCCTGACGATGGCGGTCGGGATCGCGGTCGGCAAGATCATCATCTCCCTGCTGTCAGCCTTCGCGATCGTCTACTTCCGCTTTCCGCTGCGGTACTTCTTCTTCTGGATGATCTTCATCACGCTGATGCTGCCGGTGGAAGTGCGCATCACGCCGACCTACGAAGTGATGTCCGATCTCGGCCTGCTGAATACCTTCCCCGGGCTCATCATGCCGCTGATCGCGTCGGCCACCGCGACCTTCCTGTTCCGGCAATTCTTTCTGACCGTCCCGGATGAACTGGCCGAAGCGGCACGCATCGACGGCGCCGGGCCGATGCGCTTCTTCGTCACGATCCTGGTTCCGCTGTCGGTTACGAACATCGCCGCCATGTTCGTCATCCAGTTCATCTACGGCTGGAACCAGTACCTCTGGCCGCTGCTGATCACGACCAGCGAGGACATGTATCCCATCGTCATCGGCATCAAGCGCATGATCGGCGGCGGTGACGCCGCCAACGAATGGAACCTGGTGATGGCCACCGCGATCCTCGCGATGATTCCGCCGGCGATCGTCGTGCTGCTGATGCAGCGCTGGTTCATCAAGGGCCTGGTGGAAACCGAGAAGTAGCAGAAAGAGCCAATGGCGAAGATCGAGTTCAACGACGTGCGCAAGAGCTACGGCACCAACCAGGTGGTGCACGGCATCACGCTCGAGGTCGCCGACGGCGAGTTCGTCGTTCTGGTCGGACCCTCCGGCTGCGGCAAGTCGACGCTGCTGCGCATGGTTGCCGGGCTGGAGGAGATCACCGTCGGCACGATCAGCATCGGCGGACGCGTCGTCAACGACCTGGAACCCAAGGACCGCGACTGCGCGATGGTGTTCCAGAACTATGCGCTGTATCCGCACATGAGCGTGTACGACAACATGGCGTACGGGCTGAAGATCCGCAAGCTGCCCAAGGCCGAGATCGACCGGCGGGTCAACGAGGCGGCGGCGATCCTCGAACTGGAAGGCTTCCTGGCGCGCAAACCGCGGCAACTCTCCGGAGGGCAGCGCCAGCGCGTGGCCATGGGACGCGCAA
This sequence comes from uncultured beta proteobacterium, assembly GCA_963780715.1. Taxonomy (GTDB): domain Bacteria; phylum Pseudomonadota; class Gammaproteobacteria; order Burkholderiales; family Burkholderiaceae_F; genus JALORV01. The sequence continues at coordinate 90,459 of CAWADK010000002.1, forward strand.
TCGTGCGCGAGCCGGCGGCGTTTCTGTTCGACGAACCGCTGTCGAACCTCGACGCCAAGCTGCGAGTGCAGACGCGCCTCGAAATCCAGAAGCTGCATCGCCGGCTGCGCACGACGAGCCTGTACGTGACACACGACCAGGTCGAGGCAATGACGTTGGCGCAACGGATGATCGTCATGAACGCGGGACGCGCCGAGCAGGTCGGGACGCCCGACGAGGTCTACTCGCGCCCGGCCACGACGTTCGTGGCGAGTTTCATCGGCTCACCGCCGATGAACCTGTTCCCGGGCCGCGTTTCGCCGGACGGCCAGGCGTTTGTCGCCGCGGACGGCACACGCATCGAGTTGCCGGAATCGGTCAACCGACTGGGCGGCCGGGAATTGGTCCTCGGGGTGCGGCCGGAGGACCTTCATCTTGGCGGCAGCAATTTCGCGGTGCAGGTGGAGACCGTGGAAGTCCTCGGTGCCGAGCACCTGATTCACGGCAAGTTCGCGGGCACGGGACTGATCGTGCGCACCGGCCCACACTCGAGTCCAGCCCCCGGCTCCGTGGCACAACTCGGATTCAGCGCGGAAACGGTGCACTGGTTCGACCCGACCACGCAGCAGCGGATCGACCTCTGAACGGGGCCCGCGGCCGGCTGGCCCTGGCCGCGTAGCAGGCCCTACTCCTTGCGGCGGAACTCGCAGTCGGTCTTCGTGCACTCGCCGTAAAGCGCGAGCGCGTGGTCCTGCAACCTGAAACCCCGTTCGGCCGCGACCCTGTGTTGTCGGGCCTCGATGTCCGCGTCCACGAACTCCTCGACGTGACCGCAGGTCAGGCAGACGAGGTGGTCATGGTGCGCGCCCTCGTTCAGCTCGAACATCGCGCGACCGGCCTCGAAGTGATTCCGCGCCAGCAGCCCCGCCTGCTCGAACTGCGTCAGGACGCGGTAGACCGTCGCCAGGCCGACATCGATGTGCTCGGCGATCAGCGCCTTGTAGACGTCCTCGGCACTCATATGCCGGATGCCACGTTCCGCAGTGTTGCGCTGGAAGATCTCGAGCACTTTCAAGCGCGGCACCGTGGCCTTGAGGCCAATACTTTTAAGGTCGCTCGAATTACTGGAGGGGCGGTTCGGCATGGGGCGTGTGCCGCGCTGGGACGCAAAAGTCGGAGGAAACACTCGTGGGTATCATACGGCTTCCGAGTTCCTTCCCTCACGTTGGCAGACTGACCGATGTTTGCACGCTGCGTGGCCGCCTGTGCCACGACCTTGCTCCTGGCGGGTTGCGAGTCGCTGTATAGCGTCAGCGCGAGCGTCGGGTCGGGCATCGCGTCGGCCGCTTCCTGGGCCCCCACCTTCCTGGGCCCGTACCGGCCGGACGTCCACCAGGGCAACATCATCACGCAGGAGATGGTGGACCAGTTGCGGATCGGTATGACGCGCGACCAGGTCCGGTTCATGCTCGGCACGCCGCTTCTGGTGAGCGAGTTTCGCAAGGACCGCATCGACTACGTCTACTACCTGAATCCGCGCCGCGGCCAGGTCCAGAACCGGAGGCTGACGCTGTTCTTCAAGGACAGCAGGCTCGATCGTTTCGAGAACGACCCGATGCCGGGCGAAGACGACGTCGACGCGTTGATCCTGGGCCCGAACATCAAGCGCGTTGCGCGCGTGAACCGCCAGCCGGAGATCCCGATGCCGGACGTCTCGACTCCGGCGCCGGGCTCCAGCTCGAACTGAGCCGGCACTTTCCGGACGGCTGACGATGCCGATGAAGATTGCGATCGCCGGTGCCTCCGGCCGCATGGGCCAGATGCTGATCGAGGCCACGCTCGGCCAACCCGACCTCGCGCTGGCCGCCGCGCTCGATCGCACCGACAGCCCCGTGCTCGGACGTGACTGCGGCGAAGCGATGGGAAAGACGACCGGTGTCCGCGTCAGCAGCGAGCTTGCCGCACTCGCAGGCGCCGACGTGCTGATCGACTTCACCCGCCCCGAGGCGACACGGCGTCACCTCGATGCCTGCGTCTCGCACGGCGTGAAGATGGTCATTGGCACGACGGGTTTCGACGCGGCCGGCAAGCGCGCCATCGAAGCCGCGTCGAAGCGCATCGCCATCGTCTTCGCGCCGAACATGAGCGTCGGCGTCAATGCGACCTTCAAGCTGATCGAACTCGCCGCCCGCATGCTCGGCGACAGCTACGACATCGAGATCATCGAGGCACATCACCGCCACAAGGTCGATGCGCCTTCGGGCACGGCGCTGAAAATGGGCGAGGTCGTGGCCGCGACCCTCGGCCGCACACTGTCTGAACTGGCGGTCTACGCGCGCGAAGGCCACACTGGCGAGCGCCGTCCCGGCTCGATCGGTTTCGCGACGATCCGCGGCGGCGACATCGTCGGCGACCACACGGTTATGTTTGCCGGCGCCGGCGAGCGAGTCGAGATCACGCATCGCGCCGGGAGCCGCCAGTCGTACGCCACCGGCAGCCTGCGCGCGGCCCGCTTCCTCGGCGACAAGGCCACGGGGCTGTACGACATGTTCGACGTGCTGGGCCTGGCCTGATGGACGCCGGCTCGCTCGGACTCGGTCACTTCTGGCAGCAGGCCGATGCGGTCATACGCCTCACGGCCTACCTGCTGTGCGCAATGTCGATCGTGAGCTGGTTCCTCATCGTCTGGAAGGCCTGGGGCTGGTGGCGCATGCGGCGTGCGTCGAGAGAAATCGACCAGTTCTGGGAGGCACCGTCGATCGACGTGGCAATCGCGAAGCTCAAGCCGATCGATGTCGACGGCATCTTCGTGCCGCTGGCCGTCGGCGCCGCGAGCGCCGCCAGTCACCCGGCGGCGGAGAACAGCCTCGCTTCGCAGATCGACCGCTCGGAGCTGATCACCCGCGCTCTGCGACAACGCATCAACGCGGCGGCGGACCGGCTCGACTCGGGGCTCACGATCCTCGCGTCGGTGGGCAGCACCGCTCCCTTCATCGGACTCTTCGGCACGGTCTGGGGCATCTATCACGCGTTGCTCAACATCGCGTCGAACGCCCAGATCGCGATCGACAAGGTGGCGGGCCCCGTCGGTGAGGCGCTGATCATGACGGCCTTCGGTCTGGCGGTCGCGATACCGGCCGTGCTGGCCTTCAATGCCTTCACGCGCTCCAATAGGATGGTGCTCGGGCAGCTCGACGGCTTTGCCCACGATCTGCATGCGACCCTGACCACCGGCTCGCGCGTGGCGGGCGACTCCTGATGCCGTTTGGTGGTTTCGAGCGGCACGGCACCTCGCCACCGCGCATGTCCGAGATCAACGTCACGCCGCTGGTCGACGTGATGCTGGTGCTGCTGGTCATCTTCATTATCACCGCGCCGTTGCTCACCTACGGAATCCGGCTCGACCTGCCGAACGATGCGGCGCCGGCCGCACCCGCCGAGGCATCGACCATCAAGCTGTCGATCGACGGCAACGGGCAGATCTTCTGGGAAGCCGAGCCGATTGCAGACGACGCGCTCCGCGCGCGGCTTGCGAAGGCAGGGGCCGAGACGACGCCACCCGAGGTGCACCTGCGTGCCGACAAGGCGACGCGCTACGAGCGCATTGCATTCGTCCTTGCAGCCGCCCAGCAGGCCGGGCTGACCAAGATCGGCTTCATTACCGAGCCTGCGCCCGCGGCGACCACTGCCAGGCCGTGAGGCTGAACCGGGCCGCGCTGATCGCCATTTTCGCCGCCGTGCTGGCGTTTGTGCCGGTCGACGGCGCGCAATCGGCCGTCACGGTGGTCGACGACGCCGGTGCAACGGTGACGCTCGTCCGGCCGGCCACGCGCATCATCAGCCTGGCACCGCACATCACCGAGCAGTTGTTTGCGATCGGCGCCGGCGATCGCATCGTCGGCACAACCGAATACGCCGATTACCCGCCTGCGGCCGCAGCGATTCCGCGCGTGGGGCGCGCGCACAGCCTCGATCTGGAGCGCATTGCGGCTTTGCACGCCGACCTGATCGTCATCTGGGGCAGCGGCTTTCCTACCGCGACGATCGCCTCCATCGCGCAACTGGGCGTTCCGGTCTTCATCAGCGAACCGCGCGCACTTGCCGATGTCGCGCGCTCGCTGGAGCGGCTCGGCGTGCTGACGGGGCAAAATGGCGCGCCTGCCGGGGCAAAGTTCAGTGCCAAGGTCGAGTCGCTGCGCCGCCAGTACGCTGCCCGCCCGACGGTGCGTGTCTTCTACCAGGTCTGGGCCAGCCCCCTGATGACGCTGTCAGGCCGCCATGTGATCAGCGAAGCGATTCGACTCTGCGGTGGACGCAATGTCTTTGAAGACCTGATGCCGGTCGCGCCGCAGGTGTCGGTCGAAGCCGTGCTGGCGGCCGATCCCCAGCTCATCGTGACTGCCGAGCCGGGCGGGAGTGCGAGTCAGGCGCTGGCGACGTGGCAGCGGTTTCCAACGCTGGCTGCGACGCGCCACCGGCAGTTCGTAACCCTGGATGCCGACCGCATCAACCGGCACGGACCGCGCCTGGCCGACGAAATCGCCCTGCTCTGCGCGGCAATTGAACGTACCCGGGCAGTGACGATCAAGTAAATTGAATTCTTGAGTCCTGTCGAGGCTGATCATGATCGAACCTAGCTCTCCGAAGTTGCGGCGGATCGCCACCGCAGTCGCCGTATCCGCATTGTTCGCCGTCGCCGGCTGCGGCAAGAAGGACGCCGCCCCACCGCCGCCGGCGCAACCCTCGGCCGACAAAGCCGCGCCGGCGCCCGCCACGGACCGCGCGGTCAAGATCATCTCGATCAAGCCGGAAGTCGACGCGCTGAAGGCCGGGGACACCGTCAAGATCGCGCTCAGCGCCTCGTACACGGTGCCGGCACAGGGCGGGCTGATCGGCATCGTTGCCCAGGACGCCAAGGGCACGCTGATCGTCGACAAGCTGACTCCCGTGGAAGGCGGCAGCGGAACCTTTGTCGGTGAACTGGAATTCAAGGTCCCGGCGACCGATCGGGTGTCCATCCTGGTGCCGCTCTACGCCAAGGGTGAGAACAAGTCCTCGACCATCGCGACGCACCAGTTCACGGTCAAGGCGAAGTAGCGGCTAGCGCTCGACCCAATCGAGCAGCGACTGCCACTGCTCGACATCCTTGGCCACCCGGCTCGGCGCGACGTCCCACAGCGTGAGTCCGTGCGCGGCCAGTTGCACGTAGTTCTGCGTGTCGCGCAGGAACCCGAGCACCGGCAGCCCGAGATCCTCGACAAAGCGCTGCAGTTGCTCGGCCGCTCTCGTGCGCGCGTCGACCCGCATTCCAAGCACACCGACACGACCTTCTTCCTTCATCAGTCCGCGTTCGGCGAGGCGACCGAGGAAGGCCTGGGTCGCGTAGATGTCGAAGAGCGACGGTTGCAGCGGGATGATCAGTCGATCGGCAACTTTCAGCGCATCCTTCAGCATGTGACCGTGGATGCCGGCCGGCGAGTCGAGCACGACATGTGTCACGCCCTTGGGCGGGCGCGCGATCTTTTCGTCGGTGCGGTCCCAGGACGCGATCAGGCGGCAACGTCGGCGGCCGTATCCGGAGCCAGGCGAGCGCCGACTGCTGCCGGTCCAGGTCACCCAGCATCGTGGAAAGCCCGCGCCGTGCGAAATAGCCGGCCAGGTTCGTCGCTACCGTGCTCTTGCCGACACCGCCCTTGGGATTCGCAATCAGAACAATAGGCATGCGGGAAGTTTAGAGCCGAATCAAACGCGGGCGGAGGGTGCCTCGCTGGCGGCACCGCGATGGACGTGGAAGACCGGCTCGCCGTCCACCTCGACGCGGGAAACCGGGGTGGCGAAGAGATCCGTCAGCGTGGGCGGCGTCAGGACTTCCGTCGCAAGGCCCGACAGGGTCCGGCCGTCGCCCCACAGCAGCAGCGCGTGGGTCGCCAGGCGCGCCGCGGCGTTCAGGTCGTGCAGCGTGACGACCAGGCCGCGCTCCGGCAACGCAGCGAGCACGCGCACGACCATCGCCTGGTGTCGCGGGTCCTGATGTGCGGTCGGTTCATCCAGCAGGACCAGCGGCGTGTCCTGCGCCAGCGCGGTCGCTATGGCCACGCGTTGACGCTCGCCCCGTGACAACAGGCGCACATCGCGATCGGCGAGATGGGCACAGTCGAGACGATCGAGCCACAGGCGCGCCACGGCATCGCCGCGGCCCTCGTCGCGGAAGACAAAGCGTGCCGTCAGCACGGTGTCGAGTACGGAGCTTGCGAACGGGTCGGTCCAGCGATCGGTCAGAAGAGCGCGATCGCGTGCCAGTTCATCGGCGCGCAGATCCTGCACCGGCGTTCGGCCGATGAGGATCTCGCCGCCGTCGCCCTTCCGTGCTCCGGCAATGCTGGCCAGCAGTGTCGACTTGCCAGCGCCATTGGGTCCCAGGACGACCCAGCGCTCTCCGCGCCGAACCGTGAGGTCGAGTGCGTCGACGAGGCTTCGCTGCGGCGTCCGCAGCGACAGGCGATGCACCGTCAGCAGGGCAATGTCTTCCATCAGCGGCGCCCGAGGAACCAGAGGAAGACCGGCACACCGATCAAGGCCGTCAATACGCCCACCGGAAGCTGAAGCGGAGCGAACGCCGTGCGCGCGATGGTGTCGGCGACGACCACCAGCGCGCCGCCGAGCAGCATCGCGGCCGGAAGCACCACCCGCTGGTCGTTGCCCGCCACCATCCGCACCAGGTGGGGGGCGACGAAGCCGACGAAGCCGACCGCCCCTCCGAGCGTCACCGCGCTGGCGGTTGCCACGGCCGCGATGAGGATCAGCCGGCGCCGAATGGCCACCACTCGCACGCCCTGCGTGTACGCCTGCAGGTCACCACGCATCATCAGGTTGAGTGCGCGCGCATCGGCCCGCGCCAGCACGAGCATCAGTCCGACCAGCGCGAGCGTGACTATGGCCGGCAAAACGTGCGTCGCGCCCGCGAGGTCTCCCAGCAACCAGAAGACCATCGTGCGCAGCCGGCCATCGGGCGCCAGCGCGAGAACGAGGCTCATCAGCGCCGCCGCGAACGACGCCAGCATGACTCCGGTGAGCAGCACCGCGCCGGTGGCCTGTTCGCCCAGCGCGGCCGACGTCGAGTAGAGCGCCCTTCGAGCCAGCAGGAACAGCAGCATCAGCGTCACCAACGCACCGCCGATGGCCGCCCCTTGAACCGCGATGGCGGGCAGCCCGAGCGCGAGCGCGAGCAGTGCCGCCACCGCCGCGCCGCCGGAGATGCCGAGCACGTAGGGATCGGCCAGGGGATTGCGCAGCAGCGCCTGCAGCAGCGCACCGGAAAGCGCAAGTGCGGCGCCCACCGCAAACCCGGCAAGCGCGCGCGGCACGCGCAGGCCGAGCACGATGTCCGCTCCTGGACCCGAGCCTCCCCGGAGCGAGTCCCAGATGTCCGGCAGCGGAATCGCGACACTGCCGGCGCCCAGCGCAAACGCCAGGCTGAGCACCGTGGCGCCCAGCAGCGCGCACAGCGTCAATGTGGAGGAGACGCGTGGCATCAATAGCGCAGGTTGATCCCGACGATGGCCGTGCGAGGCGGCGTGTTGTAGCCACTGACCGACTCGTAGTCGGTGTCGAAGAGATTCTCGACGCGGGCCCGCAGCGTGAGGTTGCCGGACAGACGCCAGGCGCCGACCAGCCGTACCAGCGTGTAGCTCGCCAGTTGCACGCGCTCAAAGGTGTTGATGTCGAGATCGTCGCGCGGTCCCACGACGGCCACCTCGAGCCCGGTGCTCCACGGCCCGGGGTCGTAGTCCAGCGCAAGGTTGACGAGCCATGGGGCGCGCCGCAGCAGGCGTTCGCCCGTGGTTTCATTCACGGCCCGCAGGAGGGTCGCGTTGGCGCCGATGCGCCAAGGGCCACTGCGCCAGTCGCCGCCGAGTTCGAAACCGGTGACGCGCGCTTCGTCGATGTTGCCGGCCCGCATCGTCGCTGGATCGTAGGCGATCAGGTCGCGGGTGTCGGTCCGGAACAGCGCGGCGCGCAACGACGCAGCGGACCCGACGTACCGCAGGCCGAGCTCGCCGCTCACGGAGCGCTCGGGCTCGAGATCGGGATTGCCGAAATACGGAAAGTACAGATCGTTGAAGCTCGGCGCCCGGAACGCGTTGGAAAGCTGCGCCGTGAGACGCCACGCCTGGTCGAGCCGGTAGCCATAGGCAAGCAGTCCACTGGTCGCGTTTCCAGTGTCGGAGTACTGGTCGTAGCGAACATTGGCCTGCAGCTGGTGCGGCCCATGATCGCCGGTCACGCCGACCCAGCCACTGCCCACCGCGCGCTGATAACGCTGCGTGCCGCCCGACGCGGTAGTGTCGTACGAGGTCGACTCGCCGCTTTGCCGCAGGTACTCGGCACCGGCCTGCGCCATGATCGAATCATCCAGGCGAAAGTCGTTGCTCCATGTGAGCGCGGTGTTGTCCGATGTGAACTCGCCGTTGTTGAACGACGCCGGATCGCTGGCGGTGTTCGTGCTGCGATCACGGCTCGCGCCAAGCGTCAGCTGCGATGCCCATTTGTCGGTGATCGCCGTGCGCGCCAGGACGCTCAGCGCACCGAGCCGTGACTCCTCCTCATGCGTCGCGGTCGGCCCGTCTGCCGTGCTGTCGAAGTCCGTTGTGCTGCGGTTGAACCAGGCGTTGGCGGCAGACGAGCGTCTCGCCGCTGCGGTAGGTCGCCCCCAGCGAGGCAGACAGATACTGGTTGCCGTCGAGGTCGGCATTGGCACCCGGTGCAAACGGACCCGGCACCACGCGGTCGGCGTCAATGGCCGAGAACGCCCGGGTCGTTCCACTTCCGAGCGCTCCGCCCAGCCGGACCGGTCCGGCATCGACACCGCCGCTCGCGTGGCCATCAAGTGTGCGTCCCTGTCCCGCCTCGGCGCTCAGCGTGAGGCCGGGCGCGGCACCGTTGCGCGTGAAGATCTGCACCACGCCGCCAACGGCCGAGGAGCCATACACGCTCGACAGGTTGCCGCGCACGATCTCGATGCGGTCGATGGCATCGAGGGCGATGCCACCCAGCGCCGCGCCTCCACTCGCGCCGGCGTTCAGCCGGACGCCGTCGACCAGGACCAGGACCTGCGACGAACTCGCACCGCGCAGAAACAGGGACGCCGCCGCACCGCGCCCGCCGGGCAGCGCAAACTGCACGCCCGTTTCCCGGCTCAGGATCGAGACCAGGTCCGCTGACTGCCAGCGGTCGATTTCCTCACGCGTGATGATCGACGTGGCGGGCAGCGCGTCGGCGATGGGTTGCGCGGTGCGCGACGGCGTCACGACGGTGCGGGGCAACTCGGAAGCGTCCTGCGCAAAGACGATCGCCGGAACGATGCAGCCGGCACAGCACAGGAGCGCAGACCTCCTTCTGTGAGGCAGTAAACGCGGCATTTTTCACTCCCGATCCCCGGCCCTCCGCCGGAATGCGTGCGAACGCGAACGATCGAGAGTGTGGTGAGCAAGGCACGCAGCGCGCGGCCCGGCTGGCCGGCACCCCGCGGCTCGTCCTCCTGTCGATGGCCGGTCTCCGGGCTGCAGGCCGGGCTCCGCGCCTTCCCACATCGGTCAGCGCCGATGCAGTGGCAAATGCGAAGCGTGCGCAGTACGCGCCTGCTTACCGTTGCGGGGGCAGCACAGGTTGAGTCGGACGTCGATACGCCCGCCTCCTGTTTCCCGTTTCACCGAAGGCATTGCTGCCGTCGGCACCATCAACAGGCGCAAGTCTAGCAACGGATTCCCCAGCCGCAGCACCGCACTCCGGCGGATCACACGCCGCGCGCGGTGATACGATCATCAGATGACAGAGGACTTCGATCTGCTCGCCACGAAGCTCGCCGAACTGGCTCGGCTGGTGCAGTCTCTGCGGGCAGAAAACCAGCAATTGCGCGCCCAGCTGACAACGTCGGGCGCAGAACTGGATTCAATGCGGACAAGAATCGATGAAGCCGGACGACGCATCGACCAGTTGATGGATCGACTGCCGGCGGCATCGAGCGTCACGGAAGCCCCATGGAACACCTGACGGTCACGATACTGGAGCGGGAATACCGGCTTGCCTGCACGCCGGAAGAAAAGGATGCCTTGCTCAGTTGCGCATCCTATGTGGATGGCAAGATGCAGGCGATACGCTCCGCCGGCAAAGTGATGGGCGCAGACCGCGTCGCGGTGATGGCCGCGCTGCAGATCGCGCACGAACTGTTTTCAGCCAGGAGTGCGGATGGGGTCGACGTCGGCGAATTGCGGCGGCGCGTGCGTGACCTGCTGCACACCTGTGACGAGGCGCTGCTGCCGCAAGAGAAGCTGTTCTGACATCGAGGCTCGCTTGCGCGGTGCGTGAAGGGCTAGAATGAAATTTGAAGTGGCCAACGCTGGAAAGATCGGTGGCGGCCATGCAAGGTTTTCCCTGCGGTGTTCGCGCAAAGGTCTTTTAGTTCCTTGAACCTATGCGCTTTGCGCTAGGTTGCTGGGCTCGCGTCGTGGTGCGATCGGCACGCGTTTGCTGAACCTAAACGACGCGGCGAGCGACCACCCTGAACCGATGGTTCAGGACATCAGGCCGGGCGGCACAGGCGGGGAATCAATTCATGCTGGCGCCATCACTACCGGCGCCAGTGCAGTCAACGCCGGAGGCGTCTGCAAGGCGCCGCCGGTACGGTGGCTCGCAGTCAGCGACTGCGTTGATCCCCGCCCGGCGACAGCAACAATGAAACGTGACAGCGGCGGACAGCGGGTGCCTTCCCCACTTCGATACCGGACGCAGACCGCGGCCGATTCGCGCGCCATCGCCACATGAACTACTGGTTGATGAAGTCCGAGCCCGAGGAGTGCTCGATCGACGACGCGCTGGCAGCGCCGAAGCACACGGTCCCATGGACCGGCGTCCGCAACTACCAGGCCCGCAACTTCATGCGCGACCAGATGAAGCCAGGCGACGGGGTGCTCTTCTACCACTCGAGCTGCGCAGAGCCGGGCATCGCCGGCCTCGCCGAAGTTGCAAGCACGCCCTACCCCGATCCCACGCAGTTCGACCGTCGCAGCAAGTACTACGACGCAGCCTCGAAGCGCGAGGCGCCGCGCTGGTTGCTGGTCGACATCAAGGCCCGCCGCAAGACACGCCTGATCCCGATCGGCGAGCTGCGGTCGTATCCGCAACTCGCCGACATGGCGGTCCTGCGCCGCGGAAACCGCCTGTCGATCACACCGGTGTCGGCAGACGAGTGGAATTTCATCCGGGAAACCGTGTTGAAGGAGCGGCGCTGATGGACATCGGCCTGATCATCGCCCTGCTCGCCCTCGGCACGGCAACCGGATTCGCTGCGGGCCTGCTGGGCATCGGCGGCGGGATGCTGCTGGTGCCCTTCCTGACGCTGCTCTTCACGTGGCGGCAGTATCCGCTCGAGCACATCGTGCACATGGCGATCGCCACGTCGCTGGCGACGATCCTGTTCACGTCGCTGTCCTCGGTGCGGGCCCACCACGGGCGCGGCGCCGTACTGTGGCCGGTCGTCAAGATCCTGGCGCCCGGAATCCTGATCGGATCCCTGATCGGCGCCCAGATCGCCGGTCGCCTGCCGACCTTCTGGCTCTCGATGGTGTTCGCGGTCTTTGTAGGGTTCTCGGCCTTCCAGATGCTGCTCGACCGCAAGCCCAAGCCATCGCGCGAGCTGCCGAAGGGCGCCGGGATGTTCGGCGTCGGCTCCGGTATCGGTTTCATATCGAGCCTGGTCGGCGCCGGCGGCGGGTTCATTTCGGTGCCATTCATGGTCTGGAGCAACGTCAAGATCCACAACGCCGTAGCTACGTCGGCCGCGCTGGGGTTCCCGATCGCCGCCGCCGGCACGATCGGCTACATCCTGGCCGGTCAGGGCGCGCCCGGACTCCCGCAGGGAACCTTCGGATTTGTCTACCTGCCAGCGCTCGCAACGATCGCCGCCGCGAGCATGCTGACCGCCCCGCTCGGCGCGAAGGTGGCGCATTCGCTGGACACCAAGCCGTTGAAGCGGATCTTCGCCAGTCTGCTCTTCGTGCTGGCGGGTTACATGGCCTACAAGGGCTTCGCCGCCCTCTGACCCTCGGCCGGAAGGTCGTGCCTGGGCGGCGGCAGCCGCCTTCCCGTCGCCTTCGGCGCGCCGCATAATGATGCGCGCAATGGCGCAGGCGGAGCACTTATGACGGCGAGTGAACAGGCGATCAGCGAAATCGGCGATCCGATGGTGCGCGAGCTCGCGACCCGCGGGCAGGTGCGCGCCTTTCCCAAGAATGCGGTCATCATCAACGAGGGGGACCGGGGCGACAGCCTGTACGTGATCCTGACCGGGCGGGTGAAGGTCTACGTGTCGGACGATGATGGGCGGGAGATGATCCTCGACATTTACGGCCCGGGCGACTACGTCGGCGAAATGGCGCTCGATGGCCGGCCCCGCTCGGCCTCAGTGATGACGCTCGAACCGACGACGTGTTCCGTCGTCACCCGCGATGAGCTTCGCAGCGCGATCAGCGCCAACCCGGATATCGCGATGGCGCTGATTGCAACTCTGATCGATCGCGCCCGCATTGCCACCGACAACGTCAAGAACCTCGCCTTGATGGATGTCTACGGACGCGTCGCACGCCTGCTGCTGTCGCTTGCCAAGGAAGATGGCGGCAAGCTCGTGGTGCCGGAGAGGATGACGCAGCAGGACATCGCCGACCGTGTCGGGGCATCGCGCGACATGATCAGCCGGATCTTCAAGGACCTGACGATCGGCGGCTACGTCACCATCGAGAACCGCACGATCACGATCCACCGCAAGCCGCCGGCGCGCTGGTGATCGCGGGGCCGGTTGCCGGCCCGTGAATTTTCATCATTCCACAGGCAGCAGCCTCGGCTGCGCCGCAAGCGACCGTCGCCTACCGTGTGCTGACCGGGCTGAAACGCCCCGCATACGGAGGCCGTCATGCACGACCCGACCGCACTGCCCACTCCCCCCGTGGTCCGCAAGCCCCGCCCGGCGCCACGCCGCCGCGAGCGCCTGCCTCTCGGCCTGTTGCTGCTGGTCGGCGCAGTCGCCGGCGCTGCCTTCATCACCCTGATCGAGACGCCGCTGCCCGAGGAAATCGTGCTGGCCTCGCTCGAACGCGCCCTGGGAGGCGCCAGCCCGGCGCGCTGATCTGCGCGCGGCCGGCCGTTGTCGAATCTGCGGCATTTCCGCCGCAGAAGACGCCGCTGCTGCCGCCGCCGCACCCGCCTACAGTGACCACACAAACCGGCGCGGGCCCACTGGAGCCCCGCAGCCCTGCAAGGAGACCAGCATGACCGACCAGATCATCGTGACCCCCTACGACCCCGCCTGGCCCGCTCGCTTCCGCGTCGAGTCCCAGCTGATCCACATTGCACTCGCCGACCTCGCCCCCGCAATCGAGCATATCGGCAGCACCTCGGTGCCGGGACTGGCGGCCAAGCCGGTCATCGACATGCTGGTCGGCGTCCGCTCCCTCACCGAGTTCGAGCGGCATTACGAACGGCTCTGCATCTACGGCTACGAATACATCCCCGAATACGAGCGCGTGCTGCCGGATCGCCGCTTCTTCAAGCGCGTCGTGCGCGGCGTGCGCACACATCACGTGCATGTCGTCGAACTGAACGGTCTTTACTGGAATCGCTATCTGAAATTCCGCGACAGCCTGCGCGCCGATAGCTGGCTGGCGGCGCGCTACGCCGAACTGAAGCGTCGACTCGCGGCGCGCTTCCGCTTCGAGCGCGATGCCTATACCAATGGCAAGACCGGCTTCGTCGAGGCCGTGCTGGCAATGCCCCGGCGCGAATCCGGGCGCAAGGCCGAACTCAGGCCGCAGTTCGCCTTTGCGGCGTGAAGGTGGACTTGTAGCGCTCGCGCAGTACGTTCTTCTGCACCTTGCCCATCGTGTTGCGCGGCAGATCCTCGACCACGAACACCCGCTTGGGTACCTTGTAGTTCGCGATCTTGCCCTTGAGCCTGTCAACGATGTCGGTGGCGTCGATCGCACCGGCCCGACGCGGCACCACGACCGCGGCGACGGCTTCGCCGAAATCGGGGTGCGGCAGCCCGATGACCGCGGACTCGACGACGTTGGGCATCTCGTCGATGTAGCCCTCGATCTCCTTCGGGTAGACGTTGTAGCCGCCGGAAATGATCAGGTCCTTGGAGCGACCCACGAGCGTCAGATAGCCGTCGGGTACGTCCTTTCCGCCGAAGTGGCCGACGTCGCCGGTCTTGAACCAGCCGTCGGCAGTGAACTCCTCGGCGGTCTTCTCCGGCATGCGCCAGTAGCCCGCGAAGACGTTCGGACCACGCACCTGGACATTGCCCACCTCACCGACCGCGCACGCCATCCCGTCATCGCGCACGACCCGCACGTCCACGCCGGGCAGCGGCAGTCCCACGGTGCCGGCAATGCGCGCACCCTGGGCAGCCAGGTAGGGGTTGGACACCAGCATCACCGTCTCGGACATGCCATAGCGCTCGAGGATGCGATGGCCGGTGCGCTGCTCGAACTCGCGGTGGGTCTCGGCGAGCAACGGCGCCGAGCCCGAGATGAACAGTCGCATGTTCGCGCAACGCGCCCGGTCGAAGGTAGGCTCGGCGAGCAGCCGCGTGTAGTACGTCGGCACGCCCATGAAGACCGTGGAACGGGGCAGCCGCTCCAGCACCTGTGCGGCGTCGAACTTCGGCAGCAGCAGCGTCCTGGCGCCCGCCAGCAGCGCCGCATGCGACGCCACGAAGAGGCCGTGCACATGAAAGAGCGGCAGTGCATGCAGCAGGACGTCCTGCCGCCCCGCCGCGCGCTCGGCCGCGAAGCCCCAGAACTCGTCCAGCGTCAGCGCGTTGGCAGCCAGATTCCGATGCGACAGCATCGCGCCCTTGCTGCGGCCGGTCGTGCCTGACGTGTAGAGAATCGCGGCCAGATCGTCCGGCGCGCATTGCCGTGTCGCAAAGGCGTCGGCATGAGGCGCGGCGGCCTGCAGCAGCGTGCCGTCGCGCGCATCGCCGAGGGTATGCAGATGGCGGCACTTCGCCCTCCTGGCGAGCGGCTCGATCTCGGCCCGACGGGCCGGAGTACAGACGACGACGTCGGGCTGCGCATCCGACAGGAAGTACTCGATCTCCGACTGCTGATAGGCCGTGTTTAGCGGCAGGTAGACCAGCCCGGCCCGCAGCGTCGCCAGATACAGCAGCAGGCACTCGGGAGACTTCTCCACCTGCACCGCGACGCGCGCGCCCGCCGGCAGGCGCAGCGCGGCCAGCCAGTTGGCGATGCGCCCGCTGGCGTGATGCAGGTCGCGCCAGCTGTAGATCAGGCCATCGGCCGTCTCGATGCAGGAAGAGTCGAGATCGGCCGGGAATCGACGCTCGACCAGCGCGTAGAAGTTGGCGTTGTCCATGGTGTTCATGTGCTGCGGGAACTTGTCGGTCCGAGATACCGGGGGCAGAGCGTACCCGCGCTAGCGACCCGTGAACCGCGGTGGTCGCTTGCCCACGAACGCGGCGACTCCTTCCCGATAGTCCTCCGACTCGAGAAAGGCAAAGCTGGCGTCGAGTTCCTGTTCGGTGTAGCGGCCACCGTTGGCCGCCAGGCGCCGGATGTGGGTCTTGTTGTCACGGGCCGCCCGCGGCGACCCGGCGGCCACGCGCGCCAGGCAGTCGTGCACTTCCTGCTCGAAGCGCTCGGCCGCTACGGACCGCGTAACCAGACCGCGCGCCGCCGCTTCATGCGCATCGAACAGCCGGCCTTCCAGCAGCAGTTCTGCCGCGACGCCCGGACCCACCAGGCGCAGCAGCGGCACGAGCTCGGGCAGTGCGAACGGAAAGCCGATCCGGCCCACCGGTGCGCCGATGCGCGCCGTATCGGCCGCGATGCGCAGATCGCACGCGACGGCCACCTCGAGCCCGCCACCGACACAGACGCCCTCGATCGCCGCCACCACCGGTACCGGACACGCCTCGATCGCCGTGAGCGCGTTGGCGATGGTCTCCAGGTGATAGCGGCGGCCACTGGCCGCATCGCCGCGGACGCGTTCGAACTCGTCGATGTCGGCACCGGCCGCGAAGTTGTGCCCTGCGCCCCGCACGACGACCACGCGCAGCTCCGGCGCTTCGGCGAACGCGGCGAACGTGCGCGCAAGCGCCTGCCACATCGATTCGCTGATCGCATTGAGCTTGCCGGGCGAATCGAGCGTGACCGTGGCGATGCCACCTGTCGCCGTGACGTGTACCGACCCTGAATCCACAGCCGTTCCGATCAGTCGAGTTTGGCCCCGGAACTCTTGGTGACGGCTGCCCAGCGCTTGATCTCGCTGTTCAGGAACTTCGCGAATTCCTGCTGTGACATCGTCGCCGTGTCGGAGCCGTTGCCGGCCCATACGTCCTTGAGTTCGGGCGAGCCGACCGCCTTGACCACTTCGGCATGCATGCGATCGAGAATCGGCTGCGGCGTGCCCTTCACGCCCCAGATGCCATACCAGGTCGAAACCACGTAATCAGGCATGCCGACTTCGGCCGTCGTCGGCACATTCGGGAACGCCGGCGAGCGCTTCGGTGCGGCGACTGCAAGCGCCTTGATCCGGCCGGCACGGATGTGCTGCGCCGACGAGCCGAGACCATCGAACATCATGTCGACATTGCCTGCGATCAGGTCCTGCAGGGCGGGACCGGCACCCCGGTACGGGATGTGCACGATGAAGGTGTTGCTCTGCTGCTTGAACAGCTCGCCCGCGAGGTGGTGCGACGTGCCGTTGCCGGCCGAGGCGTAATTGAGCTTGCCGGGGCTGGCGCGCAGCAGAGTCATGAACGCCTTGAAGTCGTCCGCCTTCACCCGGCCTGGATTGATCACGACGATCTGCGGCGGATTGGCGATCACCGTCAGCGGAACCAGGTCCGTCTCGATGTTGTAGTCGAGCTTCGGATAAAAGCTCGGTGCGATCGCATGGTGCACGGCACCGACAAAGAAGGTGTAGCCGTCCGGCGCCGCCTTCGCTGCGATCGACGCTCCGACCGTGCCGCCCGCCCCGCCGCGGTTATCGATGATCACCTGCCGGCCGAGCTGCTTCGACAGTTGCGCCGACAGCGGTCGCGCGAAGGCATCGGTCCCCCCGCCCGGCGGGAACGGAACGATCAGCGTGATCGGCTTGTTCGGCCAGGCCTGGGCCTGGGCCGGCGTTGCGGTCATCAGGCCGGTCGCAAGCGCGGCGATTAACAGGGCACGAAGTTGCAATGGAGTCTCCTTGGCAGTGGATGGCGCTGCGCTCTGTCGGCGCATGCGGTGGATGCACGTCCCGCAAGCGGGAACGTAACTCTATCGTTTTGCAGGCGGTGGCGGCGGGATTCCGCGCTGCCGCAACACCACAAAGCCGGCAATGCCGATCAGCACCATCGGCACCGACAGCCATTGCCCGGCCGAGAGCCCCAAAGGCATGGCGCCGTAGAGCGCCTCGGGTTCGCGGAACACCTCTCCGATGATGCGGAGCACGCCGTAGCCGATGAGGAACAGGAAACCGACTGTCCCGAGGGGCCGCGGGCGACGCGAGTAGATCCAGAGGATCGCAAAGAGCAGCAGGCCTTCGAGTGCGAACTGGTACAGCTGCGACGGGTGACGCGGCAGCCGGTCAGCCTGCGGGAAAACCATGGCCCACGGCAACGCCGGATCCGCGACACGCCCCCACAGCTCGCCGTTGATGAAGTTGCCGATGCGACCGGCCGCGAGCCCGAGCGGCACCAGCGGCACGAGGAAGTCCGCGACCGTCAGAAAGGACTTGCCGCGCGTTCGTGCGAACCACCACATCGCGGTGATCACGCCGAGGATGCCGCCGTGCGAGGCCATGCCTCCCTTCCACACGGCGAAGATCTCGAGCGGATGGGAGAGGTAGTACGACAGCGGCCCGTAGAAGATGACGTGGCCGAGCCGGCCGCCGACGATGACGCCGATCATGCCGTAGAACAGCAGGTCGTCGACGTCCTGCGAACTCATGCCGCGCCAGGTCTCGCGCGCGCGCAGCTTGCCGAGCACGAGGAAGAGCGCGAACCCGATCAGGTACATCAGGCCGTACCAGCGGATGGTGAGCGGTCCGATCTCGAACGCGACGGGGCTCAGGTTGTGGACGTAGGGCACGGATGGATTCCTGCGGCAGGTTGCGCCGGGCGTTGGCCTATTATTGCCCGAAGCCTCTCACACTCCTGCAAAGCCCCACCATGCCGCACAACGAACGATCGAAGCACGTCACCCAGGGTGTCGCCCGTTCCGCCAATCGCGCGATGTACTACGCGATGGGCTACAAGGACGAGGACTTCGACAAGCCGATGATCGGCGTAGCCAACGGCCATTCGACGATCACGCCCTGCAACTCAGGCCTGCAGAAACTCGCGGACGCGGCGATTGAAGAGATCGCCGCGTGCAAGTCCAATTCGCAGGTCTTCGGCACGCCGACGATCTCTGACGGCATTGGCATGGGCACCGAGGGGATGAAGTACTCGCTGGTGTCGCGTGAAGTCATCGCGGACTGCATCGAGACCTGTGTCAACGGCCAGTGGATGGACGGCGTCATCGTTATCGGCGGCTGCGACAAGAACATGCCCGGCGGCATGATGGGCATCGCGCGCTGCAACGTGCCGGCGATCTACGTCTACGGCGGCACCGTGAAGCCCGGAAGCTACAAGGGCAAGGACCTGACGATCGTCTCGGCGTTCGAGGCGGTCGGCGAGTTCACGGCGGGGCGCCTGAACGAAACCGACTTCAAGGAGATCGAGCGGCGCTGCATCCCGGGATCCGGCTCGTGCGGCGGCATGTACACGGCGAATACGATGAGTTCCTCGTTCGAGGCGCTGGGCATGAGCCTGCTGTACTCATCGACGGAGGCGAACCCGGACGACGACAAGGTCGCGAGTACGCGCGAAGCGGCCCGCGTGCTGGTCGACGCGGTGAAGAAGAACCTGCGGCCGAGCGACATCATCACGCGCAAGTCGATCGAGAACGCCGTCAGCCTGATCATGGCCGTCGGCGGCAGCACCAACGCGGTCCTGCATTACCTGGCGATCGCGCATTCCGCCGGCATCGCGTGGACCATCGACGACTTCGAGCGCATTCGCCTCAAGGTCCCGGTGCTGTGCGACCTGAAGCCCTCGGGCAAATACGTGGCGACCGATCTGCACCGGGCCGGCGGCGTGCCGCAGGTGCTGAAGATCCTGCTCGCCAATGGCCTGCTGCATGGCGACTGCATGACCATCACGGGCAAGACGATGGCCGAGATGCTGGCCGACGTGCCGGCGGAGCCTGCGGCCTCCCAGGACGTGATCCGCCCGTTCGCCAAGCCGCTCTATGCGCAGGGACACCTCGCCATCCTCAAGGGCAACCTGTCGCCGGAAGGCTGTGTGGCCAAGATCACCGGACTCAAGAATCCGGCCATCACCGGCCCGGCGCGCGTGTTCGACTCCGAGGACGCCGCGATGGACGCGATCCTGGCCGACCGCATCCGGCCGGGCGACGTGCTGGTGATCCGCTATGAAGGCCCCAAGGGCGGGCCCGGCATGCGCGAGATGCTGTCGCCGACCTCGGCACTGATCGGCAAGGGCCTGGGCGAGAGCGTCGGCCTGATCACCGACGGACGTTTTTCCGGCGGTACCTGGGGCATGGTCGTGGGTCACGTGGCGCCCGAGGCCTATGTCGGCGGGACGATCGCGCTGATCCAGGAAGGCGATTCGGTCACGATCGACGCGCGCAAGCTGTTGCTGCAGTTGAACGTCGCCGACGACGAGATCGCGCGTCGCCGCGCCGCCTGGAAGCAACCCGCGCCGCGTTACACGAAGGGCGTGCTGGCCAAGTTCGCCAAGCTCGCCTCGACCGCGAGCAAGGGCGCGATCACGGACGAAAAACTGTTTTAGTAGCGGTCCTCGCGTACGCGACGCGCTACGCGCGTCGCACGTGCGCTCGGACCGGTCACGGTTCGCTCTGCGAGCGAACCGCTCAAGACTGATCAGTCGGCTGCGCTCCGGAGCGGCCGCGCGCTCCGCCGACACGCAACTGCACGGCACCTACCCTGCCCTTCCGCCCAGCGGAAGGGGGTTGGCACTCCTCCCTGCACCCTCCTCGCCTGGCGAGGAGGGAAAGGAAATTCTGGCACTGCGAGGTGTGTCGCGGGGTGGAGTGCATGCGGTTGTACTTCGGCGGAGCGCGCGGCCGCTCCGGAGCGCAGCCGACAAGTCAGTCTTGAGCGGCTGAAGCAAAGCGCAAGCCGTACCGTGACGAGTGCACGTGCGATCGGCGCAGCCGATCGCGTACACGAGGAGCGCCTACCTTCCGCGCCGGCTCTTGTTCGCTTCCAGCGCGTCCTTGATGCGCTTCTTCTTGTAGGCCTCCATCTCGTCGAAGGCCTTCTTCTTGTCGAGTCCCAGCCGTTGCTCGAAGACTTCGAACCAGATAAGCGCCAGGACGAACGGCACGGTCACCCACCACCACGACAGGGTGGCGAAGACGCTGATCTCCAGCAGCTTCAGAATGATGAGCGCTACGCCGACCCACAGCAGCCACATGCGGAGTCTCCCGCAGAACGATGCGTCGACTATAGCCGCCCGCGCCTCCGGATTGCAGGTCGGCGGTCAACGCAAAAGCGGGCAAGCCGTTAGAATCTTCGGGCTTTCAGACCAGAAGCCGGATATTTCGCCCCTTCCCCAGACAGATACGGAGAGTCCATGAAACACGCTTTTTTACTTGCCGCCCTCGGCCTGGCCGTTGCCAGCGGCCCGGTGTTCGCCCAGGCGGAGCTCGCCAAGCAGAAGAACTGCCTGGCCTGCCACGCGACTGACAAGAAACTGGTCGGCCCTTCGTACAAGGATGTCGCCGCCAAGTACAAGGGCGACAAGGACGCCGCCACCAAGCTCGCCAAGAAGATCCGCGAAGGCGGCGTTGGCGTCTGGGGCCAGGTACCGATGCCCGCCAACCCGCAGGTCAATGAGCAGGAAGCGGCCTCGCTGGCCAAGTGGGTCCTGTCGCAGTAGTTGCCTGACCACCTTCGAAACGGGGCGCGCATGCGCCCCGTTTTACTTGGTGGGCAGCGGCGCAGCCGTTAGCTCATAGAGCGCGTGGCAGCGCAACGCCGGGGGGCCGCCCGCTGACCACCTGCGCAATCAGTTCTCCGTTGCCCGGACCCAGCGTCCAGCCGAGCGTGCCGTGCCCCGCGTTCAGGAACAGCCCGCGCACCCGCGTGGCGCCAAGATACGGGACATTCGACGGCGTCACCGGACGCAGACCGGCCCAGTACGTCGGCCGCGCATAGTCACAGGCGCCGGGAAAGAGTTCCTGCGTGCGACGCGTCAGCGCCGCGCAACGCACCTCGTCAAGATCGAGGCCCCAGCCCGCGATCTCGGCGGTGCCGGCCACGCGCAGGCGCTGTCCCAGGCGCGAGAACACGAGCTTGTGCTCATCGTCGGTCAGGCTCACGCCCGGAGCCCTCTCCGGAGCGACGATGTCGAACGTGGCCGAGTAGCCCTTGCCCGGATAGATCAGCAGACGCAGGCCGAGCGGGCGCAGCAGTGCCACCGAATGCACGCCAAGGCAGACGACCACAGCATCGGCCGAGAGCTCCTGTCTGGCACCGGCGCTGTCCCGAACGATCGCTCCTCGCGCCTGCCCGGTTTCCACCTGAAGCGACTCGACCGTCGTGCCAAAGAGGAACCGCACTCCACGCTCGGCGCAGCGTCCGGCCAACTGCCGGGTGAACAGATGCGCGTCGCCCGACTCGTCGTCGGCACAGTAGTCGGCCCCCACCAGGCGGTCCCCGATCGGCGCGAGCGCGGGCTCGAGTTCGATCACCTGCTGGGGGGTCAGTGGGCGCCGGTCGCAGCCCAGCGCACGCATCAGCGCCGCCGGCGCCAGGGACGCTTCGTACTCGCGTCGATCGGTATAGAAGTGCAGGATGCCGCGCTCGGCGCAGTCGTACTCGAGCCGCAGTTCCCGCCGCAGGCGCTTGACGACCGCCCGACTGTGCAGCGCCAGCGCGAGGATCGCGCGGATGTTGGCCGTGCTGCGAGACGCCGTGCACTCGCGCAGGAAGGCGACACCCCACAGCCACTGCTGCAGTTCCGCCCGCGGACGAAAGAGCAGCGGCGCGTCGGCCCGCCCGAGCCAGCCCAGGATCCGGCGCGGCGCACCCGGATTGGCCCAGGGCTCCGCGTGGCTGGCGGAAACCTGCCCGCCGTTGGCGAAGCTGGTCTCGAGCGCCGGCCCCGGCTGCCGTTCGGCAACCACGACTTCATGGCCCAGCTCACGCAGGAACCAGGCGCTGGACACCCCAACCACACCGGCACCGAGGACAAGGACACGCACGCTGCCGACCCGCAAGGTTCAGACTGCGACCGATTCTAAGGAGCGGGCCGGGTCGGCTCCCGAGTCGTCGGCACAACATCCCCCCGACGCGCCGCCCCGAATGCCTTGCGGGGCACGATTGCGTCTGTACAATTTCGCGGTTTCGTCGGCGAAACCCCTCCCGTGTTGTCTGGTGCCGCAGCGACGAATCACCGGGCAAAACCTCCCAGAACCATTCAACTTTCGACCGACACTCACAGAGGAGAAAAGGTCATGAATCGACGCACCATTACGCTCGTGCCGCTGGCGATTGCCGCCGCGGTCACGCTTGCCGCCTGCGGCAAGAAGGAAGAGCCGGCCAAGGCCGAGGCCCCCAAGGCCGCCGCCGCGCCAGCCGCCCCTGCCAAGCAGCAGATGAAGATCGGCCATGTCGCGCCACTGACCGGCGGCATCGCTCACCTCGGCAAGGACAACGAACTCGGCGCCCAGCTCGCCGCCAAGGAAATCAACGCCGCTGGTGGCGTCAAGCTCGGCGACCAGGTCTATGAGATCGTGATCATCGGCGAAGACGACAAGGCCGACCCGAAGGAAGGCACGCTCGCCGCCCAGAAGATCGTCGACTCCGGCGCCGTCGCCGTCGTCGGCCACCTGAACTCCGGCACGTCGATTCCCGCGTCGAAGATCTACTCGGACGCCGGCATGACCCAGATTTCGCCGTCGGCCACGAACCCGAAGCTGACCGAGCAGGGCTTCAAGACCACGTTCCGCGTCGTCGCCAACGACAACCAGCAGGGCGCCGTGCTCGCCAACTACGCGCACGACGGACTGAAGGCCAAGACGATGGCGATCGTCGATGACCGCACGGCCTACGGACAGGGCCTGGCGGACGTCGTCGAGAAGGTTGCCAAGGAAAAGGGCATCAAGGTCGTTGCGCGCGAGTTCGCGACCGACAAGACGACGGACTTCAACGCCATCCTGACCAAGATCCGCGGCACCAAGCCCGACGTCGTGTTCTACGGCGGCATGGACGCCACGGCCGGCCCGATGGCCAAGCAGATGAAGCAGCTCGGCATCAAGTCGGTGCTGCTCGCCGGTGACGGCGTGTGCTCACCCGAGTTCATCAAGCTGGCCGGCGATGCCGCTGGCATCATGCACTGCTCGATGGCGGGCGAAGCGGTCGAGAAGCTGGCCAAGGGCGAAGAGTTCAAGGCCAAGTTCAAGGCGGCGTTCAACCAGGATGTCCAGATCTACTCGCCGTACTCCTACGACGCCGTGTACATCATCGCCGACGCCGCCAAGCGCGCCGGCAAGGCCGACCGCGCCGCGATCACGGCCGCGATGCCGGCAACGAGCTACCCGGGCCTGACCGGCACGATCGCCTTCGACGAAAAGGGCGACATCAAGGGCGGCGCCATATCGATGTTCAAGGTCACCGGCGACAAGCTCGAGTACATCTCGACGGTTCGCTAAGCACTACGCAACATCCGTGACGGCACCTTCGGGTGCCGTCTTTTTTTGTCCTTGCGGCGCGCAGCCGGCACCTTGCTACGATGCGCCGTCGCATGCGGAAGCGGACCACTGTCCGCTCCACGAAAGATCAATGGACACCTTCATCCAGCAGATCCTCAACGGCCTCGTGCTCGGCAGCATGTATTCGCTGATCGCGCTCGGCTACACGATGGTCTACGGGATCCTGAACCTGATCAATTTCGCCCATGGCGACGTGCTCACCGTCGGCGCGCTGACGGCGCTGTCCACGATCCTGCTGCTGCAGACACTATTCCCGGGACTGCCGGGCTGGGTCCTGATCTGCGCCGGGCTGCTCGCCGCGATTCCGGTGTGCGTGGTGCTGAGCCTCGTCATCGAGCGCGTCGCGTATCGGCCGCTGCGCAACGCGCCGCGGCTGGCGCCACTCATCACGGCGATCGGCGTTTCGATCGTCATCCAGACGGTCGCGATGCTGGTCTGGGGCCGCAATTACATGACGTTCCCGCAGTTGCTGCCGACCGCCCCGATCGAGTTCGCCGGTGCCACCGTGACGGTGACCAAGCTGCTCGTGATTGCGTTGTCCGCGCTGGTGATGATCGGCCTGATGCTGCTGGTCAACCGCACCAAGCTCGGCCGTGCCATGCGCGCCACCGCGGAAAATCCACGCGTTGCAGGGCTGATGGGCGTCAACCCGAACTTCGTCATCGCAGCGACGTTCGCGATCGGTGCCGCACTGGCCGCGCTGGCCGGCGTGATGCTCGCCGCGACTTACGGCGTTGCCCACTTCTACATGGGCTTCCTGCCCGGGCTGAAGGCTTTCACGGCGGCGGTGCTCGGCGGCATCGGCAACATCCCGGGCGCCATGCTGGGCGGCCTGCTGCTCGGGCTGATCGAGGCACTCGGCGCCGGCTACATCGGCCAACTCACAGGCGGTGTACTGGGCAGTCATTACCAGGATGTCTTCGCGTTCCTGATCCTGGTGATCGTGCTGATCTTCCGGCCGTCGGGCCTGCTCGGCGAGCGCGTGGCGGACCGGGCCTAGCCATGGGTTCCCTGCTGCCTCGCCTGTCACAGAACCGGAATGCGGTCTGGATCGCGACAGCCATCATCGCCATTGCGCTGCTGCTGCTTCCGTTCGCGGCCGGCCTGTTGGGCAACGCGTGGGTACGCGCACTGGCATTCGCCTGCCTCTACGTGCTCCTGGCGCTGGGACTCAACATCGTCGTTGGCTTCGCAGGCCTGCTGGACCTGGGATACATCGCGTTCTACGCCGTCGGTGCGTACATGTACGCCCTGCTCGCCTCGCCACACCTGACCTCCACTTTTCCGTGGATTGCGCAGATGTTCCCGGGCGGTCTGCACAACTCCATCTGGTTCGTGATCCCGTTTGGCGCAGGCCTGGCAGCGATGTTCGGCATCCTGCTCGGTGCGCCGGTGCTGAAGCTGCGCGGGGATTACCTGGCAATCGTCACGCTCGGCTTCGGTGAGATCATCCGCATCTTCCTGAACAACCTGAACGCCCCCGTCAACATCACCAACGGTCCACAGGGCATCACGCTGATCGACCCGATCTCGTTCGGCAGCGTCAGCCTTGCCAAGACCCAGCACTTCCTTGGCATCACCGTGCCGTCGGTGCACCTGT
The DNA here is from genome assembly GCA_963780715.1 of uncultured beta proteobacterium. Classification (GTDB taxonomy): domain Bacteria; phylum Pseudomonadota; class Gammaproteobacteria; order Burkholderiales; family Burkholderiaceae_F; genus JALORV01. The sequence goes on from CAWADK010000002.1 coordinate 115,905, forward strand.
ATTACTACCTGTTCCTGGTGCTGGTGCTGATTGCGATCGTCATCTGCGTGCGGCTGCAGGACTCTCGCCTTGGCCGCGCCTGGATGGCAATCCGCGAGGACGAGGTTGCGGCCAAGGCGATGGGCATCAACGTACGCAACGTCAAGCTGCTCGCGTTTTCGCTCGGTGCGACCTTCGGTGGCGTGTCGGGTGCGATGTTCTCCGCGTTCCAGGGCTTCGTCTCGCCGGAGTCGTTCACGCTGAACGAGTCGATCATCGTGCTGGCGATGGTCGTGCTGGGCGGGCTCGGACACATTCCCGGCGTCGTGCTTGGTGCCGTGCTGTTGTCGATTTTCCCTGAAGTGCTGCGCCACACCGTCACTCCGGTGCAGACCTTCCTCTTCGGCCACGTGGTCGTCGACGCCGAAGTGCTGCGCATGATGCTCTACGGGCTGGCGATGGTGCTGATCATGCTGTATCGACCCAAGGGACTGTGGCCCGCGCCCGAGCATGGCGTCAACCCGTCCAGCCGCGCAGCGGCTCGGGGGACCTGAGATGGCCGACGTCGTGCTGCGCGTTGCGGGCGTGAACAAGCGCTTCGGCGGACTGCAGGCGCTGTCGGACGTCGGCATCGAGATCACGCGCGGCGAGATCTACGGACTGATCGGGCCGAATGGCGCGGGCAAGACGACGTTCTTCAACGTCATCACGGGCCTCTACTCGCCGGACTCCGGCACCTTCGAACTCGACGGCAAACCCTACTCGCCGACCGAGGTGCACCGCGTCGCCCAGGCCGGCATCGCGCGCACGTTCCAGAACATCCGGCTCTTCCCCGACATGACAGCGCTCGAGAACGTCATGGTCGGCCGCCATGTGCGCACGCACGCGACGGCACTCGGCGCGATCCTGCGCACCCGCCGCACGGTCGAGGAAGAGCGCGGCATCAAGGCCCGTTCGCTCGAACTGCTCGACTATGTCGGCATCCGCAAGTACGCGGACTTCCAGGCGCGCACCCTGTCGTATGGGGATCAGCGCCGCCTGGAGATCGCACGCGCGCTGGCGACCGAGCCCAAGCTTCTGGCGCTCGACGAGCCCGCGGCGGGCATGAACGCGACGGAGAAGATCGCGCTGCGCGGCCTGCTGGAGGCCATCAGTCGCGATCGCATCACGATCCTGCTGATCGAACACGATGTGAAGCTCGTGATGGGGCTGTGCGACCGCGTGACGGTGCTCGACTACGGAAAGATGATCGCCGTCGGCGCGCCGGCGGAAGTGCAGAGCAATGCCGCGGTCATCGAGGCGTACCTCGGCGGTGGCCACAAGGCCGTGGCCACGAAGGCGGCGTAAACATGGCTGAAGTTGTCGTTCGCGGTCTGCTCGCTCGGCTCGCCGCCCGCTGGCGCGATTCCGGGACCCCCTCCCCGGCCCTCCCCCGCGAGAGGGAAGGAGCACGCGTTGCTGGAGTGGCGCATGGCTGACGTTGTCCTTCGCGTCGCTGGGCTGAAAGTTGCCTACGGTGGTATCCAGGCCGTCAAGGGCGTCGACCTCGAGGTGCGCGCCGGCGAGCTGGTGACGCTGATCGGCGCCAATGGCGCCGGCAAGACCTCGACACTCAAGGCGATCACCGGCACGCAGGCGTGGGCCGGTGAGATCGACTACATGGGCCGTACGACGCGCGGCCAGGCTTCGTATCAGTTGCTTGCGCAGGGGCTGGCGATGGTGCCCGAGGGCCGCGGCGTGTTCGCGCGCATGACCGTGACCGAGAACCTGCAGATGGGTGCCTTCGTGCGCAATGATGCCGACGGCATCCGTCGCGACATCGACGAGATGTTCACGATCTTCCCCCGGCTCAAGGAGCGCTCGAAGCAGCTCGCCGGCACGCTGTCGGGCGGCGAGCAGCAGATGCTCGCCATGGCGCGTGCGCTGATGAGCCAGCCCAAACTGTTGCTGCTGGATGAGCCTTCGATGGGCCTGTCGCCCATCATGGTCGAGAAGATCTTCGAGGTGATACGCACCGTGGCGGCACGCAAGGTGCCGATGCTGCTGGTCGAGCAGAACGCACGGCTGGCGCTGGAAGCGGCGCACCGCGCGTACGTGATGGACTCGGGCCTGATCACGCTGAGCGGCGAAGCCCGCTCTTTGCTCACGGACCCGAAAGTGCGCGAAGCCTATCTCGGCGAAGCCGCCTGAAAGTGGCATCGCGCCGGCGCGGTGTGGAAAGGGCTGGCCCGCGCGGGCATGCCGTCCTTCGCGTTCACGCGAGGAGCCGCGACTCAGCCGCCACCGGGTGCGGCTTCATGCGACGTGATGCCGGGCAAGCCGATGACTGAGCACGACCACCTGCATCCACTGCGGCCCCTGCTCAGGAACTGGGTCTGGGAGCATGGTCGTGTCGGCACCCGCTATCTCGACTGCACGGACGGCGAGATCAAATTCGACGACGGCAAGAAGGCACGCTTCGCGGCGGAGAGCATCTTCTACGCACCGCTCGGTGGAGACGCCGACGGCGCAGCCGAAGCATCGGGCCCTGCCATCCATGAAGGAGCATTGGCCCGCTTCCTGCGAGCGGCCCAGCTCGGCACGCCGGAAGATGCCGGCACTGTGACGGATGTTCAACGCGCCGTGCAGGACTGCGTGGAGCTTGGCCTCGTGTGCGCTTACCAGCAATTCGCCCGGCAGGCCCTTGCGAAGTACGCGCTCGAACCGATGTTCGAAGACGAGATCCGTGCCGCCGTCGTCAGCGATGTTCGCGGCAAATACGTCGGACTGCGCGTGCAACTGGCGCTTTACGACTTCACCGTGTTCTACGGCCTGCCGGCGCCGCTGCTGATCAGCGAGGCGCCCTTCATCGACTGGCGCGTGCAGGCGAAGCCGGTGCAGCCGTTCGTCTCGCTGCCGCTGGGACCGTACTGCATTCTGGTCGGCACACCGTCCGGAAAGAAGAGTCGGGCCGGGCCCGTGCTCTGGAAGACGGTCGGCGCCATGGGGCCATTCAAGGACCACAACCGCTACATCGTCGAGTACGCACAGCGGTGGATCGTGGCGACATCGGACGATGAGCTCGTCGCCCTGCAGGACCGCTTCGCTCCGGACAAGGACAGCGGCTCGGCGCGCAAGCCAGCCGTGACGAACGCAGCAGCGCATCCCGCAGATCGTTGACGCTTCTCACGCCGGAGGGCACGCGTGGCGACCGGCGCTGCGGTTGTCCGGTCGCGACACCGTGGGCACCAAAGAAAACGGCCCGGCAGCAGCCGGGCCGTCCTGACTCAGTGCCCGTGCATCAGGGCACGAACAACTTCGCGCACCGCCCGGTGGCGCCCGGAGCATCGACGATGAGGCCGCCGCGGCCGATGCACTGGTCGGGTGGCAGCGGCGTGCGCTGTTCGACATGGCGCACCAGCAGGTCGAATGCCTTCTGTGCATGCGGCATGATCAGCTCGAGCTGCGGGAACGTGTCCTGGTACGTCTCGATATGGTTGCCGTTCTGGACTTCATACAGACGATACTGCGGCTCCCGGTTCCAGCGCCCCCAGGCATTGCCATGGCCCTTGCCGGGATGATCGTCCTGCTGCGCTTCGACGCGCCGCGCATACGCGCGCGCATGATGGTTGATCGGCAGCAGTGCATCCATCGTCCCGGCAACCGTGATCAAGGGGCGCTTGATCTTTCCGGTCGTCGCAAAGGCGGCAATGTTTTCACCCACGTCGGACTCCGACAGGCGTGCGTAGTAGTTGTAGTTGGCAGTGCCATTGTTGGCATAGGTATCGAACTTCGGGTCCAGCCGCTTCTGCCACTGACACTGCGTCACTTCCCAGAATGAGTTGGAGTGGTTCTGCCAGAAGGAAGTAGCCGCGTTGGCAACAATGTCCGGCGGATAGCCGGCCGAGAGGAAATTCTTGGCAGCGGTACTCGTCGCCGAGAATCCGGACGCCAGGTAATCGGGCCAGTTCAGCACGGCCTTCGGTAAATCGTTGAGCAGGTTCGGGTCGCGCTCATCGACGTACGTGCCTTCCCAGTCCACGCCACCATCAAAGAGATCCGGAGCCGTCTCTACCGCACGCCGGACCTGATAGCCACCGTTGGACGTGCCGACCGCATATGTGTAACGCGGCCAATGGCCGTAGTGCGCTTTCACACCACTCCGAGCTACCTTGGCGGCGCGAACGATGAACTCCTGCCAGCGCGTAAACGGCTGGTCGTCATCGTTGTCGTAGAAGTTGACCCAGACCGTGGAAGTCGGGTTCAGGCGACAGGCGAGTGCATTCGGCGGTGTCGCGCTGTTCAACGAAGTGATACGCAGATTAAGCACGCCCTTGTTCTGCGATGCGTACGCATAGCCCTTCTGGATGACGAAGTCGCTCCAGGCAAAGTCACCATTGAATTCACTGCGCGTGCCCGATGCGCCCGCGACGACGAGCTTGCCGTTCCAGTCGTTCGGCAGACGCAACAGGAAACGACCCTGGTTGGTCGGATCGTTCGCGAAGCGCGCCTGGATCTGGAGCCCCGGCACGACCCGGGTGATGGGCGGACGCTTGGGCTCACTTGGCGCGATCGTGGCGCGGTCGGTCTGCGGCGTGAATGCGCCGGCCGGCAGCGTGGGGATCGAGTTGTTCGCAGGCGTCGTCGCGGCATTGGTCGTCGTCAGATCCGTGCTCTCGAAACAGACGGCGTCGACCAGTTGTCCGCTCAACTGTGCAAGCACACGTTCACAGCGGGTTTGCGCGGCCGCCACACTGGGCAAAAGTACCAGCGCCAGCACGGCGGCAGAAGTTCGAAACATGGGGAGTTCCTCCTCGCGGTCAATTGGTTTGTTGTTGTTACCGCCATAGCGCACGGCCGAAGACTCGTCCGGGCACCCGAGCGGGACCGCGAGCGTAAGCGGACGTCGTGCAATTCCGCAACCACTCTTTCATGACAGCGCACCGTCGGGGTGCACGCGAACGAGCGGGAACCTCAACGACGGCAGGATGATGAGCCAAACCGGTGGAAAATCGCCCAATTGCCAGCGACCTGAGCCGAGCACCGCCGCAAGGAGAGCAGCGCCGAGGAAATGGACTCCGTGCGCCGACCAGCGGTGACACGGGGTCACGCACTGGCCGGGCTCCGGATCGTCCTCATGACTTCTACGCCGCGCGCACTGCCATACCGGCATGCGCGTCGGCGTTCGCGGCCATCACGCGAGGCTCAACCGCCTCGTTGAAGTCCACGAAATATGCCTCGGGAAAGCGTTCGACGAACTCCGCGGCGACGTTGAAGACCACCACCGCGAACATCGCGAACATCACGAAGGCATAGAAGAAGTCGTTCTTCGCCTCATGCTTGCGTTTCATGACACTCTCCTTGCGGTTGGCTGCACCAAAGAAAAAGCCCGGAGGCGTTCGACGCGATCCGGGCTTGGATGCAGCCGGGTCCAGCTACACGCCTGGACCTCCGCCCGGATCATGGGCCTGCATGGACAGGCTTGACCGCGCGCCGGCCAGCGACGCGGTCTCGACAGGCATTTCAGCCTGCCGACACAGGTCAGTCACGAATGCGAACTGGGGTCGCTTCGTGGCGCCGAGTGTGCCGATCGCGTCGCTCATCTCTGAACCTTTACCAATGCCGGCGGGATTGCCGGTGTCGAAATCCTAGGCCGATGCAGGCCACGCATCAATCACATTTGTGCGTGAATATTCGGCAGCGCGTTGATGCCCGGATCGGTGCCGCGGACGTCCACCGGGTCCAGGGGGAGTCCGACGAGTGTTGCCTTTATGCTGCCGACTCAGGTTCGAAGGGAGACTGAAGTGAGCAAGTTTTCAGAGAAGGTCAAGGAAGAATTTCTGGCGCTCTTGCCGCCCACGATATTCTTCTTCGTCGCGCTGCACATCGTCGCACTTGTGCGCGCGCTGATGGTTCACGGAACCGGGCTCCCGGTCAGTTCGTCAGGGCAGATCGCAGTGGGCGCCCTCATCCTGGGCAAGGCCGTGCTGCTGGCCGACCTGATGCCGGCAATCAATCGATTTCCGGACAAGCCGCTTGCCTACAACGTTGCCTGGAAAACGGCGATCTACTTTCTGATTGCCACCTTCATTCACTATCTCGAGCGCCTCGTGGACTTCTGGAAGCAGGCCGGCGGTTTTGCGGCTGCGAACGAAAAGCTGCTTGCGACCATCGTCTGGCCGCATTTCCTCGGCATCCAGATCGTGCTGCTCGTCCTGATACTCAATTACTGCGTGCTGCGTGAACTCGGCCGTGCGCTGGGTTCCAGGAAGCTGCTGACGCTGTTTTTTGGCGACACGGTTGGAACGCGCATCTGACCGCATCGACCGTCGCTGGATCGAGCGCGGTGGCGAGCGTCGATCGCTCTGCACCGACACCGTCTTATGGCTACGGTATTCCATTGCGAGTCCGCACCGGCCACGGGCGGAACTTGGACAGCACGACCGAACTGCCGCATAGTGGACGTCTTGCCCGCCGGGCAACGACCGCTGCACAAGGCTGCAGGAGTGCGGCAACAACACAGGAGACAGCCATGCCACTTCAACTGCGACCCGCACTCGCCGCCATCGCACTGGCGTCATTGACCACCCCGGCCGGTTCGCAGCTCCCGGTCAATGACGAACCACTGACGGGCAAGTGGGCTCCGAGCGAGTGGGGTCCCGACGACAAGGTCGGCGCTCCCAATCGCACGACACCGGAACTGGTGCTGAAAGCGGTTGGGCTCGTGAAGAAGGGCAAGAGCGCGACACTCGGCAAGATCTACGAGGCGGATGCGCCGGCGTTCGGTACGCGCAGCTGGAAATTGCTGATTCCGGGACGACCGACCGGCGGGCCGTTCGGTGATCAGCAGCTCGTCTACAACGATGAATATGTGGCCACCGAACTGGGCCAGATCGGCACGCAGTTCGATGGGCCTGGCCACATCGGCGTCATCACCTCGAAGGGCATGTTCTACTACAACGGCCGCTTCCTGCACGACAAGGGGATCAGCTCGACCGGCTTGGGTCCTCTGGGCGTGGAGCATGTGGCGCAGAAGGGCTTCGTGTGCCGCGGAGTGCTGCTCGACGCGGTGGCGCTGCGCGGCGGAACTCTGCCGGTGCCCAAGGAAAACAGCCCCAGCGATCCAGGCATCGTGACCGCGAAAGACGTGCAGGCCATGATCCAGCGGCAGGGCCTCGCGCCCATCGGAACCGGCGACTGCGTGTTCCTTTACACCGGCCACGGCGACCTATGGCATCCGCGGGATTGGGACAAGTTCGACGCCGCCGAGAAAGCCAGGCGCACAGCTCAATTCAACGCCGGCGAGCCGGGATTCGGTATCTCCGCCTGCGAGTACCTGGCCGAGCGCAAGGTGATCCTGACCGGTGCCGACACGTGGGGAACGGAGGCCGTCGGCAAGGGCTTCGGCGGCGAGAATCCCCAGCCCTTTGAATGCCATGTCAAGCTGCAGACCAAGCGCGGCATCTGGAATCTCGAGAACCTGGACTTTTCCCAGCTGATCGCCGACAAGGCCTACGAATTCCTGTTCGTATGGTCGCCACTGAAGATGAAGGGTGCAACCGGTTCGCCCGGGAACCCGATGGCGCTGTACTAGGCGCGTGCGCCACCCGCCCACACCGCCGCCGGCTCACTCACCGCCGACCCTGCGCACCAGCACGCTGACGTCCATATCGAGGAAGTCGCTCGCCTCTCCGAACCAGCGCCCCGAAACGGGCGCCGCCAGGTCCGCATCGCGCGCATAAGCGACGCGGATCAGGCTGGAGCCGCCGAGCAACGCATTGGTCGGGTCAAATGGAACCCAGCCGGCACCCGGCAGATAGATGTGCAGCCACGCGTGCGTCGCACCGGCGCCGGTGACACCCGCGTCGGCGGCGTTGTCGACGGATGGGTCGTACAGGTAACCCGATACGAAACGTGCCGCCATGCCGAGCCGCCGCGCAACTTCCATCATCAGCAGCGCGAAGTCGCGGCAGGAGCCGGCGCCGCGCCGCAGCGTCTCGTCCGGCGTCTGGGTACCCGGCTCATCGCGCGACTCGTAACGAAAGCTCGATTGGATCGCGGCGGCGATGGAGGTCAGCAGCGCACGCGTGTCCGGCCGCACGGCGGGGGCGAGGAAAGGTCGGCACCACTCGAAGAGCCGCCCATCGGGGTCGGGGTAGTGACGCTCGAGCATCGCGCCGAGATCACGTCGCTCCTCCGTCGTGTAGTCAAACGGCCAGCGCTGCGCGTGCGCGGCGAGCGGCAGTTCGTTGATGCCCCGCACCCCGCCATGCGTGACGCGGAACCGGCAATGGATCCGGAGCTCGTCCGAGGTGCCCTGCGGCGTGACCAGAGTCACCCAGTTTGACTGGGTGTCCTGCACCCAGTCGATCCGCGAAGGCACGTTGATGTCGATGCCGGCGTCGAGCACGTGGATGTCATGCCCCGAGCGCGGACGGAACATCACGCGGTGTTCACCGAAGCGGACGGGTCGCGCATAGCGATAGGTCGTCGTGTGCTCGACTTCCAGAATGCGCGCACCACTCACGCGGCGTCTCCGTTGATCTGCTCGGTCCAGTGCGCCAGCGCCCTCTCCTTGTCGCCGCCGGCTCGCATCGCCTGCAGCACGCGGGCGCGGTCGTCGACCGGCCGGTTCTGGCTCAGCTTGAACTTGGCTTCGAGGCGTTCGACTGCGATCGCAAAGGCGACGATGCCACCCTTCATGCCTTCGCGATAGGCGCTGTCGAGTTCATCCCACTGGGTTCGATACGCCGTGTCGTGGCGATCGATCAGCGCCTTCAGCACCTGCTCCTTGTGTTCGCTGTCGTGCCAGAGCTCGACCACGCCCTGGGCATGCACGACCGCGTAGTTCCAGGTCGGCACCGCCTTGCGCGTGGCGTAGAGCGCCGGCGAAATGTAGGCATCGCCGCCGTGAAACACGGCCAGCACCCGACTGCGCTCGCGCCATGCCTCCCAGTGCGGGTTGGCGCGGGCGACATGGCCGAGCAAGCGCCATGCATCACCCTCTTCGACCAGCAGCAGCGGCACATGCGAGACGATCGGCTGGTCGGCACCCTGTGTGACCAGCATTGCGAACGGATGCGCGCGCATCAGCGCCGCGGCGAGCGCGCGGTCCTGCACGGCAAAGTGCGTCGGCGTGTACAGCATCAGGTGAGCGATGCGGCTTCGGGCAGGCCCAGCATCAGGTTGAGGTTCTGCACCGCTGCGCCGCTCGCGCCCTTGCCGAGATTGTCCAGACGCGCCACGAGCAGGGCCTGCCGTGCCGCATCGTTGGCAAAGACAAAGACCTCGAGCCGATTGGTGGCGTTGAGCGCCTCGGGCTCGAGAAAGGCTCCTTCCCTCAGCGCCGCCGTGTCATTGAGCGGCCGCACGCCGATGAACATCTCGCCGGCGTAGTGCTCGGCATAGGCCGCGTGCAGTTCGGCGCCGGTGGCGGCACGTGGGAGCGCGGACGTTTGCAGCGGCACGTGCACGAGCATTCCCTGCCGGAAGTAGCCTACCGACGGCGCGAAGAGCGGCGTGTGCGCCAGCAGGCCGTGCTGCCGCATCTCGCCGACGTGCTTGTGCGCCAGTGTTAAACCGTAGTCGCCGTAGGCCTGCGGCCGCGCGCCGGGCGTCGGTTGCTCGAATGACTCGATCATCTTGCGTCCACCACCGGAATAGCCCGACACCGCATGCACGGTGACCGGAAAGTCCTCCGGCACGAGGCCGCGCTCACGCAGCGGGCGCACCAGCGCCAGGAAGCCGGTGGGATAGCAGCCCGGGTTGGAAACCCGCCGCGCCGAGGCGATTGCTGCGCGCTGGCTCCGCGTCAGTTCCGGAAAGCCGTAGACCCAGCCCGGCGCCGTGCGGTGCGCCGTGCTGGCATCGATGACCCGCGTGCGATCGTTCTCGATCAGCGCCACGGTCTCGCGCGCCGCGTCGTCCGGGAGACACAGGATCACGCAGTCGGCGCGATTGACGATCTCCCGCTTCGCGGCGGGGTCCTTGCGCGATTCGGGCGGCAGGCTCAGCAACTGAAGGTCGGTGCGCTCCTGCAGGCGCGCGCGGATCTGCAGGCCGGTCGTGCCGTGCTCGCCATCGATGAATACTGTCGGTATGTTCATGGCAGGTCTCTGGTTTTGGCGGACCCGTCGCTCGGGCCCGAGTAAACGTGTGGATTGTGCCTCTCCATGGCGCGCTGCGGTTCAGCCATCTCCGTGAATCCGAAGCGCCGGTACAGCGCGTGGGCATCCCGCGTGCGCAGCGCCCAGCGCCGCAGCCCCTGCAGTTCGGGATGCGCAACAACCGCGCCGACCAGGCGGGTGGCCGTGCCCCGCCCGCGCCATGGCTGCGCAACAAACACATCGCACAACCAGGCGAAGGTCGCGCAATCGGTCACCACACGCGCAAAGGCCACCTGTTCATCACCGACGAACGCGGACGCGACCACCGAGTGGTCGATCGCGCGGTCGAAGACGTCGCGGCCGATGCCGATCGACCAGTAGGCCTCCCGGTTCAGCCAGCGGTAGACACGGTTGCGGTCGAGCCGCGCGGGATCGAAGGTGATCGTCAGCGCGTTCATGGCTGCACCTCCAGCAGAGCGTCCAGCAGATCGGACATCCGTTCGATGTCGTCGAGACCGACGTTCAACGCCGGCATCAGGCGCAACAGGTGAGGCCGCGGGCTGTTCAGCAGCAAACCCTCGGGCGCGAGGTCGCGCGCCTGCTCGACCAGTCGAGCGCCCATCGGGCATCCGAGGTCGAGCGCCTGCAACAGGCCACGGCCACGTCGTCCCGCGAGGCGGTGGCGCGCGATCAGCGCATCGAGTTGCGCCTCGAGATGCTGTGCACGCTCGCGCACGCCCGCCAGGAAGTCGGCGGCCGAGACGGTGGCGAGCACGGCACTTCCTACGGCGGCCATCAGCGGATTGCCGCAGTACGTGCCGCCCTGGTCGCCGTGGGCAAACGCCGCCGCGACGGTGTCGCGCGCCAGCAGCGCAGCCAGCGGCACGCCGCCACCCAGTCCCTTGCCGAGGGTCAGGATGTCCGGCACCACACCCGCATGCTCGAACGCGAACAGTGCGCCGGTTCGGCCGACGCCGGTCTGCACTTCATCGAGGATCAGCAGCAGGCCGTGCTCGTCGCACAGCGCACGCAACGCGCTCAGGAAGCCGTCGTCCGCCGGCACGACACCAGCCTCGCCCTGGATCGGCTCCAGCATGACGGCCACCGTGCGCTCTGTGATCAAGGCCTCGACCGAGTGCAGGTCGTTCAGCGTCGCCTTCGGAAAGCCCGGCACCTTGGGTTCGAAAAGGCGATCCCAGCCCGGCTTGCCGCTGGCCGCCATCGTTGCGAGCGTGCGTCCATGAAAGCCGTCCATGAACGTGATGATCTCGAAGGCGCCGTTGCGATGCACTTGACCCCACTTGCGCGCCAGCTTGATCGCGCCTTCGTTGGCCTCGGCGCCGCTCGAGCAAAGGAACACCCGCTCGAGCCCGGAAAGCGTTGCGAGCCGGGCGGAAAGTTCGAGCGCGGGTGCATTGAAGAACGCCGGGCTGGGGCTGATGAGCCGCTGCGCCTGGCGCGCAAGCGCTTCCTGAATCTGTGGCGGAGAGTGCCCCAGCGAGTTGACCGCCCAGCCCTGCACGAAGTCGAGGTAACGCTTGCCGCGATGGTCGATGAGCCAGGACCCGCGGCCTTCGACGAATACCAACGGCGGACGGGCCGCGACGCTCATCAGGGCATCGGTCTCGAAGGCGTCGATCTTCATGGTTCGCTCCTCGTCGAAAAACAAAAAGGCCGCGGAGTCCGCGGCCTTGTCGGGATAAACCGGTGGTCCGGTCGTCAACCCTGCGCGCGCGCTCCCCTGCGGAGATCCGCATCACGTCGCTCGCGTCGGGCAAGGTCGGAGGTCATCATGCGCAAAAGTGTACCCGAGCTTTGGTAACGGCAACACATCGCAATGGTTTCAGGCCTGTATCAGGTCCGCCTGTGACGTGAACGAATCGGCGAAGAACTGATCTTCCGGCAGGCCACAAAGCGTCGTGAAGTCGCCGCGCGCGGCATTGACCATGACCGGCACGCCGCACGCGTACACCTGATGGCGGGAAAGGTCAGGGAAGTCCTCCATCACCGCGCGATGAACGAAGCCGGTGCGGCCGGTCCACGCATCGTCCGGCCGCGCCTCGGACAGCACCGGCACATAACGGAAGTTCGGCTGCTCGCTCGCCCAGCGCGCCGGCAGCGAATCCAGATACAGGTCACTCCGCGTGCGTGCGCCCCAGTACAGAACGACCGGGCGGAAGACCTTGCCCGAGTCCTCGCGGTTGATGCCCTCCGCGAAGATGTGCTCCGCGATGGCCTTGATCGGCGCGAAGCCGGTGCCGCTGGCGAGGAGGATGATCGGTCGCGGGTTGTCCTCTCGAAGGAAGAACGTGCCCATCGGACCTTCGACGCGCAGGATGTCGCGCTCCTTGACCGGCTGCGGCCCGCTGCCGAACAGATTGTCCGTGAAGACTCCGCCCGGCATGTGGCGGACGTGGAACTGCAGTTGCTCGTCGGCATGCGGCGGCGTGGCGATCGAGTACTGGCGGCGTGTGCCGTCGCGCAGGATGAACTCGAGGTACTGGCCGGCGAGGTACTGCAGCCGTTCGGTCGCCGGCAACTGCAGCGACACGATCGCGACATCGGACGTCACGCGCTCGATGCGCGCGATGCGCGCCGGCATTTTCTTGATCGGGATGTCGCCAAAGCCGGTCAGCTCGCGCGCCTCGATGACGACATCAGTGTGCGGGCGCGAGCAGCAGAAAAGCGCCAGCCCCTTGGTCTCGTCCGCGGCGGAGAGCGCGGAAGCCGAATGCGGGCCGTGCACGAGCTGGCCTTCGAGCAACCTGCCGCGGCAGGTGCCGCAGGCTCCGTTCTTGCAGCCGTAGGCAATGCCGACGCCCTGCCTCAGCGCGGCGGCAAGCACCGTTTCATCGCCTTCGACAGTAAACGAGCGTCCGCTCGGGCGGACCGTGACCTTGAAGCTCATAGAATCGCAGGATGGAATTCAATCCGCCCGTGCCGCCGCCGCACGCGAGCTTCGGAAGACGGAAACTGGGTCGACCGCGCCTGCTGATCATCGGCTGCGGCGATGTCGGGCTGCGAATTGTCTCACGCCTCGCGAACCGCTTTCGGCTCATCGCGCTGACGTCAACACCGGCACGTGCGGCGCTGCTGCGCGCTGAAGGTGTGGTTCCCATCGTCGGCGATCTCGACCGACGGCAGTCGCTGTACCGTCTGCGCGGCCTTGCGCCGTGGCTCGTGCACCTCGCGCCACCGCCCAACGCGGCGACCTCGACACCCGCTCGCGGCACCTGGTGACCGCGCAGGCCGGCGTCGTCAGCGAGCGGTCTACATCAGCACGACCGGCGTCTACGGCGACTACGGCGGACGGCAGATCGACGAAACGGCGCGCTGCGGCCCGCCAACGACCGCGCCGTGCGCCGCGTCGACGCCGAGCGCGTGATGCGCGGACGGCTTCATGCCGCGATCCTGCGCGTGCCCGGCATCTACGCGCATGATCGACTGCCGCTCGACCGTCTGCGCCAGAACCAGCCCGCGCTGGCCGAGGCCGACGATGTCTACAGCAACCACATCCACGCGGACGACCTCGCCCGCATTGCGATCGCCGCCCTCGTGCGCGGCCGCGCCGGGCGCGTTTACAACGCCGTCGACGACAGCGCTCTCAGGATGGGTGAGTACTTTGACATCGTCGCAGACGCCACCGGCCTGCCGCGCCCGCCCCGCCTGCCGCGCGCGGCGCTGAAGGCGGCGGTGTCGCCGATGATGTATTCGTTCATGACGGAGTCGCGCCGGCTGTCGAACCAGCGTGTGCGCAACGAACTGAAGCTGAGACTGCTGTACCCGACCGTAGCCAGCGCGCTGGCCACTCTGCGTGCACAAAAGACAAACGGCCCCGCAGGGCCGTTGGCATGAAGCGCATGGGTATAACTCTGCGCGTCGTTGGTGCTGCTGAGACGACTCGAACGTCCGACCTACTGATTACGAATCAGTTGCTCTACCAACTGAGCTACAGCAGCCTTGAAGCGAGCGAGCGATTATACGGGGCTCGACCACCGGCAGCAATCTTGAACCCGGAAGGCCCGGCGTGAACAACGCACTGCTGATGCTGCCCGACTTCGGGCTGATCCTCATGGGTGCAATCCTCGCGCGGCGGCTGGGATTCACGCGCAACTTCTGGGACGGTGCGGAGCGGCTCGTCTACTACGCCCTCTTCCCGCCGCTGCTGTTCACGTCGATCGTGAATGCGAAGTTCTCCTTCGCCAGCGAGGGGCGCATGCTGGCGGCCGCCGTCGGCGCCTTCCTCGCGGCGGTCGCGCTGGGCTTTGCCGCACGGTGGCTCTTCAGGCCTGCGCCCGCATTCTTCGCCAGTTGCGTGCAGACGGCGTTCCGCTACAACTCGTACGTCGGCCTGGCGCTCGCGCAGTCACTGGCGGGTCCGCGCGGCGTCGCGCTGATGGCGCTGATCATTGCGATCTGCGTACCGCTGGCCAACGCGTTCGCCGTCTTCGCGCTGGCGCGCCATCGGCAGACCGGCGTGCTGCGCGAGATGGCCGTGAATCCGCTGATTCTGGCTACCGTGTCGGGACTGATCGCCAACCTGCTCGGCTTCGAGCTGCCGACGCTGCTCGGTACGTTCCTGTCACGGCTCGGCACCGCGAGCCTGGCGCTGGGGCTGCTGTGCATCGGCGCCGGCCTGACGTTCGCGTCGGTGCACGAGGAGCGTCCGACGATGAGTTACCTGGTCTCGGTCAAGCTGCTCGCGATGCCCGCTCTCGGCTTGTGGTTCACGTACCTTCTCGGACTGACTGGAACGCCGGCGCTGATCGTGCTGCTGTTCGCGGCCCTGCCGACGGCGTCGAGCGCCTACATCCTGGCAGCACGCATGGGCGGTCACGCCGCGCCGGTCGCTTACGCGATCACCGTGCAGACGCTGCTGGCGATGCTGACGCTGCCCGTCTGGATCAGCCTGGCGCCGCGCTGACCGCCGCGGCGCCGTGTCGCGCCAGGGCCCACTCGACATGCTCGCGCACGAGTGCGCTGGCTGTCGCCACGGCGCGCCTGCAAGGCTTCGACGACCGCGCTCGACGTCGGCGCATTGCCGAGCGCGACGGCGAGGTTGCGCAACCATCGCTCGTGACCGATGCGACGAATCGCCGAGCCTGCGGTTCGCGTCGTCGAACTCGCTCGCGCTCCAGGCAAAGAGTTCGACCAGCCGCGCCTCGTCGAAGCCATGGCGCACATCGAAATCCGGCAGCGCGGAGCGCTGCGCATATTTGTTCCAGGGACACACCAGCTGGCAGTCGTCACAGCCGTAGATGCGGTTGCCGATCAGCGGCCGCAGTTCCGCGGGAATCGCACCCGCATGCTCGATCGTCAGGTACGAGATGCAGCGCCGCGCATCGAGCTGGTACGGCGCGGTGATCGCGCGCGTCGGGCAGATCTCGATGCAGCGCGCGCACGTGCCGCACCGGTCGGCGATCGGTTCATCCGCAGGCAAGGCGAGGTCGGTGAGGATCTCGCCCAGGAAGAACATCGAGCCGGCATCCTGCGACAGCAGCAAGGTGTGCTTGCCACGCCAGCCGATGCCCGACTTGCGCGCCAGTTCCACCTCGAACACCGGCGCGGAGTCCGTCGCGACGCGGTAGCCGAACGTTCCCACGGCCTGCTCGATGCGCTCGGCCAGCAACTGAAGGCGGCTGCGCAGCACCTTGTGATAGTCGCGGCCACGCGCGTAGAGCGATACCACTGCGGCATCGGGATCCTCGAGGCGACGCAGCTCGCGCGCGGCCCATTCGGGCGAAGCATTCCCGCGGCAGGTAGTCCATGCGCACCGTGATGGCGCGGCAGGCGCCCGGCAACAGGCGCGTCGGGTCCGCGCGCAACGCGGCATGCCGTTCCATGTAATCCATGTCGCCGTGGCAACCGGCCGCGAGCCACGCCTGCAACCGCTCGGTCGCCCCGGCCAGGTCGAGATCGGCGATGCCGACCTGGGCAAAGCCGAGCTCCGCGCCCCAGGCGCGTATCTGTGCTGCAAGCGCAGCGACGTCAGGCGCGGCGACGGTATGCTCGGCGCGATCCGGTTTCATGCGAGCCATTCTAGGTGCCGCACCCAGAGCAGACCGTGCCTGTTACGCGCATCTTGGCGACGCCCGCCGATACCGATCGTCTCGGTCGTGCGCTCGCCGCCGCAACGCGCGAGCACGTGCAGGCGATCGCGCAGGCAGGGTTGCAGGTCAATCTCAGCGGCGACCTGGGCAGCGGCAAGACGGCGCTGGTGCGCGGCTGGCTGCGTGCCCTGGGTATCGCGGGCCCGGTGCGCAGTCCCACCTTCACCGTGCTGGAGCCCTACGCCGTGAATCTGGAACCACCGGGGGCAACGGGCCGCCCAGCGGGGCTTGAAGTTCAGAGCGTTTCGAGCTTAGACTTCTATCACTTTGATTTTTATCGATTTGCCGATCCGTCGGAATTTTCGACGGCCGGCTTTCGTGATCTGTTCGGCACGGGCCACCTCTGTGCCATCGAGTGGCCCGAGAAAGCCGGGGAGCGCCTGCCCGGCGCCGACCTTGCGATCACGTTGCAGGTTGAGGGAGACGGTCGTCGCGCGACGATGACCGCGACCAGCACACTGGGGCATGCATGCCTGGACAGCGCACTGAAGGAGTTCGATTCGACCGCCGCCGCCTGATCCAGGCCGCCGGCGGCACGCTCGTCCTCGCGCTGACACCGGTTCATATCGCGCGGGGCGCCACGCTGCTCGGTGTGCGCGTCTGGCCAGCCCGCGACTACACGCGGGTCGCGATCGAGCACGACGCGCCGTTGAAGCTCACGCACTTCGTCATTCGCGACACGCCACCACTGCGCATGGTGGTGGATATCGAAGGCATCGACCTGACACCCGCGTTCAAGGAACTGGTCGCCAAGGTCGAGCCGAACGATCCGTACATCGGCGTGATCCGGGTCGGCCAGAACCGGCCGAAGGTCGTGCGGCTGGTCGTCGAGCTGAAGGAAGACGTCAAGCCGCAGGTGTTTTCCCTCGAGCCGGTCGGCCCGTACCAGCACCGGCTGGTGCTGGACCTCTACCCCGTCAATCCGCCCGACCCGCTGATGGCGCTGCTGCGCGAGCAGGCGACGCCGCGCGACTCGGACTTCGGCACCGCACCGCGGGCCGCCGACGAACCGCAGTCGCTGGCGCGCGCAGCGCGTCCGACACGGCGCGGTGCCGATGCGGACGTGCAGCGGATTCTCACGGTCGCGATCGATCCGGGTCATGGCGGCGAGGACCCCGGCGCCGTCGGCAAGGGCGGCACCTACGAAAAGACGGTGACGCTCGCCATTGCGAGACGCCTGCGCGAGCAGATCGTCGCCGACAGCAGCATGCGCGTGGCGCTGACGCGCGACGGCGACTACTTCGTGCCGCTGCGCACGCGGGTCGCCAAGGCGCGCGCGGTCCAGGCGGATCTCTTCGTCTCGGTCCACGCCGACGCCTGGATCCGTCCGGACGTGCGCGGCTCGTCGGTGTTCGCGCTGTCCGAGAACGGCGCATCGAGCAGCGCCGCCGCGTGGATGGCGCGCCGGGAGAACGAGGCGGACCTGATCGGCGGCATCAATCTCGCCTCGCACGACCGGCAACTCGCGCGCGTGCTGCTCGATCTTTCCACCACGGCGCAGATCAATGACAGCCTCAAGCTCGGCAACTCCGTGCTGCGCGAACTCGAGCGCGTCAACCGGCTGCACAAACCGCGCGTGGAGCAGGCAGGCTTTGCGGTGCTGAAGGCGCCCGACATTCCGTCGATCCTGGTCGAGACCGCCTTCATCAGCAATCCCGACGAGGAAGCACGGTTGCGCGACGATGACTACCAGGAGCAGATGGCGCGGGCGATCCTGATCGGGATCAAGCGCTACTTCGCGAAGAATCCGCCGCTGGCACGCAATCCGCTGACCTGAGCGCGGACGGCCTCAGGCGGTCCGGCTGCGAAGGAGCTTCACCGTTGCCGCCAGCAGCAGCGGGCCGACGACAGCGGCGATGCCGACGATCAGGATGATGCCGAGGTTGTCCTTGATGATCGGCACGTTGCCGAAGAGAAAACCGCCGTACACGAGCGACACCACCCAGATCGCCGCGCCCAGCACGTTGTAGAGCTGGAACCGGCGGAAGTCCATGCCCGACGCGCCGGCGACCAGCGGTGCGAACGAACGCACCACCGGCACGAAGCGCGCGATCATGACGGTCTTGCCGCCGTGGCGCTCGTAGAAGTCATGGGTCCGCTTCAGCGCCGTCTGGTCGATCCAGCCGATGGTGCCGTCGTAGACCTTCTTGCCGAGCCAGGCACCGATGAAGTAGTTGACGGTGTTGCCGAGCACCGCCGCAACGGTGATGATCGCCATCAGCAGGTAGACATTGAGTCCCTTGGCCTGCGCCTGCGGCAGCGCTGACACGGCGCCGGCAACGAATAGCAGCGAGTCGCCTGGCAGAAATGCCATGAACACCAGCCCCGTCTCCGAGAAGAAGATCAGGAACAGCGTCACGTAGACCAGCAGCACGTTGCGCTCGACGATCGTCACGAGGAAGCGATCCATCGCGTTGAACAGGTCGAGCCAGTTGATACCTTCCATCGCGAATACGGGCCGGGCGGCAGGGGGTCGTTGCGGCGCGCGGATCATACGCGACGGACCGTGGCGCTCCATCGAAGCTGCGCGGTTCCGCTTCCTATAATCCGCACCATGTCATCGCTTTCCTCCCCCGCGTCGATACGCCTGCTGGCCGACGACCTCATCAGCCAGATCGCCGCCGGCGAGGTCGTCGAGCGGCCGGCGTCAGTCGTCAAGGAACTGATCGAAAACAGCCTCGACGCCGGCGCGATGCGCATCGATGTGCGACTCGAAGCGGGCGGCATCAAGCGCGTGGTCGTCAGCGACGATGGCCGCGGCATCCCGCGCGCAGAACTCGCGCTCGCACTGGCGCGGCATGCCACCAGCAAGATCGCCAGCCTCGAGGACCTGGAGGCGGTCGAGTCCCTCGGCTTCCGCGGCGAGGCGCTGGCCTCGATCGCGTCGGTGGCCGATGTCACGATCACCTCGCGCACCGCCGACGAAGCGAGCGGGTGGACGATCGATTCAGCGGGCACGCTCGAGCCTGCTGCTGCCGTCACCGGTACCCGGATCGAGGTCGCGGACCTCTTTCACAAGACGCCGGCACGGCGCAAGTTCCTGCGCTCGGAAGCCACCGAACTCGCACATTGCATCACGCAGGTCGAGCGCATCGCCGCCGCGCATCCGCAGGTGGCCTTCAGCGTCGTGCACCAGGGGCGGACATTGCTCGCGCTGACAGCCCAGTCACCCAGGGAGCGGGCGCTCGAGCTGCTGCCGGAGGAGTTCTCTTCCGCGCAACGCGAAGTCGACGCCCAGGCCCCGGGCATCCGGCTGCACGGATGGGTGGGACATCCAACCGCGAGCCGGACCCGGTCGGATGCGCAGTACTTCTTCGTCAACGGCCGTTATGTGCGCGACCGGGTGCTCGCCCACGCGGTGCGAGCGGCCTATGCCGATGTCCTGCACGGCGGCAGCCAGCCGATGTACTGCCTGCACCTGACGCTGGACCCGCGGCGGGTGGACGTCAACGTTCACCCGACCAAGATCGAAGTGCGGTTCCGGGATTCGTCGGCCGTGCACCAGTTTGTCCTGCATGCGGTTCAGGCAGCACTGGCGGAATCCGCGCAACCCGTGGCACCACCTGCCAGCGAGCCTGCGGCCAGGCCGTCCGCGCTGTGGGGTGCAACGACGCAGCAGCGGCTGGGCGTCGAGCAGTCGATCGCCGAGTATCTGGCCGTGCTCGCCGATCGCCCTGCCGTCGCACCGGCGTCAGCCGCCGCAACGGCGGCAGACAGCGACATGCCGCTCGGCATCGCGATTGCGCAGCTTGCCGGCATCTATGTGCTGGCCCAGAACGAACACGGGCTTGTCATTGTCGACATGCATGCCGCTCACGAGCGCATCGTCTATGAAAAGCTGAAACATCAGCTCGATGCGCGCGCGATCCCGCAGCAGCGGTTGCTGATCCCGCAGGTGTTCAGTGCCTCGCCGCTGGACATCGCCACCGCGCAGGAGGAGTCCGCGCTGCTGAACCAGCTCGGCGTCGACCTCGCCGCCGTATCGCCCACCCAGCTTGCGCTGCGCGCCGTGCCGGCACTGCTGGCGCAGGCCGACGGCGCGGCACTGGCGCGCGACCTGCTCCGCGACGTGCGCGAGTTCGGGGCCACGCGCGTGCTGACCGAGCATCGGAACGAACTGCTGGCCACGCTGGCCTGCCACGGCGCCGTGCGTGCAAATCGCCGCCTCACGCTGGACGAGATGAACGCACTGCTGCGCGAGATGGAAGCGACCGAGCGTGCCGACCAGTGCAACCACGGCCGCCCGACGTGGACGCAGTTGACCGTGACGGATCTTGACCGGCTCTTCCTGCGGGGCCGCTAGCCCGAAGCCCTGCGAAGAATTCGCGGCCCGGGTAGCGAGCCGCTCCGTGCCCCGGCTCGATCAGCGCTTGCCGACGGCGGCGAACTTCTGCATCAGTGCAGCCACCGCGCGCTCGATCGCCTCCTGAGCCTCGGCTTCGCCAATGCGATCTGCCGCCCGGCTGCGCAACAGGTAATGCGCCTTCAGGAGCGTGTGCAGCTTCTCGAAGGCCAGCGCGTTGTCATGCGTGCAGACGCTGGCATCGTTTTCCAGCGCTCTTTTCAACTGCGCGCGGTCCAGGATGTCGATGCCGCAGAGTGACGCCATCTTGGAAATTTCGCGATCCACCGCGCTGAACTGGGTTTCCCACAACTGCTCACGGCTGCCGGGTTCGACGCTCATGTCACTGCTCCCTCGCTGATGTCTGGAGGCTACTCCTGGCGCACCGGCTCGGCTGCCCGCCGGCGCAAGTACGTGCGCCCTGTACATTTGACGCCGGTGAACCGTTTGCCTTCAGAGTTGCCGCCGACTACCCACGCTGACGCACCGCAGGCGGCCGCAGTGAGCCGGGCAGCCACGACCTGGATCGTGGCCGGCCTGTCGATGTTTCAGCCGCTGTCGACGGACCTTTACCTGCCGACACTGCCGGGCATCGCCTCGGACTTCACGGCGAGCGCCGCCAGCGTGCAGTGGACCCTTTCGGCCTTCATCGGAACCTTCGGCGTGTGGCAGCTCGTGGCTGGCCCCGTGTCGGACCGCTACGGGCGTCGTCCGGTCATCCTCGCAGGTGCGGGCATCTATGCGCTGGCGAGCGTCTTCTGCGCGATAGCTCCCAGCATCGGGATGCTGATCCTGGGCCGCATGCTGCAGGGGGTTGGTGCCTGCACGTGCCTCGTGGGTGCCCGCGGCATGGTGCGTGATCTCTTCACCCCGACCGACGGCGCGCGGCTGCTGGCCACCGCGGCCGGCGTGATGAGCATCGCTCCGCTGCTGGGGCCCCTGATCGGCGCACGCCTGTTCGAGGCCTACGGCTGGCGCTCTGCATTCGTCGCCGCGACGGTGTTCGCGCTCATCCTGCTGGCAGCAACGGCGCTGGCGCTGCGCGAGACGAACACACGGCGCAATCCCGACGCCCTGCGCCTGGCGCCGATGTTCAATACCTACCGGGCCGTCGCCCGCTCCCGGGCGTTCCGCGCCTACACGCTGGTCGCCGCTGCGACCTACGCGGGTCTCTTCGCTTTCATCTCGGGGTCCTCGTTCGTCCTGATGCGCGTGCTGGGCCTGTCGGCCACGTCCTTCGCGCTGTCCTTTTCCACGATGGTGGCGGGCTATCTTGTCGGCACGCTGATCTGCCGGCGCCTGGTGCTGCGCGGCCTGCAGACGACGATCCAGACCGGTGCCCTGCTGCAACTGCTGGCCGGGACCGCGCTGGCCGCGATGGCGTTGGCGGGCCTGCATGTCGCCGCCGCGATCACCGTGCCGATGTTCGTGTTCGGCGTCTCGCACGGCATCATCCAGGCGCCGGCCCAGTCCGGTGCCGTCGCGCCGTTCCGGCACACGGCCGGCGCTGCCGCCGCCCTGCTCGGGTTCTGCATGATGGCCGTCGCCGCGGCAGTCGGCGTCTGGATCGGCATCGGCTACAACGGCACCGTGTACCCGCTCACGCTCACGATCGCCGGCTGCGCCGCCGTCTGCTGCTTCATCGCCTTTACCCTGGTTCGCCGTGACGGCGATGTCTCGCATCATGGTTGACGCGCTGATGTTGCTGGGACCGACCGGCAGTGGCAAGAGCGCCCTGGCGCTCGAGCTGGCGCTGCGTCTTCCGGTCGAGATCGTCAGCGTCGACTCGGCCCAGGTCTACCGCGGCCTTGATATCGGCACTGCGAAGCCGAGCGCGGCCGAACGCGCGGCGGTTGTCCACCACCTGCTCGACCTGCGCGACCCGAGCCAGCCCTACTCTGCCGCCGACTTCGTGCGCGATGCCACGGCGGCCATCGCCGATGTCCGCGCGCGCGGCAAGTTCCCGCTGCTGGTCGGCGGCACGATGCTGTATGCCAAGGCACTGCGCGAGGGTCTCTCGAACCTGCCGTCGGCCGACGAGTCCGTGCGTGCTGCCGTGGCCGCCGAAGCGCGCACGCTGGGCTGGCCGGCACTCCATGCGCGACTCGCCACGCTGGATCCCGCTACCGCTGCGCGCCTCAAGCCCAATGACTCGCAGCGCATCCAGCGCGCGCTCGAGATCATCACCGTGACCGGAACGCCGATGTCCGCACTGCTGGCGCGCGGAGTGCCGCCGGCACTGAAGACCGAGATCATCGCGTTGATGCCGCTCGACCGCGCCGCGCTGCACCGCCGGATCGAGGAACGTTTCGACGGCATGCTCGCGGCGGGCTTTGTCGCCGAAGTCGAACACCTGCGGGCGCGCGGCGACCTGACGCCGGAGCTGCCGTCGATTCGCTGCGTCGGCTACCGCCAGGCGTGGGCGTATCTCGAAGGCAGCGTGAGCCATGCGGCGTTCCGCGCGGCGGCGATCGCCGCCACGCGCCAGCTCGCCAAGCGCCAGTTCACGTGGCTGCGGTCACTCGCCCCTCAACTCACGCTCGATCCTGCGCGCGACGATGCCCTGCGCGCTCTGAACGACCGGCTGGCCGCGTTGGTCGACTCGCGCTGAAGGAGAGCCGTTGCCTGTGCGCGCGCGCACGCAGGGCCGCCGCGAGCCGTCTGGAACTTCACGGAACCGGAACTACTGCACCGTCCCAAGCTGCCGCGCGTCGGTGACGACCAGCTGGATGAAGTGCAGCTTGCGGACCACCGGCCGTGACAGCACGAACGGGTAGATGTCGGGCTGACCCAGGCTGCGCGCGAGTTCGTTCAGCACCGTGATCAGCTCGAGCGAGGAGTTGAGCAGCTCCAGGAAGCGTCCGGCATCGGGATGCTGCGGATCGTAGAGGTCCTCCATCCGGAATGGCTCGAGCTGCAGCTCGACATCGTCCGCCGTGAGGCCGAACCCGAGCGCCGTATCGAGACTGTCATAGATGTGCAGGTAGTGCGCCCACGTTTCCGCCCAGTCCTCCCAGGGGTGCGTCGACGCGTAGGAACTGATGAACCGGTTCGGCCAGTCGGAGGGCGGCCCGTTCTCGTAGTTCGCCTTCAGGGCCGCCGCGTAGTCCGACTGCTCGTCACCGAAGACCTGGCGAAACGCTTCATGCCACCGCGTCCCGACGATGAGCCGATCCCAGTAGTAGTGACCGATCTCGTGGCGGAAGTGTCCGAGCAGCGTACGGTACGGCTCGCGCATGGCGTGCCGGATCTGCTCCCGCTGCGCGTCGTCTGCCTCGAGCACATTGAGCGTGATCAGTCCGCTCGCATGGCCGGTCAGGACGCGCGGGCCCTCGGGCGGCGAGCGCAGCAGGTCGAACGCGACCCCCTGTGCCGGATCGTCAGAGACCTTCGACCGGACCGGCAGGCCCAGTCCCAGCAGCTGGGCCACGAGCCGGCGCTTGGCGTTCTCGATCGCGCGCCAGTAGCGCTGGTTGTCGACGTCGTTCAGGTCGGGGATCGTGCGGTTCAACCGGCAGGACGCGCAGTGGGGCGTCGGGTCGTCAGCGCCGACCAGCCAGTTGCACCCGGCCGGCGACTCGAAGTTGGCGCAGCGCCGGTAGTTGCGCGGGGCATCGACCTGCCCGGCCAGCTGCCACAGCCCTTCTCCCGCAGGCAGCAAGGTCCGAACTTCGGCAATGCCCGGGTCGTACCCGAGCGCGGCTCCGCAGGCAAGGCACTGGCTGTTGAGAAAGAAGACCGGCCGCCCGCACTGGCAGCGATACGAGTGTCCGTGACGCGGCAGGTTGCGCGACCGCCACTCCTTGGACAACCGCAGCGAGATGTTCTCGAAGAGGGAGTTCAACGATGTCTCCGTCATGCGCTGGACGCATCCAGCCGCGAGGGCGCGGATGATACGCGGGGCACCTTTGCCGGCGCGGACTGCGGCATCCGCCGGCAGGTTGCGTGAATCTTCGACAGCGGCGACGACGCTTTGTGCCGGGCCGGCCGGTGGATTTCGCGCTGCCTGTCGCCTGGGTGCGGAGTCACACTCACCTCGAGCTGCAACGCTTCAATGCAGCCGGCGGAGGACTCGATGAAACGCTACAACGGATTTACCTGCAAGACCCAGGAAACGCTACCTGGTGGTCGTCGTGATCACCCTGGCCCCCCTGATCTGGAGCTTCGCTGAGCATGGGCCGGACACGGACGCGGCAGCGGACAGCGCACTTGCGGCCCGGCCACACTCGGTCGCGCCGGATCACGCGATGTTGATGGCCTCCGACGTGGAGCGCGCGCTGCCCGTCCCGCCACGCGCCCTGCCCGAGTCACTGACACACGCCACTCTCTAGTCGAGCAGGCCGCGCTCAGGCGCGCAGGTGCAACTCGTCCG
Source organism: uncultured beta proteobacterium (assembly GCA_963780715.1). Lineage (GTDB taxonomy): Bacteria > Pseudomonadota > Gammaproteobacteria > Burkholderiales > Burkholderiaceae_F > JALORV01. The sequence continues at coordinate 140,793 of CAWADK010000002.1, forward strand.
CCTCGAACGTCAGGTCCAGGGGTTCGATGACGACCTGCCTGTCACCGGTGCGCACGACACCGGCGTTCCAGGCCTCGACCCCGCACGAACGTGCGATGGCGACGCAGCGCTCGGCCTCGCTCGCCGCCACGAAGAGTGCGAAGCCGGCGCCCATGTTCAGACTGCCATAGGACTCGCGCGGCGGCAGGCCGGCGCGCTCGGCAATGAAGGCCAGCACCGGTGGCACGGGCGGCAGCGTGTGGATCCGGTAGCTGAAGCTGCCCGGGTGCCGCATGAGCTTGCGCCAGCCATGGCCGGTGATGTTGGCGCTGTAGCGCGGAACGATTCCCCGCCGCGGCCAGTGCCTCGGTCACCGGTGAGTAGAGCACCGTCGGCGTGAGCAGCGCCTCGCCGTACATCGAGTTGTCCGCCAGTGTCGTGCGATAGCCGTCCGGCAGCCGCTCGACGAGCTTGCGCGCCAGCGAGACACCGTTGGCGTGGATACCGCTCGAGGCCAGCAGCACGATCGCATCACCGTCGCCGAGCCGTTCGCCAAGCGTGAGCCGTGACTTCGGGCGGATCAGTCCGACGCACGATGCCGCCAGGTCGATGCGACCGGACTCGACCACTCCGGCCAGCGCCGGGGTCTCGCCGCCGCCCCACGCGACGCCACTGCGATCGCACGCCGCGCGCCACCCTTCCACCAGGTCGCGCGCCCGCTCGGCGTCGGCAAACCACTCGCTGCCGCCGCTGGCCCAGTAGGCATGCACCGAGACCGGAGTTGCCCCCACGGTGATGATGTCGTTCAGCGCCATCGCCAGCGTGTCCTGGGCGATCAGGTCGTAGTAGCTGCGACCGGTGATTGCGCGCATGGCGTCGGCGACCAGGGCCTTGGTGCCAAGGCACTCGGTGATCGAGGCCAGGTAGAACTCGCCGCAGTCGACGACGTAGGCCGACTCGCCGCGCGACGCCGCGACTTCGTGCAGTCCGTGGCGCGCGAGATTGCCGGCCGTGGCCGCCGCGGCGCGTTGCGCGAGAATCTTCAGCGGGTCGATGCTGGCGTAGTCGACGCCCGCCTGCTTGTAATCGAGAGGATTCATGGACTTGGGCGCCTGGGCGGCCCGGTAGACTTGCGCGCCGCGCGTGGACAGCGAAGACCCGGATTGTAAGGTGCGGGCCCGTGCACCGCGCCCCATTTCAATGACTCATCGACCGCAACAGCTGGCGCTCGATCTGCTGCAGCCGCCGCGGCCCTCGTTCGACAGTTTCGTCGTGGGCCGCAACGCAGAGGCGATCGCCGCCCTGCTGGCCACCGCGACAGGCGCGGGCGAACGCTTCGTCTACCTCTGGGGCAGCCCCGGCAGCGGCCGGTCCCACCTGCTGCAGGCGGTCGCCGCGTGCGGGCCAAGCCGCGCCTGCAACGATTCCGAGGCCCAGATCGAGTTCGATCCTGCGATCCGGCTTTACCTGATCGACGACGTCGATCGCCTGTCGGAGGCCGGCCAGCACCGCCTGTTCGTGCTGATGAACGAAGTCCGGGCGGCGCCTGCCGCCGCCATCGTGGCCGCCGGAGATCGCCCGCCCGCCCAGCTCCCGTTGCGCGACGACGTCAGGACGCGGCTCGCCTGGGGCCTCGTTTACCAGCTCCACGAACTCACCGATACCGACAAGGAAGACGCGCTGCGGGCACACGCCGCCGCCCGCGGCATCGTGCTGCCGCCCGAGGTACTGGCCTACGTGCTGACCCACATGCCGCGCGACATGCGCACGCTGATGGCCATTCTGGACGCGCTCGATGCCTATGCCATGGCCGCCCAGCGTGCCATCACCGTGCCGCTGGTCCGCGAGTGGGCGCTGTCAGGCGCGTGAGCCGCGTGCGTAAAATCCCCCCGATGCATCTCGCGCTCTTCGACCTCGACCACACGTTGCTGCCGATCGACAGCGCCGACACGTGGTCCCATCACGTCGTGCGGCGCGGCGGACTCGACGGCGCCGAATACGGCGCACGAATCCGCCAGTTCGCCGAGCAGTACCGGGCCGGCACCTTCGACGTCGATGCCTACGTGCGCTTCCAGATGGAACTGCTGGCCGCATTCCCACGCGCCACGCTCGACGACTGGCATCATGAGTTCATGCAGAGCCATGTCGGACCCGCTGTCCGCGAACAGGCACGCGCGCTGGTCGAGCAGCATCGCGCCCGCGGCGACGAACTCGCGCTGGTCACCGGCACCAATGCCTACGTCGTGACACCGATTGCGCGCGAATTCGGGATCGACCATGTGCTGGCGGTCGAGCCCGAGGAGCGGGACGGCCGCTTCACCGGCGGCTATGTCGGCACCCACACCTACCAGGACGGCAAGGTGCGGAAGGTCGAGGAGTGGCTTGCCGCGCGGGGCCATACGCTCGCCGACACGACGACGACGTTCTACAGCGATTCGATCAACGACCTGCCACTGCTGGAGAAGGTCGACTTCCCGGTCGTGACCAACGGCGACCCGCGGCTGCTCGCGGTCGCGCGCGAGCGCGGCTGGCCGATGCTGCAGCTGTTCGAGCCTGCGCATGCCTAGCCGCACGACCTGCCGCGCAGCGAGCGCCGCATGATCAAGCGCGTCATCGAGCGCGTCACGACGCTGTTCTCGCGCAAGCCGCGCAAGTCACGCGAACCGAAGCGCATCGGCGCGGAAGTTCACGGCATCAACCAGGAACTGGTGGCGCGCTCGGCATTGCGCGTCTGCGAAACACTGCAGAAGGCGGGTTTCCGCGCGTACCTGGTCGGCGGCGCCGTGCGCGATCTTCTTCTTGGAGTGGCACCGAAGGACTTCGACATCGCGACCGATGCCACGCCGGAGCAGGTCAAGTCGCACTTCCGGCGCGCGATCATCATCGGGCGGCGCTTCCGCCTCGTGCACGTGATGTTCGGCCAGGAGACGATCGAAGTCTCGACCTTCCGCGCGCTCGACAATCCGGACCGCCAGACCGACGCGCACGGCCGCGTGCTGGCCGACAACCTGTTCGGCGAGCAGCACGAAGATGCCACCCGCCGCGACTTCACGGTGAACGCGCTCTACTACGATCCCACGACGCGCGAGGTGATCGACTACCACGACGGCGTGAAGGATCTGCGCCGCAAGCGGATGCGCATGATCGGCGACCCCGAGACGCGCTACCGCGAGGATCCGGTGCGCATGCTGCGCGCGGTCCGCTTCGCGGCCAAGCTCGGATTCGAGATCGACGAGGCCACGCGCGAGCCGATCCCGCGTCTGGCCGGGCTGATCGAGAACGTCCCGGCCGCGCGCCTGTTCGACGAGATGCTGAAGCTCCTGACCAGTGGTCATTCGGTGGCCTGCATCACGCGGCTGCGCATGGAAGGCCTGCACCACGGCCTGCTGCCGCTGCTCGATGTGATACTGGAGCAGCCGGCCGGCGAGCGCTTCGTGCTGCAGGCGCTGGCGCGCACCGACGAACGCGTGCTGTCGGGCAAGTCGGTTTCGCCCGGGTTCCTCTTTGCCACGCTGCTCTGGCACGACGTGCTGGTCAAGTGGAACGCGCGCACGGCCAAGGGTGAGCATCGAATCCCCGCGCTCAATGCCGCGATCGACGACACGCTCGACGCCCAGACTGAGAAGCTCTCGGTGCAACGCCGCTTCGTCTCCGACATGCGTGAGATCTGGGGCCTGCAGCCGCGCTTCGAGCGGCGAGCCGGTCGTTCGGCGTACCGCCTTCTGGAGCACCTCCGATTTCGCGCCGGTTATGATTTCCTGCTTCTGCGCGCCGCCGCGGACGAAGTCCCGGCCGAACTGGCCGACTGGTGGACCCGGTTCTCGCTGGCGAAAGAAGAAGAACGCGAACGACTGGTCGAGGAGGCCGAGCGCAGCGCGGCCCCGGAAGCCCCCGGACGCAAGCGGCGACGTCGGTCACGCGGCAAGGGCGGCCGGGGGCCGGCGGCCGCGGCCGCAACCGACACTGAAATGATCTAACCGGCAACTGTGAAGCGGACCGCATACATCGGACTCGGGTCGAACCAGGGCGACGTCGTCGAGGCCCTGAATTCCGCCATCGAGTCGCTGCGCTCGATCGAGCAGACCGAGTTCGTCTCGGTGTCGCCGTACTACCGCTCGGCACCCATCGACGCGCCAGGGCCGGACTACCTGAACGCCGTGGCCAAGGTCGAAACCTCGCTGGAACCCTACGCCCTGCTGCTGCACCTGCTGGACATCGAGCTGATGCTGGGGCGCAAACGCCGCGGCCTGAAGAAGAACGCGCCGCGCAACGTGGATCTCGACCTGCTGCTGCTCGGCGACATGATCATCCAGAGCACGCCGCTGACGCTGCCGCATCCGCGGCTTCACCTGCGCGCCTTCGTGCTGCGCCCGCTGCTCGACCTGGCGCCGGAGATCCGCATTCCCGGCCAGGGCCTGGCATCGTCCTTCCTGGACTCGGTCGAAGACCAGAAGATCGAGCCGCACGAAGCGCCCGCCGCGCCCTGATTCCGGGCCCTCCGATGTCTGGACTGCCGGTCCTCGCGCAGACCACGCTCCTGCTGATCGGCTCGAACGTGTTCATGACGTTCGCCTGGTATGCGCATCTCAGGAACCTGAACGACAAGCCGTGGTGGATCGCGGCCTTCGTCAGCTGGGGCGTGGCGCTCTTCGAGTACCTGCTGCAGGTGCCGGGCAATCGCATCGGGTACACCGAGTACTCGCTCGCGCAGCTCAAGATCCTGCAGGAAGTGATCACACTGTCGGTGTTCGTTCCGTTCGCGATCTTCTACATGAAGGAAGCGCCGCGCCTCGACTTCCTGTGGGCAGGCCTGTGCCTGATCGGGGCGGTCTATTTCATCTTCCGCGGACCGTCGTGATCGCCGGCCGTTACCGCTACGTGGCGATCGAAGGCCCAATCGGCGCCGGCAAGACATCGCTCGCGCGCAAGCTGGCCGAGCACTACCAGGCCCACACGCTGCTGGAACGGCCGGAAGCCAATCCCTTCCTCGAGCGCTTCTACACCGACCGCAAGCGTTTTGCGCTGCCGACCCAGCTCTTCTTCCTCTTCCAGCGGGTCCAGCAGCTGGCCGAGGTGCGTCAGCTCGATCTGTTCCAGTCGCTGCTGTTTGCGGACTTCCTGCTCGACAAGGACCCGCTGTTCGCGCGCCTGACACTGGCGGACGACGAGCTGCGCCTGTATGAACAGATCCTGGCGCAGCTGCGTCCGCAGACCACGGCGCCTGACCTCGTCATCCACCTGCAGGCGCGTCCCGAAGTACTGGCTGAGCGCGTCGCCCGGCGCGGCAATCCGATTGAAGCCCGCGTCGACGAGGACTATCTCGCGGCGCTGGCGGAGAGCTACACGCGCTTTTTTCACCAGTACGAGGCCGCGCCGGTACTGACCGTCAATACCGAGCATCTGAACCCGATCGACAGCGACACCGACTTCCGGCTGTTGCTCGACCGCATCGGCAAGTTGCGCGGACGCCGCGAATACTTCAATCTCGCGGCATGAGCACTCATCCGCAAGCACCCGCCCCCGGTTCGCGCAAGCCGGTCACGCTGCCGCGACTGCGCGAAATGCGCACGAACGCAGAGCCGATCGCAATGCTGACCTGTTACGACGCGAGCTTCGCGCGGCTGCTCGATCAGCAGGGCGTGGACTGCATCCTGGTCGGCGATTCGCTCGGGATGGTGGTCCAGGGCCTCGACTCGACGCTGCCGGTAACGCTTGATGAGGTGGCTTACCACACGCGCTGCGTGGCGCGCGGGATCACGGCCGCATGGTTGATGGCCGACATGCCGTTCGGCAGCTACCAGGGCGGCCCGCAGCTGGCGTTCGACAACGCGGTGCGACTGATGCAGGCCGGCGCCAAGATGGTAAAGCTCGAGGGCGGCGCGTGGCTGGCACCGACGGTCGCGTTCCTGGTGGAACGCGGCATTCCGGTATGCGCGCATCTCGGGCTGACGCCGCAGTCGGTGCACGCGCTCGGCGGCTATCGAATCCAGGGCCGCAGTGAAAGCGAGGCCGAGCGCCTGCTGGCGGACGCCCGCGCACTCGACGCCGCCGGCGCCGCGATGGTGGTGCTCGAACTCATGCCCTCGGCGCTGGCCGAACGCGTCACGCAGGCGGTGTCGATGCCGACCATCGGCATTGGCGCCGGCACGGCGGTGTCGGGCCAGGTGCTGGTGCTGCACGACATGCTCGACGTCTACCCCGGCAAGAAGCCCCGCTTCGTGCGCAACTTCATGCTCGGCCAGACCGAAATCGGCGCGGCCGTCGCGGCCTACGTCGCGGCCGTGAAGGACCGCAGCTTCCCGGCGCCCGAGCACGGCTACTGAGGCCGGCCAAGCCCTACAATCCGCCGCCTTGCCCCCGGGTGCTCCTCGACAGGCGCCGCTCCGATGAAAGTCGTCCACACGATCGAAGAACTGCGGGACCAGCTGCGCGGCCAGAACCGGATCGCGTTCGTGCCGACGATGGGCAACCTGCATGCGGCGCACCTGTCGCTGATGGCGATGGCGCACCAGCACGGCGACCCGGTGGTTGCGTCGATCTTCGTCAACCGGCTGCAGTTCGGGCCGAACGAGGACTTCGACAAGTACCCGCGCACGCTGCAGGACGACATCGACAAGCTGCAGAAGCACAACCATGTGTATGTGCTGTTCGCGCCGAACGAGCAGGAGATGTACCCCGAGCCGCAGAACTACCGCGTGCAGCCGCCGCATGACCTCGGCGACATCCTGGAGGGCGAGTTCCGGCCCGGCTTCTTCGTCGGAGTCTCCACCGTCGTGCTCAAGCTCTTCTCCTGCGTGCAGCCGCGCGTGGCCATATTCGGCAAGAAGGACTATCAGCAGCTGATGATCGTGCGCAACATGTGCAAGCAGTTCGCGCTGCCGACCGAAATCATTCCGCATGAGACGGTGCGCGATCCCGACGGCCTGGCCATGTCCTCGCGCAACCGCTTTCTTTCGGAGCCCGAGCGCAAGGAAGCGCCGCGCCTGTACGCGACGCTCAATGAGGTCCGCGATCGCCTCCGCGCAGGAGAGGTGGATGTCGCCCGCATCGAGCACGATGCGCAGCGAGTCCTGTCCGCAAACGGCTGGAAGGTCGACTACGTTTCCGTGCGCCGTCGTCGCGACCTCAATGCGCCCACCGCCGGCGAGGTCGCGGCCGGCGAACTGCTGGTCGTGCTGGCCGCCGCGAAACTCGGCGCGACCCGGCTGATCGACAACCTGGAAATCTGATGCCGGATCCCGCGAACTGGCCTGCCGGGCTGGAGTACGTCGGCTTCTGGGCACGCGTCGGCGCGGCGCTGATCGACAGCGTGCTGCTGCTGGCGATCGTCACGCCACTGCTCTACTGGTTCTACGGTCCGAGCTACTTCGTCGAGGGCGGCGCGGTGCACGGAGCGGTTGACGTGCTGCTCAATTGGGTGCTGCCTGCGGTCGCCGTCATCGTGTTCTGGCTCTACCGCCAGGCCACCCCGGGCAAGATGGTGATCAAGGCGCGCATCGTCGACGCCGACACTGCGCGACCACCGTCCACCGGGCAACTGATCGGCCGTTACTTCGCCTACTACATCTCCATCATCCCGCTCTGCCTCGGCCTCTTCTGGGTCGCATTCGACGCCCGCAAGCAGGGCTGGCACGACAAGCTTGCCCGGACCGTGGTGGTGCGCGACCGCCGCACCGGCACGACTGCCGGCGCGCGCTGACTGCGCGTTTGGTACGCCGAGGCCTTTCATAGATAATTCGCCGCCCAGCCGGGATGGCGGAACTGGTAGACGCACGGGACTCAAAATCCCGCGGTAGCAATACCGTAAGGGTTCGATTCCCTTTCCCGGCACCACGTTGATTGCGGCCTGTCTGTTGATGTGCGGGCCGACGCCCGGCCGCCCGAAGGCGGCCCGCCTAACTTTGGCGCCGAGGGTGCACGTGCGACGCGAAGCGTCGCGTACACCCGAGGCGAAGAGCGATATGGCCGGTCAAGCCATCGTCGACCGCGAGCTGACGCTCGACGAATTCGACTACGAACTCCCTGACGAGCTGATTGCGCAGCAGCCGCTGCCCGAGCGTGGCGCGAGCCGGCTGCTGCATGTCACGGCCGGCGGCCTGCACGATCTCGTCTTTGCGGACATCGAGCGGCTGCTCGCTCCGGGCGACCTGCTCGTGTTCAACGACACCCGCGTCATCAAGGCACGCCTTGCTCGGCCACAAGGCCAGCGGCGGCAGGGTCGAGGCGCTGGTCGAGCGCGTATTGGAGCCGAATCTCGCGCTGGCGCTGGTCAGGACCAGCCACCGGCCCGCGCCGGGCACTTCCTTTCTGTTTGGCGACGACGTGCGGGCGACCGTCGAAGGGCGCCGCGAGGACTTCTTCCTGTTGCGCTTCGAATCGCGACGTGCTTGCTGTGCTCGAACAGCATGGCCACGTGCCGCTGCCGCCCTACATCGCGCACGCCGACACCGCGGTCGATGCCGAGCGCTATCAGACGGTCTACGCAGCGCGGCCCGGTGCGGTCGCAGCGCCCACGGCGGGCCTGCACTTCACGACGCCGTTGCTCGATCGGCTGCGGGCACGAGGCGTGCAGATGGCACGCGTCACCCTGCATGTCGGGGCGGGAACGTTCCAGCCGGTGCGGGTACAGCGGCTCGCGGACCACCGAATGCACAGCGAGTGGTACGACGTGCCGCTGGCCACGGCGAACGCCATCAACGAAGCGAGAGGCGAACACCGGCGTGTCGTGGCCGTGGGCACCACGAGCCTGCGCGCGCTCGAATCGGCCGCCGTGGCGGTAGGCGGTGACTTCGTGGTTCAACCGGGCAGCCGCGATACAACGCTCTTCATCACGCCGGGATACACGTTTCGCATCGTCGATCGCCTGATCACCAACTTCCACCTGCCGCGCTCGACGCTACTGATGCTCGTCAGCGCGTTCGCCGGTACAGAACGCATACGGACCGCGTATGCGCATGCGATTGCGCAGCGCTACCGTTTCTTCAGCTACGGCGATGCGATGCTGCTGGAGCGCGCGCGATGACAGCCCGCTTCGAAGTGCTCGCGACCGATGGCGCGTCACGCCGAGGACGGCTGACGCTCGCCCATGGGACGGTCGAGTCGCCGGTTTTCATGCCCGTCGGCACCTACGGCACAGTCAAGGCGATGGCGCCCTGGGAGCTGAACGAAAGCGGTGCGCAGATCGTCCTGGGGAATACCTTCCACCTCTGGTTGCGACCGGGGCTGGACGTCATCGAGGCGCACCGGGGCCTGCACCGCTTCATGGGGTGGCAGGCGCCGATCCTGACGGATTCCGGCGGCTTCCAGGTGTTTTCTCTCGGAACCCTGCGCAAGATCTCGGAGGAAGGCGTGCGCTTCGCGTCGCCCGTCAACGGCGATCGCCTGTTCCTGACGCCGGAAGAATCGATGCGTATCCAGAACGTGCTCGACTCCGACATCGCGATGGTGTTCGACGAGTGCACGCCCTACGAGATCAACGGCCTCGCGGCCACCGAACAGGAGGCCGCCGCCTCGATGCGGCTGTCATTGCGCTGGGCCCAGCGCAGCAGCGATGCGTTCGCGCAACTCGGCGAGTCATCGGGGCGGCGCAACGCGCTCTTCGGCATCGTCCAGGGCGGCATGTACGAGCAACTGCGCGACGAATCGCTCGCCGGACTGATCGACATCGGCTTCGACGGCTACGCGATCGGCGGACTGTCAGTCGGCGAGCCCAAGGACGAGATGCTGCGTGTGCTGCGGCACACGGCCCCCCGGCTGCCGGCGGACCGGCCTCGCTACCTGATGGGCGTCGGCACTCCCGAGGACCTCATCGAAGGCATTGCCGCCGGAATCGACATGTTCGACTGCGTGATGCCGACCCGCAATGCGCGCAATGGGTGGCTGTTCACGCGGTTCGGCGACCTCAAGCTGCGCAACAGCCGGTACCGCGACGAGACGGGTCCGGTGGACGAATCCTGCTCCTGCGCCACCTGCCGCAACTTCAGCCGCGCCTATCTGCACCATCTGCAGCGGGTCAACGAGATCCTGGGAGCGCGCCTGAACACGATCCATAACCTGCACTTCTACCTGTCGCTGATGCACGAAGCGCGCACTGCCATCGAGCAGGGCCGCTTCGAGGCCTTCAGGCAGGCGTTTTCCCGGGATCGGTCACGCGGCGTCTGACCGCCGGCGCCCCTATAATCCCGCGGTTTGGTCGAGCGTCACGGTGGCGCCGCCCGTATCCACTCCTACGCGCAGGGAAACACGATGTTCTTCATTTCGAATGCTTACGCCCAGACCGCGCCGGCCGCGACTGGCGGCGCCGAGTCGTCGCTGATGTCGATCGGCTTCATGGTCCTGATCTTCATCGTCTTCTATTTCCTGCTGATCCGCCCGCAGGTGAAGCGCCAGAAGGAACACAAGACGATGGTCGAGGCGCTGAACAAGGGCGACGAGGTCGTCACGGCCGGGGGCATCGTCGGGAAGATCACCGACATGGCCGACCAGTACATCACGCTGCAGGTGGCCAGCGTCAATGGCCAGCCGGTGCAGATTTCGATGCAGCGCGCGGCCGTGCAGACGCTGCTGCCCAAAGGCACGGTCAAGTCGCTCTAGGTGCAGAGAACACTGGAGCTGAAGTGAGACCCGCCGGCGCAGGCTTGTCCGTACGTGCTTCTGTATTCGGGGCGGGCGCCCGGCCGCCCGAAGCCCGCCCCGCTGACTAGGTCGCGCGAGCGCACGTGCGCCGCTGCGCGGCGCGTACGTGAGCGCGAAATCGAATGAATCGCTACCCGCTCTGGAAGTACCTCATCATCGGCGTCGCCCTGTTGCTGGGTGCCATCTACACGGCGCCGAATTTCTTTGGCGAGTCGCCGGCCGTGCAGGTTTCATCCGGCAAGCCGACGATCAAGGTCGACGCCGCGCTGATGTCGCGCATCGAGTCGATCCTGAAGGACGCCAAGCTCGAGACCGACGGCGTCTTCTTCGACACCGCGGGCCTGAGTTCCACGGTGCGCGCTCGGTTCCGCGACACGGATGTCCAGCTGCAGGCCAAGGACGCAATCCAGCGCGCGCTGAATCCGAATCTCGAAGATCCGCCCTACATCGTCGCGCTCAACCTGATCTCGAACACGCCCGCCTGGCTGAAGAGCCTGCACGCGCTGCCGATGTACCTCGGCCTCGACCTGCGCGGCGGCGTTCACTTCCTGCTGCAGGTCGACATGCGCGCCGCGGTCGACAAGCGGCTCGACACCTTCAGCTCCGACATCCGGACACTGCTGCGCGAGAAGAACATCCGTCACGCCGGCATCACGAAGTCGCCGACCGAGATCGAGATCAAGTTCCGCGACCCGGAGACACGCGCCCGCGCCGAGGACCTGATCCGTGCCCAGGTGCGCGAGTTGGGCCTGCGCGAGGAAGGCAGCGGCCAGGAGCTTTCGCTTTTCGCCACGCTGACACCGGCGGCACAGAAGGAGATCCAGGACAACGCGCTAAAGCAGAACATCACCACGCTGCACAACCGCGTCAACGAACTGGGTGTCGCCGAGCCCGTCATCCAGCAGCAGGGCGCGGATCGCATCGTGGTCCAGCTGCCGGGCGTGCAGGACGTGGCGCGCGCCAAGTCGCTCCTCGGCCGCACGGCGACGCTCGAGATTCGCATGGTCGACCAGGAGGCAATGGCTGCGGGCGGCGGCGGCGCGCTGACGGTGCCCGAGCGCAAGGCCGACGGCACGGTGACCCAGGTTCCGCTCAAGCGCGAAGTCGTGGTCACCGGAAACCAGCTCAACAACGCTGCCGCGACGATCGACGGCCAGACGCAGCGCCCGGCCGTTTCGGTACGGCTCGACGAAGCGGGTGGCCGTGCGATGCGCGCGATCACGCGCGACAACATCGGCAAGCTGATGGCGATCGTGCTCTACGAAAAGGGCAAGGGCGAAGCCATCTCGGTCGCGCGTATCCAGGGCGAATTCGGCAACCAGTTCCAGATCACGGGTAATTTCACGGTGCAGGAGACGACGGACCTCGCGCTGCTGATCCGTTCCGGTTCGCTGGCCGCGCCGATGGAGATCATCGAGGAACGCACGGTCGGCCCGAGCCTCGGCAAGGAAAACATCGAGCGCGGGTTCCGCTCGACCTTGTACGGCTTCGCCGCGATCGCCGTGTTCATGATCCTGTACTACCGCGTGTTCGGCCTGATCTCGGTGGTATCGCTGAGCGTCAACGTGATGCTGCTGATCGCACTGCTGTCGCTGCTGCAGGCCACGCTGACGCTGCCGGGCATCGCCGCCATCGCGCTGACACTGGGCATGGCGATCGATGCCAACGTACTGATCAACGAGCGCGTGCGCGAGGAACTGCGCAACGGCCGCAATGCGCAACAGGCGATCAGCGAGGGTTACGAGAAGGCCTTCGCGACGATCCTCGACTCCAACGTGACGACATTGATCGCCGGTGTCGCGCTGTTGACCTTCGGTTCCGGGCCGGTGCGCGGCTTCGCGGTCGTGCACTGCCTCGGCATCCTGACATCGATCTTCTCGGCGGTCTTCGTCTCGCGCGCGATCGTCAACCTCGTGTACGGCTCGCGCCGGAAGCTGCAGGCGATCTCGATCGGCCAGATCTGGCGGCCCACCACGACGGCAGCGAAGTAGCCGAAGGCAGGAGACAGTCCATGGAATTCTTCCGTATCAAGCGCACGATTCCCTTCATGCGCTACTCGCTGATCCTGAACGCGATTTCGTTCATCTCGTTCGGCATCGCGGTCGCCTTCCTGCTCACGCGCGGACTCAACCTCTCGGTCGACTTCACCGGCGGCACGGTGATGGAAGTGCGCTACCCGCAGGCCGCCAACCTCGAGACGATCCGCGACGCGATCGAGAAAAAGGGCTGGGGCGAATCACAGGTCCAGAACTTCGGCACCTCGCGTGACGTTCTGATCCGGCTGCCGCTCGAGAAGGGCACCTCGGCCGGGCAGCAGGCCGATCGCGTGATGCAGACGCTGAAGACGCAGGACCCGGCGGTCGAGCTGAAGCGCGTCGAGTTCGTCGGCCCGGCGGTCGGCGAGGAACTCGCCCACGATGGCCTGCTCGCGCTGCTGATGGTCATCATCGGCATCATGATCTACCTCGCCTTCCGCTTCGAGTGGAAGTTCTCGGTGGCCGCGATCGTCGCCAACCTGCACGACGTGATTCTGGTCATCGGGATGTTCGCCATCTTCCGCTGGGAATTCTCGTTGCCGGTGCTGGCTGCGGTGCTGGCAGTGCTCGGCTACTCGGTCAACGAGTCGGTCATCATCTTCGACCGCGTGCGCGAGCATTTCAAGAAGTTCCGCAAGATGTCGACCGTCGAGGTCATCGACAGCGCGATCACGGCGACCATCTCGCGCACGATCATCACCCACGGCTCGACACTGTGCATGACGCTCGCGATGTACTTCTTCGGCGGACCCGCACTGCATTACTTCGCGCTGGCGCTGACGATCGGCATCATCTTCGGCATCTACTCGTCGGTGTTCGTCGCCGCCGCGATCGCGATGTACCTGGGGGTCAAGCGCGAGGATCTCGTGAAGCCGGTCAAGAAGGACGAAGAGCAGCAGGTCCTTCCGTAGCGTGTCCACGCCGGCCCGCAAGCAGGTCCGCATCTGGGACCTGCCCACGCGGATCTTCCACTGGTCGCTCGCCGGCCTGGTGCTCGCCGCCTGGGTCAGCGGCCAGTTCGGCGGGCAGCCCTGGCTCGCCTGGCACTTCCGCTTCGGCTACGCGATCCTGGCCCTGCTGGTGTTCAGGCTGTTCTGGGGTTTCGCTGGGGACCGTTATGCACGGTTCGCGAGCTTCGTCCCCTCGATAGTCGCGGCGCTGGGCTACCTGCGATCGCCCCGGCCATGGGCCGGGCACAGTCCGCTCGGCGCGTTGTCCGTCTATGCGCTGCTCGCGGTGGCGGGAGTGCAGGTCCTCACCGGCCTCTTTGCTTCGGACGGTGACTTCACCGAAGGGCCCTGGGCGGTCTTCGTCTCCGAGTCCACCGTAAAGCTGGTGTCCAGCATGCACCGCTTCAACCGCTGGGTCGTGCTCGCGCTCGTCACGCTGCATCTTGGCGCCGTCGCGTGGCACACGGTCACGCGGCGCGACCCACTGGTGCGCAGCATGGTCAGGGGCGACCGGGAAGGGATCGACGCCGATCCGGCCGCCGACGACGCGGCGATGCGTCTGCGCGCTGTCGTGTTCCTGGCCTTGTCGGCCGCACTGGTGGCTTACACCGTCACGTTGTAGGCCACAGCGGGCCACAGCGGATCACTTTTCCCGATAGGCGTCGTGGCAGGCGTCGCAGCTTTTCGCCGTGGCGCGGAACTGGGTGCGCACGTTGTCGAGATTGCCGGTCTTCGCGGCAGCGGTCAGCTTGACGGTCTCCGCCTGCATGTCGGCCGCCAGTTGCTTGAACTTGGCCTCTTCCTTCCAGATCGCAGGCTTGGCCTTGGACTCCATCAGGTCAGTGCCCGGTCCAAAGGCCTCGTAGGGAAGCTTGCCGACGATCTCGATGATCTCGGCGCTGCGCAGGACAGCGTCCTTGTCGTACGGGACCTTGCCCTGGACGGCCTGCGAAATGCGGCCCATGTGATTGTTCATCAGGGTGAACGCGGCCTGGCGGTATTCGACCGCCCGCTCCGGCTTGGAAAACTGGGCCTGGACCGAGCCCATCAATCCCACTGCGCAGGCAAGCGCCGCAGCAACTTTCTTCATCGAATCCTCGTCGTTCTGATCAGGTCACAGCTTCGGCCCGCACAAGGGCGTCCACGGCGTTCGGGCAATTATTCCTGAATCCGACCGCTCGCCGGGACGCGGGTAAACACCCGCTCGACAGGGACAGTCCACTCAATCAGATCGCCCGCACATACGGTGGCTCAGAGGCATCGGTTCGAACCACGCTCGCAGTCCACGGCATCGGCCTGGTGCTCGCCTTCGCCTTCCACTGTCAGTTCGTGCTCGGCGAACTGCCGTTCCCGCCGTGTGCGACTGCTCAGGCGCGGCGTGCCAGTTCGGCAGCCTTGCCGAGGTAGCTCGCCGGCGTCAGCGCCAGCAGCGCTTCGCGCGCGTCGGCTGGAATCGCAAGCGAGCGGATGAATTCCTGCAGCGCGTCCTGCGTGATGCCCTTGCCGCGCGTAAGCGCCTTCAGCTGCTCATACGGATTCGGCACACCGTAGCGCCGCATGACCGTCTGCACCGGCTCGGCCAGCACTTCCCAGGCCTCATCAAGGTCCGCGCGCAGGCGCTCTTCGTTGACCTCTAGCTTGCGCAACCCGCGCAGGCACGACTCGATACCCACCAGCGAGTAGCCGAACGCCACGCCGAGGTTGCGCAGAACCGTCGAATCCGTGAGGTCACGCTGCCAGCGCGACACCGGCAGCTTCTCGGCGAGATGCCGCAACACCGCATTCGCGAGTCCAAGGTTGCCCTCGGAGTTCTCGAAGTCGATCGGATTGACCTTGTGCGGCATCGTCGAGGAGCCGACTTCGCCCGCCTTCAGCTTCTGCCTGAAGTAACCGAGTGCGATGTAGCCCCAGATGTCGCGATCGAGGTCGAGCAATATCGTGTTGGCGCGCGCGATCGCGTCGAAGAGTTCCGCCATGTAGTCGTGCGGTTCGATCTGGATCGTGTGCGGGTTGAAGGTGAGACCGAGGCCCTCGACGACGTTGCGCGAGAAGTTCTCCCAGTCAACCGCCGGGTACGCGGAAAGATGCGCGTTGTAGTTGCCGACCGCGCCATTCATCTTCGCCAGCAACGGAACCCGCGCGATGGCATCGATCGCTGCCGCCAGCCGCACCGTCACGTTGGCAAATTCCTTGCCGACCGTTGTCGGGCTGGCCGGCTGACCGTGCGTACGCGAGAGCATCGGCAGCTCCGCGTAGCCATGCGCGTACTCGCGCAGCTGTGCGTGGGCACTGCGCAGCCGGCCCTGCAGCACGAAGCGGCCGCGCTCGAGCATCAAGGCGTGCGCGACGTTGTTGATGTCCTCGGAGGTGCACGCGAAGTGGATGAACTCGGACGCGTGGGCGAGCGCCGGAAGGTCCTGCGTACGGCGCTTGATGAAGTACTCGACGGCCTTGACGTCGTGATTCGTCTCGGCTTCGATGGCCTTGATCTCGGTGCAGTCCTCGATGCTGAAGTCACTGACCAGCTGCCGCAGGCGGGCTTCGGCCTCGCGCGGCAGGCGCGGCAGCTCCGCCAGGCCAAGCATCGAGAGGTTGACGAGCCACTCGACCTCGACGCGCAGGCGCTCGCGCATGAAGGCGAACTCGGAGAAGACTTCCCTGAGCTCGGCCGTCTGCCGGCCATAGCGGCCGTCGAGCGGCGACAGGGCGGTCAGTGCAAGCAGCTCGAGTGACACGGGATTCCAGGAATGCGGCACGGGCCGCAGCGAAGGAAAGCCAGCGGCGCCGATGACGAACGGTCAGTGTATCAAAGGCGCATCACTGTCCGCCCTTGCCGCGCGGCGCTTGCCAGCGCGTGGAGCACTGCCGATATACTGGTTCGAAGAAAAGTTCCGATCGGTTCAGCGTGTCCAAGAACATTCGTCTGCTGGGATCCCTCACCAGCCCGTACGTGCGCAAGGTCCGCATCGTCATGGCGGAGAAGCGCATCGACTATCAGCTCGAACTCGAGGACGTCTGGGCGCCCGACACCCGCATCCTCGAGTCCAATCCGCTCGGCAAGGTCCCGTGCCTGATCATGGAAGACGGCGGCGCCGTGTTCGACTCGCGCGTGATCGTCGAGTACCTCGATGGCATGACACCCGTCGCCAAGCTGATACCTCCGTCCGGCCGGGAGCGCGCCGAGGTTCGCACGTGGGAGGCGCTGGCCGACGGCGTGGTCGACGCGCTGATCCTGGCGCGGCTCGAGCAGACGCAGCGTCCGCCCGAGCAGCAGAGCCAGAAGTGGATCGACCGGCAGCTGCAGAAGGTGCATACCGGCGTCAAGTCAATGAGCCACGGGCTGGGCGAAAAGCCGTGGTGCAATGGCCACGCATACTCGCTGGCTGATATCGCCGTCGGATGCGCGCTCGGTTACCTGGACTTCCGCTTTTCTCACATCGACTGGCGCGGGCAGTATCCCAACCTCGCGCGCCTGAACGAAAAGCTCGCCGCGCGGCCGTCGTTCGTCGACACCCAGCCGCCGCGCTAAGGCAGATCCCCTGGCAGTGCACGATCTGCACTCCTCGCTCGGCGAGGGGCCGGGGGAGTGCCCTGCAGTTGACCTTCGGCGGCGCGCGCGGCCGGTCCGGAGCAGAGCCGACTAACTTGCCGTTCCGCCGAGGGTGCACGTGCGATCGGCAAGGCCGATCGCGTACACCCGACGCGCCTCTATCTGGCGAAATCGGGACCGATCAGGTCGATCCGGTCGGTGCAGAAGGCATCCACACCCCAGCTCAGCAGTTCCCGCGCGCGCTCCGGCTCGTTGACCGTGTAGCAGAAGAGCCAGTACCCCGCCTGCTTGATCTCGCGCGCGCGCTCCGGCGTCAGCGACGTGTGGTTCGTGTTGAGACTCGCGGCGCCGCAGCCCTCGAGCAGCGCGCGCCAGTCCTCGGGGATGGCATCGATCAGCAGCGCCCGGGGCAGGTCGGGAGCCGCTCGCCGCGCCGCAACGATGGATTCGAAGGCGAATGACGACAGCAGTGGCACCCGCGCGTCGAGCCGGGCCGGGTCATCCCCGCCCGGCGTCACGACCTCAGCGTAGGCCTGCGCAACGGCCCGCGCCACCAGCTTCACCCGTCCGCGCTTCGTGCCCCGGCGCAGGCTTGATCTCAACGTTGGGCCATATCGAGCGGGCGCGGCAATAAGCAAGCGCCTCGCTGAGCCTGGGCACTGGCTCTCCCGCGTATGCCGGCGAGTGCCAGCGCCCCGCATCCAGCCGCGCCAGTTCTTCGGCCGTGCGAGCGGTCACGTCGCCGGGTGTTCCGGCCGTGCGGTCGAGCGTGTCATCGTGGATCAGCACGGGGACGTCGTCTCGCGGTGCCATCGCATCGAACTCGACAGCGCGGAATCCGTGCTCGAACCCGACCCGCAGCGCTGCCAGCGTGTTCTCGGGCGCAAGGATGCCGGCGCCGCGATGGGCGAGCACACGGGGCCACGGCCAGTCGCGGAAGTGACTCATGCCGCCTTCCTCCTGCGTCGCACGTAGACGATCTTCTCGACGTGCGCCACGGCCATCCCTTCGGCGTCGCGGACGTCGACCGTGAACAGATGCAGATGCTTGTCGCCGGACTCCGTCATCGTGCGTATGTGCTCCAGGTCACTCTCGGCCAGTTCGAAGCGGGCCCACACGCGCCCGCGGCCGGGCGCAAGGTAGTCGATCGAGGCGGACTTGTCCCAGACGACGTAGTCCGAGGACAGGTTGTGCATCACCATCAACGCAAAGAACGGATCCGTCATCGCGTAGAGCGAACCGCCGAAGTGCGTGCCGACGTTATTGCGGTTGTACCAGCGCGGGACGAGGGCGACCGTGACCGCCCGGAAGTCGGGTGCGATGAACTCAACCCGGATGCCTGCGCCCCAGTAGGGCGGCCACAGGTTCATGGCCAGCCGGAACAAGCGTGGAGAGAGCCTGCGCGCCATGAGCCGAGTCTAGAGCCAGCGTCGACCGTGCCGGCCGTATGCATCTCGCCGGCGGCGCGTGGCACTGATAACCTCGCTCCGATGTCCACCGCTCTCGGCCACCTGCGCGTTCTCGACCTGACCCGGGTCCTGGCAGGCCCATGGTGCACCCAACTGCTGGCCGACCTCGGCGCGGACGTCGTCAAGGTCGAACGACCCGGCAGCGGCGACGACACGCGCGCCTGGGGCCCGCCCTACCTGCGCGACGCGCACGGGCAGGACACATCGGAAGCCGCCTACTACCTCGCGGCCAACCGCAACAAGCGTTCGATCACGGTCGACATCACCCGGCCCGAAGGCCAGGACATCGTCCGTCGGCTGGCCGCGCAGTCCGACATCGTGGTCGAGAACTTACAAGGTCGATCAGCTGGCGAAGTACGGCCTGGACTACACGACACTGTCGCGCACCGATCCGCGCCTCATCTACTGCTCGATCACCGGCTTCGGGCAGACCGGTCCGCACCGCGAGAAGGCGGGCTACGACTTCATCATCCAGGGCAGCGGCGGCTTCATGTCGATCACCGGCGAGCGCGACGACCGGCCCGGCGGTGGCCCGCAGAAGGCCGGGGTTGCCGTCAGCGACCTGATGACCGGGATGTACGCGACGGTCGCGATCCTGGCCGCCGTGTCCCATCGCGAACAGACCGGCGGCGGGCAGTACATCGACCTGGCGCTCTACGACGTCATGCTGGCGATGCTGGCCAACATGAACATGAACTACCTGACCAGCGGCCGCGCCCCGGGACGCGCCGGCAATGCGCACGCCAACATCGTGCCGTACCAGGTGTTCGCGGCCTCCGACGGCCACATCATCGTCGCCGTCGGCAACGACGCGCAGTTCGTCAAGTTCTGCGAGGTGGCGGGCCGGCCCGACCTCGCACGCGACCCGCGCTTCGCGCGCAATGCCGATCGGGTGCGCCATCGCGCCACCCTGGTGCCGATGCTCGAATCGATCGTGCGCGAGAGGTCGATCGCCTGGTGGGTCGAGGCGCTCGAGGCGGCCACGGTGCCCTGCGGCCCGATCAACGACATCGCGCATGCGCTGGCCGACCCGCAGGTGGCGGCGCGCGACCTGCGGGTCGACCTGCCGCATCCACTGGCGGGCCGGGTTCCGCTGGTGGGCAACCCGATCAAACTGTCCGCGACGCCAGCCAGCTACGAACGTGCGCCACCGCTGCTCGGCCAGCACACCGACGAGATCCTGCGCGAGAGGCTCGACCTCGATGCTGACGCCATTGCGCGCCTGCGGGCGGAGGGCGTCGTGTGATTGCGGCGCTGCATCTGCGGATCCGCGGACGCGTCCACGGCGTCGGCTTTCGCTACGCCATGTGCCGGCAGGCCACGGCGCTCGGGGTCGAGGGCTGGGTGCGCAATCGGATGGACGGCAGCGTCGAGGCGGTCGTCGTCGGCGCGCCGGAGCAGGTCGAGATGCTCCATGCATGGGCCCAGCACGGGCCAGTCGGCGCCGAGGTCTTCGCCGTCGAGCAGCGTGCCGCGACCTCCGAAGAAGAGGACGATGCACTCGGCCGCGGATTCGAGCAGCGGCCGTCGGCCTGAAACGGCCTGGGCTCGCGCCGGTTCATCGCGCCGTGTCAAAGACCTCGGCGTCGAAGCCGGGGTACGTCAGCGCTGTCAGCACGTGGTCCCGCCACGCGCCGTTGATGAACAGATAGGCATGGGCCTGTCCCTCCACCCGAAACCCGAGCCGCTTGAGCAGGCGCGCGCTGCGCAGGTTCTCCGGGAGGTGATTGGCCTGCACGCGGTGCAGGCGCAGGGACTCGAACACATGCCGCAGCGTGGCCTGCAGCGCCTCGTGCATCAGGCCCCTGGCCTCGAACTCACCATCGATGGCGTAACCGAGCATGCACGACTGAAACGGACCGCGGACGATCTGCGTGTAGTTGATCCGGCCGACGATCCGGTCCGGATCGCTCTGCACGAACATCAGCCAGCGAACGACGGCGCCGTCACGGTAGTCGGCCGCCGCCCGCGCGGCCTCGGCCTCCCAGAACGGCACCTCGAGGATGCCTCGCGGCCGCGGTGGATCCCACGGGCGCAGCCGGGCTTCGTTGCGACGGAAGAACGCCGCCAGCCCGGCGGCGTGCGCGGGCGTCATGGTCCGCAGGGTCAGCCGCGGGGTTGTCAGAGTGACGTTTTCCATCTTCCTGTCGCGCACGCAAGCCGGCGACACGGGCCGACCGATTTCCGTTCTAATGCGCCTTCATAACGATTATCAGAGCAAGGAGACGGTCAGTGAATCGACGGCGTCTGTTGTGTGCGGCAGCCATAGCTCGTTTCCCTGGCGGCTGCGACGGCGGCCTCGGCCCAGAACGCGCCGTTCCCGACCCGTCCGATCAAGCTGGTCGTACCCTACCCGCCCGGCGGCCCGCTGGACACGGCCGCGCGTGCGCTCGCGGAGCAGGTCAAGTCCAGCCTTGGCACGGTCGTCGTCGAGAACCGGCCGGGCGCGGGCGGCAACATCGGGGTCGACCAGGTCGCCAAGTCGGCGCCGGACGGCTACACGCTGGTCATCGGGGCCGTGGCGACGCATGCGGTCAATCCATGGTTGTTCAGGAAGCTGCCGTATGACCCGGTGAAGGACTTCGTCCCGATCACGCTGATTGCGCACGTACCCAATGTGCTGGTGATGACACCGGAGCGCGCTGCGCAGCTGAAGGTCACGTCGGCCCGCGATCTCATCGACTATCTGCGCCGCCATCCCGGCCAGCTGAATTACGCCTCGGGGGGCAACGGCAGCGCGGGCCACATGGCCGGCGAGCTGCTGAAGTCGCAGGGCAAGGTGTCGGCGGTGCATATCCCCTACGCGGGCGCGGGGCCGGCCCAGCTCGGGCTGCTGGCGGGCCAGACGGACTTCATGTTCGACAACCTCGCGTCGGCGACGGCGCAGATCAAGGCCGGCAAGCTCAAGGCCTTCGCCGTGACGACGCCGCAGCGCGCGCCGTCGCTGCCGGAGGTGCCGACGATGGCGGAAAGCGGCGTGGCGGGCTTCGATGTTTCGACCTGGTTCGGCATCTTTGCGCCAGCCGGCACGCCGGCGCCGGTCGTCGCGCGGCTGAACGAAGCGTTCACCGCCGCGCTGCGGACTCCGGATATGCGCGAACGTCTCGGACGCATGGGCGCGGAACCGGCACCGATGTCGTCGGAGCAGTTCGCGCAACTGGTCAGGTCCGAGCTTGCGAAGTACGAAAAGGTCGTCAAGTTCTCTGGCGCCCGGGTCGACTGAAGACACCGGGAAGAACATGAAGATCAACGATGCCAAGGACTTCTGGTCCGGCGTGATGTTCGCCGCGTTCGGCCTGTTCTTCATGGTCGTCTCGCAACGGTACGACCTCGGCACCGCGGCGCGGATGGGACCCGCGTTCTTTCCAACGATGCTGGGCGGACTGCTGCTCCTGCTCGGCATTGTCACGGCGCTCAAGGCACTGGCGACAAAGTCCACGGCCGGCCAGGTCGACCGCTTCCACTTCAAGCCGCTGCTGCTGGTGCTCGGCGCGGTCGTCGCGTTCGGCCTGCTGCTGCGCCCGGGAGGCCTGCTCGTCGCGCTCGCAGCGCTCGTGTTCATCTCCAGCCTTGGCAGCGACGAGTTCCGGCTGCGCGATGTGCTGCTGCTGACGATCGGGCTGGCGGTGCTGGTGCTCATCGTCTTCATCTACGCACTCGAGATGACGGTGCCGGTCCTGCCGGCATTCCTGCGTACCTGAGGCCGGCGCGATGGACCTGATCAACAACCTCGCACTCGGTTTCTCGACGGCACTGTCTTTCGCCAACCTGGCCTATGCGTTCGCCGGCGTGCTGATCGGCACCCTGATCGGAGTGCTGCCCGGCATCGGCCCGATCGCAACGCTGGCGATGCTGCTGCCGACTACGTACGCGCTCGAACCGACCTCGGCCCTGATCATGCTAGCGGGCATCTACTACGGCGCGCAGTACGGCGGTTCGACCACGGCGATCCTGGTCAACCTGCCGGGCGAATCCTCGTCGGTCGTCACCTGCATCGACGGCTACCAGATGGCGCGCCGCGGCCGTGCCGGTTCCGCACTCGCGATCGCCGCGCTCGGATCGTTCTTTGCCGGCACGGTCGGCACGCTCGTCCTCGCGGCGCTCGCCCTTCCGATGGTCGAACTGGCATTCAAGTTCGGCCCGGCCGAGTACTTCTCCCTGATGGTGCTGGGACTGATCGGCGCCGTGGTGCTCGCCTCCGGCTCACTGATCAAGGCCATTGCGATGATCGTGCTCGGCCTGCTGCTCGGGCTGGTGGGCACCGACGTCAATTCCGGCGTGGCGCGCTTCAACTTCGACGTGCCGGAACTTGCCGACGGCATCGGCTTCGTGACCGTCGCCATGGGAGTGTTCGGCTTCGCGGAGATCATTGCCAACCTCGAGCACAAGGGCACGCGCCAGGTCTTCACCGACAAGGTCGGCAGGCTCCTGCCGAGCCGGGAAGAGTTCAAGTACGCCGTGCCCGCCGTGCTGCGCGGCACGGCGCTCGGTTCCGTACTCGGCGTTCTGCCCGGCGGCGGTGCGCTGCTCGCGGCGTTCGCCGCCTACACCGTCGAAAAGAAGGTCACACGCAATCCGGATCCTCCGTTCGGCCAGGGCAACATCCGCGGCGTCGCGGCGCCGGAGTCGGCGAACAACGCCGGCGCACAGACCTCGTTCATTCCGATGCTGACGCTCGGCATCCCGCCGAACGCCGTCATGGCCCTGATGGTCGGCGCGATGACGATCCACAACATCCAGCCCGGCCCGCAGGTGATGACCAGCAATCCATCGCTCTTCTGGGGGCTGATCGCGTCGATGTGGATCGGCAACCTGATGCTGGTGATCCTCAACCTGCCGCTGATCGGCATCTGGGTGCAGCTGCTGAAGGTGCCTTATCGGTTCCTGTATCCGGCGATCCTGGTGTTCTGCTGCATCGGTGTCTATTCGATCAACAACAACACCTTCGACGTCTCCATGACGGCGGCCTTCGGTGTGCTCGGCTACCTCTTCTTCAAGCTGCGCTGCGAGCCGGCGCCGCTGATCCTTGGATTCATCCTCGGTCCGATGATGGAAGAGAACCTGCGCCGCGCCATGCTGCTGTCGCGCGGCGACCCGACGGTGTTCTTCACCCGGCCGCTGTCACTGACGCTGCTGCTGATGGCGGCCGCATTGGTCGTCATCGTCCTGCTGCCCCAGATCAACAAGACCCGCGAGCAGGCCTTTCACGAGGTGGATTGAGGCGGATCAGCCGGCAGGCGGCGAACCACGGCGACGATTGCCGTCGCGGGTTCCGCTGAGCAGGAAGCTTTCCTCCCGGACCCTCCACGGCGTAACCGATATGCACTTCAACTGGGCCAACCCCTACCCCACCGTACGCACGCCCGTCTTCGCGCGCAACATCGTGGCAACCAGCCAGCCGCTCGCGGCCCAGGCCGGACTGCGCGTGATGCAGGGCGGTGGCAACGCGGTCGATGCGGCAATCGCCGCCGCGGCGGTCATCACGATGACCGAGCCCTGCAGCAACGGACTGGGTGCTGACAACTTCGCCATCGTGTGGGATCCCGCCACGCGCCAGCTGCTCGGACTGAACGCGAGCGGCACCGCCCCGGCGGCGTGGACGCTCGATTACTTCCGCCGCAAGTACGGTGAGGATCTCGCGAAGAATCGGCCCGTGCGTGGCTGGGATACCGTCACCGTGCCGGGCGCCGTCGCGGGCTGGGGACTCCTGCATGGCCGCCTGGGCCGCCTGCCGTTTGCCGATGTACTGGCGCCGGCCATCGAGTACGCCGAACGCGGATTTGCGGTTTCGGCCATCGTGCAGGAGAAGTGGCAGCGCGCCGTGCCGCTGCTGAAGGACGGTCCCGGCTTCGCGGCTCACTTCATGCCCCGGGGTCGTGCGCCGGAGATCGGCGAACACTTCACGCTGGCTGGCGCCGCACGGACGTTCCGGTTGCTCGCCCAGCATGGCGCCGCGGCGTTTTACCAGGGCGAGATCGCCGACTGCGATCGCGCGGCACGCGCAGGCCACCGGTGGGGCGTTGACCGCCTCCGACTGCGAAGCCTACTGGGCGTTCGTGCAGCAGCACGGCTGGGTCGGCACGATCAGCACCTCACTTCCATGGCCACGAACTGCACGAGATCCCCCCGAACGGGCAGGGCATCGCCGCGCTTTCGTGCCTGGGGCTCCTGCGCCACACCGCGCTCGCCGAGTGCGCCCTCGACAGCGCCGACTGGCAGCACACGGTGATCGAGGCGATGAAGCTGGCCTTTGCCGACACCTACGCCTATGTCGCCGATCCGCGCAGCATGACGGTCACGCCTGCGATGCTGCTCGACGATGGCTATCTCGCGCAGCGGGCGCGCCTCATCGACCCGCTTCGTGCCCAGGACGTCAAGGCCGGCACGCCGCCTCGCGGAGGCACGATCTACCTGACCGCGGCGGACTCCAGCGGGCTGATGGTCTCGCTGATCCAGTCGAACTACATGGGATTCGGCTCGGGAGTCGTCGTGCCCGGTTATGGCATCTCACTGCAGAACCGCGGCCACGGCTTCTCGCTCGATGCCGCCAGTGCGAACGTCGTCGCACCGGGCAAGCGCCCCTTCCATACGATCATCCCCGCGTTCCTGACGAAGAACGGCGAGCCGCAGATGAGCTTCGGCGTCATGGGCGGCAACATGCAGCCGCAGGGTCACGTGCAGACATTGCTGCGCATGCTGCTCGCAAACCAGCAGCCGCAGGCGGCCTGCGATGCGCCGCGCTGGAAGGTGATGACCGGGCTCGACCTCGAAGTGGAAGGCTCGATGCCGGAGCCGGTCGTCGCCGAGCTGAGGCGACGCGGCCATCGCGTGATGAGCGCCAATGACAGCTACATGGACTTCGGCTCCGGCCAGTTCATCTGGCGACTCGGGCGATCCGGCGATCGAAGGCTACGTCGCCGCGAGCGATTCGCGGCGCGATGGCCTCGCAGCGGGCTACTGAGCCCCCGCCTTAGCGGACGCGAGCCGCGCTTCGAGCGGACACGGCGTCATTGGCGCGGGCGGCGTCCGACGCCCCGATTTTGAGAGAATGCCGACTTCATCGACCGGAATGCCACGAGCTGACCGGCGGGAGACCCAGGAAACCTCATGACCTACGCCGCCATCACTGGTTGGGGCAAGTGCATGCCGCCAGCCGTGCTCTCCAACGACGACCTCGCCACCTTCCTCGATACGACCGACGACTGGATCGTCTCGCGCACGGGCATGAAGGAGCGCCGCATCTCGCACGTGGGGGCGATCGACATGGCCACCGTCGCGAGCCAGCGCGCGCTGGCCTGCGCCGGGCTGGCAGC
The DNA here is from genome assembly GCA_963780715.1 of uncultured beta proteobacterium. Classification (GTDB taxonomy): domain Bacteria; phylum Pseudomonadota; class Gammaproteobacteria; order Burkholderiales; family Burkholderiaceae_F; genus JALORV01. Next base: position 166,725 of record CAWADK010000002.1, read on the forward strand.
CGAAGACCTCGACCTTATCGTCTACGGCAGCTGCAGCAACGACGAGCAGGTGCCCAACAGTGCATCCGGCGTGCAGGTGAAGCTCGGGGCGCACAACGCGGGCTCGATGGACGTCAACACCGCATGCACGAGCTTCCTGTACGGATTGTCGAGCGCGAACGCGATGATCCGCACCGGCGCTATACGCAATGCGCTGGTCATCGGCGTCGAACTGATCTCGCCGTACATGGACTGGTCCAACCGCAACGTCGCCGTGCTGTTCGGCGATGGCTGCGCCGCGGTCGTGCTGCAGGCGAGCGACAGGCAGGAAGGACTGCTCGGCGAGCAGCTTGGCTGCTACGCCGATGCGCGCCAGATCCTGCGTGTGCGCGGCATGGGCTGCACCTACGCGAACCGTGGCGTGCAGTTTGGCGACACGCTGTGGGACTTCGACGGCCAGGAAATCTTCAAGAAGGCCGTCAAGGGCATGGCGCTCGCCTCGCAGAAGGTCATGGCCAAGTGCGGCGTCACTCCGGACCAGATCGACCTCGTGATCCCGCACCAGGCCAATCTGCGCATCATCGAGTCGGTGGCCAAGCACACGGGGCTGCCGATGGAGAAGGTATTCCTGACCGTGCAGCGCTACGGCAACATGTCGGCCGCCACGGTGCCGGTGGCGCTGGTCGACGCAATCGAGGAAGGGCGCGTCAAGCCCGGCTCGCTGATGCTGATGCCGGGCTTCGGCGGTGGGCTGACACTGTGCTCGCACCTGGTCAAATGGGGCGACCGCGTCACGCCGCTCGGCACGACGACCGCCGACCTTCCCCCCTGCACGCGTACCGCGCTCGAGATGGTCAACGACATCCGTGTGCGCAAGCATGCGCACGACACGTCCGAACCCGGCTTAATGGCGCCTCGCTTCGCTGAATCGGACGCGCCAGCGTAAGCCCGCACTGCGCCATTGACTCTCAGGTGCAAGCACGCGAAACAGTTGCAAGTCCACTCAGCGATTGAGCATTGCCCACTGGTGAAGCAGTGCGTGACGGTGAGACGGTGAGAGCTTTGCGCCCCCCTGGCGCATCGTACCCACCGCTAGTGCCTCAATAGAGTAGAGGGGCCGCGCATTCAACGCTCCACCGTTCAGTTGGAACTATGAAACCGGTTGACGTCATCATCACATCGGTCATTGCCTATGTGATCGCAAACACACTCGTCAATCTTGCGGGGCAGGCGGAGTTTCCGTCGCTGCAGTACGTGTTTCCTTTCGCCGTGAGCGTTTTCGTGGCATGCGCGAGCTTGTTCGTCAGTGCAGATCGCGCAAGTCAGTCAACCCGCCGCGCTGTTGTTACTGCTCTAGGTGCTGTAGCGGCCGTTCTCGGAGCCGATCTGCTTGCTTCGACGATTTCCGGAAAGCTCCTTGCTCTTGTCCTGTTCGGCCTCATCCCGTTCCAGGCTTGGCGCTTTGCGCGAGCGTGGCTTCCTGCACACACTTGGCTTCTCACTTTCGCCGCGTTCGGACTGGTGATCACACTCGTCAGCCGGGGGCTGTTCTCGCTCCTGTTCGTTTCCTTTCTCTTTCCGCTGGGACTGCTAGGCGTCGTGACGTCCTTCCACGAGCTGGTTGGAACCGGCCTTACAGGGTGGCTGGGCCTTTGGCCCACCAATGGGAGTGATGAAGACTTTCTCTTTCGTGTAGCGCCAGTGAGTGGCGTGTTTTGGGGACTGATCTACGGACTCATTGGCTTTTGCGTCGATCGGGTGCGAAGGTAAACGGCACTTCTTTGTACTCTGGACCGGAAAGATGCCGCACGATCAGAAACAGCGCAGGGCGCTTTTCAAATGCTGCGAGTGATGCAACGGTTCGCTTGTCAGCTAGACGGCAGGCGCTCCTCGGAGGCCAGAACCATGCGTTTGCAGGTGCGCCCGGGACGCGCCCGGACGCGTCGCTCATTCTGAAAGCTGCCCCAACGTAGACAAGCGGCAGTAGTTGTAGCAACACTGCGAGGCTTGGCGCCCTTGACCACGGCGGGTCGTGGAAGCCCAGGGCGGACGGACTCTCGACGTCGTCAGTAGAATTGGCCGCTCCTCTCCTTCCCCGGATGCCGCACCGATGACGACCAAGATCTACGACTCCGTTCCCAAGCATCGCGTCGCCTTCCTCGGACTCGGCGTGATGGGCTATCCGATGGCCGGGCACCTCGCGCGTGCCGGCCATCACGTCGCCGTGTACAACCGCACCGCCAAGAAGGCCGACCAGTGGGTCGAGGAGTTCGGCGGGCGCGCGGCGCGGACACCGCGCGAAGCCGCAGCAGACGCGCAGATCGTCTTCTCGTGCGTCGGCAACGACGACGACCTGCGCAGCGTCATGCTCGGCACCGACGGCGCCTTCGCGGGCCTGGACAAGGATGCCATCGTGTTCGACGACACGACCGCCTCGGCGCGCGTGGCACGTGAACTGTATGCCGAAGCCCGCGGCCGCGGCCTGCACTTCATCGACGCCCCGGTCTCCGGCGGCCAGGCCGGAGCGGTCAATGGCGCGCTGACGGTCATGTGCGGCGGCGACGCGGCACCCTTCGAGCGTGCCCAGCCGGTGGCGATGGCGTTTGCCAAGGCGGTGACCCGCATCGGCGAGACCGGCTCCGGACAACTCGCGAAAATGGTCAACCAGCTGTGCATCGCCGGCCTGGTGCAGGGCCTTTCCGAAGGCATCAACTTCGGGCTCGCCGCCGGGCTCGACATGAAGCTCGTGCTGCAGGTGCTGGGCAAGGGCGCGGCGCAGAGCTGGCAGATGGACAACCGGGGTCCGACGATGATCGACGACAAGTTCGACTTCGGCTTCGCCGTGGACTGGATGCGCAAGGACCTCGGGCTGTGCCTGGACGAAGCACGCGCCAACGGCGCGCCGCTTCCGGTCGCCGCGTTGGTGGACCAGTTCTATTCCGACGTGCAGGCCATGGGGGGCCAGCGCTGGGACACCTCGAGCCTGATCCGGCGGCTGCGACCGCGTGCCTGAGGAGACACCACCGCGTAGTCACGCCGCAAGCGCGGGCACTTTGCGGCGAACATGCGGTCGAACGCGTTCGATCCTTTACGGCGCACGCCCATGCAAGAGACGGCGTTGAACCAGGCCCTGGGCCAGTTGCGGCCGACGCTGCTGAAGATTGCGCGGCTGCAGCTGCGCAACGACACCTGGGCGGAGGACGTCGTATCGGAGACGCTGATCGCCGCCCTCGAAGGCGCGCAGGACTTCGCCGGCACATCCCAGCTCAAGACCTGGGTCGTCGGCATACTGAAGCACAAGATCATCGATCAGTTCCGGCGGACGAGCCGCGAGGTCTCGGTCGAAGCCGCGGTGGAAGCCGCCGAAGCCGAGTCCTACGAAGAACTTTTCCACGCCAACGGACATTTTGCGAACCCTGTTCCGGCCTGGGGAAACCCCGAGTCGGCGCTCGGCGAGACCCAGTTCCTGCAGATCCTGCAGGCCTGCGTCGACAAGCTGCCCGCCAGCCTGGGCCGGATTTTCATGATGCGCGAATGGCTCGAGCAGGACACCGACGAAATCTGTAAGGAACTCGGGATCACGCCGACCAACTGCTTTGTGATGCTGTATCGGGCGCGGATGCGCCTGCGCGAGTGTCTGCAACTGAACTGGTTCGAGGAAACACGAGGCGCCTGAGGTGAGCGGACTGCCCCTTCGACTCACGTGCAAGGAAGCCCACCGGCTGGTGTCGGAGGAGCTCGATCGCACGTTGCCGCTCGGCGAGCGGCTGCGCGTGCGGATGCACCTGCTGGCGTGCGGCAGCTGCACGCACTTCAAGCAGCAGATGCAGCTGCTGCGCGCCGCGATGCGGCGGCTGGGCGAATGACGATCGGCTCCGGCGGCACGCCGCGCCGGCTGGACCGGCCTTGCAGCACGCTTCCATCAATCACCGTCAATGACACTGCCACGGAGCAACGCGTGCACGCCACCCTGCCACTGCTGAAAGCCACCGATTTCCCGCTGTTGCGGCGGCGTGCGGTCGATACCCTGCAGGTGAACCTGGGCTACACGTGCAACCAGAGCTGCCTGCACTGCCATGTCAATGCCGGCCCGAACCGGACCGAGCAGATGGACCGCGCCACGATCGACGCGGTCCTCGACGTCCTCGTCGCCAAGGACATCCGCACCCTGGACCTGACCGGCGGCGCACCCGAGCTGAACCCGCACTTCCGCGACCTCGTCGGCGAGGCGCGCGCGCGCGGGGTGCAAGTCATCGACCGCTGCAACCTGACGATCCTGTTCGAGCCCGGCCAGGAAGATCTCGATGAATTCCTCGCCGCGCACCAGGTCGAGATCGTCGCGTCACTGCCCTGCTACTCGCAGGACAACGTCGACCGCCAGCGCGGCGAGGGCGTGTTCGACAAGAGCATTCGCGCCCTGCAGCGGCTCAACGCGCTCGGCTACGGCCGCGCTGAGCACCTGCCGCTGTCGCTGGTCTACAACCCGCAAGGGCCGAGCCTGCCCCCACCGCAAGCGGCACTCGAAGCCGACTATCGGCGGCTGCTCGGCGCGAACTTCGGCATCGTGTTCACGCGTCTGCTGGCGCTCGCCAACATGCCGATCGCGCGCTTTGGCTCGACGCTCGTCAGCAAGGGGGAGTTCCGCACCTACATGGCGAAGCTGCGCGCTGCCCACCAGCCCGCGAACCTCGAGCAAGTCATGTGTCGCAGCCTGGTCTCCGTCGACTGGCAGGGGTTCCTCTACGACTGCGACTTCAACCAGATGCTCGGCATGCCGCTGCGGGAAGGCGATGCACAGGGGAAGTTCGGCCACGGGCGGCTGCATCTGTCCGATTGGCTCGAAATGGACCTGACCGGCAATCCGATCGTCGTTGCCGATCACTGCTATGGCTGCACGGCCGGACAGGGGTCGAGCTGCGGCGGCGCACTTGGCTGACGGCGCACGCATGCGTGCCAACGCTCCGGGGCGAACCTGCCCGCCCTCCTACGGCTACTCACCGCGCGCACTGGCCCGGCCGGCCGATATCAGCGCCGATGTGCTGTATGTCATCGGCGGCCTCTATGGCAACGCCCTGGCACTGGCAGCGATCGAGCGCATGGCGGCGCAGGAGGCCGTCACCGCGGCGCTCGTCTTCAACGGGGACTTTCACTGGTTCGACGCCGAACCGGCGGCGTTTGCCGAGATCCAGCAGCGCGTGCTCGCCCACCATGCGCTGCGCGGCAACGTCGAGACCGAGATCGCATCGGACGACGCGGCGGCGGGCTGCGGCTGCGCCTATCCCGAATCGGTCCCGGACGAGGATGTCGCGCGCAGCAATGCGATCCTCGATCGCCTGCGCGGCGTCGCGGCGCAGGTTGAGGGCAGCCGCGCGGCGCTCGGCGCGTTGCCGATGCACGCGGTCGCACAGGTGGGCGGCGCGCGCATCGGCATCGTCCACGGCGATGCGTGGTCACTGGCCGGCTGGCGCTTCGCGCACGACCGGCTGCACGCGGGCACACACGACGATGCGCTGGAAGCGGCGTTCGCCCTGGCGGCGGTCGACGGCTTTGCCTCGAGCCACACCTGCGCGCCGGCCCTGAAGACCACGGCACGCGGCTTCGTCATCAACAACGGCGCCGCCGGCATGGCGAACTTCCGGGGAACGACGCACGGCGTGATCACGCGCATCGCGACGCGCGCGCTGCCCGCCGCGCTCGAGCCGCAGCGCCTGTATGGGCTGAATGATTGGATCCAGGGACGGCCGTGCATCGTCGACGCGCTGAAGGTTGAATTCGATCTCGCCGCGTGGCTGCGTCGTTTCGACGCCTGCTGGCCCGACGGAACCGCCGCGGCGGTGTCCTACCGCCCGCGCATTGCCGGTGGCAGTGACTTCGAGATCGACCACGCGCTCGGCCGCGCTGTCACTTCCTGCACCGGCTGACCGGCGCCGACGCGCTTCGGCCGGACCATGGAGTGTCGGGCCATCCCGCGGTAAGGTGCGCTGAGCCCGCCGACGGATTCGGTTGCCGTCCCGCCCAACAACGCCTCGCCACGTCGAAAGCCTCGCATGAACCGGAAGCTCGCCATCATTGCGCTGATCGCACTCGCGATCGGGCTCTTCTTCGCCTTCGACCTCGGGCGTTACTTCGATCTCGCGTACCTGAAGAGCCAGCAGGCCGCCTTCGCGGCGTTCTATGCCAGCCACCCGGCCGCGACGATCGCCGCCTACTTCCTCCTCTATGTCGCGGTGGCGGCGCTGTCGCTTCCCGGCGCCGTCGTCCTGACGCTGGCCGGTGGTGCGCTGTTCGGGTTCTGGGTCGGGCTCATCGTCGTGTCGTTCGCGTCGAGCCTCGGCGCCCTGCTGGCGATGCTCGCCGCCCGCCTCGTGCTGGGCGAATCGGTGCAGCGACGTTTCGGCACACAGCTCGCCGCGATCAATGCCGGCATTGCACGCGACGGCCCGTTTTACCTGTTCGCGTTGCGGCTGGTGCCGATCTTCCCGTTCTTCGTCATCAACCTGCTGATGGGCCTGACGAAGATCCGCGCGTCGACCTTCTACTGGGTGAGCCAGCTCGGCATGCTGCTGGGCACCGCGGTGTACGTCAACGTCGGCACGCAGCTGGCACAGCTCGATTCCCTGCGCGGAGTGCTGTCGCCCGCACTGCTGCTGTCATTCGTGCTGCTCGGCGTCTTTCCCCTGATCGCGAAGAAGGTCGTCGACCACCTCAGGGCACGCAAGGTCTACGCTCGATGGGCGGACAGCAGGCCTTCGTCCTTTGACTACAACATGGTCGTCATCGGCGCCGGGTCCGCAGGACTGGTTTCCGCCTACATCGCCGCCGCCACCAAGGCGAGAGTCGCGCTGGTCGAACGGCACCGCATGGGCGGCGACTGCCTCAACACCGGGTGCGTGCCGAGCAAGGCGCTGATCCGCTCGGCCAAGCTGCTGTCGCACATCGCGCGATCGAAGTCGCTGGGTATCGCCGAAGCGAGCGCGAGATTCGACTTCGCTGACGTGATGGAACGCGTGCAGCGGGTGATCGCTGCCATCGAGCCGCACGACTCGGTCGAGCGTTATTCCGCGCTTGGGGTCGACTGCATCGAAGGCAGCGCGCGGATTACGTCGCCATGGACGGTCGAGGTGCAGACCAACGCCGGGCCCCGCACGCTGACGACGAAGACCATCGTCATTGCGGCCGGCGCGCGGCCGTTCGTGCCGCCGATCCCGGGGCTCGACGAAGTCGGCTACCTGACTTCCGACACCGTGTGGAATCTCCGCGAGTTGCCGCGCCGCCTGGTCGTGTTGGGCGGCGGGCCGATCGGCTGCGAGCTGACGCAGGCGTTCGCGCGCTTCGGTTCGCAGGTGACGCAGGTCGAGATGCTGCCGCGGATCATGATCCGCGAGGACCCGGAGGTCTCGGCACTCGTGAAGCAGAGATTCGAAGCCGAAGGCATCCGTGTGCTGACCGGGCACAAGGCCAGCCGGTTCCACCTCGAAGGCGGCGAGAAGGTCCTGCTGGCCGAGCACGGCGGCCAGGAAGTGCGCATCCCGTTTGACGCCGTGATCGTGGCGGTCGGCCGCATCGCCAACACGCAGGGCTACGGGCTCGAAGAACTCGGCATAGGTACCACCAAGGCACGCACCGTCGAGACCGACGACTACCTGCAGACGATCTATCCGAACATCCTGGCGTGTGGCGACGTGGCCGGTCCGTACCAGTTCACGCACACCGCCTCGCACCAGGCGTGGTACGCGGCCGTCAACGGGCTGTTCGGGGCGTTCCGCCGCTTCAAGGCCGACTACCGCGTGATCCCGTGGGCCACATTCACGGAGCCCGAGGTCGCCCGTGTCGGACTGAACGAAACGGAGGCGAAGGAAAAGGGCATCGCCTATACGTCCTCCGTGTATGGCATCGACGATCTCGACCGCGCGATCGCCGACGGGGAAGCCCACGGGCTGGTGAAGGTGCTGACGACCCCGGGGACCGACACGATCCTCGGCGTCACGATCGTCGGCGAGCACGCGGGCGACCTGATCGCCGAGTACGTGCTGGCGATGAAGCATGGCCTTGGCTTGAACCGGATTCTCGGCACGATTCACATCTACCCGACGCTCGCCGAAGCCAACAAGTACGCGGCCGGCGTGTGGAAGCGCGGCACGGTCACGCAGGGGCAGTGGACGTTTCTCTCCGCATTCCAGTCCTGGCGACGCGGCGCCACCGGCGTCGGCAGCGTGCTCGCCGCACTTCGCGCCGTGCTGAAGGACAAGCGTCCGGCATACTCGACATCGTCACACTGACGATGACCTGCGCGCGGCCACACGGGACATGACAACGGATGCGACGATCGAGGCGGGAGCGCGCCCACGAACGCCAGCGCTCGGGGCCGAACGCGTCGCGCTGGCCCTCGGCATGACCGGCGCGCTGGGCGAAGAACTGCTGGCGGCGCTGGTCGGCTCCCCCAGTTACCGGCTGGTTCACGTCGCCGTGACACAGACCATCGTTTCCGCTGCCTCGAAGTTCCATCCCTGGCTGGTCGGGTCTTCGCCCGTCACGGCGGACGACGCTTTCGTCTGCTTGACCGATGACGCCGTGCCGCGTACGCACACGTCGCCGCTGCAGCGCTACGGCAACGATCAGCTGCTCGCTGCCGCGCGTGCAGCGCGCGACGCCGGCGCACGTCGCCTGGTCGTCATCGCTCCGCTGTCCGCCCTGCTGCAGCTCAACGCGGCATCGCACAGCGTGTCGAGCGAGCAGGAACTGGCGCTGGTAGAGATGAGATTCGAGACCCTGGTCATCGTGCGGCCGACCCGCGACGAGATCGAAGACTCGAAGGCGCCATGGCTGCAACGCACCGTGAGCTCGCTCGGGCGCAGCGTGCTGGAAATCATGCTGCCGGCCCAGGTGCAGGCGCTGCGACCGAAGACGGCCGCGCTTGCGATCCTGACGGCGGTCGAACGCATGCCGCCCGGTGTACATGTCATCGGCGCGCGGGAGTTGACAGACATCGTCGCGGAAACGATGCCGGCCCTGCTGCCCAAGCGGCCCCGGCTGCGCTGAGATGAAACAGCCCCAACGCTCGCATCGGCTCGCTGCCCCCCGAGGGGGCTGTCAGTGGCTTCGGACGGCCGGCCACTGACATGCACCTGGCGATCATCGTTCCGGTGCTGAACGAGGCTGACGGCGTCGGCCGGACGCTCGCGGGATTGCAGCCGCTGCGCGCGCGCGGGGCGCGCGTCGTTGTCGTCGACGGCGGCAGCCCGGATGGCACGGCCGACGTCGCGCGGCCCCTCGCCGACGACGTCATCGTCGCGGCGCGCGGCCGTGCGCGCCAGATGAACGCGGGCGCGCAGCACATCGGCGACGCGGCGGATGTGCTGCTCTTCCTGCATGCCGACACCCGACTGCCGCCGGACGCGGACCAGCGCATCGCCGATGCGATCGCCCAAGGCGCGCGCTGGGGACGCTTCGATGTCCGCATCGAAGGCCGCGCGGTGCTGCTTCGCTGCGTGGCGCGCTTCATGAACTGGCGCTCCCGCCTGACCGGCATCTGCACCGGTGACCAGGCGATCTTCGTCGAGCGCGTACTGTTCGAGTCGCTCGGCGGTTTCGCGGACCAGCCCCTGATGGAGGACATCGAGTTCACGCGGCGCGCCCGGCAAATCGCGTGGCCCGTCGCGCTGAGCGGCGCCATCACCTCGGGTCGGCGCTGGGAACAGCGCGGCGTCTGGCCCACGATCCGGCAGATGTGGTCGCTGCGCTGGCGCTACTGGCGTGGGGCCGATCCAGCCGCGCTGGCACGCGAATACCGGAACGTGCGCTGATGCCCGGGACGCAGGTCGCCGTGCTGGCGCGTGCCGCGATTCCCGGTGCCGCCAAGACACGCTTGATTTCCGCCGTGGGCGCAGCAGGCGCTGCCGCCCTGCAGGCGCATCTGACGGAACTCGCGCTCCGCCGCGCCTGCGCTACGCAGCATCAGGTGCTGCTGTGGCTGGCCGGCGCGCCCGACCCTGCAGTGACGCGGCTCGCGCACGAGCTAGGCGTCGAGATCCGGCCTCAGCCTGACGGCGATCTCGGCGAACGCATGCTGGCCGCGCTGTGCCATGCGCAGGCGTGCGACCGCCGGGGCATCGTCATCGGCACCGACTGTCCCGCACAGTCGGAGGCGGATATCGAGCACGCCGGAGCGCTGCTTGCCGAGTACGACGTCGTGCTGCAGCCCGCGCACGACGGCGGCTACGTGATGATCGGCATGGCGCTGCCACGCCCGGAACTCTTCGCAGAGATGCCATGGGGTACCGATGCCGTGCTTGCGGCAACGCGCGAACGCATTCGCGCCTTGAGATTGCGGCACGCCGAACTGCGCACGCTGCCCGACCTCGATCGGCCCGAAGACATCGCTGTCGCGCTGGAGCACGGCTGGATCGAACGCGGAGCCTGGGCGTGAAGCGGATCGCCGCCTGCGTCGTCTTCGCTCTCTGCGGTGCAGCCTTCGCACAGACCGGCGCGGTCGCTCCGCTGTCGGCTTCGACCGACGGCCGCATCCTGCCACCGTGGCGGGTGATCGCCCTGCCCAAGATCCCGCGCCAGACGCAGTACAGCGTTGTCACGTTCGATGACCGGCGCGTCGTGAAGGCCGAAGCCGAGGCTTCGTACGCCAACGTGCTGCATGCACTGACCGCGGATACCGACGCGACCCCGATTTTGCGCTGGAGCTGGCGGGTCGAGCGCTTTCCGGCACGATCCGACCTCACCACCAAATCCGGCGACGACCTCGCCGCCAAGGTCTGCGTGCTGTTCGACCTGCCGCTGGCACGACTGTCCTTCTTCGACCGAGTGAAGATCGAGCTCGGGCGGCGGCTCTTCAAACTCGACCTGCCTGCCGCGACAATCTGCTATGTATGGGATCGAACGCTGCCGCCCGGAACCTGGCTGCCGAACGTGTATACCAATCGAGTGCGTATGCTGGTACTGCGTTCAGGGAAGGTCGGCGACCAGGGACGATGGTTCGACGAGCGGCGCGATCTGCGCGCCGATTTCGTCCGCGCCTTCGGTGCCGAGGCCGATGGTGGCCTGCCCCCGATCGCGGCGATCGGGTTCGCCACCGACGCCGACAACACGGGCGATTCCGCGCTGGCCTATTTCGGCGACATCACATTGGAGAAGGATTGAAACGAATCCTGCTGGCCGGCGGCGGCCACGCGCACGTTTTCGTACTGCGCGAACTCGCTCGACGGCGCGTGCCAGACCTGGACGTGACGCTGCTGACTCCGTACGACCGGCAGCTTTACAGCGGCATGCTGCCGGGATGGATTGCCGGGCACTACACGCTCGACGACCTCACGATCCCGCTGCAACCGCTGGCGAACGCCGCCGGTGTGCGGCTGACGCTGGATCGTCTGGTCGGTCTCGACCTGCTGGAACGACACGCAATCACGGAGCGGGGCGCCGCGATTCCCTTTGACACCGTTTCCCTGGCGACGGGTTCATCGATCGCCGCCGGTGCGATCGAAGGCGCCGAACGCTTCGCCCGCCTGCTGCGGCCAACGCCCGAGTTCGTTGCCGCGTGGACCGCGCTGGCTCCTCGTCTCGCGGAGGCCGATCGGCCAAAGATCACGGTGGTCGGCGCGGGTGCCGGCGGCATTGAGGTCGCGCTCGCCGCCGCGCACGCGATGAAGCGTGCCGGCAATGGCGCACAGGTCCAGATTGTCACCGGCGGTGCATTGCTGCCGGGGCACAGCCATCGCGTTCGCGCACTGGTCACCGCGGCGCTGATGAGAGAGCAGGTCCGCGTCATCGACACGGTCGCGACGCGCATTGCGAGCGGGCATGTAGAGCTGCTGAACAGCTCGCCACTGACGACCGATGTGACGCTGATGGCCTGCGGCGCGGCCCCACCACCCTGGCTGCACGACACCGGTCTGGCGCAGGATGAAAACGGCTTCCTCGCTGTCGACCGCCATCTGCGGTCCGTTTCGCACGAAGCGGTTTTTGGCGCGGGAGACATTGCATCGATCGTCGGCGCGCCGCGCGCCCGCTCCGGTGTCTATGCCGTGCGCGCCGGCCCGCCGCTGGCAGACAACCTGATCCGCCGTGCCCAGGGCAAGGCGTTGCGCAGCTACTCGCCACAGCGCAGTGCCCTTTATCTGCTCGCCACCGGACCGAAGCACGCGATCGCGTCGTGGAACCAGTTCGCGTGGCAGGGCAATTGGCTCTGGCGCTGGAAAGACCGCATCGATCGTGGTTTCATCGCAGCCTGTCGAACCCAGTGAGATCCTGATGCGTGCCCTCACCATAGTCGGATTCGTCGTCATCCTCGCGCCGCTGCTGATCCTGGCCGCCGGCCAGTTGGGCTGGCTGGCGGGACACGCCCCGACCGACCTCGGCGTGCGCGACGGCAAGCTCAAGCCACCATCGCGCACCGACAACAGCGTCAGCAGCCAGGCCACGCTGTGGCCCGAGGGCGAACATGCCAGCCGTTACGCCGAGATCGCGCCGCTGGCGACGGGTGGCAACGGGAGCGCTGCCATGGGCCGCCTGCGCGCCCTGCTCGCCGCTTGGCCCGGCGCCCGCGTCGTCGAGGACCGCGCCGACTATCTGCGCGTCGAGTTCATGACGCGCTGGTTGCGCTTCGTCGACGACGCCGAGTTCTGGTTCGATCCAGCGACCAACGTCATCCACGTGCGGTCGGCCTCGCGCCTCGGTCGCAAGGACTTCGGCGTCAACCGGGCGCGCATCGAATCGATCCGCGCCCAGCTGCATACCGCAGGCACGTGAGGCAGGGCGGCAGGACGGACGACGGAGGATCAAGCAGAGGCGCAGCTCTGCCGAAAATCAAGGTACCTCGACTGTTTCGGTGCCGCCATGACATCGCTCGCCGCTCGCCTGGTTCCCGTCCTGGCCCTCGCGTTGTGCGCCCCGGTCTGGGCCGACCCACCGCCTCATGCCAAGGCCCATGGCTGGCGCAAGAAGAACGATCCAACCTATGTCGGCTATACCGGCAAGTCCTGGCCGCAGGACTATGGCGTGATCTCGGGTCAATGCCAGACCGACGTCATTCTCGGCGTGGCGGGGGCCGCGGTGGGAGGCGTCATTGGCTCACAGATCGGCGACGGCGCAGGTCGCACCGTCGCCACGATCGCCGGTGCCGCCCTCGGAGCCATTGTCGGTTCCAGCGTCGGGCGTCAGCTCGACCAGGGTGACCAGGCCTGCATCGGCCACTCACTCGAACTCGCGCCATCTGGCCAGGCCGTGCGCTGGACCAGCGCGAGTGGCGGTGCCAGCTACCTACTTATGCCGGTCAAGGACGTCGGCACCGACTGCCGCGAATTCAGGCTCGAAGCCAGCGCGAACGGCAAGCGGTCCTGGGGCACCAAGGTTGCCTGTCGCAGCGGCGACGGGGTCTGGAAACTGCGGAGCTGAACCGCGATCGGATCGCGGCTGGAGCGCGACCCGCGGCCAAAATGGCAGCGTTCCGGAGGGGACGGTGTCGCTGCGACAGATAGACACCGCTGACCGACTGTTGTGACCTGCCGCGCGCCGAGATGATCGAGGCTCAGTACGTCGGCAATCGCGACGAATCGGTGCGCAGGCACCGCATTCAGACTCACGTCGCTGCTGAACTCGACTTCGTCATCGCGACGAGCTGGCTGTTGCCGGCTGGAGCCGTTTCCGGGTCGCGCACGTCTCCACCGATGCGTGGCAGTCAGTCATCAAGCGCCCGCTCGGCAGCGCGGCGCGCATGGATGCGAGTGGTGTCGAAGAGTGGTACCGCCGCGTCTTCCTGCCCGACCAGCAGCGTGATCTCTGTACATCCCAGGATGATCGCCTCGGCGCCGTCGCCGACCAACTCGGCCATGACTCTGCGGTATTCCGCTCGTGAGCCGTCGTCGACTCTGCCGAGACACAGTTCGTCGTAGATGACCCGGTGAACGATCTGGCGGTCCTTTTCGTCGGGTACGAGGACGCGAAGTCCGAAGTTCTGGCGGAGGCGGTCCTTGTAGAAGTCCTGCTCCATCGTGAATCGCGTGCCAAGCAGGCCCACGGTCGAGAAACCCGCCCGCTTGATCGCCTCACCGGTTGCATCCGCAATATGGAGCAACGGAATCCCGACCGCCGCCTCGATGGCGGGGGCGACCTTATGCATCGTGTTGGTACACAGCACGAGCAGGTCAGCGCCCGCCTTCTCGACGGACCGAGCGACGCCGGCCAGGGTAGTTCCTGCCTCGACCCAGTCTCCGGAATGTTGCAGCCGTTCGATGTCGTGGAAGTCGACGCTGTACAGAATGATCCGGGCCGAATGCAAGCCGCCCAGGCGCTCCCTGGTGACCTCGTTGATCTGGCGGTAGTACGGAACCGTCGACTCCCAGCTCATGCCGCCGATCAGGCCGATGATCTTCAACGGCCACGCTCGACCTGGGCTCGAAACCGAGTCCGTTGCGATTTCCGTAGAACCATGGGAGGAAGCCGGGGTGAGCTTTCCCGCAGCGGCCGCGCCTCCGAGTGCCCTACTTCAGCAGGCTTCGGAGCATCCACGCCGTTTTCTCGTGGATCTGCAAGCGCTGGGTGAGCAGGTCAGCGGTCGACTCGTCCCCGGCCTTGTCCACCGCTGGAAAGACCTTGCGCGCCGTGCGCGCCACGGCCTCGTGTCCGCTGACGAGCAGCCGCACCATGTCCATCGCCTCGGGCACGCCCGGCGTCTCGTCGATCGACGTCAGCCGCGCGAACTCGCTGTTGGTTCCGGGCGCCGGGTAACCCAGCGAACGGATGCGCTCGGCGATGGCGTCGAGTGCGTTCCACAGTTCCGTGTACTGGTCCATGAACATCAGGTGCAGCGTATTGAACATCGGACCTTCGACGTTCCAGTGAAAGTTGTGCGTCTTCAGGTACAGCGAGTAGGAGTCGGCCAGCACGCGCGACAGACCGTCAACGATCTTCGCTCGGTCCTTGTCCGCGATGCCGATGTCGATGTTGGGCGCACCGTTCATGCCCGCTGCTGTCTTGCCCTTCTTGGCCATTGCAACCTCCGTTGAATACTTCACTCACATCGTAGCGACTGCCCCGCGCACTGGCTAATCGGGAATCTCTACGGCATCGATAGCCCGGCCACTACCACGTTTCGACCGGTGCCTCCGGCAAGCTTGGTCACGCCCTGCAGCGGGCACTTCAGGATCGCCTGCCGCAATGCCTCGATCGCCGGCGTGCGCGTGAAGGACTTGCGCCAGGCCAGAACCACGCGCCGATCCGGCGCCGGCGACTTGAACGGAACGTATTCGAGCAGGGAATCGCGCCCCGGCTTTTCGGGAACCGACGTGCTCGGCAGCACTGTCACGCCCAGGCCCGAGCCGACCATATGGCGGATCGTTTCGAGCGACGAGCCTTCGAATGTCTTCTGGATGCCCTCTGCCGACGAGGAAAAGCGCGAAAGCTCGGGGCAGACCTCGAGCACGTGATCGCGGAAACAATGCCCCGTGCCGAGCAGCAGCATGGTTTCCTTCTTCAGGTCCTCGCTCGGAATGCTCTTGCGCTTGGCCCATGCGTGGTGGCGCGGCGTCGCCACGACAAACGGCTCGTCGTACACCGGCTGCATCAGCAGTCCGGTCTGCGGCAGCGGCAGCGCCATGATCGCGACATCGATCTCGCCGTTTTTCAGCAGCTCCATCAGCTTGACCGTGAAATTCTCGGTCAGCAGCAGCGGCATCTCGGGCGCATCCTTCAGCAGCTGCCGCACCAGGCCCGGCAGCAGATACGGGCCGATGGTGTAGATGACGCCGAGCCGCAGCGGCCCCACGAGCGGGTCCTTGCCCTGGCGGGCGATTTCCTTGATGCGCCCCGCCTCGTCCAGCACCTTCTGCGCCTGGCCGACGATGCGCTCGCCCGCCGGCGTCGTCGTGACCTCGTTGGTGCGGCGTTCGAAGATCTGCGTGCCCAGTTCCTCCTCGAGCTTCTTGATCGCGACGGACAGCGTCGGCTGGCTGACGAAGCAGGCCTCGGCTGCACGACCGAAGTGGCGTTCGCGCGCCACGGCCACGATGTACTTGAGCTCAGTGAGGGTCATGCTTGCGGATCGTAACTGCGCGTCATGCGGCCAGAAAGTCGTACCGTCCTTCGTACCAGCGCCGCACGTGTTCGCGCGCGGCCTCTTCATCCTGCGCGAGCAGCGCTTCGGCGGTCCCGCGGGCCTGCTCGACGAGCCCCGCATCGCGCTCCAGGTCGGCGAAGCGCAACAGCGGAATGCCGGACTGGCGTGCCCCGAGGAACTCGCCGGGTCCTCGCATCATAAGGTCGCGGCGCGCCACTTCGAAACCATCGCTGGTCTCGTGTATGACCTTGAGTCGCTCGCGCGCGGCCTCGGACAGTGGCTCTTCGAACAGCAGGATGCAGTAGCTCTGCTGCGCGCCGCGGCCGATGCGGCCACGCAACTGATGGAGCTGGGCGAGGCCGAAGCGCTCGGCGTGCTCGATGACCATCAGGGTCGCGTTGGGAACATCGACCCCGACCTCGATCACCGTCGTCGCCACCAGCACGTCGATCTCCCCGGCGCCGAAGCGCCGCATGACGGCGGACTTCTCCGCCGCCGCGAGCTGGCCGTGCAGCAGCCCGATGCGCAGCTCGGGCAGCAGCTCGACGATGCGGGCATGCGTCTCGGTCGCCGCGGCGGCCTCGACCACGTCACTCGCTTCGATCAGAGGACAGACCCAGTAGGCCTGGCGACCGGCCGCGACATCCGCACGGATGCGGTCGATGACTTCGTCGCGCCGTCGCGTGGACACCAGCTTGGTGATCACCGGCTGCCGGCCGGGCGGCAGCTCGTCGATGACGGAGACATCGAGATCGGCGAGATAGCTCATCGCGAGCGTGCGCGGTATCGGCGTGGCCGACAGCATCAGCATGTGCGGCGCCAGCTGCTCGCCGGCATTGCGCAGCGCGAGCCGCTGGGCGACGCCGAAGCGGTGCTGCTCGTCGACGATCGCGAGGCCCAGCCGCTCGAAGCTGACCGCCTCCTGGATCAGGGCGTGCGTTCCGATCACCAGCTGTGCGGCGCCACTGGCAAGCTGCTGCTGCGCCTCGCGCTTGGCCGCGCTTGCCAGGCGCCCGACCAGCCAGGCCGAACGGACGCCGAGCGGCTCCAGCCATTCGGCGATCCGCCCGAAGTGCTGCTCGGCGAGCAGTTCCGTAGGCGCCATCAGCGCCGCCTGCCAGCCCGAGTCGATCGCGCGCGCCGCGGCGAGTGCCGCGACCACCGTCTTGCCGCTGCCGACATCGCCCTGCACCAGCCGCTGCATCGGCTGCGCGCGCGCGAGATCGAGCGCAATCTCGTGCCACACGCGCTGCTGCGCGGCCGTCAGAGTGAAAGGCAGCGCCGCGATCAGGCGCGCGGTCAGCCCGTCCGCGGCGAGCCTTGGGGCGCGTTGCGTACGGCGGCTGGCCCGCGCGAAGCGCAAGGCAATCTGCTGCGCCACCAGTTCATCGAACTTCAGCCGCTGCCAGGCCGGGTCGGTTCGTTCCGCCAGAGCCTGCGCGTCGGCATCGGGCGGCGGATGATGCAGGCGTTCCACGGCCTGCCGCAGCGGCGGCAGTCGCAGCTTCGCCAACCGCTCGTCCGTAAGGAGATCACGCAGCTCGACCGACTTCAGTGCCCGCGCGATGCGCTGGCGCAGCCACGACTGCGACACGCCGGCGGTGGTCGGGTAGATCGGCGTCAGTGTCGTCGGCAAAGCTTCGCCGGCCTGCACCACGCGCACGCGCGGATGAATCATCTCGACACCGGCGAGACCGCCGCGCACCGGACCGAAGGCTCGGATGCGGCGCCCCACCGCCATCTGCTTCAGCTGTGACGGATAGAAGTGCAGGAAACGCAGCACTAGCGTGCCGCTGGCGTCCTGCACGGTCACGCACAGCTGGCGCCGGCCACGGAACACTACTTCGGCCGCCGTCACGGTGGCCTCGATCTGGGCCTCGGCGCCGTCGCGCAGGTCGTCAATGGCGATGACCGCGGTCTCGTCCTCGTAGCGCAGCGGCAGGTGGAAGACGAAGTCCCAGTCGTGCGCGAGACCGATGGCCGCCAGGCGCGCCGTGATCCCGCCGGGATCGGACCGAACGGCCGACGGGCGGCCTGCAGTGCTGCGCGCCAAGGAAGTCGCCCGCCTCAGAGGACGAGCACGGCCTCGACTTCGAACAGCGCTCCCTTCGGCAGGCTCGCAACGCCAACCGTCGAGCGTGCCGGGTAAGGCTTCGGCACGACTTCACCCATGATCTGGTTGACCGTCGCGAACTGGGAGAGATCCGTCAGGAACAGCGTGAACTTGACGGCATGGCCGAGCGTGCCGCCGGCCGCGCGGGCCACCGCGTCGAGGTTGGCGAAAGCCTGCCGTACCTGCGGTTCGAAATCGGGACCGACGAGCTCACCGGTCCTGGGATCGAGGCCGATCTGCCCCGAGGTGAAGACGACGAGTCCGGTCCTGACAGCCTGCGAATACGGCCCGATCGCCGCCGGCGCGGCCGGCGTCGAGATGATTTCCTTGTTCATGGAGGTTCCTTCGGCACGTGTCGACGAAGGAAGGAGTCTAGCGGCGCGTCACCGCTCCCATGCAGGCCGCGCCGAGGAGCCGCCGGTCAGCTGCGCTGGCGCACGAACTGTTCGAAGGGCAGCAGCGGAAGAGCCTTGCTCAGGTGGAAGCCCTGCGCTTCATGGCAGCCGCAATGCTTTACGAAGTCGAGCTGCTCGGCCGTTTCCACGCCTTCGGCCACCACATGCAGGCCCAGACCGTCGGCCAGCCCTGCCAGCGCGGTGACGATGCGCGCGTCGGCCGGGTCGTCCGGAGCGGCGCGCACGAAGCGGCCGTCGATCTTCAGGACGCTGACCGGGAAGCGGCGCAGGTTCGAGAGGCTCGAGTACCCGGTGCCGAAGTTGTCGAGCGCGATGCGCACACCCATGGTCTGCAGCCCCACGAGCACCTGCTCGGCCTTGTCGAGGTCGCGCATCAGGCTCGCTTCCGTGATCTCGACTTCCAGGCGCTCCGCGTCCAGTCCGCTGTCGACCAGAGCCTGGCTCACCATCGGCAGCAGTGACCGCCCGCGAAACTCGCGCGGTGAAAGGTTCACGCTGACGAAGAGTTCGCCCAGACCGGCGGCGGTCCAGGCTCGCGCCGCATGACAGGCCGCGCGCAGCACGATCTCGCCGATCGGCTGTATCAGGCCGCTGTCCTCGGCCACTGCGATGAAGGCGGACGGTTCGAGCAGCCCCTGCTCGGGATGGCGCCAACGCAGCAGCGCTTCGGCCCCGATCACGCGCCCATTGGCAAGGCTGATGCGGGGCTGGTAGTGCACCTCGAACTCATTGCGGTCGATGGCACGCCGCAGTGCCGCCTCGAGCTGCAGGCGCCTGAGCAGCTCGGCATTCATGCGTGGCTCGAACAGCTGCACATGTGCACGGCCACGCGACTTCGCATAAGACAGCGCGGCATCGGCATTGCGCAACAGCATCTCGGGGCCGGCACCGTCGTTCGGGAAACAGGCCACTCCGATGCTGACCGTCGCGGTGACCTGTTCGGCATCGACCTCGTAGGGATCGGCCAGCAGCTCTCCAAGCTTGGTGGCGACGCGTTCGGCGTCATCGGTATGGCGCAACCGGCCCAGCACGACGGCAAACTCGTCCGATCCCACGCGCGCCACGAGATCCGAAGTGCGGACCGTCTCGATCAGGCGCCCGGCGACCTGCTGCAGCAGCGCGTCACCAACCCGGTGCCCGAGCGCGTCGTTCAGTTTCGTGAAGTCGTCGATGTCGATGACCAGCACCGCCATCCGGTCGCCGGACAACTGGTGATTGCGCACGGCTTCGTCGAGCCGCGACTCCAGCAGCCGGCGGTTCGGCAGCGCCGTGATGTCGTCGTACAGCGCCATGCGCCGCGCGCGCTCCTCGACTTCACTGCGTTCGTACATTTCGGCGACGAGCCGCTCGTTCGACCAGGCCAGTTCGTCATGAGCGGCGCGCACACGCTGCTCGAGTTCTTCGCGGACCCGCGACAGCGCCACCTCGGTCGCCTTGCGCGCTGTGATGTCCTCGACCATCCAGATCGTTTCGCCGCCCGGCCCGCCCGGCGTGATGCTCTTGACCAGCAGTCGCGCCCAGAAGGTCGATCCGTCGCTGCGCCGCGTGCGCCATTCCATCGACGGCGAGCCGCCCGCGTTCAGCGCGTCGCCGATGCGGTTGGCGAATCCCTGGAACTCCTCCTCGGACGAGAAGAAGACAGCGGCTGACTGTCCGAGCAGCCGCTCCGGTTCCCATCCGAACAGCCGCGCGGCACTGGAATTGCATTGCATGACTTCACCGTCGCACACGGCCAGGATGCCCACCGTATCGTTGGCAAGCAGTGCGCGATACTCCTGCAGACGACGCTGGACGTCGCGCGTGTTCAGTGCGGTGACGAGATCCTCGGCGGTCTGGTTCATGCAATCCCCATGGGTCGAAGCCACGCTCCGGACGATCGGCGACCCAGGACGCGCGGCGGCAGCTTCAGTGTCGGCGCCCGGGCGACCGAACGATGGATGGATTACGGGCGCCCGGACCCCGCTATTCACGCCGCAGCACCTCGCCCTTCAGCCGTTCGGGCGAGGCAGGGTCCGGCGGCACGACGGGACGACCTCGCGGATGCCTGCGCGCGTCCGGCGGCTTGCGCACTCGGCGGCTGCCGTTCAAGATGCCGCGGTGCCAGGACGATCGTGCACCGCACCCAGCCCGCCGAACGGATCGCCGCAATGACAGTTAGCCCCAGCAAACCACGCGCAGCTCGCAAGCCACGGAAGACCGCCTCCCCGCGCCGCAAGCGCGCCCAGCCCACGGCGTCGAATCAGCCTGTCATGGCACTTGCGCGCCAGATGAAGTCATGGGCCGGAACCGCATGGGGCCTGGCCGGCAGTGCCGCTGACATGTCGCTGGCGCTCGCGAAGTCCTCCGTCGGACCGAACCGGCGCGCGACGATCGAGCGCGCGGGTGCGCTGCTCAAGAGCATGCGCGAAACTGCCGGGCTGACGGCCCAGGAACTGGGCCGCGCGATCAACCTGGGCGATCCCAGTCTGCTCGAGCAGGCAGAAAGCGGAAAGATCGCCCTGCCCTTCGAGATCATCCTGCGACTGGCCGCGGTGCTGGGACGGCGCGACCCCGTCGCCTTCGTGATGAAGCTCACGCGCTCGTACAGCCCGGAAACCTGGAAGGCGCTCGAGGATCTCGGAGTCGGCCGCCTCGTGGCGCATGCGGGCCGCGAGCGCGAGTTCGTGAACATCTACCGGGCGCGCGACGAGGCACGACAGCTGACCGACGCGCAGTTCGCGCGCGTGCTGGCGTTCGTCAGTGCGGCCTTCGAACTGGCGCTGACGCTGGTGCGTGAGGAACGCAGGAAATAGTCGCCGCGCGCTGATGCGCGCTGCTATCGTTCGACGTTCACGAGGAGGAAGGCGATCATGGCAACCAGAAAGACCCGCAAAGCCGCAGTCAAGACCCGCGCCGCCAAGAAGACCACGAAGCGCGCGACCCGCACGCAAGCTGCGCCCGCAAGCGCCGCTGCCGCGAAGATGTTCGACATGTCGATGGGAGGCCTCGGCCAGACGCTCGAGCGGCTCAACCTGTCCGGCGTGGCCGGCACCATCGCCGAGGGCCGTCGCAAGGACCTTGCTGCGCTGGTCGCCGCCAACAAGAAATCCTACGAAGGCCTGCAGGCTGTCGTGGCGCGGCAAACGGCGATGCTGAAGAACGCGGTCACCGAATGGCAGGCGATCGCGCAGGGCATGTCGCAGGGTGGCGCGCGCCAGGGCCTGGGCCAGATGGACGAGGTCGCCAAGAACGCGTTCACGATGGCGCTCGAAAACATCCGTGAACTCGGTGAACTCGCGGCACGCTCGCAGGCCGAGGCTTTCGAGATCGTGCGTCGCCGCATCATGGAGAACGTCAACGAGGTGAGCTCGCTGATGCAACGCGGCCGCTGAGCCGCTGCAAAGAGAAAAACACAGCGGGCGTTCCGGCGCGGAACTCCCGCTGATGTCCGCCTCAATCCCGCCGCAGCCGCATCACGGCGGAACGGCCTTCACCTCGATCTGGATCGCCGAGTAGTACGCGGCGAGGTCGCGTATCTCCTGGTCGGACAGCGCCTTGGCGGCTACCGACATCACCTCGTTTCTCCTCGCCCCGGTCCGGTACGCATTCAATTCGCGCGCGAGATAGGCCTCGGGCTGGCCGGCGAGGTGGGGAGCGTCGGGCAGCTTCGCGATGCCGTCGAGTCCGTGGCAGGCCTGGCACGCGACGGCCTTGCGGCGACCCGCGGCCACATCCTGTGCCGCAGCCCCGCTACAGACGACGGCGAGTCCTGAGAAGACCGCCGCCGCAGTGCCTGCGGCGGCGGCGATGGAGCGGATGCGCATCCGCTTACGGCTGGTACGAGATCCGGTAGATCGCGCCGGCAAAGTCGTCGGACACCAGCAGCGAACCGTCCTTCATGACCGCCACGTCGACCGGGCGGCCACGAAACGTGCCGGTGTTGCTGTCGAGCCAGCCTTCCGCGAAGACTTCGGACTTGTCGGCCGTGCCATCCGCCTTCAGTGAAACGAAGTTGATCAAGGCGCCGGTCGGCGTCGTGCGGTTCCACGAGCCGTGTGCGGCCACGAAGATGCCGCCCTGGTACTTCGCCGGGAACTGCTTGCCGTTGTAGAACGTCATGCCGAGCTGGGCCTGGTGCGCCGGGAACTCGATCTGTGGCGGCGTCCAGTTGGCGGGCCCCTTCATGTCCTTCAGATCCGGCGCAGCGGCCGTGCCCGCAATCTTGACGTTCCTGCCGTGCATGAACGGATACCCGAAGTGTTCGCCGGCTTTGGTAATGCGATTCAGTTCGCCCGGCGGCGTGTCGTCGCCCATGCCGTCAGTCTGGTTGTCCGTGAACCACACCGTCTTGTCCTTCGGGTTGATGTCCATGCCGACCGAATTGCGAACGCCGACCGCGTAGACCTCGCGCTTGCTGCCGTCGAATGGATTCATCCGCACCATGCCGCCGATGCCGAGTTTCTCGTACAGCGCCACTTTGCCGGCGGGCTGCACGTTGTGGGGCTGACCCAGCGTGATGTAGAGCATGCCGTCCGGCCCGACCCGGCAGGTGCGTGCGCCGTGATTGAACGACTCCTCCTCCACCGGAACCAGGCCTCCCTGCGGCACAACCTCGATGACCGCGACGTCCGGTCCTTCGTAGAAGAACTCGGCCGCCGGGAAGTTGAGCACTCGGTTGTGCTCGGCCACGATCAGGAAGCCGTCCTTGGTCCAGCAGACACCATTGGGGACCTGGAACTTGAGCGATGGCGCGAACGGCTTCACTTCATCCGCGACGTAGTCGCTGTTGCGGTCGGTCACTGCCCAGACGGTCGTCTTGCGCGTGCCGACGAACAGCATGTTGGTGCTGGGCGCGACCGCCATGTGGCGCGCATCCGGCACGATCGCGAAGAGCTCGATCTTGAAGCCGGGCGGCAGCTTGACCCGCTTGAGGTTCTCGCGGATCGCGTCTGCATTCTTTCCGGTCTGCGGCACAGGCGGAATGTTCAGGTCCGTGCCGGAGACCTTCATCTGCTTGAGCTTCTCGATGTTCTGCTGAGCGTGCACGGGCGCGACGCTGCCAACCGCCAGCGCAACCGCCAGAGCAACTCCATTCCACGTCTTCGTCATGCCTGTCTCCTGTCCGATGCTTGTTTGTTGTTCGCTTCGCACTGCCGCGTGCGAACGGCGAGTCTAGGCAGCCGACCTGCGGGCAGCAACGGGCCAACCCCCTCCGCGTCCGCGGATCCCGCGAAGGCGCGAGCGAGGCGCACAAAGACCAAAGCGCTAGAACTCGTAGACGGCCGACGCGCCGAGCAGGAAGTTGCGGGTCGGCGCGGGCGCGTAGTAGCGACCGTTGGCGTCGCCGACGATGACAGCGCCGATGTACTCCCGGCTGAACAGGTTGTTGACGCGCGCGAACTCGCGGAAGCGCCAGCGGCCGACGGCCTGCTCGAGCCCCGCCCACAGGTTGGCGATCGTGTAGCCCGGCGCGTAGGCCGAATTGAAGTCATTGACCGCAACCGCGCCGTTGGCGATGACTTCGAACGCTCCACGCAGGCCGAGCGCCGGGTTGCGATAGGCGAGGTCCGCGAAGAACGTCGCATTGGGTACGCCCGGCACGCGGTTGCCGGCCGGCACGACGGCGGTGTTGGCGCCCGTCACCGGGTTGCAGAACGCCGCCAGCGGCGCGCAGCTCCTGAAAGCGGAATCGAAGCGGGCATTGAGCAGCGTCAGCGCCACATGGGTGCTGAGTCCGCCGCCCAGTTCGCTCTCCAGCATCAGTTCCGCCCCGAGCCGTGAGGAGTCACCCGCGTTCTGGAACGATGAGCGCCCGCCGGTGTTGCGTGCGATGACGATCTCGCCCGAGGTCCGGATGTCGAACACCGCGACGTTGAGCCGTGTCGAGGGGCCGAGCAGCAGCTTGGCCCCGAGTTCGAACTGGTCGCTGGTCGAGGGTTGCAGCGCGAAGTTCACGCCGCTGCCGCCGTCGGGGCGGTACGCCAGTTCGATGGTCGTCGGCGTCTCGAAGGCGCGGCCGTAACTCGCGTAGACGTTGAAGGCCGGCGTGACGTTGAACATCAGTCCGACGGTCGGCGTCCACTCGCCGTAACTGGTCGATCCGCTGTCGTTGGGATTGCCGGTCACGACATAGCGATCGGTCGCCGTGAAGTCGACCTTTGTATAGCGCACCCCCGCCGATACGGACCAGCGTGGCAGGAACTGCCACTCGGCCTGCAGGTACGCGCCGAGGTTCTCGACGTCGTTGTCTTCGTCCCGCTTGAGGGCACCGCGCACGCCCAGGTTGTTGATGTATCCCTGCCGGGCCTCGGACGAGGTGTCGTAATCGACTCCGGCGGTCCACGTCAGCGGGCCTTCGAGCAGGTCCTGGCGCCGGGTCCAGCGCACGCTCGCGCCGCCGAACTGGCGGTCGAGGGCGGACACGCCGCCGGAACTGGTGGCCGCCTGCTGGCTGTCGAGCGGCACGGCGAGATACTGCTCGTTGTTCCGGCTGCCAACATAGGCCATCAACCGCAGCGTGTCGAAGGCGCCGAGCGAGCTGTCCCAGATCAGACCGCCCTGCACGTTGTCGAGCGAGCGCCGCGTGTTGAAGGCGATCGCCACGGGCTGGGCCTGGCGCGGGTCCTGCTGCACCTGGGCCTGGGTGAGGCCGAGCGGGTCCTGCGCGTTGGGCTGATTGAAGCCCGTGGCCACGAGGGTCAGGCGGTTGGCCGAGTTCAGATCGTAAGCAAGCTTCGTGTTGAACTGCGCCTTGCGCGCCGCACTGTGCTCGCGGTAGCCATCCACGCTGAAGTACGAGGCGCTTGCCATGCCATTGAATGCGCCACTGATGCCGCCGCCCTTGAGTCCGTAGCGCTGGAAACCGTAGCTGCCGAGCGCCAGATCGGGCGTCAGCGTGGGCGGGGCGGTTCCGCTCTCGCTGAACACCTGCACGACGCCACCGGAGTGGTTGCCATAGAGCGCCGAAAACGGTCCGCGCAGCACTTCGATCCGATCCGCCGAGCCGAGATCGAACACGCCGGGACTGCCCTGCCCATCGGGCGTGCTCGCTGGAATGCCGTCGGCAATCAGCTTGATGCCGCGGGTGCCGAACTGCGAGCGCGCTCCGAATCCCCGGATCGTGATCTGCAGTTCCTGCGCGAAGTTCTCGCGGTTCTGCACGAACGTTCCCGGTACCCGGTTCAGGTCCTCGGAGATGTTGACGCGCGCCTTGCCGTCCTGGATCTGGGATCGCGAAATCGCATCGATCGACATCGGCAAATCGAACGCGCGCCGCTCCGTGCGCGTGCCTGTGATGACGACGGGCTCCAACGTGTCCGCGGCAGGCTGCGCCGTTGCCACGGTCGGTGTCACAAGCGCCCATGCGACCGCAAGACTTAAGCAGCGGACCACACGCGACGAGGTTGCCCGAGGCAGCATACAAACGAGAGGAAACGGTGCGCGGTCCTTCATGGTTGCGCCGGAGTCTAGGGGGCGGCCGGCGTTCCGTCGACAGAACTCACCCAGGGGTCGTCCGCGAGTGACCCAAGTCCGTTCCTGACGGATCGCTGCCCGCGTCGCACGGACGGAACCTGGAAAATGCAAAGGGCCGCGACATTCGCGGCCCTTTGACTTGTTTCTTTGGTGGAGAAGAGGAGGATCGAACTCCCGACCTCTGCATTGCGAACGCAGCGCTCTCCCAGCTGAGCTACTTCCCCAAATTCCTGCGCCCGGCACGCTTGCCCGAACGGGACCCGGATTATAGGTCGAGCCGGCGAGCGGTTCAAACGCACCGGGGCCAGGCCGCGCCAGTACACTGAGTCGGCATCCAGGAGAACCCATGACGCGGGAAGCGTTCTACGAGCGCGAATACAACGCACGCGCGGCGATCCCGGAGCATCCGCGGATCTTCGCGCGCTGGGCCGAGCAGGGAGCCATGACGCGGCGACTGCGCGCATGCCTGATCGATCTTCCGTATGGCGAGACTCCGTCCGAGCGGCTCGACTACTTTCCGACCCGGCAGGACGCTGCACCACTGCTGGTCTTCATTCACGGCGGGTACTGGCGTTCGCTCGACAAGTCGGACTTCTCCTGGCTCGCGCCGCCGTTCGTGCAGCATGGCGTTGCGCTCGCCCTGCTCAACTATGGCCTTGCGCCGCAGACACCGATCGAAGACATGGTGCGGCAGCAACTTCGTGCGCTGGCGTGGCTGTATCGCAATGGTGACCGCCTGGGCTTCGATCCCGAGCGCATCGTCGTCGCCGGTCACTCGGCCGGCGCGCATCTGGCCGTGATGATGATGGCGGCGCTGTGGCCGGCCTACGAGGCCGACCTGCCCCGCACGCTGGTCAAGGGCGGGCTGGCGTTGAGCGGCATCTACGACCTCGCACCTCTGGTGCAGGCGCCGTTCGTCAATGTGGACCTGAAGCTGGACGCGCGGCGGGCGCGCGCACTGTCGCCGGCATTCATGCCACCGGCAACATCGGCGCCGCTGATTACCGCGGTTGGCGGACTCGAATCCTCGGAGTTCCACCGCCAGACCCGGCTCATGGCGACAGCCTGGAAGGACGTGCACCTGCGCGACGTCCCGATGCGCGGCGTCAATCACCTGACGGTGATGGACGAAATGGCGAATCCCGCGTCGCCGCTGTTCGACGCGGCACTCGATCTGGTGCGACTCAGCAAGCCCTGAAGGCGCCCGGCTACGCCTCAGGCGATGCCGAGAGAGCGCGCGCGCCCAAGGGCGAGCGCATGAACGTGACGGATCGTCGGCACCGGTATCCGCGCCATGTCGGCCAGTTCGATGACGCTGCCGACGATCGCCGCGAGTTCCAGCGGCCGACGCTGCTCGAGGTCCTGCAGCATCGAGATCTTCGCCGCCCCCAGTTGCCGCGCGATGTCGATGCGCTGGTCAGGCGTCATCGGCATGCGGTAGCCGTAGTGCTCGGAAACCGCCATGCCCTCGAGCATCATCGCGCGGATCACGCCGAGCACGTCCTCGTCGGCGACGATCTGGTTCATCAGGTAACCGGTCAACGCCGCCACGGGATTGAACGAGAGGTTGCCCAGCAACTTGATCCAGATATCGAGCCGGATGTCGCGCGAGCGCTCGGTGGCGAAGCCCGCCGCGTCGAGCGCATCGGCCACGCGTGCGAGACGCGCGGACAGCGAGCGATCCGGCTCGCCGAGGATCAGGCGCCGGCCACCGGTGTGGTGAACTTCACCGGGCGCGCGCACTTCGGCCGCGATGTGGACGACGCAACCGAGGATGTGGCTCGGGTCGAGCGCCGCGAACATCGAGCCCGCGGGATCGAGCGACCGCAAGGTCGTGCCATCGAGCGCGCTGCCTTCGGCATGGAAGTACCACCAGGGCAGCCCGTTGATCGCCGGCACGACCGTCGTGGCCGGCCCCACGAGCGCGGCCGTCTTCGGCAGCAGCGCCGCGATGGCATGCGCCTTGAGGCCGATGACGACCAGGTCCTGCACGCCGAAGTCCGCCGGCTCCGCGCTCGCGCGCAACCGATAGACGCCGCTCGCGCTGCCGACGTGATCGACGAGCCGCAGGCCTTCGCGCTGGATCGCCGCCAGATGCGCGCCGCGCGCGATCAGCACGACCTCGTGGCCGCTGGCGGCCAGCGTGGCTCCGAGGACGGCGCCGATCGAACCGGCCCCAACGATGGCGACGCGCAACTCAGCCCTGTCTAGGCGCGAAACGCCTCTTCGATGCGGCGCTTGTCCCAGCCCGGCACCAGCATCTCGACGAACGAGTACACGAAGCCGCGCAGGTAGGTGCCCTCCTTCACGGCCAGCCGCGTCACGTTGCGGCCGAACAGGTGCCCGCACGGCAGCATCACCAGACCGTCGCGGCGTGCATCCACCGCCACGCCTGCGACGATGCCGACTCCCATGCCGATCTGCACGTAGGTCTTGATGACATCGGCATCGATCGCCTCGAGCACGATCGAGGGCTCGATGCCCGCCTGCGCGAAGGCGTCGTCGATCTTGCCGCGACCGGCGAACTGATGCTCGTAGGTCACGATCGGGTGGCGGGCCAGGTCCTTCAGCGTCAGCTTGCCGGGCGAGGTCGCGAACTTCGCCAGCGCGTGATCGGGCTTGACGATCGCCACATGCTGCCAGTCGTACACCGGAATCGACAGCAGGCCCGGCGCGTCAGCCAGCGATTCGGTCGCCACGCCGAGGTCGGCCTGGCCATGCACCAGCATCGAGGCGATCTGCGGCGGATTCGCCTGCAGCAGCTTGAGCCGCACCTGCGGGAATTTCTGCGCGAACTGCTGGATCACCTGCGGCAGCACGTAGCGCGCCTGCGTGTGCGTCGTTGCGACCCGCAGCGTTCCCTCGGGACTGCCCGCATAGTCGCGCGCGAGCTTCTTCAGGTTGTCGACCTCGAGCATGATCCGCTCGGCCGCCTCCAGCACCACCTGGCCCGGCGCCGTCAGGCCCTTCACGCGCTTGCCGTGCCGCGCGAGGATCGGCACACCGAGCTCCTGCTCGAGCTCGATGATCGCCTTGGACACGCCAGGCTGCGACGTGTGCAGCGCGCGCGCTGCCTCGGTCAGGCTGAACTTGTGGCGTGCCGCTTCCCGCAGGAAACGGAACTGCTGCAGGTTCATAAGCAACCCCGTAATATGAGGGGCAGATTTTATATCGCTTCCTTATATGCGACGAGGCCGGCAGTCGAATGCCTTCCTTGATCTACCTACTCTGGCTCGCTTTCGCAACGCGATGCGGACCAGATGCACTGCCTATAATTTCCTCTCGCTTCCGCGTCGTCGTGACCGTTCCCGACACGGCTGAAGCGTCCAACCCGGGGTAACGATGAAACTGGACAAGGCGCAGTTGCTGCTCGACGAGCAGCCCATCTCGATCGACGTACTGCTCGAGAAATACGCCAAGGGGGACGAGAAGACCGTTGACGAAGTGCGCCGGCGCGTCGCGCGCGGCCTCGCACACGTCGAGAAGCCGGAAGTTCGCGAAGCCTGGGAACGACGTTTCTACGACGCCATGGTCGATGGCTTCATTCCGGGCGGCCGCGTCAATTCGGCCGCCGGCACCGGCATCGCGGCCACGCTGATCAACTGTTTCGTGCAGCCGGTCGGCGACGCGATCAGCGGCCGCAAGAACGGCGTGCCTTCGATCTACCTCGCGCTGAACCAGGCAGCCGAAACGATGCGGCGTGGCGGCGGCGTCGGCTATGACTTCTCGCCGATCCGTCCCAAGGGCGCGCTGGTACACGGCACGCACTCGCGCGCCAGCGGCCCGATCTCCTACATGCGGGTGTTCGACAAGAGCTGCGAGACGCTCGAGTCCGCCGGTGCGAGGCGCGGCGCGCAGATGGGGATGATGCGCTGCGACCATCCCGACATCGAGGAATTCATCCACGCCAAGCGCGACGGCTCGCTCGCCAACTTCAACATGTCGGTGGCGGTGACTGACGAGTTCATGCGTGCGGTCGACAGCGACGGCGCCATCGAGCTCTGGCATGCCGCCGAGCCCTTCGACAAATCCGAGGCCTACCAGCGCACCGACGGCAGCTGGGTCTATCGCAAGGCGCGCGCGCGTGACCTCTTCGACCAGATCATGCAGTCGACCTACAGCCACGCCGAGCCCGGCGTCATCTTCGTCGACCGCGTCAATGCCGACAACAACCTCTCGTACTGCGAGACGATCGCGGCGACCAACCCGTGCGTGACCGGCGACACACGGGTGACGCAGTCGGCATGGTCCCAATCGCCGAACTTGCACGGTGGACCTTGCCATGGGCGGCGAGCAGGCGTCGATCGTCGCTGGCACTGCCTGCGCAGACGGGCAGCGCGGCACATTGACGGGTCCAGCCCGTCCTGGCCTTTGTCACTGCCGCGATGCAGATGTCTTCGAGTTACCACTGACGAGGACCACGAGATTCGTGCGCTGCCTGGCGATCGAGCCGCTACAGCGACACGGGGAAGCTCGAGGCTCAGGGAATTGCAGGCCGGGCGACCGCATCGCTGATTCAATCGGGCAAAGGTCGCTGTCGGACGGCGGGCAGCGAAGAGTTGGGGCTGCTGATTGGCCTGATCACCGGCGACGGCCACTTCACGAATCGCGGGCACGGCCAGCAGGCCGATGTGCTTAATTTTTGGGGCCAGGATCGCGATCTTGCACCCATCGTCGCCGGGTACGTCAATTCGATGATGGAGCGGCCACGCGACTAATCAGCGCACGTACCAGCCAACACCGGGCTGTGCAGGTCGCGGAACCACGTCTTCATTCGTTCAGTTCTTCTGGCCGCGCTTGTTTGAGCACTATGGTTTTTCGGCGAAGGAAGCACACGGTTCCCGAAGTGAGGCGGGATCCTCGGAGTTCTGTCCGAGCCTATCTGCGCGGGCTGTTCCAGACGGACGGCACCGTTCAACGTCTCGGGAAAAGGGCGCAGCAGTCGCCTCGTGCGTCTGGCTTCTAGCAGCGTCACGCGGCTCAGAGAGTGCAGGTTCTGCTCGCCATTCGGCATCATTTCGTCGCGTCCACGCCGAGCGCCGCGCCGCGCAGCGAAGAGCTCCCGACGGCAAGGTGGAAGACGCCACTATGACTGTCAGGCACGAGCACGAATTGATCATCGATGGCGAGTGACGAGAACGTTTCTTGCGGTTCGCCGATCTTGTCGGTTTCGCCGACTTCGACAAGCTACCCGCCTTCGCTCGCTGCTGGGCAACGATCGCCGCCGCGCGAACCGTGAACGGTTCTGGGCCGAAGTGCAGAGCATCGAGGCCGACGGTGAAGAAACGGTCTACGACGTGCAGGCACCCGGACTGCATGCATTCGACGCTCAACGGCTCGTCATGCGCACAACTGTGGCGAACAGCCGTTGCCGCCCTACGGCTGCTGCTGCCTCGGCTCGATCAACCTGACACGCTTCGTCGTCGATCCGTTCGGCGAACGGGCCGCTTTCGACTGGGACCGCTTCCGCAGCGTGACCAAGGTCTCGGTGCGTGCGCTCGACAATGTGCTGGATGTGACGCTGTGGCCGCTGGAGGAGCAGGCGAAGGAGGCGGCCAACAAGCGCCGCATCGGGCTCGGCTTCACCGGGCTCGGCAATACGCTGACGATGCTGGGCCTGCGCTACGACAGCGAAGCGGCGCGCACGCTGGCCGCCGACGTTTCGCGCACGATGCGCGATGCGGCCTACGAGGCGTCGGTCGAGAACGCCCGTGAGAAAGGCGCGTTCCCCCTGCTGGACGCCGAGAAGTTCCTTGCGGAGCCGCACTGCGCTTCGCGCGTGCCGGACAAGCTGAAGGCCGAGATCCGCGCCCACGGCATCCGCAATTCGCACCTGCTGTCGATCGCGCCCACCGGCACCATCTCGCTGGCATTCGCCGGCAACGCTTCGGGTGGCATCGAACCGACGTTCTCGTGGACCTATATCCGCAAGAAGCGCATGCCCGACGGCAGCAAGCAGGAGTACATCGTCGAGGACTACGCGTACCGGCTGTTCAAACGCATGGGCGGCGACGAGAACCAGTTGCCGGCCGGGTTCGTCAGTGCGCTGGAGATGAGCGCGCGCGACCACATGAAGATGATCGCGGCAGTGCAGCCGTACGTCGATGCCGCGATCAGCAAGACAGTCAACGTGCCGGAGGACTATCCGTTCGAAGAATTCAAGAACCTCTACCTCGAGGCGTGGAAGAGCGGGCTGAAGGGCATCACGACGTACCGCCCCAACAACGTCATCGGCTCGGTGCTGGAAGTCGTGAAGGAGCCGGCGACCTCGCACAGCGTGTCGCCGCAGGACCTCAAGGACGACCCGGACCGCCGGGTACGCCTCGACTCCACGCCGCAGCCGGCGCTGGCCAGTCTGAAGTGGCCCGGCCGGCCTGATCTCGCCGAGGGCAACCTCGCGTGGACCTACATGGTCGAGATTCCGGAGCGCAAGGAGGCGTTCGCCATTTTCATCGGGCAGGTCGGCGAACCAGCGGCGCCGTTCGAAGTGTGGGTCAACGGCGCCGAGCAGCCGCGCGGCCTCGGCGCGATCGCCAAGGCGCTCTCGATGGACATGCGCAGTGAGGACCGCGCGTGGCTCAAGATGAAGCTCGACGCGCTGGCCAAGGCTCGCGACGAGCAGGGCTTCGCGATTGCGATGCCGCCCACTGGCGACCGCCAGTGGCAAAGCGGCGTGGTGGCGTGCTTCGCCAACATCGTGCGCTTCCGCTGCGAGCAGCTCGGCGTGTTCCGCGAGTTCGACCACCAGCCGACACCGGTGCTCAACGCGCTGTTCTCGAAGAAGGAGCCGAAGGCCGGCCCGCTCGGCACGATGAGCTGGACAGTGGATATCAGCAATGCCAACACCGGTGACGACTTCGTGCTCGGCGTGAAAGAGCTGCACCTACCCGACGGCAGCCGCCGGCCGTACTCGATCTGGCTCGCCGGCGAATACCCGAAGGTGCTCGACGGCCTGTGCAAGCTGATCTCGCTCGACATGCGGGTCGTCGACGTCAACTGGATCGGGCTGAAACTGAAGAAGCTGCTGAACTTCGGCGAGCAGAACGGCGAGTTCTGGGCGGCCGTGCCGGGCGAGGAGCGCTCGGCGCTGTATCCCAGCACCGTCGCCTACATCGCGACGCTACTGCTGCATCGCTACAAGGTCCTCGGCATCCTCGACGATGACGGCCGCGCTATCCAGTCCGCGGGCATCCTCGCGCTGCCCGATGCCGTCAAGGTCATCGAGCACGAGACCGCGCCCGTCAAGGGCAAGGTCTGCGCAAGCTGCGGCGCCGCCGCCGTCATCAAGCGCGACGGCTGCGAGTTCTGCACGGCCTGCGGCGCGACGGGGCACTGCAGTTAGCGGCTGCGCCGGTGTCGCCGGTCAGTCGTGCCGGCCATCCTTGGAGGGCACGACCGACCATAAGGCAGCGGGGAAGCCGCACTGTCTGCCGGCGAGCGACTGCAAGTCGTTGCCCCAGGCAACCTTTTTAGTCCGCCAGGTCCTCATTCTGGCCTGCTGAAGCAGGGTTTCCCCGATGGGCTTCCGGGCGCGGCGCTGGTGTAATTCGCCCGCCTTTCCAGGGGAGTAGCCAGAAGGCGCCGGCCCTCACTACCCGGCCCTTCGATGCGACGTCGTCAATACGGCGGGCACCGGCGCAGTTTTGCCGCCCGGCGTCGCAGCAGTCCGCCACCCGGCGGATTCCAGGTCAGACCGCAAGGCACCTTCGAAACCCCGTCGCGGGGTGCGCCGGCCGCTGCACCATTCTCGAAAGTGACTGATGCACTCCATTGGGAACCCCCTGATGTGGTCGCTGTTCGCGGCCTTCGTCGTCGTTGCTCTGCTGGTCGATTTCTTCGCCATGAGCAAGCAGGGCGCACACCGCGTGTCGATCAAGGAGGCGGCCGTCTGGTCGCTGATCTGGGTCGCCATCTCGCTCGTGTTCCTTGCCGGTCTGTGGTGGTACCTCGATGCCAACGTCTCGCGCGAGGTCGCCAACGCCAAGGGACTCGAGTTCCTGACCGGCTACCTGATCGAGAAGGCGCTGGCGGTCGACAACGTGTTCGTATTCCTGATGATCTTCACCTACTTCGCCGTGCCGCCGGAGTTCCAGAAGCGGGTGCTGATGATCGGCATCCTGGGCGCGCTCGTGCTGCGCGCGGTCATGATCCTCGTGGGCGCCTGGCTGATCTCGCAGTTCCACTGGATCCTGTACATCTTCGGCGCGTTCCTTGTCTTCACAGGGGTGAAGATGTGGTGGGCCGCGGGCCAGGAGCCGGATCTCGAGGCCAACCCGGCGCTGAAGCTGCTGCGCGGCCGCCTGCGCATCGCGCCGTCGTACGACGGCGAGCGCTTTGTGACGATGATCGGTGGCGTCAGGCACTTCACGCCGCTGTTCGTTGTCATCGTGCTGATCGGCATCGTCGACGTCATCTTCGCCGTGGACTCGATCCCGGCGATCTTCGCGATCACGACCGACCCGTTCATCGTGCTGACATCCAACGTCTTCGCGATCCTGGGCCTGCGCGCGATGTACTTCCTGCTCGCCGGCATGCACGAGCGCTTCCACCTGCTCTCGTACGGGCTGGCGATCGTGCTGGTGTTCATCGGAACCAAGATGCTGCTGATCGATATCTACAAGATCCCGATCACGTGGTCCCTGCTCGTAACGGTCACCGTGCTCGTCGCGACGATGGTCCTGTCGCTGAAAATGCCGCCCAGGGCCGGACAGGGCGGCGGGGCCTATCCATTTCCCTCAAGGAAACGCGAGGACACGGGTCACTGAGTTCTGCGGGCTTGCAAGGCTGCGCGCAGGAGTTCTGCAGGGTCCGGCGCGCAGCCTGCGGTCGCCTCTTGTCGCCAGCGGCATTAGCGCCGCTCGGTCCCGACGTCA
Source organism: uncultured beta proteobacterium (assembly GCA_963780715.1). Taxonomy (GTDB): domain Bacteria; phylum Pseudomonadota; class Gammaproteobacteria; order Burkholderiales; family Burkholderiaceae_F; genus JALORV01. Next base: position 201,618 of record CAWADK010000002.1, read on the forward strand.
GCGCCGCTCGATCCAGTACAGCGCCATGAACGCCAGCGCGAGCACCACCAGGCTCGGCAGCACCGCCACGATCAGTGGCGGCCAGGTGTTGAGCAGCCCGATATGCGCGAACAGCTTGTTCAGGCCGTAAAAGGCGACGCCGATCATCACGCCCGTGAAGATCTTGAAGCTGACGCCGCCGGCGCGCACGTGCAGGTAGGCAAACGGCAAGGCAAGCGCCATCATGACCAGCACCGCCCACGGGTAGAAGAGCTTGCCCCAGAAGGCGATCTCGTAGCGCTCGGTCTGCTGGCGGTTCTCCGCCAGGTGACGGATGTACTGGATCAGATCCCAGCCCGCCATGCGCTCGGGCTGCACCAGCAGCACGCCAAAGATGTCCGGCTTCAGTTCGGACCGCCAGAGCAGCGTTGGATGGGTAAGCACTTCCGTCTTCGCGTCGGCCGGCAGCGACGCTTCAGTGGAAAGCTGGGGCACGCGGGTCTCGACGACGTCGGTCAGCTCCCATCCGGCGCCTGGGACGTAGGTGCCGATGTTGCCGCGCAGGATCGAGCGCAGCCGATAGTCGCGATCGAACTCGATGATGCGCCAGTCCTTGGTGCCGACATCGGGCGACACCTGGCGCACGTTGATGAAGCGAAACGCGCTGACGCCGCCGGCCGGATCCTTCACGACATCGCGCACCCAGACGCCCGAGCGGAAGTCGCGCACGCTGATCTGGCTGCCCCGCGCCTTCAGCCGGGTCTGCTGTGCCAGGCGCTCCGATGGAGGCGAAATGACCTCGCCGAGCAGGAACGTCAGGCCGACCATCAGCATCCCGATGCCGAGCAGGTTCATCAGCAGCCGCCGGGTGCTCATGCCCGACACCCGCATGATCGTGAACTCGGAATTGGCGGCGAGCTTCGACAGCGCGTAAATGGTCCCGATAAGCGCCGCGATCGGCATCACCTCGTAAGTGCGTGACGGCAGCGTGAAGGCCACGTAGGCCAGCGCGTGCCGCAGCTGGAATCCGCGTTGCCCGATCTCGTCGAGTTGCGCGACCAAGTCGAAGAACGTGAAGAGCGACAGCAGCGCAAAGAGCACGAACGCGGTCGCCGTCGCAACCTCCTTCCACAGGTAGCGGCGCAGCGTCCTCATGGTGGGGTTGTGCGTGCCTTGCGCCAGTAGGCGGGTGTCAGTTGCCGGGGCCACCACCGCGTCAGGTAGACCCGGCGCGCAAACAGGACCACGACGACGAACATGACCACGGCGTGCACGACCCAGACACCGAGTCCGAAGGACACGCGGTCCTGCTGCACCCACGCCTGGATCGTGTTCAGCACATTGAGATAGATCGCGAAGGCGAGCACGGCGACGATCAGGTTGAACGAGCGTCCCACGCGCGGGTTGGTGTAGGCGAGCGGGATCGCGAGCAGCGTCACCACCAGCGCCGAGACAGGAATGCCGATGCGCCACAGGATCTCGGCCTTGGCAAAGGACGTGCGCTCGGCGACGAGGTCGGAGGTTGGCCGGGTCCGCGCACTACGCTCGCCGATCGGCCGATCGGGCCGGCTCTCGAGACGGATCGAGTAGCGCTCGAACTCCATCGCCCGGTACTCTGCCGAGCCTGGCGTACCTTCGTAACGCCGGCCCCGTTCCAGCACGAGGAAGCGGTCGCCGTTCGGCGCGACCTCGATCTGGCCCTGCGCCGCCACGATGACGCCTTCCTTGCCCTGGCCACGCATGCTGACGAAAATGTTGCGGACCTGGCTGCCTTCGAAGTCCACCGACTCGACGAAGAACACGCGGTCGGCGCCACTGGACTCGATGAAGCGGCCCGGAGCGACCCGACTGACATCGTCCCGCCGCATGAAGTTCTGTCGCAGTTCGTCGATCTGCGCGCCTGACCAGGGAGTGACGAAGAGCGAAAGCAGTGCCACGGCGACGATGATCGGCCACGCGAAGCGCAGCACTGGCCCCACCCACGAGTAAAGGCTCTGGCCGGACGCGAACCACACGACCATCTCGGAGTCGCGGTAGGCGCGTGAAAGCGTCATCAGCACCGAAACGAACAGCGTCAGCGTCAGCACGACGGGAAGCCATGTCAGGGCCGTGAGCGCCAGCAGCTGGAACACCGCCTGGTTGTCGACCCGGCCGCCGGCCGCCTGGCCCAAGATCCGCACCAGGCCCACGGAAAACAGGATCGAAAAGAGCACCGTGAAGACTGCGCTGGCGGCGCTGGTGAGCTCTGCAACGATGGAGCGGCGGAAGATCATGAGCGCCGGGCGCGAGTCAGTTACCGACTGGCCGCGACCGCGCCGCTATATACTGCCCGGCTCGCGAGAGAGGCTGCGGCGAACAAATTTCGCAGGGCGGGGGGATGCCTCGCCGGCCCTTCACACGTTGCCATCGCGAGACTTTTCAGAGGGAAACCGCAATGGAATTTAGCACAACGACCGCGCACGCCGAGACGGTCAAGGCCGATGCCATCGCCGTGGGCGTGTTCGCGGATGGCGAACTGACGGCGAGTGCACGCGCACTCGACAAGGCCTCGCGTGGCGCCGTCAAGGCAGCAATCAAGAGTGGCGACATGACCGGCAAGCGCGGCACGCAACTCGCGCTGCGCGGCCTGCCGGGAGTATCGGCGGCCCGTCTGTTGCTGGTGGGCCTGGGCAGTCGTGATGATTTTTCCGACCGCGCCTTCGCCGAGGCAGTGCGCTCGGTCGTCAAGGCCTTTCCCGGCGTGGCCGAGATCGCGGTGGCCGCCACCGAGTGGACCGTCAAGGGCCGCGACTCCGAATGGGCCGCGCGCCAATTTGCGATCGCCGCCCGCGAGGCGGTGTTCCGCAGCGACGAGCTCAAGAGCAAGAAGGACGACGTCAATGGTCCGTCCAAGGCATTGCTGATCGTGCCGGCGCGCCATGTAGGCGCCGAGCGCGGGCTGAAGCAGGGCACCGCAATTGCGAACGGCATGGCGCTCACGAAGCGCCTTGGCAACCTTCCGCCCAACATCTGCAACCCGACCTTCCTCGCCGAAGAGGCGCGCAAGCTCGCCAAGCAGTGGAAGCTCGGCGTCGAGGTGCTCGAGACCAAGCAGCTCGAGGCACTGAAGATGGACTCGTTCCTCAACGTCGCGCGCGGTTCTGCTCAGCCGCCGAGACTGATCGTGCTCAAGCACCAGGGTGGCGGCAAGTCGGCGCCCGTCGTGCTGGTCGGCAAGGGCATCACGTTCGACTCGGGTGGAATTTCGATCAAGCCCGGCGCGGCGATGGACGAGATGAAGTTCGACATGTGCGGCGCCGCGAGCGTCATCGGCACGATGCGCACGGTGGCCGAACTGAAGCTCAAGCTCAATGTGATCGGCGTGGTCGCGGCGTGCGAGAACATGCCGTCAGGCACGGCGACGCGGCCCGGCGACATCGTGACCTCGATGTCCGGCCAGACGATCGAGATCCTGAACACGGACGCCGAAGGGCGCCTGATCCTGTGCGACGCGCTGACGTACGTCGAGCGCTTCAAGCCCGCGGCGGTGGTCGACGTGGCAACGCTGACAGGTGCCTGTGTCGTTGCGCTCGGCAACGTGAACTCCGGGTTGTTTGCCAACAACGAAGCACTGGCCGATGAACTGATGAACGCCAGCCGCGGCGCCAGCGACGCGGCATGGCGCATGCCGCTCGGCGAGGAGTACCAGGAGCAGTTGAAGACCAACTTCGCCGACATAGCGAACCTGGGCACCCCGGCCAACGCCGGCGCCATCACCGCGGCGTGTTTCCTGGCACGGTTCACGAAGGCCTATCCCTGGGCGCATCTGGACATCGCGGGTACGGCCTGGAAGAGCGGCGCCGCGAAGGGCGCGACGGGGCGCCCGGTGCCGCTGCTGTCGCAGTTCCTGATCCAGCGCGCAGGGTAGGCAGAACCGAGCACGCATGACCCGCATCGACTTTCACTTCAATGCGGAACATCGCCTGCACTACGCCTGCCGCGTGACCCGCAAGGCACGCGCGGCCGGCAAGCGGCTGGTCGTCCTTGCGCGCGACTCCGATCGCCTGGCCCAGTTCGACACGGCGCTCTGGACCTTCTCCGCGCTGGACTTCCTGCCGCACGTCTATGTGGACTCCGAGCTTGCCGCCAGTACGCCGGTACTGCTGACGCTGGATGGTGCCCGCGCGCCGGCGAGCGACGTCCTGCTGACGCTCGACGACGAGACGCCGCCGGACTTCAAAGTGCTCTTTAGTCGCTACGAACGCGTGATCGAGGTCGTGTCGCGCAACGACGAAGACCGCGCCCGCGCGCGCGTCCGTTTCAAGACTTATCGCGACCACGGTTTCGAGCCGACCACGTTCGAGGTAGCGGGCCGTGAGTGAAAAGGGCAATCCGCTCGATCGCCTGACGCGTCCGGGCGGCCGGCCCATTTCTGACGACGAATCGATCCCGGTGCTGACAGAGCGGCTGACCCTGCCGTCACTCGATCTCGACATCTCGCTACCAAAGCCGCCTCCTCCGGTCGCGGCTCCGTCGCCGCTGCCCCCTCCTCCACCACCACCGCCCCCTCCGCCGCCACCACCGCCGGCACGGCCCGCCGCTGCCGCAGCGCCGGTGCGGCCGCCCATCCCGGCCGTGGCAGCAAGCGCCGCGCCCGTTGCGCCGGCGTCACCGCCGATTCCGACCTACACGCTGTCGGCAAACATCGCGCCCGATGTGGAAGCCGCGTCCGAGGTCGACTGGGAAGCGTTGGAGCAGAGGCTGCGGGAGTCCGTGTTTCGCGAACTGCAGCCGGCGCTGGCCGACGAGGCCGGCCGCATCCTGCGCGATCGGCTGCAGCCAGCCATCGAGCGCGTCGTGCTCGCCACGACCGCGGAGTTGCGCAATGCTTTTGAGACTCGACTGCGCGAGACGATCGCACGCGTCGTGTCGGCCGAGCTGCCGCGCGACCGCGGGCGCCGTTAGGAGAGCGCTGGCCGCGCAGGCACGTCATCGTGACGCGCCCGTAAACTTCCAATCTTGAATTTCACACGCCGGCGCTGATCCGGTACCGCAATGAACGACATCGCATCGCCGGCGGTCGCGCCGTTGGCCAAGAGCTTCGAACCCGGCGCCATCGAGGCACGCTGGTCGCCGGTATGGGAAGCGCGGGGCTACTTCAAGGCCGGACTCGATCCTGCGCGGCCCGCCTTCTCGATCCAGCTGCCGCCGCCCAACGTCACCGGCCTACTGCACATGGGGCACGGGTTCAACCATACGATCATGGACGCGCTGACCCGCTTTCATCGCATGGCGGGGTTCAACACGCTGTGGCTGCCGGGCACGGACCACGCCGGAATCGCTACACAGATCGTCGTCGAACGCCAGCTCGAGGCCAACGGCGTCGACCGCCGCACGATGGGCCGCGAGGCTTTCATCAAGCAGGTGTGGGACTGGAAGGAGTACTCCGGCGGCACGATCCTGAACCAGATGCGCCGGCTCGGCGACTCGGTCGACTGGGCGCGCACCTACTTCACGATGGACGACGGACTCTCGAAGGTCGTCACCGAGACCTTCGTGCAACTCTACGAGCAGGGGCTCATCTACCGCGGCAAGCGGCTCGTCAACTGGGACCCGAAGCTGCAGACTGCTGTGTCGGACCTCGAAGTCGAGACCGAGGAAGAAGACGGCAAGCTGTGGGAGATCCGCTACCCCGCCGTGGACGGTGGCGCCGGTGTCGTCGTAGCGACAACGCGTCCGGAGACGATGCTGGGCGACGTCGCGGTCGCGGTGCATCCGGAGGACGAGCGCTATGCGTCGCTCGTCGGCAAGCAGCTCGTGCTGCCGCTGACCGGCCGCTCGATTCCTGTCATCGCCGATGCCTATGTCGACCGCGAGTTCGGCACCGGCTGCGTGAAGATCACGCCGGCGCACGACTTCAACGACTTCGCGATCGGACAGCGCCATGACCTGACGCCGATTCCGATCTTCACGCTGGTCGCGACCGTCAACGACAACGCACCCGAGAAGTACCGCGGCCTCGACCGCTATGTCGCGCGCAAGCGCGTGCTGGAAGACCTGCGCGCCGCCGGCCTGCTCGTGAGCGAGAAGCCGCACAAGATGATGGTGCCGCGCTGCGGCCGCACAGGCGAAGTGGTCGAGCCGACGCTTTCCGAGCAGTGGTACATGGCGATGAGCAAGCCCGCACCGGCCGGCACACGGCATCCGGGCCAGTCGATCGCGCAGGTCGCGCTCGACGTCGTCGCGCGCGGCGAGGTGCGCATCTTTCCCGAGCAGTGGAACACCGTCTACAACCAGTGGCTCGAAAACATCCAGGACTGGTGCATCTCGCGGCAACTGTGGTGGGGCCACCAGATCCCGGCGTGGTACGACGGCGAGGGCAATGTGTACGTTGCCCGTTCCGAAGCCGAGGCGCAGGCCAAAGCCGGCGCCGGCAAGCAGCTGACGCGCGATCCCGACGTGCTCGACACCTGGTACTCGTCGGCGATGGTGCCGTTCTCGACCCTCGGCTGGCCGAACGTCGAGCAGCAGTCGTCCGGCAACGAGCGCGTGGCCTACGATCTCTACCTGCCGTCGACGGTGCTGGTGACCGGCTACGACATCATCTTCTTCTGGGTCGCCCGCATGGTGATGATGACGACCCACTTCACCGGCCGCGTGCCGTTTCGCGACGTCTACATCCACGGCATCGTGCGCGATGCCGAGGGCAAGAAGATGTCGAAGAGCGAAGGCAACACGCTCGATCCGATCGACATCATCGACGGCATCGACCTCGATGCGCTGGTCAAGAAGAACACGACGGGGCTGCGCAAGACCGAGGACGCACCCAAGGTCGCGTCCAAGGTGCGCAAGCATTTCCCAGAGGGCATCGCGCCCTATGGCGCCGATGCGCTGCGCTTCACGATGGCAGCCTACGCCACGCTTGGTCGCAACATCAACTTCGACCTCAAGCGCTGCGAGGGTTACCGCAACTTTTGCAACAAGCTGTGGAATGCCACGCGCTTCGTGCTGATGAATGTCGAGGGCAAGGACTGCGGACTCGACGAGAAGCTGTCGGTGGAGCTTTCGGCGGTCGATCGCTGGATCATCGGGGAACTGCAGCGCACCGAGGCGGCGGTGGCCGAGGGCTTTGCGCAGTACCGGCTCGACAACGTCGCCAACGCCATTTACACGTTCGTCTGGAACGAGTACTGCGACTGGTACCTCGAACTCGCCAAGGTACAGCTGGCCGCAGGCAACGAAGCGCAGCAGCTCGGCACGCGGCGCACGCTGGTGCGGGTGCTCGAGGTCGCGCTCCGTCTGGCGCACCCGATCATTCCGTTCATTACCGAGGAGCTGTGGCAGCCCGTGTCAGTGCTGGCGGGCAAGCGCGCAGCCAGCGTGGAATCTTCGGTGATGATCCAGCCCTACCCGCGCGTGGAGCCGGGGAAGATCGACGCCGCCGCAGACCAGACCGTCGCGCTGCTCAAGCGCATGGTCGATGCACTGCGCAACCTGCGCAGCGAGATGAACCTCTCGCCCGCGCAGAGGGTTCCGCTGCTGGCCTCGGGCGACGCCGGCGTGCTCGCCGCCGCCGCGCCGTACCTGCAGGCGCTGGCCCGGCTGTCCGAAGTGCAGATCGTGGCTGATGTGGACAAAGTGGCACAGGTCGCGGCCGCACCAATCAAGGTCGTCGACGACTACCGGCTGCTGCTGAAGATCGAGGTCGATATCGCCGCCGAGCGCGAGCGCCTCGCCAAGGAGATCGCGCGGCTGGAAAACGAGATCCGCAAAGCCGAGAGCAAGCTCGGTAACGCGAGTTTCGTCGAACGCGCGCCGGCAGCCGTCGTCGCGCAGGAAAAGGATCGGCTGGCAGGGTTCGGCACGACGCTGAGCCAGGTCCGCAAGCAGTACGAGCGTCTGCCGGCCGCCTAGGACCTGCGCGCCGTTGGCGGCAGGACCGTCGGCAACACACCGCGTGCCTTGCCGCTACTTGGTCGCGGGAGGCGATGCCGGCGTAGCCGGTGTCGGCGGCGTTGCCTCCACGGGCGGCAACGTGTACTCCGACGGCGGCGACGGCGTGGGCCGGGGTGTCGACGGCGGTGCTGGGGCGGGCATCGGACCGGCCGACGGCGCTGCGGCGGCGGGCTCGCCCGGATTCACCCCGATGCCCGGCGTAAGAGAAAAGTCGTCGACCGCCGCCACGCCGGTCACGAAGTGCCGCGTTTCGCCGAAGCAGGTGGTCGGCAACCCGACCTTCTCCTCGTAATGCAGCGTGACCCGCTTGCCGACGACGCGATTGATCTGCTCGGCGACCTTGTCGTCCCGCACCGTAAACAGGAATTTCTCGGGTATGGCGCCCGGCATCGTGACCAATGCCATCTCGCCCTCCCAGGTCTTGCAGAGCCAGCCCTTCTTGCTGAACTTTTGCACCCAGCCCGCACGTTCGCCGCTGGAATAGTTCCACGACAAAACGATTGCGAAATACGCGGC
>CAWADK010000003.1:0-61539 GCA_963780715.1 uncultured beta proteobacterium
GGTGGCGACGGCGATATCGCTGAAGCCGTGCGCTGGGCCGCGGGGTTGGCCGTGAGCGGCGTGCCGGCCAACTCGTACCCTGCGAAGGTCATCAGCCTGAGCCTGGGCGGCGGGGACACCTGCAGCACGGAGATGCAGAACGCCGTCAACGCCGCGATAGCAGAGGGTGCGATCGTGATCGCGGCGACGGGTAACGACGGCAATCTCGGACTCATCGCGCCGGCCAATTGCAGCGGCGTGCTCGCGGTCACTGCCCACACGATCAATGGTGAGAACGCCGACTACGCGAACATCGCGAGCACGACGACACCAAAGGCCGAGATGCTGAGTGCGCCGGGTGGCGGCCCACCGTCGTCGCTCGGTTCGGGCGGCCCAACCGACAATCGCCAACTGGGACGGCTATTACATCTTCTCGAGTGTGCTGTTCGGCCTGACCACGCCGACGAGCACCAATGCGACACGGCAATGCTGGCTCTGCCTATTCTGGCTTCGTCGGCACCAGCCCCGCGACGCCGCAGGTGGCGGGCGTGGCGGCGCTGCTGAAGTCGCTTGTGCCCGAAGCGACGCCCGCGCAGATCAGCTCCTACCTTCGGACCAACGTGCGCGCCTATCCGGCGGGAGTGTCTGCGCACGTATGTGAAGGATTCGCGGGCCAGTGCGGCACCGGGTTGCTCGACGCCGAAAAGGCGCTGACGGCCGCGGGTCCTCTGGCGTCACCGGCGTCGGTCGCAGGCGCCGATCAGGTCGTCGCCCCGGGAGTGACCGTCACGCTGAACGGAACCGCGAGCAAGGCATACGCCAGCAAGACGATCACATCGTACGAGTGGACCCAGACCGGCGGCACGCCGACGGTGACGCTCGCCACGCCCACGGCGGCGACGACGACCTTCACCGCGCCCGGCGACGGGTACGCTGACCTTCCGCCTTCGCGTCACTGACAGCAGTACGAAGGTCGGTGACGACAGCGTCGTCGTGCGCGTCAACAACGCACCGACGGTCGTGGACACGGCTGACCAGACCGTGCCGGTCGGCACCGTCGTCTCGTTCACGGTCACCGGCAGCGATCTCGATGGCGACGCGCTCACGTACGTCGCCGGCAGCAGTTCGACGGTTCCGCTCACCGCGCTGGCGCCGACGGGCCAGTTCACCTGGAACGCGGCCGCTGCCCCGGGCACTTACACGCTGACGTACTTCGCACGATGGACTATCTGAGTCGTACTCAAACCGTGACGGTCACCTTAACTGCACCAACCGCCAGCTACTCGGCGCCCAGAGCACGTCGCAGACGATGACGATCAACTTGACGCCAGGGGCCTCCGCGGCCAATCCGCCGTCCTCGGGCGGTGGTGGCGGTGCGCTGCCGTTACTGCCGATGCTTCTGCTTGTCGTGCTGCTCGGTGCTCCGGCGGTCCGCGAGCGCAAGCAGTAGTCCGAACACCGAGCCCCAGGCGGCACCGAGCAGGTGCGCCTGTGGCACGACGGCGGCGCCGAGCCAGTCGGCGTAGGGCAGCGCGTCTCCCGCGGGCTGTTCCAGCGCGACCTTGATCCAGCCGCCCGCAAAGAGCGCGAGCGGCAGCCACAGCGTTGCGCACTGTGCGCGACCGCACGCTGAAGAGCCACTTGGCGGCGCCAGCGAAAAACAGTGCGTGGAGAACTCCGGACAATCCGCGGTACCACAGGATGCCGGGCGCAAGCGCCGCCAGCCCGAGCCCGATCACGACACCCGCCGAAAGCAGAACCACCAACTGGCGTGGCGCACTGAGGTCCGGCGCGAAGAGCCGGGCCACGATCAGCAGCGCAGCGGCGTTGATCACCGCATGCGGCCAGTTGATGTGCACGAGGTGACCGGTCAGCAGCCGCCATGGCTCATTCGCCAGCAACGCACGGCGATACTCGAACGCATCGCCGAGGCCGCTCGCGTGCAGGAGCAGCACCACAGCCGCGATTCCAAGGGCCCAGCGTTCAGCGGTGGAAAACGGGAAGCCGCGCACGAAGCCTTTCTGTGATCGGACGACTCGTATAATGCCGAAGTCGTTGCAGCCGCGCGCAATGCGCGGACATCAAAACAATCCCGCGGCCCTCCTCATGCGCGTCAGAACCCTCTCAGAACTCGCCCGTGGCGGACAGCTTGCCGGCCGCCGCGTCTTCATCCGTTCCGATCTCAACGTCCCGCTGGACAAAGCGGGAAACATCACCGAAGACACGCGCATCCGGGCCTCGATCCCCGCGATACGCACCGCGCTCGATGCCGGCGCGGCGGTCATGGTGGCCTCCCACCTCGGTCGCCCGACGGAAGGCGAATTGAAGCCCGAAGACTCACTGGCGCCGGTGGCGAAGCGCCTCGGTGAACTGATGGGTCGACCGGTGGTCCTCAAGTCCGACTGGGTCGACGGCGTGACGGTTGCGCCTGGCGACGTCGTGCTGCTCGAAAATTGCCGCGTGAATCGCGGCGAGAAGAAGAACAGCGACGAACTCGCGCGCAAGATCGCGGCCCTGGCCGATGTCTACGTGAACGATGCGTTCGGCACCGCTCACCGGGCCGAGGCCACCACGCACGGCGTCGCCAAGTTCGCGAAGATCGCCTGTGCCGGCCCGCTGATGGCCGCCGAGATCGAGGCGCTCGGCAAGGCGCTGGGCAATCCGAAGCGGCCGCTGGCTGCGATCGTGGCGGGCTCCAAGGTCTCGACCAAGCTCACGCTGCTCAACAACCTGGCGCAGAAGGTCGACCGGCTGATCGTCGGCGGTGGCATCGCCAATACCTTCCTGCTGGCCGAGGGCTTCCCGATCGGCAAGTCGCTGGCCGAGCCCGACCTCGTGCCGGAGTGCAAGAAAGTGCTGGCCACGCTCGCGGCCAAAGGCGCGACCTTGCCGCTGCCGATGGACGTTGTCGTGGCGAAGGAATTCTCGGCGACGGCCCCGGCCACGGTCCGCCGCGCCGACGACGTGCACCCCGACGAGATGATTCTCGACATCGGGCCGCAGAGCGCGTTGTCGCTGTCGCACATGTTGCGCGATGCCGGCACGATCATCTGGAACGGCCCGGTCGGCGTGTTCGAGTTCGATGCCTTCTCCGACGGCACGCACCAGATGGCGCTCGCGATCGCCGAGGCCACGGCCAACGGCGCGTTTTCCATCGCGGGCGGTGGCGACACGCTGGCCGCGATCGCGCGTTACGGGATCAGCGACCGCATCAGCTACATCTCGACCGGCGGCGGCGCCTTTCTCGAGTTCCTCGAAGGCAAGACCTTGCCGGCGATCGAAGTCCTGCAGTCGCGCGCCGAGTCGTGAGCCGCCCACTGTTGCGGGAGCCACGTTGAGTCGATTCGCGGTCGCGGGCCTGGATCACGTGCACGTGTATGTGCGTGATCGCGGCGCGGCGGCCCGCTGGTACGGGGCGGTCCTGGGCTTGCGTCGCGACCGGCGGTTTGCGTCATGGTCGCGGGAGGCTGGCGGTCCGTTGACGCTTGACGGCGGCCGACGGCGTCACCCACGTTGCGCTCTTTGCGGACGAGCGTCGCGCCGGGCACGGAACGACGGTCGCCCTGCGAACCGATGGTGACGGCTTCGCTGCGTTTGCGAAGCGAGCCGGGCGACTGCCATTGTTCGACAAGCGGCGCCGTCCGGCCCAGCCGCGGATGCAGGATCACGACCAGTCGCTGTCGCTTTACTTCAGCGATCCCGACGGCAACCCGATCGAACTGACAACCTACGATGCCGCGCTGGCGCGGTCTCGGCTGAGCGGACGGTGACACCATGCCCAGAAGCACGAAGATCGTCGCAACGCTCGGCCCCGCGTCGAGCGACCCCCTGGTGCTGGAGCGGATGCTGGCTGCCGGGGTCGACGTCGTGCGCTTCAACTTCTCGCACGGGTCGGCCGAAGATCACCTGAAGCGCGCCGTGCACGTGCGCGAGGCGGCCGCGCGCATCGGCCGCGACGTCGCGATCATGGCCGACCTGCAGGGTCCGAAGATTCGTGTCGGAAAGTTCGAGAATGGGAAGGTGACCCTGCGGGCCGGGGCGCCGTTCGTGCTCGACGCGAACGCCGAACGAGGCAACGAGGGCCGCGTCGGCCTCGACTACAACGACCTGCCGAAGGACGTCCGGGCCGGCGACACGCTGCTGCTGAACGACGGATTCATCGTGCTCGACGTCGTGCGAGTTGCAGGCAGCGAGATCCACACCACCGTGCGCGTGGGCGGCGAGCTGTCGAACAACAAGGGCATCAACAAGCAGGGCGGAGGGCTCTCGGCGCCGGCGCTGACCGGCAAGGATGTGCGCGACATCGAGACCGCCATGCAGTGCGGCGCGGACTACGTCGCGGTGTCGTTCGTGAAGAACCGCACCGACGTCGAGATGGCCCGCCAGCTCGCGACGATCGCCGGCGAGAAACATGGCGTGAAGCCGCAGATCATCGCCAAGATCGAGCGCGCCGAGGCGATTCCCCTGCTGAAGGAGATCCTCGAAGCGGCCGACGGCATCATGGTCGCGCGCGGGGACCTGGCGGTCGAGGTCGGCAATGCGGCGGTGCCGGCCCTGCAGAAGCGCATGATCAAGATGGCCCGCTCGGCCAACAAGCTGGCGATCACGGCGACGCAGATGATGGAGTCGATGATCGTCAATGCGGTGCCGACGCGCGCCGAGGTGAGCGACGTTGCAAATGCCGTACTCGACGGTACCGATGCCGTCATGCTGTCCGCCGAGACGGCAGCCGGGAAGTTTCCGGTCGAGGTCGTCGAAACGATGGCCACCATCGTCGAGGAGGCCGATCGCTCCGAGCAGGTCGGGCTCGACACCAAGTTCATCGATCAGACCTTCACCCGCGTGGATCAGTCGGTCGCCTACGGGGCGCTGTTCACGGCGTTCCACCTGCGCTGCGCCGCGATCTGCGCGTTGACCGAGTCGGGCTCGACGACGCTGTGGATGAGCCGGCACGACGTCGACATCCCCATTTATGCGTTGACGCCGAGTGCGGCGACCGCGCGACGCCTCGCGCTCTACCGCAACGTGCGTCCGCTGCATTTCGCGGCCGGCGCGGACCGCGATGCGGCGCTGGCGGGCGCCGAACGGCTGCTTCTGGAGAAGGGTGTCGTCAGTCGAGGTGACCTGATCGTGCTGACGGTCGGCGAGCCGATGGGCCAGGCAGGCGGTACGAACACGCTGAAGATCGTCCGCGTCGGCGAGCACGCCTGAATGGGCCGGCCCGCCGCGGGCCGCTCGTCCGGACTCCACCGCCAGCCCGGGCCGGATCGCAGGGTCGGGCGGGCTCGCCTAAAATTGACAGTTAACCGGTCAAACCCTCAGGAGAATCAGATGGCGTTGGTATCGATGCGTCAGTTGCTGGACCACGCGGCCGAGAACGGTTATGGCGTGCCTGCGTTCAACGTCAACAACCTCGAGCAGGTGCAGGCCATCATGGAGGCGGCTCACGAGGTCAATGCGCCGGTCATCATGCAGGCGTCTGCGGGCGCCCGGAAGTACGCCGGCGAGATCTTCCTCAAGCGCCTGATCGAGGCGGCGGTCGAGAGCTATCCGCACCTGCCGGTCGCGATGCACCAGGACCACGGCCAGTCGCCGGCAGTGTGCGAAGGCGCGATCAAGCTCGGCTTCTCCTCGGTGATGATGGACGGCTCGCTGCGCGAGGACGGCAAGTCCATCGCCGACTACGACTACAACTGGCAGGTGACCAAGAAGGTCGTCGACATGGCGCATGCCATCGGCGTCAGCGTCGAAGGCGAACTCGGCTGCCTCGGCTCGCTCGAAACGATGAAGGGCGACAAGGAAGACGGCCACGGCACCGAGGCGACGATGACGCGCGACCAGCTGCTGACGGATCCCGACCAGGCCGCCGACTTCGTCAAGAAGACGCAGCTCGACGCGCTGGCCATTGCGATCGGCACGAGCCACGGCGCCTACAAGTTCACGCGCAAGCCCACCGGCGACATCCTCGCGATCGAGCGCATCAAGCAGATCCACAAACGGATTCCGAACACGCACCTGGTGATGCACGGCTCGTCGAGCGTGCCGCAGGATCTGCTCGAGCAGATCCGCAAGTACGGCGGCCAGATGAAGGAAACCTATGGCGTGCCGGTCGAGGAGATCCAGGAAGCCATCAAGCACGGCGTTCGCAAGATCAACATCGATACGGACATTCGGCTCGCGATGACGGCGGCGGTCCGTAAGTTCCTGCACGAGAATCCCAGCCACTTCGACCCGCGTGACTTCCTGAAGCCGGCGCGCGCTGCCGCCAAGGCCATCTGCAAGGAGCGCTACCTGCAGTTCGGCTGCGAAGGGCAGGGCGGCAAGATCCAGCCGCTGCCGCTGCAGACCGTGGCGCACAAGTACCAGACGGGAGAACTGAGCCAGCACGTGCATTGACCCGCACTCGATGACCCAAAACGGCGCCTTGAAGGCGCCGTTTTTCGTTCTGGGGCTGGTCGCGGGCCTCTTTGCAGTCAATACTTGCAGGAGAAGCGCGAGTGGCTTGGTCGCGATCAATTCCCGCCGCAATCTAGGTACTAGTGCGGGTCGACCTCATGCCTAGCGCGGCGGATCATCGACACGGGCGCAGAAGACGCCCGACGACCCAAAACGAGGAGACAGACATGACGACGAACCCGCGTCGCTGCCCGATCTGCAAGTCCGATACGGCTCCTGCCCGGCTGACCTCCCTCAGCGGTGAGGACTCGCCGCTCGCGGTCACGGTAAGGGGGATGCCCGTGCTCGAGTGCGCCAATGGCCACCGCAGCTTTCCGCTCGCCGACTTCCCGCTGCTGCTGCTCGATCACCTGCTCGAACAGGACGAGCCGAAGCTGCCGGTCAGCCAGGCGAAGGGCCTGGTCTTCAAGCAATACAGCTGCTCGAAGTGCGGCACCGGCCTGAGCACGAACGACGATCGTCCGCACACGTTCCATGTCGACGTGGAACTCCCGGAGCTGCCAGCCTTCGGTGTCGATCTGAAGCTGCCGGTCAGCCGCTGCAGTCGCTGCGGCCGCGAGCAGCTGCATTCGCTCAAGGAACTCAAGGCCCACACGCCCGCCGCACTGGCGCACGCCTTCAAGGCGGCGCAGCTGGCGGCAGCTTAGCGTCGCTCGTGTACGCGATCGGCGCAGCCGATCGCACGTGCACTCGCTCCGGTACGGTTCGCGCGTTGCGCGAACCGCTCAAGACTGACTTGTCGGCTCGCTCCGGAGCGGCCGCGCGCTCTGCCGAGCATCAACTGCACGGCACCCACCCTGCCTCCCGCCACGCGGGAGGTGTTGGCACCCCTCCCTCTCCCTCCCCGCCGGGCGGGGAGGGCAAGACGAACCAGCAGCGTTCCAGGTGTGTCGCGGGGTGGAGTGCCCGCCGTTGCGTCTCGGCGGAGCGCGCGGCCGCTCCGAAGCGCAGCCGACAAATCAGTGTTGAGCGTGCACGTAGTGCGCGTGCCGCGACGAGTGCACGTGCGAGCCCGCAGGGCTCGCGTACACGAGGAGCGCCTACATGCTTCCCCGCAGCCCCAGCCGGTCGATCGTCGCGCGCTCGGCCTCGAAGGTCTGGCGCGCGAACTTCGTGTACTCCTCGGGGCCCATGTAGATCACCGGCTGGTCGTAGCGTTCCAGCAGACCGAGGACCTTGGGATCGTCGAGCGACTTCCTGAACGCGTCGTGCAGGACCTTCACTGTTGTCGCGTCCATGCCCGCAGGGCCGGCGATGCCGAAGGGCGAATCCGAGATCGTGTCGTAGCCGAGTTCATTCAGCGTCGGCACATCGGGCCAGCGCTTGGTGCGCTTCGACCCGAAGGTCGCTAGCAGCCGCAGCTTGCCGGCCTCGACCTGCGGAGCGAATCCGGTGGAATCGCTGACCGACATCAGGTGGCCGCCGAGCACCGCGGCCATCAGCTCTGCGCTGCCCTTGTACGGCACGTGCGTCAGCTTGATGCCGGCCTTCTGGGAGAACTCCTCCATCGCCAGGTGCGGCGTCGTGCCGGTGCCGGTCGAGCCGTAGTCGATCTTGCCGGGGTTCTTCTTCGCGTCGTCCACGTATTCCTTCAGCGTCTTCCAGGGCGCGCCCGCAGGCACCACTAGGCCGAAGGTGTAGCCGGTCAGGTTGATGACGTACGTGAAGTCCTTCAGCGGGTCGAGCTGCGGCGACTTCTGCATGTGCGGGATGCGGAATACGCCGAGCGGAATCTGCGACAGCGTGTAGCCGTCTGGCTTGGCCGTCTTCAGGGCGAGCGGGGCGATCGTTCCACCGCCGCCCGGCTTGTTCTCGACGACGACAGACTGCTTCAGTTCGCGTGCGGCAACTTCCGCAAACGCGCGCATGACCTGGTCGGTCGGCCCGCCCGCCGGAAATGCGCAGAGGAGCGAGATCGCATGAGAGGGGAACGCCTGTGCGCGCAGGGCGCCGTGCGGAAGCACGAGCGCGGCGCCACCGGCCAGCAACGCGGTGCGACGGTCCATCGGTGTCTCCTCGTATCGTTATGCGATCGAGTATAGGCAGTCGCGGCCGCCGCGCCAGTCCCGGTCGACTGGTCGTTGCGGGCTGTGCCGGCGCGGTCCCATGGTGTTCTAATGCCTGAGCTCCGACGGTAGGAACACCGGGCGCCGACGCGTACCGGCCCGATCGTCCCGACGCCCACTGCCCATGCCCGGTCGCCGCCCGCCTTCGCTGTCACTCGATCTGCTGCGAGGATTTCGCGCTGCGGCGCGCCACCTGAGCTTCACGCGTGCGGCGCAGGAACTGTTCATCACCCAGTCGGCGATCAGCCACGAGGTCAAGGCCCTCGAGCAGCAGCTCGGCACATCACTTTTCCTCCGCGCCAATCGGACACTGCAATTGACCGACGCGGGTCTTGAACTCCTGCATGCAGTGGATGAGGCCCTGTCGCTCGTCGATGCAGCCGCCGCGAGAATTTCCGGCACAACCAAGGCGTTCACGGTCACGACCACCGTCCCGCTGGCGTCGCTTTGGCTAGGCCCGCGCCTGGCACGCTTCACTCGACAGCACCCGGACCGCAGCATGCGCGTGGTCGCGAGCAACGATGTGCTCGACATCGAGCGCGAAGGGATCGACGTGGCAATCCGCTACCTTCGCCGCGGCGCTGCATCTGCCGGCGGCGAAAAGCTGTGTGACTACGAAATCTTCCCGGTTTGCACGCCTGCGCTGGCGCGCGACCGTGCGCGAGGAATCCGGACCGTGTCGGACCTTTCACGTCATCTGCTGCTCGACATGGAAACCGCGACCAACGGACGTCCCTGGTACGACTGGAAATTGTGGTTCGAGGCCATGGGCATTCGAGACTTCAGGGCTGCAGGCTCGTTGCGCTTCTCGCACTACGACCAGGTGGTGGATGCGGCCCGAGAAGGCAGTGGCGTGGCCATCGGCAAGCGTCCCCACTTGGCGCGCCACCTCAAGGACGGTGAACTGGTTGCACCGCTCGGCGAGGCCTCGGTCGCGATTCCGGGCGGTCTTTACGCCGTGGTATCGAAGAACGCACCAGCCGATATTGCGGCGGCCTTCATCCAATGGCTGCATTCCGAGGTTCGCCGCGACGCCAGTGCGCGGCCAGCCGCGAACAAAGTCGCATCGATCCGGCCGCGCGCGGCGGGTCGGCGATGAGCGGTTCGAACGTGGAGCCCGTGCGCAGCGGCGGATGCCAGTGCGGCGCAGTGCGTTACGAGGTCGACGGACCGACGCTGAGACTCGTTGTCTGTCACTGCAATGAATGCCGCAAACAGTCGGCGTCGGCGTTCGGGATTTCGGTTTTTGTTCCGCGCGCCGCGTTCAGGGTTACCCGCGGCACCCCGAAATTCTGGTCGCGGCCGACCGACAGCGGACATGTTCTCGACTGCGCCTTCTGTCCGGACTGTGGCTCGCGGCTATGGCACCAGCGCCGCGACTCGGTGGGTCACCTCAGCGTCAAGGCCGGATCGCTGGATCATCCGGTCGATATCAGTCAGGCGATGCACATCTGGACGTCTCGCAAGCTGCCCGGTGTCGTGCTGCCGCCGGGCGCCATCTGCTTTCCGCGGCAACCGGAGGAGTAGGCGTTCAGCCGAGCCGCACGGAGGTGCTGACGCGACCGGCACGCTCGTGCCAGGCGGTGAGTTTGACCTCGGTGCCGGCCTTGGCGTGCACGACCCAGTCGACATGCGCACGTTCGGCGGTGACCTTCTTGTTGGGCCAGAACGAAATCCCGGTGTGCATGTACGCCCAGCCTTCGAGTTCGCCGAGTTCCTCGCGTGGCCGGCCGCTCACGAGCCGCGCATCCGCAGGCAGTTCGATCTCCGCCAGCACGCCGCGCAGCAGATTGCGCTTGACCGCCATCTTGCTGACATAGCTCGGCAGCCAGCCGGTGTTCTGCACGACGAGGCGCACGCGCCAGGTGTCCGTTCCGGCCGGCGCAACTTCAGTGGTGCGCAGCTCCAGCTTCGGCGAAATCAGGGTCTGCCACAGCAGCCACTTCGGGAAGCGCGCAATCTCCTTCTCGCGCAGCGCCGGCGGCGGGTTGGTGAAGACCGCCATGCGGTTCCAGCCGCCGATCTCGACCTTGCCCAGCTGCGGGTGATCGAACGGCTTCCAGTCGACGTGCCCTTCGCCGGGCGCGATGCGCTGCGCCCACTCGAACACCTTGAGGTCATCCTCGATCGGATGGTCGCGGAACCAGTGGATCCACTCCTTGTTCTCGATGCCGGCTTCCTTCTTCGGATTCCAGATCTCGATGGTCCAGATGTACATGCCGAGGTGCTCGTAGATCCAGTCGAACGCGCCGCTGATGAACTCGCCGGGGTAGTACTGGAACTCGTGCCAGATCGAGATCGCCGGATAGCCGGTCAGCTCCTCGCCTTTCTTGCCCACCGCCTGGTAGGTCCACAGATCCTCGGCCGGCAGCTTGTCGTCGGGCGCGTGGCCGAAGGGACGCAGCAGCACGCCGGAGAACGTGTGGATGCTGGTGCCGCCGCAGATGTTGGGATGGTTGACGAAGAAGTCGACGACCGCGCGCACCTCGGGCTCGGAGGTCGGGTAGGGCCCGGCGCCGAGTTGCTCGAACTCCTGCCGCCAGTTCGACGGGAAGTTGCGGTTGAGATCGAGCCCCTGCGCGTTGCCGGTGACGCCGGCAATCTTGATCGACGTGCCGTCGTAGTTCTCGATGCGGCCCTCCGGCAGCAGGCGGTAGTACTCGCCGCCCGGCGCATCGAGCGGATCACGCCGCACCAGCAGCCGCGGCTCCTGCGGGTGCTTCTTCCACGGCCCGTTCGGATCGGCGATGCGCATCTGCAGGATGCGACCGTCGCCATCGAGGTCCTCGGTGACCAGCCCCTCGACCGGTTCCTCGTCGAACGGGTAGCGGCGCGTCGACGAGCGCACGTACTTCGGCCGGTCCGCCATCGCCCACTCGGCGCCGTCAGGATTGATCCGTGGGCAGACGTAAAGCGTGCGCGTGTCGAGCGCGCGGCGGATGTCCGGGTCGCTGTCCTTGCCTTTCATCAGCCAGTCGGTGAAGTAGAGGCACGCACTCGATGCCGTCAGCTCGACCGAGTGGATGTTGCCGTCGACCCAGTACGCGGGCTTGTCGGCCGCCGGGCCGGTCGCCTGGTTCGTGATCGTCAGCAGCGGGATCGCGCGGCCCTCGTGGCTCGTGCCGATCGTCTCCAGCGCGATGTACTGCGGATGCTCCGCGACGAACGCGCGCAGCAGCGCCATCAGGTCGTCGTAGCGGTAGAAGCGTGAAAAGTCGATGGCGGGCATGGCGCGAACGGAGGAGGGTGACGAGTCGCGCGATGATACGCGGCTGTCATGCTTGATCCCCGTTCAACCCTTGCCGCGCCGTATCATCCGCGCCCATGTCACATGAGTCTCGCCGCGATGAAGCCGGGGTCGACGCCGCCGACAGTCGCACCCTCAAGGGCAAGCGCGGACTGCAGCGCCTGCTGAACGCGACGCGCTATTCGCTCGACGGTCTGCGTGCCGCCTGGGCGCACGAGGATGCATTCCGTCAGGAGGCGCTGATCGCGGCCGTGATGATTCCTGTCGCGCTGATCCTTCCGGTCGGCGTGATCGAGAAGATCCTGCTGGTCGGCGTGATCGTCCTCGTGCTCATCGTCGAACTGCTGAACACCGGAATCGAAGCGGCCGTCGATCGCGACAGTCTGGAGATCAATCCACTGGGCAAGCGCGCCAAGGACTTTGGCAGTGCCGCCGTCATGCTCGCACTGCTGCTGGCAGGCGGGACCTGGACCGCCATCCTGGCCGCGCGCTTCCTCTGACCGGCGCGTGCGCGCGGCAGCGGCCCGCGCGCGGCGCCTTACACTTCGCCCGGGAGGAACTTTCCAAATGAGCATCGGGCTCCTGCATTCGACCATCCGCTCGCTGCCGCTGGTGTATCGCGGCAAGGTGCGCGACAGTTACGCCGTCGGCGACGACAAGCTGTTGCTCGTGACGTCGGACCGGCTGTCGGCCTTCGACGTCGTGATGAACCAGCCGATCCCGGACAAGGGTCGTGTGCTCAATGCGATGTCGAACTTCTGGTTCGAGAAGCTGGCACACATCGTTCCCAATCACCTGACGGGTATCGATCCCGAAAGCGTCGTGGCGACGGACGAGCGCGACCAGGTGCGCGGCCGCTCGGTGGTGGCCCTGAGGCTGAAGCCGATTCCGGTCGAGGCCGTCGTGCGCGGCTACCTGATCGGTTCGGGCTGGAAGGATTATCAGAAGACCGGCGAGGTCTGCGGCATCGAGTTGCCGCGTGGCCTGCAGATGGCAAGCCGCCTGCCGGAGCCGATCTTCACGCCCGCCACCAAGGCCGAGCTGGGTACGCACGACGAGAACATCAGCTTCGAGCGCGCCAAGGCGACGATCGGCGCCGAACTGGCCTTCAAGATCCAGACGGTCTCGCTGACGCTGTACCGTGCCGCGGCGGACTATGCGCTGACGCGCGGCATCATCATCGCCGACACCAAGTTCGAGTTCGGCATCGACGCCGAGGGCCAGTTGCGGCTGATGGACGAGGTGCTGACGGCCGACTCGTCGCGCTTCTGGCCGGCTGACGAGTACGCGGAGGGCGTCTCCCCACCCTCGTTCGACAAGCAGTTCGTGCGCGACTGGCTCGAGCTCCAGCACTGGAACAAGGCGCCGCCGCCACCGGATCTGCCGGCCGACATCGTCGAGAAGACCGCCGGCAAGTACCGCGAGGCGCTGAAGCGCCTGACCGGCAAGACACTTGCCTGATTGCCTACAATGCGCCGCTTCAGGGCCTTTGAGCCTCGGTAGGGCGCGAGCCCGCGACATGCGATGAAAAGCCAGGGACAACCGGCGCCGCTCGTGGGCGTCGTCATGGGCTCCAATTCCGACTGGGACGTCATGCAGCACGCCTGCGAGGTGCTGAAGGAATTCGGCGTCCGCTTCGAGGCCCGCGTCGTCTCGGCGCACCGCACGCCGGATGACATGTTCGCCTACGCCGACGAGGCGCGTGCGCGCGGGTTGAAGGCCATCATCGCCGGCGCGGGCGGCGCCGCGCACCTGCCGGGCATGATCGCCTCCAAGACCGTGATCCCGGTGCTGGGCGTGCCGATTCCCTCCAAGTACCTGCGTGGCGAGGACTCGCTGCTCTCGATCGTGCAGATGCCGCGCGGCGTGCCGGTGGCGACCTTCGCCATCGGCGAAGCGGGCGCGGCCAACGCCGCCCTCTATGCCATCGCGATGCTGGCGACCGAGGATGCAGCACTCGCGATGAAGCTCGCGCAGTATCGCGCCACGCAGACCGAGAAGGCGCGCAACATGACGTTGCCGCTGTAGCCGGTCTCGCGCGGCCGCGCCGTGCTGGCGTCACCGGCAACACCATTCACCAGCAATACATTCAGCCCGCCTGCAACGATGACTGCACCGCTTGCCCCAGGCAGCTGGCTCGGCCTGCTCGGCGGCGGCCAGCTCGGCCGCATGTTCTGCATGGCGGCGCAGTCACTCGGCTACAAGGTCTGCGTGCTCGATCCGGGCCATGACAGTCCTGCCGGTGCCGTCGCCGACGATCACCTGTGTGCCGATTACGTCGACGAAGCCGCGCTGGCCGAACTCGCGCGCCGCTGCCGCGCGGCGACCACGGAGTTCGAGAACGTTCCCGCCGCCGCGCTCGCGTTCCTGGCGCAACACTGCGCCGTCAGTCCGGATGCCGCCAGCGTCGCGATTGCGCAGGATCGCATCAGCGAGAAGCGCTTCCTCGCCGCGAGCGGCATCGGGGTGGCGCCACATGCGGTCATCACACGGGCGGAAGAATTCGATCAGCTGCAGGCCGCGCTGCTGCCCGGCATCCTGAAGTCGGCTCGGCTCGGCTACGACGGCAAGGGACAGGCGCGCGTCGCCTCACTGGCCGAAGCGCGCTCGGCCTGGGATGCGATGGGCCGGGTGCCGTGCGTCCTCGAACAGAAGCTGGCACTGCAGCTCGAGCTTTCCGTCGTCGTGGCGCGCGGGCGCGATGGCGCCGTCACGACATTCCCGGTCTCGGAGAACGAGCATCGTGGCGGCATCCTCGCAGTCTCGATCGTGCCGGCGCGCATCGATGATGCGATGGCGCAGCGTGCGCGCGACGCGGCGATCGCCGTGGCGCGGGCGATGAACTACGTCGGCGTGCTGTGCGTCGAATTCTTCGTGCTGGCCGACGGCCGCCTGCTGGCCAACGAGATTGCCCCGCGTCCCCACAACAGCGGCCACTACACGATCGATGCCTGCGTCAGCAGCCAGTTCGACGAACAGGCGCGCGTGCTCGCTGGCCAGCCGCTGGGCGACGCCAGCCTGCTGGCGCCGGCGGTGATGCTGAATGTGCTCGGCGATGTCTGGTTCGAGGGCGACCGGCAACGGGAACCGGACTGGCCCGGCGTGCTGGCCGTTCCGGGGGCCAAGCTGCACCTGTACGGCAAGAGCGAGGCTCGACGTGGCAGGAAGATGGGTCATGTGACCTGCGTGGCGCCGACACGGGAGTCGGCGCTGGCGCGGGCGACGCAGGTTGCCGCCGTGCTCGGCATTGCAGCCCCGCAATAGGCCATGCCGGCCACCATGCGCCGCGCCGGGCTGCCCGCGTCACGCGCGATGCGCAACGCGTGCAGGCCGAAATGAAACTGCTCACGCCGGCGGTGGATCACGACGCGATCGCGCGCGCGGTCGCGGTGCTCGAGCGCGGCGGACTCGTCGCGCTGCCGACCGAGACGGTCTACGGACTGGCGGCCGATGCCACGAATGAAGCGGCGGTCCGCTCGATCTTCGCGGCCAAGGGGCGGCCGGCGGACCATCCGGTCATCGTGCATGTGGCGGGAGCTGGCGCCATCGACGAATGGTCGAAGGACGCACCGGCTGCTGCGCACGCACTGGCGCAGGCGTTCTGGCCAGGCCCGTTGACGCTTGTGCTCAAGCGCAGCGAGCGGGTCAGCGATGTCGTCACCGGCGGCCAGGACACGGTCGGATTGCGTGCACCCGGCCACCCGTGGGCGCAGGCCGTACTGCAGGCTCTGGGGCGGCCCGTCGCAGCGCCCAGCGCGAACCGATTCGGTCGTGTCAGTCCGACCACGGCGGACCACGTTCGTGCCGACCTCGGCGTCAAGCCCGACGGCGCCGTCGACCTGATCCTCGACGGCGGGCCGTGCCCCGTGGGCATCGAGTCGACGATAGTCGATCTCACCGGCACCGAGCCGCGTCTGCTGCGCCAGGGTTCGATCGCGCGTTCCGACCTCGAGCGTGTGCTCGGTTGTGCTGTCGAAGCGCCTGACGCCGCCGCACCGCGCGTATCCGGCAGCCTCGAACGGCACTACGCACCTCGTACCCCGCTCGAGGTGGTCGCGCAGGAGGCGCTGGCGGACTGGCTGCGGCAGTCGCGCGCGAAGTCGCTCGCCGTGCTGGCGCCGCCAACGGTGCTCGCGGCATGGGCTCGAAAAGCCGCGCCGCAATTCGCACTGGCGGCGCCCGACAGTGCGGACGACTACGCCCGCACGCTTTACGCCAATCTGCGCACGCTCGATGCGGCAGGTGCCGAGCGGATCGTCATTGTCGCGCCTCCGCTCGGTGAGCGCTGGCTGCCGATCCACGATCGGCTGCAGCGCGCCCAGGCCGGGTCTCGCCCCGAAGACCGCACGGCCGAATTCGACTGACGCCACCGCACGGCAAGCGCAGCGCAGCAAACCCTCGCACCGGAATTTGATGACTGCGTTGGGCAGCAATGGCGGTCGGCGTGAACCGACGGACCAATGCTGCGCGGCAGCACACATTCCTGTTGTGCTTTTGACGCTTCCGCTACGCCGATCGGGCTAGCCCGCCGTATGATCGCCGCTCGCTCGCGCGGGGGACCGAGGTGCGCCGGGCGGAACGATGAACGACATTCGGGGGAGACACCATGTTTGACCTGTTACGCCGGAAATCGGCGCTGCAAGCGGCTGCATTGGCCGCATCGGCATTGCTGCTCGCATCGTGCGGCGGCGGCACCGAAGAGAATCCGGCACCGCCGCCAATCCAGAGCACGACCTGGGTCATGGGTGCGAGCCTAAGCGACAACGGCAATGAGTGCATTCGCACGCCGGCGAGTTGCCCGCCAGCCCCGCCATACGCCACGGGCATCTACTCCAATGGGCCGCTCTGGGTCGACACCGTTGCTGCCCGCGTCGGTGGCGCCGCGAAGCCCTCGCTGGCCGGCGGCACCAACTACGCCTTCGCAGGCGCGCGCACAGGTCCGGTGCCCGGGGTCACCGGGGCGGCCGCGTCGACAGTGCCGACGATGCTGGCGCAGTTCAACACGTTGCTGCTCGCCCAGGGCAACCGCATCAGCCCCAATGCGCTCGTGATCGTCGATGGCTCGGCCTTCGGCAACAACGTGCGCGACGCTTTGGGCCTGATCGCGGCCACTCCCGCCAACGGCGCGACGATCGCGAACAGCGTCGTCACCAGTGGCGTGACCGACGTCGTCTCGATCCTCAACATCATCTTCAACACCGGCGGCCGCAACGTCCTGGTGGTGAACGTGCCGGATGTCGGCAAGACGCCACTCGTGCAGTCGCTTAACAACCCGCAGATCGCGGCCGTGGCCACGCAGATGTCGGCCGGCTACAACGGCGCGCTGCTGCAGCAGATCAACTCGTTGCGCGCGCTGCCGGGCTACTCGATCAAGGTGCTGGATCTCTTTGCGCTCTTGTCCGAGGCGCAGGCAGCTCCGGCGAGCTTCGGTTTGACCAATGCGACCGCGCCCTGCTTCGTTCCGCCGCCGACTGGTCCGCTGCTCTGCCCGTCGCCGAACACGTATCTTTTCTGGGATCCGTTCCACCCGACCTACGCGACGGGACAGAATCATGGCGACGCGCGCGCTGGCAGCGATCGGACGCTGACGGAACACGTCGTGAAGAAAGCGGCGCCCACGGGCGCCGCTTTCATTTCAACCGTAGGGCAATTTCGTTCCGAGAATGAAAGGTGCCAGCGTCAGCGTGATTGCTCTGGCGACGACGATCGGCCAGGCCCCGATGACGAGCCCGATGAGGAGCCTAAGTGTGACGCCGAGTGTGAAGTCCACGTACAAGCCAAGCGAGACGCCGTCGGCTCGCCGGGTGCTCCGTGTCAGGCGGGCCAGCGGGATGAAGGCGACGATCGTCAGCGTCGTAGCGAGGTAACCGATCGCATCGATCATCTTTCCGCTGCCGTTATGGACTCGCGGTAGAGCGCTTCAAGGGCATCGATCACCGCCTTTGGCTGGTCGCGCTGCGGGCTGTGGCCACAGTCGGCGAGCTTCAGCAGCCGGCACGGCGCGGTGACACCGCCCGCGATGCGGTCGAGCTGCTCCATCGTGCCGTACTGGTCGTCGAAACCCTGAATGGCCAGCACGGGGCAGCGGATCTTCGGCAGCTCCGCCTCGATGTTCCAGTGGCGAAATGCGGGATCGAGCCAGCCGTCGTTCCAGCCGAAGAACGCCCCATCGGGGTCCTCGTGCACGCGCGCCAGCGGGGGACGCAACTTTCCGTGTCCCCATGCTTCGCGCGCTGCGCGAATGCCGTCGATCGTCACGTCCTCGACGAACACATGTGGCGCCATGATCGCGATCGCACGCGGCCTGATGGCGCGCGGCGTAGAGCAGTGCGATCGAGCCCCCGTCGCTGTGACCGACAAGCAGCGGCGCTTCGATTCCGAGTTCCGCCAGCAGCGCGGGCAATACGACCCACGCTTCGTGGTGCAGGTAGTCGGTGCCGCGCGGTTCTTCGAGAGGCGACGAACGCCCGTAGCCGCGACGCGAGTAGACGAGCCCCGGCGCCGCGAGCCGCTCGCAGACGGTGCGCGGAAAGTCGCGCCAACCGGCGACCGAGCCCAGGCCTTCGTGGAGGAAGACGAGTGGCGCCGAGACACGCTCCGGCGCGATGCGCAGGAGTTCGAGGCGCTCGCCGGCGACCTCGACGAACTCGACCGGCATCGACCGCGCGGGATCAGGCGTTCGCTGCCCGGCCGGCCTCGGCCAGGCTGGCACCGAAGCGACGCGCCTTGAAGGCCAGCAGGATCTTGAGGATGCCCTCGGCGACCGCCCAGGTGGCGATGACCCAGACGAAACCCATCAAACCGGCGGCCGGTTGCGCGATCAGCAGCAGGCCGAAGAGCACCGACACCGCACCCAGCAACCAGAGCAGCCATTCGCGTTCGATCTCGCTGCGCAGCTTGAAGCCGGCCCAGATCATCAGCACGCCCGTCACGATCGCGTAGGCGGAGATCAGCAGCAGCAGCGCGCCGGCGGCGGTGGCGGGCGACAGCAGGCCGATGGCGCCGGCGACGACGCCCAGCAGGCCGAGCAGCAGCCATAACCACCAGTGGCTCGCCGTCGCGCGGTTCTTGACCGCGCTCGCCATCGTGACGACGCCGTCGACGAAGACTGTCGCCGCAAAGAAGACCGCAAGGATGAAAAGCGTCAGTCCCGGCCACAGGAAGGCAAGCACTCCGAACAGCACGGAAGCGAGGCCGCCGATCAGCAGTGCCCACCACGCTTGCTTCAGCAGTGCTTGCATAGGGCCTTCTCCTTGATTCGCCTGTGGGTTGGGTACGGACTACGGCACGCGCCGTGGTGCGCCGACGTGCGGCACGCGAGCCTACCGATTCGGGCCGCGCCCGCCAAGTGACGGGTTCGCGCGCTAAGGAATGGCCACGGCGATCTTGCCGCGCACATGGCCGCCGCGCGACTCGGTGAGCGCGTCGATCGCCGCGTCGAAGGGGTAGGTGCGCGTCAGCCGCACCGTGAGCTTGCCGGCGGCGACCTGCGCGAGTACCTGCGCAAGCTCGCTCGCGTTCGGTTCGAGTCGCAGCGTATGCCAGCGTATGCGCCGCAGCCGGTTGAGCAGCGGATCGAAGATGACGCTGGGAAATGACGGCAGCGTGACCGCGATGTCGCCGCCGGCGGGCATGAGCGTCGGCACGACGGCACGATCGAGCTTGCTCGCGCAATCGATGATCGCGTCAAATGGCCCCGGCCAGGACGTTGCGGGAGCCGCATAGTCGACCTGCGCGTCGACGCCGAGGGTCCGGATGAACGCCTGGCTGTCGGCACTGCCGGTGGCAACGACAGTCGCGCCGCGTTCGCGCAGCATCGGCACGACAAGGCTGCCGACGCCCCCCGCGGCGCCGTGCACCAGCACGCGCTGTCCGGCGCGGGCGTGCACGTGATTGCACAGTTGCAGGGCAGAAAGCCCGGCGACGGGCGTCACGGCGGCGACGTCGAAGCTCACCCCATCCGGGATCCGCACGCACTGCTTCGCCGACACACAGACCTGCTCCGCCAGCGCGCGCGGCGGCTCGGCGAACGGGTTCAGCCAGGCGACGACCCGGTCGCCGGGGCGCACGGCGCTGACCTGTGCGCCAACGCGCAGCACTTCGCCGGCGAACTCGGCGCCGACGCCGCACGGCGGTCGACTCTTGGCGAGCAGCTTGAACTGCCCCTCGACCAGTTTCCAGTCGAGCGGGTTGATGCCGACGAAGCGTGCGCGCACGACGATATCGTGAGCGCCGGGCTGCGGCTCCGGCAGCTCCTCGCTGCGCAGGACCTGCGCGACCGGCCCAAAGGTCGAGTAACGCAGCGCGCGCATGACGCTCAGAAGAAGGCCTGGATGCCGGTCTGCGCGCGACCCAGGATCAGCGCGTGGATGTCGTGCGTGCCTTCATAGGTGTTGACCACCTCGAGGTTGAGCATGTGGCGGACCACGCCGTACTCGTCGCTGATGCCGTTGCCGCCCAGCATGTCGCGCGCCGTCCGTGCCACTTCGAGCGCCTTGCCGCACGAGTTGCGCTTCATGATGCTGGTGATCTCGACGGCGGCGGTGCCGTCGTCCTTCATGCGTCCGAGGCGCAGGCAGCCCTGCAGCGCCAGCGTGATTTCGGTCTGCATGTCGGCGAGCTTCTTCTGCACCAGCTGGTTGGCCGCGAGCGGCCGGTCGAACTGCTTGCGGTCGAGCACGTACTGGCGCGCCGTGTGCCAGCAGGACTCCGCTGCGCCCAGCGCGCCCCACGCAATTCCGTAGCGAGCCGAGTTCAGGCACGCGAAGGGCCCCTTGAGCCCCTGCACGTTGGGCAGTTCGTTCTCGGCGGGAACAAGGACGTCGTCCATCACGATCTCGCCGGTGATCGAGGCGCGCAGCCCCATTTTGCCGTGGATCGCCGGGGCGGAGAGGCCCTTCATGCCTTTCTCGAGGATGTAGCCGCGGATGATGCCGCCGTCGTCCTTGGCCCACACGACGAACACGTCGGCGATCGGCGAGTTGCTGATCCACATCTTCGAGCCTTTCAGCACGAAGCCGCCGTCGACGCGCCGGGCGCGCGTGATCATGCTGCCGGGGTCCGAGCCGTGATTGGGCTCGGTCAGGCCGAAGCAGCCGATCCATTCGCCGCTCGCGAGCTTGGGCAGGTACTTGCGGCGCTGCGCTTCCGAGCCGAACTCGTAGATTGGCAGCATCACGAGCGAACTCTGGACGCTCATCATCGAGCGGTAGCCCGAGTCGACGCGCTCGATCTCGCGCGCGATCAGGCCGTAGCAGACGTAGTTCAGCCCCGCGCCGCCGTACTCCGCGGGCAGCGTGTTGCCGAGCAGTCCGAGTTCGCCCATCTCGCGGAAGATCGCGGGGTCGCTCTTCTCATGGCGGAACGCATCGAGGATGCGCGGCGCCAGCTTGTCCTGCGCGTAGGAACGCGCGGCATCGCGCACCATGCGCTCTTCATCGGAGAGTTGCCGTTCGAGCAGCAACGGGTCGTCCCATTGAAAGCTGGCCTTCACGGAGCGGGATTTCTCAGGGGCGTTCATGTTTGTCTCCGACATCCGCGGCAGGCGCGAATTCTATCCTCGGTTGCCAATTCATCCCGCCAGGCGGGAGGCTGGGTAGGTGCGGCGCCGTTGAACATCGGCGGAGCGTGCGGCCGGTCCACTGCGCGGCTATGCAGGCCGCGCCGGCTCCGCGTGCTCGACAGCACGCAGGTGCTGTCGAGAATTCCACGCTACGCCCAAAGCGCAGCCGACAATTCAGTGTTGAGCGGTTCGCGAGCAGCGCGAACCGTGCCGGTCCGAGTGCACGTGCGACGCGCATAGCGCGTTGCGTACACGAGCAACGCCCCTACAAGTCGGTGCGTACCTTCCACAGCTCGGGAAACAGCACCACGTCCAGCATCTTGCGCAGGTACGCGACGCCGTTGGTCCCTCCGGTGCCGGGCTTGAATCCGATGATGCGTTCGACCGTCGTCACGTGACGGAAGCGCCAGAGCCGGAACGCATCCTCGAGGTCGACCAGTTCCTCGGCGAGCTCGTAGAGGTCCCAGTGCGCGCGTGGCGCGCGATAGACCGCGAGCCACGCCGCCTCGACCGACGCAGCGCCGACGTGGCGCTCGGTCAGGTCGCGCTCGAGCACAGCGGGGGCGATCGCAAAGCCACGTCGCGCCAGCAGTCGGATTGCCTCGTCGTAGAGCGACGGGGCCGCAAAGGCTTCGGCGAGCTGCTGCCGCAGCGCGGGCCGGTCGTCGTGCGGCCGCAGCATCGCAGCGTTCTTGTTGCCGAGCATGAACTCGATCTCGCGGTATTGCCACGACTGGAAGCCCGAGCTCGTTCCAAGGTGCGGCCGGATCGCGCTGTATTCCGACGGTGTCATCGTGGCGAGCACGTCCCACGCATGCACCAGCTGCTCGAAGATGCGGGATACGCGCGCCAGCATCTTGAAGGCGGGTGGCAGGTCGGTCGCCGCGATCGCCCCGCGCGCGGCTTTCAGCTCGTGCAGCGCCAGCTTCATCCACAGCTCGCTCGTCTGGTGCTGGACGATGAAGAGCAGCTCGTTCGGGTCGGACGAGCGCGGATGCTGGGCTGAGAGCACCGCGTCCAGCGCGAGATAGTCACCGTAGCGCATGTCTTTGCCGGCGGGCGTGTTCATGACAGGTTCCTCGCTACGCGCTGCGGTGGGGCTCGCTCGGTACGGGCCGGCGCTGCACTCATGTGACCATCCCGCGTTGCTGGAAACGTTCCTCGCGCCAGCGCTCCGAGCGCAGGACCTCGGCCAGGGCGGCGGCAGCGTCCACCGCGTCGACAAACCGGACGTACAGCGGCGCAAAACCGAAACGCAATACGTCCGGCGCGCGGAAGTCGCCAATCACACCTTGCTCGATCAGCGCCTGCATCACCGGGTACGCATGGGGATGAGCAAGGCAGACCTGGCTGCCGCGCTGCGCGGCCGCGCGGGGTGACACAAGGGCCACCGTCTCGCCGCAGTCGGCTTCGACGCTGGCGATGAAGGCCTCGCTCAGCGCAACCGACTTCGTGCGCAGTGCATCCACGCCGGCGGCCAGCACGGTGTCGACGCCGCTGTCGAGCGCGGCCAGCCCGAGGATCGGCGGCGTGCCGACCGCATAGCGGTCGATCGACGGCGCCGGCGCATAGTCCGGGTCGAACGTGAAGGGCGTCCGGTGACCGAACCAGCCCGCCAGTGGCTGCGCGAAGCGATCGTCAGCCGCGGCCGCCAGGTGACGCTGCGCCACGTAAAGGAAGGCCGGTGCGCCTGGCCCCCCGTTCAGGTACTTGTAGCCGCATCCGACAGCGAAGTCGGCGCCGGCGGCGGCCAGGTCGACCGGCACCGCCCCCGCGGAGTGCGCGAGGTCCCAGATCGTCAATGCGCCGGCCGCCCGCGCGCGCGCGGTCAGGGCCTGCAGGTCATGCATGGCACCGGTGCGATAGTTGACATGCGTAAGCATGACGACGGCGACCGTCGGATCGATCGCCTGCGCCACGTCATCGAATTCGACCAGTCGCAGTTCGTACGCGCCGCCATGCCGCTGCACGAGCGCCTGCGCGATGTAAAGATCAGTAGGGAAGTTGCCACGCTCGGACAGGATCACGCGGCGTCCCCGCGTCGAGACCTGCGGCCGGGCTCCAACCAGCGCGAGCGCGGTCGCGAGCACCTTGAAGAGATTGACGGAGGTCGAGTCGGCGCAGATGACCTCGTCGGCCCGCGCGCCGATCAGCCGCGCGATCTTGGCGCCGACGCGGCGCGGGGCCTCGGTCCAGTGGGAATCGTTCCAGGAACGGATCAGGCCCTCGCCCCACTCGCGTTCCACCACTTCGCGTACCCGCGCGGAGGTTGCGCGCGGCAGGGCGCCCAGGGAGTTGCCGTCGAGGTAGATGACTCCCGGCGGCAGCGCAAAGGCCTGGCGGTGAACGGCCAGCGGATCGGCCGCGTCCAGCGCGATGGCCTCGTCGCGTGTCAGCATCATGGCGCGAGTTCGCGCAGCACGGCCCGCACCGGGCTCGCGTCGCAGCCGGCGATCTTCAACGGCAGCGCGATCAGTTCGTAGTCGCCTTCGGCCACGTCGTCGAGCACGATGCCCTCCAGGATTGCCATGCCGTGGCGCCGGACGTGCTGATGGCTGTCGAGCGACTTGCTGGTCTCGGGATCGAGCGACGGCGTATCGATGCCGACCAGCCGCACGCCGTGCGCGTGCAGAACGTCGATCGTGTCCGGCGCAATCGCCGTGAACGCTGCATCCCAGTGCTCGGGTGCGCGCGCGTATGTACGCAGCAACACGCGCGGCGGGGTTCCGGTGAGCCTCGCAAGGACATGCTCCGGCTGGATGAGGGCGCCGGCACCGATCGCATGCACGACCCGGCACGGCCCGAGGTACGTGGCGAGGTCGACCTCCGCAATCGAAGCTCCGCGTGCGTCATAGTGCAGCGGCGCATCGGTGTGCGCGCCCGTATGGGGTGAGAGCGTCAGCTCCGAGACGTTGACGGGACAGCGATCGTCGAGCGTCCAGGTCCAGCGCTGCGCGAACGGAGTGTCGCCGGGAAACACCGGAAAGCCCGGTCCGATGGCCGGTGAGATGTCCCAGAGCTTCGGCATGTGGGCATTCTAGTGAGCGCGGCGGCCGCGCGCTCCCGATACGGCGGAAACGTCAGGTCGATATGCGCCGCGCTGGAAATCGCAGAATGCCGATCGCCAGCGAGGTGCCAGCCAGGATGACGGCGCAGCCCGCAACCATCGTGGCGGTAACCTGTTCGCCAAGGAAAAGGCCGCCCCAGAGCATCGCAAACGCCGGAATCAGGAAGGTCACGGTCATCGCGGTGGCGGGCCCGACGCGGGCGATGAGCCGGAAGTACAGGATGTAGGCGATTCCGGTGCAGAGCACGCCGAGCGCAATCGCCGCGGCCCAGTCGCGCGGTGCCGGCGAACTCGCTGGCCACGCCAGGACCGCAAATGGAAGCAGCAGGAGTGCCGCCGCGGTCTGGCTGCCTGCCGCCACGGCGAGCGGACGTACGCCGCTGAAGAACCGCTTGGCCACGTTCGCAGACAGGCCGTAGGACAACGTCGCGCCCAGACCGGCAAGGATCGCCCAACCGGTGCCGCCCGCGGAGAAACTGGCCTTCGACATCGCCAGCCACAACACGCCGCCGAAGCCGATGGCCATGCCGAGCCACTGCAGCGGGGTAAGCCGGTCGCGCAGCCAGACCCAGGCTATGAGCGCACCGAAGAGCGGCGCTGTTGCATTCAGGATCGATGCAAGCCCGGCCGTGATCGAGAGTGCCGCCCACGCGAAGAGGGTGAATGGAATCGCCGTGTTGACGGCGCCGAGCAGCGCGAAGCGCGCGGGTTGTCCGCGCAGTTCTGTCAGGTCACCCCGCAGCGCCAGCAGCGGCAGCAGCACGAGGGCGGCGACCGCCACGCGGACTTCCGCGAGCGCAAATGCACCAAACGCCGGCGCGGCCATGCGCGTGAAGAGGAAGCTCGCGCCCCAGAGCGCGGCAAGCATGATCAGGTCGACAAGGTCGCGGCGTTTCATGGATGCATTGTCGATGCGCCGGGGTTGCCGTGACACCCGTTTCTTGCGGTGGTTTTTGCTCGCCGGCACCGCGCCCCGGCGTCGCGCCCTCTCAGGACGCGTGCGCTTTCAGCGCCACGGTGTCTTCAGCGCGTCCGGCAGCGGCTCTTCGACCGCACTGGCGATGTAGCGTCCGTCGTGGAATACCAGCGGAACTCCGCCGCGCACGTCGTATCGCACGACCTCGCCGACCAGGATCACGTGGTCGCCCTCGCGGTAGCGGCTGCGGTTGGTGGCAACCAGCGTCGCGACGCAGCCTTCGAGCAGCGGCAGATCGAACGGCCCCGCGCGCCAGTCGTCCGGACCGAAGCGGTCGGCGCCACGGGTGGCAAAGCGCTGCGCCACGCCGAGTTGTCGCTCCGACAGGACATTGATCGCATAGTGGCTGCTGCTTTCGAACGCGGGAAGCGAGCTTGCCTTGAGCGCCAGGCTCCACAGCACCAGCGGCGGATCGAGCGAAACCGAGTTGAACGAATTAACCGTCAGGCCGACCGGATTGCCATCCGGCGCACGGGTCGTCACGACGGTGACGCCGGTGGCGAACTGCGCGAGCGCCCGGCGGTAGTCGGCTGACTTCGTCTTTGACTGCATCGGGCGATTCTACGTGCCGGTTGGCGGTCCCACGGGGCCACTATCATCATCGGATGATCAGCGAAGGACTTCCGGCACTGACCCAACTTGCGGAGCAGCGCATCGCCGAGGCGATCGCGCGTGGTGAGCTGTCGAACCTGCCGGGCGAGGGCGAGCCGCTCGAGCTCGATGACGATCGGCTGATCCCGGTCGAGCAGCGCCTGGCATGCCGGATCCTGAAGAACGCCGGAGTCCTGCCGCCGGAGCTGGAGGAGATCGCCGAGATCAACCGGCTGGTCAGTGCGCTTTCGCGCGGGGAAGTGTGCGATGACGGCCCGGGCGGTCGTCGCCTGCGTGCGCTGCTCATCAAGCTCGAACTCAGCGGGCGGCCGGCCAGTGCACGGCAGGCATGGCTGGATTACGATCGCGCTTTGCAGATTCGTCTGGCTGCACTCGCCGCGACTGCAGTGCGCGACGGCACTGAGCAGCGCTGATCCAAACAAGAAATCATTTACCTGCGGAGGTCTTCAATGCGAGCTTTGCGCTCATTGCTTTTGCTGGCGGTCGCCAGCGTGCTGGCCGGCTGTGGCTACAACACGATCCAGCAGAAGGACGAGGCGGTGAAGTCGGCGTGGGCTGAGGTACTGAGCCAGTATCAGCGCCGTGCCGATCTGATCCCCAACATCGTCGCCACCGTCAAGGGTGAGGCCGATTTCGAGAAGTCCACACTGGAAAACGTGATCAACGCGCGCGCCAAGGCGACCGCGATCCAGGCCACACCCGAGCTCGTCAACAACCCGGAAGCGTTCGCGAAGTTCACCCAGGCGCAGGGTGAATTGAGTTCGGCTTTGTCACGGCTGCTGGTGACGGTCGAGAACTATCCGAACCTGAAGGCCAACGCCGCGTTCCAGGATCTGCGCACGCAGCTCGAGGGCACCGAGAATCGCATCGGCATCGCGCGCAATCGCTATATCAAGTCGGTCGAAGACTTCAACAGCTTTATCCGCCAGCTGCCGCAAAACCTGACGGCAATGGTGTTCGGATACAAGCCGAAGCCCCAGTTTGCGGTCGAGAACGAAGCGGCAATCAGCAAGCCGCCCACGGTCGACTTCGGCGCGCCGAAGAAGTAGGCGCATCAAGCTCTACCTCCTGCGATGCGGATGCTGAAGCGGGCCGCCGCGGCGTGCGCGGTGCCAGTGCTGGTCGCGCTCGCCCTGGGTGCGAGCGCGCAGACGCCCGCACCTGAGCTGCCGAAGGGGATCTTCCCGGGCGGCGCGCCGCCGCAGTCCGCGCCCGCAGCGCCCGCAGCGCCGCCGCGAGCCGACGCTCCGGCGTCCCCGGGCAGCCAGGCGGAAGGCGAGACCGCGCGCGATCCGCTGGGCCGCATCGCCGTCCCGCCGGCGGCGCCGGTCACCGATCTGGCCGGTGTCCTCTCACCAGCGGCCGAGGACGCACTGCGCCGCAAGCTGATCGAGTTCGAGCGCGCACGCGGTTCACAGATCGCGGTCATCGTCGTCGCGTCGACACAGCCGGAAACGATTGCGGATTTCACGAACCGCGTGGGCGATGCCTGGAAGATCGGCCGCCGGGACATCGGCGACGGCGTGTTGATCGCCGTGGCGGTGAAGGACCGCCGGGTCTGGATCAGCGTCGCACGCGCGCTCGAAGGCGCGATCCCGGACGTCGTGGCATCGCGCATCACGCGCGAACTGATGGGGCCATCCTTCGCCAAGGGCGACTTCGCCGGCGGCATCAATGCCGGTGTCGACGCCGTGATGAAGCGCATCGAAGGTGAGGCTCTGCCGACACCGGCGGGCATTCCGCGCCACAAGGTCGACGCCGGCGAGGACCTGATGGCGGCGCTGGTGCCGCTGATTGTCTTTGGCGCGATCGTGGCCGGGCTGTTGCGGCGAGCCTTCGGGACGCCCGGCGCTGCAGTGACCAGCCTGGGAGTCGGGACACTCGCCGGCATCCTGCTGACGTCGCTGGTGCTGGGGGCGATCGCAGCGGTCGCGGTGTTCGTGTTCTCCGCCTTCATGGGCGGCGGCGGAGGTGGGCGTGTCACCGGTGGCCGACGCCGCGGGCCAGTGATCCTTCCTGGTGGCTGGAGCGGTGGCGGCGGGTGGGGCGGAGGCGGCGGTGGGGGTTGGAGTTCCGGCGGCGGCGGTGACTTTGCCGGCGGCGGGGGTGGCAGCAGCTGGTAGGCCGACCATGGAGATACTTCGCATTCTTCGTCACTGGATGACCACACCGGGCGCGGTGCGTCGGGCCTTCCCGGAGGACGTCCTGACCCGCGTCCGACAGGCGATCGCCGACAGCGAGAAGTCGCACAGCGGCGAGCTCCGTTTTGCGGTCGAGGCGGCGCTACCACTGAGCTACCTGCGGCGGGATGCGCCGGCACGCGAGCGCGCGGAAATGATGTTCTCCAAGCTGCGCGTGTGGGACACGGAACAGAACAACGGTGTCCTCATCTACGTCGAACTGGCCGATCACAAGATCGAGATCGTCGTCGACCGCGGCATCGGCGGCCATGTCTCTGCCGCACAGTGGTCCTCGATCGCCGCGATGATGCGCGACCGTTTCCGCGCCGGAGAGTTCGAAGCGGGTGCGCTGGCCGGTGTCGAGGCCGTCGGAGCGCTGCTGGCACGGCACTACCCGCTGGCCGCGGGCGAACGCAACCCCAATGAGTTGCCCGATCACCCCGTGGTCTTGTAGCGCCGACAGGCTGGCATTGAGTCTTCTCGAGCCCGATGCGCTGTGGCAGACCGTGCAACGGCGCCTGTCGCGTCCCGGCGCACTCGGCTGGCTGCTGATGATCCCGGTGGTCGGTGGGTTTGGCGTCGCGCTGGCGGCCGGCATCGGCGTGCGCGTCTTCGACAGCGAGTGGAGCGCCGTCTTCGGTTACACGGCGCGGCCCGATGTCGACGGTGCGCGGTTCCGGATGCTGTGGGCCGCCCTGGCGCTGGCGCCGCTGGTGCAGGGTGCCGTGGGAGCATCTTTGCTCGGCTTCTATTCGCAGCCGCGGCGCTGGAGCGCGGCGCTGGCGGTCGCAGTGGTCGGCGCGGTGCCGGTCTACGTATCCGGCCTGGCGATGGTGCTGCTGCCCGGCATCGTCCTCGTGCTGGTGGGCTTCTGCGTCAGCCTCGTCTGGTGGGCCACGGGAGCGCGCAGCCTGCTGGGAGTTCCGGCCCCGGACTGCGCCGAATTCGTTGTGGCTACGCTGATCGTCGCCGGTGCTGCGCTGATGCTGCTCTCGACCCTGTTTCCGTTCTGAAGCAGCGAGTGGGCGCGGCGACGCGATCGGAGCCGTAAGCTTGGACCGCGTCGGCACGACCAACGACAGATCCACCACGACCCAGCACACAGGAGCCAGCCCATGTCGATCCGCTCTCCGCTAGCCGACTTGCCGCGACCCGGATATCAGTTCGCCACACTGGGCGGGGGCTGTTTCTGGTGTCTCGAAGCGGTGTTCGAGGAGGTCGAGGGGGTCATCGACGTCGAGTCGGGATACACCGGCGGTGCGGTGGAACGCCCGTCGTACCGCCAGGTATGTGACGGAACGACCGGACATGCCGAAGTCGTGCGCATCGAGTTCGACCCGGCGCGGATCTCGTATCGCGAGGTGCTGGAGATCTTCTTCACGATCCATGATCCGACGACCTTGCATCGGCAGGGCAACGACGTCGGTACGCAGTATCGCTCGGCCATTTTTGTCCACTCAGCCGAACAGCGTAGCGTGGCGCAGGAGGTTATCCGCGAGGCGCAGTCGCACTATCGTCAGCCCATCGTGACCGAGCTTGTCGAGGCCGGGCCGTACTGGCGGGCGGAGGACCATCACCAGGAGTACTTCCGCCACAATCCGGAGCAGGGCTACTGCGCGTCTCGTCGTGGCCCCCAAGGTGGCGAAATTCAGGCGGACCTTCGCGGCAAAACGACGGAATTCGGCTGGGGATTAGCCGCAATCCGCGATGTCACGGCGAAACGGTGCCGCTACCATCGCACGGTCGTCACTGGGGAGAGAGTGCATGCGGTACGGAAAACTTGTTGCTGCGGTCTGTGCCGCGTTCCTGGTGGGTGCTGTGTCGGCGCAGGACGTCGGCAAGCCAGCCCCCGCCTTTGAGTTGCCGGCTGCCGGCGCATCGAAGGTTCGCCTGGCCGATCTCAAGGGTCGTGTCGTACTGGTCGACTTCTGGGCATCATGGTGCGCGCCGTGCAAGCAGTCGTTCCCCTGGATGAACGACATGCAGGCCAAGTACGGGCCCAAGGGACTGACGATCATCGGCATCAACGTCGACAAGAAGCGCGAGGACGCCGACAAGTTCCTGGTCGGCACTCCGGCGAAGTTCACGGTCGCGTTCGATTCCGCCGGAAAGGTTGCCGAGGCCTACCAGCCGAAGGGCATGCCGACGTCGTTCCTGATCGGCGCCGATGGCGTGGTTCGCGCCATGCATGTCGGATTCCGCGAAGGCGACCGTGACAAACTCGAGAGTGAACTGGCCGCTGCCCTGGCAGCCGCCGGTCGCAAGTGAGGCCAAGATGACGAAGCGCTGGATGCTGCTCATCGCCGCTGCCGCGTTCCTGTGCGGCTGCGAGTCGATGCCCAAGGTGCAACCGTGGCAGAAGGGCAACCTCGCCAAGCCCGAGATGGCGTTCGACTCTGACGTGCTGGAGGCGCGCTTCGCCGATCACACGTATTTCAGCAAGGAAGGCGCCTCGGGCGGTGCCGGCGTCGGGGGCGGCGGATGCGGCTGCAACTAGACATGAAGGACTCGAACCCGAGAGGTCCTCAGCGCGGCGCGGTGCTGGCGGCTGCGCTCGCGCTGCCCGGCCTGCTGCCCGGTATCGCGCAAGCCCAGGTCACGGCACCCAACGCCACGCTGGTGCAGTTCAAGTTCCTCTACTACAAGGACTATCAGGAATCGGGCGACCGCATGACAGTGAAGTCGCCGGCGCTCTACCTGCTGACCCCGATCACCGATGACTGGGTGTTCGAGATCGGCGCGGTCTACGACAGCATTTCCGGCGCCTCGCCGTACTACCACACGACATTGTCCGGAGCGTCGGGCAAAGGCATCGAAGACAAGCGTACGGCCGCCGACATCACGGTCACCAAGTACTTTGCGAATCGCACTTCGGTGGCGGTGCGGGCGGCCTATTCGACCGAGGACGATTATCGCTCGACGGCGGGCGGTGTGACGATCCGGCACGCAACGCCGGACCAGAACACGACGTTCACCATTGGTGGCGGGTATTCGGGCGATGAGATCTTTCCAACGGTTGGGCCTCAGCCCCCGCCAACCCAGCAAAAGCGCACCTACGACGCGATCATCGGCGTATCGCAGGTCTTCTCTCCGAACGACACCGCGCAGCTCAATTTCTACTACGCGCACCAGAGCGGCTACCTGACGGACCCGTACAAGGCGTACTGGGGCATCGACAACCGGCCGACCAGCCGTGACCAGAAAGCGCTGCTGGTTCGGTGGAACCACTACTTTGAATCGGCCAACGCCACGTTGCGGACGTCGTACCGCTATTACAACGATGACTGGGACGTTACCGCCAACACCCTCACGCTCGACTGGGCGCAGACACTGCCGGATGGCTGGGTCCTGACACCGGGACTGCGCTACAACACGCAGAGTGCTGCTTTCTTCTATTACGACCCGGTCTATGACCCCGTACTCGGTGCACCGTATCCGCCGGGTTTTCTGCAGAACCCGAATGCGTTTTACACGTCGGACCAGCGCCTCTCGGCATTCGGCGGAATCACGGCCGGGCTCAAGATCTCCAAGGCCCTGCCGCAGGGCTGGCTGATCGACGGCAAGGCCGAATACATGGAGCAGCGCGCCGACTGGCGCCTGGGCGGCGAAGGCAGCCCTGGGCTGGAGACGTTCAAGGCGCAGATGTACCAGGTCGGGGTGACGCGGAAGTTCTGACGGTCCTCGTGTACGCGACCGCGTCGCGGTCGCACGTGCACTCGGACCGGAACTGCAAGTCAGTCGGCTGCGCTTCGGAGCGGCCGGGCGCTCCGCCGATCTTCAACGGCATGGCTCCCTCCCTGGCCCTCCCTCCGAGAGGGAGGGAAGGGCGTGCCGTCGCAGTTGCCGGTCCGCGCTTGTCGCTAGCATCGCGCGTGGAATGAATCGCGTGTGACCCGCTCCCTTTCGGTTCGAGTTTTCAGCGATGGCCTCGCGCTGCGAGGTGCGGTTGCACGCGCCCGATGCGGGCACGGCTGCGGCGTGGGCGGAGGCGGCGATCGCCGAGGTGCGGCGGATCGAGGCGAAGTACTCGCGCTACCGCGACGACAGTGTCACGACGGCGATCAATCGTGGCAGCGGGACGCGCGGCCGTCAGTGTCGACGACGAGACGGCACACCTGATCGACTTCGGCGCCGCGCTGCATGCGCAAAGCGAGGGTCGCTTCGATCTCACGAGCGGTGTGCTGCGACGGGTCTGGGATTTCAAGGTGCAGCGGGTGCCGTCCCAGTCCGCCATCGACGCGCTGCTGCCGCTGATCGGCTGGAGCCAGGTGCGCTGGGACCGCCGATCGATCGAGCTGCCGCGCGCGGGCATGGAGATCGACTTCGGCGGCATCGGCAAGGAGTACGCGGCCGACCGTGCCGGCACCGCCCTCGTGGAACACGGTGCACGGCATGGGTTCGTCAACCTTGGCGGAGATGTGCGCGTCATCGGTCCCGCACCGGACGGCACGCCGTGGCGCATCGCCGTCCAGCATCCACGCGGCGCAGCGGGTGAAATCCTCGCGCACCTGGACGTCGCGAGCGGCGCGCTCGCGACATCGGGCGACTACGAGCGCTACCTCGTCGTCGATGGACGCCGCTACTGCCACATCATGGATCCGCGCACGGGCTGGCCGGTCGAGGCGTGGCAGTCGGTGTCGGTCGTGGCGCCGCTGGCGGTGGCGGCCGGTGCCTGCGCCACGATCGCGATGCTGCACGATGTCGAGTCGGGACTCGAGTTCCTGAATGCCCAGGGCGTCCGCTACCTCGCGGTCGACGCCACGGGTCGGCGCCATGCGTCGTGAGGCTGAATCGCGCTAGGTGACGATGGCCTTGGCCAGTTCGACCAGTGTCAGCGGAGCGCTGCCTTCGGCTTTGTTGTTCGCGATGATGAAACTGGGCTGGCCGCTCTTCAAGGCCACGTGGACGAGGTGGGTGAGCGCGCCGCGGGTCGCAATGTCCGGATCGAGCAGGCGATCGAACGGGGCATAGCGGCTCTTCGCGTCGTCGTAGCGCAGCCCGGAGTGCAGGTTCCAGCGTACGACCAGCGGTCCCTTCAGCCGCCAGTCATCGCCTTCGTCGGGCAGGGCGTCGAGCGCGCGCAGCGCCGCGCTCTGGCGTGCGGCCGCCGGCATGTTGGCGTGAACGCCGATCGTGAGCCGCGCGCCGGATTCATGCAGCATGCGGATGAAGCGCCGCGTCAGCAGCTCCGGGTTGCGCAGTTCGACCGCGTACAGCGGCGCGAACGCACCGACCGCGCGTGGCAACGCCGACAAAAAGGCACCCAGCCGCTCGATCGTCGCGTGACCGGCCTCGCCCGTCGTCAACGGGCGCGGCAAGGGAGCCAGCTGGAAGAGGAGCGGCCCGGCGCGTTCGCCCAGTCCTTCCATGGCCGGGATGACGAATTGCTCGGTCGCGGCCACGGCGTCGAGGAAGTGCGGGTTCGGCTCCGTCGGTGCGCCACGTTCGCCGCGCGCGACGGCGTCGGCTACCAGCGCCGGAGCCTTGACGAGAAAGCGGAAGCCGGGTGGTACCTGGCTCGCGTAGCGCGCGAATTCCGACCGCGGCAGCGGCTGGTAGAAGCTGCGATCGATGCCTGCCAGGCGCAGCACGGGGTGCTGGGCGTAGGCGGCGAGGCCTTCGCGTGCGAGCAGGGATTCGCCGTAGGCCGCGCCGTAGACGATGCCTTGCCAGCCCGGAAAGCTCCACGATGACGTACCCAGGTAGACGCTCGGGGGCAGCTGGCGCCCCAGCCGGACGAGGTTTTCGTCGTGGTCCGCCGGGCGCACGCGCGCGGGCCCGGGACCGGCCGGGTCGTCGAACAACGAGTCGGAAGGATCGGCATGCGACCGCATGCCGCCGAGTCTAGAACCTGTTCCCCTGCCTCGGCTCGATCGTGGAGCCCGCTGCAGGCGCCGGGGGTTACTCCTTGCGGAGCTGTTCGATCACCGCTTCGGTGTCGAGCGAAAGCTGCATGGCACGCGTCGTCGGACCCGGTGTGGTGTCGAGCGGCAGGCGCAGCAGGATCATCGTTCCGGCACCCGGCACCGACTCGACCTTGAGCAGGGCCGCGATGCGGGCGGCCCGGTTCTTCATGTTCAGCATGCCGCGTCCGGCGCCGCCGGTATTGGCCGCCAGGCCGCGGCCGTTGTCGGTGACGCGGATCGCGAGCCACTGGGCATCGCCATCGTGGTCGACGCTCAACGTGACGCGAACCACCCGCGCACGACTGTGCTTGATGGCGTTGGTCAGGGCTTCCTGCACGATCCGCAGGACCGGCAACACCGAGTTCGGGTCGATGTCGACTTCCTCGGGAAGGTTGCGCGCGTCCCATTGCAGTTCGATGCCGGCGACCCGCAGGCGCGGCTCCATGCGGAAGCGCATGTTGCCGAGCGCCGCGAGCAGATCGGAGTCCTCGGCCGCCAGCGCATCGATCGCCAGCCGCATGTCGTCGATCGATTCGCGCAGGATC
The DNA here is from genome assembly GCA_963780715.1 of uncultured beta proteobacterium. GTDB lineage: Bacteria > Pseudomonadota > Gammaproteobacteria > Burkholderiales > Burkholderiaceae_F > JALORV01. The sequence goes on from CAWADK010000003.1 coordinate 34,597, forward strand.
TGGGCAACCTGCTCGTTGGACAGCGCGCCACGCTCGACGAGCATCAGCGAAGACAGCAGCTGCGAGCCGAGGCCGTCGTGCATGTCCTGCATGATGCGCTGCCGCTCCTGTGCGCTCGCCTTGACGCGTTCGCTCTCGCGCAGGCGGTCGAAATTCCGCTTCAGCAGCTGTTCGCGCTCGTGGATGCGGGACTCGAGTTCCGTGTTGGTCTTCTCGACGTCGGCCAGCGACAGGACGAAGCGATCGATCAGTGCCGCGCCCAGCGCGATCAGCAGGATCGGCGTGGCGATGTTCAGCAGCGCCGGACTCGCGAACGGCAGCATCCCGATCGCGACAAGGAAGTCGTGCGTGGCGGCGGCGATCGCCAGCAGCATGGCCGCGACGATGATCTTCAGCATCAGCGTCGACTCGCGCAGTGCGCGACGTCCGAGCGAAAGCACGCCCAGCGCGAGCGCGCCCAGCATGATCGCCTGCCACAGCGGCCCGACTGTCAGGTCAAACGAGTCGCCTGACAGCAGGTACAGCGCCGGCCCCATCGCGGCCAGCACCACCATTCCGAACTCGGCTCGTCCGCGCAGGACGCCACTTTGCCGCCACAGAGTGATCGTGGCGAGCGCGGTGAACGCAGCCGTCCCGAGGTAGAAGGCGCCACGGCTCCAGGCGCGCGCATCCGGCGTCAGCATCTCGAACGACGAGTCGATCGATCGCAGCGCCCAGAACGCCGCGATCAGCGCCAGCAGCCCGAACAGCGTTTCGCTGCGGCGTCGGAACCAGAGAGTGCCGAAGCCCAGCGCGAGCAGCACGGTCAGCAGCAGCGAGATCCAGCGTAGCGTGTGGCTGACGAAGAACTCCCTGCCATAAAGGGGCTGCAGTTCCACCGTCGGGCCGACGCGTAGGGAGCCGAGCCCATGGACCCCATTGCTGTAGGACGTGAAGATGAGGCCTTCGTTGCGGCCCTCGCGCACGTATTCGCCGGGCAGATTGACGAGGTGCGGACGGCGCCACCGCACGTGGCGCTCGGCCGACTCGGTCGGCACGTCGGCGACCATCCTGCCATTGAGGAAGATTGCGCCGCCCGACGGCAGCCGATCGAGCAGCAGGCTCCAGCCCTCGGCGGGTGCGTTCCCGACATCGAAACCGAAACGCAGCCAGAGTCCCTGGCGCGTGCCTCCGGAAGAGGTCCAGCGCAGCGGCAGTGCATGCGCCTGCCAGGCCGCATCGGGCCCGGGCAAGGCGCCGCGCTGGCCGGTCACGAAGTCAATGCTGCCGATCGATCGCGTGTCGTCGGCGCTGGCAGTGACGCGTGAGCGCAAGCCAGGCGAGTAACGCGATGCCGAGCGCCCGTGCCCCGCGTGCGAGCGGCGCGAGTCTTGAAGCCTGAGGAATCATGGCGCTCCGTCCGCGTACGCCACTGGGTGACGCGGGACTCAACTGCGCAGCAGTCCCATCTGGGTGGCTTCGTAGACCGCCTCGCCGCGCGAGTGCACGGCCAGCTTGCGGTAGATCTTCTTGATGTGCGCGGTGACTGTGTGCGGCGAGATGCCGAGGATCTCGCCGATCTCGTTGAAACTCATGCCCTTGGCAAGCAGCTGCAGGATCTCGGTCTCGCGCGCCGACAGCGGATTCTGTTCCGCGCCCGCCGTCCGCGCTGGCGCCGCTCCGCCCATGCGATTGCGGATCGCACGCAGAACGCTGCGCGCCACGACCGGGCTGACCGGCGAGCCACCGGCCCGCAGCAGGCGGATGCAGGAAATGACGTCGGCCGGGGCCGAGTCCTTCAGGATGTAGCCCGTGGCGCCTGCCTCGATCGACGAAACGACGTGCTGTTCGTCGCCGAACACGGTGACGACCATGATGTCGACATCGGGCTTCTTCTGGCTGACCTGGCGGATCAATTCGATGCCGCTGCCGTCGGGCAGGCCGAGGTCGATCAGCATGACGTCGAAGTTTTCCTTGTCGACGATGACCTGCGCCTCGCGCTTGTTGGCGGCGACGCCAACCAGTTTCATGCTCGGCTCGTTCTCGACGATCTGCACGAAGCGGCGGCGGAACTCCGGTTCGTCCTCGACGATGATGACCGATATCGGCTGCTCGCTCATCCAACCCCCCGATCCCTCGAATGCCCGATGATAGCCGCTCGACTCCCTGCCGGTATCGACGGGGTCAAACGGCAAAAAGGGTGCAATCCGCGATCCGGCACACGGGCGGCTAGGGCGCAAGCCGGGCGCAGGTCCAGCTCCCGCCGCTGGACGAGTACTGCAAGCGGTCGTGCAGGCGTGAAGGGCGCCCTTGCCAGAACTCCATCAGCTCCGGTCGGACCCGGTAACCGCCCCAGTGCGGCGGTCGCGCGGGATTGAGGCCATGCCTGAGCCCCATCTCGGCGGCGCGTGCCAGCAGCCACGCCTTGCTGGGAATGGGTTCACTCTGGGGCGACGCCCAGGCGCCGATGCGGCTCGCCAGTGGCCGGCTGCGGTAGTACTCGTCAGACTCGGCGGGCGTCAGTTGCTCGACGGTGCCCTCGATGCGCACCTGGCGTTCGAGTTCGGACCAGAAGAAGAGCAACGCCGCCTGCGGGTTATCGGCCAGTTCGCGACCCTTGCGGCTTGCATAGTTCGTGAAGAACACAAAGCCGTTGGCGTCGTAACCCTTGAGCAGAACGGCGCGGGCGGAAGGTCGGCCCTCGCGGTCGGCCGTCGCGAGGATCATCGCGTTGGCCTCGGAGAGCTGGGAGCGGGTGGCCTCGTCCCACCAGCGCGTGAACTGGCGGATCGGGTCGGGATCAGCGTGCTCGTCGTCGAGTGCGCCTTTCATGTAGTCCGTACGCAGGCGGGCGATTTCGTCCATGACCGCGATTCTAGGCGGCTGGCACAGTGCGCCAGACCGCACTGTCGACGCCGGCATGTCGCGCGAGCCGCTCCAGGTGCGGATCGACGATGCCGTGCGCGCGCAGTGCGCACACCGTGTTGACGAGGTACTCGAGGCTGGTTCCATAGCGCCCGCAGCTGCCGCGCCGGAAGACGTCGAGGATCTGCTGTTCGTCCAGGCGGCCGGCGTAGTTCGGCGCGTCGCGCCGGACCACGAACGCCACGGCGGAGACGATGGAGCCGTCGTCCACGCGGCAGTCGAGGTGGCGCGGGTGATACGAGTTGGTCATCATTTCGCGCTGCCAGAGCTGCATGAACTGGCCGCGCACGGCGGCGGCTGGCACCCGGTAGACCACGCCGGCGCACGAACCGCCGCGGTCGAGCCCTGCAACCAGTCCCGGGCATTGCGGCGTGCCGCGGTTGATGCGGCTCCACAGGCACAGTCGCCGGTGATAGCCGTGCACGCGCGCCGGCCGTCGCTCGTCGAAGGACAGGTCGGGACGCCAGATCAGCGAGCCGTAGCCGAAGACCCAGAGCGGTCCATCGCCGTTCCAGTGGCCGAGGAAGTCCTCGAGCGAATCGGCCAGCTCCTCGTAGCTGAGCCGCCGCGGCAATTCGTGGTCGCTCGTCATCGCTGCGGCGGCCGTCGCGGCCCCTCGAGCGTGAACCGGCGACTGGCGCTGAAGCCGGCTCCGACCAGCGCGACGGCCATCAGCCAGAAGCCCGCGCCGGCACCGACGACCGAGCCGAACGCGCCGATGACAAGCGGCAGAACGACATGGCTGCTGTTCATGATCGTGGAGCGCAGTCCAAGAGCTTCGCCGACGCGGCCGGCAGGCGTGCGATCGTGCAGTAGCGACATCACATTCGGCTGCGCCGAGCCGAGTCCCAGCCCGAGCAGGAACGCCACTGCCATCAGCGGCCCCATCGAGTGGAAGAGCGGCATCAGTCCGAACGCCACCGCCGAGGCCAGCAGAGTGAACACGAGTACCTGCCATTCATGGTAGCGGCGAGCCAGTGCCGGCATCGCCAGGCGGATGGTGAAGGTCGCCGCGGCGAAGCTGCCCAGTACCAGGCCAATCTGCGAGGCCGACAGCCCGATACTGGTGCCGTAGACCGGGAATCAGGAACGATTGGAGGTCCCACGCCATCGAGATCATGCCGCTGACGATCAGCACGGCGCGCACCTCCGGGTGACGCAGCAGTTCGAACGTGTCCCGTGCCTCGCCCTCGGGGGCATGCGGTCGGTGGGCGGGCATGCGGCGCCGCTGGCTCAGCAGCAGGGTGAAGCTGGCGGCGAGCAGCACGAACACGATGGCGAACGTCACTCGGTGCCCGACCGAATCGATGAGGAAACCGCTCGCCACAGGGGCAATCAGTCCGGACGTCGAGAAGCCCAGCGCCAGCATCGAGAACGCCGCAGGGCGTCGCGTCGGGTCGGCCAGGTTGCCGACCAGGTTCTGCACGGTCATCTGCACGTACATGAAGCCGGTGCCCAGCAGCGCGCTGGCCACCAGCAGTGGCGCAACGTCGGCCGTGGCATAGGGAAATACGGCCGGAAGCAGCGCGCCCGCGGTCATCAGACCGGTGCCGAGCGCGAGTGGGCGGAACGGGCCGACCTGATCGAGCCAGCGGCCGGCGCGCACGGCGAGCAGCGCCGGCACCAGTGCGAAAAGCGCCATCAGCACGCCCACGGTGAAGGTCGAGGCCTTGTTCGACAGCGCATAGAGCGATGAGGTGACGCGCGCCGCCCCGAACGCTGTATGCGTCAGTACGACGAAGCCGATGATGCGCGCGAGGGACAGCGTCATGCCGGTCTCTGCGCGGGCGTGGCCGGCGGAGATGGCCGCCAGGCGACCAGCGCCACGCCGGCGCAGGTCACGGCGATGCCAAGCGTCGTGAGCAGCGTCGGCCGCACGTCGAACATGATCCACTCGAGCACGACGGCGATGATCGGTGTCAGGTAGAGCAGGCTGGTGACGCGCGTGGCCTGACCGCGCCGCATCAGCGTGTGCAGCGCGTTCACGGCAAGAATGGACGCCATGACCACCAGGAAGAGGATGCTCGCGCCCAGCTGCCAGGTCCACGACACGGGAAAGCCTTCGACGGCCACGGCAAGCGGGAAGCAGCACCAGGAAACTCGCGCCGAACTGGATGACGCCGGCGGCGCCCAGGTCGACGGCAGGGCAGAAGATTCGCTGGTAGAGCGTGCCGGCGGTGATCGCGGTCAGCGCGATCGATACCGCGGCGAGCGCGGGCGCGCTCAGCGCGCGCAGGTCGATCTTGTGCCAGACGACGAGGGCCACGCCAAGCAGGCCCAGCGCCACGCCCAGCCATTGGGGCGACCGCAGCCGTTCGCCGAGCAGCGGCGCTGCCACGATCGCTGTCACCAGCGGCTGCACGGCGAGGATCAGCGCCGCGATGCCGGCCGACATGCCGAGGTACTGCGCATAGTGACTGCCGCCCAGATTGACGGCGTGCATCAGCAGGCCGGCGACGACCACATGCCCAGAGCACGGAACCGCGCGGCCAGGCGGGGCGCGCCAGCAGTGCCAGCGGCACCAGAAGCGCGAGGCCTAAGGCGAATCGCAGCGCGAGGAAGGTGAAGGGCGGCGCGTACTGCAGTCCGACCTTGGTGGCCAGATAGCCCGAGCCCCAGACCGTCACGAAGAACCAGGCCAGCCAGCGGCTGGAGTCGAAGGCGGGGGCAGTGCTCACCCCTTCATTCTTGCAGACGACGCCCGACGCGGCCGGGAGGAGAGGTTCTGGCTATCGGGCCGATCGTTAAATTCAATTTTCAACTATCGGCTGATAGCCGCAAACTACGGCCTTGAGGACGCCAGCCGTCCAGAACAATTTCCCTTCACTCTCGAAAGAGGACAAGCCATGTCGATCATCAACACCCCGGTCCAGCCCTTCAAGGCCCAGGCTTTCCACAACGGCAAGTTCATCGAAGTGACCGACCAGTCCCTCAAGGGCAAGTGGTCGGTGCTGGTGTTCATGCCCGCGGCCTTCACCTTCAACTGCCCGACCGAAGTCGAGGACGCGGCCGACAACTATCACATGTTCAAGACGCTCGGCGCCGAGGTCTACATCGTCACGACCGACACGCATTTCGCGCACAAGGTGTGGCACGAGACCAGCCCGGCCGTGGGCAAGGCGAAGTTCCCGCTGGTCGGTGACCCGACGCACACGCTGACCCGCATGTTCGGTGTGCACATCGAGGAAGAGGGTCTGGCGCTGCGCGGCACCTTCGTCATCAACCCGGACGGCATCGTCAAGACCGCCGAGATCCACGACAACGCGATCGCGCGTGACGTCAAGGAAACGCTGCGCAAGCTGCAGGCCGCGCAGTACGTCGCCAACAACCCGGGCCAGGTCTGCCCCGCCAAGTGGCAGGAAGGCGCCAAGGCGCTGACCCCGTCGCTCGACCTCGTCGGCAAGATCTGATCGATCTGGTCCGCAATCGCCTCCGCCGGCTGCACGCCGGCGGGGGCGTCACGTTGCCTTTCTTCGGAGTTCGCCATGTTGGACGACAGCCTCAAGACCCAGCTCGCCGCGTACCTGCAGCGTCTCACCGAGACCGTCGAGATCGTCGCGACGCTCGACGAGCGTGAAGCCTCGCGCGAGATGCGCGAACTGCTCGACGAGATCGCGGCACTGAGCTCGCTGATCCGCGTGCGTCACGACGGCCAGGATGCGCGCCGGCCGTCGTTTTCGATCAGCCGCCTGGGTCACGACATGGGCGTGCGCTTCGCTGCGATTCCGATGGGACACGAGTTCACGTCACTCGTGCTGGCGCTGCTGCAGGCCGGCGGCCACCCGCCGAAGGTCGAGCAGGACGTGATCGAGCAAATCAGGTCACTGGAAGGCGAGTTCGCCTTCGAAACCTACATGTCGCTCACCTGCCATAACTGCCCTGACGTCGTGCAGGCGTTGAACCTGATGGCGGTGCTCAACCCGCGCATCCGCCACGTCGCGATCGACGGCGGGCTCTTCAAGGACGAGGTCGAGGCGCGCCAGATCATGGCGGTGCCGATGATCTTCCTGAACGGCCAGCCATTCGGCTCGGGCCGCATGGAGATCGGCGAGATCCTCGCGAAGATCGACACCGGCGCGGCCGCGCGCGATGCGAAGAAGCTGGCCGCGAAGGACGCGTTCGACGTTCTGATCGTCGGCGGCGGACCCGCCGGCGCGGCGGCTGCCGTGTACGCCGCGCGCAAGGGCATCAAGACCGGCATCGTCGCCGAGCGCCTCGGCGGCCAGACACTGGACACGCTAGGCATCGAGAACTTCATCTCGGTGCTCGAGACCGAAGGACCGAAGTTCGCCGCGGCGCTCGAAGCGCATGCGCGCCAGTACGACGTCGACATCATCGGCGGCCAGCGGGTCGAGTCGCTCGCACCGTCGGCCACGCCGGGTGGCGTGACCACGGTGACACTCGCCAATGGCGCTGAGTTGAAGGGCAGGACGGTGATCCTGTCGACCGGTGCGCGCTGGCGCAACGTCAACGTGCCTGGCGAGCAGGAATACCGCAACAAGGGCGTGGCTTACTGCCCGCACTGCGACGGGCCACTGTACAAGGGCAAGAAGGTCGCGGTGATCGGCGGCGGCAACTCGGGCGTCGAGGCGGCGATCGATCTGGCAGGAGTCGTCGAACACGTCACGCTGATCGAGTTCGCCGATCAGTTGAAGGCCGACGCCGTGCTGGTGAGCAAGCTGAAGAGCCTGCCGAACGTGGTCATCCACACGAATGCGCAGACTACCGAGATCACCGGTGATGGCCACAAGGTCACCGGGCTGCGTTATCGCGACCGCACGAGCGGCGCCGAGCGCGCGATCGAACTGGCCGGTGTGTTCGTGCAGATCGGCCTCGTGCCAAATACCGAGTGGCTAAAGGGCACCATAGAACTGTCGAAGTACGGCGAGATCGTGGTCGACGCGAAGGGTGCGACCAGCGTGCCGGGCGTGTTTGCCGCTGGCGATGCAACGACGACGCCGTACAAGCAGATCATCATCGCGGCGGGCGAGGGTGCGAAGGCGGCACTGTCGGCCTTCGACCATCTGATCCGCCAGAGCACAACCTCTGAAGTGACCGCGGCAACCGCGCCCCTGCTGCAAGCGGCCTGACGGCCGCCGCCAAGGTGCACCGACTTTGGGGTGCTCCGCGGGTGGACTCCTGGCGCGTCGCGCCGTGCTCTACGGCGCGACGCAGACGCCGGGTGCGTTGCGCTACTGCGGCTGAAAGCCGCTGGCGCGAATGATCCGCGCCCAGGCCTGCGAATACGCACGCTCGCGTGCCGCCAACTGCGCCTGCGGGATGAGCCCGACGGTCAAGCCCCAGGTGGTCAGCTTCTCCTTCGTCGCAGGGGCCACGATGACTTTCGCCAACGCGACTGAAAAGCGATCGATCTCGGCCTGCGGCGTGCCGACGGGCGCGAAGAAGGCGTAGTAGGGCACGTCCTCGAATCCGGCAAGGCCGAGCTCCGCAAAGGTCGGGACCTCCGGCATCGCCGCCTGCCTCGTCGGGCCTAGCACGGCTACGACGCGCAGCTTGCCGGCCTTGTGGTTCTCGACGAACTCGGGCACCGAACCGACTCCGGCGGGGATCTGGTTGCTCAGCATGTCGCCGATCATGGGCGCGCTGCCGCGATAAGGTACTGCCACCAGATCGAGTTTGTATTTTTCGCCGATCACCTTGACCAGGAACTCGGGTACCGATGCCGGCGCAGGCACGCCGATCGCCGACTTCCCGCCCTGTGCCTTCACCCAGGCGACATAGTCGTCAAAGCTCTTCGCCGGCGTTCCGCCGGATAGCGCGAGCGCGTTGACGAACGTGGCAAAGCCAGCCACCGGGACGAAGTCGCGCGCTGGATCGAAGCCCGGACTCTTCACCACGAGCGGCAGGATAGAGATCGTGTGGTCATGCGAGATGAAGTAGGTGGTCCCATCCGGCGGCGCCGCCTTCAGTGCCTGCGCAGCGAGCTGTCCTCCCGCGCCAGGGCGGTTCTCCACGATCACCGGAACGCCGAGTTCGTCCTTCAGGCGCTCGGAGAGCACTCGTGCGATGGCGTCGGTCCCGCCCCCGGGCGGAAAGCCGACGAGGATCCTGATCGAACGCGGGGTCTCGGCCAGCGCCGAGCCCGCGGCAAGCGCCGCCAGCGCCAGCAACGCGCAAACCCACCGCTGCAGGCGTGCCCGGACAACGCCGGGCCGCGGTCCCGCGCGCATCACGCGTGCCGGACCAGCAACAGCGGCACGGTCGCGTGCGCCATCACACGTGTAGCGACCGAGCCGAGGACCGCGGCCTTGAATGCGCCGTAGCCGTGGGAGCCCATGACCAGCAGGTCAAGCTTCTTCTTCTTCGCATACGCGGACAGCTCGTCGCCGGCATTGCCGACGAGGCAGACCTCCGTTGGCGTGACGTTGCCCTTGGCGAGCAGCTTGCGGGCGGGCGCCACCGCGGCCTCGAAGGCCTTCTTCTGCATCGCACGGACTTCATCGGGCGAGAACGCCGGCAGCGCAATGCCGCCCATGTCCGGCATCACCGCGCCGGCAAAGTCGCTGACGACGTGCAGCAGCGTGATCTGCGGTGTCGCACCAAACAGCGCCAGGTGGCGCAGCACGTATTTGACGGCTTCGCGGCCGAACTTGCTGCCATCGACGGCGATGCCGACCTTCAGCGAATCGACCGTCGGTGTCTCGCGGTGGCGCAGCACCAGCATCGGCACGTTGGTCCTCGCCAGCACGTTGTTGGTGACCGAGCCGAAAAGCAGCCCCTGCAGCGCCGAGCGGCCGTGCGACCCCATGACGATGAGGTCGACCTTGTCGCGCACCGCGGCTGCGCTTATTTCCTCGCCGGGATGGCCCACCAAATAGCGCGCTGTCACCGGCATGCCAGCCTTGGCGAGGCGCTTGAGCGCCGGCTTCAGGGCCTTGTCGGACTCGTCGACGTAGTACTCGGTCAATGCGGACTTGCCAACCACGCGTGCCGCACGCGGTGGCACGGGCAACTGCACGTTGATGACATCGACCTGTGGCTCGGTCCCGATCAGCGTCGTGCGCGACGCCACGAACTCAACGGCGGCACGGCTGTACTCGCTACCATCGACTGGAAGCAGTATCTTCATCGCCTTCTCCTGCAACTCAGGGCGGATCGCCTACGGATTCAGTCTAAGGCAGTACACCGTACGGGGCGTGATGGTAGGCAAGAGTCCTGCGCTCGCAGCATGGCGAGACAGGGTTTGCTCGCATTGAATTGGCGTTGGTCGCCGCCAAGTCCTTGGTTGGGCCGCGCTCGCCAACTTCGTGCGCGTAAGCTTCCGTTGAGCCGTGCAAAGGAGCGCTTTGTGGAGCCGATCGATACTCAAGAACAGCAGGCGGTCATGACGATCGCGTTGCTCGCCGCATTCGCCGATGGCCGCAACGAAGATGAGGAGCGGGCCGAGCTGCGGCGCGTGGGCGAGGCGCTGGGCTCGTCGCTGAACATGGCGGCACTCGTGCAGGATGTGCTGCTGAAGCGAACCTCGGTGGAAACCGCCGTGGCGGCCGTGAAGTCACCGGAGCTGCGTCGCCTGGCCTATGAACTCGCGGTCGGCGTGTGCGATGCCGACGGCTTGCGCAACGAGTCCGAGACGCGCTTCCTGGCGGATCTCGGCCAGCGGCTGGGTCTCGACCAGCCCACGATCGTCGGCGCGGCCGTCGATGCCGACGAACTCGCGACAATGCCGCTGCCCGCGGCTGGCCGGGAGGCCGGACCCGTGGTGGCGGCCGTACCGGCTGCGGCCGCGGATCTGGACAAGGCGATCCTGCAGGCTTCGATCCTGAATGGCGCGCTCGAACTGTTGCCGCAGTCAATCGCGACGATGGCAATCATTCCGCTGCAGATGAAGCTCGTCTACAAGATCGGGCGCGAGCACGGTTACGAGGCGGACAAGAGCCAGATCCGGGACCTGCTGGCCACGCTCGGAGTCGGATTAACCGGTCAGTATCTTGAGCAGGTCGGGCGCAAGCTCCTGGGGGGGCTCTTCGGAAAGGTCGCCGGGGGACTCGCCGGCTCGTTGGCGAGCGGCGCGACGGGCGCGATGTTTTCGTTCGCGACCACCTATGCGATCGGCCAGGTCGCGCGCCGCTACTACGCGGGGGGGCGCGTGATGTCGGCGGAACTGATCCAGCGCAGCTTCTCCGAAATGCTCGCGCAGGGCAAGACGCTGCAGGCTGAGTACCTGCCGCAGATCCAGCAGCGCGCGCGCACGCTCGATGTGGCGAAGATCGTGCAGACGGTGCGGGGAAGCTAGTGTCCTGTAACAGCCAATTCAGAACTGCCTTGCGCGCCGGCGCGGCCGATTGCTTTGTCGCTCACCTTGCGAATATGCGACGGCTATTCGACGCGGCTCGCTTCGCGCTCAGTTGCTCAATGCGGGCTCGCGCGGGCACACCTTTCTTCAGTCCCGAATCGACTGTTACAGGCCACTAGGGCAACGCGCTCCGTGTCCGAGCCCGACGTTCTCGCTCCCGCGGATCTCGAGCGCCGCTTCGGTGGCGTCGCGCGACTCTATGGCGAGGCAGGCGCTGCCCGGCTGCGGGCTTCACATGTGGCTGTCGTCGGCATCGGCGGCGTCGGGTCGTGGGCTGCGGAGGCGGTTGCGCGCTCTGCGGTCGGGCGCATCACGCTGATCGACCTCGACCATATTGCGGAGTCGAACACCAATCGCCAGATCCATGCGCTGGGTGACAGCTATGGCCAGTCGAAGGTGGCGGCCATGGCCACACGCATCACTGCCATCAATCCGGTGTGCGAGGTTTTCCCGATCGACGACTTCGTCTCGGCCGACAACGTCGGGCAGTTGATCGAGGGCTTCGACCAGGTGCTGGACTGCATCGACAACGTCAACGCGAAGGCAGCGCTGATCGCGCATGGTCGGCGGGTCGAGATGCCGGTGATCACCTGCGGCGCGGCGGGGGGGCGGCTCGATCCGACCCGAATCCGGCATGGTGATCTGGCGACCATCGCCGGCGATCCCCTGCTCGCCAAGGTGAGGCAGCGGCTGCGGCGCGACCATGGATTTCCGCGCGACGAAGGCACGCGGCGCGCCGCCTTCGGCGTAACGGCAATCTACTCGGACGAGCCGGTGCGGCGGCCGAGCGCCGAGTGCGAGGCGCACAATGGCGAACTGGTCGCCGGGTTGTCATGCGCAGGCTACGGTTCGAGCGTTACCGTGACCGCCACGATGGGCCTGGTGGCGGCGGCGGTCGCGCTGAACCAGTTGGTGGCGCGCGGCGACCGGGGCGCTTGACTCCTGTCAACGAGTCGAGCGCGTCCACGCCTAGTCTTTGAAGCAAGGAGTCATGGCCAAAATGTTCAAGAAGATCCTGCTGCCGACCGACGGAACGGAACTGTCGGGCAAGGCCATCGAAGGTGGACTCACGTTCGCCAAGGCGCTCGGCGCAAGCGTTGTCGGCGTCACGGTCATCGAGCCGTATTCGTACTCGAACCTGTCCGAATACCGGCCGGAAACGCTGGACGACTATGAACAACGCATGCTCAAGGCGGCCGCCGAGCGACTCGGAAAAGTCGCCGACGCCGCGGCGCGCGCCGGGATCGGGGTCGAAACCGTGACGGTCAAGTCCTTCTCGCCTTACGAGGCGATCATCGACACTGCAAAATCAACGGGCTGCGACGTCATCTTCATGGCATCCCACGGGCGCAAGGGCTTGAGTGCGGTGTTGCTGGGCAGCGAAACACAAAAAGTCTTGACTCATTCGTCGATTCCGGTCATGGTGTACCGGTAGAACGGTTTCCGGCGGATACGTCCGCCACCCACGGCGATCCGTCGCCGCGAGGCCCGACACATCAACTTGTGCCGGGCCTTTTTACTGGTGGCCCGACCGCGTTCGCGGCTGCCGCTTGCGCTGCGTCAATCGGCGCGGCGCCCGACCCCGTAGTTTCTACGGAGGTCCATCCTTGCCAAGGGGCGAGTCATGAGCGCAGCCGTCGTCACCCACAAGCCGATCCTGGTCGGTTTCAAGCCCATTGACGATCTGCACCGCGAGTTCGAGTCGATCCTCGAGGCGCTGAACGACCCGGCGGAGGCGGATTACGGTGCGCATCTGCTGGCGCTGCATGAGCACCTGCTGCGCCATTGCGATACCGAAGAACAGTTCATGCTGCAGGAAAGTTACGCGCACTATGAGCGCCACAAGCGCGCCCACGAGCACCTGCTGGATTCGGTTTCCGAGGCGCGACGCCGGTTCGATGCGGGCGATGTCGAAGCCGTACGACGCTACTCCGCCGACCTGATGAACTGGTTCGCGATTCATGCCTCGACCGAAGACGCGGAACTGGCGGCGTTCCTGCGCGGCGAAGCGACGTGAGCGAAGCAGCTACAAGCAATCGCTTTGCCGTCGGGGTTCCGACGATCGACGCCTTGCACGAGGAGTGCGAGGTGGCGATGAGCCGACTGGCTGAAGTCATTGCGCGTGGTGCCGATGCCGGCCCGGCGCTGGCGGCGCTCCAGGAGCACCTCGAGCGGCACTTCCACCACGAAGAGTCGCTGATGTCAGAAAGCGCGTTTCCGCCCGGCGGATGCCACGCGCGCGAGCATGCGTCGGTACTGGAAGTCGTCGCTGAGGTGCGAAGGCGCTATGCGCTCGGCGAGCGGGATCCGGCTGAAAGGTTGCCCGAAGCCGTGCTCGAGTGGTTCGAAGTGCACGCGGGCAGCATGGATGCCGCGCTCGCCGCCTGGCTCAATGCCCCGCGCGAGGCGAGCATCACCTCGAACCCGGCGCTCTGACGCGCATCAGCCCGAAGCCAAGCGTGGCTGTCGCCGCGGCCGCTCGATCATGCCGGGCCGGCTGCCAAGCGCGATGCGGCGCGGCGTTCAGCGATAGAACGCCTCCACCTTGCCCTTCAGCTTGATCAGCAGCGGCTGGCCTCTGCGGTCCAGCGTCTTGCCGGCGGCGACCTTTACCCACCCTTCGCTGATGCAGTACTCCTCGACATCCGAACGCTCCTTGTCATTGAAGCGTATGCCGATGTCATGTTCGAGCACGGTTGCCACGTGGAAGGGACTCCGCGGGTCGGTCGATAGCCGGTCGGGCAATGGCGGCAGGGCAGTGGGTTCGTTCATGGAGTTTTCACTCTTTTGCCGGTGCAAGTAGCAGGGCACGACAGGGCGGCGGCCCGCGTAAGACTACCGCGTACCGGGCGTGTCGGGCGGCTCCGCCGCTGCCGGACCGGGTTTCCCGGGCGCAACGTGAACGCCGTTGAATCCCGCCCGACGGATGGAGCCTTGTACGACACCGGTCCGCTTTGCCTCGTCGACGATCTCGGCAAGCGCGGCCTGTGCGATGAGAGACCGACCCTTCGGGAGGGACGCCGCGTAGCGCCCGGTCGTCCACGCGCCGGGGACTATGCGAGCGGCCGGCAGTTCAGCCTGGATCTCCTGCAGCGTGACCGGATTTGCGGCCCACACATCCACCGAACCGTTGCGCAGCGCCTCGACCGCGTTTGATACGCCGCCCGGAACGCGCACCACCTGCGCCGACGCCAGTGCCTGGCTGAGAAAGCGGTCGGACCCGCCATCACGGGACACGCCGACTCTTACCCCGGCCGAATCAACGGAGGAGGCGTCGACGAAAGCGCGTCCGGGGGCGGCGATGTACATGGCGTCGGCCAGCATGAAGTCCGGACCCGGGTGTGGCAGAGAACTGCGAACACCAATGACGACATCCCATTCGTCTTTCCCGAAACTTTCCGAATAGGCCTGCTGGTTCGCATATGCCACGGGCACGAACACGACGCCTAGCTTCTGGGCGATGAACCTGCCGAGATCGACGGCAACGCCGCCCACGGTTCCATCGGGCGCCTGCTTTGCGAGAATCGGGCTCGCCGTCTGAAAGCCGACCCGCAACCTTCCCGCAGGTGCGATTTCTGCAATCGTTGACGGCTGTAGCTGAGCTCTCGCCGGCGCGGCAAGCGCCAACAGGATTAGAACTGCAGCGGGCAGCAGCGATTGCATCAGCGCGTCCTTACGTTCTCAGGGACTGACGGTCATCATGAGGCCGAAGCGGGTCGGATGTGACAATCTCGCTTCCCAGCATCGGCAAGGTGGCAACGCCGAATCCACGTGTACGGGAAACTCCGGGCAAGGGCGTTTGCCGCCCGCTGTGCCATTACGCGCTGTCGCCTGGCCATCCATATGCAGTGAAGGTTGCGCAAACCAGACTGGCTCGTCGTCACGCCTGCACCGCAGTCAAAGAAACGGAGGTCCACATGCCTCGCTCCCATCGAGAACGCCACCGAACCGATCGCATCGGCTGGCTGCGCGCGTCAGTGCTCGGGGCCAACGACGGGATCGTCTCGACTGCCAGCCTGGTGATTGGCGTCGCGGCGGCCAATGCCGCCCGCGGTGACATCGTGATCGCGGGCGTCGCCGGCCTCGTTGCCGGCGCCATGTCGATGGCGGCCGGCGAGTACGTTTCAGTTCGGTCGCAGTCCGATACGGAAGCGGCCGATCTGGCGCGCGAACGCAGCGAGCTTGCGGCCGATGCAGAAGCCGAGCATCGTGAACTTGCCGGCATCTATGTCAAGCGCGGCCTTACGCCCGCGCTGGCGGATCAGGTTGCGACACAGCTGATGACCCACGATGCGCTGGGCGCGCACGCCCGCGATGAACTTGGAATTTCCGAGACGCTGAGCGCGCGCCCGATACAGGCGGCGCTGGCCTCGGCGGCAAGCTTCACCGCGGGCGCACTGCTGCCGCTGGTCGTCGTCCTGGCCGTGCCACGCGAAGCGCTTGAGCCTTGCCGTTGCCGGCAGTTCACTGGCGTTTCTCGCCGCGCTTGGTGCCGTTGCTGCGCGTACCGGCGGTGCTTCGGCCGCCACGGGGGCATGGCGGGTCGCCTTCTGGGGCGCGTTGGCGATGGCGATCACCGCCGGCATCGGTGCCCTGTTCGGGACAGCGGTGAGCTGAGCCGTCCGGAGTTTGGCAAGCGAGTGATTCCATGCCGGCGTTACGTTGCCGTGAAGGTGTGCAAACACTGACCCGATCGGTGCGCAAGGCGAAGCCTGCCGCCGTTGGCAATTGGGTCGGAATGAGACGACTTTTCAGCAGGTCAGCGGACACGGCACTGCGTCAGTCTGGAGGCATTGCTTGCTCCCCAACGGGACGAGGGTGACGATGTCCACACATTCCCCAGCGTCGTACCAGGATTCACAGGACGGACAGCCGATTGCCGTTCATGACGCCACGCGCGGCATGCTCAACGCATCGCTGCTCGGGGCGCTTTTCTGGTTCCTGATGATCGGCGCCGTGACCTGGATTTCTTCCTAGCGATTCAGGGCTGTCCGAGAACCATCCTGCCGGCTTCTTTGCCGGCGTCCGCCGTTCGCGCATGGCGTCGTGCAGATCCGGCGAGTCCAGATCGTGCACACCGACGTCGCCGCACCCAGCCAGCGATCGTCGTCAGGGTGTGCGCCGCTGGCCCATCTCGCGGCGGATCCAGTCGTGCAGGTGGATCATGCCGTCCTCGTGGGGCGTGTGATACGGACCTTCATCGTCTTCGCCCGCGAGCCATAGCGCGCGCCGGCCGCGGTGCAGGCGGCCGCAAATGTCGGCATCCTCGACGGCGGACTCCGCATAGGCTGCCTGGTGCGACTCGACGATCTGACGCTCGAAGGCCTGCACTTCCTCGGGGTAGTAGAACTCGACGATGTTGGTCGTGTGATTGGGAGAGCGCGGGATCAGCGTGCTGACGACGAGCCCGTACGGATACCACTCCATCATCACGTTCGGATACAGGATGGACCACACCGTGCCGTACTTGGGCAACGTGCCGCCCGAGTACGCAAGGATGGCATCGCGATAGCGCTGATAGTTGGGCGAGACCTGTGACTTTAGTTCGTCCTTGAGGCCGAGGATCTGGTAGCTCCAGCGGTCGCCGAAGCCCCACTCGTAATTGCCTGCATCCACCCACTTCCGCAGTCCGGGATGCATCGCTTCGACGTGATAGAGCTCGAGGAAGATCTCGAGGAAGGTCTTCCAGTTGAAGGGACACTCGTCGACCGTGACCCTGTCGAACACCAGGTTCGAGTAGTCGTAGTCGCTCGCGAGCGGGAAGTCCGCCAGGTCGACCGCCGGCCTGCGCGGGCCGGCGAACAGCAGCCCCTGCCACTCCTGCAGGGGAGTGCGCGGCAGCGAGCATTCGGGCGTGACATCGAAGTCCGGCGCTCCGAGCAGCTTGCCTTCCAGGTCGTAGGTCCAGCGGTGCAGCGGACAAACGATGCTCTGATGGTGCCCGCGGCCCTCGAGCAGCATGCCCTGGCGATGGCGGCAGGTGTTCGACAGCAGGTTCACCCCGTGCGGCCCGTGCACCAGCACCTTGCCGTGATCGGTCCACGGCAACGTCATCGTGTCGCCCACCTCCGGCACCATCATGCGGCTGCCGACGTAGTTTGGTCCGCGATTGAACAACAGCAGCATCTCGCGCTCGAACCACTGGGCGTCGAAGTACGAGGAAATCGGCAGCGGCGCCATGCGCGCCAGGAGCGCGGCATCGAGGTTGGAGCGACGGGAGACGGAGTCCGGTGCGTTCATGACGTGAAAGTGACGTTGAGTTCAGGCCGACGCTCGCTTCGATGATACGCGCGGAGGCACGGCGTCGAGCCCGGCTTCGCCTCGTGACGCGTCACGCCGGTGCGCTGCTCCGGACCTGATACAGCCAGCCGTGACGGATCGCCCACTTTTCGATCTCGACACCGACGAATACCAGCGCCGCCAGTCCGCAGGCGACGGCAAAGGCCGGCGCAGACAGCGCTTCCGTACCGAACACCGCCTGTAGAGCCGGCACATAGATCAGCGAGAGGTGCAACGCCACACTTGCCGCCACGGCCAGCAGCAGCAGCCTGTTGCTCGCGACACCGATGGCGAAAAGGCTCTCGCGCTCCGAGCGAATGGCCATCACATGCGTCAGCTGCGCAAATGTCAGAACCGTGAAGGTCATCGTCTGTGCGTGCTCGCCGTGGGCAAGCGCCCAGTGACAGGCGTAAAGACTGACGCCGCCGATCAGCAGGCCGGCCCACACGATGTGCTGCCAGACGCCGTGCGCAAAGATCGATTCGTTGCGCGGCCGTGGTGGACGGCGCATCACGTTGGGTTCGGCCGGTTCGCTCGCCAGCGCGAGGCCGGGCAGTCCGTCCGTGACGAAATTCACCCACAGGATCTGGATCGGCGTCAGCGGGATCGGCAACCCGAGGAACGGCGCGAGGAAGATGGTCCAGATCTCGCCGGCGTTACCCGCCATGACGAAGCGGACGAACTTGCGGATGTTGTCGTAGATGCGGCGGCCTTCCCGTACGGCCGCGACGATCGTTGCGAAGTTGTCATCCAGCAGCACCAGGTCGGAGGCCTCGCGCGCGACGTCGGTTCCGCCGCGGCCCATCGACACGCCGATGTCGGCGCGTCGCAGCGCCGGTGCGTCGTTGACGCCGTCGCCGGTCATCGCGACGCACTCACCGCGGGCCTGCAGCGCCTCGACGATGCGGATCTTCTGCGCGGGATCGACGCGTGCATAGACCTGCACATGGTGCACACGCTCGGGCAACGCTCCGACCTCGATACGCGCTAGTTCCGGGCCTGTCATCGCCTGCGCGCCGGCCTCGACCATGCCGAGCGAGCGCGCGATCGCAAGCGCCGTGGCGGGGTGATCGCCGGTGATCATCACTGGAACGATCCCGGCGTCCATGCACTCTGCAACGGCGGTCGCGGCCTCCGCGCGTGCGGGATCGATCAGGCCGATCAGCGCGAGCAGTTCAAGGTCGCAATCGAACCGGTCGATCGACTCATCGCTGCTTGCCGCGCGTGCCGCGAGCGCCAGAACGCGCTGACCGGCCGCAGCCAGCGCCTCGGCGCGCGCATGCCACTCGTTCGGCTCGATGTTGACGCAGCAGGGCAGCACCGCTTCCGGCGCACCCTTGACGGTCAGCACCGCTGCGCCGTCGCCAGCGTCGTGCAAGGTCGACATGCGTTTCGTAACCGAGTCAAATGGCAATTCGGCGAGCCTCGGGCGGGCCGCACGCACGGCGTCGACGTCCAGTCCGGCCTGCTCGGCCGCTTCGACAAGAGCAGTTTCGGTTGGGTCGCCGATCCAGCGTCCATCGGTGCTGCGCGCGGCATCGCTGTTGAGCGCGAGCACGCGCAAGGCGTGCTCGCGCTCCGACTCATGCACGAGTTCGATCCTCTCAACGTGTAGTCGGTTTTCGGTCAGCGTGCCGGTCTTGTCGCTGCAGATGACCGTCACCGATCCGAGCGACTCGACGCAGGGCAGGCGGCGCACGAGCGCCCGCTCACGCGACATCCGGCGCGCGCCGAAAGCGAGCGCGATCGAAACGACGGCGGGCAGAGCTTCGGGGATCGCGGCGACGGCCAGGCTGATGGCGGTCAGGAACATCAGGGCGGCGGGCTCGCCGCGCGCAACGCCGCTGGCAAAGATCACCGCGCAGATGGCAAGCACGATGAGCGCGAGTCGACGGCCGAACCGGGTCAGGCGGTCCTGCAGCGGCGTACGTTGTTCGCCCGCGGTTTCGACCAGGCGCGCGATGCGACCGAGTTCCGTGCGTGCGCCGGTCGCAACGACGATGCCGGTGCCGCGCCCCGCCGTCACCATCGTGCCGGAGTACGCCATCGTGCGGCGGTCGCCGAGGGTGGTCTCCTCTGCAAGTAGTGCCAGCGGATCCTTCTCCGCCGGCACGGACTCGCCGGTCAGCGTCGCTTCCTCGATGCGCAAGGCCGCGCCTTCGACCAGGCGCAGGTCAGCGGGAATGCGCGTGCCGGGCTCCAGCCAGACCAGGTCGCCGGTCACGAGATCCGCCGCGGCCACTTCGCGTCGTGCGCCGCCGCGAATCACGTGCGCCCGAGGAGCGGACAGGGCGCGCAGGGCCGCCATGGCCTGTTCGGCGCGCCATTCCTGGACGAAGCCGAGGATCGCATTGAGCACGACGATCGCGAGGATGGCGGCGGCCTCGACCGGCTCCCCGATGGCGGCGGCGACGACCGCGGCCACGATCAGGACGCCGATCATGAAGTCTGCAAACTGGCGTGCGAACATTGCCAGTGCACTGATATGCGCTGCTTCGGGCAGCAAATTGGGGCCGTCGCGTTGCAGGCGGACGACGGCATCGCTTTCGGTCAGGCCGCGCGCGCTACTCTCCAGTCGCGTCCAGACCTCATCGGCGGGCAGCGCGTGCCACGCGAAGGGCGACGGTAATGGGGAGTTCGGAGTCGACGGCATCGGGCAGGCACGACGAACAGGAACTGAGGATAGGGGGCGGCGGCCGCCTCGCGATGACATGGGTCGAAGAAGGGCGCGATTTGCGGGGCATTCCCGGGGCGTGACTCGCCAGCGAGCGCCGCGCACAGCCGCTCGTTGTCGCTATGACCCGGGCGGAGGCTCTGTCCTGACGGGACGGGATTGAAGCTGCGCGATGGACGGCACCGACCCTTCCCGGCGGGCACCCAGTCAGGCCGCGTCACAGACGGCGCGCGACGCCTTGCTGTGGCTTGGGATCTACCTGCTGACCGTGACCGCGCCGCTGTTTGCGTTGCTGCCGGGAGCCGTGCTGCCGGGCCGCGGCTTCGTATGGGATTTCGCGATGGCGCTCGGCTACGCCGGGATGGCGATGCTGGGTGTGCAGTTCGTGCTGACCGCGCGTTTCAAGCGCGCCACGGCGCCATTCGGCATCGACATCGTCTACTACTTCCACCGCTACCTCGCGCTCGCGGCACTCGCCATCGTCCTGGCCCACTACGCACTCCTGCGTGTGCACAGCCCGCTCGCGCTGGGCCCGGTCGACCCGCGCGAGGCCGCTGCCCACATGACGGCGGGCCGCATAGCGTTGGGTCTCTTCGTCCTGCTCGTGGTGTCCTCGCTCGCGCGCAAGTTGCTCGGGTTCGAGTACGACCTCTGGCGGCGCGTGCATGCAGCGCTCTCGACGGTCGCCTTCGCGCTGGCGATCTGGCATCTGCTCGGCGCGGCGAACTACCTCGATGGCGGCTGGAAACAGGGGCTGTGGGCCATGTATGGAGCTTTCTGGCTCGGCGTCATCGGCTACGTGCGCCTGGTTCGCCCGGGACGGCTGGCGCGGCGCCCGTGGCGCGTGGTCGATGTCCGGCCGGAGCGCGGTCAGGTCCATACCCTGACGCTCGAGCCCGACGACCACAAGGGCCTGCAGTTCGCGCCCGGGCAGTTCGCCTGGCTCACGCTGCGCGCCTCGCCGTATGCAATGCGCGAGCACCCGTTTTCCATCGCCTCCAGCGCGGAGCACAACGACAAGATCGAGCTGTCGATCAAAGCGCTCGGGGATTTCACGTCGACCGTCGGGACCGTACGCAAGGGCGAGGTCGCATGGGTCGATGCACCCTATGGCACCTTTGGAGTCGATCTGCGGCCTGACGCGGAAGGCTATGTCTTCATCGTGGGTGGCATCGGCATCGCGCCGGCGCTGTCGATGCTGCGTACGCTGGCGGACCGGGCGGATCGACGACCGCTCTGGATGTTCTATGGCAACCGGACGTGGGATCGCGCGGCCTTTCGCGAGGAACTCGAGCGCCTGGCGCAAGTGCTGCCGCTGCGGCTGATCCATATCCTGCAGGAGCCGCCCGCCGATTGGGAGGGCGAACGGGGGCTGATTACTGAGGAACTATTCGCACGGCACCTGCCGGCGACGCGTGCAAAGCTCGAGTACTTTGTCTGTGGGCCGACGCCGATGACGCATGTGGCAGAAGTTGCGCTGGCGCATCTCGGCGTACCGGCCGAGCGGGTTCATTCCGAGATCTTCGACTGGGTATGACCGATGCGCCGTGAGGTCCGTGCCCGCTGGCTCGCCGCCATCACCGCGATCGCGGTCGTGGTACTGGCCGCGCTGTTCGCGTGGCTGCGCAACGCGACGCTGGTGTCAGCTCCCGCACCGTCGTCAGCAGCCATGGAGGAAGTTCGCGCCGTGGCCGGCCGGCGGGCGTTCGAGCATCTGGGCTGTGCGACATGCCATTCGATCGGTGGCATCGGTAACCCGACTCGTCCTCTCGATGGCGTCGGCAGACGCCGCGATGCCGACGCGATTCGGGCCTGGGCGGTCGGTGCCGGAGAGGCGCAGGGCCGGCTGCCGACCACGGTCGTGCGCCTGAAGTCGCGCGCCGCCGATGCCCCGGAACTGGCGGCGCTGGTCGAGTACCTGGCCACGTTGAAGTGAGCGGCGGACGGGCCGCCCCGGAAGCGGGCGGCGCCGCGCTTACATATCTTTACAAGCTCAGCGAACGGCAGCAATGCAGGCTCGGTACCGTTCGTTCCGTGCCAGGAACGACTGCGTAAGGGATCACACGATGGAAAAGAACGAACTGAGCGAAATGCACGCGGAAAGCGTGTCCACCGAGCCGCGCACGGGTCGACGCCGGGCGCTCGCCGGGCTGGCAGCTGTGAGCGTGGCGGCCCTCGGCGCGGCATCTATGCAACGCGAGGCCCATGCCGGCCCGATGGGTTTCGGACACCACGGTCCGGGCGGCTGGCACGGCGGCATGGGTCCGATGGGCCCGATGGATCCAGCCTCGATGGGCAAGCGGATCGAGGCGATGGTTGCGTTCATGCTGGCCGATATCGATGTCACGCCCGAGCAGCGTGAGCGCATCGTGGCGATCGCCAAGGGTGTTGCAACCGATATGGAGTCCAACCGCGAACAGCACATGAAGCTCCGGCGCGAATCGCTGCAACTCTTCGCCGCGCCGACCATCGATGCCGCCGCCCTCGAGAAGCTGCGGGCCGAGCAGATGAAGCTCGGCGAGGCTGCATCGCGTCGCATGCTGGCGGCGATGATCGAAGGCGCCAAAGTGCTGACGCCTGAACAGCGCGCCAAGCTCGTCGAGCGCCGGCAGCGCAGGATGCCGCCACCGAAATAACTGCACCGTCCCCCGCCGCGGCCCCGTCCCCCAGAATTCCGGCGGCCCCCTCCA
Organism: uncultured beta proteobacterium; assembly: GCA_963780715.1. Taxonomy (GTDB): domain Bacteria; phylum Pseudomonadota; class Gammaproteobacteria; order Burkholderiales; family Burkholderiaceae_F; genus JALORV01. Next base: position 57,461 of record CAWADK010000003.1, read on the forward strand.
CCGAACCGGCGTTCATCGGTGGCCGCGGCACTTCTTTCCTGTCTTAAAGTCGCCATATGCAGCGTCTGTTAATGATCGACGATGACGCGCGCCTGGCGACCATGGTGCGCGACTATCTTGCCGCGTCCGGCTTCGCGGTCGAGATCGCCGGCGATGTCGCGACCGGTGTCGCGGCGCTACGAACGCGTCCGGCTGAACTCCTGATCCTCGATCTGATGCTGCCCGACGGCGACGGTCTGGATGTATGCCGCCGGCTGCGCGCCGACGGAGTCGGCATCCCGGTCCTGATGCTGACTGCCAAGGGAGATCCGATCGATCGCGTCATCGGACTCGAAATCGGCGCCGACGATTACCTGCCCAAGCCTTTCGAGCCGCGCGAACTCCAGGCGCGCATCAAGGCGCTGCTGCGCCGGGCCGGTGGTGCGCCTGCGGATTCGGCGCTGCGCTTCGGCCGGCTTGAGATCGATCGCAACGCGCGCCTTGTGCGGGTCGATGGCGAGGCGCGGGCGTTGACATCACACCAGTTCGAAATTCTGGTCGCGCTTGCGGAACGTGCCGGGCGCGTGCTGACGCGCGAACAACTGATGGACCTCGTGCGCGGTGAAGCGCTCGAAGCCTTCGATCGGTCGATCGACGTGCACATTGCGCGCATCCGCGCCGCCATCGAGGACGATCCGCGCCATCCGACGCGCATCATCACCGTGCGTGGCGCGGGCTATGTGTTCGCGCGATCGCAGGACGTCGCGTGAGCGCTCACGGCCGCTCCGAAGCGCTTGTCCCGCACCGCGTTGCGCGGAGGGTAGTCCGGTGAACCGCACGCCCGGCCTCGGACGGCATCGGCTCTACTGGAAGATCTGGCTGGCGATCCTGGCCACGGTCGTGCTGTTCGCACTGCTCGCGACGGCGGCGTGGCGGCTGCTCGGCGAACGACCGCACCCGCCCAATGTGACCGGCTTTGCCGAACTGGCGAGCGAAGTACTTCCTCCTCCGGAGGCGACGCGGGCCGAGCAGCAGGCGGCGCTCGATCGCTGGCAACGCCGGCTCGGCGCTGACCTTGCGCTCTACGATCGCGACGGTGCCTTGCTCGCCGCGACGCGCGACGACCTCGTGGCACTGCCGCGACGGGAGGGTGAACCTGAACACCATGTGATGACTCCGCGCGGCCCGGCACTGGCCCTGGCGCTGCCTGACGGCCGCGAACTGTTGATGTTGCGGCCCAGCCGGCCGCCGCCGCCCGGACCGGTGCTGACGTTCGCCTTGATTGCGCTTGGCGTTGGAGTGGGAGCCTTCCCGGTCGTGCGCCGCCTCACTCGCCGTCTCGAGCGGCTGCAGGCTGGCGTGACCGCATGGGGCGCGGGCAATCTGGCCACCCGTGTCGTGGTCGAAGGGCATGACGAAGTCGCGCAGCTGGCTTCGACGTTCAACGATGCGGCGGCTCGCATCGAAAATCTGGTCGGCGCGCACAAGTCACTGCTGGCGAATGCATCGCACGAACTCAGGTCTCCGCTCGCGCGCATCCGGCTTGGCGTGGAACTGCTGACCACCGATCCGTCGGCGGCACGGCGCGATGAGCTCGCGCGCGACATCGCTGAACTCGATCAGTTGATCGACGAGATCCTCCTCGCCAGTCGGCTGGAAGGTGGCGCGGCACCGGAGTTCGAAGCGGTCGACTTCACTGCGGTCGTGGCCGAGGAATGTGCGCGCGTCGGGGCCGGTCTGGAAGCTGTGCCGGCACAGGTTCGCGGTAACGCGCGCCTGCTGCAGCGACTGGTGCGCAACCTGATCGAAAATGCGCTGCGTTACGGTGGGGGCCAGGCAGAAGTCGTCCTTCGCGGCGTGCCGGGCGCATGTGAACTCGACGTGCTCGACCGCGGGCCTGGAATTGACGAGAGCGAACGCGAGCGCGTCTTCGAGCCGTTTTATCGCGCCCGCGGCGCCCGCGAGTCGAGCGGCGGAGTAGGCCTTGGCCTTTCGCTGGTGCGGCAGATCGCACTCCAGCACGGCGGGCGCGTGCACTGCCTGCCGCGCACGGGCGGAGGAAGCGTGTTCCGTGTGACGCTGCCTGTTCTCTCCTAGTCGCCGAGCCAGCCTTCAGCGCGGGCGCGGCGCGCCGCCGCCGCTGGACTCACGCCCTGCTCGTACAAATCGGACCAGCGCGTCTCGTCGAGCATCTCGTGCGAGCGCATCACGTTCCAGCCGAGCTCCACGCATACGGCCGCCAGCCACTCGAACAGCGTCATCGGTGCTCCTTTACAAGGGCGCGCGCCGGAGTTCCTCCAGCCACAGGATTTCACAGTCGCGGTCACCCGCCGTCAACGATGTCGACGCAGTCCGACCCTGGGCGTCTCGGACGTTGACCAGCTTGCCGCGCAGTGTCAACAGCTCACCGATGCGCACCCGGCGCAACTGGTCATAAACGGCCGTCGTCGCCGGGATGACGTGGACATTGGTGATGTAGGGAGCCAGATGCTCGAATTCCTGCTGGGTCATCGCGTCGCGCGGGCGAGCGAACAACGCGCGCAGGCCGTTGCTGGCGCCTTCGTGCGAAAAGCGGAATCGATCGACGTTTGCGGTGTCGCTCATCGGCCCGAAGCCGAGGCCGATGTCGTGCGTCGATGGTCGCAGGCCGGGCACCCAGTTGGCGAGCGACTGGTAGGGCTTGAAGCGCTCCACGTTGAGCGCACGTCCGCGAACTTCGAAATCGGCGACCGGAAGCAAGGTGCTGCCGTCGGCGGCCGAGATCGGCTCTGCGGTATCGAGCTTGCGAACGATGAAGGCGCCGGCGTCGGTCCGGCCCGGCGCGACACGGACCGTGGCAGGCCGATCGAGCCAGGCCGACGCGGCGCCGACGATCCCGATCGACAGGGCCGCGAGCGCCGCCAGGTCGCGCAGTGTCATGCGGCCAGGCGCAGTGTCAGCACCGGATGCACGCGGGAGCGAGAGGGCTGTGCAAGCGCGGTCGACCGCGCGTTCCGCTGCATCCAGCCGCGGACCGGACTGCGGTTCCGCGCCAGCTAGATCTGGTTGCCTTCAAACGTGTTGCACGCTGAAATCTGGCCGCTCTTCATGCCGGTCATGAACCAGCGCATGCGCTGCTCCGAGCTTCCGTGCGTGAAGCTGTCCGGCACGATGCGGCCCTGCGTGCGCCGCTGAATCGTGTCGTCGCCGATCGCCGAAGCTGCGCGCATGGCCTCTTCGACGTCGCCGGCCTCGAGCAGGTTGCGGTTCTGCGCGTGGTGCGCCCACACGCCGGCGAAGCAGTCGGCCTGTAGTTCGAGCCGGACCGACAGCGCGTTGTACTGCGTCTCGCTCATCCGCTGCCGGAAGGCGTCCATCTTCTGCATGATCCCGAGCTGGTTCTGCACGTGATGGCCGATCTCATGCGCGATCACATAGGCCTGGGCGAAGTCACCCGGCGCCTTGAAGCGGTCGCGCAGCTGTTGATAGAAGGCGAGATCGATGTAGACCTTCTGGTCGAGCGGACAGTAAAACGGGCCCATCGCCGCCTGGCCGGTTCCGCACGCGGTGGGCGTAGCGCCGGTGAAGAGCACCAGGGTCGGGTCCTGATATTGGCGACCGAGCTGCTGGAAGAGCGTGCCCCAGGTCTTCTCGGTGTCGGCCAGCACGCCTGCGACGAAGCGACCCATGTCGTCGCTGAGCGGCCCCTTCGCGCCTTCCACTTTCTGAGGCGCGACCTGCTGCTGCACGGTCTGGACGGTACCTGCTAGGCCCAGGATGACGCGTGGGTCGATGCCGAAGAACATCCCGACAACGACGAGGATGATCATCCCGATCCCGCCGCCGACGATGCCGCGGCCGCCTCTCGACATGCCACGCCGATCCTCGACGTTCGAACTCTGTCCTTCTATGCGCATAAAGGCCCCCGCCGGTGAGTGCGGGGGCAAGCATAGCGGGACCGTGGCGGACCGGGTTTACCGATAGCGCTTACCCTTGTGGTGCTTGGCGTGCCCTGGCGGACCCAGTAGTCGGCCTGCTGAACAGGTGCGCCGTATTGCCGCCACGACGCCCCGCGTGGGTGGATTACACGCGGGCGGGGCGCGAAGGCGGGCGCGTAGATC
>CAWADK010000004.1:0-98929 GCA_963780715.1 uncultured beta proteobacterium
CTACACGACCGACTTCGCGGCGATGGACCGCATCGACGTGTCGCCACTGCGCGCCGAATGGGATGCCATGCTCGGCGAGTACGAGGGCGACAACAACCACGACCACTTCCAGCGCACGGCCGAGTTCGCGGCCGAGATCCGCGAACTGCCGCCGGCGCTGAAGCAGGAGTTCATCGACTTCCTGATCAGCTCGATCACTTCCGAATTCTCGGGCTGCGTGCTCTACAACGAAATCAAGAAGAACGTCAGCAACCCCGACATCAAGGCGTTGATGGGCTACATGGCACGCGACGAGAGCCGCCACGCCGGCTTCATCAACCAGTCGCTGAAGGACTACGGACTTGGAGTCGACCTCGGCGGGCTGAAACGCACGAAGAAGTACACGTACTTCAAGCCGAAGTACATCTTCTACGCCACTTACCTGTCGGAAAAGATCGGCTACGCGCGCTACATCACGATCTTCCGGCAGCTCGAGCGCCATCCCGACAAGCGCTTTCATCCGATCTTTCGCTGGTTCGAGCGCTGGTGCAACGACGAGTTCCGCCATGGCGAGTCGTTCGCGCTGATCATGCGTGCGAACCCCGGCCTGCTCACCGGCGGCAACCGGTTGTGGATCCGCTTCTTCCTGCTGGCGGTGTACGCGACGATGTACGTGCGCGACCACATGCGTCCGATGCTGCACGACGCGATGGGACTCGAGTCCACTGAGTATGACTACACGGTGTTTCGCATCACCAGCGAAATCAGCAAACAGGTGTTCCCGCTGACGCTCGACATCGATCATCCGGTGTTCCGGGCCGGCATGGACCGCTTGTTCCGCCTGGCACAGGAGATGGAGCGCGCCAAGCAGCAGGGCGGTCTCGTCGGCGCGGTCAAGCGCGCCGGCTACGGCCTCGCGGCGGCTGCGACGTTCGCGCGGCTGTACCTGCTGCCGACGGTCCCGAACGAGCTTCCGCAACAGGTCCGCATGGCTCCGGCCTGGTAAGCCGTCATGACGACGATCGCGCTGCCGGTGCTCGCTGCGCTGTTTGCCTGGTGGTTCGCCACCGGCGCGATCCTGTATCTCGATGGCCTGCCGCGCTCGACGTACCGTCACAGCATGATGTCGGCCAGCCTGCTGGCACTGCCTGCGCTCCTGGGTCTCGCGTTGACGAGTCAGAGCGCGACACCCGCCGGCGCCTACCTCGCCTTCGTTTGCGCGCTTGTGGTCTGGGCCTGGCAGGAGATGGCCTTCCTGATGGGCTTTCTTACAGGACCACGCAAGCACCCCTGCGCACCGAACTGCCGCGGCTGGCGCCACTTCCTGCACGGAGTGCACGCGATCCTGCATCACGAGCTGGCACTCATCGCCGGCGGAGTCCTCGTGTTCGCACTGACCTGGGACGGCGTCAACCAGGTTGGCGCGTGGACCTATCTCACGCTATGGGTGATGCGCCAGAGCGCCAAGCTGAATCTCTTCCTTGGCGTGCGCAATCTCGGCGAGTCACTGCTGCCGGAGCACCTGCATTACCTCAAGGGCTACTTCCGTCGGCGCGCGATGAATCCGCTGCTGCCGATCTCCGTCATCGGCTCGGGCGGCCTTGCGGTCCTGCTGGCGTGGATGGCGCTCGTGCCGGGCGCGGAGCCGTTCCAGGTGACGGCGCGCCTGCTTCTGGCCACGCTTCTGGGCCTGGCGGCGCTCGAGCATCTGTTCCTGGTCCTGCCGGTGCCGCTGGACGCGCTGTGGCAATGGGGCACGAAGTCGCGCCAGCGTGATGAGGCAACGGGCCTTGCGGCACCACGCCATGCGGCCGTCGTGGTCGTGAAGGTCGAACCATGAACGCGCCGCTCGATCCGCGCTCGCTGGCCGCCTCGCGCGAGGCCCTGAAGCGTGCGGCGGCCCAGACCGACGCGCGGCCGCTGCTGGCCGCGATCGACTCGCCGGCCGACGTCCGCAGGTTGAGCGCGGCGCAACTGCCGGCACTTGCCAATGAAGTGCGCGCCCATCTGATCGAGAGCGTCGCGACGAGCGGCGGCCACTTCGCCGCGGGGCTCGGCACCGTCGAACTGACGGTGGCATTGCACTACGTGTTCGAGACACCGCACGACGCCATCGTGTGGGACGTCGGACACCAGTGCTATCCGCACAAGATCCTCACGGGCCGGCGCGACAGATTGCCAACCATCCGCAAACGCGGCGGACTGTCAGGGTTCCTGCGCCGCGACGAGAGCGACTACGACGCCTTCGGTGCTGGCCACTCGAGCACGTCGATCAGCGCGGCACTTGGCATGGCCGTCGCCAATGCGCGCCTCGGGCGCGATGCGCGCGCCGTCGCAGTGATCGGTGACGGCGGCATGACCGCCGGCCTCGCTTACGAGGCGCTGAACCATGCCGGCGCCACCGATGCCGACCTGCTCGTCGTGCTGAACGACAATCAGATGTCGATTTCACCGAACGTCGGCGCACTGTCGGATTACTGCAAGGCGCTGATCCGCAGTGCGTCGCCCGATGACATCGGCGACAGGGCGACGCTACGACCGGCGACGATGTTCGAGCAGCTCGGGTTTCAGTACTCGGGACCGCTCGACGGCCACGACGTTCCGCAGCTCGTCACGGCCCTCATCGCCATGCGCGATGCCAGAGGTCCGCGGCTGCTGCACATCGTGACTCACAAGGGCCATGGCTACTCTCGCGCCGCCGCCGAGCCGATCAAGTACCACGCCGTCACGCCGTTCGATCCGCTGCAGGGCACAGCGCCGGCGGCACCGGCTGCGGTGACTTATACGGACGTCTTCGGTCACTGGCTCTGCGCCGCGGCGGAGCGCGACGAGCGTGTCGTCGCCGTTACGCCGGCGATGCGCGAAGGCTCGGGCCTGGTGAAGTATGCGCAACGCTTCCCGGACCGCTACTTCGACGTCGGCATTGCCGAACAGCACAGCGTCACGTTCGCCGCCGGCCTGGCAACGCAGGGACTGCGGCCGGTCGTCGCCATCTACTCGACGTTCCTGCAGCGTGCCTTCGACCAGCTGGTGCACGACGTCGCCCTGCAGAGGCTGCCGGTCCTGTTCGCCATCGATCGCGCAGGCCTGGTCGGTCCCGACGGCGCGACGCACAACGGCAGCCTCGACCTCACTTACCTGCGCTGCGTCCCCGACATGGTTGTGATGACGCCGAGCGACGGGAACGAGCTGCGCGACATGTTGCAGACCGGACTCGCTCACGACGGTCCGGTCGCCGTGCGCTATCCGCGCACCGCGGCCGGCGCCTTCGAGCCCGACGCCGCGCCGCGCATGCTGCCACTGGGCAAGGCGGAGCCGCGGCGGCACGGACAGCGCGTCGCGCTGCTGGCCTTCGGATCGATGCTGGGTACCGCGCTCGCCGTCGGCGAGGAGATCGATGCCACCGTCGTCAACATGCGCTTTGTGAAGCCGCTCGACGTCGAGGCCGTGCTGCGCGCTGCGCGCACGCACGATCTGCTGGTGACTCTGGAGGAAAGCGCGATCGCCGGCGGCGCCGGCAGTGCCGTCGCCGAATGCCTGTCCGCAAATCGCACCGGTGTGGATCTACTGATGCTGGGCCTGCCGGACCGGCCGATCGAGCACGGTACGCGCGACGAGGCGCTGCACGATGCCCGCCTGAATCGAGAGAGTGTCGCGGCAGCGATCGCCGGACGGCTGGGGGCGGAGCACCTGCGCTCGCGAGTGCATCTCGTCGCTTGAGTCGCTGCAGGCGGCAGCGACTTTACCGCTGCTGCCGGTCAAAAAAATGGCCGCTCCTTTGGAGAGCGGCCCACCCCAGGGGGAGGTGCAGAGGGCAGGACTGCGCGGCAGCGACTGGCTGCCGCGCTATGTCACTTGACCGTGACCTCGACGCGACGCGCGGTCGGATCCTCGCCGGCGATGTTGGCCTGCACGACGATCGGCTTCTCGAGCACGACGCGGTTGTCGGCAATGCCGGCGTTCTTCAGCGCGCCCTGCACCGCGAGCGCACGGTTCTTCGCGAGTTCCTGGTTCGAGGCGGTGTCGCCGGTGGCCGAGTGATAGCCCGAGATCGTCGCGCGCGCCCTGGGATTGGTCTTGAGCTTCGCGACCAGTGACTCGAGCGACTGGGGCGCAGCATCGTGCAGGTTGAACGAACCCACTGCGAAGAAGATGATGACCAGATCGCCCTGCACCACGGGTGCGGGTGTCGGGACCTCGACCACCGGCAGGGCCACCTTCGCGAGCGCCGGATAGTCCTTCAGCATCGCCGCGCCATTGACCGGCTTGAACAGGCCCTGGTGGCAGGTGGCACAGTTTGCCTTCGGTGCGTCGCCCAGTGGTCCGAGCCGCTGCGCCGGATACGTCGCCTGCAGTGGCGACAGGTAGTTGGCGTTGAGATCGCGCACCATGTCGATGCCGTGATAGGCCGTCACACGCTGCGCCGGACCCTCCCACGACGCGAACGAGCGCGTGTTGTGGCAGTAGGTGCAGTTCACGCCGAGCGCGTCCGAGAAGTGATGCATCAGCCCGTACGTCCACTCGGCGTGCATGATGCCGCCAACGGACTTCGGGTCCGGCAGCGCGCCGGCTGTCTGGACGCGGATCGGCCGCTTCTCGAGCAGGTACGGCGTGAACGGGTCGTAAGGCAGCGATGTCAGCCCGACGGACACGGCGGGCGCGTTCTGTCCCGCACGCCCGCGCGTCAGTCCGGCCGCTTGCGGCGGGCCGGGGTTCGCGAACCACATATGGCTGGGTACGGGCTGTCCACGATGGCAGGTGTAGCAGGTGACGCCGGTCTGCGCGACATGGTTCTGCCAGTCCTGGTTGATATGCCGGTTCATCTGCAGCATGCGGCGCGAGACGATCTTGGTGTAGACGTCGTCGGACTCGAAATTGCCCTCCGCATGGCAGTAGTTGCATCCCTGCTCGGGTGAAACCCACGCTGTCATCGCGACCATCAGCCGCGTGAAGGCACCCACGTCGAGATCCGTCAGCACCTTGACGTTCTTGTAGACATCTTTCGCGAGAGGGCCGCCCGGCGGTACGGCGGGGGTCGGCTCGGGCGCCACATTGCTGTCGAGTACCACGGCCTGCGTGCGCGGATTGAAGATCTGCACCATGCCCGTCCCGCGGTAGCCGCGCTGTATCGACTCCACCGGGGGCCGTTCGCAGCCCGTTGCCAACACCACCGCCGTCAGCGCGAGCATGCCCAGCGTATGCGACCTCAATCCATTCATGACGATTTCTCCTGCACCACCGCCACTGCGGCGGCACGCGCGAAAGCGATTGCGGTGTCGGCGGACCGCTCGGTCGCCGGCCCGGTCTGCGCGCTGCGGGGCGCAACGCGCTGCGTCGGTTCGGGCGCTGTGGAAAGCGCGTCGGTCATGACCGCGGCTCCGGCCGCGGCGACAGCCATCAGCGCCAGCAGCAACAGCGCGAGCGATTTCACTTCGGTGCCACCACTGCCGGATCGATCACCGCCGGGAACACATCCGGATACGGCGGCGCCACTCCGTGCTTCACGGCCCAGAGGTACCAGTTGTCCACGACCGTGCCCGTCAGCAGGATGCCGATGCCGCCGGTCAGCGTGGTCAGGACGGCGAACCACCATGCCCAGCGGTGGATCGATTCCATCGTCGCGTTGAATCCCATCGTCCAGCGCCAGAAGAGCGCTGCGCGCTCCGACGCCGTGCCGCGGTCGACGACCTGCTCGATCTCGCGCTCGCCGCCGAAGCGGCTGACCGCCAGGATCGTCCCGGCATGCATCGCGAACAGCAGCGTCGAGCCGTACAGGAACGCGATCGACAGCGCGTGGAACGGGTTGTAAAAGAGGTTGCCGTAGCGCAGTGAGAACGCCGCGGTCCAGTCGAGATGCGGAAAGATCCCGAACGGCACCGCCTCGGACCAGCTGCCCATCATTACCGGGCGGATGAAGCCGAGCACGAGGTACAGCCAGATCGCCGAGAGAAACGCCCAGGCCACGTGCGTGCCGAGGCCCAACGCGCGCGCGCGGCGGTAGGTGCGCACCCACCAGAGCATGATCGACGCGGTCAGGAAGAAGCCGGCCATCAGCCACCAGCCGCCTTCATTCAACGGCGGGATCGACAGGCCCCATTGCGGTCCTGGCGGCTCGAGCGCAAGCCACGGCAGCTGCCGCACGAACTGCACCGGATCCCAGTTCACCGACGCCCACATGTTGAGCCCGATGATCTCGATCGCGATGAAGCCGCAGATGAGCGATGCCAGTCCCGTGAAGCCGAGGTAGAACGGCCCGATCTGTGCGTCGCCGATCTTGCCTAGCCAGTAGGAGAACCAGGTGTCCTTGCCGCGCGACCACGCGCCGGCGGGAATCGCCACGCCCAGGTGCGGAGCGGCTCGGACCTGAACGCGCGTGAAGATGTTTTGGTATTCAGCCATGGTTGGTCTCCTTCACTGGCTCCAGATGGGCAGCTTCAGCCACCAGCCCCACCACTCGGGCCAGCCGCGGGTCCAGAACGGTCCACTGATGACGATGCAGACCGCGCTCCAGAAGCCGGCCGACAGCGCCAGGAAGAGACCGAGGCGATGGATGCCAAGCGAGCCGATCGAGTAGCCGACGATGTCGCGGAAGTACGCGTTCTCGTGCTCCGGCGCCTTGACGCGCTCTCCCTTCTTCGGGTTGGTGGCCGACAGGATCAGCGAGCCGTGCAGCGCGAGCGCCAGCGTCGTGGTGAAGAAGAAGCTCACCGCGATCATGTGCGCCGGGTTGTAGTGGAAGTTCAGGTACTGGTAGCCGACGTTCGACACCCAGTCGAGGTGGCTGAAGATCCCGTACGGGAAGCCATGTCCCCAGGCGCCCAGCAGCAGCGGCCGGATCACGACCAGCGTGATGTAGGCGAAGATCGCCACGCTGAAAGCGAATGGCACGTGATAGCCGATGCCGAGCTTGCGGCAGATCTCGACCTCGCGCAGCGCCCATGACACGAAGGCACCGATCGCGCACACCGTGATGATCTGCCAGAGCCCTCCTTCGAGCAGCGGAGCCAGGCCCAGGCCGTAGCTCAGGTCGGGCGGCGCAATGCTGATGCGCCAGATGTTCCAGGTCGGACCCTGCGATGCGCCGTAGACGATCAGCGCCGTCCCCAGGACCGAGAAGAAGATGGTGGTGACTCCGAAGAAGCCGACGTAAAACGGCCCCACCCAGAAGTCGAACAGGTCTCCGCCGAGCAGCGTTCCCCCGCGGACACGGTACTTTCTTTCAAAGCTAAGCATGGCCATCGCCGGTTCTCCTCTCACAACCGCTGCGTCGACTGCACGAAGGCGTCGACGTCTTTGCGTGTGTCGCAGGCGGGTTGTCACGCCCCGCCCGCGGCACTCCGCGTTTTGCTTCTACTTTTGCGGCGGCGGGACGGGCGCCATCTGCGTCGCCATCGGCTTGGCCCGAGCCCCTTCGATCCAGTTGTACTTGTTGGTGCTCAACAGGATGAAGTGAATCAGCAGAGCCAGCGCGAACAGGAACGTGAAAAGCGCAATCAGGGTCCTGCGCGGATCAAATAAGAGCCAGATTCTCCACATGTGAGATGTCCTCCTTAGTCATGTGAGGTGGGACATGAAGCTGTAGACCGCATGCTTCACGCCCGTGAACAACGAAGAGTCGCCTTCGGCGCCTGGGAACCATTGACGCCACTGCAGCCCCGCGATTCCGGCGGCCAGTGCGACCGCAAGAAACACGGTAAAACTCACCAGAAAAATGACGAAGTAACCCGCGGACGGGGACCCCGGAACTTCTCTGAGCAGGTCTCGATGGGTGTGTGACATCGTTGAGCTCCTTTGGCAGCGTCTACAACCAGGGACGCCAGCTCCAGGCAAGAACGTGGGCGATGATGGCGATGACAGTGAAGCCGATGAAGCTCGTCATGAACACGCCATGAAACTCCCTCGCTTCGTTCTCCGTCAGGCCAGATAACGAGCCTTTCCTTTCGTCAGCCATATATGTGGTACCTCCTAGGAAGTCTTAGGCCGAATGCCGCGCCCACCCCGCGCGGCTGAGGTCGCCATGGGCAAGCCATGTCGAGCCGTTCGCCCGGTGACCGGGCATGTTGGAGGCGGGCCATCGCGTGGCTGGCGTCGGACCGACCGTTCATGCGTGCTCTTTCAGCGCGGCCGCACGTGACACCCGCTCGACCGTGACGCGTGCTTCGCCCGCCGCGCGTGCGGAGGCCTCGGCGCGATCGCGCAGCCGCTTCGCAGCGGAGATGCGAACCAGCACCGGTTCCTTTTCGAGCAGCTCGTCGAGCAGCAGTTGCGCTTCTTCGTCCCACGGCGTGGCATCCACGCGTCCGGCCGCGCGGGCCGGCGTCGCGTCGATGCGATCCATGTCGCTGGCGAGCGGCAGGATGTGGAACAGCGCATCGAAGAGCGAATTGCACACTTCCTGCACCAGGTAGGTCGCGCCGGAGTAGCCCATGTAGGGCGTACCGGTATGGCGCCGGATCAGCGCGCCGGGGAATGACGCCGGGATGTAGCTCGCGCGTCCGCCGATCTCGGCGAGGTACATGCGCTCGTTGTACGAGCCGAACAGCACCAGCGGCGTCTTCGTCTTCACCGCCTCGCGTACGGCCTCGTTGTCCGGCTTGACGCCCGCACTGCGCGCGAACGAGAAGGTGCAGGGCAGCCCCATCTCGGTCTCGAGGAAGTGGCGCACGCCGCGCGCGTAGGTCTCGTTGGCGACGATGGCGAAGCTCGCGGTGCCGAAGAAGTCCTGCGTGACCGAGCGCCAGAGATCCCACAGCGGCTTGATCGTCGAGTGCTTCTCGCGCTCGATGAAGGGTTCGGGATCCAGCCCCGTCAACTCGCCCAGCGTGCGCAGGAACCTGGTCGTCGAGTGCAGACCGATCGGCGCCTGCAGGTACGGGCCGTTCGAGCGCTTCGCACAGCATGCGGCCGAACTCGCGATACATGCAGATGTTGACGTCGGCGTCGGCGAGCTTCTGCACGTCAGCCAGGTGCGAGCCAAGCGGGAACACCATGTTGATCTCGGCGCCGATGCCTTCGACCAGGCGCTTGATCTCGGCCAGGTCGCTCGGCATGTTGAAGGTGCCGTAGATCGGGCCGATGATGTTGACGCGCGGCTTTTCCCCGTCCTTGCGCTTGCGCTCGGGGATCTTGCGCAGGCCGTACTCGCTCCACAGCCAGAAGAGCGCCCGATCGGCGCTCTGCCACTGGTCTTCGTCGATGGTGCGCGGCAGGAAGCGCTGGATATTGGTGCCCTCGGGCGTCACGCCGCCGCCGATCATCTCGGCGATCGAACCCGTGACCACGACCGCCGGCAGTTCAGGATCGAGTGTCCTGTGCGCGCGCTTCATCGCGCCTTCGGTGCCGTGCTGGCCGAGTTCCTCTTCGCCCAGCCCGGTGACGACGATCGGCAACTCGTGCGGCGGCAGCGCGTCGGTGTAGTGCAGCACCGAGGTCACCGGCAGGTTCTCGCAGCCGACCGGGCCATCGATGATGACCTGCAGGCCCTTGATCGCCGTGAAGGCGTACACGGCTCCCCAGTAGCCGCCGGCGCGATCGTGGTCGATGACCAGCATCAGATCATCTCCTCGGACTTGCGCTTCTTCGCGGCCTTCTCGAGCTGCCGCCTGTAGTACGAGCGGAACTCGGGGCGATCGACGGGCACACTGTTGACGTCGTGCCAGACGCCTGCGCTCGCGCCCTGGCCGACATCGCCGAAGAATTCCTTCATCGTGTCGAAGCGGCCCTGGCTGGCCAGTGCCGCATTGATCACCTGCGCCAGCGAGCCCGCACCGGCGGGTCCCATCAGCGGGCGCGCCGAGATCAGGTTGGTGAAGTAGAGCGCCGGGGTCGCCTTCTGCTTCGCGTGCTGCACGACCGGCGTGGTTCCGATCGCAAGATCCGGCTTGAACTCCTCGAACGCGGCGAGGTCCTGCTCGAGCGACGCGCGGTAGGTGACCTGCACGCCGTGCGCGTCGAGCCACTCGCGGTCGGGCTCCGACCACTTCGTGCGCGGGCACGCCGTGCCCACGTAGCGCAGGTCGGCGCCGGACTCGACCAGCAGTCGTGCGACCAGCAGTTCCGAGCCTTCGTAGCCCGACAGCGTGATGCGGCCCTTGATCGGCAGCTTCGCGAGCGCCCCGCGGATGCCCGGCAGCAGCCGGTTCTTCACGGTGTCGACCTGGGCCTGCGCAACGCCGCACGCCGCGCCGATCGCGTCGAGCCACGCGGCGGTGCCGTCGTGCCCGACCGGTGCCGAACCGACGACGCTGCGCCCCGCGGCCTCGAACTCGCGCACCGACGCGGTGTAGAAGGGGTGGATCGCGGCGACCGCGGCGCAGTCGAGCGCCGAGTAGAGCTCGCGCCACTCGCGTGTCGGCACGACCGGGCCAGCGGCGAGTCCCAGCGGCTCGAGCATCATGCCGATGCCGACCGGGTCGGCCGGGAACATCTCGCCGAGCAGCGTGACGGTGGGCTTTCCCGTCAGTCCGTTGCGCGGCGCCGCCACCGGACCGGCCTCGGCCTCACCGCGTGCATAGGCGAGCATCGCTCCGGCCAGCACGTCCTTGGCTTCCGCATGCGTCGGCACGCCGAAGCCCGGCACGTCGATGCCGACGATGCGCACACCGTTGATCTCTTTCGGCAGCAGCCGCAGCGGCACGCCGGAGGCGGTCGGCACGCACAGGTTGGTGACGATGATCGTGTCGTACTTCGCCGGGTCGGCCATCTTGTAGACGGCCTCGCGGATGTCTTCGAAAAGCTTGCCGGTGACGAGCGTCTCGGAATTGAACGGCACGTAGCCGACCGAGCGGCGCGCGCCGTAGAAGTGCGAGGTGAAGGTCAGTCCGTAGACGCAGCACGCCGAGCCCGACAGGATCGTCGCCGTGCGCCGCATGCGCAGGCCCACGCGCAGCGACCCGAAGGCCGGGCACATGCTCTGCGGCTGATCGTGCGGCCCTGGCGGATAGTCGGCCGCGTAGCGATCGAGCAGTTCGCTGGCGCCGGCCGCAGCCGCCGCGCGCTTCAATTCGTCCTTGCCGGCGTGGCACCCCAGGCCGTCGGTCTGCGTCGCTGCGGTGTGGATCGGGATCACGCGCGGCGCTGCAGTGACGTCGCCATCATTGGCCATCGGCGTGCGCGCCGCGTCGTCGTAGACGACCTCGCCGGTCGCGGACTCGCCGGCAAGCAGGGCGTCAGGTGGAGTGCGCGCGTTCATCTCGGCTCGTTCGGTCAGACCGCGTCGTAGACCACTTCGAGCGACTTCTTCACGACATCGTGGCGGCCGACCATGTCGAAGGTCGTCGCGGGTTCCAGCACGACATTGCGGCCGGTGACATCACTGGAGAAAAGTCCCAGCAGTCCGTCCTGCGTCAGGGGCTTCGGCCGCAGCGGCGGCGCAGCGGCGACGTTGGTCGCGAGTTCCTCGAACACCGCGGCCCACTGCCCGCCGGGCCGTCCGATGATTTCGTAGTTGGCACTCTTGCGACGGATGTCCTCGTGCGCCGGAATGGCGGCCAGCACGGGAATGCCGGCTTCCTTCGCAAACGCCTGCGCCTCGCCAGTGCCGTCGTCCTTGTTGATGACGAGTCCCGCGACGCCGACATTGCCGCCGAGCTTGCGGAAATACTCGACCGCGCTGCAGACATTGTTGGCCACGTACAGCGACTGCAGGTCGTTGCTGCCGACGACGATGACCTTCTGGCACATGTCGCGCGCGATCGGCAGGCCGAAGCCGCCGCAGACGACGTCACCCAGGAAGTCGAGCAGCACGTAGTCAAAGCCCCAGTCATGGAAGCCGAGCTTCTCGAGCGTCTCGAAGCCATGGATGATTCCGCGGCCACCGCAGCCGCGCCCGACTTCCGGGCCGCCGAGTTCCATCGCGAAGACACCGTCGCGCTTGAAGCAGACGTCGCCGATTGCGACCGCTTCGCCGGCGAGCTTCTTCCTGCTGCTGGTCTCGATGATGGTCGGGCAGGCCTTGCCACCGAAGAGCAGCGAGGTCGTGTCGCTCTTCGGGTCGCAGCCGATCAGCAGGACCTTCTTGCCCTGCTGCGCCATCATGTAGCTCAGGTTGGCCAGCGTGAAACTCTTGCCGATGCCGCCCTTGCCGTAGATCGCGATGATCTGCGTGGTCTTGGCCGCCGGGGAGGTGTGCACCGGTGCCGGCTCGATGGCCGCCTCCGCACGCAGCTGCACCTTCATGATCTCGATGCGGGCGGTGCCCGCGGCGTTGCTGCTGCAGGCACTCATGTGCATGTTCTCCAGTCGAGGACCATCTTCAGGCAGGCCGGGTCACTGAAGGCCGTGCGGTATGCACTGGCTGCCGCGCTCGCCGGCTGTCGGTGCGTGATCAATCCATCCAGCGAAAGCCGACCGGACTCGGCCATCTGTGTCACGGCGACGAGATCCGAGTCGCGCCACTGTGCGGCCACGCGCAGCCTCGTTTCGCGCATGAAGGCTGGCGGAAACGTGAACGCCAGCGGCTGGTCGTAAAAGCCCGCCAGCACGATCTCACCGGCCGGCGCGAGGCGGGCGATCAGTGAATCGAGGATCGTCGGGTCGCCGCTGACATCGACGATGCAGCAGTAGTCATGGCGCGTGTCGTCGCCGGGATTCAGCACCCGATAGCCGGTCGCACCCTGCGCTCGCTCGGCATTGCGTTCCCAGACCGCAGGCTGCGCGCCGAGCACCTGCGCGATGCGCGCCAGCAGCCGCCCGAGCACGCCGTGGCCGACGATCAGGTCGGGCAAGCGCCCGTCGCCGTCGACGAGCGCATGGTGTGCCGTGGCGGCCAGGGCGATCAGCACGCCGGTTTCGCCCAGTTCCTCCCGAATGGGAACAACGCGCGCGCCAGGCACGACAACGCGCGCTGCGGCCCCACCGAACAATCCGCGCACGTCGCCGTAGCAGCGCGCACCCGGCACGAAGACGCGGTCACCCACACGGCGGTTGGTCGAATCACCGGCATACGTCACCGTGCCCACTGACTCATAGCCCGGTACCAGCGGATAGCCCAGGCCGGGAAACGGCGGCATGCGGCCGCTGTACAGCAGGCGTTCGGTTCCCGTGGAGATCCCGCTCCATTCGATGTCGACGATGACATCGGAGACGCCGGGTGGCGTCAGCGCAAGCCGGCTGAGCACGAGTTGCTCGGGCTGTTCCAGCACGACGGCGAGGGTCTCCAAGTTGCTCCTCCGCCCGCACTCCTGCACTCCGGCCACTACCGGGGATTCGCGGGTCATTAGGTGTGTCACTCTACGCTGACGTTGTGATGTGTCAAGTACTCTTAACACTCGCTGCTACCAATGCTTCGCGCCTCACGAAGCTTTGCGGCACAGCAGCACCCGAACCAGCAGCGGTCGGCGTGTCGGCAACGGCCTGGCGTCGGCAAAGCCGGCGCTGCGTGCCAAGGCGGAGAGTTCGGACGCCGTCCGCGGCCGGCCGCTTCCCATCGCCAGCAGGTAGAAGCCGAAGTAAGCGTCACCCATTGCCTCGGCGCCGGCCGTCCCGGCCATGGGTTCCGCGATCAGCAGCGCGCCGCCAGCCGGCAGCGCCTCGTGCGCCCGCTTCAGCAGCGTCAGAGCAGGCCCGTCGTCGTGGTCGTGGATCACGCGAACCAGTGACGCGACGTCGGCCCCGGTCGGCAGCGGCTGGCGCAAGGCGTCGCATTCGCTCACGGCGACGCGATCCGCCAGACCGCGCGCGGCGATGTGCTGGCGCGCCGCCTCTGCCACACCCGGAAGGTCGACAACGATGGCGTTCAGCGATGCCGAATGGCTCACGGCGGCCATGGCAAAGGACCCATCGCCGCCGCCGACATCGAGCAGCCGGCGATGCCGCGTCAGCGGGTAGGCCTCGAGGATGTCGGCCGCCACCAGGTGCTGCGAGCGCGCCATCAGGCGCGTGTAGTCGCGCACCTGGTCCGGTTGCAGCGCGGCGCCCGAGCGCTCGCCGGCATAGGCCCAGTAGCGGGACAACCGCGTGTCCGCGCCACGCTCGCGCAGCAGCGCGACCGGATCGGCGAGGTCCGCGTAAAGCAATGCGTGGTGCTCGATCATCGCCGCGACGCCGGGATTGCCACGCAGGGCCGCGCCGAGCGTCGCGAGTTCGTAGCGCCCGTCGGGCCGTCGCTCGAGCAACTGCAGTGACGCTGCGGCAGCCAGCAGCCGCTGCGCCGAGGCCGTCGGCATCTGCCAGCGCAGCGCCAGCTCCGCGGCACCCGCGGGGACCGGCCGCCAGCAGATCGAAGACGTCGAGCTTCACGCAGGCATACAGCACTTGCGAGTAGACGAAGCCTGCGCAGAGGTCGAAGAGGGCGCGTGCGTGCCGCCCGGCGATACGCCGGGTAAGTGGAAACGACGCAGCCCAGGCCTGGAAGCGCGGACTTTCGAGCAGGCGATTGCGAAACTGGCGCCAGCGGACGCCGAAGCCGGGGCCGGCGAATGCGGACGGCATGGCCCGCTCGACCTCAGGCGGGACGCCTGCCATCGCGACGCGGCGTCAGGCTGCGCGACGGATGAACTGTTCGGGAATCAGTCGCTCGGCTTCCTGCCGTATCAGGTGCCGCAGCATCGACGATCCCGCGCAGCGTGGAATTGCGCTCACGGCCTTGAAAACAAGATCATCGAAGCGCGCAACGGCGCTGGCGAGGCCCAGCTGGTCGACGGCGTTGGGGCGACCCAGCTCGCTGTCCTGCTGCGCGGGCTTGCCCAGATCCAGCTCCGTCGATGCCACGTCGCGGATGTCGTCGGCGACCTGGTACGCCTCGCCGAGGCGCTCGCCAAGGGTGCGCCACGGCACCGGATTGCTGCCCGCCGCTTCGGCCCCCGCCGTCACGGCCGCCACGAACAGCGCGCCGGTCTTCGAACGGTGGTAACTCGCGAGATCGGCGGTGGGCTCGCATTCCCAGGCTTGTCCCGCTGCGATGCCATGAGGCGCACCAACGGCGCTCGAGACGGTGGCCAGCAGGCGGACCAGGCGATCCGGCACGTGTGCAGCGCGCCTGGCCAGCGTCTCGAAGGCCAGCACGATCAGTGCGTCGCCCGCAAGCACAGCCAGTCGCTCGCCGAACGCCTGGTGGACCGAGGCCCGACCGCGCCGCGTCGCGGCGTTGTCGAAACACGGCAGGTCGTCATGCACCAGGGATGCGCAGTGCAGCAGCTCGATCGCCGCCGCGGCAGCGTCCGCGACGCCGGGCTCGCTGTCGCCCGAGGCGGCGGCGATGGCGAGGCAAAGCCGCGGCCGGATGCGCGCCCCCCCCGGGAAGACGGCGTGCCGCATGGCGGCGGCCAGACGCGGCGGCGATCCGGCATCACCGCCCTCGAGCGCCGTGGTCAATGCCTGTTCGATCCGATCGCTCGCTTCCATGTTTGCCCTTCGGGTGACTGACGTCGGTGTAATGTCCACTTGTCACTTCTGTTTGTCAAGCTTGATATACACTGGGCCAGGCAACGCTGGAAGGTGACCGCGTGGGGCGTAGCGCAAAGACGGTGGCCGTCATCGGCGCCGGCATGGCGGGGTTGGCCGCGGCCATCGACCTCGCGGCTCGCGGTGTGCGGGTCGTGGTGATGGAGCGGAACACGGCGCCCGGCGGCAAGATGCGGGAAGTCGAAGTGGCCGGCCGGCGCATCGACGCGGGTCCGACCGTGCTCACGCTGCGCCATGTCTTCGACGAACTGTTCGACCACGCCGGCGCCCGGCTGGAGGACTACGTCGCGTTGCGACCGACCTCGGTACTCGCGCGCCACGCATGGAACACGCGCGAACAACTCGACCTCTTCGCCGATGTCCGCGCCTCGGAGGCTGCCATCGGACAGTTCGCCGGGCCAGCCGAGGCGCGACGATTCACGGCGTTCTGCCGCGAGGCCGCGCGCATCTATCGCACGCTCGAGCGCCCTTTCCTGCGCTCGCAGCGGCCCAGCGTCCTGCGGCTGACGCGCACGGTCGGCTGGCGGCATCTGCCGGACCTCTGGCGCATACGCCCGTTCACGACCCTGTGGCGCGCGCTCGGCAGCCACTTCCACGACCCCCGCCTGCGCCAACTGTTCGGCCGCTACGCGACGTACTGCGGGTCGTCGCCCTTCGAGTCACCGGCCACCCTGATGCTGGTCGCGCATGTCGAGCAGCAAGGGGTGTGGCTGGTCGAGGGTGGCATGCATCGCTTGGCGCGCGGTCTCGAGCGCCTGGCGCTAGCTCGCGGCGTTGAGTTCCGCTACGGGAGCCACGTCACGGAACTTCTTTCCACGGCCGGGCGCGTCAGCGGAGTGCGCGCGGCGGACGGAAGCCACGTCCCGGTCGACGCCGTGATCTTCAACGGCGACCTGAACGCGCTCGCTGCGGGCCGCCTGGGCGAAGTCGCGTCGCATGCGGTGCCGGCGGCTGCAACGGGCGCTCGGTCGCTTTCCGCCATCACGTGGTCGATGGTGGCGCGAACCGAGGGATTTCCGCTCGAGCGGCACAACGTCTTTTTTTCCAGCGACTATGCGCGCGAGTTCGAGTCCCTGCGCAATCACATGCTGCCGCCTGATCCCACCGTCTACGTGTGCGCCCAGGACCGGCCGCAGGCTGATGGCGGCGCCGCGGCCGTCGACCACGCGCGAGCGCCTGCTCTGCCTCGTGAACGCGCCGGCAAACTCGGACTCCCGGGCTCTGAGCGAACACGACCTCGCGGCGTGCGAGACCCGTGCCTTTGCGACCCTTGAGCGCTGCGGACTGCGCGTCGAGAGAACGCTGGACGAAGCGCATCGAACGGCACCGCACGACTTCGACCGTCTTTTTCCCGGCAGCGGCGGTGCGCTGTACGGCAGCGCCTCGCACGGCTGGCGCTCGTCCTTCGCCCGCCCCGGGTCGCGCAGCAAGGTGCCGGGCCTCTTCCTCGCGGGTGGAGGTGTCCATCCAGGCCCGGGCGTGCCGATGACGGCGCTGTCGGGTCGGCTCGCCGCTGCCGCGGTGCTGGCAGCCCACTGAAGCGCACGATGGATGACGCGCGCCTTACCCGCCATTCCAACGGCCGTTCAGCGCTCGAGGACCCGCGGCAGGCGCTGGGTTTCGATGCGCCGGTCACCTCGAGCGGCTACCGCTGGTGGTACCTGGATGCGCTGAGCGACGACGGCCGCTGCGGATTGACGCTGATCGCCTTCATCGGCAGCGTGTTCTCCCCGTACTACGCCGCCGCGCGCCGTCGCGGGCCGGCGCGCCCCGAGAACCACTGCGCCTTCAACGTGGCGCTGTACTCCACGAGCACGGCGGATGCAGTCCGAAGGCGACCCCCCACCCGCTGGGCAATGACCGAACGCGGCGAGACTGCGCTGACGCGGAAGACGGACATGCTCGCCATCGGCCCGAGTCGCCTCGACTGGGACGGACAGACACTGACGGCCACGATCGATGAAGTGACTTGTCCGTGGCCATCGCGTCTGCGCGGCACTGTCCGCCTGCACACCGGGGCGATTGCTCAGCGCGTTGTGCAGCTTGACGCTTCGGGGCGCCATCGCTGGCGACCGATCGCGCCGAGTGCGCGCGTGGAAGTTCACCTGGACAAGCCGGGCGCGCGCTGGTCGGGTCATGCCTATCTCGACTCCAATGCCGGTGACGAGCCGCTGGAAGACGGCTTCGACGGCTGGCACTGGAGTCGTGCGCGGATCGCCTCACGCGGGCAGCGCCACCGGCCGGCCGGCGACACGGTCGTCTTCTACGAGACAACGCGGCGCGACGGCAGCGAGAGCGCATTCGCGATTCGCTTCGACGCGGCGGGCCGCGATCACGATATCGCCTTGCCACCGGCTGTCAGCCTGCCGGTGACCGGCTGGCGCATTGCGCGTTCGACGCGCGGCGATCCGTCGCGGCCACCGGCAGCCCGCGTGCTGCGAACCCTGGAGGACACGCCGTTTTACGCCCGTTCCCTGCTCGCCACGCAGTGGGAAGGAGAGTCGGTGACGGCGATGCATGAAAGCCTGTCGCTGACACGCTTCCGCGCGCCGTGGGTGCGCGCCCTGCTGCCGTTCCGCATGCCGCGGAACGCGTGAAGATGATCGCGAGATCGCGCGGCGCGCTAATCTCGCGTGTCCGGGCCATGGTGTTCGCGGGCGTCCGACTCGCGCGCGCGGCGCACCGCACGGCGCGTCGCGACGAGGTCAGCGATCGCAAGCGCCAGAATCAGTCCGAAGAACAGGAGCCATTCGTACTGGATCATCCATGCGAACACGATGTCATCTCCCGATGGCCGTCTCACCCGCTCGTCACGAGAGTAACGCGCCCGGCGCGCCGCCACCGGCTTTAGCCGCGGCGACGGACTGACCATGGCACAGCTCCCGACCGATCACCCGCTTCGACGTGACCTGGCCGACGAAGTTCACGCGCGACCGCCGGCTGCTGTGGCGAGCCCCGCCGTCGTGTCCATGCTCGCGCTGTCGGATGTGCCGGCAGAGCACGTCCTCGAGGCGGTCATCGAACTGGCACGCAGCAACGGCGTCGACGCGGTCGCCGCGCCCCGGGCTGCACACACGGTCGTCGAACTTCCAGCCCTGCGCATCAAGTGGGAGCGTCACGGCGAGTTCTCGAGCCTGACGCTCGTTGCGCCGGCGCCGGTCGCAACGCTCGGCGAGGTGAGCGGCGCGGCCTACCCGTCGGCGTTCGACATGGTGCCGTCCGACTGGCTGGCGCGGCTTCCCGGTCGCGTCATCGCGGCGGCCGACATCCTCGTGCTGCCGTCCGGAGCCGATGCGCCGCGACCCGACGACTTCGCACATCTCTTCGACCGCGATGCGCTGGCAGGCTCGTCGATCCTCGACGCGGCCGCCTGGGTGTTCACGGATTTCGTGGTCCGTCCGGACGGGCGCAGCCGCTGGCTGGTCCTTAATGTCCGCATGGGTCGTGCGCAGGCGGCGCGCACGGTACAGCGGGTCATCGAGGTCGAGGTCTACCGCATGGTGGCGCTGCTCGGTTTCCCGCTGGCGCGGGCCGCGTTCGGCGAACTCAACCGCGTCGAGCAGGAACTCGAGACCATTACCTCCGCCACGGCAGCGCTGCACGCCGAGGCCGCGACGCAGGCCACGCAGGACGAGGAGCGGCGTCTCCTCGACGAGCTGTCGCGCGTGGCCGCCGAAGTCGAGCGCATGACCGCGGCGAGTGCGTTTCGCTACTCGGCCTCGCAGGCGTACTGGGAGATCGTGCGCTCGCGCGTCGCGGAGCTGCGCGAGCAGCGGTTGGGCGACCTGCGGACTTTGAGTGGCTTCCTGAGCCGGCGCCTGGCGCCGGCGATGAACTCCTGCGCAGCGGCGGCGCGCCGCCAGGAAGCGCTGTCGGCCCGCATCGAACGCGCCGGCAGCCTGCTGCGCACCCGCGTCGACATCGCGCGCGAGGAACAGAACCAGCAGCTGCTCGCCGCGATGGACCGCCGCAGCAAGCTGCA
This sequence comes from uncultured beta proteobacterium, assembly GCA_963780715.1. Classification (GTDB taxonomy): domain Bacteria; phylum Pseudomonadota; class Gammaproteobacteria; order Burkholderiales; family Burkholderiaceae_F; genus JALORV01. The sequence continues at coordinate 19,364 of CAWADK010000004.1, forward strand.
GCTGCGCCTGCAGCAGACGGTCGAGGGTCTGTCGGTGGCAGCGATCGCCTACTACATGGTCGGGCTGGCCGGTTACCTGCTGAAGCCGCTGGCAACGGTGTGGCCCGGGTTGAAGACGGAATGGATCACGGCTGCGCTGATCCCGATCATTGCCTTCGCGGTGTGGCGGGGCGTGACCCGGATCCGCCGGCGCATCAAGGTCGACTGACGCCGCTTCAGGGGAGCCGGCGCGGCGTGGCCGGCGCGTAGGCCAGCCGGTCGCGATGGCCGAGGTCCTCGAACAACGCGACCACACGCAGCAGGCGCTGGTCGTAGCGCCACCACGCGGCCGGCATGCGCGCGGCGACGGGATGCGGCATGCGTTGCACCGCGTCGACCAGGAACAGAATCGCATCGAGCGTCTGCACCGACACCTCATGCTTCAGGCTCCGTCCGACCGACAGCGCCTGCGACAGCAGTACCGCTTTGCGCCGCGCCGGCACAACTGCGCGGCTGGCAACGGCGTCGCATCCACGCCGCCGCACTTCGTGACCGATTTCCGCGTACAGCAGGCGAGCCGCCCGGATCGCCGGGCGGCATCCGCGCGGCAGAGCCGCGATGCCCGCATCGGCCTGCCGGTAGAGTCGATCGGCCGCGACGAGGACGCGCTCGATGACGCGCGCCAGTGCCGCGCTGTGGGCCGGCGTCTGCAGCCAGGCGTCCGGGTCGAGCCCTTCTTCGCGCATCCACGCGCGTGGCAGATAGAGCCGCCCGCGCGAGGCGTCTTCGCCGACATCGCGCGCAATGTTGGTGAGCTGCATCGCGACGCCGAGGTCGCACGCGCGCGCCACGGCATCAACGACCCGCACGCCCATCAAGAGCGCCATCATCGCGCCGACCGTGCCGGCCACGCGCGCGGCGTAGTCCGTCAACTGCTCCAGCGTTTCGTACTGGCGCCCACCGGCGTCCCACTCGAAGCCTTCCAGCAGCGCCTCGAGCAGCGTGCGCGGCACGGCATGGTTGCGGACGACATCCGCCAGCGCGCGATCGACCGGGAATGGCAGTGGCTCCGCCGCATAGATGCCGTCGAGCCGCGTACGCAGCTGACGCAACGCACGCTCGTAGTCATCGCCCAGATCGATGGCGTCATCGGCCAGCCGGCAAAAGGCATAGAGCGCCGTTGCGTCTGCGCGCACGCCGGCCGGCAGCACGCGCGAGGCGAGGAAGAACGTCAGGGATCCGCCGCGCAGCAGCGCGGCGCAGGCGGCCGCATCGCCGGCCGTCGCGTGAGGCGGCTCAGACGAACGCGGTGACATCGGGAACCACGCTGTCGAGAATCCGGGCGGACGACAGGACCCCGGGCAGGCCCGCGCCCGGGTGCGTGCCGGCGCCAACGAGGTACAGCCCGTCGAGCTCCTCGCTGCGGTTGTGCGGACGGAACCAGGCACTCTGCGTCAGCACCGGCTCGAAGCTGAACGCCGCACCCTTGGGCGAGAGCAACCGATCGCGGAAGTCGAGCGGCGTCATCACCCGCGAGGTGACGATCGCGTCGCGCAGGCCCGGCAGCAGCGTCGCCTCGAGGTGACGTTCGATCGCCTGCCGATAGGGCTCTGCCCGCGCGGCCCAGTCCACACCGCTGTCCAGGTGCGGCACTGGCGACAGCACGTAGAACGCATCGCCGCCCGCGGGCGCCAGGGAGGGATCGGTGGCGGTCGGCCGGTGCAGGTAAAGGCTGAAGTCCGATGCCAGCACTTTGCGCTCGAAGATGTCGTCGAGCAGTTCCTGGTAGCGCGGCCCGACCAGGATCGTGTGATGCGGGACGTCGTCGTAGCGCCGGCGCGTGCCGAAGTACCAGACGAAAAGACTCATCGAGTATTTCGCGCGCCCGAGCTTGCGGTCGTTCCAGCGGCGGCGCGGCAGGTCGCGCAGCAAATGTCCGTACGTCCAGGCCGGATCGGCGTTGGAGACCACGACATCGGCCTTGATCTGCTCACCGCTCGCAAGCTGCACTCCGGTCGCGCGGCCTAACTGATGCGTGATGGCCGTGACCTCGGCGTTCATGCGCACCGAGTTGCCCTGGCCTTCAATGAGGCGCACGAGCCCGTCGACGAGACGGTTGGTGCCGCCCATCGCGCAGTGCACGCCGTAGCGGCGCTCCAGAAAGGCGATCAGCCCGTAGATCGACGTGACGCTGAATGGATTCCCGCCGACGAACAGCGGGTGGAAGCTGAACACGAAGCGCAGGCGCTCGTTCTGGAGGTAACGCGAGACCATGCCGTGGACGCTGCGCTGGCTGCCGAGGCGAACCATCTTGGGCAGGATCCGCGCCATGTCGAGCCACGAATCGAACGGCACATGGCCGAGCTGCTCGAAGCCGACCTTGTAGACCGCTTCGCTCGCGCGCATGAAGGCGTCGTAGCCGGTGACGTCGTCCGCCGAGAACCGCGCGATCTGCGCGCGCATGGCCTGCGGATCGGACGAGCAGTCGAACGTCGCGCCGTCGTCGAAGCGGATGCGGTAAAACGGCTCGATCGGGCGCAGTTCGACGTCATCGGCGAGGCGGCGGCCTGCCAGCGACCAGAGCTCTTCGAACAGGAATGGCGCGGTGACGATCGTCGGGCCGGCATCGAAGGTGTAGCCGTCCTGCCGGAACACGTAGGCGCGGCCGCCCGGAGCGTCCAGCCGCTCGAGCACCGTGACGCGATAGCCGCGCGCGCCAAGCCGTACCGCGGCGGCCAGCCCACCGAAGCCGCTGCCGATGACAACGGCATGGGCATGGCGGCGACCTTTCGTGGTGGCGGGAGCGGCCGGAAGGAAGCTCGCGTACATGACGCAGCCACAATAGCAGTGTCATGTCTGCTTGTCAGCTTTTGTGTAAAGCAATACTTACAGACGCTCTGTCTACCGGCGCAGCACGCCGTGGCGGCGCGCGAAGTCGAAAACGGCCGCGGCGACTTCCGCCGGCGCTTCCTCATGCATCAGGTGGCCGTAACCCGGCATCCGCCGCACTTCGGCCCGCGGCAGTTGCTCCGCAACCACCTGCGCCTCGACCGGACTCACGGTCCGATCCCGGCCACCAGCCAGCAGCGCGACCGGAACGTCAAGCCGCGCCAGGTCACGCTCGAGCGCGGCGAGATCCCAGGCGGCCATCATGCCGAGAACCCCGGCGATATGCGATGGATCGCGGACCAGGCGCGCGTAGCCATCGACGCCCGCCGGGTCCAGGTTGGAGCCGGTGCTGTCGATCAGGCGCTGCACGGCCGCCCGGTCGGCGGCACGCCATGCCAGCAGCTGCGGTACCCAGGGCGTGGCCGCCAGCAGCTTGGCGAAGGGAGAGAAGACCGCTCCCGGCAGGCCGCGAAACGGCAGAAAGGCGCCGTTCAGGCTGACGAATGCCCGCAGGTCGAGCGCCTTGTCGATGCACAGGCGCGCAAGGATCGCGGCGCCGGCCGAGTGCCCGAGGCCCAGGACGGGCCGGCGGTCGAGCGCGGCCAGCAGTTGCCGCACGCTGTCGGCAATGCGCGGCAACGAGAGGCCGGACGCAGCGGGCCGCTCGGTGAAGCCATGGCCCGGAAGCTCGGGCGCGACCACGGTAAATCGCTTTGCGAGTAGCGGACTCAGTTCGCGCCATGAATGGGTCGAGGCTCCGGTCCCGTGCAGCAGCAACGCCACCGGCCCGCGGCCACTGACTTGCACATGCCAGCGCAATCCGCCTGCCACGACAAAGCGGCTCGCGCCACGGTTGGGCCAGTCGCGGCCATCGACATTCCAGTCCAGCGCAGCGTCGTGCGTGCGCGCCGGGTTACGCATGCCGGGATCGCCGCGCCCCCGTCGTCGAACGCTCGCGCCGGGAGTCACTGCGCTACGGCCCGATGTTCTTCGGGGGAAACCGCCGACGCGCACGCTCCGTTCGCAGCGTGCGACCAGCACACTTCGAATATGCACGCGGGCGCGCCGGCTGCTTCGCAGCTGGTTTCAACGACCGTCGAATTGCGACTGACCAGCGCGCAGAAGAGCCGCTCGAAGGTCGCGGCGTAGTAGTCGCATTGCGGCTCGTCCGCGCGCACGGAGCGCGCGAGCGGGTTGCCGGAGATCGACACTCGTACCGGCGAATAACCGAGCACCTCGAACCGGCCACTGCCGGCGAAGGTCCAGGCATGACGTGCGATCGCGGCGAGCAGCACTCGGGCAGCCAGTGTGGGCGGCAGGGACTTCAACAACCACTGCACTGGACGCGGAATCCGGTGCGCGAGCAGGTAGTCCCCGGTGCGTCGGCCCGCCTCACGCGCCACGTCACGCGACGCTGCAGCGTCAAGCGTCGCGCGCAGCTCGGTGTGCAGGCGTATCACTTCCGCTTCGTCGACCATCTGCGTCGGCAGTGCGTCGACGTACTGTGCCAGGCCGGCGCGCGTGAAGATCGCGGCCATGCGCGGGGCGCCGAAGCGTTCAACGAGTACCTCGGCAACGCGTGTCACTGCATTGGGTCCGATGCGAGGCGACGGCACTTCGTGAACCATGGTCGCCATCATCGGTCCGCGGCGAGTCGGTCGGTCAGGCCGGCGCGCGGCTGTCGTTCTCCGCGAGCTGTTCGGTGCCGCCGCCACACGCCATCGCAGCGATCTGCTCACCCTTGCGCCGCTTGTGCTCGATCTTGGGTCCGTGCATCGTGATCCAGCCCGCGTCGACCTGCGCCAGCGCCTCGGCGTCGACACCATCGATGCGGCGCGTGTTGTCGAACGCGAAGTCGACGTTCTTCTTGCTCTGCGGACCCCAGTAGCCGACGCGACCCAGGTCGTAGAACGTGCGCTGGAATCCGCTCTTTGCGAATGCCTTCAGGCACCCCATCAGGTAGCTGCGCCGCCGCTTGTCCCTGGTCCACGGATACTGCAGGAACGCCTTGTTCATGAAGAAACGGCGATAGTTCGCCATCACGCGATCGAGCAGTTCGGCGCGGTCCATCGCGTCGGGCTTCATGATCGGCGTGACGAAGTTGTACTTCTCGAAGTCGAACACCTCGACCTTGTCGCCGAGCTCCTGGAACAGGTCCGAGAACGGCCATGGCGTGTACATCGCCCAGTTGGCCATGTCGGGGTTCCAGTCGCGCGCCATCCGGTAGGTCTCTTCCAGCGTCTCGGCCGTCTCGTTCTCGAGGCCCACGATGAACTGCGCTTCGCTGACGATGCCGGCGTCGCGCAGGAGCTGGATCGCCTTCTTGTTCTGCGCGATCGTGGTTTCCTTGTTGAAGCGGTCGAGCTTCAGCTGCGCCGCCGCCTCGGTGCCGAGCGACACATGCACGAGCCCGGCGCGCCGGAACATCGGCAGCAGCTTTTCGTCGCGCAGGATGTCGGTCACGCGCGTGTTGATGCCCCACTGCACGCCGAGGTCGCGCGCGATCAGTTCCTCGCAGAACGCGATGAACTTCTTGCGGTGGATCGTCGGCTCCTCGTCGGCGAGGATGAAGAACCCGACGTCGTGCTCACGCACCAGCGTCTCGATCTCGTCGACCACCGCCTTCGGATCGCGTACGCGGTAGTCGCGCCAGAACTTCCACTGGCTGCAGAAGCTGCACGTGAACGGGCAGCCGCGCGCGAAGTTCGGGATCGCCACGCGCACGCCCATCGGGATGTAGATGTACTTGTCCCACTCGAGGATGCCCCAGTCGGGCAGGATGCGGTCCAGATCCGCGATCGGCGGCTCGGCCGGTGTCGCAATGACTTTGCCGTCCGCGAGATAGGCAATGCCCTTCACCGCGCCGCGGTCCGCGGCCCAGGTGCCGTCGTCGACCGCGCGCACCAGGTTCAGGAACACCTGTTCGCCTTCGCCGCGCACGACCACGTCGATCCAGGGCGCTTCGCGCAGCACCTGCGGATACATGAACGTGCCGTGGATGCCACCCAGCACCGTGACTATCGTCGGGTCGACCTCCTTGGCGATGGCGAGCAGCCGCTCGGCCTTGTAGATCGCCGGCGTGATCGCGGTGCAGCCGACGATGTCCGGGCGATACGAAGCAATCCGCGCGCGGACCGCGTCATCGCTCAGGTGATGCGTCATCGCATCGACGAAGACGATTTCCGGATACCCGCCCGCCTTCAGGTAGCCCGCGAGATACGCGACCCAGGCCGGCGGCCAGTTGCCGGCGATCTCGGCGCCGCCGGAGTGGTAGTTCGGGTGCAGCAGCAGGACGCGCATGGGGCCCTCCAGGGCCGAGACCAGGTCGCCCACGCTAGCCAAGCTGCTTCCGGCACACTTGAGCGATGTCAATTACTATAGACATCGCATGTGTAGCGCAGAATTGACACTCCGGCAAGGCCGCATCCCGGTCCTGCACGTGCCAGCGTGCGGGTCCGGCCGGAATCAGCTCGCGGTCGCCGCCAGCACGGCCCGCGACATCGCGCTGGCATCCGCGTGCGGCAGCGGCAGGTAGCGCGCGCCCAGCTCCCTGGCGACGTGCTCGGCCAGGGGCTCGGGCCGCGGCGATGTGTCGATCAGCAGCGTCGAGTAGCCGAGCGCCCGGGTTTGGCTTGCGGCGGCGAGTGCGTCCTGCTCGGCCTGCGCGCGGCCGCCGCTGCCGTCGCGCGCGACGTTGGCACGACCATCGGTCAGGAAGACCAGCACCGGTGTATCGCCCCGCCGAGCGATCGAGCCTGCCAGTTGCGCCGCCGCCTCCACGCCTGCGGCCAGCGGCGTGCCGCCTCCACCCGGCAGGCCGGCGAGGCTGCGTTTGGCGCGCACCAGGGAGCGGGTCGGCGGCAACACCAGTTCGGCGCCTTGCCCACGGAACACGACCAACGCGACGCGGTCGCGCCGCACATAGCAGTCGGCCAGCAGCAGCTCGACCGCTCCCTTGGCCTCGGCGAGGCGATGCAGCGCCTGCGAGCCCGAGGCGTCGACCACGAAGATCGTGGTCGTTTGGCGGTGCTGCTTGGTGCGTGTGATGCGGAAGTCATCCGGCCGCACCGAGATGCGCGCCTGCGAACCGGGCTGCGAAGTGCTGCGCCGCAGCGCTTGCCAGGGCGCCGCGGCGCGCAACGTTGCGATGACGTTGAGACGCATACCGGCCCGCAACTCGCCGCGCCGGGTGCCGACGGGTCGACCGCGCAGGCGTGATGCCTGCAGCGCACCGGCGCGGCCATGCCCACGCGCCGGAGTGCGCTGGCGATCGCTCATGAGGCGCGCCAGCAGTCCGGCCGGAATGGCGGCCTGTGCCGCCGCGAGCACGACATCGTCGAGCGGGCGATCCGTCGTCGCGTCCTGCTCGCCCTGCTCGTTCGGCGGCGGCGGGCTGCCGTCCTCGGCGGGCGCTGAATCGGCCTCTTCTGACGGCAACTGCGTGGCGCGCGGCGCGAGCACCAGGCGCGCTGCCTCGGCGGCATGTTGCGGTTCGACGGTGTCACTGCCATCGAGCGCGGCCAGCACGCGGGCAGCACGCAAGGCCAGCAACGGCGCGCGCAAGGAGCCGATGCCGAGCGCGGCGGCCGTCGTCGTCAGCGCGCTCACCGTTTGCTCGTCCACACGCATGTGGTGCAGGCGCGCTCGCGCCTGTGCAATGGCGCTCGCATCGATCGGGATGGGCAACGCGTCGCGCGCCGATACGGCCGTCAGGTCGAGGTGAAACGCCACGCGGTCGAGCAGCGCGTGCGCGACCGGGTCTTCTTCGTCCATGCGCTCGTCGAGTGCGACGATGCCGATACGCGCGCGCAGGCGCTGTGCCAGTCCGTCCCGCTCGAGCGCCACCTCGCCTGCGTCGAGCACGCTGGCAATGCGCGCCGCGGCCGACGGCGCCAGGCGCTCGGCCATCGGCAGGACGACGACCCCGCCATCGGCCTCCGCCAGCAGGCCGCGCTCCGCGATCGGACGTCCGGCGGTCAGCGTCGCGGTCAAGTCAAGGCCGCCCAGCAGTCGATCGTCGGCGATATGCAGGGGCGCGCGTCGCCACGGCGTGTTTGCGAGCAGCCCTGCGCGCAAGGCCTCCAGCCAGCGATCACGACCCGGTCCCGGCAGTGCGCGTACCCAGGCGCCACCGAGGCCGGCCGTGTCGACGGCCAGCAGCGCCGCCACGCGGGCCGCCTCCGTCCACACGGGGTTATCGGCAGGCGAAGAGCTCACGCGGCCGCGCGCTCGGCGCCGAAGAACTCTGCGAGGGCGCGCTCGACGCGCGTCGTCGAGCCGGCATCGTCCAGCGGACTGCGCCGCAGGCGATGGCGCAGTGCCGGCGGCGCGACCCGCTTCAGATGCGCATCCCCGACCGTCACATCGCCTTCGAGCGCGGCCAGCGCACGCGCCGCGCGCATCAGCGTCAGCTCGCCGCGCAAGCCATCGGTGCCGAGCTTCATGCAGAGCTGCGCCGCGCGCTCCAGCGTTGCGTCCGGGACTTCAACGTTGGCCAGGCGTGCACGCGCGGCGACGATCTGCCGGCGCAGCCGCGCTTCGTCCTTCTTCCAGCCTTCGATGAATTCGTCCGGCGCGCGCTCGTAGTCGTCGCGTCGCCGCACGACGGCGATGCGCGTCGGCAGGTCGGTCGGTGTCTTCACCTCGACCGACAACCCGAAGCGGTCGAGCAGCTGCGGACGCAGTTCGCCTTCCTCCGGATTGCCGCTGCCGACCAGCACGAAGCGCGCCGGATGCCGCACGCTGATGCCTTCGCGCTCGACGACGTTCTCGCCCGAGGCCGCGACATCGAGCAGCAGGTCGACCAGGTGATCCTCGAGCAGATTCACCTCGTCGATGTAAAGAAAGCCCCGATGCGCGCGCGCCAGCAGCCCGGGCTCGAACGCCTTGATGCCCTGGGACAGCGCGCGCTCGAGGTCCAGTGCGCCAACGACCCGGTCCTCGGTCGCACCCAGCGGCATGTCGACGACCGGCACCGGCACCTGGCGCGCCTTCAGCGTCCTGCCGTTGCCGGAGCGGCAGATCTCGCACAGCTTTGCCGGCGCGGCCGGATCGCAGCCGTACATGCAGCCGACCACGACCTTCATCGGCGGCAGCAGCGCGGCCAGCGCACGGACCGCCGTGGACTTGCCGGTACCGCGGTCTCCAAACACCAGCACGCCGCCGATCGACGCATCAACCGCCGCGATCAGCAGCGCCAGTTTCATCTCGTCCTGGCCGACGATCGCAGAAAACGGAAACGGAGCCGCCATGGAGGTATCTGTGAGTGTGCGCGGCGCGAGCATACCGGCACGTGGCGACGACGGGTCGGCGGCTTCCTGTACCGCCGTTGCACACGATCCGCCGCAGCGGCGGGAGCCTGCTGCCGGCTCGCCGCGATACGGATGCGCTGGATCGCGGCTGCCCGAGCCCGTCCTGCCGCCGGCGCCGCGGGCTGAGGAGATTGCGGCCGCAGACTGCGGTGGCCACCGGAGCTGGCGCAAGTCCGCTGGTCTGGCGCCATGCAAAAGAAGTGACGATTCCCCCGCGCAACATCAATCGCGCTGCAATCTTGTGGCGTAGACTCGACGGACCCGGTTGTTCCGGAGTCATCGGCGGAGCACAGGCTCCGCCGCAGGAATGGGAGTGACACAGCATCCCGCTCAGCGCATGGACCTCAGCGCGCTATCCGATTACGCGCCCGAGCTGGCCGCCACCTTCGTTCGTGTGGCGGGTGACATCGCGCTCGTTCTCGACGCCGACGGCGTCATACAGGCCGTTGAACTCGGCGGTGATGCGCTGGCCCCGTCGATGCTCGAATGGACGGGCCGCTCCTGGATAGACACCGCAACACTCGAAACCCGCCGCAAGATCGAGCAACTGCTGAAGGAAGCCGTCAGCACCGGGGTTTCGCGGCGCCGCGAAGTCAATCATCCGTCAACGTCCGGCGCCGATTTTCCGATCGCGTGGGCGGCGATCCGCCTGGGCGAGCAGGGACGGGTGCTCGCCGTCGGGCGGGATCTGCGCGCGATCACCGCGATTCAGCAGCGCTTCGTCGAAGCGCAGCAGCGGCTGGAACGCGACTACTGGAAGGGCCGCCAGGCCGAAGCCCGCTACCGCACGCTGTTCCACGTCGCAACCGATGCCGTCTTCGTGCTCGATGCAGCGACGCTGACAGTCGTCGAGGCCAATCGCGCCGCCGCGCAGTTGCTGAACGCTCCGCTGGAAAGCCTGGCCGGTGCGCCCTTTACGGCGCACATTGATCCAAGTTCACGGCCGGCCATCGACGAACTGCTCGCGCAGGCACGAAGCAGCGGCAGTCCGGCGGAAGTTCGGTCGCGCCTCGCCGGGCGCAGCCTGATGGTCAACGTTTCCGCCACGCCGCTCCGGTCGCCCGAGACAATGCTGCTGATGGTTCGCGCGCACGCGGTCGACTCGCAGGAAGCGGCGCCCGACCACGTCCGGCTCGCCAATCTGGTGGAACGACTGCCGGACGCCGTGGTGATTGCCGACTCCAGCGGTCACGTCAGGATGGCCAATCCGGCCTTCATCACCTTGGCAGCCGCGCGCGACGAAGCGAGCCTGCTGGGGCGATCGCTGGCGGACTGGGTCGTGCCAGACAAGGGCTTTGGCGCCGTCCTTTCAGCAGCCCGGCACGGTGGCATTGTTCCTTCATTCAGTGCGACGACCCCCGCCGGGACTTTGTTGGAGTGCACCGCGGTGCTGCTGCCCGACGGTGACCAGGAATGCATTGGCTTCACGATCCGGCGCAGCGAAGAAGCGGCCACGGCCGGCAACGCCCTCGCAGCCATGGTCGAAGTTTTGACGGTACAGATGGGAACGCTCGATCTGCCCAATCTGATGCGTGAAGTCGCAGAACACGCCGAGCGGCACTTCGTTCGCACGGCGCTCGACCGCTCGGGCGGCCGCACCAGCGAGGCGGCGCGCCTTCTCGGCATCACCGAAGATGCGTTGCAGGCCGGGTTGCAGCGTCTGAACATCGGCCCCAGCGCCCCGTCGGAAGACGCGCCACCGCGCGCCAGTTGACCAGTGCCTGGCAGTCCGGCATTCGGGCAGGCGGACCTCACCAACTGCGAGCGTGAGCTCATTCACCTCGCGGGCTCGGTGCAGCCGCACGGCGTTCTGCTGGTGCTGCGCGAGCCCGGGCTTGCAGTCATCCAGGCCAGCGCCAACTGCGAGCACCTGCTCGGTCGCAGCACATCGCAGTTGCTGCAACGTCCGCTCGCCGAACTGGGCAGAGACCTGACCGCTGTTGTGGAGAGCGCTGCCGCAGGACCTCTGGTCGAGCCCTCCCGGCTGCGCGCCCACGTGCAGATGGGAGCAGGAGCCATCGAGTTCGAAGGCAGCCTCCACCGCATCGCGGGCGTTGGCCTGGTGCTCGAACTGGAACCGCTGGCGGCGGTCGATCCGCAGCACGCCGGCATCGAGACGGTCGACTTTGATACCGACGCGCTGCTGCAGCGAGTCAACGCCGCGGTCGAGCGCTTCAGTGTTGCCTCCAATATCGGTGCACTCAGTCACGCGGTGGTCGGCGCGATCCGCGACCTGACTGGCTATGACCGTGTCATGGTCTACCGCTTCGATCCCGACGGGCACGGCAAGATCATCGCTGAGGCCCGGCATGCGCGACTCGAGTCGTTGCTGGGTCACCAGTATCCCGCTACCGACATCCCGCAGCGCGCGCGCGAGCTGTACATCCGCAACCGGGTACGTGTCCTGGTCGATGTCGGCTACCAGGCCGCTCCCCTCGAGCCGCCGCTGCTGCCGGACGGCACGCAGCTCGACATGTCGCTCTGCTGCCTGCGCAGCATGTCGCCGCTGCACATCCAGTACCTGAAGAACATGGGCGTCACGGCAACCCTGGTCGCCTCGCTGGTGCGCGAGGGCCGGCTGTGGGGGCTGATCGCCTGCCACCACTACACCCCGCGCAACCTGCGCTATGCCGTGCGCGCTGCCTGCGAACTGCTCGCCGAAGTGATTGCCACGCGAATTGCTGCCATCGAGAACTACGCGCACGCGCAGGTAGCGATCCTGGTACGCCGCCTCGAGCAGCGCCTGGTCGAGGCAACCTCCACCGACGGTGACTGGCGGCTGGCGCTGTTCCGCAATCCGCGTGTCTTGCTGCAGCCGCTCGATGCAACCGGCGCGGCACTCTTTCATGACGGCGAGATCACGTGCGCGGGCGAAGTGCCGTCGACGCCGGAGCTGCAGGCGCTGCTGCGGTGGGTCGACGAGCACTGCAGCGAGTCGCTGTACGTGACCAACGCGATCGGCAAGCTGGATCGCGCGCTCGAGTCACTGACACCCACCGCGAGCGGCGTACTGGCGATGCGCCTTTCGACATCGCGGCCGGACTTTCTGATGTGGTTCCGCAAGGAGCAGCTGCAGTCGGTGACGTGGGCCGGGGACCCGTCCAAGCCGGTGATCGGCGACGATCCGATGCAACTCTCGCCGCGGCGCTCGTTTGCCGCGTGGTCCGAGATCGTGCGCGGCACGGCACTGCCCTGGTCCAGTGCCGAACTCGTGCTGGCGCGCGCCATCGGCACCGCGCTGATCGACATCATCGTCCAGGTTCACGCGGTGCGGCTGCTGATCGCTGAACACCAGCTCACGCAGTTGCGCAGCACGGTGCTGACTTCCAATGAGCCGGTCGTCATCGCCAACCCAGCCGGGCGGCTGCTGTTTTCGAACGATGCGTTCTATCGGCTGGCCGGCCGCACCCATGTCGAGCTGCAGAGCCTGCAGGGGCTGGCGGGCGTGTTCGATGACATCGCCAACGTTCGTGAACTGCTCGCACGACTGCTCGATGAGCGCAACTCCTGGCGCGGCGAGCTGGTGCTGCGTGCCGGCGGGTCGAGACTCGTGCCGGTGCAATTGCGCGCTGAAGTCGTGCCGGGCCGCGACGGTTCGGTCCTCGGTTACATGCTGACCCTGGCGGACCTGACCGACAGAAAGCGCACTGCGGCGGCGCGGCTGCAGCTCGAGCAGTCGCTATCCAACGCGCTCGACACGACCGGGGAGCGGACGCCCGACAAGGTGATCGGCGCGATCATGGCCAACGCGAGCCTCGCGGCAATGGACATCGCCGACGCCGGCGTCGGACCGGAAATGGCTCCGTTGCTCGAGGAAGTCGAGGCCTCGGCACGGCGCGCCGCGGCGCTCTACACCCAGATTCGTGCCAACGGCCGCTAAGGCGGCGGTGTCAGCGCGGTCACAGGGCGCGCTGCTGCGTCGCCAAGCTGTTCGAAGAGCTCGATGTGGTAGCGAAACGCGAGCCTGGCTTCGTCCACCAGCCGCAATTGTTCTGCGGGCGTCAGCGTGAACGAGTCAAGCGCCGCACGCAGCCGCGCCGCCAGCACCTCGGGCGCTTCCGGGAACCGATAGAACGCCTGTCCCGAGTCTTCGGTAAGAGCGAGCGCCGATGCAATCACGCGGCGGACGATCTGCCCGCCGCTCAGGTCGCCGAGGTAGCGAACATAGGCGTGCGCAACCAGTGCGCGCGGATCGGCCTGCGCCACTTCGTCGAGCCGCTCGACGTAGCGCGCCATCGCCGGCTCCAGCGGGATCTCCCACTCCCAACGCGCGCCGTACAGCGATTCAAGATCGCTTGCGAGCGCCGCACTTCGAGCGAGCACCGGAAGCGAGATCAGCGCAATCGCCGGGTCTGCGGCGTGCCGTGTCAGGTTGGCTTCCAACGTCCAATACAACGCATGCAGGTTGCGCAGCAGAGCGCAGTAACCGCCACGGGTGACACGGCCACGCAGCAACTCGCGCATGATCCCGGCACGCTCGGCGTCTCGGTGCAGCGCGACGGTGCCTTCCCGCAGCGCTGTCGCCAACGGCAGGTGCGGCGAAGGGTCGGCAGACGAGAGACGGAACACGAGCAAGTACCAAAGTTTGGCGCGCCTGGCGGGACTCGAACCCACGACCCCTGGCTTCGGAGGCCAGTACTCTATCCACTGAGCTACAGGCGCGTGCCTGTGGTGCGATCGCGCGCGTCGTTCAGTGCTGATTGGGACGCGCAAGGCTGAGACGCGCATCCGGACGCGAGCGAAGGCGGGATGGTAACGGGTTTCGCCCGAAACCGCTCCGGACGAGCAGCTGCCCGTGAGGCAGGTGCCCAGTCGCGGAATGCCTGCACGCTATACTTTCGCGCTTGCCAATGCGGACGTTTTTCGCTCTACCGCAGACGATTTCCGCGCTGCCATTTACCGCGATCCGCTTCACGCCGTCAGGAGCCCTATGTCGAGCGACCAACACTCTTCGCCGATCAAGACCCCGCGCCAACTGATCACAGTGGTCATCCTGGCGTTCGTCGTCCCGGTGATCCTGATCATCCTGCTCGTTACGTTTGTGGTCGGGCAAAAGGTAGGCGGTGCAGGCTCGGAAGCGATGACGCCCGAGGCGATCAGCGAAAGGCTGCGGCCGGTCGGCACCGTGGCGTTCGCGGGCGCTCCTGCCGGACCCAGGGTTCTGCAGGGCGGGGAGGCCGTTTACAAGCTGGCCTGTGGAGCCTGCCACACGGCTGGCGTCGCCGGCGCACCCAAGACCGGCGACAGCGCCGCGTGGGCGCCTCGTTTGAAGCAGGGCTACGACACATTGGTCAAGCACGCGGTGGAAGGCTTCAAGGGCATGCCCGCCAAGGGCGGCAATGCCAGCCTCGACCCGATCGAAGTAGCGCGCGGTGTCGTCTACATGGCGAACCAGTCGGGTGCGAAGTTCAAGGAGCCCGAGGCGCCCGCTCCGGCGGCAACCGCGAAGGCCACCGCACGCACTGGCGAGCAGATCGTCCAGCAATCGTGCGGCAATTGCCATACGGCCGGCCTGAACGGCGCACCGAAGATCGGTGACCGTGCGGCGTGGACCAAGCGCGCCTCGACCGGCATCGATGCGGCCGTCGCGGCGGCCATCAAGGGCCACGGCGGCATGCCGTCGCGCGGCGGCATGTCGGATCTGACCGACGCCGAGCTCAAGTCGGCGGTGCAGTACATGTTCAGCCACTCGACTGGAGCGCCCGCGGCAGCCGCGGCACCGGCGGTGGCTGCCGCCACGCCGGCAGCAGCGACGAAACCCGATGGCGCGAAGGTCTACGCGATGGGCTGCAATGCCTGCCACGCGGCGGGGGTCGCCGGGGCGCCGAAGTTCGGTGACAAGGCGGCCTGGGCCGCGCGCAGCAAGCTCGGCCTCGACGCGTTGGTGGCGTCGGTCACGAAAGGCAAGGGCGCCATGCCCCCCAAGGGAGCCGTGGCGGGAGCGACCGACACCGAGTTGCGCGCCGCGGTCGAATACATGCTGGCCGCGGCGAAGTAGTCCTCGGTACTGCGCTGTTCGTTTGGACAACGGGCGCCACGGCGCCCGTTTTCATTGCAACGGCCCCGCAGGCGCGTCGGTCATTCAGGGGTTCAACTGCCGATACACCAGGCGCGCCACCGACTGCAGTTCGTCCTTCGGCAGCTCTCCCGTCAGCGCATAGCCCAGCGGGCCATCGATCCAGTAGAACACACGCGTCGCGCCGTCCTCGCTGAAGCGGAATGCGGTCTCGGTATTGGTCGATTCGCGCTTGACGAGCAACGACAGGCGCCGCCCCTGCGCGTTCTCGTACATCAGCAGCGCCATTGGCGCGGGATCTTTCGCCTGCGTCGGCGGCAGCAGACGCCCGCCCAGCAATTGGTAGCCGGCGCCGACCAGCGACGGGGCCCGAATCGGTGTCGACAGCCGCTTCGATAGCCACGCCACCAGATGCTGCTCCTCGGATGCCGTGACTTCGACCGGATGGCGGACTTCCGGCACATAGGCCGCGTGCGCCAGGACCGCTTCGCGCGCGATCACCGGTGCGGATCCTGGCCCCGCCACCCAACCGCGCGCGATGAAACCGCAGGCGACTCCCAGCAGCAACGTCGCGGCCATGCCCCCCCACCGGCTCCAGTCCCACGACCGGGCTTCCGGGAGCCGCAGCGAGTGCGGGTCGTTCAGCACACCGTCGAAGGCGTCGTGCAGCGCCTGGTTCTGCCGCTCATAGGCCCGTAGGCGCGCCGCCACAACGGGATCGCGCGCCGCCGCGGCCTCGACCACGCGCCGTTCCTCTTCCGTCGCGGCGCCGTCGACATAGGCGTGGAGTTGTTCTTCTTTCATCGTCGCTATTTCACCCGTCGCAGCGTGGCGGCCGGGGCTCGTCCCCCGACGTCCAGCAGCACACGCAGTCGCTCGCGTCCGCGCGCCAGGCGCGACATGACGGTGCCGATCGGCACGTCGAGCACCGCGGCCGCTTCGGCGTAACTCATCTGCTCCAACCCGACCAGCAGCACGACTTCGCGTTGCTCGGGCGCGAGCTGGACAAGTGCATCGCGCAGTTCGGACAGCACGACACCGCCATCAGCCGCAGAACCCGCCTGCAGGGAGTGAACCGCGTCCGCCGCGGGCCCTTCTTCATCCAGGGACTCGGTCGCCCGCGTCGAACGCACTCCGTTGATATAGACGTTGTGCATCACGGTGAAGAGCCAGGCCCGCAAGTCCGTTCCGGGCTGCCACAGGGCGCGCTTGCGCCAGGCGCGCTCGAGCGCGTCCTGGGTCAGGTCGTCGGCGGCTTCGCGATTGCCGGTGAGCGCGAGGGCGTAGCGCCGCAGACGCGGAATCCAGCGTTCCGCGTCGGCCGCGCTGAAGCCCGCGCCTGCCATCGTTCAGGACCGTGCAGCCCGCCAGACATTGTTGAATCCGTCCCCGGTGCGGTCGCCCGGCTTCGTGTCCTTGATCCAGAGATAGAGCGGCTTGCCCTTGTAGGCCCACTGCTTCGCGCCGTCATTGCGCGTGATGATCGAGTAGTCGCCGCTCGCGGTGGCATCCGCGGCCGCCAGCAGCGGCGGCCAGTTGGTGGCGCAGGGACCGTTGCATTCGCTCTTGCCACTGCCCGCGGCGTCCTTGTCGAACGTGTACAGCGTCATGCCGGAGGCATTGGTCAACACGCCGTCCATGACCTTCGTGGGAGGTGGCGGCGCGCCGTACATGGAGGAGCAGCCGGCCAGGACGACGGCGGCGGTGACGAGGGCGATGAGGGTCTTGCGCATGGATGACTCCTGGTGGTTGAACACCTCTGTTAACACGCGCCGTCGGTGCCTTATTCCATCCGGACTCAGATTTCGGCGGGGTCGACCTCGATCTGCCAGCGAACGCGCGACTTCTGCGCGCGCAGGTCGCGCAGCCACGACCGCAGGAAGGTCTGCAGCGGCCCGCGCTGCGCGGCCTCGACCAGCAGTTGAGCGCGCTCGATCCCCGCTCGACGCACCATCGCCATCGGGACTGGATCGTAGAGTGTCACCGCCGCGGGCGCCCCCGCCCGCTCGACGGCCATCCGGAGAAAATCGATCGCCGCCTCCAGCGTCGCAGCCTCGGCCGTCAGCAACGCCTGATGGGTTGCTGGCGGCATGCCGGCGCGTTCGCGTTGGGCCAGCAGCGCGTCGGCAAAGGCGGCGTAGTCCTGCCGCACCAGTGCGGCAAACAGGGGATGCTGCGGATAGCGGGTCTGCAGCAATGCGCGGCTGGCGCGGCCGCTGCGTCCGGCGCGGCCGATCACCTGCACGAGGGTCGCAAACAAGCGCTCTGACGCACGGAAGTCATGCGAGGCGAGCTGGCTGTCGGCGTTCAGCACGACGACCAGCGCGACATTCTGGAAGTCGTGACCCTTGGCGATCATCTGCGTGCCGACGAGGACATCGACGTCGCCGCGATGGACGGCGTCGAAGGCATCGGCGGCTGCATCCTTGCGTCGCGTCGAGTCGCGGTCGATGCGCAGCACGCGCGCGCCGGGCAGCAACTGCTGCACCGACTCCTCGATGCGCTGCGTGCCTCGCCCGACGCCCTGCAGCGCGGAGTTGCCGCAGGTCGGACAGGTCCGCGGCACGGTGGCGCTCCAGCCGCAGTGATGGCAGCGCAGCGTGCGGTCAGGCTTGTGGAACACGGCGAAGGCCGCGCAATGCGGACAGTTCGACAGCCAGCCGCACGCTTCGCAGGCCACGACCGGCGCATAGCCGCGGCGGTTGAGGAACACCAGCGACTGCTCGCGCTGCTGCAGCGTCGCCGCGAGTGCATGCTGGATCAGCGGTGCGATGCCCGAGGCGTCGACCGAAGTGCCCGGATCCACCAGCTCGATCGTCGGCGCGATCCATGACTCCGTCGTCGCGCGCTGTCGCAACGTGAGGAGTCGATAGCGCCCCGAGCGTGCGTGGGCCCAGGTCTCGATCGAAGGCGTGGCCGACCCGAGGACCACCGGGATGCCCATCATCTGCGCCCGTTTCACCGCCAGATCGCGCGCCGAATAGCGCACGCCTTCGCCGGCCTTGTACGAAGGGTCGTGCTCCTCGTCGACGACGATCAGCGCGAGTCGCGGCAGCGATGCGAAGACCGCCAGCCGCGTGCCGACGACCACCCGCGCACGCCCTTCGTGGGCGGCCAGCCACGCCGATGCACGTTGGCCGGCCGCGAGCCCGCTGTGCAGCGCCACGACTCCGAACGCCGGAAAGCGCGCACGCACCTGGGCCTCCAGTTGTGGCGTCAGGTTGATCTCCGGCACCAGCAGCAGCGCCTGCGCGTGGGGGTCGGCCTCGAGCCGGCGTTCGATCGCCGACAGGTAGACCTCGGTCTTGCCGCTGCCGGTTACGCCGAAGAGCAGTGTCGGCACGAACCCCGCATCCGACGCGAGCTGCTCGACACTGGCGGCCTGCTCGGAGTTCAGCTCAACGCGCGCGCCACTCGACGTCCCCTCGCGCGCGGCCTGGGTCGGCAGCGTGCGCAGGCGATTGAGGGTGCTCGCATAACGCGGTCCGGGCAGCTGGCGCAGCGCCGGAGGCAAGGCCGGCAGCGCAACTTCGCCCCACGGATGCTGGTAGTAGTCCGCGGCAAAACGCGTGAGTGCGAGCCAGTGCGCGTTCAGCGGCTCGATGTCTGCGAGCACCTGCGACACAGGCTTGATGCGCGCGTCGTCCAGTGTGCTGCGCTCAGTTGCACCGATGACGATGCCGACCAGTTTCCGTCGACCCAGCGGCACGACGCAGCGCAGACCGATCACGTCTTCCGCGAGCGACAGCGCATCAGCGCCGCCGTCGTAGTCCAACGCCCCTTCGAAGGGGACGTCGAGCAGGACTTGCAAGAACCGTTTGCCCCCCACATCCGCCTTCTGAGCTAAAGGATCAACTTGAGCCGCTAACCCGCTGATTTCTAAGGACTCGAATCCCGGGCGTCTTTGGCCTGTGGATAACTTTGTGGAAAATCAGTGGGAAGGCCTCGCAAACCCGCGCAGGAATTGGACCCCGCTCGCTTCGGCGTCTGTCACGTGTTTGTCAAGATGCTTGTAAATCAATGAGTTACACAACCACTTCGGGCCTGCGGAGACATAACCGCCTGCAAACCCGCATGAAATCTGGCTGAGCGCCATTTTGTGAATAAGTCAAGTGACGCTGTCAATTTTTGGCAGGAATGCCAACAAACTCAGGTTCTCAGTTTTCGGCTGTATTGGTGCACTGCATCGACCAGCGTCTGGACCGCCTCGGGCGAGGTGAACTGCGAGATTCCGTGCCCCAGATTGAAGACGTGGCCCCCGTGGCGGCCGTCACGGCGCAGCGACGGACCGAACGCATCGAGGACGCGTCGTGCCTCGGCCTCGATCCGCTCACGCGGCGCGAAGAGCGCCATCGGATCCAGGTTGCCCTGGAGCGCGCAACGGTCGTCGATGCGCCGCCGCGCATCGCCCAGGTTCACGGTCCAGTCGAGCCCGATCGCGTCACAGCCAATCGCGGCGATCTGTTCGAGCCACAGGCCGCCGCCCTTCGTGAACACGATGCACGGCACGCGCTCGCCTTCGTTCTGACGCGTGAGCTGCGCGACAACCTCACGCATGTAGGCCAGCGAAAACGCCTGGTAAGCGCCATCGGCCAGCGCGCCGCCCCAGGTGTCGAAGATCATCACGGCCTGCGCGCCCGCGGCGATCTGTGCATTCAGGTAGTCCGCCACCGCGCGCGCGTTGACCTGCAGGATCTTGTGCAGCAGGTCCGGACGCGCATAGAGCATCGTCTTGATCTGCCGGAAGTCATCCGAGCCGCCGCCTTCCACCATGTAGCAGGCGAGCGTGAATGGGCTGCCGGAAAAGCCGATCAGCGGGATCCGGTTTGCGAGTGCGCCGCGGATCTGCCGCACGGCGTCCGTCACGTAACGCAGCTCCTGCTCCGGATCGGGCACAGCGAGGCGGGCGACGTCGGCCTCCGTGCGCACCGGGCGCTCGAACTTCGGTCCTTCGCCCTCCGCGAAGTACAGCCCAAGGCCCATCGCATCGGGCACGGTCAGGATGTCGGAGAAGAGGATCGCGGCGTCGAGCGGGAAGCGGTCGACCGGCTGCAGCGTGACCTCGGTTGCAAGTGCGGGCGACTTCGCCAGGTTCAGGAAGCTGCCAGCGCGCTTGCGCGTGGCGTTGTATTCGGCCATGTAGCGGCCGGCTTGACGCATCAGCCAGACCGGCGTGTACTCGGTTGGCTCGCGCAGCAGGGCGCGCAGCAGTGTGTCGTTGGTGGGGCGCACGGAAAGGGAGCAGGACGCAAAGGTGCAGGGCGGCGATTCTCGCACGAGCGATTTGCCGGCCTGGTTGCGGGCCCGGACCGGCGGTGTCGTACTGGAGGTCCACGCTCAGCCCGGCGCGCGTCGCACGGCGATCGTCGGCGAGCACGGCGGACGACTAAAGATCGCGGTCAATGCGCCGCCCCTGGATGGCCGCGCCAATGCCGCCTTGATCGAGTTGCTGAGCAAGAAGTTGGGGTTGCCCCAGCGCGCCGTGACGCTCGAGGCAGGGGACACGAGCCGCGAGAAGCGCTTCTTTGCCGCGACGACCGTGTCCGCCGATGAAATCGTGCAGCGGCTGAACGTGCAACAGAAATGAAAAGGGCAGGCGCGAGGCCTGCCCTTGGTACTGCAGAAGCCGAGAAATTACTTCTTGGCCTTTTCGCAGCCGGCCAGTTCCTTCTTGGCATCGGCGGCCTTCTTGCACTCTTCAGCGGTCGGCTTCTTCGCGTCCTTGGCGGCATCCGCGGCGTACGCAACGCCGCAAGCGAAGGAGGCGGCGATCATGGCAGCAAGCAGTTTCTTCATGGTTTCAGGTTCCTGGAACGGTTAAGTAGTTTTGAGCGCTCGCCGGCCGCACGTCGACCATTGGGCTCAGCAGCCAATAACGTCCCATTTCAACGCCGGTTGACAGGAAAATCCGAGTAGGAAACTCAACTTTTGCCGGCAGCTCAGTCCTGCGGCAATGCCAGCGTACGGACCTGAAAGCGACTCTCGTTGTTGACCAGAAAGGTCTCGGAAAAGACCAGATTGCCGCGCACCAGCAGCGAGGGCGGAGGTGCGGGCAGGGGCGAGGCTGCCATCAGCGATGCCAGCGCCATGTCGTCGAGCGTCTTGATCTTGGGTGAGCGCATGACGCGTGACCGGACGACATTGCCCGAGCGATCGACCGTGGCCTCGACCACGATCACCGCCTGCAGCAGGTGATGCGGCCGTCCTTCGAAGAGCTTCTTCTGGTTGGCGGCGTGGATGCGCTCGGCGGCAGCGCGTTTCCAGGCCTCCAGGGCCGGATCGCGCGGCGCCAGCTTCGCCGGGCCGGTCGGCCTGGCGGTTGCCACGTCCGGAACCACAGGCGCGGGAGCAGGCGCCGACGGGCTTACCACCGGAGGCGGAGGTGAAGGAGCACTGCAGGCGCCAAACAACGCCGCCAGGGCAATCAGCGCCACGGAGCGCCCCATGCCACCCGAGCGGGCCGGCGTCGCGCCGAGCGAAGGATGGTGAGGACGCTGCGTCATTGAATGATCATGACCGGGAGATTCGAGTGCGCAAGCAGCCTTTGGGTCTCGGAACCGAGCACCATGGCAGAAATACCACTGCGTCCGTGCGATGCCATGACGATCAGCCCGGCGCCAGATTGCTCGGCCGCGGCCAGGATTCCGCGAAAGATGTCGGCCGATTCCTGCAGCGACGTCGCGCACTCGGTGCCGACGCTGCGGGCGATCTCGCTGGCACGCGCCAGGCGGGCGCTGGCTTCGGCGCCGACGGTCGCCTGGTAGTCGGCACCGGCGATCGCGCTCGACTCGCCCAGCGCGCTGTAGGGATAGGGCGCTGCGACCGTCACCGCGGTCAGGTTCGCCCCCACGCTCCGTGCCAGTTCAGCTGCGATCTTCACCGCCCGCTCCGACAAAGGCGAGCCATCGGTAGCGACGAGGACTCTGCCGTTGAACATGCCAACCTCCAGGCCGATATTTCGGCAGAAAAATGCAAAAGGGGCAGCCCTGGCTGCCCCCGATTTGCGCTAGACCGGCTTGCTACTTGCCGCGGATCTTGCGGATCGCCGCGATCTGGGCCGCCATTGATGATAGTTCGGCTTCGGCCTTGGCGATCTCCATGTCGCTGTTGGCGTTGCGGCGCGCGTCCTCCGCCCGCTGCAGCGCCTCGCGCGCCTTGGCTTCGTCGAGGTCCTTGCCGCGGATCGCCGTGTCGGCCAGCACCGTCACCACGTGCGGCTGCACCTCGAGGATGCCGCCGGCGACGAAGATCTGCTCATCGTCGGTCTTGCCCGGCACCTTGATGCGGACCACACCCGGCTTGATGCGCGTGATCAGCGGCGTGTGGCGCGGGTAGATGCCGAGTTCGCCGGCTTCGCCCGGGAGTGCGACGAACTCCGCCTCGCCGGCGAAGATCGATTCCTCGGCGCTGACGACGTCGACCCGAATGGTTGTGGCCATGATGGCTCCTCAGGACGACCGCGCTTAGGCGGCGACCTTCTTGGCTTCCTCTTCCTTGCGCATCTTCTCGAACTTCTCGCGCGCCTCGTCGATCGTGCCGACCATGTAAAAGGCCTGCTCGGGGAACGCATCGCACTCGCCGTCGACGATCATCTTGAAGCCGCGGATCGTTTCCTTCAGCGGCACGTGCTTGCCGGGCGAACCGGTGAACACCTCGGCCACGTGGAACGGCTGCGACAGGAAGCGCTGGATCTTGCGCGCGCGCGACACCGCGAGCTTGTCCTCGGGCGACAGTTCGTCCATGCCCAGGATCGCGATGATGTCGCGCAGTTCCTTGTAACGCTGCAGCGTGGCCTGCACGCGGCGCGTCGTCGTGTAGTGATCCTCGCCGACGACGTTCGGGTCGATCTGGCGCGAGGTCGAATCGAGCGGGTCGACCGACGGATAGATGCCGAGCGAAGCGATCTCGCGCGAGAGCACGACGGTGGCGTCGAGGTGGCCGAACGTGGTTGCGGGCGACGGGTCAGTCAGGTCGTCCGCCGGCACGTACACGGCCTGGATCGAGGTGATCGAGCCGGTCTTGGTCGACGTGATGCGCTCCTGGAGCTTGCCCATTTCTTCGGCGAGCGTCGGCTGGTAACCCACCGCCGACGGCATCCGTCCGAGCAGCGCCGACACTTCGGTGCCGGCCAGCGTGTAGCGGTAGATGTTGTCGATGAAGAGCAGGATGTCCTTGCCTTCGTCGCGGAACGCTTCGGCCATCGACAGTCCCGTCAGGCCGACGCGCAGCCGGTTGCCCGGGGGCTCGTTCATCTGGCCGAACACCATCGCGACCTTGTCGAGGACGTTCGTCCTTCATCTCGTGATAGAAGTCGTTGCCCTCGCGCGTGCGCTCGCCGACGCCGGCGAACACCGAGTAGCCGCCGTACTGCTTCGCGATGTTGTTGATGAGTTCCATCATCGTCACGGTCTTGCCGACGCCGGCGCCACCGAAGAGACCGATCTTGCCGCCCTTGGCGAACGGGCAGATCAGGTCGACGACCTTGATGCCGGTCTCGAGCAGTTCGACCGACGGTGAGAGTTCGTCGAACTTCGGCGCCGGCTGGTGAATCGCGCGCTTCTGGTCCGACTTGATCGGGCCCGCGTCGTCGATCGGCCGGCCGAGCACGTCCATGATGCGGCCGAGTGTTCCGGGGCCGACCGGTACCGTGATGCCGGCACCGGTGTTCTTCGCCTTCATGCCGCGCCGCAGGCCGTCGGATGATCCCATCGCGATCGTGCGCACGATGCCGTCGCCGAGCTGCTGCTGTACCTCGAAGGTCAGGCCTTGCTCGACCAGCGTGTTGGTCGGATCCGCCTCGAGGACCAGCGCGTCATAGATTTCCGGCATCGCGTCGCGCGGGAACTCGATGTCCACGACCGCGCCAATGCACTGAACGATGGTTCCGGTGCTGCCCTTGCTCATAGGAGTTCCTCGGTTCTGCTCTTCAATTCGGTTGCGATCACGACACCGCGGCCGCGCCGCCGACGATCTCTGAAATCTCTTTGGTGATGCCGGCCTGGCGCGTCTTGTTGTAGATGAGCTGCAGTTCCTCGATCAGCTTCTTCGCGTTGTCCGACGCCGCTTTCATCGCCACCATGCGCGCGCTCTGCTCGGACGCCATGTTCTCGGCGACCGCCTGATAGATGAGCGACTCGGCATAGCGGACCAGCAGCGCGTCGATGACGGCGGGCGCATCGGGTTCGTAGATGTAGTCCCACGAGTAGGCGCGCTTCTCTTCGTCGCTCTGCAGCAGGCTCTCTGCCGACAGCGGCAGCAGCTGCTCGATGACCGGCTCCTGCTTCATCGTGTTGACGAAGCGCGAGAACGCGACGTACACCGCGTCGATGCGGCCATCCGCATACATGTCGATCAGCGCCTTGACCGGCCCGATCAGCTTTTCCATGTGCGGGCGGTCGCCGATCTGCACGTAGTGCGAGACGATGCTGGCGTTAAGCCGCTGCAGGAAGCCGAAGCCACGGTTGCCGATCGCGGTGGTGTGGACCTTCACACCCTGCGCGTCGAGTTCCTTGATCCGCTGCAGCACCGCGCGCTGGATGTTCGTGTTCAAGCCGCCGCACAAGCCCTTGTCGGTGGTCACCAGGATGATCCCGGCACTCTTGATCGTGTCGCGCTTCTGCAGGGCGGGCGGACGGTACTCCGGGTTCGCCATGGCCAGGTGCGCGACGATGTTGCGGATCTTGTCGCCGTAGGGCCGGAACTGGCGCATCCGGTCCTGCGCCTTGCGCATCTTGGAGGCCGCGACCATTTCCATCGCCTTGGTGATCTTGCGCGTGTTCTGCACGCTCTTGATCTTCAGGCGGATCTCTTTGGTACCTGCCATGTCATTCAGTCGACGAGATGTACGCTCGCTTCGCTCGCACGTGCATCCCGTCGAATCCAGTTAGGCGATTGAGCTTGGGAACGGCCCGGCGCTCAATCGCAGTTCAAAAGCAAATCAATACCCGGCCGACTTCTTGAACGCTTCGATCGCCTTCGTCAGCTCGGCCTCGTCTTCCTTCGACAGGTCCTTCGTGCTTTCGATGCGGTCGACCATCGCGGCGTGCTTGGTCTTCACGTATTCGCGCAGCGCCTTCTCGGCGGTGCAGGCAGTCCTTCATGTCGATGCTGTCGAAGGCACCGGCACTGACGGCGAACAGCGTCACCGCCATTTCCCAGACCTGCAGCGGCTGGTACTGCGGCTGCTTCATCAGCTCGGTGACGCGGCGGCCGCGCTCGAGCTGGTTGCGGGTCGCTTCGTCGAGGTCGGAGGCAAACTGCGCAAATGCAGCCAGCTCGCGATACTGAGCGAGCGCGAGGCGCACGCCGCCGCCGAGCTTCTTGATGACCTTGGTCTGGGCCGCGCCGCCGACGCGCGACACCGAGATGCCCGGGTTGATGGCAGGGCGGATGCCGGCGTTGAAGAGGTCGGTCTCGAGGAAGATCTGGCCGTCGGTGATCGAGATCACGTTGGTCGGCACGAACGCCGTGACGTCACCGGCCTGCGTCTCGATGATCGGCAACGCGGTGAGCGACCCGGTTTTGCCCTTGACCGCACCCTTGGTGAACTTCTCGACATAGTCCGGATTGACGCGCGCCGCGCGCTCGAGCAGGCGCGAGTGCAGGTAGAACACGTCGCCCGGATAAGCCTCGCGGCCCGGCGGACGACGCAGCAGCAGCGACACCTGGCGATACGCCCACGCCTGCTTGGTCAGGTCGTCATAGATGATCAGTGCGTCCTGTCCGCGGTCGCGGAAATATTCGCCCATCGTGCAGCCGGAATACGGTGCGATGTACTGCATCGCCGCCGATTCCGACGCCGTGGCGGCCACGATGATCGTGTACTCCATCGCGCCAAACTCTTCGAGCTTGCGCAGGACGTTGGCGATGTTCGAGGCCTTCTGACCGATCGCGACGTACACGCAGATCAGGTCCTTGCCCTTCTGGTTGATGATCGTGTCGACCGCCACCGCCGTCTTGCCGGTCTGGCGGTCGCCGATGATGAGTTCCCGCTGACCGCGGCCGATCGGCACCATCGAGTCGATGGCCTTCAGGCCTGTCTGCACCGGCTGCGACACCGACTGCCGCTCGATCACGCCGGGTGCGACCTTCTCGATGACGTCGGTCATCTTGGCGTTGATCGGGCCCTTGCCGTCGATCGGCTGGCCGAGCGAGTTGACGACGCGCCCGATCAGCTCCGGGCCGACCGGCACCTCGAGGATGCGGCCGGTCGCCTTGACCGTGTCGCCCTCGCGGATGTGCTCGTAGTCGCCGAGCACGACCGAGCCGACCGAATCGCGCTCGAGGTTCAGCGCCAGCCCGAAGGTGTTGTTCGGGAATTCGAGCATCTCGCCCTGCATCACGTCCGACAGGCCGTGGATGCGGCAGATGCCGTCGGTCACCGTGACGACCGTGCCCTGCGTGCGCAGTTCGGTCGAAACGCCGAGGCCCTTGATGCGGGTCTTCAGCAGTTCGCTGATTTCACTGGGATTGAGTTGCATCTTTCAACTCCGAAAAATTTCAGGCGCCGCTTAGGCAGTAAGCGCTGTCTGCATATCTGAAAGCCGCGCACGGACCGAACCGTCGAGGACCTGGTCGCCGACCGTGGCGCGCACGCCTCCGATCAGCTCCGCATTCACGCGCACTTCCGGCTTGAGCTTGCGGCCGAACTTCGCGGCCAATGACGTCACCAGCTCGGACAGCTGCGCATCGCTGAGCGGGAACGCGGTTTCGATCAGGCAATCGGCCACGCCTTCGGCCGAGTTCTTCAGCCGCCGGAACTGCACCGCGACCTCGGGCAGCACTGCGAGGCGCTGGTTCTCGATCAGCAGCTTGAGGAAATTGCCGCCCGCCTCAAGCAGCGGCGTCTTGAGCATGCCGGTCAGCAGCCCGAACACCTGCGCATGATCGAGATTGGGGTCGCCGACGACTTCCGCGACCTGCGGATGCGCCATCAGGTTCGCCAGTTCCTCGGTCGAGGCAAGCCAGGCATCGAGCGGCTGGCTCGATCCTTGTGCGACCGAGAACAAGGCCTCCGCGTAGGGCCGGGCGACGGTCGACAGTTCGGCCATGGCTAGAGCTTCGCCTTCAGCTGCGACAGCAGGTCGGCATGCACCTGCGGATTGACTTCGCGCCGCAGGATCTGCTCGGCGCCCGCGATGGCGAGCACCGCCACCTGGTCGCGCAGCGAATCCTTGGCACGCACCACCTCCTGCTGCGCTTCGGCCTTGGCTGAAGCGATCAGGCGATCGCCCTCGACCTTGGCCTGCCCCTTGGCCTGGTCGATCAGCGCCTGGGCGCGCTTCTCGGTTTCCGCCATCAGGGCCTGGGCGCGGGCGCGGGCCTCGGCATCGAGTTGCGCGATCTTCTTCTGCGCGTCATCGAGGCTGCGATTGCCGCGGTCGGCGGCAGCCAGGCCATCGGCAATCTTCTTCCGGCGCTCGTCGAGCGCCTTGATCAGGGGTGGCCAGATGAACTTCATCGTGACCCATGCCCCGATGAAGAAGACCACCAGCTGGACGAACAGCGTGGCGTTGATGTTCATAAGAAACCCGGAATGTGCCGGCCCGACGCTTGGCGCCGGGCCTGCAGCTGAGGTTGATCGTTCGGAGGCGTTCGCCCGGCGTCAGCCGGCAAACGGATTCGCGAACGCGAACATCATCGCGATACCGACGCCGATCAGGAACGCGGCGTCGATCAGGCCCGCCAGCAGGAACATCTTGGTTTGCAGCGTGTTCATCAGCTCGGGCTGGCGCGCCGCGGCCTCGATGTACTTGCCGCCCATGATGCCGATGCCGATGCAGGCACCGATGGCACCCAGGCCGATGATCAGGCCGGTGGCCAGGGCAACGAATGCGACGTTCGTCATTTCAACTACTCCTCAGTGCAAAAGATGATGGCAGTTATGGGTGAATCAATGGCCTTCGTGCGCCTGCCCGATGTAAACCAGCGTCAGCATCATGAAGATGAACGCCTGCAGCAGGACAATCAGGATGTGGAACAGCAGCCACGCGGTGCCGGCCAGGACATGGCCGATCGTCAGCATGATCCCGGTGGCATTCAGGGCCGCGTAGCCGCCGAGCAGCGCGATCAGGAAGAACAGCAGCTCGCCTGCGTACATGTTGCCGAACAGTCGCATGCCGAGCGAGACGGTCTTGGCCGCGTACTCGATCAGGTTGAGCAGGAAGTTGAACGGCCACAGCAGCGGGTGCGCGCCGAAGGGCGCCGTGAAGAGCTCGTGGATAAACCCGCCGAAGCCCTTGATCTTGACGCCGTAGTAGACCATCAGCGTCAGCACGCCGAGCGCCATGCCGAGCGTGCCGTTGAGATCCGCGGTCGGCAGTGGGCGCAGGTATTCGATGTGGAACACGTTGTGCGCAATCCACGGGAACAGTTCCACCGGGACCAGGTCGATCGCGTTCATCATCACGATCCACAGGAAGACCGTCAGCGCCAGCGGTGCGATGAACGTGCGGTCGCCATGAACGATCGACTTGCTCTGCTCCTCGACCAGTTCGACCAGCGACTCGACCGCGGCCTGGAAACGGCCCGGGACGCCGGACGTCACCTTGCGCGCCACCAGCCACAGGACCAGCAGCACGCTGCACAGCACCAGCACTGAAAAGAAAATCGTGTCGACGTTGAAGACCGAAAAGTCGACGATGAACTTCTGCTTCTCGCCCGTCGACGTCAGGTGCGTCAGGTGATGGACGATGTATTCGGTGGCGGTGGGAGCCTGGCCGGTGGCAGCCATGGGAAGGTCGTCCTTATTTGATCAGCAGCGCCAGTACGTAGCTCTTCAGCACGGCGATGATGGACACCAGCATCGCCAGCCACACCAGGTTCTTGTAGGTCGCCACGACCAGCGCCAGCAGCACGATCGTTGAAACCACCTTGACGAATTCGCCAATCAAGAACACGCCCGCATCGGTCCCTTGGGGCCGGCGGGCCGCGGCGGCCAGCTTCAGCGCGAACAATCCGTTCGGTATGAAGCAGGCGGCACCCCCCAACAGCGCGGAGATCGCCGCCGGCGCTCCTCCGACGAGCGCACTCAGCAGCGAAACGACGGCGGTGGTGAGTATCTGCAGCAGGACGATCCGGAACATGGAAACGCTCCGAGCGCCCTGCGGCGGGATCTTGAGTCCGTTTTCGCCAAAACCGCGAGATTCTACGAGGTGGGCCGACCCCGGGTCAAATTTGTGTTGCGTCGCGCCATCGAGTGCGACCTCTACTACCGCCGCAGCCGGGCCACGATGCCGTCGAGCTGATCGAGGCTGGAGAACGCAATGACCAGCTTCCCGCGGCCCTTGGCGTTGGCGTCCAGGTGAACACTGGCCCCGAGCGAGTCCGCAAGTTCCTCCTCCAGCCGCACGAGGTCGCGATCACGGGCGGGCTTGCTGGCGGCAGTGGCGGTCGGCTTGCCGTGGCGTGCGACCAGCGCCTCGGCCTCGCGCACCGACAGGCCGCGCGCCGTAATGCGATGCGCGAGCTGGATCTGTGTGGCCGAGTCCACGGCCAGCAAGGCACGCGCGTGGCCCATGTCGAGCTGCCCGCCGAGCAGCATCTCCTGCACCGGCGCCGCGAGGTTCAGCAGTCGCAGCAGATTGGATGTCGCGCTGCGCGAACGCCCGATCGCCTGCGCGGCCTGCTCGTGCGTGAAGTCGAACTCACGGATCAGCCGCTGCACGCCCTGCGCTTCCTCGAGCGGGTTGAGGTCCTCGCGCTGGATGTTCTCGATCAGCGCCATCGCGAGCGCGGCGGTATCCGGCACCGGCTTCACCAGCACCGGCACCTCGTCGAGCCCGGCCAGCTGGGCGGCGCGATAGCGCCGCTCGCCCGCGATGATCTCGTACTGCCCACCGTCGACCGGCCGCACGAGGATCGGCTGCATGATCCCTTGCACCCGGATCGAGTCGGCGAGTTCGGAAAGCGCCTGCGGGTCCATCCGCGTGCGCGGCTGGTACTTGCCGGGACGCAACCGTGCAACCGGGAGCGTCGCGGGTGCACTGGCCACCGCGGGCGGTGGCGGCTCGCCACCGAGGAGCGCGTCGAGGCCCCGTCCCAGGCCTTTGGGCCGTTTGATCATGGTGTCTTTCCTTCGCTGGCAGGAGCAGCGCGATACCAGTACGCATACCGGTCGCGGAATCCGAACCGTTCGTAAATGTGACGTGCCGGCGCGTTCGCGGCGTCGACCTGCAGGTACGCCAGGCGCGCGCCCGCAGCGACGGCGTGCGCGAGCAGCGTCTGCACGATGGCGGTGGCATAACCGCGGCCGCGTCGCTCGGACGCGGTCACCATGTTGAACACGCCGGCGCACTCGGCGTCGATGACGACGCTGCCGCAGGCGACGGGCTGAGCCTCTTCGTAAAGGACGAGGTAACGCGCCGGCAGCGTCGCGTGCGACATGCGCTCCACCTCGGCCGCAACCACGCCGGGCGCGGAGTTGCGCAGAGTGCCCGCCACATGCGCGAACTCGACGACGTCAACGGCGCCTAGCCCGACAGGAGGTGCGGTCTCTGCAGGGCCTGCTCCAAGCTCGAGGGCCATCACACGCGACTCGTCCAGCGCGACGTAGCCGGCGCGATCGAGCGCGTGGTCGAGCCGCTCGGGCTCGGAATACGGCGTCACGCGATACAGGCACGGCAGCGCAACGCGCTGATAGAACGCCTCGACGCTGGCGATCTTGCGCTCAAGCGGCAGCCGACCCGCACCGATGGCGTTGACCGATCGCGCGCGCTTCGCTTTGCCGGGTGAATAGCGCAGCAGCCAGCCGTCGTAGATCGCCTGCTGGGGCGGCTGCGAAGACGTCAGTCCGGCATCCTCGAGCCGCGCGCCCAGCGCATCGGCGGCAGAACGCAGCGGTGCGGGCACGCCGCGCGGGTCGAACATCAGAGGGCGCGAATGCGCTCGATCATCTCGGCGCCGAACGCGATGTAGGCCTGCGCGCCCTTCGAGGCGCGGTCGTACGCAACACCGGGCAGGCCGTAGCTCGGCGCTTCGGCCAGGCGCACATTGCGCGGAATGATCGCGTTAAAGACCTTGTCGCCGAACTTGGCGACCAGCTGCTCGGAAACCTGCTGCTGCAGCGTCATGCGCGGGTCGAACATCACGCGCAGCAGGCCGATGATCGTCAGGTCCGGATTCAGGTGCGCCGCGACGCGCTTGATGGTGTTGACGAGGTCAGCGAGGCCTTCGAGCGCGAAGTACTCGCACTGCATCGGAATGATGACGCCGTGCGCCGCGCACAGCCCATTGAGCGTCAGCAGCGAGAGCGACGGCGGGCAGTCGATCAGGATGAAGTCGTACTCGCCGTCGACTGCGGCGAGCGCGCTCTTGAGCCGCGTCTCACGATCGTCCAGATCGACCAGTTCGACTTCCGCGCCGGCAAGTTCGCGATTGGCCCCCAGCACATCGTAGCCACCGTGCTCGGCACGCTGGCGCGCGGTCGCGACGTCACTCAGGCCGAGCAACACCTGGTAGACCGTCGCCGGCAGCAGGCGCTTGTCGATGCCGCTGCCCATCGTGGCGTTGCCCTGCGGGTCGAGATCGACGAGCAGCACGCGCGGCCCGTGCGCCGCGATGCCCGCAGCAAGATTGACGGCGGTGGTCGTCTTGCCGACGCCGCCCTTCTGGTTGGCGATGCAGAAGATGCGCGCCACTTAGCGGGGATCCTGCGCGGTGGCGACGAGAAGGGCCGGGTCGTAGCCGCGTTCGCGCAGCAGCGTGTCGATGGCGCGGCGATCCTCGGCCGAGAGCGTCGGCGTGCGCGAGAGTACCCACAGATACTTTCGCGAGGGTTCGCCCACCACGGCATAGCGATAGTCGGGCGCCAGCCCGATCACCCAGTAGTCGCCCCACCCGATCGGCAACCAACGCAACGCTGCAGGAAGAAAGCTGACCTCGAGCTTGTCGGTGCTGCCGCCGACGCGGCGCGCCAGCCCATCGACGCTCGACATGCCGTCGGCGGTCGTGCAGCGGTTGACGACCCGCACGTTGCCGTCGTCCCGTACGGTGTATTCGGCCGTCGTATTGCGGACGCAGACCTTCTGGAAACGATTCGGATAGTTCGCAATCTCGTACCAGAGTCCGGCGTAACGCGCGACATCGACGCCGCCGACGGTCGCGAGCGGAGGCTCGGCCGGATTGGCGGCCGCAAGTGTGGCGACCAGCGCCGCAGCGATGGCCAGCGACAACCGGGCTGCGTTCATTGCACGAGCCTGATGCCGAATGCCACCAGCACGAGGCCGGCGAGGCGCTCGAGCGCTCGCGCCACCCGACGATGCGCCCTGATCTGAGCGGTCAGACGCATGCGCGAACGCGACCAGCGTCAGGCAGTAGACGAGCGTCAACACGGCGATCGTGACTGCCATCGCGGCGAAAGTCACCGCACCCTGCTGAGTCGCCGGATCGATGAACAGCGGAAAGAACGCCATGTAGAAGACGATGGCCTTCGGATTCAGCAGCGTGATGAGCAGTGCCTGGCGGAAGTAGTGACCCGCGCGGATCGGTATCGGCTGGGCACTGGCGCCACGACTGAAGATCAGACGCACGCCGACGAACACCAGGTACGCGGCGCCGGCGTACTGCAATGACTTGAACAGGATCGGGTGCCCCTGCAGGATGGCCGCCACGCCCAGCGCGGCCAGCCACAGCAGGACCTGGTCGCCGACGATCAGCCCGAACGTCGCCGCCGCGCCCGCGCGAAATCCGCCTTTGCCGGTGGAGGTCAGCAAGGCGAACGTGCCGGGTCCGGGCAGCGCCAGGAATACGGCGACAGCGACCACGAAGGCCCAGAAATCGGTAATGCCGAGCATCAGGTGGGCTCGATCAGGATGAGATGGCGCTCGGCGTCGAGGCGCGGAACATGGAGTTTAACGATCTGCGCAATTCGCACGCCGAGCTGCGCACGTTCGAGTTCCTCGATCTCGGCGCGCGGCAACGTGCCTTTCATCGCGCACCAGCAGCCCTCGCTGGCGAGCAGCGGGCGAGACAGACGCACGAGTTCCAGCAGCGTCGCGAACGCGCGCGCGAGGATCACATCGAACGGCGGCGCACGCAGCTGCTCGACGCGCGAGTGCACGACGTCGACATTCGGCAGCCGTAGTTCCAGCTTCGCCTGGCGCAGGAACGCAACTTTCTTCTCGACTTTGTCCAGCAGCGTGACGTGCGCAGCCGGCAGCGCAATCGCCAGCGGTATGCCCGGCAGTCCTCCGCCGGCGCCGACGTCCAGTACCCGCAGCGGCGCCTCGCCATGCACACGCGCAGTGAGCGTCGGAACGATCGAGAGCGAGTCGAGCAGGTGGTGCGTCAGGGTCTGGCCGGGTTCGACCGCCGTCAGGTTGTGCACGCGGTTCCAGCGCGTCAGCAAGTCCGCGTAACGGACCAGCTGATCGAGCTGCTCCGGCCGCAGCGCGAGGCCAAGCCCGGTAACGCCTTCCGCGAGGTCGGACGTGGAGAACACGAACTCAGGCCGCGAGCTTTCCGCCACCCGCCTTGTTGAGTCGCTTGATGTGCACCAGCAAGAGAGAGATGGCGGCCGGTGTCACGCCCGAAATGCGCGAGGCCTGGCCAACCGTTTCCGGCCGTTGCGCCTTCAATTTCTGCCGGACTTCGATCGACAGGCCGCGGACGGCGTCGTAGTCGAGCTTCTCGGGAATGCGCGTCGACTCGCTGGACTCGTGGCGCAGGACCTCGTCGTCCTGGCGCGCGATGTAGCCCGCGTACTTGATCTGGATTTCGACCTGCTCGGCCACGGCGGCATCCACGGCATCCGCTTCCGCGTGCTCGCCCACCGCCACGCCGTCCGCCAGGCGCAAAGTCAGCAACCCCGCGTAGGTCACTTCCGGTCGCTTGAGCAGGTCAGCGAGCGTGTACTCACGTTCAATGCTGCGCCCCAAAACCCGCGCCGCCTCTTGTTCTGGGAGGATGCGAGCGTTCACCCACGTCGATTTGAGGCGCTCGATCTCGCGCGCCACGGCATCACGCTTGCGGTTGAAGGCAGCCCATCTCACATCGTCGATGCAGCCCAGACTGCGTCCAATGTCCGTCAAGCGCAGGTCCGCGTTGTCCTCGCGCAGACTCAGGCGGTACTCGGCGCGACTCGTGAACATGCGGTACGGCTCGGCCACGCCGCGGGTGATCAGATCATCCACCAGCACGCCGAGATAGGCCTGATCCCGGCGCGGCGACCACGCCTCCTGCCCTCGCACCAGGCGCGCGGCATTCAGTCCTGCCAGCAGCCCCTGCGCGGCCGCCTCTTCGTAGCCGGTGGTGCCGTTGATCTGCCCGGCAAAGAAGAGCCCGCCAATGGACTTCGTCTCCAGCGAGGCCTTCAGCGCCCGCGGGTCGAAGTAGTCGTACTCGATCGCATAGCCAGGCCGCAGGATGTGCGCCTGCTCCAGCCCCTTCATTGAACGGACGATCGCGATCTGGACATCGAACGGAAGACTGGTCGAGATGCCGTTGGGATAGACCTCGTGCGTATCCAGACCCTCCGGTTCGAGGAAGATCTGGTGCGAGGGCTTGTCCGCAAAGCGGTGGATCTTGTCCTCGATCGACGGGCAATAGCGCGGCCCGACACCCTCGATGACTCCGGAGTACATCGGGCTACGGTCGAGATTGGCGCGGATCACCGCGTGCGTGCTCGCGTTGGTGTGCGTGATCCAGCACGGGACCTGCCGCGGATGCTGGTCAGCCGACCCGAGGAACGAGAACACCGGGATCGGATCCAGGTCTCCCGGTTGCTCCTCCAACCGTGCGTAGTCGATCGTGCGTCCGTCGATGCGAGGCGGCGTGCCTGTCTTGAGTCGCCCTTGCGGCAGGCTCAGTTCCTTGAGCCGCGCAGCCAGGGACAACGACGGCGGGTCCCCGGCTCGGCCGGCGGAAAAGTTCTGCATCCCGATATGGACCAGGCCGTTCAGAAAGGTCCCGGCGGTCAGAACCACGGCGCGCGCACGAAAGCGGATGCCTGATTGCGTCACCGCCCCAGCCACCTGCATCGCCCTCGACGATCAGGTCATCGACGGCCTGCTGAAAGAGCCACAGGTTCGGCTGGTTCTCGAGGCGACGCCGGATTGCCTTCTTGTAGAGAATCCGATCCGCCTGGGCGCGGGTCGCCCGTACCGCCGGCCCCTTGGATCGATTGAGGATGCGAAACTGGATGCCAGCCTCGTCGGTCGCCGCCGCCATCGCACCGCCGAGCGCGTCGACTTCCCGGACCAGATGTCCCTTGCCGATCCCGCCGATCGACGGGTTGCACGA
Source organism: uncultured beta proteobacterium (assembly GCA_963780715.1). Classification (GTDB taxonomy): domain Bacteria; phylum Pseudomonadota; class Gammaproteobacteria; order Burkholderiales; family Burkholderiaceae_F; genus JALORV01. Next base: position 54,797 of record CAWADK010000004.1, read on the forward strand.
CATCTGGCCCAGCGTCTCGATGTTGTGCGTCAGCAGCAGTGTGCGGGCGCCCGTACGGGCAGCCGCAAGGGCGGCCTCCGTCCCGGCGTGCCCACCCCCTACTACGATCACATCGAAATGTTCCGGGAAATCCATCGTCTAGAGGCTCGCCGCCGTCAGGCGCGAAAGTATAGACGTCGCCCTATTGGCAAGCCCCCTATGGGCAAGCCGACTGGAAACAAGTTCGATGGATCGGCCGGCTGTTTCACGTGAAACACCGACCCTCGGTTCCACGTGAAACATTCCGGAGTGCGCGAGTGCGCAGGGGTCAGATCAGCGCCGGAGTGGCGGTAACGCCGGGCCGGGCCCGGCAGAACTACGGACCGAACCGCGGCGACAAGGCGTCGCCGCGAACTCGCAAGGTGATCGTCTGCACTCCGCGCTGGCCGCCGAGTTCAACCCGGACCGTGCCGGCGATGGCTAGGTCGGGCGCCACGGCGAAGTCTCCCCGCGCTGCCAGGGCACCCGCCCGGCCGCCGGTATCTTCGAAACGGATCCCTGCCGATGAGGCTCCCATCAGCCCGTCGAACTCGGTAAACCGCGTCTGTCCGGCAGCGGTCGCTCCCTGGGTTGCCGCCAGTCCAAGATTGATGCCGTTGAGGGCTGCCCAGCGTACGGTGAACGGCCCGCCCACGACGCTTTGCCGGATCGCCTCATCCAGTGTGGCGCCACGCCCAACGACGCTAAGGTCGAGGGCGGCGGTTCCCTGGAACGGCGGTGGCGGCGGCTCCTGGCCAGATGGCGTGTTTCGCAGATGCTGGACGACGGTTTCGATGTCGATATTGGTCCCGGTCGCCCGCCCCGTGATGACCCACTCGACGTCGCTCGCGGCATAGAGCATCCCGCTCGTCACGCCGTAGAACCCGGCCAAGGAGTAGCTCGAAACTTCGATCAGCTTGCCGTCGATCCGTCCATTTGCGCGCACCTCGCTCCAGCGCACCTTGGGACCGAACGGAAGCGTCCAACGCTCGGCGTCCAGCCGAAAGTCGAGGACCGGCCGGCCGTCACTCGACTGCGCAGGCCGCAGCACGATGCGCATGGCGCCTTCGGTGTCAAGCTGCCGGACCGTCAGCGGGCCAAAGCGCCCGTCGGCACCGCGCCGGATCATCGCTTCGTAGCGGTCCGTCAGAAGGTCCGTGTCGGAGATCCGGATCGATTCAAAGCGGATCGTTGAAATCTTGTTCGAGAGGTTGTTCGCGGCAGGCGGCAGCTTCATCGCGACGACGCCCGCCTGAGGCAGTGTCAAGCTTAAAGGGGCAACGGTCGCCTCCCCCCAGACCCACTGGCCGCCCCGCATCGCGCTCCAGAGATCCTTCCAGTTGATCAGCAGCGAAACCTCGTCCGCCTTGATATCGCCAGCGCCGATGCCGCGAACGACCATGCGCGGCGACGGCGTGAAGCGGAACTCGGTATCGGTCACCGTCACCGGCTGCCCGAAGACCTCTGACAGCTTGGCCGCGACTTTGGGAGCGCTGACCTCGCGCTGGAGTGGCTCGACCGTGCTGTAGAGCGCAGCTGCCAGTACTGCCAGAACTGCCACGACAACCAGGCGCTTCATCCAGCGCCGCACCGCCTGCCGCCGCTGCTCGTCGACCAGTTCCTCAGTGTCGGCTCGGTCGCGCTCTTCCTGCAGGTCCAGCCGGTCCGGAACGTTGACCGTCGTGATCGCGAAATGCGTGGCCGCTTCCCAGTCTGGCGCCTTGGTCGTGCTTGAGAGCGCAGTCTTCGTTTCGTGTGAGCGCACACTCACTTGAGAACCGCCGTAATCCCTAGACGTCTGGCGCTGGGCCGAGGTGGCTCGCGCCTGGGCTGCCGCCTCCCGCGCGACCTGTGCCGCGGCCTGCTCAACGCGTGCCCGCACCAGCTCGCTGGCAACGGACTCGTCGGAGTCGCCGAATATCGTGACCGGATCCAGATCGCTCTGCTCGAGAAACTGGGCCACAGCCTCCGGTTCGAGGCGGCCGTCGGGCGCACCCGGACCGCCCATGCCCACGCCGTCCATCGCGCCCATCGGCTCGACGAGGCCCGCGTCCTGCAGCTTCTTCAACGCGCGCTCGATGCGCTCGTCATTGAGACTCGGCAAACGCGTCTTCAGGCCCGCCACGTTCAGCCGCCCGTCGAGCAGGATCAGGATCAGTCGCTCGCTCTGCGTGAACTTGTGCGACTTTTCATAGACCTCCCGCACACCGCGGTCGGTGCGTCGGTAGATCATCGAAACGTTGAGCGCCATGAGAGTTCGCGCGGGCTCCGCGTGCGCGGAGCATCGTCACAGATCGATCGATTGTATCGACGAAGGGCGCGAAATCACACGCCACCGTTCGGTCGATAAGCGGGCACATCAGGCGCCAGTCGAGGGAGCCGAGGTCCCGCGTTTGCGGCGGACCCGGCGTCCGCAGGCGTACTGCCTCAGTTCGCGGCGGCCGCGCCCTGCAGTCGTCGACGCGCCCACCACGCGTTCAGCTCGCCGACGATGCCGCGCCTGAATGACATCACGCACACGACGAAGATCAGGCCGATCACCACCGTGACCGCTTCGCCGAGGCCGTTGAACCACTCGATGCCGGTCACGCGGCCGAGGAACATGCCGATGTCGCCGACCTTGTTCTCGAGCGCGACGACGACGAACGCTCCGAGAATCGGGCCGAGCATCGTGCCCATGCCCCCCATCAGCACCATCAGGATCACAAGGCCCGACGTGCTCCAGTGTGCGTCGGTCAGCGTCGCGAAACCGAGCACGAGTGTCTTGGTCGCGCCCGCGAGTCCGGCGAGCGCAGCCGACAGCACGAATGCCAGCAGCTTGAAGCGCGCGGTGTCGTAGCCGAGCGAGGTCGCGCGCGCTTCATTCTCGCGGATCGCCTTCAGCACCTGGCCGAATGGCGAGTGCACCGTGCGAAAGATCAGCAGGAACGACAGCACGAAGATACCCAGCACCACGTAGTACAGGGTGACGTCGCTCTCGAGATTCACGAATCCCAGCAGCGTGCCGCGCGGCACCGACTGCAGGCCGTCCTCGCCACCGGTAAATGGCGGCCTGCAGGAAGAAGAAGTACAGCATCTGGGCCAGCGCCAGCGTGATCATCGAGAAGTAGATGCCGCTGCGCCGGATCGCCAGCATGCCCATCACGAGGCCCAGTACCGCGCCGGCAACCACGCCGACCAGCAGGCCCAGTTCGGTGGGCAGCCCCCAGACTTTCAGTGCGTGTCCGGCCGCATACGCCGCGCCACCGAGAAAGGCCGCATGACCGAACGACAGCAGTCCCGTGAATCCGATCAGCAGGTTGAAGGCGCACGCAAAGAGCGCGTAGCACATGACCTTCATCACGAACACCGGATAGGCGCCGAAGAGCGGCAGCACGGCGACGCCCGCGAGCAGCACCGCGTACAGGATGAACTCGCGCGGCAGCTTCACGCTATTTCTCCTTGCCGAAGAGGCCCGCCGGCCGGATCAGCAGCACGATCGCCATGATCAGGAACACGACCGTCGACGAGGCTTCCGGATAGAAGACCTTGGTGAACCCTTCGATGACGCCGAGTCCGAGCCCGGTCAGGATCGACCCGAGGATCGACCCCATGCCGCCGATGACGACGACGGCGAACACGACGATGATCAGGTTGCTGCCCATCAGCGGCTGCACCTGCAGGATCGGTGCGGCAAGCACGCCGGCGAAGCCCGCGAGCGCGACACCAAAGCCGTAGGTCAGCGTCACCATCAGCGGAACGTTGACGCCGAACGCCTCGGTCAGCTTGGCGTTCTCGGTGCCCGCGCGCAGCAGCGCGCCCAGCTTGGTGCGCTCGATGACGTACCAGGTTCCGAGGCAGACGACGAGCGAGGCGACGACGACCCACGCCCGGTAATTGGGCATGATCATGAAGCCGAGGTTGGTGGCACCCGTCAGCGCTTCCGGCACCTGGTACGGGAGCCCGGACACACCGTAAAAGGAACGGAAGAAACCCTCGATCAGCAGCGTCAGGCCGAAAGTCAGCAGCAGGCCGTACAGGTGATCGAGCTTGTACAGGTGCCGCAGCAGGAGCCGCTCGACGATGATGCCGAACAGGCCCACCAGCAGTGGCGCCACGACCAGCATCACCCAGTAGTTGATGCCGAAGTACGTGAGCCCCATCCACGCGAAGATCGCACCCATCATGTAGAGGGCGCCGTGCGCGAAGTTGATGACGTTCAGCAGCCCGAAAATGACCGCGAGTCCCAGCGACAGCATCGCGTAGAACGAGCCGTTGACGAGCCCGAGCAGCAACTGGCTCAGCAGGGCCGGCAGGGGGATGCCGAACAGCTCGGTCATGGCGTGCGTCTTGGCAGGGGCGTGAAGTGCTCGCGGGCGTGCGCCGTCAAGCCGACGGCGCACGCCTGCTCGAGCTCAGGCTATTTCAGCGCGCACTTCGTTCCGCCTGCAGGCGCGAAGGCGACGGCGCCAGGAATCGTCTGCGCGACCTTGAAGTAATCCCACGGCGTCTTCGACTCCGCCGGGCTCTTCACCTGCATCAAGTACATGTCGTGGACCATTCGTCCGTTCGGCAAGACCTTGCCGCCCTTTGCGAACATGTCGTTAATGGTCGTCTTCTTAAAGTAGGCCATGACTGTATCGGCGTCATCGGTCCCGGTGGCTTTGACCGCGACGAGATAGTTGCTGACTGCCGAGTAGTCAGCAGCTTGCAGCATTGAGGGCATGCGCTTCATCTTGCCGAAGAAGCGATTGCCCCAGGCGCGCGTTTCGTTGTTCAGGTCCCAGTACCAGCCAGTGGTCAAGTACATCCCCTCCGTGGTCTTCAGGCCCAGTGCATGGATGTCGTTGATGAACATCAGCAGGCCGGCGAGCTTCATCGTCTTTGTGACACCGAATTCGTTGGCGGCCTTGATCGAGTTGATCGTGTCACCACCGGCATTCGCCAGACCCAGAATCTGCGCCTTGCTGTTCTGTGCCTGCAGCAGGAAGGACGAGAAATCGGAAGCATTCAAGGGCGCACGCACCGCGCCAACCACCGTGCCGCCCGCCGCCTTAACAACGTCGCTCGTGTCCTTCTCAAGCGAGTGCCCGAAGGCATAGTCGGCGGTCAGGAAGAACCAGGACTTGCCGCCGGTCTTCACCACGGCTGAGCCAGTGCCGTTGGCGAGCGCCACCGTGTCATACGCATAGTGAATCGTGTACGGCGTGCAATCTTCGTTGGTCAGCCGCGAACTCGCTGCGCCGATCGAAATGTAGGGTCGCTTCTTTTCAGCGGCAACCTTCGCACTGGCCAGCGCCGTCGCCGAATTGGTGCCGCCGATGATCACGTCGGCACCCGACTGGTCGATCCACTCGCGCACCTTGCGACGAGGCGATATCGGCCTTGTTCTGATGGTCGGCGTACACCAGTTCGATCTTCTTGCCGGGAAACTGCTTCTCCATGTCGGCGATCGCCATGCGGATGGCCTCGACTCCGCCCGGGCCGTCGATGTCCGAATAGAGCGACGACATGTCGGTGATGAAACCGATGACGATCTTGTCGCCCGACAGCTTCTGGGCCTGCGCGCTCGAGAATCCCAGCGCCAGACCACATGCCGCGACGGCCGCGGCGATCTTCTTCAACTTCATTGTCATCTCCTCCTCGAAAAGGTGTTCACTGCTAGACACCGAGCAACTGATGCAGTGTTTCTTCCTTGGCCTTCAATTCCGCTGCGGCGAAGGTTTCGACGATGCGCCCATGCTCCATGACATAAAACCGGTCCGCCAGCGGCGCCGCGAACCGGAAATTCTGTTCGACCATGACAATGGTGTAGCCGCGCGCCTTGAGCGCGCGGATCATCTCGCCAAGCTTCTTGACGATGACGGGCGCCAGCCCCTCGGAGATCTCGTCGAGCAGCAGCAGGTGGGCGCCGGTGCGCAGGATACGGGCTACGGCCAGCATCTGCTGCTCTCCGCCGGACAGGCGCGAGCCCTGGCTCTTGGCGCGCTCCTTCAGGTTCGGAAACATCGCGTAGATCTCGTCGACGCTCATGCCGCCGCTGGCATCGACGCGCGGCGGCAGCATCAGGTTCTCCTCGCACGACAGGCTGGAGAAGATGCCGCGCTCTTCCGGGCAGTAGCCGATGCCGAGGTGCGCCACGCGATGCGTCGCCATGCCGATCGTCTCGGTGCCGTTGACCTGGATCGAGCCCTTGCGCGTGCCCGTCAGGCCCATGATCGCGCGCAGCGTCGTCGTGCGTCCGGCGCCATTGCGTCCCAACAGGGTGACGACCTCGCCGCGCCCGACGTGAAGATCCACGCCATGCAGGATGTGCGACTCGCCATACCAGGCGTGCAGCTCGCGGATGTCGAGCGCGTTCGTCATCCTAGTGCCCGATGCCTTCGAGTTCGGCCGCGCTGGTGCCCATGTAGGCTTCCATGACCGCAGCGTTTCTGGAGACGGTCTCGTAGGGCCCCTCGGCCAGCACCGACCCCCGCGCGAGCACCGTGATCATGTCGGCGATGCTCGAGACGACATTCATGTTGTGCTCGACCATCAGCACCGTCCGGCCCACGGCCACCTTCTTGATCAGCTCGGTGACGCGCGCCACGTCCTCGTGCCCCATGCCCTGGGTCGGCTCGTCGAGCAGCATCAGTTCAGGCTCGGTCGCCAGCGTGGTCGCGATCTCGAGCGCCCGCTTGCGGCCGTAGGGCAGCGACACGGTCTCGACCTCGGCAAAGGATCGCAGATCGACCTGGTCGAGCAATTCGAGCGCGCGGCTGTTCATCGAATCGAGGACGCGCTCGCTGCGCCAGAACTGGAACGACAGCCCGGTCGAGCGCTGCAGCGCGATGCGGACGTTTTCCAGCACGGTCAGGTGCGGAAACACCGAGGAGATCTGGTAGGAGCGCACGATGCCGCGGCGTGCGATGTGCTCCGGCGTCTCGCGCGTGATGTCGATGCCGTTGAACAGGATCTGCCCGCGCGTCGGCGTCAGGAACTTCGTCAGCAGGTTGAAGCAGGTCGTCTTGCCGGCGCCGTTCGGGCCCGATCAGCGCATGAATCGCCCCGCGCCGGACCTTGAGGTTGACGTCGTTGACCGCGACAAAGCCCTTGAACTCCTTCGTCAGGCCACGCGTCTCGAGAATGATTTCGGCTTGGGTGCTCATGCGGAGGCGGCGAGCATAGCAATGTAATCCGCGTGGGTGGCGACGCGCGGATTGGTGGCGTGGCAATGGTCCTTCAGCGCGTTGGTCGCCACGTCGTCATACAACTCGGCCGTGATTCCCATCTCGTCGAGACCATCGGGCAGTCCCAGCCGCCGGTTGAGCGAACGGATCGCCGCGGCCAGCGCTTCACCGCCGGACACGCCGAACACGCTGGCGATCGACTGCACCCGTTCCGGCACCGCGCGCTCGTTGAACTTGATCACTTCGGGCAACAGCACGGCGTTCAGCGTTCCATGGTGCGGGCCGATCTTCTCGGCACCCAGCTTGAGCCCGCCCAACGCGTGCGACAGCGAGTGCACTGCGCCAAGGCCCTTCTGGAAAGCCATGGCCCCCTGCATCGAGGCGCTCATCATGTTCCAGCGCGCCGCCGGGTCGCGCGGTTCCTGGGTCGCCTTCTCGATGTGCTTGAGTCCCCGCGCCAGTCCGTCGAATGCGATGGCGTCGGCTGGTGGATTGACCGCCTTGGAAAGAAAAGTCTCGATGCAATGCGCGATCGCATCCATGCCGGTCGCGGCGGTGAGCCGGGGCGGAAGCCCGTAGGTCAGTTCCGGGTCGCACACCGCCGTCTTGGGCACCAGGTGCCAGGAGTGAAAGCCGAGCTTGCGGCCGTCGTCGAGCACGATGATCGCGCCGCGCGCCACTTCGCTGCCGGTGCCCGCGGTGGTCGGGATCGCAATCAGCGGAGCGACGCTCGCGGTGATCTTCGGGCTGCCGCCGAGGATCGTCGCGTAGTCGGCGAGTACACCCGGATGCGTCGCCATGATTGCGACGCCCTTCGCGAGATCGATCGCGCTGCCGCCACCGAGCGCGATGAGGCCATCGGCGCCATGCCCACGGTAGGCGTCGACCGCGGCCATGACCGCGGATTCGGTCGGATTGGACGGCGTTGCGTCGAACACCGCCACCGGCAGGTCCCCGAGCGAGCCGAGCAATCGATCGAGCAGTCCCGCCGCCGACCACCCCCTTGTCCGTGCAGATGAGCGGACGACGGATGCTGCTGCGCTCACACTCCGCCGGCACCAGTCTTATGGCGCCGAAGTCGAACTGGACCTGGGTGATGTAATAGATGAGGCCCACTGCGGTCTCCTGCGTGTGTGGGAGTGGCGTTCCGTCCGACGCCGCGCGGACGCAAAGTATGTCCGCCCGTTGCCGCAGGCGCAATGACAGGCCAGCCACTTCACGCCGCTTGCGACGCCACGCGGCGGCGAGGGCCGGCGTAACGCCGGCCGCGCCAGTGCAACCCCCGAGTGACCCCGATCGAGCCTAGGCCGCCAGCCGTGCCGCGAGCGCGGCACGCGTCTGCTCGAGTTCCGGCGGCAGATGCGGATTCAGCTTGCCGAACAGCTCCGCGTGCGAAGCGACCTCCTTGCGCCAGTCCGACGCATCGATCGCAGTGATCTGCTCGTAGCGGTCACGCGGAAACTCCAGGCCGTTCCACTTGAGGTCGTCGTAGCGCGGCGTAACGCCGAAGAGATGCTCGGCTCCTTCGGCCCGACCCTCGATGCGATCGATGATCCACTCCAGCACGCGCATGTTCTCGCCGAATCCGGGCCAGACGAACTTGCCGTCGGCATCGGTGCGGAACCAGTTCACGGTGAAGATCTTCGGCAGCTGCGCGCCGCTCGCCTGCAGTTCGCGGCCGAGCTTGATCCAGTGGCCGAAGTGATCGCCCATGTTGTAGCCGCAGAACGGCAGCATCGCGAACGGGTCGCGGCGCAGCACGCCCTGGGCGCCCTGCTGTGCGGCCGTGGTCTCGGAGCCCATGGTCGCCGCCATGTAGACGCCTTCGACCCAGTTGCGCGCCTCGGTCACCAGCGGCACCGTGGTCGAACGTCGACCACCGAAGAGGAACGCATCGAGCGCGACGCCGTTCGGGTCTTCCCAGTCGGCGTCGATCGAGGGGCACTGCGCGGCCGCAACGGTAAAGCGCGCATTCGGGTGGGCCGCCTTGCGCCCGGCCTTGCCGTCTTCCGGCGTCCAGTCCTTGCCTTGCCAGTCGATTACATGAGCCGGCGGCGTTCCCATGCCTTCCCACCAGACGTCGCCATCGTCGGTCAGCGCGACGTTGGTATAGATGACGTTCTCATGCAGCATCGCCATCGCGTTGTGATTGGTCTTCTCCGATGTGCCTGGCGCGACGCCGAAGCAGCCCGCTTCCGGGTTGATCGCGTACAGCCGGCCGTCCTTGCCCGGCTTGATCCAGGCGATGTCCTCGCCGATCGTCGTCACCTTCCATCCCTCGAAGGCCGGCGGCGGGATCAGCATCGCAAAATTGGTCTTCCCGCAGGCCGACGGGAACGCCGCGGCCACGTGGTACTTCTTGCCGGCCGGGGTGGTGACGCCGAGGATCAGCATGTGCTCCGCCAGCCAGCCCTGGTCGCGCCCCATCGTCGAGGCGATGCGCAGCGCCAGGCATTTCTTGCCGAGCAGCGCGTTGCCGCCGTACCCGGAACCGTAGGACCAGATCTCGCGTGTCTCGGGAAAGTGCACGATGTACTTCGTGTCGCTGCACGGCCAGGCCACGTCCTTCTCTCCGGGCGCGAGCGGCTTGCCGACCGAATGCACGCACGGAACGAACTCGGCCTCGGTGCCCATCAGGTCGATCACGGCGCGGCCCATGCGCGTCATGATGCGCATGTTGACGACGACATAGGCGCTGTCGGAGATCTCGACGCCGATCTGGCTGATGTGCGAACCCAGTGGCCCCATCGAAAACGGGATCACATACATCGTGCGACCGCGCATGCAGCCGGCAAACAGCCCGTTGAGGGTCCCGCGCATCTCGGCCGGGGCCATCCAGTTGTTCGTCGGGCCCGCGTCGACCTGCTTCTCGCTGCAGATGAAGGTGCGGTCCTCCACACGAGCGACGTCGCTGGGGTCGGACAAGGCAAGGAAGCTGTTCGGGCGCTTGGCGGGGTTGAGCCTTTTCAGCGTGCCGGCGCGGACCATCTCCTCGCAGAGGCGGTCGTACTCCTCCTGTGAGCCGTCGCACCAGACCACACGGTCGGGCTTCGTCAGCCGGGCAATCTCGCTCACCCAGGCGATCAGTTTCTTGTGACGGACGAACGACGGAGCGTTGACCCGCTGCTCCGCAAGCAATGCGCTCATGAACTGCGCCTCCTTATGTAGCCGTGCTCCGCCTCCGGGCACGGCCTTGTCGTGTCTGACCGCATCGCGGATCGTGGCCGCGAGTGACCGGCAGGATGGGCGGTTGGCCCGCAGTGCGCCGGTAACGGGAAGGGACGTGATTTTAGCGGTTGCGGCCGACCTGTTCCGGTCTGTGCCTGCAGAACATTCGCTGCACTGCAGCGCGAGCGCGTTCACGTTCCCTCAATCCACGGCGCGATCGTCGGCCCGCGCTCCTCTGGATTGACCTGTCAGCCGCCCCCGGTTTCCAGGCCCGACCGATCCTGGGGCGCGCGGGCACAAAGCAAAAAAACAAAGGACCCGCCGCAGCGAGCCCCGAAGTCGTGCCGTCGCCGCTCAGCCTTCGAGCACGTTGATCTCGACCGCCTGCGGGCCTTTTTGTCCCTGTTGAACCTGGTACTCGACCTTCTGGTTCTCTTTCAGCGTGCGGAACCCCTTGGACTTGATGCCGCTGTAGTGGGCAAACAGATCAGCGCCGCCGTCGTCCGGCTTGATGAATCCGAAGCCCTTGGTTTCGTTGAACCACTTCACGGTGCCTGTCGGCATTGGATGACTCCGATGAACACGGGATGCGCCCGCGACGCGCAAGCGATGTTGCTGTAGGGATTACCGGGAGGTTTGCAATGCGACAGGAGCGGCCCGAGGCCGCTGGCAATGACCTTTTGATTCCACGTTCCTAATCCACAGCGAGTGATCGGCTGCGTTTTCACGCTACACCAGCGCTTTTGAAAAATCCAGACACTGAAACCCGCGATCCGACGGCGCGCGCGGGCACCCGCCTGCAGTTGCTCAAGGAGCCCAGGGCCGCGCCAGATCGGCCGGCAGCAGCGAATACACGGCTGCGTCGAAGCGCGCCTCGCCGACCAGCAGTCCGTGTCGCGCCACGCCTTCGAAGCGCGCACCGGCTCGCTCGGCCGCGCGCCGGCTCGAGCGGTTGTCGAGCCGGATGCGCATCGACACCCGTATCAACCCGAGTTCGTTGACACCGAACGCCGCCATCGCTCGAATCGCCGTGGCCGCCACGCCCTGTCCGCACGCCGAGCGTCGCACCCAGTAGCCGGCCTCGGCCTCGCGCTTGCCGTACAGCTGGATGTCGTGCAGGCCGACACCGCCGAGCAGGCGTCGATCCGTCGACTCGCAGATCACCATCGGAAACGCGATGCGCTCCCGCCACATGCGATCGGCCTCGGCGAACCAGCGCTCGACATCCGCGCGTCCGTACTGCGCGTGATACCAGGGCATCCAGCGCGCCAGCGCCGCGCCGGACTCCTGCGCCGCGGCGAGGAATTCGTCCGGGTCGATCGCCGTCGTGCTTGTCAGCGGGCGCAGTTCAATCGGCATGCGTTCTCCTCGAGGCATATCGGCACCATGCGGCGTAGATCGTCCCGGCCGTCAATACCACTGCCGCCATGCGGATCGCATGGAACGCGGTCACGATCGGCACGCCCAGCTGCAGGGCCTTCGCCGTCAGCGCCATCTCGCCGATCCCGCCGGGCGTCGTCGCGATGACGGCTGTCGACCAATGCAGCCCCGATCCCTGCGCCAGCAGGACACCGAAGACGCCGGCCGCTGCCAGGTACCCGAGCGTGATCAGCGCCACGACGGTCAGGAATCGCGGCGCGGCCCGAAAGAACTCGGGCGTGAAGTGAATGCCCAGTGAAATTCCGATCAAAAGCTGGCCGCCATTGACCACTGCGACCGGCAGTGCCGAGAACGTGTGCCCGGTCGCGGTGATGACGGCTGCTGCCAGCAGTGGCCCGATCATCCAGCTGTTCGGCGAGCCGAACCGCTCCATCGCCGCCGCAGCGCCCAGCGTGACCGCGACCAGTACGGCAAGGCCGATCGGGTCAAAGACGCGCGCCAGTGGCGTATACGGATCCAGGCCGTGCACATCGAGCCAGCTGAAGACGCAGCGGAACGATCAGCACGACCAGCATGATCCGCAGGCTGTGGGCGGCCGCGACGCGATCGACGCGGCCGCCGTGCCGCTGCGCCTGCGCCGCCATCTCGCTCGCGCCGCCGATCGCCATCGCGAAAAATGACGTCGTGGCATCGGCGCCGGTCGCACGCGCCAAGACCAGGCTGCCGATCGCGCCGAGCATGATCGCGAACAGGATGGCCAGCAGCAGCCAGGGGGCGAGGCGCACGACCTCGCGCATGACGTCAGGCGAAAAGTAGAGTCCGAGCGCCACGCCAATCGCCCATTGGCCCAGCTGCCGCGCGCCGGGTGGCGCCGCGAGGGGGGCATGCAGCATGCTGACGAGAGCAACGGCGACCAGGGGCCCGATCAACCAGGGCAGCGGCGCGTGAATCCAGATACATGCTCCGGCACCGATCAGCGCGACCACGAGCGCAAGGATCACGCGTGACACCGTTGCGCGTCCGCGTCCCGACTCGTCCGGCGCGACCGCCGTTGCGCTCTCCGGCTCGTTCACGCCGCGACGCGGCCTCGCCGTTCGCGCACGACGCGGACGATCCACGGCACCAGCACCAGCGCTGCGGTCAGCGCCAGCAGCGACGCCGAGATCGGATGCGTGAAGAACACCGACACATCGCCCTGGCTGATGGCCAGCGCGCGACGGAATTGCGACTCCGCCAGCGGCCCGAGGATGAGGCCGATCACGGCGGGCGCCACCGGAAAGCCCCAGCGTCGCATCATGAAGCCGAGCAGACCGAAGACATACAGCGTCGCCAGATCGACGACCGACTGGTGCAGGCTGTAGGCGCCGAGCGTCGCGAACACGAGGATGCCCGCATAGAGCAGCGGTCGCGGAATCATCAGCACCTTCACCCACAGCCCGATCAGCGGCAGGTTCAGCACCAGCAGCAGGATGTTGCCGATGTACATGCTGGCGATCAGGCCCCAGACCAGCGCACCCTGCGTCTGGAACAGCAGCGGGCCTGGCTGAATGCCGTAGTTCTGGAACGCCGCCAGCAGGATCGCGGCGGTCGCGGAAGTCGGTATCCCCAGTGTCAGCAAAGGAACCAGCACGCCGGCCGATGACGCGTTGTTGGCGGCCTCGGGTCCGGCCACGCCCTCGATGGCGCCGTTGCCGAACTCCTCCGGATGCTTGGTGAGCTTCTTCTCCAGCGCATACGACAGGAAGGTCGGGATCTCGGCGCCGCCCGCCGGAATGGTTCCAAACGGAAAGCCGATGAACGTCGCGCGCAGCCACGCCGGCCAAGAGCGCTTCCAGTCCTCGCGTGACATCCAGATCGAGCCCGACATCTTCTCGACCACTTCATGCTGCCGGCTCTGGTAGGCCGCCACATACAGTGCCTCACCGACGGCGAAGAGGCCCACCGCCAGCACGACCACATCGACGCCGTCCATCAGTTCGGGCACGCCGAAGGCAAAGCGCATCTGGCCCGTCTGGTCGTCGATGCCCACCAGGCCGAGCAGCACGCCGAGGAACAGCATCGTCAGGCCGCGCACGGTCGAGGAGCCGAGGACCGCGGCGACCGTGACGAACGCGAACACCATCAGTGCGAAGTACTCGGTCGGGCCGAACTTCAGCGCCACTTCGACCACCAGCGGCGCCAGCAGCGTCAGCAGGATCGTCGCGATCGTTCCGGCGACGAACGAGCCGATCGCCGCGGTCGCCAGCGCCGGCCCGGCGCGGCCGCGCTTGGCCATCTTGTTGCCTTCGAGCGCGGTCGCGATCGAGGCCGACTCGCCGGGCGTGTTCAGCAGGATCGTCGTCGTCGAGCCGCCGTACATCGCACCGTAGTAGATGCCGGCGAACATGATCAGCGCACCGGTCGGTTCGAGCTTCACCGTCAGCGGCAGCAGCATCGCCACCGTCAATGCCGGTCCCACGCCCGGCAGCACACCGATCGCGGTGCCCAGCGTGACGCCGATGAAACCCCACAGCAGGTTGTTCGGTGCCAGCGCGACGCCGAAACCGGTCAAGAGCGCACTCAGGGTCTCGGTCATCGGGCTGCCCTTCGCGAAGTGCGCTTCGGGGTGAGCGCTTCGGAGCGGCCGGGCGCGCTCACAGGCCCGCCGTCCCCAGCAGCGGCTGCAGCCAGCCGGCGGGCAGATTGACGTTGAGGAAGCGCACGAAGAAGAGGTACACCGCGACACCGAGCACCAGGCCGATCGCCAGATCGCGCGCCCAGCGGTCGCTGCCGAAGCCGCGGGCGACCAGTGCATAGAGCACCATGGCCGCGATCGCGAAGCCGGCGTTGTGGATCAGCGCCATCTGCGCAAAAAGTCCCGCGCTGACCCAGGCAAAGGCGCCCCGCTGGAAAGCGTGTTCTCCGCGTTCGGCCGGATCGTCAGGCACGCGGTCGCGCCAGCCACCGGTGAACACCTCCGCCAGCAGCCAGAACCCGAGGACGATCAGCCCGGCCGAGACGACCTTCGGCATGAAGTTGGGGCCGATGCGGGCGTAGCCGCCCGCCTCCGGCAGCTTGAACGCCACGGCCGTCGCGAAGATCCCGAGCGCCAGGACACTCAGCGACAGGATCAGTTCAACACGACCGCCGCGCGTCGACGGCAGCATGGGCTTACTTGGCCAGTCCGAGGGAATCGAGGATGCCGCGGATCCGCTTGGTGTCTTCGTCGAGGAAGGTCTTGAAGGTGTCGCCGGAAATGAACACCGACTCCCAGCCCATCTTCTTCAGCGTTTCCTTCCAGGCTGTCGACTCGACCCCGGCCTTGATCGCCGCGATCAGCGCATCGCGCTGGGCCGGCGTGATGCCCGGAGCACCGAAGGCGCTGCGCCAGTTGCCCAGCACGACATCGACACCCTGCTCCTTCAACGACGGGATGCCGTCGATCGCCGAGGGCCCAGAGACGGCCAGGCCGCGCATACGGCCGCTCTTGATATGTTCAGCGAACTCGCCGACACCGGCGACGCCGGCCGACACGTGGCCGCCGACGATATTGGCGATCTGGTCGCCGCCACCCTTGGAGGCGATGTAGTTGACCTTGGCCGGGTCGGCGCCGACCGCGCGCGCGATCAGCCCCGCCAGGATGTGGTCGGTGCCGCCGGCAGAGCCGCCGTTCCAGGAGATCTTGCCCGGATCCGCCTTGAACGCCTTCACGAGGTCGCCCATCGTCTTGAACGGCGAGTTCGCCGGGACGACGATCACCTCGTACTCGCTGGTGAGACGCGCGAGCGGCGTCACCATGTTGAGGTCGACCGGCGACTTGTTCAGCACGATGCCGCCCACCATGACCATGCCGCCGATCAGCATGGCGTTGGGATCGCCTTTGGACGCATTGACGAACTGGGTGAGCCCGATCGTGCCGGCCGCACCCCCTTTGTTGTCAAACTGCACCGACTGCACCGCCTTGGCTGCTTGCATCGCGGCCCCCAGCGTTCGGCCGGTCTGGTCCCAGCCACCGCCCGGGTTGGCGGGAATCATCATCTTCAGATTGCCGATCGCCTGCGCGGCGGCCGTCAGGGGCCATTGAGCGGCCGCGGCGGCGGCGAGGGACCCGAGTGCGAATTCACGACGGTTCATGTGGTCTCCCTGGCTGCTTTGTTATCGGCGCAAGTGCAGCTTCGGCAGCATACCGAAGGCGGGGCTCCGCTGTTGTCGCCGCCAGTTGCCGACCTCAGCCAATTGCCGACCTCAATCAGCGCGCAGCGCATCCACGATCTTCATGCGGCTCGCCCGGATCGCCGGCAGGAAGCCGCCGACGAATCCCATCAGCAGCGCGAAGGCGAGCGCCTGCGCCACGATCCTGGGCGTCAGCGTGAACGAGAACGCGAGTTCGGAGAACGACGTGAAGTTGGTCGTTGATACGGTGATCGCTGTCAGGAAGCTCGCCGCGATGAGGCCGGCGAGGCCGCCGAGGAACGCCAGCAGCAGCGACTCGGCCAGGAACGCCGCCAGGATCGAAGCGCGCTGGAACCCGAGCGCCCGCAAGGTTCCGATTTCGGCCGTACGAGTCGCCACCGCGGCGTACATCGTGATCGTCGCGCCGATCATCGCGCCGAGCGAAAAGATGATCGACAGCGCCATGCCGAGCAGCGTGATGAAGTTCGAGAGGCTCGCCGACTGGTCCTCGTAGAAGCGCCGCTCGCGCTTGATGTCGACCTTCAGGCGCGGGTCGTCGTCGAGCCGCATCTTCAGCGCATCGAACGAGTTCGCGTCGGCCAGCTTGGCAATGACCGAGGAGTACGCGATCCGCCGGAACGCCTGCATCATCTGCTCGACGTCACCCCAGATCTCGGAGTCGAACGCCGACCGGCCGGCGTCGAACACGCCGACGACGGTCCACTGGCGCCCCGCAAAGGACAGTTGCTGGCCGAGTTCGACCCCGGCGAACTGGCGCGCCACCGAGCTGCCGACGACGATCTCGGACGACCCCGCACGAAACATCCGGCCCTCGGTGATCTTCACCTGTGGCCGCAGCGTCTTGCCCATTTCCGGAAGGCCCCGCACGACGACGTTGCTGCGCTTCTTCGGATCGTCGAGCTTAGGCAGCGAATTCAGGACGACGACCTCCTTCGACACCAGCGCCTGGCCGTCGGGTCCGCGCGCCACTTCCGGCGAGGTCTCGATCAGCGACGCCTGGTCGCGGAACACTCCGCTCTGCACTTCCGTCTGGCTCCCTTGGCGGATCACGACGACGTTGTCGGCCGATCCGGTCGACACCAGCGTCGACTTCAGCCCGGCATCGAGCATCAGCACCGCGGCAAACACGAACACCACCAGCGCCATGCCCCCCGCCGTCAGCCCCGTCGTCAGCTTGCGCACCCAGAGGTTGCGCGCGACATAGGAAATCGGAATCTTCATCTGCTCATTTGCGGTGTACGCGCCGCTCGCGCGGCACACGTGCACCGCAAATGACTAGAGTTTGTGGGCCTCCCTTCGGAGCGGCCGGGCGTACGGCCCAATCACAACGGCACGGGTGCATCGACCTGTGCGCGCCACAGCCTCTCGAACTCGCGACTGCGCGCGGCATTCGCGCACTCCACTTTCCCGAGGCGCGGCTGACTCCCTTGCAGAGCGCGCCTGTCCTTCCCCGCCCGTAGCCGTTGAAGTCGGGCCGTACGCCCGGCCGCCCGAAGGGAGGCCCGCTGATCAGAATCGCGCGAGGTGCACGTGCGACCGCGAAGCGGTCGCGTACATTTCGACCGCGCCTAAGCCACATGTCGGAGACCATCGACGATCTTCACGCGCGCGGCGCGGAGCGCGGGGACGATGCCGGCAACGACGCCGACGACGACGGCGCACGCGGCCTGCAGGTAGAAGGTCTCGGCGACCAGCGGCATCTTCGCGAACACGCTGACGGTCGCGGCATGAAAGAGCTTGATGACCGGCGCGGTCAGCAGCATGCCGATGCCGGCGCCGATCAGCGCCAGCAGCAGGGCCTCGCCCATGATCATCGCCGCCACGGTGCCGGGCTTGAAGCCGAGCGCCTTCAGCGTGGCGTATTCGGGCAGCCGTTCGCGCGCCGTCATCGCCATCGTATTGGCGGCCACCGCCATGATGATCAGGATGACGACGTAGCTCACCCCCTGGATCGCCACGACGATGGTCTCGATCATCGCCACGAAGCCGAGCGTGAACGCCTTCTCGGTCTCGGTCAGCGTTTCGGCGAGCGAGTTCTTGAACTCGGCGTCGATGTCGCGCGAGATGGTCGCCGCCGCCTGCCCGTCGCCGATGCCGACGATAAACACCCCGGCCTGGTCCGCACGCCGCGGAAAGACCTTCTTGATCTGCTCGTTCAGGTAGTCGAAGTGAAAGTACATCTGGCGCGTGATCGTCGTTTCGTCCCTGGCGTCGTAGATCGCGCGCACGGTGAACTCCCAGTTGCCCGGGTAGATCGCACTCTTCAGCGGGATCGTGTCGCCCACCTTGAAGCCGTAGAGATCCGCCAGCTGGCGCCCGACGGCCGCACCGCGCCGGTCGCGCAGGAACGCCTGGTACTCCTCCGGCTGGAAGATGTACTCGGGATACATCGGGAAGTACGTCGGCGCATCCACCGCGAACTGCGCGAAGAAATTCTTCGGCTCCTTGTAGATGCCGCCGAACCAGTTCGAGACACTGACGCCGGTCACGCCCGGCACGGCGCGAATCTTCTCGCGGTAGTACATCGGCATCGTGAAGGTGAGCGAGATCGCGTTGCGCGCGATCAGGCGTGTCGACGATGCGGCATCCGAGCCCGCATACCAGGCCCGCACGACGGTCTGCAGCAGCCCGAACGCAAGGATCGCGATGACGAGGCCGAGTATCGTCAGCGCCGAACGCAGCCGCGCGCGAAAGACGTTGCGCAGGACGAATCTGAGGAAGAACACGGCGCGCTTTCGTCCGGGCTCAATGTCCGAAAGGGGCCGTGTCCGTCAGCTGCCCCTTGTCGAGATAGATCAGGTGATGCGCCGCTTCGGCCGCGCGAGGGTCGTGCGTGACCATGACCACCGTCTTGCCGAGTTCGATGTTCAATCGATCGAGCAGTCCGAGGATGTCCGCCGCCGACTGCCGGTCGAGATCACCGGTCGGCTCGTCGGCGATGATGAGCAGCGGGTCCGTCACCAGCGCCCGCGCGATCGCGACGCGCTGCTGCTGCCCGCCCGACAGCTCGTTCGGGTAGTGCTTCATCCGGTCGGCCAGACCGACCATCCCGAGCAGCAGCTCGACCCGTTCGCGACGCTCGGCGCGGGACAGCGCCGTGAGCTGCAGCGGCAGCTCGACGTTCTCGAACGCGGTCAGCACCGGCATCAGGTTGTAGAACTGGAAGATGAATCCGACCGTGCGTGCGCGCCAGTCGGCCAGCTCCGTGTCGCCGAGCTGGGTGATGTCGTCACCGGCGACCGCCAGCCGACCCGCGTCGGGCTTGTCGATGCCGGCGATCAGGTTCAGCAGCGTGCTCTTGCCCGAGCCCGACGGTCCCATCATCGCGACGAAGTCGCCCTCGCGGATCACGAGGTTGATGTCGGTCAGCACCGGCACGACCTGCTCGCCGCGCACGTAGGACTTCGACAGATGCTCGATCTCGACCAACGCGCGCCGGTCGGCCGCTGCCTCGGCGTGCGGCATCTACTTCTTCGCCGCTTCGACGCGCGATCCGGCGGCCAGCCGTTCCGGCGGATTTGCAACCACGCGCGTGCCCGGCGCGACGCCCTCGACACGAACCAGATCGCCGACCTTCTCGCCGGTCCTGACCGGCACGGGCTTGACGGCGCCGGCGGCCTCGACGACGAACACGACGTCCGCGCCGTCGCGCTTGACGATCGCGTCGGGGCGCAGCGCCGGCACCGGCTTGCGCTCCGCCGGCGTCAGCGCACGCGAGAGAAACGCGATCTTCGCGCTCATGTCAGGCAGCACGCGCGGATCGTGTTCGACGAACTTCACCTTCACCAGCAGCGTCGCCTTGCTGCGGTCGACCGTCGGCACCACGCGGCTCACCTCGCCGAGCAGCCGCAGCTCCGGGAAAGCGTCGAGCTGGACCTCGGCCGGCTGCCCGACCTTGATCTTCGCGATCGACGACTCGGACACATCGGCCTCGACCTCGAGCGTTTCCATGTCGGCCATCGTGACCACCGCGCCGGTCGTGCCCGACGCCGAGGAAAACGGTGTCACGATGTCGCCCACGTTGGCGCTCTTGGTCAGCACGATGCCGGTGAACGGCGCACGGATCAGCGTCTGGTCGTACGCGACGCTGGTCACGCGATGGTTCGCTTCAGCCACGGCAATCTGCGCCTTCAACGTGTCGATCTGCGCACGCGACTTGTTGTAACGCGCCTCGGCCGTATCGAGCGCCGATCCCGAGATGAAGTTCTGGCGCGCGAGGTCCTGCGCGCGTTTCAGCGCCGACTGCGCGTCATCGAGTTCGGCCTGGCCCTGCGCAAGGTTGGCGCGCGCCGCCTGCACCTGGGCCGCGGCCTGTTCGCGCTGCGCGGCGACGTCGCGGTTCTCGAGCCGCGCGATGACATCGCCCTCCTTGACCATCTGCCCTTCCTGCACGCCGAGCCACTCGAGCCGGCCCGTCCCCTTCGAGGACACGGATGCGCGGCGTTGCGCCACCACACGACCGGTCGCGTTCAAGATCGCGACCGACGACGACGGATAGGCGGCGGCAACCGTGGCGAATTCCACCTGCTGGGCCGCGCTGCGACTGCGGATCACGAATCCGGCGACGATCACCAGCGCTGCAACCAGCGCCCACACCCACCAGCGCTTCCACAGCGGCCGGCGCCGGCGCGAAACCGCCGGTGCACTGCGGTCGATCGCGAGTCGGGCGAGCGAGGGTGGAGCGGGTGTTTCGGACATGTGGCGGGCCTGGCTGCGCGGGAGCAACATGCTAATGGAAGCGCTGACGGAGCGAAGAGTCGCAACGCACCCCGTCGCGCGATCCGAAGGGTCTCTGCCGCCGTTGCGCGAGCCCGCGCCGTGACCGGCCGCGCGCTCGATGCGCTTACTTGCCGATGCAGAAGCGGCTGAAGATCACGCCGAGCAGGTCGTCAGCACTGAATTCGCCGGTGATGCTGGCAAGCTGGCTCTGCGCCAACCGCAGTTCCTCGGCGAAAAGATCCAGCACCGCATCGCGCCGTGCGGCGTGCAGCGCGGCGACCTCGAGATGCGAGCGCGCCTGATTCAGCGCCTGCAGATGCCGCTCCCGCGCCAGGTAAACGTTTTCGCCACCGGCCGACCGGTCCCAGCCCGCCAGCCGAGTCAACTGCTCGCGCAGCAGTTCGACACCTTGACCGTTGCGCGCCGAGAGGTAGATCGTGTCGCCTTCGACCCTTGCGGCATCGCCCGTCAGGTCGATCTTGTTCACCACGGTCAGCAGCGGCACGCCGCGTCGCGTGCGCGCGGTCACCTGTGCCAGGACATCGGCGTCCGCGCTTGGCCGTGCGGCATCCACCAGGTGCACGACGACATCGGCACGTTCAACCTCGGTCAGCGTGCGCGCGATCCCGATCGACTCCACCTCGTCGGTCGTCTCGCGCACGCCAGCCGTGTCGATGATGTCCAGCGGCAGTCCGCCGATCTGGATCGGCTGCGCGATGCGGTCGCGCGTCGTGCCCGGAACCGCCGTCACGATCGCGACGTCCTCGCCCGCCAGCGCATTGAGCAGGCTCGATTTGCCGACGTTGGGAGCACCGACCAGCACCACGTGCAGCCCGTCGCGCAGCACCGCGCCCTGCTGCGCCCGGAGCAGCACCTCGTCGAGCGCGGCGCGCACCCGCTGCAGCCGGCCCACTGCATCGGCCTTCTCCAGGAAGTCGATCTCCTCCTCGGGGAAGTCGAGCGTGGCTTCGACCAGCGCACGGAGATCGGTGAGCTGTGCGGTCAGCGCCTGGATCGCGCGCGAGAACTCGCCGGCGAGCGAGCGCGCCGCGGAACGCGCAGCCGCCTCGGTCGAGGCGTCGATCAGGTCGGCGACGGCCTCGGCCTGCGCCAGGTCGAGTCGATCATTGAGATATGCGCGCCGCGTGAACTCGCCGGGTTCCGCCACGCGCAGCGCGATCGAGCGCCCGGCCTCCAGGCAGCGCGCGACCAGCAGGCGCAGCACCACCGGCCCGCCGTGCCCCTGCAGTTCGAGCACATGCTCGCCCGTATACGAGTTCGGCGCCGGGAAGTAGAGCGCGATGCCGTCGTCGAGCGGCTCGCCACGGCTGCCGAGAAACGTGCAGTGCGTCGCGTGGCGCGGCGCGAGCGCCCGCTGCGCGGGACCGAGCACCGCTTCGATCACCGGCGCGATGTTCGATCCCGAGACGCGCACGATGCCGATGCCCCCGCGGCCGGGCGCGGTCGCGATGGCGACGATGGGATCGGAGTCGGAATTCATGGCGGTCGCCCCTATTTTCACCCGCGCCGAACGGTCGCGCCGACGCCTGCGGCGAGCAGGCTTGGGACAATCCCGCCCTGCGCGAATGGCCGCGCGTCCCTACACTGGCCGCATGGATGACGATCCGCTGCTGAAGTTCATCTCGCCGCTGGCCGGCGTCGTGCTCGCCGTCGTGCTGTCGGTGATGCTTTCGGCCACGGTGGCCGGCCAGATCGGCGAGGACTATTCGACCCGCGCGTGGATCTACACGATCGCCGTGCTGTGGGTGCTGGTCGGCGCGGTCGTGGTCTTCATGCTGACGCGCCACGCCGAGACCGCGACACTGTCCATCAAGCGCGTGCTGCTGTGGACCGCCAGCATCTGGCTGTGGCCCGTATTCGCGCTGCGCTACCTGCCGCGCCGGCCGCCGAAAGACAACGGGCCGCAGTAGCGGCCCGTGTTTTCACGCTGCGCTGTGCCGGTCAGCCCGGCTTCTTCGCGTTCTCGATCTGCTTCATCACGTACCACTGCTGCGCCAGCGACAGCACCTGGTTGACGACCCAGTACAGCACCAGGCCCGCCGGGAAGAAGAAGAACATCACGCCGAAAATGAGCGGCATGAACATCATCACCTTGGCCTGGACCGGGTCCGGCGGCGTCGGGTTCAGCTTGTACTGGATCCACATCAGGGCCATGTAAATGGCCGGCAAAATGAGCCACGGATCCGGCGTCGCGAGGTCCTGCACCCACAGGATCCACGGCGCGTTGCGCATCTCGACACTCGCCAGCAGCACCCAGTACAGCGAAATGAACACCGGGATCTGGACCAGGATCGGCAGGCAACCGCCGAGCGGATTGATCTTCTCGGTCTTGTACAGCTCCATCATCGCCGTGTTGAGCTTCTGCTTGTCGTCGCCGTACTGCTCGCGCAGCTTCATCATGCGCGGCGTGACTTCCTTCATCCGCGCCATCGACTTGTAGCTCGCGGCCGACAGCGGATAAAACGCGGCCTTGATCAGCACCGTCAGCAGCACGATGGCCCAGCCCCAGTTGCCGACGATGCCGTGCAGGAACTCCAGCAGCCAGAAGATCGGCTTCGCCAGGAAAGTCAGCCAGCCATAGTCGACGACCAGATCGAGCCCCGGCGCCAGCTTCGCCAGCGCATGCTGGTCCTGCGGACCGACATAGAGCTGCGCCGTCGAGGTCACGCTCGCCTGCGGCGCGAGGCTCGCCAGCGGCTGCAGCATGCCGATCGAATACAGGTTCTTCTCGACCGGGCGCGCGTAGAACTCGCGCGGCTCGCCTTCCTTCGGCACCCACGCGGTGACAAAGTAATGCTGGATCATGCCGACCCAGCCGTCCTTCGAAGCCTTCGGCAGCTCGGGCTTGTTCTTCTCGATCGCCGAGAACTCGATCTTCTTGAACTTGTCCTGCTCGGTGAACACGACCGGGCCGGTATAGGTGTAGTAGAGGGACGATTCGCCTTCCGGCTTGTTGCCGTCGCGCATGATCTGCATGTAGAGCGACGGCGTGACCGGCGCCGCCCCGACATTGGTCAGCTCATGCTTGACCGTCGCGTCGTAGCGCCCGCGCGGAAAGCTATAGGTCTTGGCCAGCTTGACGCCGCCCGACTCGGCGACCAGCGTCACATCGAGCGCGTCCTTGCCGTCTTCGAGCTTCCGGGGCCCCTCGACGACCGTAAATGGCGTCCGATGATTGGGCAGCGCCGGGTCACTGCCCACGACGCCGGACTGCGCCACATAGACGCGCTGGGGGTTCACGTCGAGCAGCACGACCGGCCGATCCGGCTGATCCTTCTTGCCGGTGACGAGTCCAAGCAAACCGCTCACGGTCCAGTCGGGCGCGACCTTCTCCTTCAGCAGCTCCACCCGCGTCAGTACGGCTCCGTCGGGATCGATCGTCGCCCGCACGACGTCGGTCTCGATGACGACCGGCGGCCGCTTCGCAACGGACGGCGTGCCGGTCGAAGGCACCGCTGAGGCCGCGGCTGGAGCGGCGGCGGGAGCAGCGGCCGGCGACGCCGGGACATCGGCTGCGCTCGGCGTTGCAGTGGGCGATGGCGTGGGTGTCGCGCCCGGCGCCGGCGCGGTGACCTGCGGCGCAGTCGCGGTGCCGAATATCGACGCCTTCCCGGTGTGCACGAGCCACCGATCCCACAACAGGAACAGCGACATGCCGAAGAAGACCCACAGGATCGTGCGCTGGAAATCGGTGCCCATGACGGGATGTGTCCGCGGCTAGTTGTTGGAATGAGCCCGCATCGAAACGACGCGCGAGTAGTCGGCGTACGTCATCGGGCTCATGTCGTGGAGGTTCGTGTGTCCGCGGCGTCTTGGCAGCGGCAGCGCCATGAAAAGTTGTCCGGCACGGGGTCGACGCCGCCGCGCCCGTAGGGGTGGCAACGACCGAGTCGGCACACTGCCAGATACGTGCCGCGGCCGGCGCCGTGCCGTTCGATCGCTTCGCGCGCGTACTCGGAACAAGTCGGCCAGTACCGGCAGCTGTTGCCGACCCACGGCGAAAGCAGATATTGATAGGCGCCGATCAGGCGCAGCAGCAGCCGTTCAAGCATGGGCGTCGATCGTCTCCAGCCGGCCAATCAGCGCCTGCAGCAGGTGGTCGGCATCGGCGCGCAGCCCGCGACGCAGCACCGCGAGTGCCGGTCGAAGCGGCGACCCGGGTTCTCCGAGCGGCGCCTTCAGGCGGACGCTGACATCGACGGCGACACCGGCACCTGCCGCCGCACGATCGAGCTTCGGCGCCACGTGTCGAAAGGCTTCGCGAACGATCCGCTTCACAAGTGCCCTGTCTATGGAACGGCGCGCCATGCGCTTGCCCACCGTGATGCCGAGTCGCGTCGGACGCGCGTCGGCCGCCGCACTCCAGGCAGCAGTCATGGACAGCCGGTTTCCCGCTGCCCGCATCGACGCACCACCGCGCGCCGCGAGCACCGCCGCGAACTCCTGTGGCCGCCGCAGGCGCTGCGAACGTGTGAGCCGCCCGGATCGGGAAGGCCGCGCGTCATTGGCATGCACGACATCCGCCGTGCCTGGCGACGTCAGGCCGCCAGACGCTTGCGGCCCTTGGCGCGGCGCGCGGCGATCACGGCACGCCCGCCGCGCGACCGCATGCGCACGAGGAAGCCATGCGTCCGCGCGCGTTTCACTTTGGAGGGCTGATAGGTACGTTTGGTAGACATGATGTTGTTTCCTGTTCGGCGGAGTCGGAAGCACGACGGGCTTCGGTGAGGACATCCGCATTGACGCCGTGAACTGGGTCCTGGCCCGCGACGCGCACCCTGCCTGCGCCGTCAGCACGCGACCCTGAATCACCAACACGAAGCCGCTGTGACGCAGCCTACGCAGACCCCGACGTGGAATACCCGAGCGGATCACCCGCCTTGGATCACCGTAAACCGCGGATTTTTCGTCGCTTTTCGCACCGCGGCGAAAAGCCCGTTATTAGACGCGATCGCGCGAGACACTGTCAAACCGAACGCCGCGACACGTTTCCGAGGCCGCTCCCGCACGCAATCAGGATGAATAACTTGGCGCAATTCCTGTGGATAACTGCATGCTGCATTGCACAATCGAAATCTTGCGCAGGCGGCTTAGCCATCGATCCGGGTGTAAGTATCCACTACCTTAGGCTAGCCCATGTTTTCGCGCCCCTTGGCTGCTCGGCTCCCCGTCGTCCGCGGGCGACATCCTGTGGATAACCCCCCTCGTTCAGGTAAAATGCGCGGCTTCGTTGGGCGATTGCAGCCGAGGGGATGCAGCGACCGAGCGACGGGGCGGGGCAAAGCGGCGGGCAACCGGCGCGGGCACTCCCGCAATCACAACAAAAGCGGGAACACCCACTCAATGCAACACATTTGGCATGACTGCTCGCGTCTCCTTGAGAGCGAGTTGACGCCCCAACAGTTCTCCGCCTGGATCAAGCCACTCAAGGCGCTGGACTTCGACGAATCCACCGCAACACTGACGATCGGAGCGCCCAACCGGCTCAAGCTGGACGCGATCCGCGCGCAGTTTTCCGACCAGATCGCACAGGCCGCTTCGCGTGTCGTGCAACGTCCGGTCGCTGTGGTGTTTGCGGTGGAAAACGGCACGGCCGTCGCGTCGCTGCGCTTTCCGGCAGCCACGGCGAGCCTGGCGAACATCGAAGTGCCGGCGCTCGCCGAGGTTGCGCCGCCGAGCCCGGAACATTTCGAACGCGCACGCCTCAACGCCAACCTGACCTTCGACACCTTCGTCACCGGCAAGGCGAACCAGCTGGCACGTGCGGCGGCGATGCAGGTCGCGGAGAATCCCGGCGGCTCGTACAACCCGCTGTTTCTTTATGGCGGCGTGGGCCTGGGCAAGACGCACCTGATTCATGCGGTCGGCAACGGCATCCTGGCGCGCAAGCCTGATGCCAAGGTGCGCTACATCCACGCCGAGCAGTACGTCAGTGATGTCGTGCGCGCCTACCAGCGCAAGGCGTTCGACGACTTCAAGCGCTACTACCACTCGCTCGACCTGCTGCTGATCGACGACATCCAGTTCTTCGCCGGCAAGGCGCGTACGCAGGAAGAGTTCTTCTATGCGTTCGAGGCACTGGTCGTCGGCCGCAAGCAGATCATCATCACCTGCGACACGTACCCGAAAGAGCTGAAGGACATGGAAGACCGACTGGTCTCCCGCTTCGCCTCCGGGCTCACCGTCGCGATCGAGCCGCCCGAGCTCGAGATGCGCGTCGCGATCCTGCTGAAGAAAGCCGAAAGCGAAGGCGTCGACATGAAGGAGGACGTCGCCTTCTTCATCGCCAAGAACCTGCGCAGCAACGTGCGCGAACTCGAAGGCGCACTGCGCAAGGTCATCGCGTTCTCGTCGTTCCACGGCCGCGTCGTCACCGTGGAGGTCGCGCGCGAGGCGCTGAAGGACCTGCTGTCGGCGTCGACCGGCCAGGTTACGGTCGAGCTGATCCAGAAGACGGTGGCCGACTATTACAAGATCAAGGTCGCCGACATGTACAGCAAACGGCGGCCCAGCGCGATCGCGGGGCCGCGGCAGGTGGCGATGTACCTCGCCAAGGAGCTGACCCAGAAGAGCCTGCCCGAGATCGGCGAGCTCTTTGGCGGGCGCGACCACACGACGGTGCTGCATGCCGTGCGCAAGATCGGCGGACAGCGCAGCAACAACGGTGAACTGAACCACGCACTGCACGTGCTCGAGCAGACGCTGAAGGGCTGAAGAAATCCTGTGGACAATCGCACTTCACCTGTGGACAGCTGTGGACAGACGAGCAGCCGCATCGACCTGCCTGCGGACTTGTCCTTTTCGTGCACATGCCGCCCACAGGCAGGCCGGGCGCTTGTCCACAATGCTCCGGCGCGTGCAAGCCTCTGACGCGAATGCCTTTACCGGGATTGTCCCTGTCGTTGCGATTGCTTAGTTACTAATTAACTACTACTAGGAAATAAAGAAATGCAACTCGTCAAAGCCACCCGCGATGCGCTGCTCAGACCCTTGCAGGTTGTGAGTGGCATCGTCGAGCGGCGGCAGACATTGCCGATCCTCGCCAACATCCTGGTACGCAAGGACGGCGAGAACGTGTCCTTCACGGCGACCGATCTCGAGTTGCAGATCCGCACGTCGGCGGCCATCGGCGCTGGCAAGGACGCCGCCGCGACGACGGTCGCCGCACGCAAGCTGGTCGACATCCTGCGCGCACTGCCGGAGTCCGATGTGCAGCTCGCGCTGGCCAACAAGAAGCTTTCGGTCGCGAGCGGCAAGAGCCGCTTCAACCTGCAGACCCTCGCTGCCGAGGAGTTTCCGACCGTGGCCCAGGCCGAGTTCACGGCCGACTTTGCGCTGCCGGCGGCGACGCTGAAGTACCTGCTCTCGATGGTGCACTTCGCGATGGCGCAGCAGGACATCCGCTACTACCTGAACGGCATGCTGCTGGTGGTGGACGGCACGACCGTGCGCGCCGTGGCCACCGACGGCCACCGCCTCGCGCTGTGCGAAGTGCAGAAGGACGGCGCGAGCGCGAAGATCGAGGCCATCATCCCGCGCAAGACCATCCTCGAACTGTCGCGCCTGCTGCCCGACAACGAAGACCCGGTGCGCGTGCAGATGGCGGCCACGCAGGTCAAGTTCAGCTTCGGCGACATCGAGCTGATCTCCAAGCTCGTCGAAGGCAAGTTCCCCGACTACCAGCGCGTCGTGCCCGCGGCCAACAACAAGGTGTTCGTCATCGGCCGGGAAGACCTGATGCATGCGCTGCAGCGTGCCGCGATCCTGACGACCGACAAGTTCAAGGGCGTGCGCCTGGTGCTGGCGCCCGGCGCCCTGAAGATCAACTCGACCAACGCCGACCAGGAAGACGCGCAGGAAGAACTCGAGATCGACTACTCGGGAGACGCGCTCGACATCGGCTTCAACGTCAACTACCTGCTCGACGTGCTGCTCAACGTCAAGGGCGAGCAGTTGAAGTTCGCGCTCGGCGACGCGCTCGGCAGCGCCTTGATGATGTTGCCCGAGAGCGACAAGTTCAAGTACGTCGTCATGCCGATGAGAATCTAGGCGGACACGGTGTACGTGCCGGTTTGTTGTTGAACTGCATGGGGCGCCGGGCCGCCCCAAGCCCCATGCACTAACTAATCGTTCGAGGTGCACGTGCATCGGCGTCGCCGATGCGTACACCGAGAACGCGAGGAATTCATGTCAGCTGTACCGAATCAACCGCCGATGAATCAACCGACTCCCGCGCCCGAGGCCGACGGCATGGGGGACTATGGCGCGAGCAGCATCCAGATCCTTGAAGGACTGGAGGCCGTGCGCAAGCGCCCGGGCATGTACATCGGCGACACGCAGGACGGCACCGGCCTGCATCACATGGTGTTCGAGGTCGTCGACAACTCGGTCGACGAGGCGCTGGCAGGCCACTGCGACGACATCGTCGTCACGATCCACACCGACAACTCGATCTCCGTGGTCGACAACGGGCGCGGCATCCCCACTGGCATCAAGTTCGACGACAAGCACGAACCCAAGCGCTCGGCGGCCGAGATCGCGCTGACCGAGCTGCACGCCGGCGGCAAGTTCAACCAGAACAGCTACAAGGTCTCGGGCGGGCTGCACGGCGTTGGCGTCTCGTGCGTCAACGCACTCAGCAAGTGGCTGCGGCTGACGATCCGCCGCGATGGCCAGGTGCACGCGCTCGAGTTCCGCCAGGGCGTGGTGCAGGACCGGCAGGTCGAGACCGCCACCGGGCCGGATGGCGCGGCCGAGATCTCGCCGATGAAGATCACCGGCCCCACCGACAAGCGCGGCACCGAAGTGCACTTCCTGCCCGATGACACGATCTTCGGCGTGGTCGACTTTCACTACGAAGTGCTGAGCAAGCGGCTGCGCGAGCTCTCGTTCCTCAACAACGGTGTGCGCATCCGGCTGGTGGACCAGCGCACCGGCAAGGAAGAGGACTTCGCGTTCTCCGGCGGCGTGAAGGGCTTCGTCCAGTACATCAACAAGACGAAGACGGTCCTGCATCCGAACGCCTTCTACGCGTCCGGAGAGGCCGGCGGCGCGGCCAGCAGCAGCACGGCGGCGGTGCCGATCGGCGTCGAGGTCGCGATGCAGTGGAACGACGGCTACAGCGAGAGCCTGCTCGCCTTCACCAACAACATCCCGCAGAAAGATGGCGGCACGCACATCACGGGGCTCCGCGCCGCGATGACGCGCGTGCTGAACAACTACATCAAGGCCAACGAACTCGACAAGAAGGCCAAGGTCGAGACCACCGGCGACGACATGCGCGAAGGGCTGACCTGCGTGCTGTCGGTCAAGGTCCCCGAGCCCAAGTTCAGCTCGCAGACCAAGGACAAGCTGGTGTCGTCCGAAGTGCGGCCCGCGGTCGAGGAAGTCGTCGGCAAGGCGCTCGAGAGCTTCCTGCTCGAGCGGCCGGCCGACGCCAAGATCATCTGCGGCAAGATCGTCGAGGCAGCGCGCGCGCGCGAAGCGGCCCGCAAGGCGCGCGAGATGACGCGCCGCAAGGGCGTGCTCGACGGCGTGGGGCTGCCCGGCAAGCTCGCCGACTGCCAGGAGAAGGACCCGGCGCAGGCGGAGCTTTACATCGTCGAGGGCGATTCGGCCGGCGGCTCGGCCAAGCAGGGGCGCGACCGCAAGTTCCAGGCGGTGCTGCCGTTGCGCGGCAAGGTGCTGAACGTCGAGAAGGCGCGCTTCGACAAGCTGATCAGCTCCGAGCAGATCGCCACGCTGATCACCGCGCTCGGCACCGGCATCGGCACCGGGCCGGAGAACGAGGGTTTCAACCTCGAGAAGCTGCGCTACCACCGCATCATCATCATGACGGACGCCGACGTCGACGGAGCGCACATCCGCACACTGCTGCTGACGCTCTTCTACCGGCAGATGCCGCTGCTGGTCGAGCGCGGGCATATCTACATCGCGCAGCCGCCGCTCTATAAGGTCAAGCACGGCAAGGACGAGCGCTACCTCAAGGACGACACCGAGCTGGCGCAGTACATGGTCACGCTGGCGCTGAAGGATGCGCAGCTCGTGCCGGCCGAGGGTGCGGCGCCGATCGAAGGCAACGCGCTCGCCGAACTTGCGCGCCAGTACCTCGTCGCCAATGCGGTGGTCGAGCGCGTTGCGCGCGTGATCGACCGCGCCACGCTCGAGGTGCTGATGGCGGGGGTCGACCTCAACCTCGATGACGCCGCCGCCGCCGAAGCGTCGGCCAAGCGCCTGACCGCGGCGCTTGGAAACTCCACCGTCCACGTCTACGCGCAGCACGACGACAAGACCGACAAGCACCGCCTGCGGATCGAGCGCCACCACCACGGCAACATGCGCGCCACGGTGGTCGACGCGGACTTCGTGCGCGGCGCCGACTACGCCGCGCTCGCGGGCGCCGCGCAGACCTTCAAGGGCCTCGTGGGCAGCGGCGCGAAAGTCAGGCGCGGCAGCGGCGAGAAGCAGAAGGAAACGACGGTCGCCGACTTCCGCGAGGCGATGGACTGGCTGATGAAGGAAGCCGAGTCCGCCGTCAGCCGCCAGCGCTACAAGGGCCTGGGCGAGATGAACCCCGAGCAGTTGTGGGAAACCACGATGGACCCGGCCGTGCGGCGCATGCTCAAGGTGCAGATCGAAGACGCCATCGGCGCCGATCAGATCTTCACGACGCTGATGGGCGATGAAGTCGAGCCACGCCGCGCGTTCATCGAAGTCGAACGCGATTTATGCGGGGAATATCGACGTCTAGTTTTGTAGTGTGCGCATCGTCAAAGTTAGGCCCTCGCGTAATCAAAGTTAGGGCTTAACTTTGAGTAGGCGCGCTACGTGAGCTGGCGATGTTGAATATCGAGGCCGATTGACCCACTTGATCGTAAAGCGATGACCCACGTTAACCGATCGTAACTGGCTGGCTCGCCACGACAATTCCCCACCGCGTCCGGGTCAGACCAATTCGATAATGTGGTTCAATTGGACGCGATACTCAGCAGAGGCTTGATGGGAAGATTTCCCATTGCTGCCATGCCACGCCCGACCTTCCCCGCCGAACGACATATTGACTCGCTGAGTTCGACCAGCTACGTTTTCCCCAAAAGAAGCAATTAGATCTGCCCACCTGCGGAGGTGAGGGATTGGCGTCTCTGTTCGAGTTCGCGCCAGTGGGGCTCGCGTTCCTACGCCGATCCCCCTTTGCCTTCGTCCGCCAGGTCTCCACTTCATCTCTTGCAGCCACTGCATTGTTGTTGTCGTGTCCGACCGCGTCTGCGCAGGTCGACGCCAGCCGGTTCTGTCGCGACCGCACTCCGGACGGGTATTACGACTGCGCTTGGCTACCTGCGCGCGTCGGCACGATAACTTGGACAGTTCCTGGACCATTGCAGTCCATCACTGATGACACTGAACATAAGGCGATCGTCCAGTACAAAGGGATCATCGCCAAGTACTACACGAATCGCTGCAGCCCGATTCAAGAGGCCATTGGCCAATACTCTTTGCGCTGGCCAGAACTGCCTGCAGGCCCGATAACAAATTGGGAGCAGGCGGGGTTCTGGGCAAACATCCGCGCGCAGGCGGTCTTCACATTTGGCATCAAAGTGGGAGAAAAGTGTGAACCGCGGGAAGTATCGACTTACATCTACCAGCAACGGTTCGTCGGATGTGCTCAGGGTTGGTATGCGAGCTATGACTCCAACCAGCCGAGCAATCGCCTCTGCTTCAGACAACCATCGGGCTCGCAATGTCGCATCGGTGACGGGATCACTTTGGGCGACCAGAATGAGGCGTTCCCCCAGAGTGATCTCCCGAGTGTTTCGGACCGC
This sequence comes from uncultured beta proteobacterium, assembly GCA_963780715.1. Lineage (GTDB taxonomy): Bacteria > Pseudomonadota > Gammaproteobacteria > Burkholderiales > Burkholderiaceae_F > JALORV01. The sequence continues at coordinate 87,246 of CAWADK010000004.1, forward strand.
TCAATCGAGTTCCGTCGAACGTACAACTCCATCGGCCGCTATGGACTCGGATCGCGAGACGCCGTCTTCGGCTGGGAAGATCTTGGCGGTCACTGGTGGCATAACTTTGGAGGAAGACTGGAGCCTTCTAACGACGGTTCGACCGTTACGCTTGCGCGCGGGATCAACATCTCCTATTTCCGCGTCGGCACTACGCGATCCGACGGACGGATTGACTACGTCCCATTCAATCGGGACCAGCGCGATCGCCTCATCGTAGAGCGAAATGCGGACGCGACTTTCCGCCGCGCGGTGTACATCTCGCCGGAAAACGCCGTCGAGGAATATCAGGGAATCGATAACGCGGGGCGTCTGGTTAAGGTGACAGCGCCGAACGGCTACTCGCAGACGCCTTCATACATCGAATTCAAGCGCGCAAAGACCGACCCCGACCAGTATCAGTTTCCCGGCAAGGAAATGAAGCTCGATCGCGTTAACGATTCGTTCGGGCGTCAGATCTCATTTCAGTACACCTATGGGCTCGATCCGACCATCACTGAGGGCCTGATAGACCGTGTTGTGGATGTTGACGGCGTTGAAGTGAAGTTCGCCTATGAGCGACTTGCAGACCCATTGATCGGGCTTAACGCATACGTCGTCAATCTTATTGCGGTGACGCAGCGTGATGGAACGGTCGTCCGCTATTCATACGCCGAGCCCGCAAGCTTTCCCAACGGTGGCGCTCGTCTGACGCACCTGACTAGTGTGCAGGATGAACTCAGCGTTCGTTCCAAGACCTTCCGATACAACGGCAGCGGCCAGGCGCTCAGCACGGAATCGGCGGGGGGCGTCAACAAGTACCAAGTTTCCGGCTACACGTACATCGATCCCCTTGGGACGAGTCATGGTGCGGCACCGGTAATTGCGGCGGGCCTCAATCGAATTGGAAGCAGGTACCAGCCAGCGGGAGCGGGGTGTGGGCCGTCGAACTCCTCGATCGGCTATGACACAAACGCAAACGTCATTTCGCGATCGGACTTTCAGTACCGCCAGACCTGCTACGCGTACGACCTAACGCGCAATCTTGAGATCACGCGTGTCGAAGGCACGTCTCAGTGGTCCAACTGCACAAATTCTCTGAATGCACCTCCTGCCGGCTCCCGCGTGATCAGCACCCAGTGGCACCCCGACTGGCGCCTGGAGACGCGGATTGCCGAGCCGAACAAGATCACCACCATCACCTACAACGGCCAGGGTGCGACGTGTGCACCAAGCACGGTGCTGGTCGATGGCAAGCCGCCCGCGGTGGTGTGTAGTCGCAGCGAGCAGGCCACCACCGATGCGACCGGAGCCTTGGGCTTCGCCGCCGGCCTGACAGGGACCGCTCGTACGTGGACCTACACCTACACCACCTACGGCCGGGTGCTTACCGCCACTGACCCCAACGGCAAGACGACCACCACTACCTACTACCCGGATGACGATCCGGATATGGGTCGGCGCGGCAACGTGGCCACCGTCACGAATGCCGCCAACCACGTCACCCGCATCACGGCCTACAACCTGCATGGTCAGCCGACCCAGATCGTCGATCCCAATGGGCTCGTCACCGACCTGACCTATGACCTGCGGCTGCGGCTGACCAGCCGCAAGGTGGGCAGTGAACTCACCAGCTTCACCTACGACCCTAGAGGGCTGCTGACGAACGTCGCGTTGCCGGACGGGGCGAGCCTGACCTACATCTACGACGCGGCGCACCGCCTCATCGCCATCGCCGATCACCAGGGCAGCCGCGTCGACTACACGCTCGATGCGATGGGCAATCGCATCGGCGAGCGTGCCACCGACAGCGGTGGCACGCTCGTCAGGAACATCCAGCGCAGCATCGATGCGCTGAATCGAGTCCAACAAGTTACTGGGGCGCAGTAGGAGGACCTAAGTGGCCACCGGCGCGCGCCCAGTTCAATCAACGTTGCGGGCCAGGCGTTGGCACTCGTTGGTGTACTGGTTAGTACTCGCAAGCGTGACCACGACCACGAGCGCCAATACAGAGGGGCCACGGTATTGGTACGTGGGGCCTCCGAGCGTCCTCACGGCTTACTTCACGCCCAACCCCAGACCGGACCCCGGTCCGCCGGGCCAACTCTTTGATACCCCTGTGGAGGCCTGCAACGGCGATGCGGCAAGGGACTACCTGTACTTCAGGTTCAGTGGCGTGTTCAGCTCGGCTTGGGTATACGCCGGCGACTGCTGGGTAACTTGCTGGTCGTCTGGCGGTTGTCAGGACAACGCGAATCCTTACTACAGGGTTGCTTACAACAACTGGACGCCCGTGGGTGGATTCGCCTGGGGTCCGCGAAAGTGTCCGCCGGGCTGGACGCTCAGCGGCGGGTCATGCGTGCGGCCGTGCCAGCCAGGCTATGAGCTTGTAGGCGGCAGTTGCGTTCAGCCGGGTGGGGGACCGAATGTCGATGCCGAGGCCAGCAGCTCGTGCGCGATCGGCAATCCGGTCGCAGTCAACACCGGAGACAAGCGGCTCGTCGAAGTCGATCACTTGCCTGCCAGCGGTTCGCATCTGGCGTTTGTTCGCTACTACAACGCGCTTCCCATCCGTGCCCGGGCGCCTTTCTCTGCCCGCTGGTTGCACACGTACTCGGGCTGGATCGACGAGCTTGGCGATCCTCCCTGGGCCTATGTGTTTCGACCCAACGGCGGCATGCGGTGGCTCGGCAACCTCAATGCGCCGATCGTCAACGGCCGCCAGCGGTGGACGATGACGTGGGGTTACAACGAGCAGCTCTTCAAGCTGTTCGACGCGGCAAACAAGCCAACGGGCTGGCAGCTGATTGATACCGACGGCTCGGTTGAGACCTACGACACCGGCGGCCGTTTGAAGACGATCACGAAATCCGACGGGACGCTGCTCACATTGTCGTATTCAAATGGCAATCGAGCGACCGGCGTCTATGTAGATGACGCCGGCAATCCGACCACCAAGGCTTTGCCGGTCGGAGTGCTGACCCAGGTCGAGGGCCGCGGCCGCTGGCTGAAGTTTCACTACGTCGAGCCACTGAAACTCAAGAAACTGACGACCTCCGAGAACCTCGAATACCGCTACACCACCGACGCCTTGGGCAGTCCCACCAGCGTCACCTATCCCGACGGCTCACAGCGTCAGTATGTTTACAACGAATCATCCCTGACCGGAGGAGTGAGCCTGCCGTATGCCCTGACCGGACTGATCGACGAGCGTGCCGTGCGCCTCGGCAGCTACTCGTATGACAGCTTCGGCCGCGCCACCCAGTCACAGTGGTGGGCCGACACGGCGCAGACGCGCCCCGCGGGTCCGTATGGCCTGGCACACGCCACGAATTCGACGACTGTGACCAACGGCGTTGGAGCCTCGCATGTCTACAGCTACGCACTCGTCAATGGCCGGCGGGTGCTGACGTCCGTGTCTCAGCCCGGCGGAGCTGGCTGTGGTCCATCCAGTTCGTCGCTGACATATGACGCCAATGCCAACGTATCTAGCCGCACCGACTTCAACGGCCAGAAGTCTTGCTATGCATATGACCTGAACCGCAATCTCGGGACCAAGCGGGTCGAAGGCGTAGCGGCCAGCGCTGACTGCGCCACCGCGCTGACCTCACCGCCGATGGGCTCCCGCGTCATCAGCACCCAGTGGCATCCCGACTGGCGTTTGGAGACGCGGATTGCCGAGCCCAACAAGATCACGACCATCACCTACAACGGCCAGGGGGCGACCTGTGCTCCGACCACGGCGCTGGTCGACGGCAAGTCCCCCGCGGTGGTGTGTTCGAAGTCCGAGCAGGCCACCACCGATGCCACAGGGGCGCTGGGCTTCGGTGCCGGTCTGACCGGGACCGCTCGTACCTGGACGCACACCTACACCACCTACGGCCGGGTGCTGACCGCCACCGATCCCAACGGCAAGACGACCACCACCAGCTACTACCCGGACGACGATCCGGATATGGGTCGCCGCGGCAATGTAGCCACGATCACGAATGCCGCCAACCACGTCACCCGCATTACGGCCTACAACCTGCATGGGCAGCCGACCCAGATCGTCGATCCCAATGGGTTGGTCACCGACCTGACCTACGACCTGCGGCTGCGGCTGACGAGCCGCAGGGTCGGCATCGGAACTGACTACCTTTACGTATGACCCGAGGGGGTTGCTGACCAACGTCGCGTTGCCGGACGGGGCGAAGCCTGACCTACACCTACGACGCGGCGCACCGCCTCATCGCTATTGCCGATCACCAGGGCAGCCGCGTCGACTACACACTCGATGCGATGGGCAACCGCATCAGCGAGCGCGCCACCGACAACGGCGGCACCCTCGTCAAGAACATCCAGCGATCCATCGATGCACTCAATCGGGTGCAGCAGCAAACCGGGATTGATTGACTCTGGAACGCGAACATACGTCAAGACCAAAACTGGACCATGTCGTGAAACCACTACGCCTAGTGCTATTTGTGCTGGTTCCTTGCATTCTTGCATCGGCTACGTTGTCAGCGCTTGCACAGCACAAGCGCATACCGGCACGGCTCATCTACTACACGGACGAAAGGGCCGGCGGTGGACAGCTCTATATCTACTCCTCTCCTGAAGAAGGCTGCGAAGTTTTATACAACCGCAAGGTGGCGAAGTCGGTCGAGTCAGGCAATTGGTCGCGCACTTGGACCGAGTCGTGCGGCACGTTTACTCACACACAGCAGACGCTTCGCGTTGGTGCTACGTACTGGCTGTACGGAACCGATCAGTACAAACCAGGCTACGGATCGCAGTGCTATGTACCAGTCCGGTCCGTTGACCGGCTCGTTGGACCAACGAACTGCGGCTACTGGATCGGCGACCCTCGGACCGACAGCACGCGGGACTGGATGTACGCCGGCCCGGGCTTCGCGTACGTCTGCCCAAGTTCGGACTGGATCTACTACGGTGACAAGACATGTGTGCTCCCTTACGCGGATCCGTATCCCCCGCAGGTGACGCCAAAGTGCGGCAACCCGGTGGCGGCTGGTTCGGGGTGCAAGCTCGAAACCATCAAGCTCCTTGCCCTCCGCACTGGATCGAGTCCAATCGATCTCGAGCTGCGGTACGCCGCGCTGTACGAGCGGAGCGGTGGGCGCCTCGTTGGGCATGAAAGCTGGTTCCTCGAGCCCTTGGACAGGCGCTTGCTGCTTCCGGCCGCTGGTCTCTACGCGGGAGCCAAGGTTTCCGCCATCCGACCTGACGGCGGCTTCGAGGAGTTCACGCTCGATACGCAGGGGAAGTACACGGCGCCCAATCCGGGCGTGACGCTGGAGGGATTGGCTTCCGGCTGGCGCCTGACCGACTTCGAGGCACGAGTCATTGAGACGTACGACGCTATTGGCCGACTTCAAGAGTTTGCGCGGTTTGACGGAAGCTACCTTCGGGTCGCCTACGAAGACGGAACAAATGTCTGGCCCGCGCTGGTCGAGACAAGCGCCGGAGTGCAGCTCCAGTTTCAGCGCAACGCGACCGCGCTGACTGCCATCGTCGCGCCAGACGGCCTGCAGACGACGCTGCAATACGCCACCGCCTCGGTCCAGGGGCTAACGTATTCGGCCGCGTACCTTTCATCGGTCACATTCGCCGACGGCACTCGCAGATCGTTCGAGTACACACCGGCAATGCTGGCCGCCAACCTGCCGATCAGCGACAGCGTGCTGTACAGCAAGCTCGTGTTCTATTCGGCTGTGCCTCCCTTCACCGGAATGCAGGTGGCGGACTTCGGCTACATCGTGCAGGGACGCGCGCCGGTGACGCTCAGCGGCATTACGGATGAACTCAACCAGCCGTTTGCACGCTTCGAGTACGACACTCGCGGTCGCGCTACCTTGTCGGAGCATATCGGCGGTGTGGGACGCTATAACTTCAGTTATCCGTCGCCCCTTAGCACGATAGTGACTGAACCCCTCGGGGCGACGAGCAACTTCAACTTTCAGAACTTTAGCGGACGGAACCTTCTCGCTGGCATTTCTCGCCAGGGTCGCCAACAATTTATACAGCGGCCATTTCTACTACTACGACACCGTCGGAAACCTGCGTGGCCTGATGAGCAATACCGGCAACGTCACGCACTGCATCAACACTGATCCGGTGCTCGGCAAGGAGACGGCTCGGGTCGAGGGCATGCCGTACGGTGTGCAGTGCACTTCGACCTGAGGAGCTACACGATTCCCGCCGGAACGATCCAGCGCAAGGTGCTGACCGATTGGAATAGCGAGTGGCGACTGCCGACCCGCCGCTCCGAGCCGAAGAAGTTCACGACCTGGACCTACCACGGCCAGGGCGGCAACTGTGCACCAGCCACGTCGCTGAGCAATGGCAAGGCGCCACCAGTGCTGTGCTCGATGACCGAGCAGGCCACGAGCGACGAAAACGGCGGCCTCGGCTTCGCCGCCGCCACTGTCGGCGCGCCGCGCACCTGGAACTTCACTTACACCACCTACGGTCGTCTGCTGACGATCATCGATCCCAACGGCAAGACGACGCAGTACACCTATTACGCCGACAACCATGTCGATGTCGGCAAGCGCAGCAACATCGCCAGCGTCACCAACGCCGTCAATCACACCACGCAGATCACTGACTACACGCCCAATGGGCAGCCGACGCGCGTCGTGGATGCCAACGGCCAGGCGACGATCTACGCCTACGATGCCCGCCAGCGGCTGACCAGCCAGACCGCCGGGACCGAACAGACGCGCTTCGATTACGACCTGACCGGACAATTGGTGCGGGTGACGTTACCCGATGGCGCCCAGCTCACCTACACCTACGACGCGGCGCATCGCCTGACCGAAGTCGCCGATCACCGCGGCAACAAGCTCACCTACACGCTGGACGTACAAGGCAACCGCGTCGGGGAAAAAGTGACCGATCCAGCGGGCACGCTGGTGCGCAACGTCGCGCGCGTCGTCGATGCGTTCAGTCAAGTCAGGCAACTCACCGGTGTGCAGTAGCGAGGAGACGGAGATGATCACGAAGCGCTTTGCCAAGGTCTTTGTCGTTACGACGGTCAGCGCCGTCCTCGCCAGCCCCGCTGGCGCCCCCTGGGCGCAGAACCGCCCGGTGACCAACTTCCAGTACGACGCCAACGGCAACCTGACATCGACCACCGACGCCCTCGGCCGAGTCACTTCGCAGACCTACGATACGCTCAACCGACTGAAGGCCAGGTCACGCAGCCGAAGCCGATCGGCACCGCACCGAACCCGGTCACCCAGTTCGGGTCGATGGACTGGACCAGCTCACCTCGGTGACCGACGCCCGCAGTCTCGTCACCAGCTACAGCGTCACCGGCCTGGGCAACCTGACCCAGCAGGTCTCGCCCGACACCGGCACCACGGTCAACACCTTCGACGCCGCCGGCAACCTCAAGACCAGCAAGGACGCGCGCGGCAAGACCACCACCTACACCTACGACGGCATCAACCGCCTCACCCAGGCCAAGTACGGCGACAGCACCATCACCTATTACTACTACGACGAAGGCTCCAACAGCGTCGGCCGACTGACCCGCATGGTCGATCCCGGCCCGGTCACGACGACCTGGACCTACACGCCGCAGGGCCGAGTCGCGAGCAAGAGCCAGGCGCTGACCGCTGGCGGCGCCACCCGCACCCACACGCTGCAGTACGCCTACAACCCCACCACAGGCCAGCTCACCTCGATCACCTACCCGAGCGGCCGCATCATCGGCCTGCAGTACGGCGTCACCAGCAAGGACGTCGAGACCGTCACCGTGGATGGCCAACCGGTGGCGAGCGGCGTGACGTACCACCCGTTCGGCGGCATCAAGCGCATGAACCTGCGCAACGGTCTCGTCTGGAGCAGCACGCTCGACCAGGACGGCCGCACGACCAGCTACACGCTGGGCGGTGTCACGTACTCGATCCAGTGGGACTCGGCCAACCGCATCGTCGCCATTACGCATCCCACGACCGCCTACTGGAGCCGGGGCTACGCCTACGACGGTCTGGACCGCGTCGCGAGCTTCGTCTCCGAGCCGCGCGACCAGACGTTCAACTACGACGCGACGGGCAACTTGCTCTCCAAGATGGACCGCGTCGGGACCAACGAGCCCTTTACCCATACGTACAACATCTCGCCGACCAGCAACCGGATGACGGGGATCAGCAACCTCGGCATCGGCTACACGATCGACGCCGCCGGCAACCGGACGGCCGACAGCACGACGACCTGGGTGGTCAACGCCCGCGGCCGCGTGAGCCAGGTGCGGGTCATCAGCGGCGCCACGACTTACACCTATAACTACTTGATCAACGGCCAGAACCTGCGGGTGCGCAAGACCGGGCCGTCATCGGTCGTGCCGCAGGGCACGCAGGTGTTCGTGTACGACGAGGCGGGCCGCCTGATCGGCGAGTACGACAACTACGGCCGGGCCCGCAATGAGCACGTGTGGCTCGCCGACCGGCCGGTGGCGCTGATCGTCTATACCTACTCGGGCACCAGCACGACGCCGCTGACGACGACGTACTACTCGGTCGAGGCCGATCACCTCGGCACACCGCGGCTGATCACCGACAGCGCGCAGGCGCAGCGCTGGACCTGGCACAGCGCGCCGTACGGGGATACGCAACCGAACGAGAAGCCGGGGACGGCCGCTGCACTGGTCTACAACCTGCGCTTTCCGGGGCAGTACTTCGACAAGGAGGTGAACACCTTCTACAACTGGCATCGCGACTATGAGTCGACGACGGGGAGGTACATACAGTCGGATCCGATTGGGCTCGGCGGTGGAATGAATACCTATGCGTATGTGAACGGCAATCCGCTCTTAAGTATTGATCCGACGGGCGAGGTTCCAATTGCGCCAATTGTCTATGGCTACGCAAAGTGCATGGCGCAGTGCATGGCAGTCGATGCTGCAAGCGAATGGCTGACCGGCGGCTCCGTCCAGTGCTTGGATGCCGGAGAACTGGCGAAGAGCTGCGCGCTCGATTGCGTCAATCCAGTAAATTGGCTCACGGGAGGTAAGTTCGGAGCTGCAAAGGGCGCTAAGGCTGTTCCAACAAAGATCGACCGCAACGTTTTTCGCAAGGATCGTGAGACGTACTGGAAAACCGAGTCGAAATTGAATCCAGGTAGCTACTCACCAAGTGATCTGGAACGCATGAAGACCGGCAAAGCGCCGATCGGACCAGACGGGAAACCAATGGAGTTGCACCACCGAGACGGGACCCCGAATGGGCCACTTGACCCCATGACAATGACTGACCATCGCGGGGGAGAGAACTACAAAAAGAATCACCCCTGGATAGGAAAGTAGTCATGGCCACCGACTTGTTCGACTCATGCGTTCGAGACAAAGGTGATCTTGCGGGTGTATTCGAGTACGACGGTGAGACAGGATACTTCTATCTGTATGACGTCAGCGTGGGTGATCAACGAGTAGTGGATTCAATCCACGTTCTTTCGGGCAGCACAGATCTCGAGGACGGCGACATTTCCGTTCGATGGGACGACGCAAACGTTCGCGTCGGCCTATTTGTGCGCAATGTCCAATGGGCAGTTTTCAATTGTGCGACTGGGGCGAAGTTTGGTGGCGACTATCAGCGGGACGGTACCCCCCAAATACCTGACGAAGACGTGTTTCAGGCGCTGCATTGACTGAGATAGCGAAAGCGGGCCGCGCTTGGAGCTGGCGCAAATCCAAACGTGGCTGACAATCGGTGTCAATCCCGGTGGTAGGCGAATTCAGTAACTCTGACCGAGAAGTAGGGAGGTACCAATAACTCTGACGCAAACCTTGATCGTCGGATGACGCGCTGGCCGCCAAGTTGCTGTTTTCCCTACGATCCGTGTAGCACTAACTTTGACGCCCTACAGTTCTCAAAATATGATGAAGCTCTCCTCAACGAGTTGCAAACAGCAACGAGTGAGGGGCGGCGGACTCCGAGTTGGAACAAGGATCGCGGTCCTTTTGCATTCAGAGTCCGACTTCGGCCAGCCGCCGCCGTTTGGCTAGGTCATCCAACTTTTCGATCAGCGGCCACGCCGAGTCGAGGTCAAAACGACCAAAAACGGACGCGTCGCCGAACCCGTGGGCCAACCGACGAGGCGGTCGCGCGCGCAGCGACCGCCTTGATCGAATTCCGCGTGGAAGGTTCCGTTACTTCGCCGGAACGAAACGGCTCACGCTATACAGATTGCGCTGCAGATCGTTCTGGCCGAACAGCAGCGGCACCGTGTCGTTGGTGAGGTACCTGGGCAACAGATTCACGTAGAAGGGACTGTTCGGCAATGCGCTGCTCCCACCCGGCCAAACCGACTCGGCGTACACACTCGGCATGCCGCTTCAGCCACGAAGCGGTTCACCGGGCCATTGCCAAACATGAACCCGTTCGAGCTCTGCGCACGCGGGTCGTGGTTCGACGCATCCACTGCACCGAAGCCGCCATCGGTGGGAAAGCCCAGCAGAGACGGACCCGAGCGGACTCGGGAAGCAGACTGAACGCAGGTGGCAGATCGAACGGCCCGCCCAGTGGATGGTTCATCACGATCCGGTGCAGCTTGCCCCATCGGTAGTCATCGAGGTTGGTCGAGCCAGCGAATGCCAGTGCAAAGTCCGGGCCGGCGAGCCGAGTCAATGCATCGGCCACGCCCGTCAGGATCAGGATGTCGCGCCGGTCCTCCGCCGAGGCCACAGCAGGCACGTTGAAGAAGTTGATGCCCGAGGCGCCAACGCCCGGCTGCGGCCGCTCCAGCAGGCTCTTCAACGCGGTCATCACGAGCTGTGAACCGGGCTTGGGCAAGCTTCCCGGCGGGAGAAGCACGCCGTCGAGCGTGGCATCGACCGTAGCGCGGATAAACTGGCCACGCCACACGTTGTAAAGCGTCGCGGCCACGCTCTCGGCGATCTCCTGGCTGGTCGGCGCATCGAGCACGCCGTCGCGGTCGGCGGCGTCGTAGCCCTGCGGCGATGCCAGTCGGCGCCTTGAAGTTCCAGTCACCGCGAGTCGCGCGACTGCGGCCTGCACGCCGGCAGGCTTGCCAGCCCTTTGAGCATCGGGTCGCTCGACTGATCCGCGCCACGCGCGACCGCCTGCGTGATGAGAGGCACGAAGAACGGCGCATCGGGCAGCACGACGTCGGCCTGGATCGCCTGCACGTCGCGGGTACGACAGCGCCCCGCCGCGACCTTGGCGCGGATCTGTTCGGTGATGCGGCCGGCGCGCAGGCCGAAGTCGTAGCCGGCGTTCAGGTAGTACAGGCCGCCGCCCGGGCGCAGCGTGATTCAATGGGTCGTTGTCGAGCACGGTGCCGGCCGGGTCGTTGTTGGCGTTGACGAACCAGCCCGCCGGCGGATTGACGAGGTGCGGCATCTCGTCGCGGGCAGGATCTCGTAGGGGATGGCCTGCTCGGGCTGTGGGTGCAGCACCGGTAGCCACTCGTTGCCGCCCTGTCCGTTGCGGATGAACCAGGGCGGCAGCCGTCACGGTGTTGGCCTGCAGGTCCTCGCGGACCGGCATCTCGGCGGTGGTGAAGTAGGCGATGTTGCCTGGACATCGGCGTAGGCCAAGTTCTGCGTGCCGGAATTGAACCACTGCAGCCCGCGCCTGAATCTGCGAGGTTGCGCGCATGATTCCAGGTCGAGATCGCGTCGATCTCGCGCGTGCCGG
>CAWADK010000005.1:0-163082 GCA_963780715.1 uncultured beta proteobacterium
GGCGGTGGGCTCCGAGGGCCTGCTGCTGGTGCTGACCGAAGCGACGCTGAAGCTGGTGCCGAAGCCGCAGAAGCAGCAGGTCATCATGGCTTCGTTCGACGACATCGAGAAGGGCGGCGACGCGGTTGCCGCGGTGATCGCCGCCGGCATCATCCCGGCCGGCATGGAGATGATGGACAAGCCGGCCACCGCGGCCGTCGAGCCCTTCGTGAAGGCTGGCTACGACCTCGACGCGGCCATCATCATGCTGGTCGAGTCCGATGGCACGCCGGAAGAAGTGGCCGAGGAAATCGATCGCATCAAGGCGGTGCTCGAGACAAGCGGCGCAACGCGGCTGACGGTCTCGCAGTCCGAGCCCGAGCGACTGCGTTTCTGGGCCGGGCGCAAGGCGGCGTTTCCGGCGGTCGGCCGCATCTCGCCCGACTACTACTGCATGGACGGCACGATCCCGCGCAAGCGGCTGGGCGAAGTACTGAAGGCGATCGCGCAGATGGAGAAGAAGTACGACCTGCGCTGCGCCAACGTCTTCCACGCCGGCGACGGCAACCTGCACCCGCTGATCATGTTCGACGCCAACGACCCGGCGTCCGTCGTGCGCGCGGAGGAGTTCGGTTTCGAGATCCTCGAGCTTTCGATTGCAGTCGGCGGAACGGTGACGGGCGAGCACGGCGTCGGCGTCGAGAAGATCCACCAGATGTGCCAGCAGTTCGACACGGCGACCCTGCAGGCCTTTCATGCCATCAAGCACGCGTTCGATCCGCCGGGCTTGCTGAATCCGGGCAAGGCCGTGCCCACGCTCAACCGCTGCGCCGAGTACGGCAAGATGCACGTGCACGGCGGCCAGCTGAAGTTCCCGGACCTGCCGCGCTTCTGAGTTCAACGATGCCGCTCGTCCCTTTCTGCGCGCTGACGTCTCGGCATACCGAAGACCAGACATCTCGATGACCGAGCACGAGCTTCCGGCGCTGTCGCGCCTGCGTGACCGCGTGCGCACCGCTAGTGAGGAGCGGTCGCCACTGCGCATCCGCGCCGGCGGCACCAAGGACTTCTACGGCAACGCGACGGCGGGCGACCTGCTCGATCCGCGCGAGGTCCGCGGCATTGTCGACTACGCACCGACGGAACTCGTCGTTACGGTGCGCGGCGGCACGCCGCTCGCCGAACTCGAAGCGGCGCTCGCCGAGCACAATCAGATGCTGCCCGTTCGAGCCGCCGCACTTTGGTTCGGGCGCCACGATCGGCGGTGCCGTCGTCGCCGGCATCGCCGGCCCGCGCCGTGTCGCGGCCGGATCAATACGCGACTTCGTGCTGGGCGCGCGCATGATCGACGGCCGCGGCGACGTGCTCACATTCGGCGGACGCGTGATGAAGAACGTCGCCGGCTACGACATGGGACGCGTGCTCGCGGGTTCGCTCGGCACGCTGGGTGTGCTGGTCGACGTTTCGCTGAAGGTGCTGCCGCGTCCGGTGGCCGAACGCACGCTGCGCTTCGACATCGACGAGGCCGGCGCGATACGCCAGCTCAACGAGTGGGGCGGCCAGCCGCTGCCGATCACGGCCAGCGCCTGGTGCGACGACGTGCTGTGGCTGCGCCTCGCCGGCGCACGTGCCGCCGTCGATGCGGCACAGGCCCGGCTCGGCGGCAGCGTTGTCGACGACGCCGGGCGCTGGTGGGCGGATCTGCGCGAACAGCGCCATCCCTATTTCTCGACCGACGCTCAACGCGCGCTCTGGCGGCTGTCCGTGCCGCCGACCACGCCGCCGCTTGGCCTTGGCGCGACGTTGATCGAGTGGCATGGCGGCCAGCGCTGGCTAAGCGGCGAGGTCGACGCGACCGCGCTCCGTGCACGGGTCGCCGCGGCCGGCGGACATGCCACGCGGTTCCGCGGCGGTGATGCGCGGATCCCGGCATTCCATGCGCTCGACCCGGTGCTCGCTCGGCTGAATGCGCGGCTGAAGGCCGAGTTCGACCCGGCCGGCATCTTCAACCCGGGCCGGCTCAGCCCCCTGTGAAGTAGTCATGCAGACCCAACTCGCCGACTGGATCCGCGACACGCCCGAAGGCAGGGAGGCCGACGCCATCCTGCGCAAGTGCGTGCACTGCGGCTTCTGCACGGCGACCTGCCCGACCTACCAGCTGCTCGGAGACGAACTCGACTCGCCGCGCGGCCGCATCTACCTGATGAAGCAGATGCTCGAGGGCGAAGCGGTCACCGCGAAGACGCAGTTGCACCTTGATCGGTGCCTCACCTGCCGCAGCTGCGAGACGACCTGCCCCTCTGGCGTGCAGTACGGCCGCCTCGTCGACATCGGTCGCAAGCTCGTCGACGAACGCGTGCCGCGCCCGCTCGGCGACCGCACCGCGCGTGCCGTACTGAAGGCCGGGTTGACGAGCCCGCTGTTCGGACCGGCGATGAAGCTCGGCCAGCTGCTGCGGCCTCTGCTGCCCGCAAGCCTCAAGGCCAAGGTGCCGGCGGCTCAGCCTGCCGGCACCTTTCCCTCGCGCACACAGGCGCGCAGGATGATCCTGCTCGAAGGCTGCGTGCAGCCCGCGATGGCGCCGAACATCAATACGTCCACGGCGCGCGTGCTGGATGCGCTCGGCATCGAAGTCCTGCGCCCCGCGGCCGCGGGTTGCTGCGGAGCGATCCGCTACCACCTGAACGACCAGGACGGCGGCCTCGACGACGCCCGCCGCAACATCGATGCGTGGTGGCCGCTGATCGAGGCCGGCGCCGAGGCGATCGTCATGAACGCCAGCGGCTGCGGCCAGCAGGTGAAGGAGTACGACCATCTGCTCGCGCGCGATCCGGCGTATGCGGCCAAGGCCAAGCGCGTCAGCGCGCTGACGAAGGACCTCGCCGAGATCCTCCCGGCGCTCGGCGAGGAACTGAAGCGCAAGCTCGGCGCCGGACTTGCCGGCAAGGTGGTATTCCACCCGCCGTGCACGTTGCAGCATGGGCTCAAGGTCAAGGGCGCCGTCGAAGCGCTGCTGACCTCGCTCGGCGCGACGGTGCCCCCGGTCGGCGAAAGCCACTTCTGCTGTGGCTCGGCCGGTACCTACTCGGTGCTGCAGCCTGAGCTTTCCATCCAGCTGCGCGATCGGAGGCTCGGCCATCTGCAACTGCCTGCGCCAGAAGCCATCCTCTCGGCCAACATCGGCTGCATCACGCATCTGCAGAGCGGCACCGAGACGCCGGTCATGCACTGGATCGAGTGGCTGGACAAGCGTCTGAACCCGCAGTGACCTGATGCTGGAAGCACTGGCAACGTTGCTCGTGTTCCAGACGATCGGCGAGGTGCTGAGCTACGGGCTGGGCTTGCCGGTCCCCGGGCCGGTGCTTGGCATGGCTCTCCTCCTCGGCCTGCTGCTGTTGCGGCCAGCGGCAATCGATCGACTGCGCCCGACCTCACTTGAACTGCTGAAGCACCTGTCCCTGCTCTTCGTCCCCGCCGGCGTCGGCGTCATGCTGCACGCCGCGCGCATCGGCAGGGAGTGGTTGCCCATCGTCGTCGCGCTGATCGCCAGCACCGCGCTTGCGATCGCCGTCACGGCGCTGGTCGTCACGTGGACCGCGCGGCGTCTCGGACCCGGCGAAGGCGAGGAATGACACCGAGCCTCGATTCGATCTGGGTCTACCTTGCCGCCACGCCGTTGCTCGGCCTGACGGCCACGCTGCTCGCTTACCTCGTCGCCTGGCGCATCTACCAGCGCACCGGCATGAACCCGATCGCCAACCCGGTCGCCATCGCCGTGGTGCTGCTGGTGGCGCTGCTGGTGCTGACGGAAACACCCTACCGCACCTACTTCGACGGCGCGCAGTTCGTGCACTTCCTGCTCGGACCGGCGACCGTGGCGCTGGCGATACCGCTGTATGACCAGCGCGCGCGGCTGGCGCGCCTCTGGCTGCCGCTGACACTCGGCCTGGTGGCGGGCGTCATCACGGCGATCGCTTCGGCGCTCGGCATCGCGTGGGCACTGGGCGCATCGCGCGAGACCCTGCTTTCGCTCGCGCCGAAGTCGGTGACGACGCCGATCGCGATGGGTATTGCCGAGAAGATCGGCGGCCTGCCGTCGCTGACGGCCGTGTTCGTCATCCTGACCGGGATGACCGGCGCGATCATTGCGCGGCCGCTGCTGAACGCGCTGCACATCGACGCGCACCCGGCGCGCGGCTTTGCGGTGGGTGTTGCCGCGCATGGCATCGGCACCGCACGCGCTTTCCAGGTCAGCGAACAGATGGGCGCCTTTGCCGGCCTGGCGATGGGACTGACCGCTCTGGTGACGGCATTCATCGCGCCGTGGCTGGCGCCCGCACTCGTCACAGCGTTGACGCGCTGAACGCAGCGCCGTCGCTTCACGCACCAGAGACCATTCAACGATGCCCCGCGACTCCGCTGCACCGCTGACGGGACTGCTGAACCTCGGCCCCCGGACTTCGCAGTGGCTCGCGTCGATCGGGATCACAACCCCGTCACGCTTGCGTCGCGTCGGACCGATCGCCGCCTATGTCCGGCTCAGGCGGGCACACCGCGGCGTCAGCCTCAACGCGCTGTATGCGCTGGTCGGCGCCGTCGAAGGCCTGCACTGGACCGAGGTTCGGCGCACGCGCCGCCTCGACCTGCTGCTCGCCGTGGACGACTACGAGCGCGGTCACCCCGTTGCGAAGTCGAAGGCCGACGAACTGCTGGCTCTGAAGAACATCGGACCCGCCATGCGCCGCGACCTCGCGCTCCTCGGCATCTCGAGCGTGGCGCAGCTGGCACGTCGCGATCCCGATGCACTGTACCGAGCACTCGAACGCAAGACCGGGCAGCGGCAGGATCCGTGTGTCTGGGACACCTTCGCTGCCGCAATCCATCAGGCGCGCACCGGCGAGGCACGACCCTGGTGGCACTACACGCCTGAACGCAAACGTCGCCAGGCCGAGGGACGGTTCCCGGCCAGCGCGAGGACTTCGACCGCGTTGAGCTGCGGCCGACGGGGCACGTCTGCAGAACGAAAGCCGGCGCGCAGTCCGGGAGGGACAATGCGCGCCGCCTGAAGAGGCGCCGGCTGCTTCCAGCCGGCCGGCCTCGGCCCCGATCAATGTCCTACTGCGTGAAGCGGCCGTGCGCCTTCATCCGGTCGCACATCGCTTCGTTCGGCCCACCGACGGCCTGGCCTTTTTCCTTCGCGCGCGTCTGGATCTGCTTGCTGAAGTCAGCCATGTAGGACTTGCACTCGTCGTAGGACGCGAGGCTTTGCATCTTCGCGCGGTGCGCGGTGCGCTCTTCCTCCGTCAGCAGAGTGGCGCCACGACCCGCGCCGGGTCCGTGGCCTCCCATGCCCTGGCGCAGCCCCGATCCCGCTGCCGCACCGCATGCTCCCGGTCCGGTGCCGGCACCGCAGCCCGGTCCACCGCCTGCGCCGGGTCCGGTGCCTGCGGCACAGCCCTGTCCGCCACCCGGCCCGTAGCCCGCGCCGCAGCCCAT
Organism: uncultured beta proteobacterium; assembly: GCA_963780715.1. Lineage (GTDB taxonomy): Bacteria > Pseudomonadota > Gammaproteobacteria > Burkholderiales > Burkholderiaceae_F > JALORV01. Next base: position 5,476 of record CAWADK010000005.1, read on the forward strand.
GCCATGCCCCGGCCCGTACCCGCCATGCGCCAGCGCCGTGCCGGCCGCCAATGCCGCGGCCGCGATCGCCAGTGCGATGCCCGTCATCCTTCTGCGTTGTCCTGTAATCCGTGTCATCGCGACCTCCTTGGTGTCGATGAGCACAGAGTAGGCAGGTGCACTTGAGCGCACTTGTGCGCCGTCAAGCGCGGCCGGTGGCCGGATGTGAGAGTCGTAACAAGTTGTTTCCGGGGCGCACCGGCGCAGACCTACCGCAGCGAGTCCGCCGTGACCACGCGGACAAAGGCATCGGCGAAGGCCTTCCGTGCTGCCACGAGCGAGCCGCCTGCGTCGATAGGGCGACACGCATCGTCGATGACGATCGCCTCGAAGCCACGCAACCGCGCATCGAGCGCACTCCATGCCACGCAGAAGTCGAGTGCGAGTCCCGCCAGATAGACGGTGCGAATGCCGCGCTCGTTCAGCAGCCCAGCGAGCCCGGTGGGCGTATGGCGGTCGGCCTCGAGGAACGCCGAGTAGCTGTCGGTGTGCGCGTGATAGCCCTTGCGGATCACGCCCTGTGCATGCGGCACGGCGAGGGCGTCGGCGAAGGCCGCGCCGTGCGACCCCTGGATGCAGTGGTCGGGCCACAGCACCTGGCGGCCATATTCGAGTTCGATCGTCGAAAAGGGCGCCTGCCCGGCGTGGGACGAAGCGAACGAGATGTGTCCTGGCGTGTGCCAGTCCTGTGTCAGCAGGACGTTCTCGAAAAACGGTGCGATGCGGTTGATGACGGGGATGACCTCGTCGCCGCGCTCGACCGCCAGCGCGCCGCCCGGCAGGAAGTCATTCTGGAGGTCGACGACCAGCAGGACGGCGTCGCGCCGCATCGAAGCGGCCTCGCCCGCTCTAGCCGATGGCCTTGCCCATCTCCTCGACGACCTTCTTCGCGTCGCCGAACACCATCATCGTCTTCGGCATGTAGAAGAGTTCGTTGTCGAGGCCGGCGTAGCCGGAGGCCATCGAGCGCTTGTTGACGATGACCTGCTTGGCCTTGTAGGCCTCGAGGATCGGCATGCCGGCGATGGCCGACTTCGGATCCTTCGCCGCCGGGTTGACGACGTCGTTGGCGCCGAGGATCAGCGCGACATCGGCCTCGCCGAACTCGCCGTTGACGTCTTCCATCTCGAAGACCTGGTCGTAGGGCACCTCGGCCTCGGCCAGCAGCACGTTCATGTGGCCCGGCATGCGACCGGCGACCGGATGGATCGCGTACTTCACCGTCACACCCTTGGCGATCAGCTTGTCGGCGAGTTCCTTCAGCGGGTGCTGCGCGCGCGCGACTGCCAGTCCGTAGCCCGGCACGATGATGACGGTCTCGGCGTTTTCCATCAGGAACGCGGCGTCCTCCGGCGAGCCCGAGCGCACCGGGCGCTGTTCGGTCTTGCCGCCCGCGACTGCGACCTCGCCACCGAAGCCACCGAGGATCACGTTGAAGAACGAGCGGTTCATCGCCTTGCACATGATGTAGCTCAGGATTGCACCCGACGAACCCACCAGCGAGCCGGCAACGATCAGCATGAAGTTGTTCAGCGAGAAGCCGATGCCTGCCGCGGCCCAGCCCGAGTAGCTGTTCAGCATCGACACCACGACCGGCATGTCGGCGCCGCCGATCGGGATGATGATCAGCACGCCAAGCACGAAGGCGATCGCCAGCATCGCCCAGAACGCGAACCAGTCCTGCGTGAACGCAAACCACAGTCCGAACACCAGCATCGCGATCGCGAGCGCGAGGTTCAGCATGTGCTGGCCGGAGAACACGACCGGCGCGCCCTGGAACAGCCGGAACTTGTACTTGCCCGACAGCTTGCCGAAGGCGATCACCGAGCCCGAGAACGTGATCGCGCCGACGAACGCGCCGATGAAAAGCTCGATGCGGTTGCCGACCGGGATCGCGCCGCTCGAATCCGCAATGCCGAACGCGCCCGGCTCGGCCACCGCCGCAATCGCGATGAACACGGCGGCGAGGCCGATCATGCTGTGCATGAAGGCGACCATCTCCGGCATCTTGGTCATCTCGACCTTGAACGCGATCGTCGTGCCGATCGCACCCCCGACAACGAGTCCGACCAGCACCCAGACCATGCCGGCGGTCGCGAGCTGCGGAGCCGTCTTGTAGATCAGCGCAACCGTGGTGACCATCGCGATCGCCATGCCGATCATGCCGAACGCGTTACCGCGCCGCGAAGTGGTCGGGTGCGACAACCCCTTCAGTGCCTGGATGAAGAACACCGAGGCGACCAGGTACAGCAGGATGACGACGTTCATGCTGAGTGCCATCGCGTACCCCTACTTCTTCGCGGCCGAGGACGACTTCGGCTCTTTCTTCTTGAACATCTCGAGCATCCGGCGCGTGACGAGAAAGCCGCCGAAGACATTGACCGCGGCGAGCGCGACCGCCAGCACGCCCATCGTCTTGCCGAGTCCGGTGGAGGTCAGTGCCGCGGCGAGCATCGCGCCGACGATGATGATGGCCGAGATCGCGTTGGTGACGCTCATCAACGGCGTGTGCAACGCCGGCGTGACGTTCCACACGACGTGGTAGCCGACGTAAATGGCCAGCACGAAGATGATCAGGTTGACGACGATGGGGCTGACAGCTTCCATGTTCGCGGTTCTTTCGCCAGGTTCGTTCGTTCAGTTCTTGCGCTTGACTTCGCCGCCCGTGCACATCAGGCAGGCGGCCACGATGTCGTCGTCGGCCGGCATCGTGAAGTTGCCGTCCTTGTCGACGACGAGCTTCAGGAAGTCCAGCACGTTGCGCGCATAGAGCGCCGACGAATCGGTCGGCACCAACGCCGGAATGTTCGGCTGGCCGATGATGTGCACGCCGTACTTCGTCACCGTCTTGCCGAGTTCCGAGAGCGCGCAGTTGCCGCCCTGCTCGACCGCCATGTCGAGGATCACCGAGCCCGGCTGCATGGCCTTGACCATCTCCTCGGTGATCAGGACCGGCGCCTTGCGGCCCGGGATCAGCGCGGTCGAAATGGCAATGTTGGCCTGCGCGAGACGCTTGCCGACTTCGGCCGCCTGCCGCTGCATCCAGCTCGCGGGCATGGGCCGCGCATAGCCGCCGACGCCCTGCGCGATCTCGCGCTCCTCATCCGTCTCGTAGGGGACATCGACGAACTTGGCGCCGAGCGACTCGATCTGCTCCTTGACCGCCGGCCGCACATCCGAGGCCTCGACGACGGCGCCGAGCCGCTTCGCCGTGGCGATCGCCTGCAGGCCGGCCACGCCGGCGCCGAGGATCAGCACGCGCGCGGCCTTGATGGTGCCGGCCGCCGTCATCATCATCGGCATCAGCTTGCCGTAGGTGTTGGCGGCCATCAGCACCGCCTTGTAGCCGGCGATGTTGGCCTGCGAGGACAGCACGTCCATGCTCTGCGCGCGCGTCGTGCGCGGAGCGGCCTCGAGCGCAAACGCGGTGAGCCCCGCGCCGTTCATCGCGACGATGCCGTCGTTGTTGAAGGGCTCGAGCATGCCGACCAGCGCGGCGCCCCGCTTCATCTGCGGCAACTCTTCCGCCGTGGGCAGGCGCACCTTCAGCACCATGTCGGCACCGAGCGCCTCGGCCGCGGAGCCGAGCGTCGCGCCTGCCGCGGTATAGGCCTCGTCCGGGAAACTCGCCGCCACGCCAGCGCCGGACTGCACGATGACGCTGTGCTTGGCGCCGGTCAGCTTCTTGACCGTTTCAGGGGTCGCGGCCACACGGGTCTCGCCCGGCCGGACCTCTGCGGGCACTCCGATCTTCATTCAGCGTCCCCCTCGCTCGTCCTGTCTCGAAACGTCTTGTCTTCTCAGTCGCATCCGCTCTTGCGGCGGCTGCCTGCCTCGGCCGAACGGCATGACCCGGCCGATAGAATCGAGACTTTACGCGAAAGCGCGGCTGCCCCGCACGCGGCGGCGCGCTGCACCGAACAACGATGCCTGTCGTCTGGAAGCCCAACGTCACGGTCGCCGCGATCGTGGAACACGACGGCCGGTTCCTGCTGGTGGAGGAGGACACGCCGGACGGCATCCGGCTGAACCAGCCGGCCGGACACCTCGATCCCGGCGAGACGCCGCTCGACGGCGCGATCCGCGAGGCGCTGGAGGAGACCGCGCGCGCGTTCACGCCCCACGCCTTGCTCGGCATCTACATGGCCCGCTCGCTGTCGGCCGCGGAACGCGAGCCCGTCACGTACCTGCGCTTTGCGTTTGTCGGCACCGTCGGCGAGCCCGAGCCGGGCCGCGCGCTGGACCACGGCATCCTGCGCACACTCTGGCTCACCGCCGACGAGATCCGCGCGCGGCGGCCGGAACATCGCAGCCCGCTGGTGATGAAGTGCATCGACGATTACCTCGCCGGGCAGCGCTATCCCTTGAGCGTGGTGTACGCGCATCCATCTGTGGTGGCATGAGCAAGGGGCGCGTCGTCATCGGAATGTCGGGCGGGGTTGATTCCTCCGTCGCGGCCTGGCTGCTGAAGCAGCAGGGCTACGAAGTCGTCGGCCTCTTCATGAAGAACTGGGAAGACGATGACGACGACGAATATTGCTCGACGCGCCAGGACCTGATCGACGCCGCGGCGGCCGCCGACGTCGTCGGCATCGAACTCGACGCCGTCAACTTTGCCGCTGAATACCGGGACCGCGTGTTTGCCGAGTTCCTGCGCGAGTACGCGGCCGGCCGCACGCCGAATCCGGATGTGCTGTGCAATGCGGAGATCAAGTTCAAGGCGTTTCTCGATCACGCGCTCAAGCTGGGGGCCGACCACATTGCCACCGGACACTACGCACGGGTCCGTTGGAACCCGGGCAATGCCCGAGAGGCGTCCAACGACTCTGGCGCGGCAGTGCCCGACAGCGCGCGCATCGGCTCACGCGAGGGTCGCTTCGAACTGCTGCGTGGCGTCGACGCCTCCAAGGACCAGAGTTACTTCCTGCACCGGCTGAACCAGGCGCAGCTCGCGCGGACGCTGTTTCCGGTCGGCGAACTACGAAAGGCCCGCGTCCGCGAGATCGCACGCGAGATCGGATTGCCGAACGCCGCCAAGCGCGATTCAACCGGCATCTGCTTCATCGGCGAACGGCCGTTTCGCGAGTTCCTTAACCGCTATCTGCCGATGCGACCCGGACCGATCCGCAACGAGGCGGGCGAGGTGATCGGCGAGCACGTCGGACTCGCCTTCTACACCCTCGGCCAGCGCAAGGGCATCGGCATCGGCGGCACGCGCGACGGCTCGGGAGCACCCTGGTTCGTTGCGCGCAAGGACATGGCGACGAACACGCTGTGGGTCGTGCAGGGCCATGACCACCCCTGGCTGATGTCCGACCGGGTCGAGGTGATCGACGCTGCATGGGTCAGCGGCACACCGCCGGACGTCGGTACGCGACTGACCGCGAAGACCCGCTACCGCCAGTCCGACGCCGCCTGCGTGGTGACGGCCGTCGACGGCAACCGGTTCGAACTCCAGTTCGACGAGCCGCAATGGGCGGTCACGCCGGGGCAGTCGGCCGTGCTCTATCGGGAAGAAGCTAGTCTGGGCGGGGGAGTGATCGCGAGCACGGCCGTGACTAGACTGGAGCGGTCATCGGCCCTCGGGCACGCTGCCTCATGAACCGCAAGGCGCTGTTCTTCACGCTTTCACTGTCTGCCGCCACCGGCGCGACGCTGGTTGCCTGCGGCGGCGGTGACGATGCAGCGCCGGTCGCATCGCCCACGCCTGGCGCCGACACCGGCACCGAGTCCGTCACCCAGACCACGCCTCGCCACCACCCGTGAACTCCGCCCGGTGGCTCGCCGACACCGGCGCCGACGCCCTCCCTCGCCACCGACGCCCTCGCCTCCACCTCCGCCTCCGCCACCGCCGCCGCCACCGGCCGCGCCGTTCGAGATGAACGTCGGCACCCCGCCGCCGCGGTGACGGCAAGTGGCGTGGTGCCCAAGCTGACGGTCTTCGTCAGCGGGCTGAACCAGCCGTGGGGCATGACCTTCCTGCCAGATGGGCGCCTGCTGGTGACGCAGAAGCCAGGCTCAACTGGCTCTGGTCAGCGCGACCGGCGCCACGGTCGACAACGATCAGCGGCGTGCCTGCGGTGGACGCCAGCGGCCAGGGCGGTCTGCTCGACGTCGCTCTCGATCCGCAGTTCAACCTGAGCACGAATCGCCGCATCTACCTCGCTTACTCCGAGCCCGGCGCCAACGGAACCAATGGAACCGCGGTGGCGCGAGCCGACCTGAATGCGGCTCTGACCGCGCTCGAGAACGTGACGGTGATCTTCCAGCAGACGCCCAAGAAGGTGAGCCAGGGCCACTACGGCCGCCGATCCTGGTCTTCCGCACCGACGGCACGATGTTCGTCACGCTCGGCGAGCGTCAGAGCTAATCTCCGGCCAACGAAGCGCAGTCGTTGACTTCACAACTGGGCAAGGTCGTGCGCATCAATACCGACGGCTCGATGCCGACTGACAATCCATACGTTTCGATGGATGCGCAACGCGCCGCAGTGTGGTCGCTACGGACATCGCAATCCGCAGGCCGCGGCGATTAATCCATCGACCGGAGAACTCTGGGTCACGGAGCACGGACCGCAGGGTGGCGACGAGGTCAACCTCGCACTGCCGAGCGCAACTTCGGCTGGCCCATGGTCTCGTACGGCTGCAATTACGGCGACTCCGGTCGGCACACCTGTCGAATCGGCGGCGGCACACACAACGCGCCCTTCACGCCGCACCGTTGGCGTTCTGGTACCCGACCTCCACCGCACCGGGCGGTGCCATGTTCTACACCGGCAATCGCTTCCCCGAGTGGCAGGGCAATCTGCTGGTCGGCGGACTGGCCGGCCGGACGCTGTATCGGTTCATGTCAACGAGCAATGCCATCGTTGGCCAGGAGCCGTTCTTCGCGGGCCAGCACGAGATCCGTGACCTGAAGCAGGGGCCTGATGGCTGGATCTACATGATCAGCCGCAACACCAACCAGATCTTCCGCATCGAACGGTGAGCGCCACGTCAGGCGGAATCCCGACGTTGCGGTCGTGCGGGTGCTCGACGACATTGTTTTCGCAAATGACTAGCCGCTGACATGTTGTAGCCTTGCCGGGTTCATCGGAAGGAGCGTCGGTGTCGATCGTCATTGCGGGTACGGGCTACGTCGGGCTGGTCACGGGCGCATGCCTGTGCGAAGTGGGTCATTCGGTGTTCTGCGTCGACATCGACCCGGAACGGGTCCGGCGGCTGTCGGCCGGCGAAGTGCCGTTCTACGAGCCGGGGCTGGCGGCGCTCGTCAAGGAAGGGGTCGCGTCCGGCCGGCTCAGTTTCACGACGTCGCTGCGCGACGCCTATCAGCGCAGCAAGCAGGACCGGACGCTCAGCGCGCCCGTCGTGATGATCGCGGTCGGCACACCGTCCGCCGACGACGGCTCGGCCGACATCAGCGTCGTGCTGCAGGTTGCGAAGGAAATTGGCGAGGTCATCGACGAGTACACGGTGGTCGCGTCGAAGTCGACCGTACCGGTGGGCACGTCGGACAAGGTGGCGCAAGCCATCAAGGCTGCGGGCGCGGACTCCGCACTGTTCGACGTCGTCAGCAATCCGGAATTCCTGAAGGAAGGCGCCGCGGTCGAGGACTTCATGCGGCCGAGCCGCATCATCGTCGGCGCCAATGCGCCCGCCGCTGAGAAGGTGATGCTCGAGCTGTACCGTCCGTTCAACATGAACCACGACCGCGTGCTGACGATGGCCACGCGCGAGGCGGAACTGACCAAGTACGCCGCCAATGCGCTGCTGGCCACCAAGATCAGCTTCATCAACGAGGTCGCCAACCTGTGCGACCGGCTCGGCGTCGACATCGACAACGTCCGCCGCGGCATCGGCTCCGACCCCCGCATCGGCCATGCCTTCATCTATGCGGGCGCGGGCTACGGCGGATCGTGCTTTCCGAAAGACGTGAAGGCGCTGATCCACACGGCGCACACGGTCGACGTCGAGCCACTCGTGCTCGATGCCACTCACCAGCGCAACGAACACCAGAAGCAATACATCGTCGACCAGGTGAGGAAGCAGTTCGGACCGGACCTGTCGCGGCGCACCTTCGCAATCTGGGGCCTGGCGTTCAAGCCGGGCACCGACGATGTGCGGGAGGCCCCGGCGCTGTCGATCGTGCGCGGCCTGCTCGATGCCGGCGCGACGGTACGGGCCTTCGATCCCGTCGCCGCCTCCGCGTTTGCGAAGCGGCTGGCCGAAGACGGCGAGTCGCCCCGCTTCAGCCTGGTGGCCGAGAAGTACGACGCACTGAAGGGCGCCGACGCCCTGGTGCTGATCACCGAATGGAAAGAATTCCGCAGTCCCGACTTCCGGCGCATCCGCAGCCTGCTGAAGCAGCCCGTGATTTTTGACGGCCGCAACCAGTACGACGCGGCGCGGCTGCGAAGCGAGGGTTGGACCTACTTCGGTGTCGGTCGCGGATCACCCTTGCCGTAAGCCGGCGGCTGTCAGTCAACACATCACTTTGAGTCTGGAACCTGCATGAAAGTACTCGTCACCGGCGCCGCCGGCTTCATCGGAATGCATGTCTCGAAGCGCCTGCTGGCGCGCGGCGACACCGTCGTCGGCCTCGACAACCTCAACGAGTACTACGACGTCAACCTCAAGCTGGCGCGGCTCGAGCAGCTCAAGCATCCGGCGTTCACGTTCCACAAGCTCGACGTCGCCGACGGCCCGGCAATCGATGCTCTCTTCGCCGCCGAACGCTTCGACCGCGTCGTGCATCTCGCCGCCCAGGCCGGCGTGCGCTACTCGCTCACCAACCCGCACGAGTACATCCGCTCGAACATCACCGGGTTCCTCAACATCCTCGAGGCCTGCCGCCACCATCCGGTGCAGCACCTGGTGTACGCCAGCAGCTCGAGCGTCTACGGCGGCAACACGCGCCTGCCGTTCACGGAATCCGACAACGTCGACCACCCCGTGAGCCTGTACGCCGCGAGCAAGAAGTCGAACGAGCTGATGGCGCACACCTACAGCCACCTGTTCGGCATCCCGAGCACCGGGCTGCGCTTCTTCACCGTCTACGGCCCGTGGGGCCGGCCCGACATGGCGCTCTTCCTGTTCACGAAGGCGATCCTCGCGGGCGAACCGGTCAACGTGTTCAACCACGGCAAGATGCAGCGCGACTTCACCTACATCGACGACATCGTCGAAGGCGTCGTGCGCGTGCTCGACCGCGCGCCGCAGCCGAACCCCGAGTTCGACACCGCGACACCGGATCCGGCGCACTCCTGGGCGCCGTACCAGGTGCTCAACATCGGCAACCACGGGCCGGCGGGACTGCTCGAGTACCTCGACGCGCTGGAAGAGGCGCTAGGGAAGAAGGCCGAGCGGAACTACCTGCCGATGCAGCCCGGTGATGTGCCGGCGACGTTTGCGGATACGACGCTGCTCACGGAGTGGACGGGACACAAGCCAGGGACGCCGATCCGCGAAGGGATCAAGCGATTCGTCGCAGTGGTACGTGTCGCATGTCCGTGAGCAGCACGACAGAAGGGCTCAGCGATGCGATCGGCTCGTTTGCTCACCCTCAATGATGCGAAAATGACGCAAAACGTCAGGGGCGCTAAGCAGGACCACTCCGCGATCATAGCAGGTTCGAGGACGGAACCGCTCGACTCTCGAGCAACGGCCGCTGCCGATCACACGCCGAAATCGAGCCGCAAAGGGAGGCCGATCTACAAGCCAACGCCCGTCTTTGAACGGTTGCAGTTGTTGGCCGGCAGAGTCGCACCAGTCGCACCTGATCGTGGCTGTGACGCCTGCACGACGCTTGGAGTCAGCGTTACCGTGCAGTTCGACGCGCCTGATTCGTACTGCGCTGAACCAGCGTGATTGACACCAGCGGCGTCGGTAGCGAGGCCCGACGTTAGGCCGAGAAACTTGCCGTTGGCTGGCCCGAGGCGTCGCCTGCCAGTTGACGGGAAGGAGGCCGTTGCGGCGAGACAGCATCAGGTTCGCGATCGAATCGCAGGCGCCGGCCACAACTTGGTTGTTCGTTGTTCCGTGCACTGCACTCAGCGCGATCAGACTTGCTGCTCAGCTGGCCAACCTGATTCAGGTTGTCCGACCAGCGCGAACGCGACAGAGTAATCCTGGTACTGCGGCAGCGCGATGGCCGCCAAGATACCGATGATCGCAACTACGATCATCAATTCGATCAGCGTGAAACCGCGCTGGACGCGGGCGATTTGGCGTTTCACTGGCTCTCCCCCTCAAGGGCCCAGACGTTCTCGGTCGTGCACCGCCCATTGCCGACAACCGGCGGCGTCCCAATTCGCTTCGGCACTCGGACATCAGACGAACGCGGGCAACAAGGAAATAGATCCAGTCACTCTTGAGGGGTCAAGGCCTCCCGCGCTGCACCGCACCGCGTGATGAACCCGCACTGCTGAACATGATCCGTTTCGAAGCGCGACGTAAGCGTGCTTTTCGACTTAGCGTCAAAAGGGGCCAGCCGAAGCTGGCCCCTCTCACCGATCGCTGGCGCGCTGTTAACTGACTTGTTTACAGCCCAACGCCAGTCTTCGAGCGGTTGCAGCCCGGAGGGTCGCAGCCGTTGCACCATCCCAACGAACCGACGCTTGACCCGCGACAGTCGTGGGGGTCAGAGTGACAACGCAATTCGAGGTTTGGTTGTTTCCTGTGATCGTGATGACGCCCACAGCCACGGCGATGTCGGCACCAAGGTACTTACTGTTGCCGGCCCCCGGAGTGACGTAGTTCGCAGGCAGAAATCCCGCAGCTTGAAGATTGGCAATCGTGTCACAGGTGCCAACAACGATGGTGCCGTTGTTGTTCTGCGATACACTCGCCGATCGACTGCTTCAACTGACCCGCGACTGGCTAAGATTGTCCGACCAGCGCGAACGCGATCAGTGTAGTCCTGATACTGCGGAATGCGCGATGGCCGCCAAAATGCCGATGATCGCCACCACGATCATCAACTCGATCAGCGTGAAGCCGCGCTGGAGCGCGGTTGAGTTGACTGTTTCATTTGCTCTCCTTAGTAGACCCTGAAGATTTCGGTCAGACACGGCCCCTTGCCGATGACCGATACTCTGCTAGATCCGTGCCAGGCCTGACGACCGTCTAAGCGCAGAAAACCGCCGTTAATTCAAGGCACTCCTGACAATCCGCGGCGTTCCGGGGTGACGAATTTCGGCAGCAGGTGCCGAAGCCAGCGCGTCTCATCCCAACGGATGAGACGACTCGGGCCTAGCCGGCAGGCGCGTTGACGAACTCCATCCGCACGCCGGCGAGTTCGATGACGTCCTTGTGCTTGAGCGGGTGAGCGGCCGAACCGAGGTTGGTGCCGTTCACGGTGGGGAAGACTTCGCCCTCGACATGCGCGATGAAGTAGCCGGTCGGGCGGCGGGTGATGACGGCGACCTGGTGGCCGGGGCGGCCGATGGTGGTCAGTGCCTTCACCAGTTGCAGCTCGCGGCCCTCGTTGGCGCCGTTGAGGATCTTGATGCGAGGCGGCGGCCGGGGCGTCTTCGCCGGAGCCGGGCTGGCGGATCTGGATCGTCGCCGGGCCGGGGCCGTAGAACTCGCGCTTCAGCGGCTGCGAGGTGTCGATGTCGACTTCGCCTTCGGTGCCGGTGGCGCCATCGGCCAGGAATTTCAGCCGGTACTTGCCGATTTCGACGGCGTCGCCGCTCTGCAGCAGATGCTTCTTGATCGGCTGGCCGTTGACGGTCGTGCCGTTGGTGGAGCCCAGGTCTTCGAGGTAGACCTCGCCGCCCGTGCTGTAGATGACAGCGTGCTCGCCGCTGACGGCGAGGTTGTCGATGACGATGTCGTTATGCGAACGCCGGCCGATGGTCGTGCGGTCCTTCGTCAGGCCCACTTCCCGCAGCACCACGCCATCCAGACTCAGGACCAGCCTAGGCATTTCTTCTCCCCCGGGCTCATATTCTCGTATTCCCTCGGATTCTGCCAGCCTGCAAAAAGGCTGCCAATCAACGGTCTAGCCGAGGTTTTGGTTTGGATGATGCACGCTAGCCGGCGGCATCGCCATCGTTGTTCCCGGTCACCTTGACGACGATCACCGAGACGTTGTCCCGCCCACCGGCCTCGTTGGCAAGATCCACCAGCCGGCGCGCGGTCTCGTGCATGTCGGCCTGCGCGGCCAGCAGGCCGGCGATTTCATAGCTGCCGACCATCTCGGTCAGGCCATCGGAGCAGAGCAGGATCAGGTCCCCGCTGGCCACGTCGAGCTCCTGCACTTCGGGCTCGATCTCCGGGCTGGCCCCCAGCGCCCGGGTCACGAGGTTCTTGGCCGGCAGGATACGGGCCTCTTCCTCGGTCACCATGCCTGCGTCGAGCAGCTCCTGCGAGAACGAGTGGTCGCGGGTCAGTTGCTCGAGCTGGTCATCGCGGTAGCGGTACAGGCGCGAGTCGCCGGTGTGGGCCACCCACAGCCGGTTGCCGAGGAACCAGGCGATGACGAGCGTCGTGGCCATGCCCTCGAACGCGGCGCTGTTCAGCGCCGCGTTGTAGATGTTGGCGTTGATCTCGGTGATCGTGTCGAAGAGCGCGTCGTCGGGCGTGAAGCTTGCGGACTGCTCCTGCGCGCCGGCCAGCGCGGAGGACAGGCGCTCGAGCACCGAGCTGATCGCCATCACGCTGGCAACCTCGCCGGCGTTGTAGCCGCCGAGGCCGTCGGCCAATGCAAACAGCCCGCACGAGGGGTCCGCACCCAGCGCGTCCTCGTTGAGCGGACGCACCAGGCCCGGATGGGTCTTGAGCGCGAAGTCGAGGGCTACTGCCATGTTTTCTGTCAGGCTCCGTGCGCCGGGCTGCGGCGGGCGGCAAGGATTTTCGCCACCGCGATGACGACCAGCGCTCCAGCCGCGCTTGCGACATAGCGCACCATGTCCGTCTGCGGAATGTACGGTACGGCAACCGGGTCGGTGACGATCAGCCCGCCGGCAATCCAGCCGAGCAATGCGCCGCCCAGCAGGACGATGATCGGAAAGCGGTCCAGGAGCTTGAGGATGATCTGGCTGCCGAAAACGATGAATGGTACCGATACCAGCAGGCCGAAGATGATGAGGCCGGTGCGCTGGCTCGGGTCGGCCTGTTCGGCCGCACCGGCGATCGCGATGACGTTGTCGAGCGACATGACGAAATCCGCCACGATGATCGTCTTGATCGCTGCCAGCAGCTTGTCGCTCGCCTGCACCTTGCCGTGCGCGCCGCCCTCCTCTTCCGGAGGCGCGAGCAGCTTGATGCCGATCCACAGCAGCAACACGCCGCCGATCAGCTTCAGGAACGGGATGTTCAGCAGCGCGACAGCGACAGTGATCAGGATCACGCGCAGGATGATGGCGCCCGCGGCCCCCCAGAAAATGCCCTGACGTCGGTGCTTGGGTGGGAGATTGCGGCACGCCAGCGCGATGATCACGGCGTTGTCGCCGCCCAGCAGGATGTCGATGATGATGATCTGGACAATGGCATCCCATTCCAGATTCATCAGCCATTCGATCATTGCCTCGTCTCCTCGGTCTTGCGCTCTGCGGCGCTTCGTTCAGCGGGCGTGGGCCGCTGCTACTTCAGAACGCTCTTGAGCAACTTGCCCAGTTCCGAGGGGTTCTTCGTCGTGCGAATGCCGCAGGCTTCCATGACGGCGAGCTTCTCCTGCGCGGTGCCCTTGCCGCCGGAGATGATGGCACCGGCGTGGCCCATGCGCTTGCCCGGCGGCGCGGTGACGCCGGCGATGAAGCCGACCACGGGCTTCTTCATGTGCTTCTTGGCCCACTCGGCGGCGATTTCCTCGTCGGTGCCGCCGATCTCGCCGATCATGACGACGGCATCGGTGTCCGGGTCCTCGTTGAAGAGCTTGAGGATGTCGATGTGCTTCAGCCCATTGACGGGGTCGCCACCAATGCCGACTGCGCTCGACTGTCCCATGCCAAGATCGGTGAGCTGCGCCACCGCTTCGTAGGTCAGCGTGCCCGAACGGGACACCACGCCGATGCGCCCCTTGCGGTGGATGTGGCCGGGCATGATGCCGATCTTGATTTCTTCCGGCGTGATCGTGCCCGGGCAGTTCGGCCCCAGCAGCAGCGTCTTCTTGTTGTGCTTACGCATCTTGTCGCGCACGACAATCATGTCGCGCACCGGAATGCCTTCCGTGATGCAGATGACGAGATCGAGGTCAGCGTCGACGGCCTCCCAGATCGCGTCGGCCGCGCCCGCCGGCGGCACGTAGATCACCGAAACGTTGGCGCCGGTCTGCGCCTTGGCGTCCTTCACGCTGGCGAAGATCGGCACACCTTCGAAATCCTCGCCGGCCTTCTTCGGATGGACGCCGGCGACGAAGCAGGCCTTGCCATTGGCATATTCGCGGCACGCGCGGGTGTGGAACTGGCCGGTCTTGCCCGTGATGCCCTGCGTGATGACGCGGCTGTTCTTGTTGATCAGGATGCTCATCGTGTGTCTCGTTCGCGTCTAGCGGCCCTTGGCCGCGGCAACCACCTTCTCGGCGGCCTCGGCCATCGTGTCGGCGGAAATGATCGGCAGGCCGGAATCGGCCAGGATCTTCTTGCCTAACTGCTCGTTGGTGCCCTTCATGCGCACCACCAGCGGCACTTTGAGGTGCACCGCGCGCGAGGCGGCGACAACACCTTCGGCAATCGTGTCGCACTTCATGATGCCGCCGAAGATATTCACCAGGATCGCCTTCAGCCCGGGATTGCGCAGCATCAGCTTGAAGGCCTCGGTCACTTTCTCCGCGGTGGCGCCGCCGCCCACGTCGAGGAAGTTGGCCGGCTCGCCACCGAACAGCTTGATCGTGTCCATCGTCGCCATGGCGAGACCCGCACCGTTGACGAGGCAGCCGATGTTGCCGTCGAGCTGGATGTAGCTGAGGTCGAACTTGCTCGCCTCGACCTCGGCCGGATCTTCCTCGTCGAGGTCGCGCAGTTCGACGATGTCGGGATGGCGGAACAAGGCGTTCGAATCGAAGTTGAGCTTGGCGTCGAGCGCGATGACGCGGCCAGACTTTGTCAGGATCAGCGGGTTGATTTCCGCCAGTGAAGCGTCGGTCTCCCAGAAGGCCTTGTACAGGCCCTGCAGCACCGCGCGCGCCTCGGGAATGCTTGCCGCAGGAATGCCGATCTTCGTCGCGATGTCGTCGGCGTCGTGGTCGGTCATGCCGAGCGCCGGATCGATATGCACCTTGTGGATCTTCTCGGGCGTGTGGGCCGCCACTTCCTCGATGTCCATGCCGCCTTCGCTCGACGCCATCAGCGTCACGCGCTGCGTGGCGCGATCGACGACCATGCCGACATAGAGTTCCTTGGCGATGTCGGCGCCCTCCTCGATCAGCAGGCGTCGCACCTTCTGCCCGCCGGGACCGGTCTGGTGCGTGACCAGCTGCATGCCGAGGATCTCGGACGCCCGCTGCTTGACTTCGTCGATCGAGCGCGCGAGCTTCACGCCGCCGCCCTTGCCGCGCCCTCCCGCGTGGATCTGCGCCTTGACGACCCACACGGGTCCGCCCAGCGTCTGCGCCGCCATGACGGCCTCATCCACCGTGAACGCGGGGATGCCGCGCGGCACCGGCACGCCGAAGCGCCGAAAGACTTCCTTGCCCTGATATTCGTGGATCTTCATTGAGTGGTTCCGTCCTTGATCGGGGTCGGTTTCGCGTGCGTGGCGCCCTTCTGCCTCGGCTGGTGCCAGCGCGGGTAGAACGTGGCCACGCCGGGACCGTCCAGGCGCAGCGCGTGGCAGCGGTCGAGCTGCCAGGGCATCTTTTCATCCTGGTGGTGGCCAGCATGCGCGGCGTCGCGCGTCTTGAATACTTCACCTGCAAAGGCCTGAACCGCCGCGGTCGGAAGCACATTCGCAAGCTCGGTGATGTGCGTGCAGCCATGCACACCTCCGAGCCGCCCCTGCACATGGCGGCGGAAGTCCTGCAGGAGGTTCAGGCCGATGAGCTTGCGATAGTCGGGGCCGATCGTGTCGCAGTAGCCGGGGTAGGGCACCCAGCGCGACTCGGCCACCGCATCGACGATGTTCAGCTTGGTGTCGATCGTCACGCGCAGCACCATGTCGTGCACCGGATCGCCGGCGGGCGCATGCCTGTTGCGAGAGGGAAATCGCGCGACTTCGTGTCGGTCAGCACCGCCTCGAGGTCCCACAGTCCGTCGTCGCGCGCGTACGCATCGACCCGGATGGAACGCGTGTGCACGTGGCGGCGGTTGGGCATGAGCGAGAGGGGAACGGGCCGCCGTGGAACATCGCGCTGCGGACCGGTCGAGAAATTTAGCACAGCGATGCGTGGCCAATACCCGGCGCCGTCACCGGCAGGTGGCGAGGCGGCCCCGGGGGCAACGGAGTTTGCCGTTCGCATGGCGCCCCCGCCGCGGCGGGACTCTTGCGAAGGGTCGAACTTCCCCTCAAATCAGGCGTCGTCGTCGCCGGCGAGCCCGCGCAGGACCTTGCGTATCACCTCTGAACTGAATCCCCGCGACTCGAGGAAGCGCGCCTGACGCGCGCGCTCGGCCAGGGACTGCGGAGCGGCGCCGAAACGGCGGGACCAGACGGCGCGCGCGCGATCGAACTCGGAACCGCCGTCGCCGGCACTGAGCTGAGCGAGCGCCTCGGCCGCGATCGCCGCCGGTACGCCGCGCGCCTTCAGATCCAGCTTCAGCCGTGCCGCGCCATAGCGCGGCGCCCGGGTGCGGACCAGTGAGGCGGCGAAGCGCTCGTCCGAAAGCAGCTTACGTCGTTGCAGTTCGTCGAGCACCGCGTCGACGTGCGAGCGGTCCTGGTCCTCCTCCAGCCGCCGCATGAGCTTGCGCGCAAGCTCGGTCCGGCTGTGCTCGCGGCGGGCGAGCAGCGCGATTGCGCGCGCGAGCAGGCTGGTGCCGCCCGCGTCGCGCGGCGCCACGACGACGCCGGCGTCAGCCGGCTGCGACTTCCTCGCCACGCGCGTTCACGCCCTTGGCGGCCCGGATCTTGTTCTCGATCTCACGCGCCATGGCGGGGTTGTTGCGCAGGTATTCGCGGGCGTTGTCCTTGCCCTGACCGATACGCTCGCCGCCATAGCTGTACCAGGCGCCGGATTTCTCGACGATGTTGAGCTCGGAGCCGAGGTCGACGATCTCGCCCTCGCGTGAGATGCCTTCGCCGTAGAGGATGTCGAACCCCGCCTGCTTGAACGGCGGCGCGACCTTGTTCTTGACGACCTTGACCTTGGTCTCGGAGCCGATGACCTCGTCGCCCTTCTTGATCGAGCCGATGCGGCGGATGTCGAGCCGCACCGACGCATAGAACTTGAGTGCGTTGCCGCCGGTGGTGGTCTCGGGATTGCCGAACATCACGCCGATCTTCATGCGGATCTGGTTGATGAAGATGACCAGGCAGTTGGTCCGCTTGATCGTGGCGGTCAGCTTGCGCAGCGCCTGGCTCATCAGGCGCGCCTGCAGGCCGGGCAGCGAATCGCCCATCTCGCCTTCGATCTCGGCCTTGGGCGTCAGCGCTGCGACGGAGTCGATGACGATCAGGTCAACCGAGCCCGACCGCACCAGCGCATCGGTGATCTCGAGCGCCTGCTCGCCGGTATCCGGCTGGGAAATCAGGAGTTCCTGCAGGTTGACGCCGAGCTTCTGCGCGTACTGCACATCGAGTGCGTGTTCGGCGTCGATGAACGCGGCAGTGCCCCCGATCTTCTGCATCTCGGCAATGACCTGCAGCGTCAGCGTCGTCTTGCCCGACGACTCCGGTCCGTAGATCTCGACCACACGGCCGCGCGGCAGCCCCCCGATACCCAACGCGATGTCCAGTCCGAGCGACCCGGTGGACACCACGTCGATGTCTTCCGCCACCTGGCCTTCGGCCATGCGCATGATCGAGCCCTTCCCGAACTGCTTCTCGATCTGCGCCAACGCCGCGGCGAGTGCCTTCTGCCGCTCCTTGCTGTCTGTCACCACCATGCTCCGTCCGTCGTCCATCGCCGCCTCCGCTCGCGCCGTGCCCGGGAACATCCGGGGCACTGAAAGTAATTACAGTACAAGCACTGTAGATACTTTCAGTACGGCTTGTCAACAGCCGAGGACCTTACCCGGGGCAGGAGCGCTGCACGGCGCCTTGCCGGGCGGCGCGCGCGCGCCCTAGACTGCGGCGAGCGCCCCTTCGCCTGCGGGTAGGGCGCAAGCATACTGCCGCCCCATGCGCATACTGATCGCCGAAGACGACGCCGTGCTGGCCGACGGCCTGTCCCGCTCCTTGCGGGCCGGCGGCTATGCCGTCGACGTCGTGGCGAGCGGCGATGACGCCGACACCGCCCTCACGGCCCAGAGCTTCGACCTGCTGATCCTCGACGTCGGGCTACCGCGGCTGTCGGGACTGGAGGTTCTGAAGCGGCTGCGCGCAAGGCACTCGCCGGTCCCGGTGCTGATCCTCACCGCGGCCGACAGTGTCGAGCAGCGGGTCAAGGGCCTCGATCTCGGTGCCGACGACTACATGGCGAAGCCCTTTGCCCTGACCGAACTGGAAGCGCGCGTCCGGGCACTGACCCGGCGGGCGGCCGGCAGCGCGCAGACCGTGCTCCGGCACGGGCCGCTGACACTGGATCCGGTCGGGCATGTGGCCTATCTGAACGAACAGATGCTCGACCTGTCGGCGCGCGAGCTGAACCTGCTGGAGGTCCTGCTGCAACGTCCCGGCCGCCTGGTCAGCAAGGAGCAGCTCGTCGACCACCTGTGCAGCTGGGGTGAGGAAGTCAGCAACAACGCGATCGAGGTCTACGTCCACCGCTTGCGCAAGAAGATCGAGACCAACGCCGTGCGAATCGTGACCGTCCGCGGTCTTGGCTACTACCTCGAGCGCTTCGCCGATTCCGCCACCGAAGCTGCCGTTGGCAACGCCTGATTCCCGCGTGATCCGGCATCGCCATGCCTGACGAAGGCACCCCCCGGCGCCGGTTGCGCGTGCGTTGGCCGCGCAGCGCAGCGGCGGTCGTCGACCGCGCTGCGCCGGTTCCCGCGAGCACGCCGCGAACGCCACGCAATCCGCTGCGTGCGCAGTTCGAGCAGCGGTCGCTCTTCGGCGAGATCCTCGACTGGATGCTCGCGCCGCTGCTCCTGCTGTGGCCGATGAGCGTCACCGTGACCTACATCGTCGCGCAGTCGATCGCCAACGCGCCATTTGACCGCGGACTGGCCGACGCCGTCGTTGCGCTCGCCAACCACGTGCAGCAAACACGTGGCACCGTGACCCTGCAGCTGCCGATCAGCGCGCGCGAGCTGCTGCGGGCCGATGCGGCGGACAGTGTCTACTACATGGTTCTCGGACTGCGCGGGGAGTTCGTGACCGGCGACAACGACCTGCCGTTGCCGGCGGAAGACGTCCGCCCGGTGCCGCGCACGGTCCAGTTCCGCTCGGACATCCTGCGCGGCAACGAGATCCGCATTGCCTACACGTGGGTGGAGTTCAACCGCGGCGCCGGCAGCGATTACGCACTGGTGCAGGTGGCCGAAACGCTCGAGAAGCGTTCGCAGCTGGCCAACGAGATCATTCGAGGCGTCATCGTGCCGCAGTTCGTCGTGCTGCCGATCGCGGTGGTGCTGGTGTGGTTCGGCCTCAGTCGCGGCCTGGCGCCGCTGGCCGACCTGCAGCAGCGCATCCGGGCACGCCAGCCCGATGATCTCTCGCCGATCGACGCACGCGGCGCGCCCGAGGAGATCGCTCCGCTCGTCAGCTCCTTCAACGAGCTGCTCGCGCGGCTTTCCCAGAACATCGAGATGCAGCAGCGCTTCCTGGCCGACGCCGCGCACCAGATGAAGACACCGCTGGCGGGACTGCGCACGCAGGCCGAGCTCGCCGTGCGCGAGACCGACCCGCAGGAACTGCGACGGACACTGCGGCACATCGCCGTCTCGACCGAGCGGGCCACGCACCTGATCAACCAGCTGCTGGCGCTGGCGCGCGCCGAGTACCAGGGGAGCGATCCCAGCCGCTTCGAAGTGGTCGACCTCGTACCGGTGGCGCGCGACCTGGTCCGGGAATTGGTGGCCGAGGCCATTGCCCGCCAGATCGACCTTGGCTTTGAGGAGCCGGAGCGGCCAGCACGCGTCGTTGCCGCACCCATGCTGGTCCGCGAGATGCTCAAGAACCTGCTCGACAACGCGCTGCGCTACACGCCGCGCGGCGGCAGCGTGACGGTCCGGATCCGCACGGTCGAGGGTTCCGTGTACCTGGAGGTCGAGGACAACGGCCCGGGCATTCCGGAGGGCGAAAGGCAGCGCGTGTTCGACCGCTTCTATCGCATCCTGGGCACCAACGTCGATGGCAGCGGCCTTGGGCTGGCGATCGTGCGCGAGATCGCCGAGCAGCACGATGCCCTGATACGCATCGGAAGCAGCCCCGGAAGCACGGACGCGCAGCGGCCCGGAACGCTGATCAGCGTCGAGTTCGAGGCGCTCGACGCCAGCCAGCCCACCGTCGACCTGTCGAAGGTCTAGGCCGCAGGCGAGCGATCGAGCGGACCCGGCGGTTTGACCCGCAAGCGTGCCGCCGGCATAATTTCGTGCTCTCGATGCGTCGCGGGCTACCGTCAGGTCGTTCGAGCGCTGCCCGAGACTGCATCACGAAGGGCTCGGAAGAAGGCCACTCGGGTCGTTAGCTCAGCCGGTAGAGCAGCGGACTTTTAATCCGTTGGTCGCGTGTTCGAGTCACGCACGACCCACCATTGACGCATGGCAGGATCAGGAAAGCGGGTCGTTAGCTCAGTTGGTAGAGCAGCGGACTCTTAATCCGTAGGTCGAAGGTTCGAATCCTTCACGACCCACCACCGCTTTCCCGGCACTGCAGCTCTCGCGATCCGGCGACGGCGCAGATAGACGCCGACCCTCTCACGCTCCACTGCCGACGTAGCGTCCCTGTCGGAACCACTTGGTGGCAATCCACTTCTCGCCCGATCCCACCGGACTGCCGCCGTGCAGCGAACGCGGATCGAGCGTGCCGTTCTCCGAGCAGTAGGCAAAGTAGACCGCATTGCCCCGGCGCGGCAGGACATCGATTCCGACCTCGGGAAACACCGTCGAGCCGCCTGCTTCGACGTCGTTCAGGTACATGACCAGCGTCGCGATGCGCTGGCCACCCTGCGTCAGCACCTGCTCGTTGCCCGGTTGCTTCGGGTCGAAATAGTCGAAGTGCGGCTTGTACTCGCCGCCGGGTTCGTAATGCAGGATCTGGATCGGCTCGCCGTTTTCAACCGGAAACTGGACGAGTTCCGCGATCCGCTGCTCGAGACGCTGGATGAGTTCGTTCTCGCCGCGGTTGAAATAGGTTCCAGTGCTCGTGCGGTGGGGATGGATGTCGTACGCCCCGGTTTCGTTGTTGACGACGCTCGACCGCGCGAGCTTGCCGCGGGACAGTTCGATCATCTGCTCGCACTCTTCAATCGACAGCAGGTTGCCGAACAGCACGATGCGCGGTGCGGTCAAAGCGAACAGCATGTGGATCGCACGATCGCCCGTTTCGATCGTGTTCGGCATCTGTACCAGTTGCTCGCTGAGCGTCTGCGCCTCGGCTGCAGCATCTGGCGTGGATTCGATGACAGTCGGCGGCGGCGCTTGCGCCGGCGGCGGGGGAGGCGGCACGGGAAGCGCCTTGAACGCCGCCTCCACCGCATCGCGCGCGTAGCGCTCCTGGTAGCCGGCCGTGCGCAGCGACCGGATCAGGCCATCGCGGTCGGACCCGCGCTTGACCATGTCACGGAACCAGGATTGCAGGTCGGGGGCGAGGCTTTCGAACTTCATGAACACGCACGCGAGCCGATTGTGCGCAAAGTGTAGCGGGCCGCAACGGCTCACACTTCGGCAGTATTCTTGATCTTCGAACGGAGGAGACGACGATGCTGCAGAAAGTGGGTATGCCTTCCCTTTCCGACGGCGCGCTGCTGAAGAACGACGCCTACATCGACGGTGCCTGGCTGCCCGCAGCCACCGGCCTGCGCTTCGCGGTTGCGAACCCCGCCGACGGCGGCAAGCTGGCCGACGTGGCCAACTGCACCGGTACCGAGACCGAGCAAGCCATCGCCGCGGCGCACCGCGCGTGGCCCGGGTGGCGCCGCAAGACCGCCAAGGAGCGGGCCGCCGTGCTGCGGAAGTGGTTCGACCTGATCATGGCCGCGCAGGAGGACCTGGCCCGGCTGATGACCGCCGAGCAGGGCAAGCCACTGGCCGAGAGCCGTGGCGAGGTCGCCTACGGCGCGTCGTTCATCGAATGGTTCGCCGAAGAGGCCAAGCGTGTGTACGGCGACACGATTCCGACGGTCGCCAACGACCGCCGGCTGCTGGTGTTCAAGGAGCCGATCGGTGTGGCCGCCGCGATCACGCCGTGGAATTTTCCGAACGCGATGATCACGCGCAAGGTCGCGCCGGCGCTGGCGGCCGGCTGTACGGTGGTCGTCAAGCCGGCCGAGCAGACGCCGCTGTCCGCGCTGGCGCTCGCCGAGCTGGCGCAGCGCGCGGGCTTTCCGCCCGGCGTGTTCAATGTGGTGCCGGCCGACGAGGCCAACTCGATTGCGGTCGGCAAGACGTTGTGCGACTCGCCGACCGTGCGCAAGTTGTCGTTCACCGGCTCGACCGCGGTCGGGCGCATCCTGATGCAGCAGAGCGCGCCGACGCTGAAGAAGCTTTCGCTCGAACTCGGCGGCAACGCCCCGTTCCTGGTGTTCGATGATGCGGATCTCGACGCCGCGGTGGACGGCGCGCTCGCGTCGAAGTACCGCAACGCCGGACAGACCTGCGTCTGCACCAACCGCTTCTATGTGCAGACCGGCATCTACGACGCGTTCGTCGAACGGCTCGCGCAGAAGGCGCAGGGCCTGAAAGTCGGTTCCGGGTTCGAGACCGGAGTGCAGCAGGGCCCGCTGATCGACCGCAACGCGCTGGCCAAGGTGCAGGCTCACATCGACGATGCGCGTGCCAAGGGTGCGCGCATCGTGACGGGCGGCAAGCCGCACGAACTTGGCGGCACCTACTTCCAGCCCACCGTGCTGGCCAACGTCACCGAGGACATGCTGGTCGCACGCGAGGAGACCTTCGGGCCGGTGGCCCCGGTGTTCCGTTTCAGCACGGAAGCCGAAGCGATCGCGGCGGCCAACTCGACCGAGTTCGGCCTCGCCGCTTACTTCTACTCGCGCGATGTGGCGCGCGTGTTCCGAGTGGCCGAACAGCTCGAAAGCGGCATGGTCGGAGTCAACACCGGTCTCATCTCGAACGAAGTCGCGCCCTTCGGCGGCGTCAAGCAATCGGGGCTCGGGCGCGAAGGGTCGAAGTACGGCATCGACGAGTACCTCGTCATCAAGTACGTCTGCATCGGAGGTATCGGATGAGCACCGCACGGCCGCTCCGAAGGCGCTCGCTACCCCGCGGGGGGACGGCGGCCGACCTGTCGGCATGCCCTGCGGCATGCCGGCCGGCCGATGGCGCCTGCGTCTGCAGACACAGGCGCACATGGGACGGAGCGCCCGCACGCAACGCCGAGGGAAGATCATGAGCACACGAGACTATGTCGGCAAGAACGTCACGATCCGCTATGACGCCAGGCGCTGCATCCATGCCGAGGAATGCGTACACGGCGCGCCTGCTGTATTCGACCCGCAGGCGAAGCCGTGGATCCAGCCGGACAACGCCTCCGTCGAGCACCTCGTCAATGTCGTCGCGCGCTGCCCCTCGGGCGCGTTGACACTGCACGCGCCCGACGGGACGTCACTGGAGGCGCCGCCCGAGAGCAACACGGCCGCGGTGCAGGCGCGTGGCCCGATCTACGTCCGGGCCCGCGTCACGGTCCCCGGGGGCGAGCACGCCACCCTGGTCGAGTACACGCGCGTGGCGTTGTGCCGCTGCGGAGCATCCGCCAACAAGCCGTACTGCGACGGCAGCCATAAACGCGTGGGATTCGCCGACGAAGGCGCCTGCCCCAATCCGCCGCCCTCGGTGGCCGGACCGGCGGCCGGCGAGGTGAAGGTCCACCCGATCGCCAACGGACCGCTGATGGTCGAAGGCAAGGTCGAGTTCCGCGCCGCCGACGGGTCCACCTTCACGACCGAGAAGGTATGGTTGTGCCGCTGCGGCGGCTCGGCCAACAAGCCATTCTGCGACGGCTCGCACAAGCGCAACGGGTTTACGGCCTGACGACTCACTGCCAGTGGCCGGCGTCGCGCTGGGCCTTGGCCTGCGCCTCGCGGTCGCGCCGCAGATTTTCCTCGAGCTCCTCGCGTCCGCTCCTGGCGATCGCCACCGTCTTCGCTTCGTCCCGGAAGTGCGGCCGCATCGCGGCCAGCGTGGCGAGGTTGGCGCGACGAAACTGTTCCGCAACTTCGCGCGCCTCGAAGGGTGACAGGCCGATCGCCTCGAGGGCCTGGCGGCCCGAGCGCAGCGCGGACTCGAAGGTCTCGCGCTCGGCCAGCGCCACGCCGCGGTCGGCCAGTTCCAGCCAGTGCCGCACGTTGCGCGCGCGCGCGACGATCTGCAGCGCAGGGAACTCGCTGCGCACCGCGTCGACCAGGTGCAGGCTGTCCTCGACGTCGTCGATCGCCACCACCAGCAGCCGCGCCTTCGCGGCCCCCGCGGCGTGCAGCAGATCGAGTCGCGTGGCGTCGCCGTAGAACACCTTGTATCCAAACTTGCGCAACAGGTCGATCTGGTCCGGGTCGTGATCCAGCACCGTCACCTTCACGCCATGCGCGGAAAGCAGGCGCGCAATGATCTGCCCGTAGCGGCCGGCGCCCGCCACGATCACCGGGGCCGTGTCGTCGTCGATCGCGTCGGCAGCGCGTTCCGCGCGCGACCGGCGCTCCAGCAGCGCGTCGTGCGCCAGCAGCAGCAGCGGCGTGGCCGCCATCGACAGCGCGACGGCCGCGGTCAGAAGCGCGTCCCAGTCGCCCGGGAGCACGCGTGCGCTGCGCGCGACGCCGAACACCACGAATGCAAATTCGCCCGCCTGCGCCAGCAGCGCTGCAAACAGCCATCGCTCGCGCGCGGCGACATCAAGCGTCGGCGCGATCACGGCGAGCGCGAGTCCCTTGATCATCAGGAGGCCCAGCACCAGTAAAGCCAGCTTCAGCGGCTGCGTACCCACCAGGCCGAAGTCGATCGACATGCCAACGGCGATGAAAAAGAGGCCGAGCAGCAGTCCCTTGAACGGCGCGATGTCGGTCTCGAGTGCATGCCGGTATTCGGAGCTTGCGAGCAACACGCCGGCCAGGAACGCGCCGAGCGCCATTGACAGCCCCGCGAGCGCCATCAGCTCCGCAATGCCGAACACCAGCAGCAGCGCAAACGCGGTGAAGATCTCGCGCACGCCGGACAGCGCGATCAGGCGGATCACCGGACGGGTCAGGAAGCGGCCGATCACAACGACGATCACGACCGCCGCCGCGCCTTTGAGCGCCAGCTGCCAGCCCGGCTCGCCACCGGGCTGGTCCACGCCCAGCAGAGGCACCAGCGCGATCAGCGGTATCGCCGCGATGTCCTGGAACAGCAGCACCGAGAATGCGCCGCGACCGACCGGTGCCGTGAGCAGATTGCGCTCGGCCATCGTCTGCACCGCGATCGCCGTCGAAGACATCGCCAGCGCGAGCCCGGCCACGAGCGCCCCCTGCCAGTTCAGGCCAGCCGCCCACAATGCAACGCCCAGCGCGGCACCGCAGGCCGCCATCTGCAGCGACCCGCCGCCGAACACCGGCCCACGCAGTTCGATCAGGCGTTTGAAGTCGAGTTCGAGTCCGATCAGGAACAGCATCAGCACGACGCCAAACTCGGCGAAATGCAGGATCGACTGAACGTCCGTGACGAAGCCGAGTCCCCACGGACCGATGGCACAGCCCGCGATCAGGTAGCCCAGCACCGAGCCCAGGCCGAGGCGCTTGGCGATCGGCACGCAGACCACGGCGGCGCCGAGGTACACCAGCGCGTCGCGCAGGATCGAGGGCTCAGCCATGGGAGGCGATGTACTGCTGCAGACGCTCTCTGTAGCGCTGCGCGTGCGCTTCGAGCGCGGCGGCGTCGAGCCGATGGGCGCCGTGCACGACGATCGGGTCCAGCCAGTTCAGGCCGCAGAAGCGCGCGGTCTGGCGTACCGCCGGCACGAAGGCCTCGAAGGCATGGCCGTGCACGCCGGCCTCCGAATACGCCTCGGGCAGTGCACCCGTGGTCGTCACCCACAGGCAGTCCTTGCCCCGCAGCGTCTGCCCTCCTTCGCCGTACGCCCAGCCGCGCACCAGCACGTCTTCGAACCAGAGCTTGAGCAGCGCCGGCACGCCGTACCAGTACAGCGGGTGCTGCCAGATGACGAGCCGCGCTGAAGCAAGGAGGTTGCGCTCCGCCGCCGCGTCGATCGAGAAGTCCGGATAGGTGTCGTACAGCGAATGGACACGGACCTCGGGCAGGTCCTGCACCGAAGCGAGCAAAGCGCGTCCCGCGATCGAGCGCCTGGGATGGGGATGGGCGAGCAGCAGCAGGATCACGCGCGGACGTGTGTGTGCGGCGAGCACCGACCGCGCCGCGCTACTTCTTCTCCGTCAGCAGCAGTTCGCGCGCGCGGGCGAGATCTGCCTTCTGTGCGTCCGTGATCTTCGGATAGGCGAGCTTCATGCTCTCCATCGCCTCGACGATGGCGCCGACGACGACGAGCCGCGTGAACCACTTGTTGTCGGCCGGCACGACGAACCAGGGTGCGGCCTGCGTCGCGGTCGCGCGGATCGCGTCCTCGTACGCGGCCATGTAGTCATTCCAGTAGGCCCGCTCCTTGACGTCGCCGATGGCGAACTTCCAGTTCTTGTCGGGCTCGTCGAGGCGCTCGATGAAGCGCTTCTTCTGCTCCTTGCGCGAAACGTGCAGGAAGAACTTCAGCACCGTCGTGCCGTTGCGCGTCAGGTAGTCCTCGAAATTCGCGATGTCGCGCAGCCGCTCGCGAAAGATCCCCTTCGTCAGCGCCGGCTTCGGCAGCTTCTGCGTCGCCAGAATGGACTCGTGCACCCGGACGACCAGCACCTCTTCGTAGTAGGAACGGTTGAAGATGCCGATGCGGCCACGCTCCGGCAGCGCTTTCCAGCTGCGCCACATCCAGTCGTGGTCCAGTTCCTCGGGCGACGGCTGCTTGAACGACGTGACCTGGCAACCCTGCGGATTCACACCGCTCATCACGTGCTTGATGGTGCCGTCCTTGCCGGCAGCGTCCATGGCCTGGAAGACGAGCAGCAGCGAACGGCGGTCCTGCGCGTAGAGCTTGTCCTGCTCGTCGGCAAGCCAGGCGACACTGTCGGCCAGCAGTTGCTGAGCCTCGGGCTTGTGTTCGTCCTTCAGGCCGCGGGTGTCGCCGGGATCGACGTCCTTCAGGCGGAAGCGGGATCCGTTGGTGACGCGGTAGGGATCGATGAAGCCCGCCAGACTCTTCAGTGTCTTCTTGTCCATGGCTCTTGTAGCTCCCCAGCTCCTCGACTCGGCTCACAGCATCATAGCGACGCCAGAGACGGCTCGAAGACCCACCGGCGCCACGCCAGCAGTGCAGCACGGAGTTTGCGGCCCGCTCAGATGACGAGCTGAGTGCCGATCTCGATGACACGGTTCGGCGGAATGCGGAAGAAGTCCGACGCCGGCTGCGCGTTGCGCATCATCCAGCCGAACAGGCGCTCGCGCCAGTTCGCCATGCCTCCGGCGCGGCCGGACAGGACCGTCTCGCGCGACAGGAAGAAGGAGGTCGTCGCGGGGTCCAGCGCAAAGTCATGGTGCTGGGCCAGCGTGCGCGCGATGTCGGCAATGTCGTAGGAGTCCTTGAAACCGAGGTGGACCTTGACGTTGTGGCAGCCGTGGCCGTGATCGCGGATCTCGGCGGAGTCCTCAGGCGGCACATGAGGCACGTCCTCGGGCACCGCGGTCAGCAAGATCACGCGCTCGTGCAGCACCTGGTTGTGCTTCAGGTTATGCAGCAGCGCGTGCGGCACTTCGTCCATGCCGCCACTCATGAACACCGCCGTGCCTTCGACGCGCTGCGGCGGGTAGGCCGCCAGGTTCTTGAGGAAGCCCTCCAGCCCGACACCGCCGCGCCTGCGCTCCTCTCGCACCAGCTCGCGCCCGCGCTTCCACGTGCTGAACAGGAAGAAGAGCAGCCCGCCGAACGCCAGCGGCAGCCAGCCGCCATGCGTGATCTTGGCCGAGTTGGCGACCAGGAACACGATGTCGAGCATCAGCAGAGGCAGCAGGACCAGCCCGATCTTCCACGGCGTCCAGTCCCAGCGGTGCCGCGCCACGACGATGACGCCCAGCGTCGTGATCACCATCGTGCTGACGACCGCGATGCCGTACGCGGCAGCGAGACTGGACGAACTGCCGAAGCCGATGACCAGCAGGATCACCAGGGCGAGCAGCATCCAGTTCACGAGCGGCACGTAGATCTGCCCGGCGGCGGTCGCCGACGTGAAGTGCACCTCCATGCGGGGCATGTAGCCGAGCTTGATTGCCTGGCTGGTGATCGAGAACGCCCCCGAGATCACCGCTTGCGACGCAATGACCGTCGCGGCCGTGGCCAGACCCACGAGCGGCAACTGCAGCCAGTCGGGGGCCAGCAGGTAGAACGGGTTGCGGACCGCCGCGGCGTCTGCGAGGACGAGGCTGCCCTGTCCGAAGTAGTTCAGCAGCAGGCTCGGCATCACGAGCCACAGCCAGGCAACCTGGATCGGCCGGCGCCCGAAGTGCCCCATGTCTGCGTACAGGGCCTCACCACCGGTGACGGCCAGGAACACCGCCGCCGTGACCGTCAGCGCCAGCCCCGGATGCGCGATCACGAAGCCCAAGGCATGCAGGGGATCGATGGCCGCCAGCACCCCGGGGTTGCGCGCAATCTGCAGCGCGCCGAGGATTCCCAGCGTCACGAACCACACGACCATGATCGGCCCGAAGACCTTGCCCACCCGTTCCGTGCCGCCACTCTGCACAGCGAAGAGAACGATCAAAACCAGCAAAGTCAGTGGAATCACATATTGCGTGAAGCGCGGCGAGACGACTTCCAGGCCTTCGATGGCCGACAGCACCGAAATCGCCGGCGTGATGATGCTGTCGCCGTAGAACATCGCGGCCCCGAACAACCCGCAGGCGACCGCGACCCCCGCGAGCCGCGACTTCGCCGGAAACTGTCGCAGCACCAGTGCGAGCAGGGCGAGGATCCCGCCTTCGCCGCCGTTGTTCGCACGCAGCACGATCAGGACGTACTTGACCGACACGACGAGCGTGATGGCCCAGAAGATCATCGACAGGACGCCCAGCACATTGGCAGTCGACAGCCCCGCCCCGTGCTCGCCGGCGATGCTTTCCTTGAAGGCGTAGAGCGGACTGGTCCCTATGTCACCGTAGACGACACCCAGCGCAGCGACGACGAGGGCCGGTGAGAGGGACTTGTGTGCAGGCGACTGCATGGAATGCAGGGGATCTCCCGAGGCGTGGCGCAACATGCGCCCGATTGCTTACGTGAAGCTTGCGCCGGATGTCGGGAGTCCTCCCGTTCCCGCCACCCGTGAGCGGCGAGGAAAATGGAGCGGGTGAAGGGAATCGAACCCTCGTATGCAGCTTGGGAAGCTGCCGTTCTGCCATTGAACTACACCCGCAGTGCGTAGAATTCTATCGAACTGTCAATTCAGGCGTCGAACATGGAAATCCGCGTGAACGGGGAAATCCGACGCGTGCAGGACGGCAGCGCGGTGGCCGACCTGCTGGCCGAGCTGGGCGCAGCGGGCAAGCGGGTGGCTGTCGAGCGCAACGGCGAGATCGTTCCGCGCAGCCAGCACGCGGGCACGCGGCTCGCCGCCGGGGACCGGATCGAGGTCGTCATCGCCGTCGGCGGAGGATGAAATGGCGCAACAGCACGTATTCGAGGGCACGCTGCACTGGAGCGGCGGCAGTCAACAGGACGAGCACGGCAAGCTGAAGCTGTCGCGCGCGTTTGCGGTCCGCTTCAAGGGCAAGCCCTCGATCGAAGGCTCATCGCCCGCGGTGTTCAACGGCGACGATTCGCGCCACAACCCCGAGACACTGATGGTCGCGTCGCTGATGTCCTGTCATCACCTGACGTATCTCGCGGTCTGCGAGCGCGCGAACATCGAACTGCTCGAGTACAACGACAGCGCCACCGGAACGCTGGCCATCAAGGACGGCAAGATGCGCATGGTCGAAATCGTACTTTGGCCGCAGGTGCGCATCGCGAACGCGGCCCAGCTGGAACAGGCACGCGAGCTGCATGCCAAGGCGCATGCCCACTGCTTCATGTCGAACTCGGTGAATTTCGAGGTCAAGGTTCAGCCGACGGTGACGGCATGACGGATCGCTTGAAAATCGGTGCGCGTGAATTCGGTTCCCGGCTCCTGATCGGCACCGGCAAGTACCGCGACTTCGAGCAGACGCGCGTTGCCGTTGAGGCGAGTGGCGCGGAGATCGTGACGGTCGCAATCCGCCGCACCAACATCGGCCAGACCGCGGGCGAGCCCAGCCTGCTCGACGTGATTCCACCGTCGAAGTACACCTTGCTGCCCAACAGCGCGGGCTGCTACACGGCCGAGGACGCCGTGCGGACGCTGCGGCTGGCGCGCGAACTGCTCGACGGCCATGCGCTGACCAAGCTCGAGGTGCTGGGCGATCCGCAATCGCTGTATCCGAACATGCCCGAGACGATCAAGGCCGCCGAGACGCTGGTGAAGGAGGGCTTCGAGGTCATGGTCTATTGCAGCGACGACCCGATCCAGGCCAAGGTGCTGGAGTCGATCGGCTGCGTGGCCGTCATGCCGCTCGCGTCACTGATCGGCTCGGGCATGGGCATCCTCAACCCGTGGAACATCCAGCTGATTCTCGAGCGCGCCCAGGTGCCGGTGATCGTCGACGCCGGCGTCGGCACCGCGAGCGACGCCGCGATCGCGATGGAACTGGGCTGCGCCGGCGTGCTGATGAACACGGCAGTGGCGCAGGCGAAAGACCCGGTGCTGATGGCAAGCGCGATGAAGAAGGCCGTCGAGGCCGGGCGCGAGGCCTACCGGGCCGGGCGCATGCCGAAGCGGCTCTACAGCGGAACCCCTTCGTCGCCCACCGCCGGCGTCATCGCGCCGACCAAGCCCGGCGCGTGAGCACCGAGGTTCCAGCCCCGGTCGGCGCGACCGCCCTCTGCAGCCGACGACGAAACCGCCGGCCCGCCTTATCGCCACATCCGCAGCTTCGCGCTGCGCCGCGGCCATGTCACGCAGGGGCAGCGGCGCGCGTTCGACGAACTGCTGCCGCGCTACGGCGTGCCCTACTCGCCGGCGCCCGTCGATCTCGCCGCGCACTTCGGTCGCGGTGCGCCGACCGTGCTCGAGATCGGCTTCGGCATGGGAGAGACCACGGCATCGATCGCCGCAGCGCGGCCGGATGTCAATTTCCTGGGTGTCGAGGTCTTCCTCGCCGGCGTTGGCGCGCTGCTCAAGCGCATCGAAGAGCATCGGCTCGCCAACGTCCGCATCGTGCATCACGATGCTGTCGAGGTCGTGCGGGACATGCTCGAGCCGCAGTCGCTGGCCGGTGTGCACGTCTACTTTCCGGACCCCTGGCAGAAGAAGCGCCACCACAAGCGCCGCCTGATCGCGCAGCCCTTCGTCGGGCTGCTGGCGAGCCGCATCGCGCCGGGCGGCTACCTGCACTGCGCGACCGACTGGGAAGACTACGCACAGCAGATGCTGGCGGTGCTGTCGGACGAGCCGCAGCTTGTCAATGCCTATGCGGGCTTCGCGCCCGACAGCCGCAACCCGATCGCCGAGCGCCCGACGACGAAATTTCATGCCCGCGGCGAACGCCTGGGCCATGGAACCTGGGACCTCGTGTTCGTGCGTCGCTCAGTGGCAGACGCGACCTAGCCAACGCCAAGCGCGGTCTTGTCGTCCTCGCCCGGCAGCTGTGGCCGGTCACGTTCACTGCGCGACCAGGCAGAGGAATCCCAGCGGGCTGTCCGCAGCCGCGTGGAACTGATGCCACACAAGCGGATCGACCGTCACGAGGTCGCGCTCACCGATCGCCTGCGTTTCCGTTCCGATCCGCACGGTGCCGCGACCGCGCAGGATCAGCACCGCGTGCGTGTGCCGGTGCCTCTCCAGTGTTGAGTAGCCGCCCGGCGCAATTTCGAAGTAGCGCAGCTGCGCCGCCTGGTCCGGCTGCTCGAACAGCACCTGTCGCGTGATGTCCTTGAAGGGCGCACTGCCCTCTTCCTTGTAGCGCAATCGATCGACGGCGTCCCACCGGTAGCCGCCGTCGGAATCGGGAACGAACCGGCGCACCGAACTCATATTGCCCCCTTGGCGCTGCGCGCCGGCCCCCCGAGGGGGAGCGAGCGCCTTCGGAGCGGCCGGGCGGCGCTCATGTTTCCACCTCGCTGCCGGCGGCGGCGACCGCCTCGACGAAGGCACGGCTGCGCGACGCCAGTTGTTCGCGTGCGATCAGCAGTGAACCTCCGATCAGGAGCATCGTGTCACGGCCGTACTCACTGACCAGCTCGGGCACCCGCTCGACCGTCATCCCGCCAGCCGGTACCGGCAGCGCCGCTTGCAGGCCGTGAAGCGGGGCGCGGAGCGAGCCGGCGATTGCCTCGCAGACCGCTCGTGAGTAACTGAACCGCCCTCCGTGGCTGGGAAAGATCGAGGCGTCCGCGCCGAACAGCCGGAACAACGTGCCCAGCAAGGCCGCCGGCGCCATCTGGTTGCCGGCGAGCGCCGGATGCGCGAGAAAGACGATCTCCGGAAACTCACGGCGCAGTGCGTGGAAGTTGGACACGCCAGCCACCATCGGCGCAACGAGGACCATCTTGACGCCGTGCGCCTGCGCAAAGCGGATCTGCTCGCGCATCGCATCGAGACTGCCGGAGATCGCCGGGGCGTACAGCGTCCGCGTCGAGCGGCCGCGGCCCGCCGTGTCGATCTCGCGCTGGCATGCGACGACGCGCTCGCTGAACGAGGCACGCGCGTCGGCGGCCCAGCCGTGATCGTCCTTGATGACGTCGAGGCCCGCCTCGCAGAACACACGGGTCATGCGGGCCAGATCCTCGATGCTGGAGCCGATCGGTTTCAGCGCCGTGCAGCTCAGTGCGCGCCCGGCCACCCCGGTCAGACGGCGGATTCCGTCGATCCCTTGCGGTGGACCACCAAAGCGGGCAGCGAGTGTCGCGGGCACGTCCACCTCCCGAACCCGGACATCGTCAAGCAGCGAACTGTTGCCGAACAGCATGTTCATCAACTGTCCGGCATCGCCGCCGATGCTCTCGCCGCTCAGCGCCAGCCGCGCCAGGCTCGTTCCGTCTGGCTCAGGCTCGATCGACTCCACCCGGGCCACGACGTCGCGCAACACGCGACGGTCGGTCACGGCCTCGATCGGCATCTCCACACTCTGCTCCAGCGCCAGCGCCTCCGCGCGATGCGCGGCCTCGGCTCCTACGCCGCGAAGCTGATACACAACTTTCAACGCTTCCGTGCTCACGAGCGCATTCTACAAATGGCACTCCAGACCGGCGGACGCCACGGCGACAGGACTCGAACGAGTCGCGGGCCGGCTCGCCCCGACGCCGGCTCTACGGACCTGCACTCTGGTCAGCGATGGCTCGGTCGATACGGCGCGCAGCGCCAGACCGTCGTCGATCGTCAGTGGCGGGACTTGCCGCCGCCCGACCCGTTCCGGGTCGCGGCGGACTGGTCCACAGCGCGGGTGGGTACGCCCTGCCGCGTGAGCACCGAAGAGCCGCGCGGTCAGACGCATGCGCGTGGTCGGACACGGGGTGGGCGAGCGCAGGCGTTCGGCCTACGACTGCGCTCGCCTCCCGCTTTCAGCCTGATGATGCGAACATCGTCAGCGGTCGGGCAAGCCCGACCTGACGACACTCTCCCGTAAAGCCCCCGTGCAGTCCACCCCTCTGTTGCGCGGGTGTCACATCTCTTCGGGGGATATCGCGGGATCGTCCGCGTAGACAGCGCGCTCGGACGCCCAGTTGCGCAGCGCGTCGATGCGCTCCGCCATGATGACCGACAGCGGACGCGTGCGTTCGAGCTCGGCCAGGATGTCGGTCGAGGTCAGTGCGTCGCCGCGCGCCCGCGCCTCGAACGAGGCCGAAACGATCGCCTGCTCGATCTCGGCGCCCGAGAATCCTTCGGACAGGCGCGCGAAGCCGGCGACGTCGAACTTTGCGGGATCGTAATTCCGCTTCCTGAGATGAATGCGCGCGATCTGCTCGCGCGCCGGCGGGCCCGGAAAATCGACAAAGAAGATCTCGTCGAAGCGGCCCTTGCGCACCAGTTCGGGCGGCAGCTGCGAAATGTCATTGGCAGTGGCCACCATGAACACGGGTTCCTTGCGCTCGGCCATCCATGTGAGCAGCGCGCCCAGCACGCGCCGCGACACGCCGCCGTCGCCTTCGCCGCTGTCGGTCGAGATGCCCTTTTCGATCTCGTCGATCCACAGCACGCAGGGCGACATGCTCTCGGCCGCCGCGAACGCGTTGCGCAGATTGCGTTCGGTCTCGCCGTAGTACTTGTTGTAGAGCGCGCCGAAGTCCATGCGCATCAGCGGCACGCCCCACTCTCCTGCGACGGCGCGCGCCGCCAGGCTCTTGCCGCCGCCCTGCACGCCCAGCAGCACGATGCCCTTGGGCCGGTCGACATCTTCGCCGCCGGCGAGGAAGGGAGCGCGGCGCAGCCCGATCCAGTGCTTGAGCCGCGCGAGGCCGCCCACGTCGTCGAAGCGAACCTTGCTTTCCTCGTAGGCCAGCGTGCCGGCGCCGCCGAGCGCCTCGTACTTGGTCGCCAGCACGCGTCGCACGTCGTCGGCGCTGATCGCGCCGTCGTCGCGCAGCGCCTGCCGCACCAGACGGCGCACATCGTCCTGCTCCATGCCCAGCAGATGCATGATCAGCATTTCGAGCGCCTGCCGGTCGCCACGCGGCTTCTCGCCCGATTGCGATTCGTAGCGCCGCGCCTCTTCGGTGACGATGGCCCGGATGTCGTCGCGGTTGGGCAGGCGCGGATGAAAGTGCGCCGACAGCCGCAGCAGTTCCGATGGCATTTCTTCCAGGCGCGGACTCACGAAGACCAGCGTGCGTGCGCTGCGATAGTGCGACAGCGCGATCTCGCGGATCAGACGCATGACGACCGGGTCCTTGAAGCCGGGGTGCGCGTCGCACATCACGTACAGGCCATTTTGCGGCGTCTTGTCGATGTGCTTCAGTGCGTCGAGCAGGTCGTTGGTCTGGTAAATGGCCTCCTCGCGGCCGTAGCGGCGTATCCCGTTGGTGATGCTCCAGGTCATCATCACCTGGTTCTCGAGGTTCGCGGCCTTCTGCAGCAGTTCGAGGATGCGCGGCTCCTCGTGCGACTGGATCAGGATGATCGGAAAGCGCGAACGCAGCAGCGCGCACAACTCCTGGCTTT
Source organism: uncultured beta proteobacterium (assembly GCA_963780715.1). Classification (GTDB taxonomy): domain Bacteria; phylum Pseudomonadota; class Gammaproteobacteria; order Burkholderiales; family Burkholderiaceae_F; genus JALORV01. Next base: position 40,990 of record CAWADK010000005.1, read on the forward strand.
CGTCGGGTCGGCTCATCCTGGCTTCCTCCTGCCGACCACGAGCAGGCGGCGGGCCTGCACCTGCGCGGCTCGTTCTCCCCGCTGCCGCGGGCCGTTCTTCAGCGTGACCAGGTCGTAGACAAGCTTCATGACGACCAGCAGGAGTGCGCCAAGGACCGGCGCTTTGAGCGAAATCACGAGGAAGCCACAGGCAATCAGCGTGACATGCAGGATCATCACGCGACCGTACGGCGCTCCCATCAGTTCCTTCAGCGGTGTCGGCTGCTCCCGCGTCTCGACCGACCAGCGCACGAAGGCGACAACCTGCACCACGACGATGGCGAGCATCGCCAGCCAGCCATCGCGGTCGGCAACCATGTGCCCGAGCATGCGTTGCAGCGGCGGCAGCGAGTCCGCCGTTCATCGCCTCCCGACCCAGCTCGGCAACGCCGAACATCATGACCACGAAAGTCCCGTGCACGGCCGTGAACAAGCCATAGTGCAGCGTGAAGAACGCGGACATCGCGCAGGCGCCAACGAGCGCCGGCCGGACCCATGCGGATCGCCGCTCACGAGCATGCGCAGCACGTTGAAGCCGCCGATGACGACATTCTCGAACCAGAAGAGCGCCATCACGATGAACACCGGCCAGCGCAGCACGAGCACGCCGTAAGCAATGATCGCGGCACTGATGACGGCGAGCGCCGCATCGATGCGCGGCGATGGCCTCGGCGGCGCGCGGGCTCGGGCGCCATGTCGGTCAGTGCGTCCAGTCGACCCACCCGCGCCACGCCGTCAGCAGGACGACCACGCCGAAGGCAATCCGGTACCAGCCGAAAACGGTGAAGTCATGCGTCGAGATGTAGCGGATCAGCCAGCGGATGCAGAGCCAGGCAGAGACGAACGAGAACACCGTTCCGACCGCGAACATCGGCCCATCCGATGCGACGAAGGCCTCGCGCTGCTTCCACACCGAATAGACGCCGGCACCGATCAGCGTCGGAATCGCCAGATAGAAACTGAACTCGGTCGCCGCCTTGCGCGACAGGCCGAGAATCATGCCGCCGATGATCGTTGCGCCGGAGCGGCTGGTGCCGGGAATCAATGCCAGGCACTGCACCAGCCCGACCTTCAACGCGTCGAGCGGGGTCATGTCGTCGACCGTCTCCACCCGCGCATGGCGCTGGCCGAGCAGGTCGCGCTCCCCGTAGAGGCGCTTGTGGCGTGCTTCCGCCCACAGGATGATGAGGCCGCCAACCACGAAAGCGATGGCCACCGGTACCGGGTGAAAGAGGTGCTGCTTGATCACCTTTCCCAGCAGCAGTCCGAAGACCACGGCCGGCGCGAAGGCGACAACGACGTTCAGCGCAAAGCGCTGCGCGGTCCGGTCGGTAGCGATGCCGACGACCGTGGCCGCCAGTCGCTGGCGATACTCCCAGATGACCGCCAGCATCGCGCCGGTCTGGATCGCGATCTCGAACGTGGCCACCGTCTCGCCGCGGAATCCCAGCAGCGAACTGGCGATGATCAGGTGCCCGGTCGATGAGATCGGCAGGAATTCGGTCAGCCCCTCGACGATTCCGAGGATGGCGGCCTTGAGCAGCAGAGTGAGGTCCACGTGTCGGCTCCGCGCTTACTTCGGCGCCAGGTCGACGCGCAGACCGAATGTACCGAGCGAGATTCCGGTGGCCTGGTAGACGACACCGTCGCGGTTCAGCTCCTCCGGCAGGAACTGCAGCAACGGCAGGGTTCCGAGCGACTCGCCGGACTGGGTCATCTGCTTCGTATCGAGATTGACGAACGGAATCGACGGCAGCCGGATTTCCTCGATCCGCACGTCCGCCAGGTCGATCCCGTTCTTCTGCGCATTGAGTACCGGCGCACCGGACAGCGAGACACGCAGCGACAGCGGAATGCCCAGCGGCGACTCCTTCGGTCGCGCGGTCCATGCCAGTTCGAGTCTTTGCGCCGAGGTCTGGAAGCCGACGTCGGGACCCGTGATGCTGAGACCTTCCATGCCTTTGAACACCTTCTTCAGGTCGACCTCGCGGCGGTCGATGAATGCGCGTTGCCCGATCTCGCTACGGCTCAAGGTGATCGCCGGCTCCAGCACGGCGCAGCCCGCCAGCGCGAACGCCGCGCCAATGATGCCCAACCACTTCATTCATCCTCCACAGGCGTTGCGCTCGAGCCGACCGCCGGATCCCGGCGCGGCGCGCAATCTTAGCGATGTCAGGACGCTGGACTCTTCGCAGGGCAGCTCAGGCCACCGACGCTTCGAGCGCAACACCCGGAGCACTCATCTGCTCGCGCACGGTCGATGTCGAGCGCGTCGGCCAGCCGGCGCGCGAGCATGCGGGCGTTGGCGGCGTCGCCGCCGCGCGCCGTGTGCGCCAGCGCGCTGACCACGCCGGCTTCCGACAGCGGCGCGCGGGGCAGCCAGATTTCCTTCAGCCGATGGGCCTGTGCCCAGAGGGCACCGAGGTTGCCCTGTTCCGCGTTGTGGCGCAGGCGCGCCGCCGCACGCGCGAACTCGGCCACGAGCCGAGGATCGACGTCGCCGGCATCTTCCGCGGCGGACGCCGCGACACCGGCAAGCGCGCCGAGATCGATCGACACGCGCGAGAGATCCACGGCGTAGTGCATGCGGGCCTTGAACACCGCACCACGATCGAGCGAGATTTCAACCTGGGTCTCGACTCCCGCCACATCGACGGTGCGACTGCGTGTTCCAGGCGGTGACTTCGGCCGGGACTTCGCGCCGGAACCCTGCGCGCGGTTGAGCGGGCGTCCGACGCTCGTGCTTTCGTCGTCGGTCATGCCGGTCGCCGCGACGCTGACCAGCAGCTCGATGCTGCGCTCGTCGGTCGACAGTGCCGAAAGGTGGACGATGATCTCGCCGGTCGTCGCGTGCCGCACGACGCCGTCGATCAGTTCGGTGACCACCGCACGCAGGCGGTTGGCGTCACCGATGAGTCCCATGCCCTGCACCTCGGAGTCCTCGTAGCGGAAGCCCAGGCCCTTGCGTTCGGCCTTGACGACGAGGCGGCGAATGACATCCCCGCAGGCGTCTTCCAGCGTGAATGGTGTGCCGCCGGTCATCGTCGCTGCCGGGACGTCGGTCACCGGCATCTGGTCCGCCACGGGCCGGACGATGCGGCGCGATGCCAGTTCGGCCCGCAGGCGCGCCTGCAGGCGGTCGGCCTGCTCGCGCACTCGCTTCAGGTCCGCGCGGTTCTGTCGCTGCACCGAGATGTCCCGCGCCGTGGCGATCAATCCGCGTTCGTCGCCGACGTGGAACTCGGCCATCGCCATTTCCACGGGGAACTGACGCGAGCCGCAATGGACGATCAGTTCCTGGCGGCGTCCGATCGACTTGCCTGCGGCGATGTCCTGCATGAACGCCGCGTTGTCGAGCGAGCGGTGCGGCAGCGGGAACAGGAGGTCGGCCAGGTGATGTCCGACCGCCTCGGCGGCCGTGATCTTGAACTGCCGCTCGGCGGCGGGGTTCAGGTCCATCACGATGCCGGCGCCATCGAGCACGAACATGGAGTCCAGCGTCGCCGCGAACATGGCCTGCCAGCCGGTCGCCTGGGAGTCGAATTCCTTGCGTTCCTTGGTCATGCGGCGGGCCGAGTACAGCACTTCATCCGTCAGGCGCCCCAGCTCCTGCTTGATGCTGCCGCGCTTGGTTACTTCCGTCGTGCGACCGTCGATACTGGCCGCGAGGTCGGTCAGGCGACGCAACGCGATCGAGACGCCGCGGGCGCGCAGTTCGTAGATCATCAGGCCGAAGGCCAGCCCGAGCGAGAAGCCGCTGAAGGCCGCCAGCCAGAGCCTTTCCCGCGAGTCCGGCTGCACGCCGAGCCAGCGCGCAAAAGCGTGTGCCGTCTCGGGCCAGGCGAGTCCGAACGTCAGGGCAAGCAATGCCGCCATGGCGAGCGGCAGACAGCGATGAAAGCGGGTACGGCGGATCATGACGGCGAGTAGTAGGCCCGATCGACCCGGACGAAGCCCGGGATCGACTGCCATGCTGCCGCAGTGGCCGCCTGTCAGCGGCCGGATAAAGGCACGCCTTGGGCGGCTATTCGTAGCGCAGGGCCTCGATCGGCAGCAGCCGCGAGGCCTTGCGCGCCGGATAGAAGCCGAAGAAGACCCCGACGCCGGCCGAAAACCCGACGGCTAATGCGATCGCCTGAGGCGTGATGTCGGTCCGCCAGTTGGCGAACTCGCCGACCGCAAACGAGGCGGCGACCCCCAGCAGGATGCCAAGCGCGCCCCCGATCATCGAGAGCGTCACCGCCTCGACCAGGAACTGCTTGAGGATGTCCTTGCCGCGGGCGCCGACGGCCATGCGAAGTCCGATCTCGCGGGTGCGCTCGGTCACGCTGACCAGCATGATGTTCATGATGCCGATGCCGCCCACCAGCAGCGACACCGACGCCACCGCGCCGAGCAGCAATGTCAGCACGCGGCTGGCCGCTTCCTGGGCCTGCAGGATCTCGGTCAGGTTGCGGATCGTGAAGGGATCGTCGGCCCCGGGCTGCACCTTCATGCGCTGCCGCAGCAGATCCTTGATCTTCTCCTCGATCGCCTTCATGTCGGCGCCGTCGGCGGTCTTCACCGAGATCGTGCCGATCCGGCGCTGCTTGCCCTGCGTCTGCCCGAGCACGCGATTGCGCGCGGTGGAAATCGGCATCAGCACGATGTCGTCCTGGTCCTGCCCGAGCGCGTTCTGGCCCTTGCGCGCCAGCACGCCGATGATCGTCAGCGGAACCTTGCGCACGCGGATCACCTGGTCGACCGGATCGGCATCTCCGAACAGCTGCTGCGCGGTCGTCAGGCCGATCAGGGCGACCTTGCCGGAGCTGCTGATCTCGTTCGGCTCGAAGAGCCGCCCGGACGCGAGCGGCCAGTCGCGTGCAATCAGGTAGTCGTTGGTCGTGCCGAAGTACTGCGTCGACCAGTTGGCGTTGCCGGCCACCACCTGCCCCGACCCGCGCAGGGACGGCGCCGCCACGACGACACCTTCGACTTCGAGCGCGATCGCCTGGGCGTCTTCTTCGGTCAAGGTCTGCGCCGCGCCGGTGCCGAGCCTGACGCCGCTGGCGGTGGTCGAGCCCGGAATGATCAGCATCAGGTTCGAGCCGAGATTCTTCAGCTGGTCCCGCACGCGTTCCTGGGCGCCGCCGCCGATGGCGAGCATCGCGATGACGGCGGCCACGCCGATGATCATGCCCAGCATCGTCAGCGACGAGCGCAGCTTGTTCACGCGCAACGCCTTGAGGGCGATGCGAAGCACCATCCCCGCGTTCATGTTGCCCCCTTGGCGCCCGAGCAGGCCGCGACGCGGCGCGTGCCAAATGCCGTCCGCCCTGCGGCGCGGACGCGGCGGCGGGCGAGCGCATGCAAGCGCGAGCGCGGCCTGCAAGGGGGCGAGCGCCTTCGGAACGGCCGTGCGGCGCTCATGCCGCCTTCCCCACGTCACGCTGCAGGCGCTCGAGTTCAGCCGACGCGGATCGTGGTCGCTGGGTCACGTCGCTCACGACCTTGCCGTCGCGGAACGTCACCACGCGCGAGGCAAAGGCGGCAATGTCGTTCTCGTGCGTCACCAGAATGATCGTCATGCCGCCGGCGTTCAGCTGCTGCAGCAGCACCATGATCTCGACACTGGTGCGCGAGTCGAGCGCACCGGTCGGCTCGTCGGCCAGGATCAGCGCCGGATTGTTCACCAGCGCGCGCGCGATCGCGACGCGCTGCTGCTGGCCACCGGACAACTGTGACGGCTGATGGTCCGCCCGTTCGCCCAGCCCGACCTGCACGAGCTTCTCCTTCGCGCGCGCGTGGCGGTCGGCGATCGGAACATTGGCGTACATCAACGGCAGTTCGACGTTCTCCAGAGCGCTGGTGCGCGCCAGCAGGTTGAACTGCTGGAACACGAAGCCGATGCGCCTGTTGCGCACGGCCGCCAGCGCGTCGGAATCCATGCGCGCGACATCTTCACCGGCGAGCCAGTAGTCGCCGGAGTTTGGCCGGTCGAGGCAGCCGATCATGTTCATGAACGTCGATTTGCCCGAGCCCGACGGGCCCATGATCGCGACGAACTCGCCTGCGTCGATCGCGAGCGTCACGCCCGCGAGCGCGTGCACGACGGTGTCGCCGAGCGTGTAGTCCTTGCGCAGGTCACGGGTCTCGATCAGCATGGTCCGGTTTTCGCGTTGCCGTTGCCGCAAAAAGTTCGACTGGCTTTGCCAGCGAACTTTTTGAAATCGGGCGCGTGAAAGCAGGACTGCACTTTCGCGCGGCCATTAAAAGAACATGCGCGGCGGCGCGCCCTTCTGTGCCGGCGCCGTAGTGCTTCCGCCCTGCTGGCCGACGATCACCTCGAGGCCTTCGGTAATGCCATCGCCGCTGACCTCCGTCATGGCGCCGTCGGAGAGTCCCACCCGGACGTCGATGCTCCGCGGCTTGCCGCCATCCATCACCCAGAGGCGTCCGCGTGTGGATTGCCCGCCGCCGGCACGACCGGCGAACTCGGCCGCGATCTCCGCATAGCGTGCCTTCTGCTCGGGCTTCAGCACGTCTTCGACCTTGGCCCGCAAGATCCGCCCGAAGCGCCGCGCCGGCCTTGGCACGCGCCTCCTCCGGCAGTTCGCGCAGGCCCATGAACTTGTTGCGCGCTTCCGTGAAGACCGGTTCGAGGCGCTGCTGCTGCTCGGCATCGAGCTTGAGTTCCGCCACCAGCCGCTCGCGGAACTGCGTCATGGGGCTGCCGCCCGCGGCCCCGGAATTGCCGGGCGATTTGACGGCGGCCTCCGCGGCCTTGGGCGCGTCCGCGGCCGTGCCGGCCGGCCGGAACCGCAGCGCTCCGTTGGGCGCCTTCAGTACCGAGTCGCGCGTGTCGGTCACGATGCGGACGTTGGCCGTCATGCCGGGCAGCAGTTCGCCGCGCTCGTTGTTGGCCGAGACGATCGCAATGTAGGTCACCACGTTCTGGATGCTCTGCGCGGCCTTGCGCACGCTGCGCACCTCACCACTGAACGTTCGGCCGGGGAAGGCATCGACCGTGAACGTCACGCGCTGGCCCGGACGGATGCGCCCGACGTCGGCCTCGTCGATCGAGGTCTCGACCTGCATGTCGCGCAGGTCCTTGGCGATGACGAAGAGTTCCGGAGCCTGCAGGGTCGCTGCGACGGTCTGCCCGACATCGACCGTGCGCTTGATGACGACGCCGTCGACCGGCGCGCGGATCTCGGTGCGCGCGAGGTCGACCCCGGCGGTCGCCAGCTGGGCCGTGCGCTGCTGCACGACAGCCTGCGCGGTACGGACCTCCGCGGCGGCCAGGTCATACGTCGACTGGGCCCGGTCGAGTTCCGCCGGCGACACGAAATTGCGCGCCACCAGTTCCTTGGTGCGTGCCAGGTCGCGCTGCGTGTTCGCCAGCGACACCTGCGCCCGGTTGAGCGCGGAGCGACCGGCTTCGAGATCCGCCTCGGCCTGCCGCACGCGGTACGTGAACGTCTCTGGATCGATGCGGGCGATCAACTCGCCCTTCTTAACCTGCGAGTTGAAGTCGACGAACAGTTCCTTGATCTGACCCGACACCTGGGTGCCGACCTGGACCGAGGTGACCGGGTTCAGCGTCCCGGTGGACGACACCGTCGCGGTGATCGGACCCTTTTCAACCTTGGCAAAGCGGTAGGTCGGCGCGCTGTCACTCTGCCGGCTGAAGTACCAGGCGGCCACGCCCAGCACCGCAAGCAGCGGCAGGATCCAGAGCCAAAGGCGGGGTCGACCAGGGAGGTTGAGCTTCATTCCGGTGAACGAGGGGAGTTGTGAGGGTCGCGCCTGGTGCTGGCGCACAGGGATGGGTCGGGATGCGCTGCGCAGCGGAGCATTCTACGGATCGATTGAAACGGGCCCGTGTTGCGGGATGTTTGCTGCACTGAGCATGGATGCCGGCCGGCGCACACCGCAGACTTCCCAGTGCCGAAGCCTGGGATCGCAACGGCGCCAAAAGATTCACCGGGTCAAGGTAAGCAGACGTAACAGCGTACCGGGGCACGAGCCCAGCCCGCGCTTGTCAGCGCGGGTCAGACAACCGGTCCCGCTCGAGCGTTTCGATCCGCGCCCGCAACTCGGTCACTTCGGAGGCCAGACGCGACACTTCGGCGCGCAGCGCCTGCAACTCGGTCTCGCCCGCCCCGCTGTCGGCCAGCGCCGGAGCCGGCGCATTTGCGGGCTCCACCGGCCCCGATAGAAGATGGGCCCAGCGCTGCTCGCGCATGCCCGGACTGCGCGGCAGCAGCAGGACCAGTGGCCCGCCAGCTTCGGCGGCGCGATTCGCCAACTGCTCGAGGTAGCCCTCGACCGAACTGACGTCAGCGAAGCGGTGCAGGCGCTCGCTGGCTGCGCGCAACTCGGCGGCCGTCTGCGGTCCGCGCAGCCACAGCGTGGCCAGCAGCGCGACGGCCTCGGTCGGGACCTTCAGCACGCGTTGCACGTTCTGCGAGTACCGCATCACGCGCGAGCCGCTCGACTCGATCACCAGCGACAAAGGACGCAGTCGATCGACGGCCGCCTGCACGTCGGCATCTGTTGCCGCCAGCACCGGATCGCGATTGTTCTTCTGGTTGCACCCCGACGTCAACGCATTGAGCGACAGCGGGTAGGTATCGGGGACCGTGGCTTCCTTCTCGATGAGCACACCGAGGACGCGGCACTCCAGCAAGGTCAGCAGCGGCAGCGTCATCCTTGGCCTCCGGCGTGTGACCCTGTCGCCACCACCGCAGGCAGCGTCGTTCCACGCTGCAGCCAGCGCCCGAGCCAGGTGTGCGGTCGCTCGACACCCGTGCGAACGTAGTCGATCGCGACATCGTCATCGAGCAGCCGGGACTGCAGCGCTTCGGCGCCCGCAGCCCCGGCAAACAGCAGGCGGTCACCCGGCTGCAGTACGGTTCCTTCGTCCGGCAGCAGCCGGTCACGTCCGTTGCGTAATAGCAGCAGGGACGTGGCGGCAATGCGCGTGCGGCGGTCGTCGGGGTCGCTGAGCAGGTGGCCGATCGTCAGTTCCGGCTCCCGTTGCTCGACCAGCGCCCGCTTCAAACCGAGGCGGTCGGCATCACACTCGATCAGCCAGACGTGGGGCACGACGTCGCCCACGACATCCCGGATTCGCCCACATACGCCGACGGCCCAGGCATTCGACTGCTCGCGCGCCCGCAGCAGGAAGCGGTTCAGGTTCGGCGTGGTCAGCAGTTGCAGGCACTCGTGCGTCATCACCTCCGATTGTACGAAGCGCATCTGGGCCCGCGCGGAGTCGACCAGCCGTCGATTCGTCACCTGGTTCTGGCGGATGACGACGAAGAGCTTCGGTTTGAGCCGCCGCGCCGCCATCACGATCGCCAGGTTGTTCACGTCGTTGTCGGTACCGGCCACCAGACCGCAGGCAGTCTCGATCCCGGCGCGTTTCAGTGCGTCGGCTGCCAGGCCGGTGCCGACGATGCCATCGCTGCCGCAGCGGACCGGATCGAGGTCAATGGCCTTCCAGGTGAGTCCCGCCAGGTCCAGGCGTTCGCGCAGGGCCGTGCCGAAACGGCCGTAACCGGCAAGCACCCAGTGCCCGCGCGGCACTTCGACGCGCGGCGGAGGCTCCGCCCCGGGAACGCCGGTCAGCCACTCCTCGAGGCGCAGCGAGTCGGGCTGGTCGAGCGCCAGACCGAAATTGAACGCGAAGGTCTCGAACGGATTGACAATCGTCACGCCACCGAAGTCCTCGAGCGTCTGCTGCGCCGTCGGTGACTTCACCCGCACCAGCACCGGACGATCGGGGGCGAGGACGCGCCCTTCGATGGCGATGGTCTGGGTCGCCTCGTCATCGGCGGTCAGCACAACGAGGCCCTGGCAGTTGTCGCGTCTAATGCCTGCGGTCTCGAGCAAATCCGGCAGGCGGGCATCGCCCACCATGCCGATCGCGGGCTGCGCATGGTCACGCACCAGCAGCGAACGCAGCCGTTCGGCGTTCGGGTCGATCACCACCGTGGCGTAGCCCAGTCGGTCGAGTGCCGCCGCCAGCCGCTGCCCGCTCTGCCCGTGGCCACAGATGATGAAGAAGCGGTCGACCAGGCGGCGCACACCCGCCTCGAACCGGCTGTGCTCCAGCGCCGCACGGAATGCAGGTTGACGCGTCAGCGCGAAGATCGCGCCGAGGGCGTACGCCCACGCGATCACCGTGATGTAGATGCTGAGTGTCATCCATAGCCGCTGCGCGTACGAATACGGGTACGGCACCTCTCCGAAGCCGATCGTGGTGGCCGTGTAGCTCATGACGTAAAAGGCGTCGAACAGGCTCAGCCGCCACGGACGGCCCTCCGGATCGACCCCAGGCATCAGCGTCAGCCCGAACACGGCGATCGTGTAGGCCGCGATCACGACGACCAGCGGCATCCGCATCCGCCGCAGGATCATCAACTGGATGTCGCTCATCGCCCAGCTTCCCTGGCGTGGCGCGCCGCTTCAGCGCACGCGCCGCAGCGTTTCGCCGATCAGCAGCGTGACCGAGATGAAATTGGCCACCAGGGCGCCACCCGCGAGGGACACGACGGTCGCCATCACCTCACCCTCGGACGGCAGCCCGGCAACGCGCGTCGCCCATATCCAAACGACGGCAGCCGCGAGCAGTTGCAGTACGGCGACGATGCTGGTGGCGAGGTGTACGGCACCGATATGCGTGCGATCGCCGAACTTCAGCGTCATCGCGATCAGGTTGACGACGATCGTGGCGCCAAGCTCGAAGGAGTGATGCTGCGCCGGGTCGGTGATGTCGCCGATGAAGAACCCGAAGTTCAGCGTGCACGAAAGGATCACGAACGCGCCGAAGATCACCTTTTCGAGATTCATGCACTCTCCCCGTGTGTGCGGCCGCCGGCCGCCCGGGCCACATAGTAATTCGTGGCACCTATTCGCAGGATTCCGGGCACCATCCGCCGCATGCCGTCGGCATACTCAGCCTTGGCCGACCTCCCCTGTTGCCCTGCGAAGAGCTGCAGGCAAGGTGCAGAGTCAAGCTGCTGACGCGTAGAGGGTCACGAAGGTACTGGCCGCAACTTGACCGTTGTGCGCGGGTTCTGTGCGGTGAACGCGGGGGGACTTGCGTGCGCCTCGCGCCGCGCAGCCCGACGCAAACGACCGCCGCGAGCCGCCGCCAGCCAGTGGCGGCGGCTTGCAACCGAACGATCGACGGCGCGTCGTCAGCGAGGCCGTGCGCGCGTCTGTCTGCGCAGGGTGTAGCCCAGCATGGCGAGGGCCGCCAGCAGCAGCACGATGACGGGAGGCTCTGGCACTGCCTGCTGCAGCACGTCGGCGTGCAGTAGCAGCGTGATGTTGAGCGCCTGCTCATAGCCGCTGGCGTTGTACGCCAGCGCGCTCAGCACGATCGTGTCATCGAAGCTGCCGAGTGACGTCGCGGCGAAGCTGGCCAGCAGGCCCGCGAACAGGTCGCCGGCGCCCAGGCCCGTGAACGGGCCGAAGCCGCTGAGCGCGAAGTCGTTGACTCCGCTCAGTTCGAAGGTGCCTTCGACCAGGTCCGCCGGACCGAACACGTCGTTGAGCACGCCGAGACTCGTGGTCGTCAGGCCGCTGCCGAGGAACAAGTCGCCCAGGTCGAGCGTGAACGTGTCGCCGCTGCCGCTCAGGCTGCCGGCGCCGGCGGTCTTCACGAACACCGGATTGGCGTAGTTGTTGACCTGGGCCGACAGGTTCAGGCTGGCCGGCGACAGCACGAGATCGGCCATGTCGTCGTTGTGGCTCGCGAGGCTGATGCTGCCCGAGCCGTCGAAGATGCCGGCGCTCGAGGTGTCGAGCCCGACCCTCATGCTCGCGCCATCGGTACCGCCGGCGACCAGTCCGGCGATCGAACCCGTGCCGCTGAACGGTCCGCTGACCGTACCGAAGGACGCTCGCAGCGTGTCGTTGAGAGCGGTCGTCGGCGCGATGTTGGACACGTTGAGCGCGACTGGCGCAATGCTGTCACCGACGTGCACGATGCCGAAGTTGATCGCTGTGCTGCCGATCTGCGCCACCGCCGGCGTGTAGACCTTGCCGGTGACGGTGACGAGCCCGGTGCCCAGGGCCAGGTCGGGCGCACCGGTGGTGCCGTCGCCCGTGGAAACAAAGCCGAGGCTGACCGTGCCGTTGGTCACGCCAGCCACCGCGGTGGAGTTCAATCCGACCTGGAGCGACGAACTGTTGGTGCCCTGCGCAGCCAGATTGGTGATCGACCCGCCGTTACCCTGCGCATTGCCGCTGGCGCCGACGATGCTGACCCGTAAGCCTTCCGTATAGATGTCGGGCGAAGCATTGCTGATCGACACCGATTGATTGGCCGCCACCGCATCGCCGACGCGTGCGGCCACCGTCACTGACCCCGTATTGAGCAACGGATTGGCGAGCCGATACACGGCACCACTCACGTTCACGGTCTGGCTCGGCAGACTCAGCTGACAGTTCGGTGCACAGTTGCCAATGTTGCTGGCGTCGGAAACGAGGCTGACTGTCGCACTGCCCCCGCGCACGCCGGCGGCCGACGTGTCGATGCCGACCGACAGGTTTGCCGTGTCGTCGCGCCCGGCGCCAGCAGGTTGAAGCTGCCGCTGGCGAGCACCGGTGCACCGTTGCTGGCGATGCTGCCGTTCAGCGCGGCCTGCGGGTCGCCGGTGGCCTGATTGAGCACGCTCAGGTTCTGGTTGGCCGCCGTGTTGATGCGCACGTTGCCGAGGTCGACCGTGACCAAACCCGGGTTCGGGATTCCATTGATGACCGGCCGGGCCTGATCGATCACATTCGCCTGAATGTTGCCGATGACCCCGTAGTCCGCGAAGCCGACGCCCAGCACGCCGAGCCCGTTGCTGACGCCATTGACCGTGCCGCCGCTGAAGAAATTGACGGCGATGCTGCTGTTGATTGCACCGGCGGCCGACGTGTTGACGTTGACGGTCATCGTGCCGTTCGCCGCGCTGCTGTTCGAGCCGGCCAGGATGCCGTTCAGGCCGCCGACGCCGCTGATGCGCGCATCACCCGCGGCACCGAAGCCGGCATTCAGATCCTCGACGAAGCCACTCGCACCGGTTGCGCTGTTGCGGAGGACGAGGTTCTGCGAAACCAGCTGGCCGACCTGCACCGTGCCGAAATTCAATGGCGCCGTGACGATCTGGCCAGCCGCAACCTGATACACGTTGCCACTGACGTTGATCACCTGGCTACCCACATCGGCCACGCCCAGCCCGTTGCTGACGCCGCCGACGGCACCAGCGGTCTGGTAGTTGAGCGTCACGGTGCCGCTGCGGGCTCCCGCCGCGCTGGTGTCGACCGCGACCGACATGCTGCCGGTACCGGTGTTGTTGGTGCCGGCCAGCCGCGCCGCTGATCGTGCCGGTGCCGATGGCGTTGCCCGCGCTCGCGCCGAAGCTCGCGTTCAGGTCCTCGCTGAACGCGCCGGCCGCCGCGGTGTTGGCAATCGTCAGCACCTGGCTGCCGCTGCCGCCAACGCGCTGGTTGGCAAGTACGACCGGACTCGGCGCCGCGCCGCCGGCGGCGGCGTTGTAACCGGTGCCGGTGACGTTAATGAGCTGTGGCGCCAGATTCAGCGTTGCCAGGCCGGACGTGCCGGTTCCGTTACTGGCCAGGTTCATCGTGACCGTGCCGTTGTTGACCCCGGCGACGGCTGTGCTGCTGTTGATGCCGACGCTGATCGCATTGGACGTCGCGCCCTGCGCGAGGTTGGCGATCGGGCCGCCCGACGCCGTCGCGCTGCCCGTGACGCCGCCGATGCTGGCGTCGAGCCCTTCCTGGTAGCCCGCCGGCGCGACGTTGGTGTTGCTGATCGCGATCGTCTGGGTCGGTGCGCTGCCCAGGCGGAAGTTGCCGAGGTTGACGTTGGCCGGCAGATTGGCTTGCGCAATCTGGTAGACGCCGCCCGTGATGTTGACGTTCTGCGACGGGAGAGCAAGCTGGCAGTTCGGTTCGCAGCCGCCCACGTTGCTGGCATCGGAAACGAACGAAAGCGTGGCGATGCCGTTGCGCGACCCTGCGGCCGCGGTCGTCATGCCGACCTGCAGTGACGAATTGTTGGTCGCACCCGGTGCCAGCAGGTTGAAGCTGCCGCTCGCCGTAAGCGGCGACGCCGTGCTGATGCTGGCGTTCAGCGCTGCCTGTGGTGCGACCGTGGCCTGGTTCGTGACGCTGACGAACTGTGTGGACGCGGTGTCGCCGACCCGCACATTGCCCAGCGCGATCGTAGGTGTGTTGATCACCGGCACGGCCTGGTTGATCACCTGGCCCTGGATCGTGCCGAGCACGAGGAAATTGGCCGACCCTACGCCGAGCTCGCCGAGTCCGTTGCTGACGCCGTTGACCGCGCCCGCGCTGTAGAAGTTGATTGCGATGGCGCCGTCGATCGTGGCTGCCGAACCGGTGTTGACGTTGACCGTCATGCCGGACGCGTTGGTGCCTGCCCGCCAGGAGATTGGCGATCTGACCCGTGCCACTGATCAGGTTCGCCCCCGTTCCGCTGGTCGCGCCGAAGCGTGCGTTGAGGTCTTCGACATAGCCCGCCGCGCCCGCAGCGATGTTGCTGATGCTCAGCAGCTGCGACACGGACTGGCCCACCTGCACCGTGCCGAAGTTGAGGCTTGCCGTGTTCAGTTGACCCGCGGCGACCTGATACACGTTGCCGCTGACGTTGATCGTCTGCGTGCCCAGGCCGAGGTCAGCCAGGCCACTGGTGCCGACGCCGGTGGAAACGAGGTTCACCGTGGCGCTGCCGTTGCGCGCGCCGGCTGTCGCCGTGTTCAGACCCACGACCAGTGCACTGTTGTTCGTTCCGCCGGCCGCGAGGTTCGTGAAGTTGCCGTTCGCCGAGATTCCTCCGGTGGCCCCGCCGATAGAAGCACTGAGGCCTTCCTGGAAGCCGGCCGGAGCAACGTTCGTATTGGTCACTCCCAGCGCCTGCTGCGCCGTGCCACCAACGCGCACGTTGCCGAGGTTGACCGTGGTCGACGCGAACGCCGGCTGTGCGACCTGATAGACATTGCCGGATACGTTGATCGTCTGGGAACCGACACTGGTCACGCCGAGGCCACTGGTGCCGGCGCCGTCGGACACATAGTTCAGCGTCACCGTGCCGCTGCGCGCCCCCGCGGCCGACGTATCGACGCCCACGGTCATCGAGGCATTGCTCGCGCCACCGGCGAGCAGGCCGATCGACGCGCCGTTGTTGGTCGCGTTGCCCGTATTCCCACCAAAGGTCGCGTTGAGTCCCTCGGTGAAGGCGCCGACGGGCGCCGTGTTCGTGACCGTCAGCGCCTGCGTCGCCGCTCCGCCGATGCGCTGGTTGCCCAGCACGACCGGCGTCGGCGTCGCGTTGCCCGCCGCCAGGTTGTAGCCCGTCGCGTTGACCTGCACGATCGCCGGCGCCAGGGCCAGATTGGCCAGCCCGCTGGTGCGTGCCATTGCTCGCCAGGTTCAGCGTCACCGTGCCGTTCTGGTTGCCGGCACCGATGCCGTTGAGCCCGATGCTCACCGCATTGCTCGAGCTGCCCGCCGCGAGGTTGCTGATCGAGCCCGCGCCTGCGCCGCCGCCCGTCGTGCTGCCGATCGTGACGTCCAGTCCCTCCTGGAAGCCGGCGGGCGCGATGAGCGTGTTGCCGATCGAGATCGACTGGCTCGCGTTGCTGCCGACGTGGACGTTGCCTAGGTTCACGACCGTCGACAGCGCTGGCTGCGCAATCTGGTACACGTTGCCGGAGACATTGATGACCTGCGAGCCCACGCCGATCTGCCCGAGGCCGCTGGTCCCCGCGCCGTCGGAGACGTAGCCCAGTGTCACCGTTCCGCTCCGGGCGCCGGCGGTCGCCGCATTGACGCCGACGCTCATCGCCGAGTTGTTGCTCGCACCGCCCGCCAGCAGGTTGATCGAACCGCCGTTGTGCTGCGCGTCGCCGCTCGCCGATACAAAGCTCGCGTTCAGTCCTTCGGTGAAGAGGCCCGCCGGCGCCGTGTTCGACACCGTCAGCGCCTGTGTCACCGAACCGCCGACGCGCTGGTTGGCCAGCACGACCGGGGTCGGCGTGGCGCTGCCCGCCGCCAGGTTGTAGGCCGCTGCGCCGCCGGCCAGCACGATGTTCAGGTTCTGTCCGCCGACGTTGGCGAAGTTGTTGGCAAGGTGGACGGTCTGGCCGGTCAGAGGTGCCAGTGCGCCGGCCGCGGCGACCGAGAACGTGACGTTCAGATTGGCGCTTGTCGAACCCGCCTCGACCGGCCCCCAGTTGGACGCCGTCACGCCGGTGCCGGACAGGCGCGCGTCGGTGATGTTGCCGCCATTGACCGAGGTCTGCAGCGCACCGCGCAGCGCGGGACCCGTCGTTCCGGTGTTGGCGACCTGGTAGTTGAACGTGTTGTCGCCGACGCGGACGTTGCTGATCGTCAGCGTCGCGGTGCCCGTCGTGCCATTCGTGACGCTGGTGCCCGTGATCGCCTGCGCCACATTGCCGGCCGCGAGAATCTGTCCGCTGCCGGTGACGCCGCTGCGCGCGTTGAAGCTGTTGCCGATGCCGAAGTTGGCGTTGTTGTAGGCGGAGGAGACCGTGATGTTGTTCGCGCCCAGCGCCAGCGTGCCGCCGTTCAGGAGAAGGTTGCCGACCGAACTGGCCGCGCCGACCACGATGCTGCCTGCGCCTTCGATGCGCGCCGTTCCGGTGGCCCCGGTGAAGCCGGCGTTCGCGTTGACGGTGCCGCCGTTGGCGAGAATCGTTCCGCTGTTGTTGACAGTCCGCGCAAGCGTCAGCGCACTGCCGTCGTTGGCCTGCAGCGTGCCCGAGTTGACGATCGTGCTGTTCGTGTTGATTGTCAGACCGACTGCCTGGTCAGCGGCGATCAGCCCCTGGTTGTTGAGGCCCATCAAGCCCGTGCCGATCTGGCCGCCGCCGCGGATCGTGTGGCCAGCCGCGTTTGACAGGCTGCTGCCCGCATTGCCGTAAATGCGATTGCCGAGGCTGTTGCCCAGCACCACTGCGCCGCTGCCGGCCAGGGTGATATCGCCGCTGACGAAGAAGTCGGTGGCGAGGCCGGTGGAGGCGAGAGCCATCGTGCCGTTGTTGGTGATCGTGTTCCTCAGCGTGGTTACGCTGTTGTCGGCGCCGACGAGCCGGCTGCCGCTGGACACCGTCACACCGTCGAGCGTGGCGCCGTTCTGCACGGCCCCGCCGCTAGGCGTCAGAATGATCCCGCTACCCGAGGTCGTCAGCGTTCCGCCGGTGATGATCGCGCCATCGACCAGCCGCACAAACGAGCCCGCCTGTGCCTCGATCGTGCCGCCGTTGTTGGCAAAGCCGCCGCCGCCGTTGCCGGTCAGGAAAAGCGTGGCGCCGTTGGCGGCGCGCAGTGTGCCGGTGTTGATCATCCCGGTCGCGTTCGGATCGACCACAAGTTCCGTCGCCTGATTGGCGACGATCAGTCCAGCATTGGTGATCGCAATTTGCTGCGATCCAATCTGACCCGAGCCGGCGATCGTGTGCGTGGCGTCGTTGATCAACCGACCCGTGGCGCCGCCTCGGATGCGATTGTTGATGTGGTTGCCCATCAGCACCGCGCCGCCCCCGGTCAGCGTCACGTCGCCGCTGATGAAGAGGTCGGCGCCGTTCCCGGTTGATGCGAGCTCCATCGTGCCGCGGTTGGTGATCGTGTTCAGCAGCGTCGTCTGGCTGTTGTCGGCACTGAGGAAGCGGCTGCCGCTCGAAACAGTCACGCCGTTGAGGGTGGCCGTGTCCTGCACGGCACCGCCACTCGGCGTCGTGATGACGCCGGAGCCCGATGTCGTCAGCGTGCCACCGTTGATGATGGCGCCACTGGTCAGCCGCACGGTCGAGCCGGTCTGCGCTTCGATCGTGCCGCCGTTGTTGGCGAAGGCACCGCCACCGTTGCCCGTCAGGTACAGCACCGCATTGTTGGTTGCGCGCAGCGTGCCGGTGTTGATCATGCCGGTTGCGCTGGGATCGATCACGAGTTCCGTCGCCTGATTGGCGACGATCAATCCAGCATTGGTGATCGCGATCTGTTGCGAGCCGATCTGGCCCGAGCCGGCGATCGTGTGCGTGGCGTCGTTGATCAACCGGCCCGTGGCGCCGCCACGGATGCGATTGTTGATGTGGTTGCCCATCAGCACCGCGCCGCCACCGGTCAGGGTCACGTCGCCACTGATGAAGAGATCGGCGCCATTGCCGGTCGAGGCCAGCGCCATCGTGCCTCGGTTGGTGATCGTGTTCAGCAGCGTCGTCTGGCTGTTGTCGGCACCGACGAACTGGCTGCCGGTGGAGATCGTCACGCCATTCAGCGTCGCGGTGTCCTGCACGGCGCCGCCACTGGGCGTCGTGATGACGCCGGAGCCCGATGTCGTCAGCGTGCCACCGACGATGAGGGCGCCACTGGTGAGCCGCACGGTCGAGCTGGCCTGCGCCTCGATCGTGCCGTTGGTGTTGTCGAAGCCACCACCACCATTGCCCGTCAGGAACAGCGTGGCGCCGTTGGCCGCCCGCAGTGTGCCGGTGTTGATCATTCCGGTCGCGTTGGGGTCGATCACGAGCGCGGTCGGCTGGTTGGCAACGATCAGGCCCGCGTTGGTGATCGCGATCGCGTTCGCGCCAATCTGGCCCGAGCCAGCGATCGTGTGCCCGACGTCGTTGATCAACCGGCCGGCGCCTTGGATTCGGTTGCCAGCGCTATCGCTAAGCGACACGACGCCACTGCCGGTCAGGGTCACGTCCCCACTGACCAGGAAGTCGGTAGCTAGACCCGTCGACGCCAGTGCCATCGTGCCGTTGTTGGTGATCGTGCCCACGAGTGTGGTCTGGCTGTTCGTTGCGCTGACGAACTGGCTGCCACTCGAAACCGTCACGCCGTTGAGCGTGGCGCTGTTCGGCACCCCGCCGCCGCTGGGCGTCGTGATGATGCCGCTGTCCGAGGTCGTCAGCGTGCCGCCGATGATCACGGCGCCATCGATCAGCCGCACCGTCGAGCCTGCCTGCGCCTCGATCGTGCCGCCCGTGTTGGTGAAGGTACCGCCGCCGCTGCCCGAAAGGTTCAGCGTCGCTCCGCTGGCTGCCCGCAGCGTGCCGGTATTGATCATCCCGGTCGCGTTTGGATTGATCTCCAGGCCTGACGGCTGATTGGACACGATCAGACCTGCGTTGGTGATCGCGATCGCGTTCACGCCGATCTGGCCGCCCCCCTGGATCGTATGTCCGACGTCGTTGATCAGCCGGCCGGCTCCAAGGATGCGGTTGTTGATGCCATTGCCCATCAGCACGCTGCCAGCGCCGGTCAGGGTGACGTTGCCACTCATGAGCAGGTCGGTTGCGTTCCCGCCGGAACTCAGCGTGATCGTGCCGCCGTTCGCGATCGTGCCGACCAGCGTCGTCGCGCTGGCGTTGCTGCCGATGTACTGGGCGCCGCTGGCCAGCGTCACGCCATTGAGCGTTGCATTACTGCCGAGAGCCGTCAGGATGGCCCCACTCGTGGCCGTGCTCAGAGTGCCGCCGGTGACGACCGTGCCATTGCTGAGGCTGATGCGCCCGCTATTGATCGCGGACAGGGTGCCGCCGGCATTGTTCAGCGCGCTCTGAACGAGGTTGAGCGTGCCGTTGTTGGCCTGCAGCGTGCCGGTGTTGGTCGAACCGAGGCCTCCGGACGAGATGGTCAGTGTCGAAGTGCTGGTGACATCGACCGTTTCCGCGTTGTTGATCGTGCGGATCTGCGTCGTGCCAATGCGGTGCGTGATGATCCGCACCACCGCCCCGCCGACGTTGATCGTGACGTCGTCGCCCGCGCCTGGCAGCCCTCCTCCACCCCAGTTACCCGGCAGGTCCCAGAATCCATCTCCATCGGGCAACCAGTTGATCGCGGCGCCAAACGTCACGCCAGGAATGACGACGAGCGCCAGTGTCGCGGCAATGCTCGCGCTTCGTGCGGTCAGTGCACGTAGCAATTTCGATTTCATGGAGGTCCCTCTCCGCCGGCAGAGCTTCAGTCAAAACGCTGCATCGTCCATGCCAGAGGGCGCGTGCTGCGACTCTCGTGGCGCACCCCCGCACAGTCCGAGACACCGCAAGCAGCCGACGGAACGAGATTCAATCTCACTTCGGAAACGACACGACGGGATGCATCGCAACTGCGACAAGCACTTAGCCGCGGTCACTCACTCCTGGTCGCGCCGCCGTAGCCAGGATTGCCCCGCGACGGCGAAGCCGCCGAGCGTTGCGCAGTGAACACCTCCGTTGATCTCAATCAAAGGGCGCAAGGCACGCGCGCACGAGCTGGCAAGCGGCAAAATGGCATATGTAAAGCAACGCGACGCCCGCCGGTACGGCTCGCTGCAGTGACTGCACGGCGCAGGACAAGGCTTTGGCCCGCGCCGGATTCACTAATTCCAGCGCGGCGCAGCGCTGCCCGCGACGTAAGAACTCCGGATTGCGCGCAGCCCATGCAGCTGCGCTGGCCTCAGTGCGGAGAGATCCCGACCGTCGTGCAGCCCGCGCGCAGCCGCTGCAAGCACATTACGTGTGTAAGGAAAGCCGACGACGATCCCAGATACCGCGCCGTGCCCTCTTGCTAGACCGGGCAGTGCCGGGCGTGGAAACGCTACTTCTTGACTTCGGCGCCGCCGCTCGCCGGCTGGCGTCTCGGGATTGATCGTGATGCCACGACGGCGCAGCTCGGCGACGATCGCCTGGGCATTGGCGTTGCCTGCATCCGCGAGACGCTGCGTATCGGCGGCGATGCCGTCGAGTTGTGCGCGCAGCTTGACGGCGTTCTGCACGAGGGCTTCCTGGTTGGCGTGCAGCTTCTTCAGCGCCTCGTGCTCCCGTACCAGCTGGTATGACTGGAAACCGCTCCACGACACGGTCGCAACGCCGATGATGAGCAGCGGCCAGAAGGCGCTGAAGGTCGAGGAGACGCGCGGTTGCATTTCGTCCATCGTCGGCCTCACTTGCGGGCGGTGCGGGCGCTTGCGCCGGATCAGTCGCGTTCGGGTTCTGCTGGGCGGTCGGTGTCACGGTGAACGTGATCCCCTGCCGCGCGAGCACGGCACCGAGCGCCGCGTCGTTGTTGCGGGCCGACAGCTCCGCGATGCCGCGGATCAGTTGCTGGTAAAGGCCCTCGAGCTGCGCGGTCTGCTGGACATACAGCTGGCGGTCACTGATTTCCTGCTGCTGCACGCGGTTGCGAGAGAACAGCGACATGTTGGCGATGACAAGCACCAGTGAGACCACCGCCAGCAAGACAACGACATTGAACTGCCATCGATTGAGCATTACTCCTCCCCGCGCCACCCGTTGGAAACTGCGCGCGACGCGCCGAGTCTAGGAGGCATCGAACGCCGCGCTCTTGACCACGCGCAATCGCAACCGCCGGCCTCGCGCCTGCCGCCCCGGCGCCGAGTCAACCGCGAACCGGAAGCCGCACAGGCGCCAGTTCGCGCGCCGGCTCATGTGCCTTATCACGCGCGGCGGTAGACATCCCCACCGCCGCGCACGAACTCGACCGCCTTTTCCTCCATGCCCCTGGCCAGCGCGGCCTCGGCCGACACACCCTGCTTCTCGGCGTATTCGCGCACGTCCTGCGTGATCTTCATGCTGCAGAAGTGCGGGCCGCACATCGAGCAGAAGTGCGCCGTCTTCATCGCGTCCTTGGGCAGCGTCTCGTCGTGGAAATCCTTCGCGGTGTCGGGGTCGAGCCCGAGATTGAACTGGTCTTCCCAGCGAAACTCGAAGCGCGCCTTGGAAAGCGCGTTGTCGCGCAGCTGCGCGCCCGGGTGGCCCTTGGCGAGATCGGCCGCGTGAGCGGCGATCTTGTAGGCCATGATGCCGTCCTTGACGTCCTTCTTGTTCGGCAGCCCGAGGTGTTCCTTCGGCGTGACGTAGCAGAGCATCGCAGTGCCGTACCAGCCGATCATCGCGGCGCCGATGGCACTCGTGATGTGGTCGTAGCCGGGCGCGATGTCGGTCGTCAGGGGTCCGAGCGTGTAGAACGGCGCTTCGTGGCACAGCCGCAGCTGCTCGTCCATGTTGTGCTTGATCATGTGCATCGGCACGTGGCCGGGCCCCTCGATCATCACCTGCACGTCGTGCTTCCAGGCAACCTGCGTCAGTTCGCCGAGCGTGGCGAGCTCCGCCATCTGCGCCTCGTCGTTGGCGTCGTAGATCGAGCCGGGCCGCAGGCCATCGCCGAGCGAAAAGGCGACGTCATAGGACTTCATCAGCTCGCACATCTCTTCGAAGTGCGTGTAGAGAAAGCTCTCCTTGTGATGCGACGAGGCACCACTTGGCCATGATCGATCCGCCGCGCGAGACGATGCCGGTCATGCGCTTCGCCGTCATCGGGATGTACGGCAGCCGCACGCCGGCGTGGATCGTGAAGTAGTCCACGCCCTGCTCGGCCTGCTCGATCAGCGTGTCGCGGAAGATTTCCCAGGTCAGTTCCTCCGCCTTGCCGTCGACCTTTTCGAGCGCCTGGTAGATCGGCACGGTGCCGATCGGCACCGGACGAGTTGCGCAGGATCCACTCGCGCGTCTCGTGGATGTGCTTGCCGGTGGAAAGATCCATCACGGTGTCGGCGCCCCAGCGGATCGCCCACGTCATCTTCTCGACTTCTTCGCCGATCGAGCTGCTGACGGCGGAGTTGCCGATGTTGGCGTTGATCTTCACCAGGAAGTTGCGGCCGATGATCATCGGCTCGGTCTCCGGGTGATTGACGTTCGCCGGGATGATCGCGCGGCCGCGCGCGACCTCGTCGCGGACGAACTCCGGGGTGATCAGCTTCGGCAGGCTCGCGCCGAAGTTCATGCCCGGGTGCTGGCGCTTCAGCATCTCGGAAAACTGCTCGGCACGCTGGTTTTCGCGGATGGCGATGAACTCCATCTCTGGCGTGACGATGCCGCGCCGCGCGTAGTGCATCTGCGTGACGTTGGCTCCGGCGCATGCCCGGCGCGGACTGCGATGCAGGTTGAAACGCAATTCGGTCAGCTTGGGATCGGCGAGGCGCTCGACGCCGAAACGCGAACTGGGCCCACCGAGGTCTTCGGTGTCGCGGCGCTCGGCGATCCAGGTGGCGCGCAGCGGCTCGAGGCCCGAGCGGATATCGATCTTCACTGCCGGGTCGGTGTACGGGCCCGACGTGTCATAAACGGACAGCGCAGGATTGCGCTCGACCTGACCCGGCGCGCCATAAAGCGGCGTGTCCGACTGCGCAATCTCGCGCATCGGCACGCGGATGTCGGGACGCGAGCCCGCGACGTAGATCTTGCGCGACTTCGGCAGTGGCTGGACGGCGGCTTCGTCCACCTGGGCGGTGGCGGCCATGAACTTGGGATTGGCGTTCATGCTGTGCTCCTCGAGAGGAGGGAGCGGCTCGAAGCGCCGCGTTTCCCTCCGCCGGTATGAACCGGATCAGGTTCCGGGGACTCTCTCAACCGCCGCGCACGGCGGTACCCCCAACGCAGAGGCCATCGTAGCTCAACCGGCTGTCGACGCACATTGCCGGCGCCCGGCAACCGATCACTCCAGCTGCTCTGCAACGACCTCGCCGATCGCCAGCGCCGCTGTGAGCCCGGGCGACTCGATGCCGAACAGGCACACAAGTCCGGCGAGACCGTGCGCGGCCGGCCCGGCGATGTCGAAGTCGGCCGCCGGCTGGTCCCGTGCATAGATCTTCGGACGCACGCCCGCATAGTCGGGGCGCAACTGGCCGTCGGCCAATCCGCTCCAGTACGTGCGGATTGCACGATAGAAGTCCGGCAGTCGCTCCGTGGAGACGGAGTAGTCCGGCGCGCCGATCCACTCGACATCGGGCCCAAAGCGCGCCTGCCCCGCCAGGTCCAGCGTCAGGTGCACGCCAAGACCGTCCTTCTCGGGTACCGGGTAGATCAGCCGCGAGAACGGCGCGCGGCCAGACAACGCGAAGTAGTTGCCCTTGGCGTAGCGCTCGATTGGCAGCCGGTGCGCCGGGAAGCCCTCGATGCGTGCCGCCGCCGAAGGCGCGGTGAGGCCGGCGGCGATGACCAGCCGCCGGGCGAGAAAGCGCGCGGTGCCATCGGCATCAGCGAGGCGAACCTCGAATCCAGCGTCCGCCATCGCAGTGGCGGAATCGAAGCGCGTCCGCAGCACCAGGCTGGCGCCGTGCTGCTGCGCCCGCCCGAGCAGCGCGGTCATCAAGGCATGGCTGTCGACAATGCCGGTCGACTCCGACAGCAGCGCCGCGACACAGGTGAGATGGGGCTCCAGCCGCTGCACCTCGCCGCGATCGAGCAGCCGCAGCCCCTCGACGCCATTGGCGAGTCCGCGCGCCTGCAGTTGCTCCAGCTCTGCGCGCTGCGCGTCCTTCGTCGCCACGATCAGTTTTCCGCAGCGACGGTGCGGCACGCCGTGCCCGGCGCAGAACTCGTAGAGCCTCTGGCGGCCCGCCACGCAGAGCCGGGCCTTCTCGGAACCTGGCGGGTAGTAGATGCCGGAGTGGATGACCTCGCTGTTGCGCGAGGAGATGCCGCTGCCGTAACGGGAGTCGGCCTCCACGACGACGACCTCGCGGCCGGCGCGGGCCAGGGCGTCAGCACAGGCCAGCCCGATCACGCCGGCACCGACCACCACCGTGTCGATCACGTCCATCGCGTGGGTCTCGAGGCGTGGAGAGGCAGCGGGTCCGAGCGATCGGGCGTGAGCGCTTCGATCAGTGCTTCTGGCCGAGGCCGAGGTAGCTCTCGATGACGCGGGGGTCGTTCGCGAGCGCGCCCGCCGGTCCGTCGAGCACCACTTCGCCGGTCTCGAGCACATACGCGTAATCGGCGATCTGCAGCGCGGCGCGCGCGTTCTGCTCCACCAGCAGGATCGACACGCCGCGCCGCTTCAGCTCGACGATGATGTGGAAGATCTCTCGCACGATGCGCGGCGCCAGCCCCAGCGAAGGTTCATCGAGCATCAGCAGGCGTGGCTTGGCCATCAGCGCCCGGCCGACGGCCAGCATCTGTCGCTCACCGCCCGACAGCGTTCCGGCGAGCTGCGTGCGGCGCTCCTGCAGGCGCGGAAAGAGCGCGTACACCTCCGCCATCGTCGCGCCGTGGTCGCGCTTGCCGGAGCGATAGCGCTGGAACGCACCGAGCAGCAGGTTGTCCTCGACGGTCATCTCGCCGAAGAGTTCGCGCTTCTCCGGCACCAGCGTCATGCCGCGCGCCACCATCGATTCGACCGAGGCCTGCGGTTCGACCACGCCGTCGAAGCGCACGACACCGCGCGCGGTTCCGTTCGCCGGCAGCGCACCCATGACCGCCGCGAGCAGCGTCGTCTTGCCGGCCCCGTTGGGGCCGATGACGGTCACGATCTGGCCGACGCCGACGTCGAGGTTGGCATTCGACACCGCCTCGACCTTGCCGTAGGCCACCGACAGGTCGCGCACTTCGAGGACGCGTTCGCTGGTCATGGGTTGAGGTGTCTCGCGCGCCTCCGGGCGGGCTGGGCAGCGGGAGCTCGACGGGCGCCGGAGCGGGCAATGCGCGCAGCGCTGGTCACTCATGCCACGTCCTTCTCATCGATGCCGCCGAGGTAGGCCTCGAGCACACGCGGGTCGCGCTGCACCTGCTCGGGCAGCCCTTCTGCGATCTTCTGCCCGAAGTCCATGACGGTCACACGGTCGACGAGTCCCATGACGAAGTCCATGTCGTGCTCGACCAGCAGGATCGACAGGCCTTCGCCCTTGAGTTTGCGCAGCAGGTCCGCCAGCGCGCGTTTCTCGAGGTATCGCAGTCCCGCGGCCGGCTCGTCGAGCAACAGGAGGCAGGGATCGGAGCAGAGCGCGCGCGCGATCTCGAGGATGCGCTGCTTGCCGAGCGGCAACGATCCCGCAGCATCGAACATGTGATCGGCGAGGCCGACGCGCTCGATCTGCCGCGCGGCCTCGGCGAGCAGGCGCGCTTCGTCGCGCCGGTCGAGCCGCCAGGCACCGCCGAGTACCCCGGCCAGCAGCCCGGGGTACTCGCGGCGATGCGCGCCGATCGCGACATTGTCGACGACGGTCATCTGCGGCAGAAGGCGCACGTGCTGGAACGTGCGTGACAGGCCTAGTCTGGCGATCTCGCGCGACGAGCGGCCGGCCACGTCCCTGCCGCGGAAACGGAAGACGCCGGCCGTCGCCTCGAGCACACCGGAAATGAGATTGAACATCGTGCTCTTGCCGGCGCCGTTCGGTCCGATCAGCGCGACGATTTCGCCCGCCTTCACCTGCAGGTCCATCCCATTGACTGCGACCAGCCCTCCGAAGCGTTTGGTCGCACCCTGCACCTCGAGCAGCGACTCGCCGGCCGCCGGAACCGGACGTCGCGCCAGCGGCGGCACCTCGGGGGCAATGACGCGCCGCGCCTTGCGCAGCGGGAAACGCCTGGCAATGACCGGCCAAAGGCCATCAGGCGCGCGCTGCAGGATGATGATCATCAGGATGCCGATAGACGATGACTTCGAAGTTGCCGGCCTGCCCGACGATCTGCGGGAGGATGTCCTGCAGCCAGGTCTTTGAGACGGTAATCACCGCGGCGCCCAGCAGCGCGCCCCAGACATAGCCGGCGCCACCGATCACCGCCATGAACAGGTATTCGATGCCCACGGGCAGCGAAAACGGCGTCGGATTCACGAAGCGCTGCATGTGGGCGTAGAGCCAGCCGGACGCGCAGGCCATCAGTGCCGCGAGCACGAACGCCACCATGCGCGAAGCCGAAGTGTTCACGCCCATCGACTCGGCCATCACCATGCCGCCCTTGAGCGCGCGAATCGCGCGACCCTCGCGCGAGTCGAGCAGGTTGCGTGACGTGAAGATGCCGGCCAGCAGGAAGGCCCAGATCAGGTAGTAGATCTCCCGCCCGCTCTCGAGCTTCCAGCCGAAGATGGCAATTGGCGGTACGCCCGATAGCCCGGTGTAGCCGCCGAGCGTTTCGGACGTGCCGAACAAAAACGCCAGGCTGATGCCCCAGGCGATCGTGCCCAGCGGCAGGTAGTGTCCCGAGAGCCTCAGTGTCAGTAACCCAAGGATCGCAGCCACGGCGAGCGTCAGCGCGATGCCGACCAGGAGCCCCAACCAAGGCGAAGCGCCGAGCCAGGCCAGCCACGATGGCAGCGTGGCGGTCGAGAGCACCGCCGTCGCGTAGGCTCCCAACCCGACGAAGGCCGCCTGGCCGAATGAGGTCAGGCCGCCAACTCCAGTCAGCAGCACGAGGCCGAGCGCCACCAGTGCATACAACCCGATGTAGTTGGCGAGTGTGATCGAGAACTCGGGCAGCACGAAGGGCGCCACGGCGGCGACGACAAGGAACGCCGCGACCATCCACGAAGAACGCAGCCCTCGCATCACTCGTCCTCCTCGACGTGATGCGTGCGCAGTGACCGCCACAGGAGAACCGGAATGATCAGTGTGAACACGATCACTTCCTTGTAGGCGCTGGCCCAGAACGACGAATACGACTCGAGCAGCCCGACCAGCAAAGCCCCGGCGGCCGCCACGGGGTAGCTCGCCAGGCCTCCGATGATGGCGCCTACGAATCCCTTCAGCCCCATCAGGAAACCGCTCTCGTAATAGATCGTCGTGATCGGCGCGATCAGGATGCCGGAAAAGGCGCCGATCAGTGCGCAAAGGAAGAACGAAAGCCGGCCGGCGAACTCGGTCGGGATGCCCATGAGCTTTGCGCCACGACGATTCACGGCGGTGGCGCGCAGCGCCTTGCCGTAGATCGTGCGTTCAAACAGGAAGTAAAGCAGGGCAATCAGTCCGAGCGAAGACCCGATGACCCACAGCGACTGCGCGCTGGCACTCAGTCCCCCGAGCTGCACGTTGCCCTCGGTGAAAGGCGGCGTGCGCGACCCCTCGGCACCGAACATCAGCAGCCCCAGGCCCAGCATCACCACATGCACCGCCACCGATACGATCAGCAGGATCAGCACTGGCGCCTCGGCCAGCGGCTGATAGGCAAGTCGATAGATCATCGGACCCAGCGGAACGACAATCGCGAGCGCCGCCAGGATCTGCAAAGGCATCGGCCAGGTCGCCGCCGGCATCGCCCACAGCAGTGCCCACAACGCGAGCGGGTAGGCGAGATTCCACAGCGCGACGCCGCCGAGGCGCCGCCACTGACGGGTTCGGAGCGTGGAGCCCGCTTCGATCAGCGTGACCAGCGTACCGGCCACCAGCAGCAGCCAAACGGTGCCCGGCAGCTGCCCCGCCTGCACCGCGACCAGTGTCAACGCCCCGTAGGCGACAAATTCCCCCTGCGGAATGAAGATCACCCTGGTCACTGCGAATGCCAGCACCAGTGCCAGCGCCAGCAGCGCATAGATGGCACCGTTAGTGATGCCATCCTGCGCGAGCAGCAGAGCGATGTCGAAATTCACGGCGTCCTGTCTCTATGCCGTTGCAGTAAAAAAGCGCGATCGGACGACCGATCGCGCTCCTGGCAGGCCACTCAGTCGGCGCAGGTACAGGAACAGCGCCGGCGGCGCCGTATGCACCCGCCGCGCTACTTCTGCAGCACCCACGTCCCGTTCTGGATCATCACCATGACTGCGGCGCGCTGGTCCAGGCCGAGGTGATCGTTCGGACTCATGTTGAAGATGCCGTGCGCCCCGGCCGTATTCTTGACGCCTTCGAGTGCGTTGCGCAGTGCGACCTTGAACTCCTTGGTACCGGGTTGTGCGGTCTTGAGCGCAACTGGAATCGCGGCCTGCAGCAGGATCCCGGTGTCCCAGGCGTGCGCACCGAAGGTCGAAACGCTGCCCTTGCCGTTGGCCTTCTCATAGGCGTCGATATAGGTCAGCGCCGACTTCTTCACCGGGTGATCGGCTGGCAGCTGAGCGGCGACCAGCACCGGACCGGCCGGCAGCAGCGTGCCTTCGCAATCCTTGCCGCAGACACGCAGGAAGTCGTTGTTGGCCACGCCGTGCGTCTGGTAGACCTTGCCGGCATAGCCACGTTCCTTCAGCGCCTTCTGCGGCAATGCAGCCGGCGTCCCTGATCCGGCGATCAGGATCGCATCGGGCTTCGCCGCGACCAGCTTCAGAACCTGGCCCGTGACCGAGGTGTCGGCGCGCTGGTACCGCTCGTTGGCGACCACCTTCAGCCCGCGCGTCTCGGCGATCTTGCTGAATTCGTTCCACCATCCTTCGCCGTACGCGTCTGCGAAGCCGATGAAGCCGACGGTCTTCACACCGCGATTGATCATGTCACCGACAATGACCAGCGCCATCTGCTGGTCGTTCTGCGGTGTCTTGAAGACCCAGCGCTTCTTGGCATCGACCGGCTCGACGATGCGGCTCGATGCCGCCATCGCGATCATCGGCGTCTCCGTCTCGGCAACCACGTCGATCATCGCCAGCGAGTTCGGCGAGGTGGTCGACCCCACGACGACATCGACCTTGTCCTCGGAAATCAACTTGCGCGTGTTCTTGACCGCCGTCGTCGTATCCGATGCGTCGTCGAGAACGATGTACTGCACTTTCTTGCCGCCGATGGTCTGCGGCATCAACGCGAAGGTGTTGCGCTCGGGGATGCCGAGCGAAGCGGCTGGGCCGGTCGCGGACAGCGTGACGCCGACCTTGATGTCCTGCGCAAGCACAGCGCCGGCGCTTGCGGTCGCCAGGATGGCTGCCAAAAACTGGGTGGTGAACTTCATGTGTCTCCTCTTATGGGTAATACGGCGGCGCCGTTTGCACGGCGGTCGATTCAACGCGGTGGGGAAGCGAATAAGAACAAATTCAAACCCTTTCAACAAGCAGGGCGATTCCCTGCCCGACACCGATGCACATCGTGGCCACTGCGTAACGCCCGCCGGTTGCCGCGAGCTGGCGCGCCGCCGTCAGCACAATCCGCGCGCCCGAGGCCCCGAGCGGATGGCCGAGCGCGATTGCACCACCGTTCGGATTGACGTGAGCGGCGTCGTCGACGAGGCCGAGCTGACGCGTCACCGCCAGCGCCTGCGCGGCGAATGCCTCGTTGAGCTCGAACACCTGCACGTCGGCGACTTTCAGGCCGTGCCGCTCCAGCAACTTCTTCGTCGCTGGCGCCGGGCCGATGCCCATGATGCGCGGTGGCACCCCCGCCGTCGCGGCACCGACAATGCGCGCCAATGGCTTCAGTCCGTGCCGCGCCGCGGCGCGCTCGCTCGCAATCAGCACCGCGACGGCGCCGTCGTTGATGCCCGAGGCGTTGCCGGCGGTGACCGTGCCGTCTGGCTTCACCACGCCCTTCAACCTGGCGAGTGCCTCCAGCGTGGTCTCGCGCGGATGCTCGTCTTCCGTGACGACCGTGTCGCCCTTGCGCCCCGGGATCGTCACCGGGACGATCTCGCCGGCGAAGTAGCCCCGCGCCCGCGCGGCCGCGTAGCGCTGCTGCGACCGCAGCGCGAACGCATCCTGGTCAGCGCGCGCAATACCGAATTCGGCCGCCACATTCTCGGCGGTCTCGGGCATGGAATCGATGCCGAACTGCTGCTTCAGAACCGGATTGACGAAGCGCCAGCCGAGCGTCGTGTCGAAGACCGCGTTGCTCCGCGAGTAAGCGCTGTCGGCCTTCGGCATCACGAACGGCGCGCGCGTCATGCCTTCGACACCGCCCGCCACCATCAGCTCGGCCTCACCGGCCCGGATCGCTCGCGCACACAACGCGACGGCGTCCATGCTCGAACCGCACAGGCGGTTGACTGTCGCCGCCGGCACCGACTCCGGCAGTCCGGCCAGCAGTACCGCCATGCGCGCGACGTTGCGGTTGTCTTCGCCCGCCTGGTTGGCGCAGCCGTAGTAGACGTCATCCAATGCCGCCCAGTCCACGCCGGCGTTGCGCGCGACCAGCGCCTTCAGGGGAATCGCCGCAAGGTCGTCGGTACGGACGCTCGCCAGCGCACCGCCATAGCGGCCGATTGGCGTTCTCGCGCCGTCACACAGGTAAGCCTCGCTCATGTTGCCCCCTCGCCCTGCGGGCGGTCCCCCCGCGGGGGACGCGAGCGCTTTCGGGACGGCCGTGCAGCGCTCATGTTGCCCCCTCGCCCTGCGGGCGGTCCCCCCGCGGAGGACGCGAGCGCTTTCGGGACGGCCGTGCAGCGCTCATGCGCTTGCCTCCAGGTGGGTGGGAGTTCGTGCCCGCATTGCGCGCTTCGCGGCGACCGGTCGCAGCGGGGCCCGGACCCGGCCGAGCCCACCGAGGAAAAGGTCCGCCACCACCGGCGCGAGGTCCTCGTAGCGCAGCGGCCCGCGATCGCGCAGCCAGGTGAAGGTCCAGTTCATCATGCCGAAGAGCATCATCGTCAGCGGCTT
The DNA here is from genome assembly GCA_963780715.1 of uncultured beta proteobacterium. Taxonomy (GTDB): domain Bacteria; phylum Pseudomonadota; class Gammaproteobacteria; order Burkholderiales; family Burkholderiaceae_F; genus JALORV01. The sequence continues at coordinate 72,352 of CAWADK010000005.1, forward strand.
GTGCAGTGCCGCCGGCGCTGCTGCGGGGGCGAGTTCGCCGACGACGCGCGCAAAGCCGTCAACGACGGCACGCTGCCGTGCCACGACCCGCGTGCGGTGGGGGCGCGAGAGGTACTTCACATCCTGCACCAGCACGCGATGGCGTGCCGCCGAGTGTTCATACTCGGCCATGAAGCGTGCGATCAGGCGCCGCAGTTGCGCGACGGCGGGCAGCCCCTCTCCGCCGACTTCGTCGACGATCTGCTGCAGCCGTTCCGTGTAGCTCTCGGCGATGTCGAACAGCAGATGTTCCTTGTCGCGGTAGTAGTGGTACAGCAGCGCCTTGGATACCCCGCAGGCCGCCGCGATGTCCGCCACCGAGGTCGAGGCGTAGCCCGCGTCGGCGAACAGGCGCGCGGCCGCATCGCGGATCGCACCGCGCTGCGCGTCGAAGCTCGCTGCCTTGCGACGGGCCACGGCTATCGCTCGTCGTAGGAGATCAGCACCCGCTCGGTCAGCGGGTACGACTGGCAGGTCAGCACAAAGCCCGCCGCGACCTCATGCGGCTCGAGCGCGTAGTTCTTGGCCATCTCTCACCTGGCCTTCGAGCAGCTTGCCGCGGCAGGTGCTGCACATGCCGCCCTTGCATGAATACGGCAGGTCGAGCCCCGCCGCGCGGCCCGCCTCGAGGATCGAATGCTGGCCGCGGTGGAAGTCGACCTCGCGCCTGACGCCGTCGATCACCAGCGTGAGCTTGGCTTCTGCCGCTGCCGCATCGTCGATCGGCGCCGTTGCGGCGGCCCCCGGCACGCCGAAGCGCTCGACATGGACATGCTCGCGCGCCAGTCCGGCGGCGAGCAACGCCTGCTCGACCTCGTCGATCATCGAGGCCGGGCCGCAGACGAACGCCTCGTCGACCGTCGCGACCGGGATCAGCGCGGCGATGAATTGCTGCACCTTGGCGGCATCGATGCGCCCGTTGAATAGCGCCACGTCCTGCTCCTCCCGCGAGAAGACGTTGTAAAGGCGAAAGCGGGTCAGGTAGCGGTCCTTCAGGTCTTCGAGCGCCTCGTGGAACATCACGCTCGCCTGGCGACGGTTGCCGTAGACCAGCGTGAAACGCGAACGCGGCTCGCGCGCCAGCGTGGTCCGGATCAGCGACAGAACGGGCGTGATGCCGCTGCCTGCAGCGAACGCGACGTAATGGCGGTCATGCTCCGCCGCCAACGGCGTGAAGAACCGGCCTTCGGGCGTCATCACGTCGATCGCATCGCCCGGCTTCAGCTTCTCGTTCACCCACACCGAGAAGCGCCCGCCCGGCACCCGCTTGACCGCGACCCGCAGTTCGCCGTCGTCGCAGCCGGCACAGATCGAGTACGAGCGACGCAGTTCCTCGCCGTCGAGCTGCGTCCTGAGCGCGAGATGCTGGCCCTGGACAAAGCGATACTCGTCGGCGAGGCCGCCGGGGATATCGAACTTGAGGCTGACGCAATCCGGCGTTTCGCGCCGGACTTCAGCAATGCGAAGACTGTGAAAGCGGGGCGACATCGGATGGGCTCAGAGCGGCTTGAAGAATTCGAACGGTTCGCGACAGGACCGGCAGCGATACAGCGCCTTGCAGGCCGTCGCACCGAACTGCGACAGGCGCTCGGTCTCGGCACTGCCACAGCGCGGGCACGCGACACGCGGCATGAACTGCAGCGGCTGCGCGTCGCCGGCCTGCCTGGGCCCGGGCGGCGCAATGCCATAGGCACGCAGTTTTTCCTGCGCGGCCGGCCCGATCCAGTCGGTGGTCCACGCGGGCGCCAGCTTGGTCGTGACCCGCACCTCGCCAGCGCCGGCCGCGCTCAGCGCTTCGCGGATCGAGCGCTCGATGACCTCGGTCGCCGGGCAACCCGAGTAAGTCGGCGTGACGACGACGTCGACACCGTCGGCGCCCACCTGCACATCGCGCACGATGCCGAGCTCCGTCACGGAGATGACGGGGATCTCGGGATCGGGGACACGATCGAGGATGTCCCAGGCTTGCGCGGAGGTCAGCATCGCGATGTGCGCTACCAGGTCCCGCCGGGGTACGTGCGCTGCAGGTACTGCATCTCCGTCAGCAGGTGGCCCATGAACTCGGTGTGCTGGCCAGTCTTGCCGCGCGAGAGGAACGGCGTGCGCACCGGCACCGTCAGCGTTGCGACCTCGAGCACCGGGCGCACGGCGGCGTCCCATGCAGCTTCCAGGCTCGACCAGGCCGGCCCGATTCCTGCGGAGGCGATGGCCAGGTCTTCGGCCGAGGCGCTGAAGAACTCGGCCGTGTAGGGCCAGAGGTAGTCGAGCGCGCGCTGCATGCGGCCGTGCGATTCCTCGGTGCCGTCGCCCAGGCGCACCGTCCAGTCCGCCGCGTGCTGCAGGTGGTAGCGCGTCTCCTTCAGGCTCTTGGCAGCGATCGCCGCAAGCTCGGCATCGGCCGAATTCGCGAGCCCCTGCCACAGCTCGCGCTGCCAGGCCGCGACGAGGAAGTTGCGCAGGATCGTGCGCGCGAAGTCGGCGTTCGGCAGTTCGACGATCGTCAGGTTGCGGTACTGCGGCTCGGTGCGCAGGAAGGCGAGCTGGTCCTCGTCGCGGCCCTTGCCTTCGAGCCTGCCGACGTGCGTGAGCAGCAGGCGCGCCTGGCCGATCAGGTCGAGCGCGACGTTGGTCAGTGCGATGTCTTCCTCGATGACCGGTCCGTGGCCGCACCACTCCGACAGGCGCTGGCCGAGGATCAGTGACGTGTCGGCAATGCGCAGGACGTAATCGAGGTGCGCGGCAGTAGCCGCAGTAGTGGTACTCATCGCCGCCTCACATGTGATTCACTTCATCCGGGAGTTTGTAAAACGTCGGGTGCCGATAGATCTTGTCCTCGGCCGGGTCGAACATCTCGGGCTTGGCGTCGGGGTCGCTGGCGACGATGTGATCGGCGCGCACGACCCAGATGCTGACGCCCTCGAGCCGCCGCGTGTAGACATCGCGCGCGTTCTGCAAGCGCCATCCTCGCGTCCGGCGCGTGCACGCTGCCGCAGTGCTTGTGGTCGAGGCCGTTCTTGCTCCTGATGAAAACCTCCCAAAGGGGCCATTGGCGGCTCACTTCTGTCATTTCCATTCCTTCTGTCTATTTCGGTCTGCAGCGATCACGGCTTCGGTAATCGCCAATGGCCGCGGGGCATTACTGGGATGCAAGGGGGCTGCGCCCCCTTGGAACCCCCCGATGCATCTTGTAGCTTGCATCATCATGCGGCGAGGCGGTCGCGGCGGCGCTGTTTGTCGGCGTGCGCGAGCGCGGCTTCGCGCACCCAGGCGCCGTCTTCCCACGCCTGCACGCGGTCGGTGAGGCGATCGCGGTTCAGCGGGCCGTGGCCGTTGACGACGTTCCAGAACTCGGCCCAGTCGATCGGGCCGAAGTCCCAATGTCCATGCTCGCCGCGCTCCTCGTTGAACTTCAGCGCCGGGTCGGGCAGCGTGACGCCGAGCACCTTGGCCTGCGGCACGGTGGCGTCGACGAACTTCTGCCGCAGGTCGTCGTTGCTGATGCGCTTGATGCCCCACTTGATCGAGTCGCCCGAGTGCGTCGAGTCCTTGTCGTGCGGGCCGAACATCATCAGGCTCGGCCACCACCAGCGGTTCACGGCGTCCTGCACCAGCGCGCGCTGCTCGGCCGTGCCCTTCATCATCGTCAGCAGCAGGTCGTAGCCCTGGCGCTGGTGGAACGACTCTTCCTTGCAGATGCGGATCATCGCGCGCGCGTACGGGCCGTAGCTGCAACGGCACAGCGGGATCTGGTTCATGATCGCCGCGCCGTCGACCAGCCAGCCGATGACGCCGATGTCGGCCCAGTTGAGCGTCGGGTAATTGAAGATCGACGAGTACTTCGCCTTGCCCGAGTGCAGCGCGTCGACGAGGTCGTCGCGCGCGACACCGAGCGTCTCGGCTGCGGCGTACAGATACATGCCGTGGCCGCCCTCGTCCTGCACCTTTGCCAGCAATATGGCCTTGCGCTTCAACGTCGGCGCGCGCGTGATCCAGTTGCCTTCCGGCAGCATGCCGACGATCTCGCTGTGCGCGTGCTGGCTGATCTGGCGGACCAGGGTCTTGCGGTAGCCCTCCGGCATCCAGTCCTTGGCTTCAATGAATTCCCCGCGCGCGACCTTCGCGTCGAACTCGGCTTCGTATTCAGCCTCTTTCAGCGAACGCGGCCCGCGCGCGCCCTGAGCCTCGTCCCGTTCTGGAGACGGTATGTCCATCGCCTGCGTATACATCGCGTTCCCTTTCTACTGTTTCGGCCGGCGGTCGATGATGCGTTTTGCCTTGCCGACCGAACGTTCCAGTCCCATCGGCAGCGCCAGCCGCACGGTGGCACTGATGCCGATGTAGGCCTTGACGTTGTGTTCCAGCTTGCGTGCGGCAGCGTGCCGCGATTCCTGGCTGCCGTTCGCAAGCTCGGTGCCCATCTCGACGTGCACGGTCAATTCGTCCATGTTGCCGGGTCGCGTGACCTCGAGCGTGTAATACGGCTCCAGCTCCGGCTGCTTCAGGATCAGGTCCTCGACCTGCGTCGGGAACAGGTTCACGCCGCGGATGATCAGCATGTCGTCCGAGCGGCCGGTGATCTTCTCGATGCGCCGCATGCTGCGCGCGGTCGGCGGCAGCAGCCGCGTCAGATCGCGCGTGCGATAGCGGATCATCGGCAACGCCTCCTTCGTCAGCGAGGTAAAGACCAGCTCGCCCTTCTCGCCTTCGGGCAGCACTTCGCCGGTGTCCGGGTTGATGATCTCCGGATAAAAGTGGTCTTCCCACACCGTGAGACCGTCCTTGGTCTCGATGCACTCCTGCGCGACTCCCGGCCCGATGATCTCCGACAGTCCATAGATGTCGATCGCGTCGAGCGAAGTCTTGGCCTCGATCGCCGTCCGCATCGCCGGGGTCCACGGCTCGGCGCCGAAAATGCCGATCGAGAGCGAGGACTGCTTCGGGTCCATGCCCTGCTTTTCCATTTCCTCGGCGATCGCCAGCATGTACGACGGCGTCACCATGATGATGTCGGGCTTGAAGTCGGCAATGATCTGCACCTGCCGCTCGGTCATGCCGCCCGAAATCGGGATCACCGTGCAGCCGAGCTTCTCCGCGCCGTAGTGCGCGCCGAGTCCGCCGGTGAACAATCCGTAGCCGTACGACACATGCACGATGTCGCCGGCGCGGCCGCCCGCGGCGCGGATCGAGCGCGCCATGACAGTCGCCCAGGTGTCGATGTCCTTTGCCGTGTAGCCGACGACCGTCGGCTTGCCGGTCGTTCCGCTCGACGCGTGCAACCGCACCACCTTCTCACGCGGCACGGCGAACAGGCCGAACGGGTAGTTGTCGCGCAGGTCCTTCTTCAGCGTGAACGGGAACCTCGCCAGGTCCGCCAGCGTCTTCAGGTCGCGACGGCTTCACCTTCGCGGCGTCGAACGCCGTGCGGTAGTGCGGGACGTTCTCGTACGCGTGGTTGAGCGACCAGCGCAGGCGCTCGAGCTGCAATGCCTGCAGTTCGGCACGTGGGGCGCGCTCGATCGGCTCGAGGTCGGCGGGCGATGGCTTCTTGACCGGCATGATTCCCCTCCTCAGAGCTGAACCACCTGCTTGCCCTTCATCGTGTGCGAGCGGCCCCGCATCACGACAACCGCCTTGCCGTCCTGGTTCGTGACCTTGATGTCGTAGACACCGGTGCGTCCGGTGCGCGCCACTTCATGGCACTCGGCCACCAGGCGATCGCCCTCGTGCGCCGGCGCCAGGAAGTCCACGACAATGCCCGAGGCGACGGTCACCTCGTTGTAGCTGTTGCAGGCGAACGCGAAGGCCGAATCGGCCAGCGTCGTGATGAAGCCGCCGTGGCAGATCTTGAAGCCGTTCAGCATGTCGGGCCGCACCGTCATCGCGATGCGCGCATAGCCGGGGCCGACGGCCTCGATGTGCATGCCGAGCCCGCGCGAGGCCGCATCGTCCATGAACATGCCGAGCTTCACCGCCTCGGCGATCGCATGCGCGTCGTGTGCCATCGAATCAGTCATGAAAAGATGCCCCGGTGTAGCCCTTGCGGGTGATCAAGGCGGAAGTGCGGTAGCGCTCCTCGCCGTAGTGCTCGCGCAGATTCGCCAGCGCCCGCGCGAAGACGCGCAGGCCAACCTGTTCAGACCATTCCATCGGGCCGCGTGGATAGTTGACGCCGTAGCGCATCGCCACGTCGATCGCATCGGCGCTGCACACGCCGTGCGCGACGGCGTCGGCCGCCTCGTTGACAAGCATCGCGGTCAGGCGCATGACGACGAGTCCCGCCACGTCATCGAGTGGTGAGCAGGCGAAGCCGGCACGCGCCAGCGTCGCGCACACCGTCCGGAATGCCGCCATGCCGCACTGGTCGGCACGCGCCAGGCCAAGGCGCGGCGTCGTCGGCGTAATCGAGCGCCAGGTCGAACAGCACAAGGTGCTCGTGCTTCTCTTCCATTGCGCGGCGCGTCGCCGGACGGCCATCGGTCATCATCAATCGCGCCGGGCCGATCTCCAGCCAGCCCGACGAGACATCCTGCGCCGCGCGCGGCCCCTGCACCCGCACGACATCGACACCGGCGGCCTCGAGCCGCGTGATGATCGGCGTGGCAATGCCGAGCGAACCGACGGCGACCACGCGTTGCACCGGCTCGGAGCCGGCCTCGACCTGTGGGGCGGGCAGCGCCACGCCATCCCGGTAGTCATAGATGCCGCGCCCGGTCTTGCGGCCGAGCCGGCCGGCACGCACGAGTTCCTGCTGCGCCAGCGACGGCGCATAACGACGCTCGCCGAACGTGGCCTCGAACACCGACGTGCTGACCGCGAGATTCACGTCGTGTCCGATCAGATCCATCAGCTCGAACGGTCCCATCGGGAAGCCGCCGCAGTCGCGCACGATCGCGTCGATCGTTGCCGGGTCCGCAGCGCCTTCGGTGTAGGCGCGCCACGCCTCGCCGTAGAACGGCCGCGCGATGCGGTTGACGATGAACCCCGGCGTGGACTTCGCAAAGGCGGGCTTCTTGCCCCAGGCCTCAGATGTAGCGAACACCGCCTCCGCGATCTCGGGCGCTGTCTCGACACCGCTGATCACCTCGACCAGCTTCATGCGCGTGGCCGGATTGAAGAAGTGCATGCCGACGACACGGCCCGGATTCTTCAGCCCCGCCGCGATCGCCGTCACCGACAGCGACGAGGTGTTGGTCGCCAGAATGCAGCCGGGACTGACGATCCCTTCCAGCTGCGCCAGCAGCGCCCGCTTGACGCCGAGGTCTTCGACGATCGCCTCGATGACGAGGCCGCACGCCGCAAAGTCCATCAATTCCGCCGGCTGGATGCGCGCAGGCACGGCCTGTGCATCCTCCGCGCTGACCTTGCCGCGCCCCGCAAGCGCCTGCAGCCCCTTGGACATCGCGGCAACCGCGCGCTCGACCGCGCCCGCCTGGGCGTCGGCCAGCAGCACGCGATGACCGGCCTGTGCCGCGACCTGCGCGATACCGGCCCCCATGGCGCCGGCGCCGACGACGCCGATCACCGTCTCCCGCGACAAAGCCGGCGCCATCGCTAGCTCCCGCTGAAGCGCGGCGCGCGCTTTTCCATGAACGCCGACACGCCCTCGCGATAGTCGGCCGAGCGGCCGAGTTCGCGCTGATAGTCGCGTTCGAGATCGAGCGACGCTTCGAACGACAGCTTCATGCTCGCCTCAACGGCCTCGCGCGTGCGGACATAGCTGCGCGTCGGCCCGGTTGCAAGCTGGCGCGCCGCCGCCAGAGCGGTCGGCATCAGTTCGTCGTCCTCGACCGCGCGCCAGATCAGGCCCCACTCCTCGGCCTGCGCGGCCGAGAGCTTGTCGCCCAGCAGCGCCAGACCCATCGCCCGCGCCGGACCAACCAGCCGCGGCAGCCACCAGGTGCCGCCGCAGTCGGGCACCAGACCGAGCTTGGAGAACGACTGGATGAAGCTGGCCGACTTCGCGGCGAAAACGAGGTCGCACGCGAAAGGAATGTTCGCGCCGGCGCCCGCCGCCACGCCGTTGACCGCGCAGACGGTCGGCATCCGCAGGCGCCGCAGGCGCAGCAGCATCGGCTTGTAGTAGTTCTCGATCGACGCGCCGAGGTCGAGCGCGTCGCTGCCGGGTGCCACGGCGCGGTCGGCGAGGTCCTGGCCTGCGCAGAAGCCCCGCCCCGCGCCCGTGAGAACCAGGCATCGCACCGCCGGATCCGCATCGGCGGCATCGAGCGCGCCACGCACTTCGCCGTGCATCGCCACGGTGAAGCTGTTCAGCCGCTCCGGGCGGTTGAGTGTCAGCGTTGCCACGCCGTCCACCACATCCAGGCGGACGGTCTCGTACGATGCCATCGTGCAGTCTCCTCGGCCGGTGCGGCGACGATGCACCCATCAGGCTGCGATTCGTTGACCGACCGTTCAATCAATAGTAGCGTTGCCGGTTCCCCGCTGACAAGCACGCTGCCGGCCCGAACCGTGATTTCAGGCTCCGCGCTGCAACACAACAGGAGAACCCGTTGACGCACCCGCTATTCGCGAAGCATCGCGCCACGCTCGACGGCGCCCTCAACGCCATTCAGGTGCGCGGCTACTGGAGCGCCTTCCCCGAACAGCCCAGCCCGAAGGTCTATGGCGAGACCGCCAACGACGAGGGCAAGGCCGCCGCACTGGCCCACTGCGGCCACCGCTTCGAACTCAGGCAGCCGGGCCAGTCAGGCTGGGTGGCGAGCGAGCAGTCGCCGTACGGCGTTCTGCTCGGCATCGAGTACCCGGCCTGCGACCCGCAGGCCCTGATCGACGCCGGGCTTGCCGCGATGCCCGCATGGCAACGGCTCGGCCCGGCTGGCCGCACCGGCGTCTGCCTCGAGGCGCTCGCGCGAATCAACCAGGCCAGCTTTGAGATCGCCTACACGGTGATGTTCACGACCGGCCAGGGCTGGATGATGGCTTTCCAGGCTGGCGGTCCTCATGCACAGGATCGCGGTCTCGAAGCGGTCGCCTACGCCTGGCGTGAAATGAGCTTCGTCCCTCACGAAGCGCGCTGGGAAAAGCCACAGGGCAAGAACCCGCCAATTGTCATGGAGAAGCGCTTCGAGATCGTCGGGCGCGGCGTGGCGCTGGTCATCGGCTGCGGCACGTTTCCGACCTGGAACACGTATCCGGGACTGTTTGCGGCGCTCGCGACCGGCAACCCGGTGATCGTGAAGCCGCACCCGAATGCCATTCTTCCCGCAGCGATCAGCGTGCGCATCATCCGCGAGGTCCTGAGCGAGAACGGCATCGATCCGAACCTCGTGACGCTCGCCGTGACGGACGACCCGAAGGTCACGCAGGCGCTGGCGACGAACGCGGCGGTGAAGTCGATCGACTTCACCGGCAGCAACGCCTTCGGCCGCTGGCTCGCCGACCACGCGCGCCAGGCGCAGGTCTATGCCGAACTCGCCGGCGTGAACAACGTCGTCATCGAATCGACCGACGCCTACAAGGCGATGCTGAAGAACCTCGCGTTCACGCTGAGCCTGTACTCCGGCCAGATGTGCACGACGACGCAGGACATCTTCGTTCCGGCCGGCGGCATCGAGACCGATGAAGGCCACAAGAGCTTCGACCAGGTCGCGGCCGATCTCGGCGCCGCCGTCGACAAGCTACTGTCCGATGCCGCGGTTGCGACCGCCGTACTCGGCGCGATCCAGTCGCCCGACACGCTGAGGCGAATCGAGGAAGCGCCGAAGCTGGCGGACGTCGTGCTCGCGTCGCGCAGGATCGACCATCCTGAGTTTCCGAAGGCCGACGTTCGCACTCCGGTCCTGCTGAAGGCCGACCCGAGCCGCGAGTCCGCCTACCTGCAGGAGCGCTTCGGCCCGATCAGCTTCGTCGTCAAGGTGCCTGACGCGATGGCCGCGGTCGCACTGTCGGAGCGCACGGTCAAGGAACACGGCGCGTTGACCGTGGGTCTCTACTCGACGAACCAGGCCGTTATCGACGCGATGACCGCGGCAACGCTGCGCGCCGGTGTGTCGCTGTCGATCAACCTGACCGGCAACGTCTACGTCAATCAGTCGGCGGCGTTCTCCGACTATCACGCGACCGGCGCGAATCCGGCCGCGACGGCGAGCTATACCGATTCCGCCTTCGTCGCGAACCGCTTCCGCGTTATCCAGCGACGCTGGCATACAGCGGCGTGACGCCTCGGGTGTACGCGATGGCTTCGCCATCGCACGTGCACCCTCGGCGGTTTGAACAGGCGCGCGCCCTTCGGGCGGCCGGGCGGGCGCGCGCAGTACAAAGTCGACCGGAGGAGCGCTTGTGCCCTGCTACGAGATAGATGGAGTCGTTCCGGTCGTCGACCCGACCGCGTTCGTGCATCCGATGGCCACGCTGATCGGCGACGTCATCGTCGGGCCGGGCTGCTACGTCGCACCGGGCGCGAGCCTGCGCGGCGACTTCGGCCGCATCATCCTCGAACGCGGCAGCAACGTTCAGGACTGCTGCGTGATGCACGGATTTCCGGGTACCGACACGGTCGTCGAGGAAGACGGCCACATCGGCCACGGCGCGATCCTGCACGGCTGCGTCGTGAAGAAGAATGCGATGGTCGGCATGAACGCGGTCGTGATGGACGAGGCCGTCATCGGCGAATCGGCGATCGTCGCGGCCTGCGCCTTCGTCAAGGCGGGCATGGTCATTCCGCCGCGCTCGCTCGCGGTCGGCACGCCGGCCAAGGTGATCCGGCACCTGTCGGACGAGGAGGTGAGCTGGAAGGTGAGCGGTACGCGCAGCTACCAGGACCTCACGGGCCGCAGCCTGCGCACACTCAGGGAAGTGCCGCCGCTGGCCGCGGTCGAGGCGGACCGCAAGCGCATCGCCATCGACGTCGAAGGCGTTGTGCCCCTGGTGGCGACCAAGCGCGATTAGCCGGCGACTGAATCGCGCGCTGCCGCAATCGCGGCACGCAGCGTATCGAGATCGCCCACCTGGTTGGCGAGCAGCAGGACGAGCCGCGCATTGAGCGCGGCGCTCTGCGCCTCGGTCAGGCCGGCATGCGCATCGATCAGCGCCTGATAGAAGTCATCGGGGCGCGCGATGTTGGGTTCGGTGTTCAGCGTCAATTCAGTGCCCTCCCCGTCCCTGTGCACGCGCCAGTGCCTCGCGGATTTCCGCCACCTCGGGTGAACGCCAGCGCGCCGCGACGTGCTGGTCTGGCCGCAGCAGATAGGCGGCGCCGGGGGAGCTGTCATAGCGCTGTTGGATCAGCCCGTCGACATCCTCGAGGACACGGAGGTCGGCGACTTCATCGCCCGCGACCTGCGGCACCACCAGCGCCACACTGAGTTCGCTACCGAGCGATCGCCTGACTTCATCCAGCCACCGGGGCGCGACCGGAGCGAACACCAGAAGATCGAACCGCCCCCCCAACTGATTCAGCAGCCACGCCGCGCGTCCGTGGACGCGAATCGGCGCGTCGGCGGCAGGGGCGCCGGGCACCATCGCACCGCTGAACACGTCCCGATCGAGCGTCGACAGCGGGCTCGCGCGGTGCGTCGTGGGAAGCGACAGCCGTCCACTGTTCACGAGCCGTCGCGCAAACGGATAGCGGCGCGACAGGTCCAGGACTGCATCGCGGAACACGCGACTGACATTGCTCTTGGGCGTGATGAAGTCGGTCGCACGCGTGGAGTTCAGGATGTTCTCATCCGCGGCCTCGACGCGCTCGCGGTCATAGCTGTCGAGCAGCGACGCCGGCGACTGTCCGCGCAGCACACGCGCCAGTTTCCAGCACAGGTTGTCGGTGTCCTGGAAGCCGCTGTTGGCGCCGCGCGCGCCGAACGGAGACACCTGGTGGGCAGCGTCACCGGCGAAGATCACGCGCCCATGCACGAAGCGATCGAGGCGCCGGCACTGGAAGGTATAGACGCTGACCCACTCCAGCTCGAACGGCCGATCGTCGCCGAGCATCGCCCGGATGCGCGGGGTTACCCGCTCGGGCTTCTTCTCCTCCTCGGGATCGGCATCCCAGCCGAGCTGGAAGTCGATGCGCCAGACGTCGTCGGCCTGCCGGTGCAGCAGCACCGACTGGCCCGGATGAAACGGCGGATCGAACCAGAACCAGCGCTCGGTCGGGAACTCGCCCTTCATGTGCACATCGGCGATCAGGAAGCGATCGCGGAAGACCTGTCCTTTCCACTCGAGACCCAGCATGTCGCGCAGCGGGCTGCGCGCGCCGTCGGCGGCGATGACGTAGTCGGCGGCGATCGTGTAGTGCCCGTCCGGGGTCTCGATGTCGAGCCGGACTCCGGCATCGTCCCGCTCGATGCCCACGGCCCGGTTTCGCCAGCGCACGCGGTGCCCGAGCGCACCCAGACGAACGACCAGCGCCTCTTCGAGGTGGTACTGCTGCAGGTTCACGAAGGCCGGTCGCCGGTGTCCCGGCTCCGGCAGCAGGTCGAAGCGGTAGGCGAGTTCGTCGTGGAAGAAGACCTTGCCGACGCTCCAGCTGACTCCGCGCGCACAGACCGGCTGGCCGCAGCCGAGCCGGTCGAGAATCTCGAGTGCACGCTTGGCGTAGCAGATCGCGCGCGAGCCAACGCTGACCGTGTTGTTGTCGTCGACGATGATGAAGTCGATGCCGTGCTGCGCCAGATCGATGGCGGCCGCGAGCCCGATCGGCCCCGCGCCGACGATCGCCACCTGCGTGCGCGCCACCTCGCCCGTCGTGATCTCGAGCGGCGTGACGTACGGGTACTCCGGAGGACTGTAGGTCGATGGCATGGCGTAGACGCCTCTCGTGTACGCGAGCCTGCGGCTCGCACGTGCACTCGAGGCGATCAGTTAGTCGCGCGCCCTTCGGGCCGCCGGGCGGGCGCGCGCAGTACAACCGCGTTGAAAAAGGCGTCGCTCCTCACGCGCAGCGTTCGCATGCACGCGGACCGTCATCCCTCTAACTCCGCCCACATGTCCTTGTCGCGCTGAGCGGTCCAGATGCGCGGATGCACGTGGCCCGTCGCCTCGTCATAGGCACGGCTCACATCGAAGGGCAGGCAGTGATCGAAAATGACCCAGTGACCAAATTGCGGCTTCAGCGCGTCATAGGTCGCTCGGTACACCGACCGGAGGTCCCGGCCCGCCCGCGCGCCCTCCTTGACCGACTCGAACATCGCCGTCACGAAGGCGCGGGTGCCGTCGAGCCCGGACTTCACCGCCTCCGGCGACTGCAGCGCGGCGCCGCGTCCCGGCACGAGCTTCTGCGGCTGCAGCGCTGCGATGGCATCGAGCGTTGCGGGCCAGTCCGTGAGATAGGCATCGCCCGTGTAGGGCGTCGCGTCGTACTCGACCAGGTCACCCGAGAACAGGATCTTCTCCTGCGGCAGCCAGACCACCGTGTCGCCCTTCGTATGGCCGCGACCGAGTTGCAGGATCTCCACCTGCAGCTTGCCCAGCCATAGCGTCATGCGCCTGTCGAAGACGATCGTGGGCCAGGTCAGCCCCGGGACCGACTCCACGGCGCGAAACAGCCGCGGGAAGCGCTCGATCTCGCTCTTCATGTCATGTTCGCCGCGCTCGACGATCAGGTCGTAGGTGTCGCGGCTGGCGATGATCTCCTGCGGCTTGTAGCCCGATGCCCCGAGCACGCGCACCGCGTGGTAGTGCGTCAGCGTGACGTACCTGATCGGCTTGTCGGTGACGCTGCGGATATGCCGCGTGACCTCCTGCGCCATGACCGGCGTGGCCTGTGCATCGATCACCATCACGGCGTCGTCGCCGATGACGATTCCGGTATTCGGATCGCCCTCGGCCGTGTACGCATAGGCATGATCCGAGAGCCGATCGAAGCTGACCTTCTTTTCCTCGACGTCGGCGTGCGAAGCGAACTTCTTTTCCACGAGAGCCCTCTGTGTTGTGCCGCAGCGCGCGGCGGATCGATGCCAAGCATGGTGCGCTTCGGCGCGCCACGCAAGTCATCGGCGCCGACGCCGGCCGCAATGCGCGCCCTAGTCAGCAGTGCGGTCGATCCGCCACGCCTGGTAACGAATCCCCGAGATCGCGCCCGCGACGATGCTCACGAGCGCGATGAAGGAACCCGCCGAGAGGGTCGATACGCCCGACAGGCCCTGCCCGATCGTGCAACCCACGGCCGTCACGCCGCCAAAGCCCATCAGCGCGGCGCCGACAAGGTGATTCGCGGTGTCCTCGGTGTCGCGAAACCCCTCCCAGCGAAAGCGGCCCGTCGCGAGCGCGTAAACGGTCGAGCCGAGGAGCATGCCGAGCACGGCCACAATGCCGATCGTCAGTTCCTTGTTCGCGTCGCTCGCGAACATCAGGTAATCAAGCGTCCATGCCACGGGCGCGACGAACGAGAGCGACTCCATCTGGCGCGAGTTGGTCCGCAGGAAAGCCTGTTCCAGCGTCTGCGGGTGCTCCTCGACGTAACCGATGTGGCCCGAGACGAACCACACCGCGACGATGATGCCGCCGATCCCGAGGCCGGCGAGCAGGTTGTCGAATGACCAGAAGCTCCGGTCGCGCAGCGCAAACCAGGCGAGAGCGCCGGCGATCGGCAGCCCGAGTCCGACCTGCCACGCCCGGCGCGCATCCGCGGAGCCCGCCAGCAACGACGGCAGATCCTGGCGGGTGGCGAGCGTCAGTCCAATATCTTCGAGCACACCCACCCGGAACAGCGCCAGTCCGCCGCGCAGCGTCATGTAGGCAACGACGCCCAGCACGAGGAGCACGACCACCGACTTGAGGTTGCCCGCACCCGCGCGCGCGAGCGACTTTGAACCGCAGCCCCCCGCCAGCACCATGCCGAAGCCGAACATCAGGCCACCGGTCACGTAGGCCAGCGGCGTGAAGCGCGCCGAGGTGTAGAAGCTCCATCGAACGTCGATCAGGCCTGACGCGTCGAGCAACGTCGTTCCGGCGATGGCCAGGGCAATGGCGAGAAGCCACTGACGCATCCGCGTCCAGTCACCGAAGTTGACGATGTCGGCCACGCCACCCATCGTGCAGAAGTTCGTCCGCTGCACGATGGCGCCGAAGACAAGTGCCAGCGCGAATGCCGCCCACAGCACGGTCGCTGACAGGGAGGCAAGCTGCGGGTGAGCCGTCATCGCGAACACCGCGTAAGGCGGTGGCGTGCTGCTGGGAGGCGCGCGAGTGTAAACCTCGCGCGTGGCGGTGCAGTGCCGCCCGATGCGCGTGGCACAATCGACGAGTGCCTGCCACGCCGCTCCGCATTCTCGGCATCGACCCCGGTCTGAATCGGACCGGCTTCGGCATCGTCGAGATCAGCGGATCGCAGCTGGCTTTTCTGTGCGCTGGTGTGATCCGTGTTCCGGCCGGCGAGCTGCATGCGCGCCTCGGCGTCATCCTGTCGTCGCTCAGCGACGTGATCCGCGACGCCCGGCCGCAGGTCGCGACGATCGAGAAGGTCTTTGCCAGTGTGAATCCGAAGTCGACGCTGCTGCTCGGCCAGGCGCGCGGGGCGGCGATCTGCGCGGCGGTCCAGGCCGGGCTCGCCGTGCATGAGTACGCGGCGCTGCAGATCAAGCAGGCGGTGGTCGGGTTCGGCCAGGCCGACAAGCGGCAGGTGCAGACCATGGTGCAGCGTCTGCTGGCGCTCGACGCGCCGCCGCCCACCGATGCGGCCGACGCACTGGCGTGCGCGATATGCCATGCACATTCCAGACGCCTGCAGATCGCTCTGGCGGGGCCGTCGCCACGGTCGACCGTCCGCCGTTCCGCGGCCGGCAGCCGGCGCGCCTGGACCGCACGACTGGCCGGGAGCGCCAAGTGATCGGCCGCCTGGCCGGCGTGCTGATCGACAAGTCCCCGCCAACGGTGGTGGTCGACGTCAACGGCATCGGCTACGAGGTGGACGTGCCGATGAGCACCTTTTATCAGTTGCCGGCGGTCTCGGAGCGCGTCGCCTTGTTGACGCATTTCGTGGTGCGCGAAGACGCGCAGCAGTTGTACGGCTTCCTCACTGCCGCGGAGCGCGGCGCCTTTCGCGAACTGATCAGGATCTCGGGCGTCGGCGCGCGCACCGCGCTGTCCGTGCTCTCGGGCCTGTCGGTCACCGAACTCGCGGAGGCCGTCACGCGGCAGGACGGCGCGCGACTCACCCGCATCCCGGGCATCGGCAAGAAGACGGCCGAGCGACTGCTGCTGGAACTGAAGGGGCGGCTGGGCGCGGACCTCGGCGGGGCGGCGTCGACAACCGTTGGCGACTCGACCGCCGACGTCGTCCACGCACTGCTGGCGCTCGGCTATAACGAGCGCGAAGCGACGGGCGCCGTGCGCCAGTTGCCCTCCGGCACGAGCGTCTCGGACGGCATACGCCTCGCCCTAAAATCACTGGCGAAGGGCTGATTGCCCGCGTCGCCTGCCATGACCAACACCGAGCGCATCGTCGCTGCCAGCCCGTCGTCGCCGAACGAGGAAGCGATCGAGCGCGCATTGCGCCCTTCGACGCTCGCCGAGTACGTCGGCCAGCCCAAGGTCCGGGAACAGCTGGGCATCTTCATCGAAGCCGCGCGCAAGCGCGGCGAAGCGCTGGACCACCTGCTGCTGTTCGGCCCGCCGGGCCTCGGCAAGACGACGCTGGCGCACATCGTCGCGCGTGAGATGGGTGTCAATCTTCGCGTGACCTCGGGACCGGTCCTCGAGCGGCCCGGAGACCTGGCGGCGTTGCTGACGAATCTCGAGAAGAACGATGTGCTCTTCATCGATGAAATCCATCGGTTGAGCCCGGTCGTCGAGGAAATCCTTTATCCGGCGCTCGAGGATTTCCAGATCGACATCATGATCGGCGAAGGGCCGGCGGCGCGCTCGATCAAGCTCGACCTCCCACCCTTCACGCTGGTGGGCGCGACCACCCGCGCCGGCATGCTGACCAATCCGCTGCGCGACCGTTTCGGGATCGTCGCGCGGCTGGAGTTCTACTCGGCCGAGGACCTCACGTCGATCGTCACGCGCTCGGCACGCCTGCTGAGTGCGTCGATCACCGGCGAAGGGGCGCAGGAGATTGCGCGCCGCTCGCGCGGCACGCCGCGGGTCGCGAACCGCCTGCTGCGCCGAGTCCGGGACTACGCGGAAGTGCGCGCCAGCGGTGACATCGACCAGGCCACTGCCGATGCGGCACTCGCGATGCTCGAGGTCGACCGGCTCGGACTCGACCTGATGGACCGCAAACTCCTGATGGCGGTCATCGAGCGCTTCGCCGGAGGCCCGGTCGGAATCGAGAGCCTGGCCGCGGCCGTTGGCGAAGAGCGCGAGACGCTCGAGGACGTCGTTGAGCCCTATTTGATACAACAGGGCATGCTGCAGCGAACCCCGCGCGGCCGCGTGGCGGCGATTGCGGCCTATCGCCACTTCGGTCATGTCGAGCCCGGCGCTGCGGGCAGCGTAGGCGATCTACTCTAGGGCGGACGCGGGAAATCGGGTCCGGATCAATGTCGAGCGAGTCGTGCTGCGGCGCGACGTGCAGCCGGGCCCTCCGTTTGCACTAGAATCGCCGGCTTTGCGAAAGCGGCACGGGCGGCATTAGAATCGCGGGTTTTTCGCGAAAGCCGCCACGAGGAGGCGACATGGACTTCGCACAGCAGCAGCGCAATCCGACCCGACACCTGATGGGCATCACAGGCGTCGTGCTGCTGCACGTCCTTGTCATCTATGCGCTCGTCAGCGGCCTGGCCCGCACGGTCGTCGAGGTCGTGAAGGGACCGATCGACGTCAAGGTCATCGAGGAAGTGATCAAGAAGCCTCCTCCGCCGCCCGAGGTCGTTCCACCCCCGCCGAAAGTCGCGGCACCTCCTCCGCCATTCATCCCGCCGCCGGAAATCAACGTCGCTCCGCCGCCCAATCCCGCGCCGGCGATCTCTGCCGTGACGCAGGAGGCGCCACCGGGACCGCAGGCTCCGGTGATTCAGAAGCCGGTCGAGGCCGCTCCGCAGCCCGCGGTGCGCAGCGCGCGCGTCGCCTGCCCGAACTATGTCGAGGTGATGTCTTCGATCACCTACCCGCGCGAAGCGCTGCGCGAGAACCTGGAAGGCGAAGTCGTCATCGAGTTCACCGTGACGGCCAGCGGCCAGGTCAAGGATCCTGTTATCAAGTCGTCGACCAACCGGGTGTTCAATCGGGCGTCGATGGCGGTCGTAGACAGGCTGACCTGCCAGGGACAAGGGCAGGATGTCAGGGTGCAAGCCCCTATCGGTTTTAAACTTCGTTGACAGGCGGGGGCGAGGCACACAGGACCATGGCGCTACCGCGCCGCAAGGCCCTCCGTTTTCCGCGACGCCCCATCTTCCACCAGGAGATTTAGCAATGATCACGTTTTTCCGCCGCCATGCGGCCACCTTGGCGGTCATCCTGACCGTTGCTGGATTCGCGACCCCCGCGGTCGTCGTGGCGCAGGATGCGCCGAAGGCCGCCGCTGAGGCGCCTGCGGCGGCGCCCGCTGCCCCGGCGGCCGCCGCGCCAGCGCCGGCCCCGATGCCGACCGTCACCAAAGAGACCATCGAGAATCCTTACGGTCTCGAGGCGCTCTGGCGCCAGGGCGACTTCGTCTCCAAGGGCACGCTGATCATCCTGGTGATCATGTCGATGGGCAGCTGGTACATCATCTTCGTGAAGCTCTGGGAGCAGTTCAAGCTGATGCGCGAAGGCCGCGAGATGGCCAAGGCCTTCTGGAAGTCACCCTCGCTGAAGGACGGAGCCAAGAAGCTCAAGGACGGCAGCGCATTCCGCTTCATCGCCGAAACCGGGCTGGACGCCAATGAGCATCACGAAGGCGCGCTGACCGAGAACATCGACCTCAACACCTGGGTCACGATGTCGGTCCAGCGTGCGGTGGACACGGTTCAGAGCCGCATGCAGGACGGACTCGCGTTCCTGGCGACCGTCGGCTCCACGGCGCCGTTCGTGGGCCTGTTCGGCACGGTGTGGGGCATCTATCACGCACTGACCGCCATCGGCATCGCCGGCCAGGCGTCGATCGACAAGGTCGCCGGTCCGGTCGGCGAGGCGCTGATCATGACCGCGATCGGTCTGGCCGTCGCCGTGCCCGCGGTCATGGGCTACAACTGGCTGGTTCGCCGCAACAAGACGGCGATGGAGACGGTCCGCACGTTTGGCGCCGACCTGCACGCGGTCCTGCTCGGTCGCAAGGTCGAACTCAAGGGCACTCCCGCACGCTAAGCGCCGGGGCGAAGGAGGCCAGCCATGGCAATGAATGTCGGGCCCGCCGAAAGCGGCGAGGACGAAGCCATATCGACCATCAACACCACGCCGCTGGTCGACGTGATGCTGGTGCTGCTGATCATCTTCCTGGTCACGATTCCCGTGATCACGCAGTCGATTCCGCTGAAGCTGCCGGAGGAAACCAACGTCCCGCGGCAGACCAAGCCGGAAAACATCGAAATCGCGGTCACCAAGGACGGCGACGTCTTCTGGGGCCTGCAGCCGGTGCGCGACAACGACGAGCTGTTGCAGCGGCTGAAGCAGGTGGCGGTACAGCAGCCGCAGCCGGAGGTGCACATCCGGGGCGATCTCTCGGGCCGCTACGAATTCGTCGGGCGTGTCGTGTTCGCCTGCCAGCGTGCCGGCATCCAGAAGATCGGATTTGTGACTGAACCGCCGGCGCGCGGCGGCTGACCGCACCTCGAGCGCAAGGAGTCATGCAATGGCTATGAATGTCGGTTCGGGCGGCGGTTCGCAGGACCCGGACGTGATGGTCGAGATCAACACCACGCCGTTGATCGACGTGATGCTGGTGCTGCTCGTGATGCTGATCATCACGATCCCGATCCAGCTGCACTCGGTCAACCTCAACATGCCGGTGGGCACTCCGCCGCCCATGACCGAGAAGCCGGTGGTCATCACGGTGGACGTCGACTTCGACGGCACGATCTACTGGAACGGCGACGTGGTGGCTGACCGCGCCGCGCTCGAAGCCCGACTAATTGAGGCGGCAGCGCAGCCGGTGCAGCCCGAGGTTCATCTGCGGCCGAACAAGCTGGCCGAGTACAAGGATGTCGCGGCCGTCATGGCCTCAGCTCAGCGACTCGGCGTGACCAAGCTCGGGCTCGTAGGCAACGAGCAGTTCGTCCGCTGAACGCGTCGATGAAGCTGCTGATCCGCTTCCTGGTGGTGATCGCGCTGGCCACAGGCGGCCACGTTGCCTATGCCCAGTTGCGCCCCGAGGTTGGCAAGCCCCTGCAGCAGGCATCGGACTACCTCAAGGCGGGCCGCGCCAAAGAGGCGCTGGCAAAGGTGCGCGAGGCCGATGCGGTCGCCAACAAGACGCCGGCCGAGCAGCTGACGATCGACCGCATGCGCGGGGCCGCGGCGGCGCGCGCAGGCGAGCCTCAGACCGCCATCAAGTCGTTCGAGGCGGCGATGGCCTCGGGCAAGCTCAGCCCGGCCGAGCAGGCGCAGACGGCAGAGCAGCTCGCACACCTCTACTCGCAGGTGAAGGACTGGAACAAGACGCGCGAATGGGCGCAGAAGGCCAAGCAGCTGGGCGGCAACGCGGCCGACCTCGACAAGCTGCTGGCCTACGTCAATTCGCAGTCGGGTGACTTCGGCGCCATTGCGCGCGACGCACAGGCCGCCATCGAGGCGGCGGAGAAAGCCGGGCGCCGTCCCGAAGAGGCGGATCTCCTGCGACTGTCGGACGCGCTGCGCCGGACGGGCAACAATGCCGGGCAGTCCGCCGTGCTCGAAAAGCTCGTCAGCAATTATCCAAAGCAGGAATACTGGGCGATCGTGCTCGGCCGCATCCAGAGCAAGCCCGGCTTCTCTGGGCGACTGATGTTCGACGTCATGCGGCTCAGGCGTGAGACGAAGACACTCGAGACGGCCGAAGACTATGTCGAAATGACCCAGCTGGCGCTGCAAAATGGCCAGGCCGCGGAGGCCAAGGCGGTCATCGATGAAGGCTTTGCCCGCGGCATTGTCGGCAAGGGGGCCGAAGCAGAGCGGCAGAAGCGCCTGCAGGCCCTGGCGGCGCAGAAGGCCGCGGATGCCCCCCGGGATCTCGCCAAAGCCGAAGCCGAATCGGCGGGCGATGCCAACGCCCTGGTGCGTATCGGCATGGCCTATACCGGCCTAGGACAGTACGAAAAGGGCATTGCACTGATCCAGCAGGGCATCGCCAAGGGCGGCCACAAGCACGTCGACGACGCGCGGTTGCACCTCGGCATCGCCTTCCACCGGGCCGGTAACAAGGCCAAGGCCAACGAGGCATTCCGGGGCGTGAAGGGCACGGACGGTGCGGCCGATCTGGCGCGCCTCTGGACCCGCGTCTAGCGCAATCGACGCTCCGAGCCTGCCGAGCCGAGCCCGACCCAGGTAACCCAGTGCACGGCAGCAGCCTTGTGCTGCGCCTCCGTCCGCCGACAGCACCGCAGGCTTCGCTACATCGGGTGCGAGGTCAGCGAGGCAATTCGTCCTTGATCTGGGACCGCCGCAAGTTACGAAACACCCCCTTCGAGTTTTTGTCGCCCTGCGCTTTCACGCCCTGCAGCCGGCGGTCATTGACATGCACGCCGGCTATAAGCGCGAGGTGTCGGCGCACTGCCCGAATGCCGCCAACGTGTCCGACCTGTCCCACGTGGTGGCCAAGTACGGCAAGCGGTCATCGACCGGGTGCGGGTCGATCAGACCGACGAGCTGCGTGCCGACCGCCAGGGCCGGCGCGTGATCAAAGGTGCCTGCTGGAGGCTGCCGAAGAACCGCGACAACCTGACCCCCGGTCGGGATGTCGAACTCGATGAACTGCTGGCCGCCAACCACAGCCTGTGGGACCGTCGTGACCGTGCGGCGCCTGACGCCCTGAAGGACCTGTGGCAGCAGCGCCTCCCCCCGGCCACCCGCGTCTGGCGCAGCGGGTTCGCTAGGCCCTTTCCGCCGTATCGGTCTGCTGGTGCACTTGCCCCCCGGCTGCGTCCCAACGCCGCCGGCACCCCGGCTCATTGCCGCTTCCCGCTCGGCACCGACCTCATCGAAGGCATCAACAATGGGCGGCAAAAAAAATCTAGGTCATCAAACGCATGGCCTACGCCTTCCGCGACGACGCCTTCATCTTCTTAAAGATCCGCGCTGCCTTCCCCGGAATTGGGCGATGTACCCAAAAAAAAGGGCCCGCCGAAGCGGGCCCTTTCACGTTGCTGCGAGTTGCGCTTATTTGAACTCGTAGCCGAGGCGCACGAAGTACTGGCGGCCCAGCGGAGCGGAGAAGCGCGGGTCGTAACCGACCTGGAACGTTGCGCCCTGGTTCGAGAAGGGAGCCTTCTCGTCGAACAGGTTGAGCACGCCAGCGGTCACGGTCAGGCCCTTGAAGCCTTGCCACGTGCCGGTCAGGTCCCATACCGAGTTGCCACCGACGGTGTTGTCGTCATACGGAGGTCCGAACTCTGTCAGATTCTGATCGTAGTACGAGCTCTTCAGGCGGTTGAACAGGTTGACCGACCACGGCCCTGTTTGCCAGCCGGCCATGATGACGTGCTGCCAGCGGAATGCCGGGAAGCCCAGGTCCTGCGAGTAGACGCCTACGGCGTTGTAGTAGTCGCCGCCGGACTCCAGCTGCTGTTCCCACTTCAGCAGGTACGTGCCCTGCATCGACAGCATGAAGGTGCCGTACTCGCCCGCGCTGCGTGCCTGGAAGCTGAAGTCGAGGCCCTGCGCCTTGATGCTGCCCAGGTTTTCCTGCGTCTGGACAATGTACGCCAGCGGATCCACGGTGCTCTGACCACCGCAGGTCGAGACCAGCGCCACCCGCTCTGCCGCCGTCAGCTGGCTGCAACGGACGAACCGGTTCGCGTACTTGGCCGGATCGGTGAAGATCGAGGTTTCCGGAATCACGCCGACTGTATCGTCGATCTTCGTGTTCCAGTAGTCGACGCTCGCCGAAACATTCTTCGTGATGTCGAAAACCAGGCCCATCGACCAGGAATTCGAGGTCTCCGGCTGCAGCTTCTTGTTGCCACCCTGCTGGCTCTGGAACTGCTGGCCGCAGTCACGCGATCCGTCGGCACCCGCCACCGGGACCCCATTCGGGCAGAGCAGCGGGTCGTCCCAGGCATCGGCCGTGAAGGTGATCGAGTTCGGCGAGTAGATGTCGTACAGCGTCGGGGCGCGGAAGCCCTGGTTGTACGACGCCCGCAACAGCAGGTTGTCCATCGCCTGCCAGCGCCACGAGACCTTTGGCGAGAAGTTGTTACCGACGTCGCTGTAGTCGTCGTAGCGGACGGCGACGTTGAACTCCATCGTCTTGAGCACCGGGATGTTGATCTCGGCCAGCAGCGCGTAGACGTTGCGGTCGCCGGCGGCGTCTTCGGCCAGTTCCAGGCCCGAGCTGGCCGCCTGACGGATCAGCGTGAAGTTGTTGGTATAGCTGACTTCTTCCTTGCGGTATTCGCCGCCGAGCGCGAGGATCCAGGGACCGGCGCTGGTGCTGAAGATCTCACGCTGGCCATTGACGTTGATGCCCCAGATGTCGCCGTCGATCGCCTGCACCTGCCCGATCACCTTGCTGGACGTGATGTAGCTGGTGCCGGCGGCCGTGTTGTTCCCGAACGGGTTGAGGAACGGCGCACCATTGAGGCCCGCCATGCCGTCGCGGATCTTGGGCGCGCTGACATAGCCGTTCGTGAAGAACTGGTCCACTGTCGCGCCCGAGTAGTAGCCGACGGCGTTGTACGTCCAGCCCGCGCCTGAACCCTCGAGACCCAGCATCACGCGATCGGTCGTGTTCTCGACCTTCTGCATCCGCTGGCCTGCCGGCTCCATCCGCCAGCCCACGGAGATGTTGGCGGCGGTATTGAGGTTCGCGTTCGTGATCGGATTGATGCCGTTGCCCGGGTAGAACGGATTGGTTGGCGTCATCGCCAGACCGGTCAGCGGCGTTGGCGCGATCGCCGTGCTGACCTCGTTGTACGCACGGAAGTACTCGAGGAACACCTGGTTGTTCGCGCCGAGCGCCACCGTGCCGCGGCCGAGGAACGACCACTGTTCCTGCTCCGGGATCAGCTGGATCCGCTGCGTGTAGTCATAGCGGCAGCTGTTCGGACCGTAGACGTCCGGCACCAGCACCGAGGCGGTCGGCTGGCAGTTCGGCAGCGTCGGGTTGGTCGACACGTTGGTCGACGACTGGCTGTAGTTGGCGGGGAAGCTGGTGCCGCTGGTCTTGGCCATGCCCTTGTCGAGGATCAGGCCGGTACCCGTGTAGTCGCGGTCGGTCGACTTCAGCTCTTCCTGCTTCGTGTACGTGAACCCGGCAAAGACATTCCAGCCCTGCTTGGCGAGTGAGCCGTAGCCGCCGGTGATGTTGGCCGAGTACTGCTCGCCGCCGTTTTGGGACGGCCACGTGCCCTGGCCCGAAACCGAGATGCCTTCGTATTCCTTGCGCGTGATGATGTTAACCACGCCAGCGATCGCATCGGTACCGTAGACGGCGGACGCGCCGTCGCGCAGCACTTCGATGCGCTCGATCGCCACGGTTGGGATCGTATTCAGGTCGACCGCGACGCCAAGATAGGGGTTGTTGACGACGCGCTGGCCGTTGAGCAGCACCAGGGTGCGCGCCGGTCCAAGGCCGCGCAGATCCGCGAACGAGGCCGCGCCGTTGCTGGCACCGACCGAGTTCGTGGTGTTGGTGGCGCTCTGGTTCTCCGCGATGAAGCTCATCGCCTGCTCGGCGGTCGTGACGCCGGCCTTTCTCAGTTCGTCGACGTTGATGGTGGTGACCGGCAACGAGGTTTCTGACTGGCTGCGGCGAATCAGCGAGCCGGTGATTTCCACGCGGTCGAGCTGTTGGCCGGACACTGGCGTGGTCGGCGCTGCCTGCCCGAGTGCGTTTGGCGCAAAGCCGACGAGGCCGGCGCTAAAAGCGGCGCCGACCGCGAGACTTAGTCGCGTCTTTTTCAGCATGTTGTAGTCCTCCAGTTGATGACCCGAAGCATTTGCCACCCGGGATCGCCTTGGGGCTTACCCGCAGCAGACCGCCTCGGAGTGCGGGAAGCGTATCGAATGTCACTGCAGTGACATACAAAACTGACCACGAAGCGACAGATCCGGCCGCTGATGTCGCGTCGGACCAACAGTTCAATGGGAGCTAACAGTTCGATGCTGCGGCGCAAAATGGCGTTTGCCGTGGCCGTTGCAGAAAAAGAAAAACGGCGGAACCCTTGCGGGTCCCGCCGTTGTCAGCTTGTAAGCGCGTCTCTTACTTGAACTCGTACTTGGCAGCCAGCGTCCAGGTCCGTCCCAGAGGATTCGCAAAGCGATCGTCGTAGGCGCGTGCCTGGAAGCGGTTGGTCTGGTTCGAGTACGGCGGATCGTTGTTCAGCAGGTTCAGCACGCCGGCCTGCAGCGTGAGTCCCTTGTAGCCGGTCCACGTCCCGGACAGGTTCCAGACCGACCACGCCCCGACCGTGTTCTGGCGGTACGCCGCCTGCACCGAAGAAGCCGGGTTCTGGTCGAAGTAGCCGCTCTGGTAGCGATTCCAGAGGGCCGCCGACCACGGACCCCAGGTCCACCCGAAATTGGTGACCTGCTGGTAGCGCAGCACGGGTCCGCCGAAATTGGCGTTGTAGTTGCCGACCGGGTTGTACCACTGGCCGTTCTGCTCGACCTGGAACTCGTACTTCAGGATGTACGTGCCACGGATCCCCAGCGAGAACGTGCCCCACTCCTGCGGCTTCGTGTTCCAGGTGACCGTGCCGTCGATACCCGTCGTCTTCGTGTCACCGAGGTTCTGGTTGGTGTTCACGATGTAGGCCAGCGGATCGCCGCCCGGGATCTGGCAACCCGGGATCGTCGCGGTGCGCGAGGCCGGCGCCGCGCTGCAGCGGACGAACAGGTTCCCGTACTTGCTGGGATCCCCGAAGATCGTCGTCTCGCCCAGCACGCCGAGGTTGCTGGTCACCTTGTAGTCCCAGTAGTCCAGGCCGAACGAGAACTCCGGCGTCGGCTGCAGGATGAAACCGATCGTCCAGGCATCGGACTCTTCCGGCTGCAGTTGCTCGTTACCACCCTGCAACTGCTGGAACTGGATGCCGCAGTCGCGCGACTGCTGCCCGCCTGCCTGCACGTTGGGCACGCCACCCGGACACAGCACCGGATCGTTGTAGCGCCCGCCCGTGAAGGTCGTCGCCTGCGGTGCATACAGCTGGGCCAGGGTCGGCGCGGCGAAGCCGGTGTTGTACGAGCCCCGCACCAGCAACTGCTGGAACGGCTGCCAGCGGGCCGCGATCTTCGGGTTCGTCGTGCCACCGAAGTCACTGTAGTCGTCGTAACGGATCGAGAAGCCGATATCCAGCGTCTTCAGGACCGGGAAGTTCATCTCGAGCGCGACGGCCCAGACGTTGCGATCGCCTTCACGCAACGGCGCGGAGCCCGCCAGGCCGGAGGACGACGACTGGCTGGCCTTGGCGGTATCGGTCTTGAACGTGTTGTCTTCCGACCGGTACTCCGCGCCCAGCGCGAGCTGCATCGGGCCGCCGTCGAGTTTGCCGAACGACGTCGAGGCGACACCGTTGATGCTCCACAGCGTGCCGTCGATGTCCTGGATCACGCCGTTCACCGTGTTGGCGAACATGTAGGCCTGACCCGCTGCCGTCTGGGAACCAAACGGGTTCAGGAACGGCGCACCGTTGGCACCGCTGATGCCATTGACCAGCGCCTGCCGGTTGCCATAGCCCTGCAGGAACTGGCTCTGCACCTTCGCGTTGGACCACAGCAGGTTCGCCGAGTAGTCCCAGTTCATCGCGTTGCCATCGAGCGAGAGCACGGCGCGCTGCGTGTCGTTCTGGATCTCCGTCGAACGCGGGCCGAGCACCGTCGTGCGCCAGCCGACCGAGATCGGGTTGGCCGGGTTGAGCGCCGAGTTGGTGATGGGTGTGATGCCGTTGCCCGGGTAATACGGGCTGTTGTTGCGCATCGTCAGGCCGCCTTCGGGCGACGGTGCGATCTGCGAAGTCACCGTGTTCTGCGAGTAGAAGTACTCGAGCGCCAGGGTGTTGTTCGAGCCCAGCGCCAGCGAGCCGCGCAGGAAGCCCGAATACTGTTCCTGGTCGGGGATGACCTGCGTGAAGAGCTGCGTGTCGGCCGAGCAGAAGCTGTTGTTGCCGACACGGATCGACGACGGCGGGAAGCAGCCCGGGAATGTAGGGGTTCGTCGCCGTGTTGATGGTGCCGGTCTGGGTGTAGTTGCCCGGGAACGTCGTCGGGCTGGTGCCGTCGAAGCCCTTGCTCGGGATGTACGAGCTTTGCATGAAGTCCCGCTCGTTGCCCTGCAGCGGCTGCTGCTTGCGGTAGTTGAAGGCACCGAACACGTTCCAGCCCTGCGTTGCCAGGTTGCCGTAGCCGCCGAGCAGGCTGCCGACGTAGATCTCGCCGCCACCTTCCTCCGGAATCTGCATCTCGCCGCCAACACTGATGCCCTGGTACTGCTTGCGCGTGATGTAGTTGATCACGCCTGCGATCGCGTCCGTGCCGTAGGTCGAGGACGCGCCGTCCTGCAGTACCTCGACCCGCTCAAGCGCGGCCGTCGGCATCGTGTTGAGGTCGACCGCGACCGTGCCGTTCGGGTTGTTGACGATGCGCTTGCCATTGAGCAGCACCAGCGTCCGCTGCGCCCCCAGCGCGCGCAGGCTGGCGTACGACGCGCCACCGTTGTTCCCGCTGACCGAACCGGAAGTGACCGCGCCTCCGGCGTTGTTC
Source organism: uncultured beta proteobacterium (assembly GCA_963780715.1). Lineage (GTDB taxonomy): Bacteria > Pseudomonadota > Gammaproteobacteria > Burkholderiales > Burkholderiaceae_F > JALORV01. The sequence goes on from CAWADK010000005.1 coordinate 100,105, forward strand.
TGCGTGATCGTTCTCAGCACCTGTTCGGCGTTGGTGACACCCGCGCTTTGCAGTTCCGTGGCGCTGATGCTCGTCACTGGCAGCGCCACTTCACTTTCAATCCGCTTGATCAGCGAGCCCGTCACTTCGACGCGGTCCAGCGACTGAGTCGACGTCTGGCCCACGGCCCCCGGTGCGAAGCCGGCAAGTCCTGCGCTGAGCGCAGCACTGACAGCCAAGCTGAGCTTGGTCCTCTTCAACATGGTTTTCCCCTCCAAAGGATGATGCAGCGCAGCGGTCGTGTCCCCGAGTCACGCTAGCCTCGCCGTGCCGCGGAGAGTAATCAATCTCGCCGTTGCGCAAGCAATTTCTGCGACGTCAATCGACGAACTGCGCGCAGCCGTCGCGTTCTTCCAACAACGCGATTTGTGCCGCTCGTTGCGACTTGGGGGAAACCCCAGCGCGAGGCTTGCTTAGCTGTTGCGCTGCAGGCGGGGCACCGCGGCCAGCAACGCCTGCGTGTAGGGGTCGCGCGGTGCATTCAGCACCACATCAGCCGGACCCTGCTCGATGATGCGACCGTCCTTCATCACGGCGATCTCGTCCGCAAGATATTCGACGACGCCGAAGTTGTGCGTGATGAAGAGGTACGCCACGCCGAACTCTGCCTGCAGGTCCCGCAGCAGGTTCAGGATCTGCGCCTGCACTGACACATCGAGCGCGGAAGTCGGCTCGTCGCACACGATCAGCCGGGGCTCCACGGCGAGCGCGCGCGCAATGGCCAGGCGCTGACGCTGGCCGCCGGAGAACTCGTGCGGGTAGCGGGCGAGGACATCCGGCCGCAGTCCGACACGCTCCACCAGGGCACGCACGCGGTCGGCGCGGTCGGTCGCCGCGATCTCCGGCCGCAGCGCGAGGATGCCCTCCTCGAGGATCTCCTGCACGCGCATGCGCGGATTGAGCGACGAAAAGGGATCCTGGAAGATGATCTGCACCTTGCGACGCGCCTCGCGCAGCGCCGCGCCCTGAAGCGCGTCCAGCGCGGCGCCGTCGATCGTCGCCGAGCCTTCGATCTGCGCGATTCCGCGCAACAGCTGCACCAGGGCCTTGCCGGTGGTCGTCTTGCCGCAACCGGACTCCCCGACGAGCGCGAGCGTGCGCCCGGCGGCAAGGTCGAAGGAGATACCGTCCACGGCCCGCACGTAGCCGGCAGTTCGGCGCAACAGGCCGCGCCGGATCGGGAAGTACACCTTGTAGTCGCGCACGCGCAGCAACGGTTCGGCGTCCGTGACGGGCACTTCCGGCCGTGGCAGTTCTCGATCGTCCGCCGTGGCACTGCGCAGCGCGGTTCCGCTCCCCTCATCGCCGCGCGCCACCCGCACGCACCGGACCGCATGGCCGGCAATCGGCTCGGCCAGTGCCGGCGGCCGTGCACGACAGTCCTCCTGCACCTGCGGACAGCGGTCGGCAAAGCGGCACCCGGTGAACCGCTGGTGCAGCGGCGGGACAGTGCCCGGGATCGCCGCCAGCCGCGCCCGACGGTGCGCGCTGTCAGGCAAGGCATCGAGCAGCATGCGCGCGTACGGGTGCAGCGGCCGCGCGAAGAACTCCTTCGTATCCGCGACTTCGATGATCTGCCCGGCGTACATCAGCGCGACACGCTGCGCCACCTGGGCGACGATCCCGAGGTCGTGGGTGATCAGCAGCATCGCGGTGCCCTGCGTCCGCTGGAGCTCGACCAGCAGATCCAGGATCTGCTTCTGGATCGTCACGTCGAGTGCCGTGGTGGGCTCGTCGGCGATGATGATGTCCGGCTCGCCGGCCAGCGCAATCGCGATCATCACGCGCTGCTTCTGGCCGCCGGACAGCTGGAACGGGTAGCTGTCGATGCGTCGTTCCGGTTCGGGCAACCCGACGCGCTTCAGCCAGTCGAGCGCCTTGGCGCGCGCCTCCGCGCCGCGCAGGGGCGTGTGGCGTTCGATGACCTCGACGATCTGGCGCCCGACTGGCAGCACCGGGTTCAGGCTGGTCGACGGCTCCTGGAAAATGATGCTGACGCGGCGGCCACGCACGTCGCGCATGCGCGCCTCGGGCAGCTGCGCGATGTCGGTGCCCGACAGATCCATCCGGCCGCCCTGGACACGGCCGTTGTCGGGCAGCAGGCGCAGGATCGACAGCGCCGTCATCGATTTGCCGCAGCCGGACTCGCCGACCAGCGCGAAGGTCTCGCCGCGCGCGAGCGTCAGCGACAGCGCATCGACGGCGTGCACCAGCCCGCTGTCGGTGTCGAGGACGGTGTCGAGGCCCTCGATCGTGAGCACGGCGTCGCTCATCGGCACTCCCCCGTCACGTCGCCTCCTTCAGCCGGAACCGACGCGGACGGAACGCTCTCGAGCGCGGGTCGAAGGCCTCGCGCACGGCGTCGGCGAACAGGTTGGCCGCGAGCACGAGCGCCAGCATGAAGGTGAACGCCGTCGCCAGGTTCCACCACACCGCCGGGTCGCGCGACATCTCGCTGCGCGCGAGGTTGATCATCGAGCCGAAGCTGGAGGAGTTCGGATCGACACCGACGCCCACATACGACAGCACGGCTTCGTACAGCACCAACGCGGAAAAATCGAGCACCGCCACGATCAGCACCAGGTGCATGACGTTCGGCAGGATGTGCCGCCACATGATGCGGCCATGGCTGACGCCGAACGCGTGTGCCGCCTGCACGTATTCCAGTTCGGAGATCTTCAGCGTCTCGGCGCGCAGCAGCCGGCACAGCGTCGCCCAGCCCGTGATGCCGAGGATCACGCACAGCAGGAACAACCTGAACTCGGCGCGCTCGACACCGGTCGCGAAGTTCTCCGCATTCCTGTCGATGTAGACGTTGATCAGCAGCACGAACGCCGCCACCAGCAGGATCGGCGGGATCGCCGACAGGACCGTGTAGAAGTACTGGATCACGTCGTCGATCCAGCCCTTGAAATACCCTGCCAGCACGCCCAGCGCGATCGCGAAAGGAAGGGTGGCGATCGTCGAAAGCGACCCGATGACGACCGCCGTGCGGATGCTCTTCAGTGCCTGGTACAGCACGTCATTGCCGGTGCGGTCAGTGCCGAAGGGATGGTAGTAGGGCCAGATTGCCACCAGCCAGCCGATCACCACCGCGATCGCCGAGGCCGTGAGGAGGATCGAGCGCCACGGAACCTCGGTTTCGCCGCGCGCCATCTCGGCGAGCGTCGTCCGCCAACCGCCTGCCGCGCGCCCGCGGACGAGCGCCACGGCGAGGACCATCAGTCCTGCGAACGCGAGCCCACCCGTCATGCCCTGCAGCGAACGCGTGCGCAGATCCGATCGCCACTCCTGCGCCGGGTCTTCCAGGTGCGCGCCGCCGAATGCGAGGCGCGGAGTACTGGCGCACCTCGCGGCCGTCGATCACCGCCGTTTCCCGCTGGAACGACCAGTACGCGAGCGGCACCGAGTAGGTCTTCTCGCGTGCCTCGATGGCGTGCCTGAGCAGCACGTCGAGCAGCGACAGAGTCCGGGTCGCATACGCGGCCGAAGCATCGGGCGCGGCGCCTGGCGCCGCGGCCAGCCGCGGCCGGAAGTGGACGGAATCGAGCAGCGCCAGACCGATGAAGACCGCCAGCACGACGGCGGCCGACATCGCCGGCGCGTCGCGCAGCACATGGCGCCAGGTGGCGCGCAGGTTCGGGTTGCGGCGGACGTGGATCGCGTAGGCGACGACCGTCGCGACGACGAGCCACAGCACGAGGTCGGTCCAGAGGAAGACGAACATGGGCATCTAGGCCAACCTGACGCGGGGATCGACGAATGTGTAGGCGATGTCGGTCGCGAGATAAGCGAGGATGTAGAGCAGCGATCCGAGGAACACCATCGTGTGCACGATCGCGAAGTCCTGTCCCGCGATCGCCTCGACGACGTAGGTGCCGAGCCCCGGGATGCCGAAGAACGACTCGAAGACGATCGAGCCGAGGAACGCGTAGGGCAGCAGCGCGCCGACGTGCGTCAGGATCGGCAGCCACGCGTTGCGCAGCACGTGGCCGAAGAGCACCGCGGGCTCCGCCAGCCCCTTGGAGCGCGCGGTACGGACGTAGTCCTTGCTCGCCTCCTCCAGCAGCATCGCGCGGAAGAGCCGCGCCTCGGAGCCAAGCTGGAACACGATGCCGACCACGATCGGCAGCGCGAGGAATTTGAAAAGATCGAGCCCCGGCACGAAGCCCGACAGCGGCACGAGCTTCAGCGTCTTGCCGAAGAACCACTGCGCCATGATGATGTAGAAGAGGCTCGAGATCGACATCATGACGACGCACACGACCGTGCCCCAGAAGTCGAGGTAGCTCGCCCGGAAGAACACCAGCAGCAGCGAGAACGTGATGCCCGAAAAGAGTGTCAGCAGCAGCATCGGCCCCGCCAGCGCGAGGCTCGCCGGGATCCGCGTCGCGATCTCGTGCGCGATGTCGCGGCCGCTGTCACTGGTGCCGAACTCGAGCGTGAAGAGCTTCAGCGAGCGGTCGTAGAAGATCGTCTTGCGGAAGCGGTCGAGGCCTTCTGCTTTCGGGTTGAACCACAGCGGCTTGTCGTAGCCGCGCTCGGCCTTCCACTTCTCGATCGCGTCCTGCGATACGCGCTTGGCACCGATGTTGAGCCGCGCGATGTTGTCGGGCGAGTTGACGGCGAAGAACAGCGTGAAGGTCAGCAGGTTGACGCCGACCAGTATCAGCACCGCATAACCGATGCGGCGGACGATGTAGTTCAGCACGCGCGGCCCCGCACGGCGCCGACCCTCATTGGCCCGCTCTTCGCGACAGCAAGCGTGCGGCCCGCGGTTTCCCGCTCACGACGCTTCCAGCTGCGATACGCCGGCACGATCGCGGCGATGATCGCGAGGACGATCAGCACGACCGGCCACCAGATCGGGCGGTTCCACTCGGCGATCCTCGCGGCCCGCAGTTCGGGGTCGACCTTCATGTACATCAGGCGGTCATTGGCCAGCGGCGCCGGCTTCACGTTGCCGACCCAGCCGTGGTGCACCGAGCCCGCATACGGGTTGTAGCCGAAGGCCCACGGCGCGTCCTTCTGCACGATGGCGATCATCTGGTCGACGACCTGCTGCTTGCGCGGAACGTCGTCGAGGTAGCGCATTTCCTCGAACAGCTTGTCGAACTCGGCGTTCTGGTAGTTGGCCGTGTTGTTGCCGTTGCCCTGGGTCGCCGCCTGCGAGTTCGGGCCGTAGAGCAGGAACAGGAAATTCTCGGCGTCGGGGTAATCGGCGAACCAGCCCCACCAGAAGATCTGCAGGCTGCCCTTGTCGGCCTTGTCCTGGAAGCGGTTGTAGTCGGTCGCGCGCAGTTCGAGCTGAACGCCGATCTTGGCGAACTGCTTCACCATCCAGTCCACTTCGGCCTTCAGTTCCGGCGTCAGCGCGCGCTGGTAGTCGTAGTTGAGCACCAGCGGCTGCCCGGTCTTCGCGTCTCTGCCGTCGGGGTAGCCGGCCTCGGCCAGCAACCGCTTCGCTTCCTCGATCGACTTGCGCTTGGGCTTGCCATCGACGATGTCGTACACGGTGCGGTTAATCGCCTCCGGCCGGTACGAAAAGACTCCCGGCGGCACGGCGCTCATGGCCGGCTCGCCGGCCGCCTTGCTCTCGAAGACGCGAACGTACTCTTCCCAGTCGATCGCGATCGACAGCGCCTGGCGCAGTTTGCGGTTGCGCTCCTGTTCCTCGGGCGTCTTGCCCTTGCCGACGACAGGATCCCACCAGTTGAAGCCGAGGTACCAGTTGGAGATCTCGAGCGTCTTGGGCATCTGGATGCCGCGCTCGCGGAAGAGCTGCGCGACCTTCTCCGAGTTCTTGACGTCGTAGTCCATGTCGAGCAGCCAGTCGAAGCGCGAGATCTCCGGGTTGTCGTAGTAGCCCTGCATGAACTTGGTCTTGTGCGGAATGCGTTCCTTCTCGATCGAGAAGACCACCTTGTCGATGAAGGGCATCGGCTTGCCGCAGTCGGCGAGCAGGCCGGCCGCCTTGTCGGCTGCTTCGCCTTCGCACGGATAGGGCTCCCCGCGGAAGTTCGGGTTGCGCGAAAGCACGTGCCGGCGGTTTTCCTGGTACTCGGTCAGCATGTACGGGCCGGTACCGACGGGCCAGTAGTTCATGCTGAGGTTGCGCTCCGCCATGCCGGGCTGCGCGTAGAACTTGTCGACCTCCCACGGCACCGGGGAGAAGAAGCTCATCGTCAGCCAGTACTTGAACTGCGGGTACTTGCCGTCCAGCCGTATGCGCAACGTGTGATCGTCGATCGCTTCGACACCCGCCAGCGGGAACTGCCGGAAGTCGAGAAACGGCAGGTTGCGGTCCGTCAGTGGCTTGCCGTTACGCAGCTTCTCGTCTTCCTTCGATATGAGTACACCGTAGTCCTTTAGGCCTTTGATGTGCTCGGCCATCGGCGAGAACGACGGCGACTTGATGCGCGTCGTGGCGAGTCGCTTGATGCCGTAGACATAGTCGTGCGCCGTCAGTTCGCGCGTGCCCCGGTGCTCGAAGTCGAACGGCGTGCGCTTGTCGCCGAGTTCCTCCGGCGTCAGCGCGTGGTAGCGCAGGTTGCCGGCCTCGTCCTTCGCAAAGGCGGGATGCGGCGCATACAGGATGCCCTTCCTGAGCCTGATGTCGTAGACCGACTCCGCGATCTGGTCACCGGGCGCATCGGCCGGCAACTCGCGGCCGTCCTTGCCGTAGTAGCGCGGCGTGGCGACCGCCTCCGCGGCGCGCGGCGCGACTTCGTACGGCCGCTTCAGGTAGTGGAAGCGGTACAGCGGCTCGTAGATCGCGTAGGTGTACGGAGTCTCGTCCAGTGAATACGAGGCCGTGGGATCGAGGTACTTGGGCGACCGCTCCTGGAAGGCCGTGAAGAACGTGTTGGTCTTCTCGGCACCGCTCGCGTGGGGGCTGTTGGTGATGCGATCGCACCCGGCGAGCAGCACGGCACCTGAGGCCAATGTCACGGCGATCAAGCCGCGAACGACATCCATCGTGGTTCCTCCCGCGCAGTCGCGGAACGGCGGCGCAGCCTTCGTGGGGCTGGCAAAAGGCGGCGCATTGTAGTCGCCGCCAGGAGGCACCGTCTGGACCGTCCGTTCGATCATTCCTTGCCGCTTATACTGCGCCGCAGCGCATGCTGAAGACTCAATCCGCCGCGACCGGCCAGCCGTTCACCTGGAAAATCCGCGTCTACTACGAAGACACGGACACTGGCGGCATTGTCTACTACGCGAACTATCTCAAGTTCTTCGAGCGCGCTCGCACGGAATGGTTGCGGGCGGCGGGCTTCGAGCAACGGCGTCTGCTCGATGAGTTCGGGCTGCAGTTCGTGGTTGCGCACATCGAGTGCAGCTACCAGCAGCCGGCCCGGCTCGACGACCTGATCGAGATCGACCTGCGGGTGGCCAGGACGGGACGCGTCTACATCGTCTTCGAGCAGGCCGCGCGGCGCGGCACCGAGCTGCTTGCGACCGCGCGCGTGAAGGCCGCCTGCATCGACGCCCGCCGCTTCGCCCCGGCTGCCATGCCGGCCGAGATGACTGCCGCATTTCGAACCCTGCCAGGATTCAGCCCACCGCCATGACCGCTGCCACTGACCTTTCGATCCTCTCGCTGATGACCAAGGCCACGCTGGTCGTTCAGCTTGTGATGCTGCTGCTGGCCGTTCTGTCGATCGCCTCCTGGACCGCGATCTTCCAGAAGGGTTTCGCGATCAAGCGTGCCAAGCGCGAGACCGAGAACTTCGAAGGACAGTTCTGGAGCGGCGCCGAGCTTTCCCAGCTCTACCAGAAGGCGTCGAACCCGCGTCACCGCACCGGCGCGCTCGAACGCATCTTCGAGGCCGGCATGAGCGAGTTCCTGAAGCTGCGGGGCCGGGGCGATGCGCAGGCCACGCTCGACGGCGCGCGCCGCGCCATGCGCGCGTCGTACCAGCGCGAGATGGACGGGCTCGAATCGCGCCTCAACTTCCTCGCCTCGGTCGGCTCGGTCAGCCCGTACATCGGCCTGTTCGGCACCGTGTGGGGAATCATGCACGCGTTCACCGGTCTATCGAATCTGCAGCAGGCCAATCTCGCGAGCGTGGCACCCGGCATCGCCGAGGCGCTGGTCGCCACCGCGATCGGCCTGTTCGCGGCGATCCCTGCGGTGGTCGCCTACAACCGTTTCGCCAACGACATCGACCGACTCGCCAACCGCTTCGAGAGCTTCATGGAAGAGTTCCTGAACATCCTGCAGCGGCAGAGGTCGTAGCGCCATGGCCCTGGTCGCGCGCCGCGGCGGTCGCCGCCGCCGCATGATGGCGGACATCAACGTCGTCCCCTACGTCGACGTGATGCTGGTGCTGGTCGTGATCCTGATGGTCGCCGCGCCGTTCGTGAATCCCGAGCGTCGTCGACCTGCCGTCGTGGCTAAGGCCGGCCAGCAGAAGGACATCCCGGTACGCGTCGTCGTGCGATCCGACGGACGCGTGTCGATCCTCGAGCAGGGCAAGGGCGAGACACCGGTGGCGTCGGGACAGTTGATCGCATCGGTGCGGTCGCGGCAGAAGAACTCCGGCACACCGGTGGTCATCGAGGCCGACGCGAAGGTCCAGTACAAGTCCGTCGTCGACGTGATGCGCGATCTGCAGAAGGCAGGCATCGAGCGCGTCGGGCTGTCGGTCCAGCTCGCCCAATGACGGTCGCCGCGCCCCGCGTCCTGCGTCATCGCTGGCACGCGCCGGAGAGAGGTACCGGCCCGGCGTTCATGATCTCGCTGGCGGCGCACACGATGCTGTTTCTCGCCATCGCGTTCGTCGTGCGCTGGAAGACGGAGCCGGCCGGCCCGGTCTCGGCGGAGCTTTGGGGCGGGCTGCCGCCGATGGTCGAACCGACACCGGCCCCGCCACCGCCGCCCCCTGCGCCGGTGAAGGTCGAGCGCGCGCCCGAGCCGGAGCCCGTGAAGCCCGACATCGTCATCGAGCAGAAGAAGCCCGAGCCCAGGCCCGAGAAGAAGGCCGAACCCGTGAAGAAGGTCGAGCCGGTGAAAAAGGTCGAACCGGTGAAGAAGGCCGAACCGGACCCGAAGGTCGAGCAGCGCAGACGCGAAGACGAGGCCAAGGCGGCGAAGGCGGCTCAGGCGGCAGAAGCCGCGGCGCAGAAGCAACGGGATGCCGCGATACAGCGCGCGCTCGCCGCTGCCGGCGGATCCGCCACGAACCCCGCGTCCGGCGGCGTGGCGGCGGGCAGCCCGGGCCTTTCGGACAGCTACAAGGGCCAGGTGGTGAGCTGCATACGCCCGCACGTCGTGTTCAGTGTCCCGGAGGGACTGCGGCCCAGGCAACATGTGGCCGAGTTCGAGGTGCAACTCCTGCCGTCCGGGGAACAGGTGGGCGCACCGAGGCTGGTGAGCGCGAGCGGCCTGCCCGCCTATGACCAGGCCGTCGAGCGCGCGATCCGGCGCTGCGACCCGTTCCCGCGTCCGCGTGAGGGCTCGATGCCCCGCTCCGTCAGGCTCGCCTTCGATCCCGTGGAACTGCGCTAGCACGGCAAGCCGCGCAACCCCTTCGTTCGTCGTCGCGCGTTTCTGTGAACGTGACGCGCGCGGCGCTGTCTATACTCGCTCTCAGCCAGTCGAATGAATAAATCCAGAAACGCCACATCGCGCACCGCCCGCCGCAGCTTCTGCGGTGCGCTCGCCCTGATGCCACTCGCCGCTCGCGCGCAATTGCGCGTCGAGATCACCGGCGTCGGCAGTCAGCAGTTCCCGATCGCCGTCGCGCCGTTCGCCGTTGAAGGTGCCGCGCCGCAGGAGGTCGACGCCATCGTGCGGGCCGACCTGGCGCGCAGCGGACTGTTCCGCATCGTCGATGCCGGCACGCAGCCGATCGCCGACAACGCGAGCGTCAATCTGGCCGACTGGAAGACGCGGGGCGCCAACGCGCTGGTGATCGGCAGCGTGAGGCGACTGGCCGACGGCCGCTTCGACGTGCGCTTTCGCCTGCTGGATACGGTGCAACAGGCACAGCTGGACGGGCTTTCCTATGCGACGCCGGCGAACGACCTGCGGCTGACCGCGCATCGCATTGCCGACCGTATCTACGAAAAGCTGACTGGCGAGCGCGGTGTGTTCGCGACACGCATCGCGTATGTCGTCCAGACCAGCCGCGCGTCGTGGGAGTTGCACATTGCGGACGCCGATGGCGCCAATCCGCAGGCGGCACTGCGCTCGCGCGAGCCGATCATCTCGCCCGCCTGGTCGCCCGACGGCGGCAGGCTGGCCTACGTGTCGTTCGAAACCGGCAAACCGGTCGTCTACGTGCATACCGTCACCACCGGCGAGCGCAAGGCAGTCGCGAACTTCCGCGGCTCGAACAGCGCGCCGGCCTGGTCGCCGGACGGCCGGACGCTCGCGGTCACGCTGACGCGCGAAGGCAATTCGCAGGTCTTCCTGATGAACGCCGATGGCTCGAATGTCCGGCGGCTGACACAGACCACCGGCATCGATACCGAGCCGGTCTACAGCCCTGACGGCCAGTGGATCTACTTCACATCGGACCGCGGTGGAGGCCCGCAGATCTACAAGATGCCAGCCACCGGCGGCAACGCCCAGCGCGTTACGTTCAATGGCGACTACAACATCAGCCCGCGGCTCTCGCCCGACGGCAAGCTGCTGGCCTACGTCGGCCGCCGCAGCGGACGCTTCCAGGTCATGCTGCTCGATCTCGCGGGTGGCCAGGAGATCCCCGTCACCGACACGGCGCGGGATGAATCACCGAGCTTCGCCCCCAACGGACGGCTGCTGTTGTACGCCACCGAGGTCGGCGGGCGCGGCATCCTCGCGTCCGCTTCGGTCGATGGCCGTGTACGCACACGCCTGACCGGCCCGAGCGGCGACATCCGCGAGCCGACCTGGGGTCCGTTCATCAAGTAGGTTTTCAAGCAAGGAGCGACGATGCATCAACTCCGCAAGTTCGCACGCAGTGCCGCTGCCGCCGCGGCCGTCCTGGTACTGGTGGCCGGCTGTTCTTCTGTGAAGCTCGACGAGCAGAGCCCGGCGCCCATCACCGACGCGTCGTCGGGTGCAGGTGGAACCAAGACCGATCCGCGTGCCGTCGCACCTGTCACGGCCGCGAGCACGCAGGGGGTGGACCCGTTCACCGATCCGGCGAACCCGCTATCGAAGAAGAGCGTCTTCTTCGACTTCGACAGCTTCGTGGTCAAGACCGAGTTTCAACCGCTGGTGGAAGCCCACGGCAAGTACCTCGCCAGCAACAGCGGCCGCCGGGTGACCGTCGAGGGCCATACCGACGAGCGCGGCGGACGCGAGTACAACCTGGCGCTGGGCCAGAAGCGGGCCGAGGCCGTCAAGCAACGGCTGATGCTGATGGGAGCGCGCGACGCGCAGGTCGAGACCGTGAGTTTCGGCAAGGAGAAGCCGCGCGCGATGGGCAGCACCGAGGAAGCGTGGGCGCAGAACCGGCGCGCGGACATCGTTTACAAATAACGCTGCTCGTGTACGCGACGCGCGTTGCGCGTCGCACGTGCACTCGCAGCGGAATAGTTTGAAGGGCGGGCTTGGGAGCGGCCCGGCGCCCACCCTTGGTACAACTGCACGCGGGGTCGTTCCACGGTCGCCGCGCCGGACTGGTCGAATCCATTGGAAATCATGAATCTCCGAGCCCTCGCAGCCGCCTTCGCACTGGCCGTGTCGTTGCCTGTCCACGCGCAACTCTTTGCCGACGACGACGCGCGCAAGGCGATCCTGGAACTGCGGCAGCGGATCAATGCGCTGCAAAGCGAGCTCGGGGGGCGACTCGACACCGCGCAGCGCAACCAGCTGGACCTCGCCAACCAGAACGAGACGCTGCGGCAGGAGATCGCACGGCTGCGCGGGCAGGTCGAGACGCTGACCAACGAGGTGGCGACGCTGCAGAAACGCAATCGCGACCTGTACACCGATCTCGATGCCCGGCTGAAGAAACTCGAACCGGCCACGCTGACGGTCGATGGCCGCACGGCGACCGTCGATCGGGCCGAGCAGATGGCCTACGAGGCGGCGCTGACCCAGTTCCGCAGCGGCGACTTCAAGGGTTCGATCGGCAGCTTCCAGCAGTTCCTGACGAAGTACCCGTCGAGCGCCTACGTCCCGGCGGTGCAGTACTTCATCGGCAGCGCACACTTCGCGCTCAAGGACTACAAGGCGTCGATCAGCGCCAACCAGGTCATCGTCGACCGCTACAAGGATTCACCGCGCGCCCCGGAAGCGCTGCTCTCGATCGCGGACAGCCAGCTGCAGCTCGCGGACAAGCGCGGCGCCAACCGCACGCTGACGCGGGTCATCCAGGAGTATCCCAACAGCGAGGCCGCCGTCGTGGCCCGCGAGCGACTGCCCGGAACGCGCTGAACGGCGACCTTCATCGCGGTTCACGGGTCCTTCGCCGCGGCGTGAGCGCTGCGGCTTGCGGCACGTCCCTCAGTGCCGGAAGTGGCGCACCCCGGTGAAGACCATCGCCACGCCCCGCTCGTCGGCGGCGGCGATGACTTCCGCGTCGCGCATGCTGCCACCGGGCTGGATGACGCAGTTCGCGCCGGCATCGACGACGACATCCAGCCCGTCCCGGAACGGGAAGAACGCATCGGATGCCGCCGCGGAGCCCGTCAGCGAAAGGCCGGCTTCCTTCGCCTTGATGGAAGCGATGCGCGCCGAGTCGATGCGCGACATCTGGCCTGCACCGACACCGAGCGTCATGCCGTCGTGTGCAAAGACGATCGTGTTCGACTTGACGAACTTGGCGACACGCCAGGCAAACAGAAGATCCGCCATCTGCTCGGGGGTCGGCGCCTTGGCCGTCACGACCCTGAGGTCCGACGGGGCGATCGTGTGCAGGTCCGGCGACTGGACGAGCAGCCCGCCGCCCACCCGCTTGAGATCGAAGTCGTTGTGAGTCGCACCGGGTGCGACGGTCAGCACGCGCACGTTGGCTTTCGCGGCGAACACCTCGCGCGCGGCGGCGTCGAATTCCGGCGCGATGACGACCTCGACGAACTGGCGGGCGACCGCCTGCGCCGCTGCCGCGTCGACCGCCCGATTGAAGGCGATGATCCCGCCGAACGCCGAGGTCGGATCGGTCTTGAACGCCTTCGCATAGGCCTCGGCGGGTGACGCGGCGACAGCCACACCGCAAGGGTTGGCATGCTTGACGATGACGCACGCCGGCTCATCGAAACTGCGCACGCACTCCCACGCCGCATCGGCATCGGCGATGTTGTTGTACGACAGCTCCTTGCCCTGCAGCTGCGCATAGCCGGCGAGCAGACCGGCGCCGACCGTGTGTTCGCGATAGAACGCCGCCGACTGGTGCGGGTTTTCGCCGTAGCGCATCTGCTGCACCCGCACCCACTGGCGCGTCAGCACTTCCGGGAACGGGCCGCGGCGTTGGCCGTCATCGAGCGACGTCAGGTAGTTCGCGATCATGCCGTCGTAGCGCGCGGTATGAGCGAAGACCTTCTTCGCAAGTGAAAGGCGCATCCCTGCACTCACAGCGCCGGCCACGCGCAGTTCCTCGAGCACACCGGCGTAATCGGCGGGATCGACGATGGCCGCCACGCTTTCGTGATTCTTGGCTGCCGCGCGCAGCATCGCCGGGCCGCCGATGTCGATGTTCTCGATCGCGTCGTCGAAGCTGCAGTCCGGATTGGCGACAGTGCGCTCGAACGGGTAGAGGTTGACCGCCAGGATCTCGATCGGGTCGATCCGATGCTGGGACAGCGCCTGCATATGCGCTGGGTCAGGCCGGCGCGCCAGCAGCCCGGCGTGTATGCGCGGGTTGAGCGTCTTGACGCGCCCGTCGAGCATCTCGGGAAAGCCGGTGTAGTCGGCGACCTCGGTGACTGCGATGCCGGAGTCAGCCAGCAGCCGCGCCGTGCCGCCGGTCGAGAGGATGTGGAAGCCGAGTGATGCCAGCGCGCGCGCGAAGTCGACGACGCCGGCCTTGTCCGAGACGCTGATCAGCGCCTGCCTCTTCATGATCCCGGCCCCCGTTTCCTGTCAGGTGATCTTGTGCTGAACCAGCTTCTTGCGCAGCGTGTTGCGGTTGATCCCCAGCAGCTCCGCCGCCGCGGACTGATTGCCCGCGGCGCGCGCCATGGCGAACTGCAGCAGCGGCCGCTCCACGGCCTGGGTCACCATCTCGAACAGGGCATGCGGACGCGCGCCATCGAGATCCTCGAAGTACTGTTCGCAGGCTGCGCGTGACGCATTGCTCCAGCGTTTCCCCGCTGCGTGCTCTGCTGGCACGCTCCGTCGTTGCGCCCGTTCGGGGCTGCGGCTTGGCCACCCTGCGTGTCCTTCAGTGAAGCACCGGGGCGTACGCAAGACGCTCATGCTGCTCGCCATGCCCCAGGAGAAAGCGATCGACGGCGCGCGCCTGCGCCTCGCAGTCGTCGAGCCGGTTCATCTCGTCGCAGAAATCGCGGCCGCCCACGAGAGCGCGCGTGTACCAGATGATGTGCTTGCGCGCGGTCCGGACCCCGGCCGCGGTGCCATAGAAGCGGTAGTGATCATCCAGGTGCGCCAGCAGGAGTTCTCGCACCTCGTCGACCGCCGGTGGCGGCAGCAGAGTCCCGGTCGCGAGGAAATGCGTGATCTCGCGGAAGATCCACGGCCGGCCCTGCGCGGCGCGTCCCACCATGACGGCGTCGGCGCCGGTGGCGTCGAGCACCCGGCGAGCCTTCTGCGGAGAATCGATGTCACCGTTGGCAATGACCGGAATGCCGACTGACTGCTTGACGGCGCGGATCGTGTCGTATTCGGCGGCCCCGGTGAAGCCGCAGGCGCGTGTGCGGCCGTGCAGCGTCAGCGCGGCCACCCCGCTCGCCTCGGCGAGCCGCGCGATCTCGACCGCGTTGCGCTGGCCGGGGTCCCAGCCGGTGCGGTACTTCAGCGTGACGGGTACGTCCACCGCGCCAACGACCGCCTCGAGGATGCGCGCCACCGTGTCGACATCTCGCAGCAGCGCCGAGCCGCAGGCGACGTTGCAGACCTTCTTCGCCGGGCAGCCCATGTTGATGTCGATGATCTGCGCACCGCGTTCGACGTTGTAGCGCGCCGCTTCGGCCAGCATCGCGGGATCGGAGCCTGCCAGCTGCACGGCGACCGGCGCCTGCTCGCCCGCATGGTCGAGCCGTCGCATCGTCTTCTCGCTCGCCCACAGGCGCGGATTGGAGGCCGCCATCTCCGACACCGCATGCCCGGCGCCGAGCGCCTTGCACAGCTTCCGGTACGGCCGATCGGTCACGCCGGCCATCGGCGCGACGAAAACGTTGTTCGGCAATTCGTACGGTCCGATGCGCATGTCAGACGGGGCCGGGGCGAAGCAAAGGGGCGCGCATTGTAGCGAAGCAGAACGCGCAGACTCAGGACCGCACGCCGAACATCAGCAGCCGCGCAAACTGGCGGCGCAGGTCCGGGAACATCGACAGGGCCGTCAGGGCCAACGATCGTCCGAACGCAATCGGTGCAGCCCGCGTACTGAAGAGCGCCGGCGCGTTACGCGTCAGCGCAAGAATCGCTGCGCGGTCGGCGCGTCGGTCGCGGTCGTAGTCGCCGAGCGCCGTCACGAAGTCGCGCTGCTCGACCCGGGCCCGAGCGAGGCTGTCCGCCAGCGACGCGCAGTCGCGCACCCCGAGATTGAAGCCCTGTCCGGCGACCGGATGCAGTGTCTGGGCGGCGTTGCCCAGGTAGACGACCCGATGCTCCCGCAGCGATTCGCGCGCCTGCTGGTGCAGCGGTACGCGCGACCGCGGCCCGACGCGCAGAGATCTTCCCGTTGCGCGCGCCGAAGGCGCTCTGCAGCTCGGCCAGGAACTCCGGATCGCCCAGCGCCGTGCGTCGCGCGGCAGCCTCGGGTGGCATGCACCAGACGAGGCCCATCGCCCGACCTGCATCCACCGCGCCGGGCAGCGGCAGCAAGGCCAGCGGCCCGTCGCGTGTGAATCGTTCGAAGGCGCTGCCGGCTGCCGGGCCCTGCAAGGTCACGTCTGCCAGAAGCGCGCACTGCGTCGGAGCCGAGGCAGGCGGCTGCGCCCCGAGGCCCTCGGCGTTGACGACGATCTGCGCGTCGCGCGAAGTGCCGTCATCCAGCTGCACCACGGCTCGCGCGGGCTGCTGGCGGATCGCCGTGACCCGGCTTGGCCGGGAGACGGTCACGAGTTCGCTGCGGCTGCAGGCCTCGGCGAGCGGTGCCAGCAGGTCGCCGTAACGGATCGTGAGGCCCAGTGGTTCCGGCTCGCCATCGTCGTTACCCAGCTCGACGCGCCCGAACTCGCCGGCAGAGCTGACATGGACCCGGCGTATCGGCGCCGTCACTGCCGGTGGCAGGGCCGCCAGCGGCCGCAGCAGCTGCAGCGTGCCGCGCGACAGTGCCAGCAGCCGGCGATCCGCCTGCGCCGCTTCGAGCGCGCGCGCGTCGAGCACCTCACTCGCAATCTCCCGGCGCGCCAGCATCAGCGCCAGCACCAGGCCCACCGGGCCGCCGCCCACGATCACCACCGCAGGTTGCTCCTTCATGTCATGACCGCATCAGGGCTTCGACATCGGCAGCAAGTCTGGGCGCTCCGTGCGTCAGGACGTCGTGACCCCCGGCCGTCACGACGACGTCGTCCTCGATGCGGACGCCGATGTTCCAGAAGCGCTCGGGAACATTCGCGGCCGGCCGCAGGTACAGCCCCGGCTCGACCGTCAGCGCCATCCCCGGCTGCAACGAACGCCAGGGCCGTTCGCCGCCGTCCGGCGCGGCTCGCGGTTCGCGATAGTCGCCTGCGTCGTGCACATCGAGGCCGAGCCAGTGTCCGGTCCGGTGCATGTAGAACTGGCGGTGTGCGCCGGACTCGAGCACGGCGTCGATCGACCCGGACAGCAAACCCAGATCGATCAGGCCCTGTACCAGCACCCGGGTGGCCGCCGCGTGGGGCGAGTCGAAATTGCTGCCGGGCCGGATGGTGGCGAGCGCGGCGTCCTGCGCCGCCAGCACCAGCTCGTAGATCGCGCGCTGCTCGCCTGAAAATCGTCCATTGACGGGGAAGGTGCGCGTCACATCCGCCGCGTAGCCGTCGACCTCGCAGCCGGCATCGACCAGGCAGAGGTGGCCGTCTTCGAGTCGCGCGTGACCGGCGGGGTAGTGCAGCACGCACGCGTTGGGGCCGGTCGCGACGATCGGCGTGTACGCCGGTGCCGCCGCGCCGTGACGGCGAAACTCGTGCAGCAGTTCGGCCTCCAGTTCATATTCGCGCATGCCAACGCGGCACGTCTGCATCAGGCGTACATGCGCGGAGACCGAGATCGCCGCCGCGCGGCGCATCGAGTCGAGTTCCGCGGGCTCCTTGATCAGCCGCATCTCGTCGACGATCGGGAGCAGGTCGACAATCGCCGCCGGTGTGCGCGAGCCCGAGCGGCTTTGCGCGCGCACTTCCGACATCCACCGCTGAACCCGGATATCCAGCTCCGCACTGGATCCGAGCGCGCAGTAGAGCGCCGGCGCGTTCGCCAGCTTCGCCGGCATCAGTGCGTCGAGCTCGTCGATCGGATGCGCACCGTCGAACCCGAAAGCGGCGGCGGCCGCTTCCGGTCCGTGGCGATAAGCCATCCCAGATTTCGCGCTCTGCGTCACGGGCCCGGCAGAAGAGCAAGGCTTCGCGCCGATCGCCGTGCGCCACCAGCGCCAGCGCAGCTCCCGGTTCGCCGAAGCCGGTGAGGTACCAGAAGTGACTGTCGAAGCGGTACGGGTACTCGGAATCGCGGTTGCGGATTCGCTCCGGCGCCGTGAAGTGCACGGCAACACCGCCACCCTGGGCCGCCATGGCGTCGAGGACGCGGGCGCGGCGCGCGCGGAAGACTTCGGTCATTGCTGCAGCAGGAGCGGGCGGCGGGATCAAGGCGCGATTCTACGAGTCGCCCGCACCCCTGCTGCGTCCGAGTTCGGCATCGAGGCGCGCCAGCTCGGCCGGCGTGCCGACGTTGTACCAGCGGCCCGCATAGTGTTCGCCCGTGACGCGGCCCGCGCGCGCCGCCGCGTAGAGCCACGGGAAGAGGCGTGCGCGAACGGGCGCGAGTCCGGCGAACAGGCGCGGCGCAAAGACACCGACGTTCGCATACGTGAACCGCTCGCCGGCGTCGGGTGCGATGCGGCCGTCGACGAGGCCCATGTCACCGCGCGTGTGAAACGCAGGGTTGTCGACCAGTACCAGGTGGGCATCGGCCTGCACCGGCGGCCAGCCGTGCCGCGGCCGCGGCCAGCGTGGAGTAATCGAAATCGGTCACGATGTCGCCGCTGACGACGACGAACGGATCCGGGCCCAGCAGCGGCAGCGCCCGCACGATGCCGCCGAGCGTCTCGAGCGCGGCCTCGGCACGGTCGCCCTCGCGCGAGTACGCCAGCGTGACGCCGAGGGCCTCGCCGTGGCCGAGCGCGCGTTCGAACGCGTCGGCCAGGTGCGCCACGTTGATGACCATTTCACGCACCCCGGCGCGCGCCAGCGCCTCGATCTGCCACTCGATCAGGCGCCTTCCACCAGCCTTCAGCAACGGCTTCGGCGTGTCGTCCGTCAGCGGGCGCATCCGCTCGCCCCGCCCCGCTGCCAGTATCAGCGCTCGCATCGCTTGTGTTCCGATCGGACCCGGTTCGACCCTTTGTGCTTTTGAATTCGCGTCGGGCGCCCGGCCGCCCAAGCGGTCGACGCGCAAACTAACATCCGGCGCAATGTGCACGTGCATCGCGGAGCGATGCGTACACGATCGGCCGCCTAGAACGTGTATCCAACGCGGTGCGCAACGCCCTCGAGTTCGTCGAGCAGGCGCGCCAGCGGCGCCAGTTCGTCGTAGCGGCGCGCGACGGACCGAACGTAACCGACAAAGCGCGGCGTGTCGGCCAGGTAGTGCGGCTTGCCGTCGCGGTAGTTGATGCGCGCAAAGATGCCCAGAACCTTCAGGTGTCGTTGCAGCCCCATCCACTCGACGTCGCGCCAGAAGCTGCCGAAGTCCGCCGCAACCGGCAAGCCGGCACGACGTGCACGCTCCCAGTAGCGGATCGTCCAGTCGATGACACGCTCTTCCTCCCAGCTGATGAACGCATCGCGGAAGAGCGATGCGACGTCGTACGCGATCGGACCCATGACCGCGTCCTGAAAGTCCAGCACGCCGGGATTCGGCGCCGCCACCATCAGGTTGCGCGGCATGTAGTCGCGGTGCACGTAGACCACCGGCTGTGCCAGGTTCGAAGCGAGGATGCGTCGGAACATCGCCTCCAGCACATCGCGTTGCGCTGGCGACAGTTCGTGGTTCAGGTGCCGGGCGACGTACCAGTCGGGAAACAGGTCCAGTTCGCGCCGCAGCAGCGCCTCGTCATAGGGTGGCAGCTCGCCGGGTCGGCTCGCCAGCTGCCAGCGCACCAGCGCGTCGATCGCGTCGGAGAAGAGCTGCGGCGCGTTGGCCTCGTTGAGTACGGCGAGGTAGGTGTCGCGCCCAAGATCGCTCAGCAGCAGGAAGCCCTGGCGCTCGTCCGCTTCGATGACTTCCGGCGCGTTGAGTCCGGCCGCGCGCATCAGCGCGGCGACATGGATGAACGGCCGGACGTCCTCCTTGCCCGGCGGCGCATCCATGACGATGCGCGACTCGGACCCGGCCGCCACCCGAAAGTAGCGCCTGAAACTTGCATCGGCCGACGCCACGGTTAAGGTCGCGGGGTCGATGCGATGCTGACGCGGCAGCGAGGCCAGCCACGCGGTGACCTGCTCGAGTCGGGCATCGTTCGGCAGCATCGAAGGAGACGCATTGCTCATGAGGGAAGGATATTCGGCGTGGCATCGCGTTCAGGCGCGGAATTGCAGGGGGCGGTGCCTATAATCGCTGCGCCTCTCCGGCCCGACTTCGCACACAGATTCTAAATGCCGCGCCCGCCGGCGAACGCCGCGCCGATCCTGAGCCTCGCAGTGCTTCCGCTGAGCGCTGCACTGCTCGCGGCGTTTCCGGTCGCGGCGGCGGCACAGCCGGGCACTGCGGAAACCGCACAGCCGTGCGACACGAGCCTGGAGGCCTGCCGCGGCCCTGCAGGTGACGAGACTCCATGGCTGCGGCTGAAGCTCGACCAGCTTCTGTCGGAGAGGCGACCGGTCAGCCGCGAGACGACGCCCACCTATGCGCGCGCCCAGCGCATCGAGGGCACCGTGGATGAGCGCATCGTGCTCGAAGGCAACGCCGAGATCCGGCGCGGCGGCACCGTGCTGCGCGGCGATCGCATCACGTACACGCAGGCGACCGACCAGGTCGATGTCGAAGGCAACGCAAGGATCTACAGCCATGGCGCGTCGTTTTCCGCGCCGTCGATGTCGTTCAGGGTGGATGCACAGACCGGCTCGATGTCGGAGGCGAACTTCACCTACCCTGCGCGCCAGGGCCGTGGCGAAGCAACGCTGATCGAGTTCCTCGGCGAACAGCGGGCCAGGATGGAAAACGCCACCTTCACGACCTGCGCGCCGGGGGACAAGTCGTGGTGGGTGCAGGCCGACGAGATCGCTGTCGACGGCCTGGAAGAGTCCGCCACGGCGAGCTTTGCACGACTGTACTTCCAGGGCGTGCCGGTCCTCGCATCACCGTTCTTCGGCTTCCCGGTCGGCGAGCGCCGGCGCACCGGCTTTCTGACGCCGAGCTTCGGGCTCAGCACGACGCTCGGCACCGACATCCGCACGCCGTTCTACTGGAACATCGCGCCGAATTACGACTACACGATCTCGCCGCGCTTCATGTCGAAGCGCGGCGTGCTGTTCGACAACGAGTTCCGCTTCCTCACGTCGGAATTCAGCGGCACGCTGCTCTACGACGTCATTCCGAATGACCGCCAGACGGACGACTCGCGCGACTACACGGGGGTGCGCCTCAACTATGCGGCCCAGGGAGCGCTCTCGGGCCTCGCCGCGGGGGTGAACTACAACCGGGTGTCGGACGACAACTACTTCGTCGACTTCTCCAGCACGATCCTCGGTTCGTCGCAGAAGGTGCTGCCGCAGGACGCCTTCGTATCGTTCACGCAGCCTTTCTGGAACTCGGCCGTGCGCGTGACGAAGAACCAGACGCTGCAGGATCCGCTCGCTCCGGTTGTTCCGCCCTACGAGCGCGTGCCGCAGGTGACGCTGAACGGATTCGTCAGCGACTGGCGCGGGCTGGAAGCCGGTGTGCTGTTCGATGGCACGCGCTTCGTCAACCCTGACCTGCCGCTGCCGGAGGGCTCGCGGATCGTCATCAATCCGCGGGTCGCGTTTCCGTTCCAGTCGGCCGGCTGGTTCGTGATCCCGCGGGCCCAGCTGTCGGCGACCTACTACAGCATGGACGCGGAGAACTTCCGTTACGAGACCTCACAGAGCCGGGTGCTTCCGATCCTGAGCCTCGACAGCGGCCTCATCTTCGAGCGCGACGGCGCGTGGTTCGGCCGCGCCGTGCAGCAGACGCTGGAGCCGCGGCTGTACTACGCGTATATCCCGTACCGCGACCAGAGCACCTTGCCCAACTTCGACAGCGCGCTGGCCGACCTGAACTATGTCCAGTTCTTCACCGAGAACATCTACTCGGGCTATGACCGCATCGTCAACGCCAACCAGTTGACCCTGGCGCTGGCCACCCGGATCCTCGATAACGAAACCGGGGCGGAGTTCCTGCGGGCCGCTATCGCCCAGCGCTACTACTTCACTCCGCAGAAGGTCACGCTGCCGGGCGAGTCGCCGCGTGCGAGCAACGAGAGCGACCTGCTGGCGGGCGTGTCCGCCCAGCTGGGCAACAACTGGGCGCTGGACGTGGCGGCGCAGTACTCCGCGGAGCAGAGCGAAATTTCGCGCGCGACAGCAGGAGCACGCTGGCAGCCGCGACGCTCGTCGGTCCTCAGCGCCTACTACCGGTACGTGGCGGGCGATGCCGGCTCGGGCACCGACCAGATCGACGTTTCGGCCCAGTGGCCGCTGTCCGACCGCTGGTACGCGGTGGGGCGCTACAACTACTCGTTCGAGAGCCGCAAGCCGGTCGAGGTCATCGCGGGTTTTGAGTTCAAGGAGGACTGCTGGCTGCTGCGCTTTGCATTCCAGCGGTTCCAGACCACGACGGCGTCGAACACGACCAACTTCTACATCCAGCTGGAACTGACGGGCCTCACCAGTGTCGGAACCAATGCCCTCTCACAATTGCAGCGTAATATCCCCGGCTACCAGCGCATCTCCCCGCTGCCGCGGCAGCCGGGCATGTTCGAGTACTACGAGTAGATCCCATGGTTTCGATTCTGCGCGCGCCCCTGTGCGCGCTCTTTTTCTTTGTCGCATTCGCCGCCGCTGGAGTCTCGGCCCAGCAGGCGCCAGCGCCGTCGCCGCGCCAGCCTGAAGCGGCCGTCCCGGCCGCGCCCGGAAGCAGCGCACCGCCTGCTGCGCGTCCGGCGCCGCCGGCTCGCACCACGCAGCCGGTGGACCGCATCATTGCGGTCGTCAATGACGAAGTGATCACCGCCAATGAGCTGCGCTCCCGCACCCTGCTCGCCGAGGTGCAGCTGCAGCGGCAGAAGATCGCGCCACCGCCGCAGGACGTGCTCGCACGCCAGGTGCTCGAACGCATGATCGTCGACCGCGCTCAACTCCAGCTGGCGCGCGAGACCGGCGTCCGTGTCGACGATGCCACGGTCAACGCCGCCATGATGCGCATCGCCGAATCGAACAACATCACGGTGCCGGCGCTGCGCCAGCGGCTCGAAGCCGAGGGCATCTCGTTCGCGCAGTTCCGTGAAGATGTGCGGCAGGACATCCTGCTGAACCGCCTGCGCGAACGGGAGGTCGACAGTCGCCTCCAGGTTTCCGACAGCGAGATCGACAACTTCATCGCGGACCAGGCCGGGATTTCGGCCGATGCCGAGGAGGTCAACCTCGCCCAGATCCTGCTGCGGATTCCGGAGAACGCGACCCCGCAGCGAATCGACGAAACGCGCCAGCGCGCCGACGATCTCGTTGCCCAACTGAAGGGCGGAGCCGACTTCGCGCGGCTGGCCGCCAGCTACTCGAACGCGGCCGAGGCCCTGCAGGGCGGCGAACTCGGCTGGCGCAGTGTGGACCGCCTGCCGACGCTGTTCATCGACGCGATCAAGGGCGTGAAGACAGGCGAGATCGCGCCCGTCGTGCGCAGTCCCAATGGCTTCCATATCCTCAAGGTGCTCGGCCGTCGCAGTGCCGTCGCCGGCAAGCTTGCCGGTGCCCCGGTACAGCAGACGCGCGTCCGCCATATCCTGCTGCGTGTCACCGATGTCAATCCTGAGCCCGACGTCAAGCGGCGCCTGGAAGAATTCAAGGTGCGCATCGAGGCCGGGCAGATCGAATTCGGCACGCTCGCGCGCCTGCACTCCGTCGACCCGAGCGGCAGCCGCGGCGGTGACCTGGGATGGGTGTACCCCGGCGATACGGTGCCCGAGTTCGAGCGCGCCATGAACGCACTCAAGATCGGCGAGGTCAGCGCACCGGTGCAATCCCCTTTCGGCTGGCACCTGATCCAGGTGAACGAGCGTCGCACCGAGCCGGCCTCGGCCGAACGTTCGCGGCAGGCGGCACGCCAGGCGCTGCGCGAGCGCAAGAGCGAAGAGGCGTACCAGGACTGGCTGCGCCAGTTGCGCGACAAGACCTACGTCGAATACCGGCTCGAAGACCGCAGCTGACACCGCTGCAACCTTGACGATGCTCCCGCGACTCGCGATCACGACCGGGGAACCGGCCGGGATCGGGCCCGAGATCTCGGTGGCGGCGCTCGAACCGCCGCTGCCGGCATCGATCACGCTGATCGGCGACGCCGAACTTATCGCGGCACGCGCGGCGCTGCTTCCGCGCCGGGTGCCGGAGACGGTCGAGATCCTGCATGTTCCCCTCGCTGCGCCCTCGGTGGCCGGCGCACTCGACGTGCGCAACGCGCGCTACGTGCTCGCGACACTCGACGCCGCCATCGACGGATGCACGACGGGACGCTTTGACGCTCTAATCACCGCGCCGGTGCAGAAAAGCGTCATCAACGAGGCCGGCGTGCCGTTTTCCGGCCACACGGAGTACCTCGCCGAGCGCACCTCGACATCCCAGGTCGTCATGATGCTGGCGGGGGCGACAAGTTTCGGGCCGCTTCGAGTCGCGCTGGCCACGACGCATCTGCCGCTCGCAAGCGTCAGCGCCGCGATCTCGTCCGGGCTGCTCGTCAGCGTGCTCAGGATCATCGACCACGATCTGCGCCTGCGCTTCGGGATCGCGCACCCGCGCGTCGCGGTCGCCGGCCTTAATCCCCATGCCGGCGAGAGCGGGCATCTGGGCCGCGAAGAGATCGATGTCATCGCACCCGCGATCGAACAGGCACGCCGCGACGGCATCGATGCGCATGGCCCGCTGCCGGCCGACACGCTGTTCGTGCCCGCAGTCGCACAGCGCTTCGATGCCTTGTTGGCGATGTACCACGACCAGGGCCTGCCGGTCCTCAAGTACGCGACCTTCGGGCATGGGGTGAACGTCACCCTCGGACTGCCCTTCGTGCGGACTTCCGTCGATCATGGGACCGCGCTGGATCTGGCCGGGCGCGGTACCGCCGACGCCGGCAGCCTGCGTGCTGCGCTCGAACTGGCCGTCGAGCTGGTCGCGCGGCAGCGCGCATGAGCGAGGCCAAACACCGCGCCCGCAAACGGTTCGGGCAGAATTTCCTGCACGACCCCCGCGTCATCGCACGGATCGTCGACGCAATTGATCCTCGACCGGGACAAACGATCGTCGAAATCGGTCCGGGCCAGGCCGCACTGACACGTCCGCTAGTCCAGCGGGCGGGGCATATCACGGCGATCGAAATCGACCGCGACCTGGCAGCGCGCCTGCGCGGCGAGTTCACGCCGCAGCAACTCACGCTCATCGAGGCCGACGCACTCGCGTTCGACTGGAGCAGCCTGCCGGCGCCGCTGCGCCTCGTCGGCAACCTGCCGTACAACATCTCCTCGCCGCTGCTGTTTACGCTTGCGGCGGTGGCCGAACGCGTGGTCGACCAGCACTTCATGCTGCAGAAGGAAGTGGTCGACCGCATGGTGGCGCCGCCGGGCAGCCGGACCTACGGGCGGCTCTCCGTCATGCTGCAGTTCCGCTACAAGATGGTGAAGCTCTTCGATGTGCCGCGCGGAGCGTTCAATCCACCGCCCCAGGTGACGTCGAGCATCGTGAGAATGCAACCCTTGCCGGCGGCCGAGTTGCCCAGTGTGCATTCCGAGGCGTTCAGCCGCGTGGTGGCGGCCGCCTTCGGCCAGCGCCGCAAGACACTGCGCAATGCACTGGCCACGCTGCTGGATGTCGGCGCGATTGCGGCGGCCGGCGTCGACCCGCAGGCTCGCGCCGAGACGCTCGCCAACGACGCGTTCGTCAGACTGGCGCGGCAGCTTGGCCTGGCCGGCTCGCCCGACGTCACGCGTGCGACTGGATGAGCTCGATCTTGTAGCCGTCCGGGTCGGTCACGAACGCGATGACCGTCGTGCCGCCCTTGACCGGCCCCGCCTCGCGGGTGACATTGCCGCCGGCCACCCGGATGCGCTCGCACGCCGCGTAGGCATCGGGCACCGCGATGGCGATATGGCCAAAGGCCGTACCCATCTCGTAACGCTCGACGCCGTAGTTGTACGTCAGTTCGAGCACCGCATGCTCGCGCTCGTCGCCGTAGCCCACGAACGCCAGCGTGTACTTCTGGTCGGGCCGATCGGTCGTGCGCAGCAGCTTCATCCCGAGCACCTGTGTGTAGAAGTCGATCGACCGCTTGAGGTCGCCGACGCGCAGCATGGTGTGCAGGACTCTCATCGATACTCCCTGGAGGGTTGAGGCTTCAACGGCCGGGCGCGGTGCGCATCGGTCCGGTACTACAGCGGCAGCGCCGCAACATCGATGCGGCGAATCTCGTCGCGCGCCGACTCGAAGCCCGGCAGCAGCTGCGATACGGCCTGCCAGAAGCGCGGACCGTGATTGAGTTCCTCGAGGTGCGCCAGCTCATGCGCGACGACGTAGTCGATCAGCGGCAGCGCGAAGTGGATCAGCCGCCAGCTGAGGCGGATGCGACCATCGTGCGTGCACGAACCCCACTGCGAACGCGCGGACGACAGCGTCCACCCGACGTAGCGGGCACTGATGCGGCCGGCGAACCGGTGGATGCGCTCGTCGAACACGCGCCGGGCCTCGCCCTGCAGCCAGGCCTGCACCGCATCGCGCCATTGCAGTTCGTTGGCATCGGGAGGCAGCGCGACGCGCAGTTCACCATCGGCGTGATGCGTCGCCGTCGTCGTCGCCGCCAGCCGCAGCGTCACATGGCCTCCCAGGAAGGGAAGCGCGGCGCCGTCGGCGAACCGCACCGGCGACAGCCGCCGTTTCACGCGCCATTCGTGCCACTCGCGCTGCTTGGCGAGGATCCAGCGTCGCTTCTCGCTGATCGCGGACTCGATCTCGCGCAGCGGCACCCAACGCGGCGCGCTGACCGTCAGGCCCTGGTCGTCGATCTGGAAGCCGATGGAGCGGCGACGCGCACGCCGCAGGCGGTACGTCAGCACCTCGGACCCGACGACCACGCGCCTTGCGCGCGGGTCGGCAACCGCAGGACCGGTCGGCACGTCAGCCGCCGGCGGGTCGAGCGCCAGCGCGAGCTGCTCACCCGCCGTGGCAACCAGTTTCTTCATGCCGCGCCCTCGCCCTGCGCCCGCGTGGCCGCCACCTGCCCCCGCACGTAGGGACCGCTGTAGCGATGGGGCGCCAGTCGGCGCATCTCGGTTTCGATCCAGCACTCCACCGCTGCCGCCACTTCATCCGCACTCTTGCCGCGCGAGTCGATCGGCGGCCCGATGGACACGGTGATCGTGCCTGGGCGCCGGATGAAGGCATTGCGCGGCCAGAGTTCGCCGGAGTTGACCGCGATCGGAACGGCGAAGGCGCCCGTGCGGACCGCAAGACGCGCGCCGCCCGTCTTGTAGCGTCGCGTCGAACCGGGCTTCGTGCGCGTGCCCTCGGGAAAGATCACGATCCACCAGCCACGCGCGAGCCGATCGATGCCCTGTTCGACGACCTGCTCGAAAGCATCCTGGCCCTTGCGGCGATCGATGCTGATCATCTGGGCCGAGGCCAGCCCCCAGCCGAAGAACGGCAGCCAGTTCAGTTCGCGCTTGTAGACGAAGGTCAGGTCACGCGGCATGAACGACGGCAGCCACAGCGTCTCCCACGACGATTGATGCTTGGGCAGCAGGATGGCCGGACCATCGGGAAGGTTGTCCCAGCCCTCGACCTTCCACTGGATGCCGCAGAACGCTCGCGCGCCCCAGATCGCCATCTTCGTGTAGCGGGTGCACAGGTAGTAGCGCGTGTGCACCGGAAACAGCCAGCCGGCGAGCACGACGAACGCCCACGGGATGACGACGATGATGAGAAAGGCCAGGTAGAGCGCCGAGCGCAGGGCCAGCATCTCAGTCGGCGCTGGGCCGCTCCCGAGCCGACTGAGCGCCCCCTCGGGGGCAGCGAACGAAGTGAGCGTGGGGGTCCAGGTCCTCTCGGCGCTGGGCCGCTCCCGACCGACTGGCGCCCGTGCGGGGCTGAGCCTGGACAGGCAGCACGTCCAGCGCCCATAGATCTGCCTGGCGCAGCAGTACGGCCTGCGGTCCGCACCGCGGTTCCTCGAACAGCGTGAGCGTGGGTGCCTTCAATGCATCAGCCCGCCGTCAACTTCGATATGTCGGCCACGCGGTTCATCGTTGCGTGGAGCTGACCCAGCAGCCCGAGGCGATTCGCGCGCAGCTTCTCGTCGTCGACGTTGACCATGACCTCGTCGAAGAAGCGATCCACCGGCAGCTTGAGCGGCGCGAGCGACTGCAGCATCGCGGCGTATTCACTGCGCGCATAGAACGCCTCGGCGCCCGGTTGCAGCTCCGTGAACGCCGCGCCCAGTGCCTGTTCCGCGGGCTCCATTAGCAAGGAGCGGTCAAAGGTCGCAGGCACGCGATCCGACTTCTTCAGTATGTTGCCGATCCGCTTGTTGGCGGCCGCGAGGCTTGCCGCCTCGGGCAGTTCCATGAAGGCGCGCACGGCGGCGAGCCGCTTGGGCACGAGGTCGATGCGCGACCAGGACCCGGCCAGCACCGACTCGACTTCCTGCGCGTCATAGCCCTCCTCGCGCAGCAATCCCGCCAGGCGATCGGAGAAGAACGCCACCAGCGACGTGCGTGCACTCCCGACTTCCTTCAGCACGCCGGCCGGGAAGGCCGCCAGCGCCCGGTCGACCAGATCTCCCAGTTCCAGCGGCAGGGCCTCTTCCTTCATCATGCGCAGCACGCCCAGCGCGTGGCGACGCAACGCGAACGGATCCCTTTCGCCGGTCGGCTTCTCGCCGATCCCGAACAGTCCCGCCAGGGTCTCGAGCTTGTCGGCCAGTGCGACGCAGATGCCCGGCATCGACGACGGCAGGGCATCGCCGGCGAACCGCGGCTGGTAATGCTCGCGGATAGCCAGCGCCACATCACTCGCTTCACCGTCGTGCCGGGCGTAGTACTCGCCCATGATGCCCTGCAGCTCGGGGAACTCGCCGACCATCAGCGTTCGCAGGTCCGCCTTCGCCAGCCGCGCCGCCCGTTCAACGTGGGTCACATCCAGCCCAAGCGCGCGCGCGATTCCGACGGCGATGCCGGTCACGCGCTCGACGCGTTCGAGCTGCGATCCGAGCTTGTTGTGGTAGACGACACTCGCCAGGCCCGTGACACGGCTCTCCAGTGTCTGCTTGCGATCCTGGTCGTAGAAGAACTTCGCATCGGCGAGCCGCGCCCGAACGACCCGCGCGTTACCGGAGATGATCGCCTCGGGATTGTTGGCATCGAGGTTGGACACCAGCAGGAAACGGTCGATCAAGCCACCTTGCGCGTCCTTTAGCGCAAAGTACTTCTGGTTCTGCTGCATCGTGAGGATCAGGCACTCCTGCGGCACCTGCAGGAATTCCGGCTCGAAGCCCGATTCATACACACTCGGCCATTCGACGAGCGCCGTGACTTCCTCGAGCAGTTCATCGGGTGCGATGACCGAGGCCCCGAGCGGCGCGGCCGCACGCGTCAGCTGTTCCTCGATGCGCGCGCGGCGCGCTGCGAACGACGGAATGACTCGACCTTCGTCCTGCATCTGTTCGACGTAGGTGTCGGCCGAGCGCAGTGCGATCTCGCCCTTGCACATGAAGCGATGGCCCTGCGTCTTGGTGCCGGCCGAGAGTCCCAGCGCGTGCACCGGCACGACTTCATGTCCGTGCAGGGCGACCAGCCGGTGCGCCGGCCGGACGAACTGCACGGTCGTCACGCCGTCGGCAAGCTGGTAGCTCATCATCTTGGGGATCGGCAGCCCGGCGAGGGTCTCGTCCAGCGCCGCCTGCAGGGCAACGTGCAGGTTCTGCCCAGCGGCGATGCTGTGGAGGTAGATCGACTCGGCCTTGCCGTCGCTCTCGACGATCAGCGAGTCCGGCCCTTCGCTGGACCCGACCGGCAGCGCGGCGAGGTGGCCGCGGCCCAGCCCTTCGAGCTTCTTCAGGAATGCCTGCGTCCAGTTGCGCGCGGCATCGCGCGCAACTGCCAGCGGCATCAGCTTCTGCTTGAACGGCTTGTCCGCCGAGCGGCGGGCAACATCCGTGATGTGCACGGCGAGCCGCCGCGGCGTGCCGAAGGCGGTCACCCGGCTGTCCGGAGCCAGGAAATGCCGGCTGTAGAGCCCGGCCTCGATGCCGGTGGCAAAGGCTTCCGACAGCGCCCTGAGCGCGCGCGGCGGCAGCTCCTCGGTGTGCAGCTCGACCAGCAGAGAGGCCCTCATCACGCCACCTCCCGCTGGGCGGCGACACCGAGCATCGGAAAGCCCAGTCTCTCGCGCGACTCGTAGTAGCTCTGCGCGACGGCGCGGGCGAGATTGCGGATGCGACCGATGTAAGCGGCGCGCTCGGTCACGCTGATCGCGCCACGCGCATCGAGCAGATTGAACGTGTGGCCGGCCTTCAGCACCATCTCGTAGGCAGGCAGGGCCAGCTGTGCCGCCATCAGCCGCTGGGCCTCGCCTTCGAAGAGGCTGAACAGGCCCAGCAGCTTCGACGCGTCGGCCTGCTCGAAGTTGTAGGTGCTCTGTTCGACTTCGTTCTGGTGAAACACGTCGCCGTAGGTCAGCCTGCGTTCGACGCCGCGTTCCTGCCAGGTCGCCCAGACCAGGTCGAACACGTTCTCGCAGCCCTGCAGGTACATGGCCAGCCGCTCGAGCCCGTAGGTGATCTCGCCGGTGATGGGCCGGCATTCGAGCCCACCGACCTGCTGGAAGTAGGTGAACTGCGTGATCTCCATGCCGTTCATCCAGACTTCCCAGCCGAGCCCCCAGGCGCCGAGCGTCGGGTTCTCCCAGTTGTCCTCGACGAAGCGCACGTCGTTCTTCCGCAGGTCGAAGCCGAGCGCTTCCAGCGACCCGAGGTAGCGCTCCAGGATGTCGGGCGGCGACGGCTTCAGCACCACCTGGTACTGGTAGTAGTGCTGCATGCGGTTCGGGTTCTCGCCGTAGCGGCCATCCTTCGGCCGGCGCGACGGCTGCACATAGGCGGCACGCCAGGGCTCGGGGCCGATCGCCCGCAGGAACGTCGCCGTGTGCGAGGTACCGGCACCGACCTCGAGGTCGATCGGCTGCAGCAGTGCGCAACCCTGCCGGTTCCAATAGTCCTGCAGACGCAGGATCGCTTCCTGAAAGGTGATCATGGCGAGGCTTCAGCGCGGATGATGGCGCGCAGGAGCCGCGATTCTACTGAGCACTGCGGCGGCGACCCGCGCGCGCGACGGCGGCCGCGAACAGCAGAACAATGACACTGATCACGAGCGACGGCGCATTGCCGTAGCGGATATACGGTGTGCGCCCGTGATGGCCCTGCACGGTGCCATCGAGCGCGCCGGCGGTGTTGAACGGAAGTTGCGCCACGACCCTCCCCGAGGCGTCGACGATGGCCGTCGCACCGGTGTTGGTCGCCCGCAGCATCGGGTGCTGCGTTTCGAGCGTGCGCATGCGCGAGATCTGCAGGTGCTGCGGCAGCGCGATCGAGTCCTCGAACCACGCCAGGTTGGAGAGATTGAGCATCATCGTCGGCGCGGTCGCCGGATCGCTCCAGGCGCGCCGGATCACATGGCCGAACAGATCTTCGTAGCAGATGTTCACCGCGATGCGCTGCCCGGCAATCGCCATCGGCGTTTGGTCCGCCGCGCCACGCTCCTGGTCGCCGATCGGCATCTGCATCAGGTCGACGAACCAGCGAAACCCCCGTGGAATGAACTCACCGAACGGCACGAGGTGCTGCTTGCTGTAGCGCTGCCAGGCCGGCGCGTCGGGTGTCAGCCCGACGGCACTGTTGTAGTAGGCCATGGCCGGCTCCTCGATGAAGACGCCGAAGATCAGGCCGCTCGCGTGCTCATGGGCGAAGGTGCGGAACGCTTCGAGGGCTTCACTGGGCACGAATCCGAGCGGCACCGGAAACACCGACTCGGGCAGCGCGACCAGGTCGACGCGGGGGCCCTGCATCAGCGCCCAGTGTGCCTCGAAGGCGCGGCGCAGCCCTTCGCTCGTGAACTTGGCATCCTGCGGGATATTGGCCTGCACGAGACGCACCTGCAGCGGCGCGCCGGTCGGCTGCGTCCAGCGAAGCGGCCCGAGCAGCGCCCCCCCAGCCATCGCGATGACAAGCACGCCCGCCGCCCAGACATAGCCGCGCATGCCCCGCTGGCGCAGCGGCAGCGCGAAGAGCGCGAGTGCGCCGGCAAGCAGCGCGGCAACGAAACCGATGCCGTAGACGCCCAGCACCGGTGCGTAGCCTGCCAGCGGGCCGTCGGTGTGCGCGTAACCGCTGGCCAGCCACGGAAAGCCCGTGAAAAGCGTGCCGCGCAGCCATTCGGACAACGCCCAGGTGGCGGGCAGCGCGAGCGCGAGGCGCAGGAACGCAGCCGGGGCGACTCGCTGCGCGACTCCCAGCGCCAGCGCCGGATAAAGCGCCAGGAATGCGCAGAACGCCGCGGTCGCAGCCCCAGCCAGCAGCGCGGGCATCTGGCCATAGACATGCATGCTGATGTAGACCCACGACACGCCGACGCCGAACCACCCGAGGCCAAACGCCAGGCCCAGCAGCGCCGCAGCACGGGGCCGCTCAATCCGGGTCGTCAGTGCAAACAGCAGTGCGAGTGCAAGCATCTGCAGCCACGGCCGTTCCCATGGCGCGAACGACAGCGCGTGCAGTGCGCCGGCGGCAAGCGCGAGCAGTCCCAGGGCCAGACCCCGGCGCGGAGAACTCATCGAATTGACAGGGATGTCCCGGACGCGGAGCCGCGATGATGCCAGCCCGGCGGTGCTCGCCCGTCAGGCCGAGGGCTGCTGCTCGCTCGCCTCGAGGAATTCCCGGACGACCGTCTTCGGGATGCGATTGACGAGAAACAGGTGCACCTGCCGCGCGTCGGCGCGCAGCACCTCGAAGCGCAGGTCCCCGAGTTCGACCGCATCGCCCCGCCGGGGCACGCGGCCAAAGCGGTCCGTGACGAGGCCGCCGATGGTGTTGAATTCGTCGTCGGGATACTTCGTCCCGAACGCGTCGTTGATCTGTGCGATCTCGGTCAGCGCCTTGACGCGGTACCTGCCATCTTCTTCAGAGATGATCGCATCGTCACTCTCGTCGAAGTCGTACTCGTCCTCGATGTCGCCGACGATCTGCTCGAGCACGTCCTCGATCGTGATGAGACCCGCCACACCGCCGTACTCGTCGACGACGATCGCGATGTGATTGCGGTTGGCGCGGAAGTCGCGCAGCAGCACATTGAGCGGCTTGCTTTCCGGTATGAACACCGCCGGCCGCAGGCTGGCGCGCACGTCGAAGTCCGCTTCCGTGTAATAGCGCAGCAGGTCCTTGGCGAGCAGGATGCCGATCACATGGTCGCGGTTGCCGTCGGTCACGGGGAACCGGGAGTGCGCGGTGTCGATGACGAACGGGATCCACTTGGCGGGTGGTTCGGAGATGTCGATCACGTCCATCTGCGGCCGCGGGACCATGAGGTCGCGTGCGCGCAGTTCCGAAACCTGCAGTACCCCTTCGATCATCGACATCGCGTCGGCATCGAGCAGGTTGCGCTCATGCGCTTCGTGCAGCGCCTCGAGCAGCTCCTTGCGGTTTTCCGGCTCGCGGAAAATGAACGCCGTCAGGCGCTCGATCAGGGTCTTGTGCTTGTGACGGGAATGGGTACTGGCAGGAGAAGGGTCGGACATCGGTCGGGAGCAGTCCGGCGACTGAGCCGGCAAACCTGCTCGCAAATGATGACGTGGCCAGAATACACGACGGGTTTCGCGGCCGGATGACGTTCAGACGCGAAGCACGTCGCTTGGCCCTGGCCTGTATGTTTGCGTTTACTTCTCGCGCAGGGCCCGATTTACTTAGTACCCACTAGACAGACTGTCCGATTGAGGGGTTTCCCCTGAGGCGCCGGACCGGCGCAATCTGCCGCTGAGGTTGTCCGTGCGGTCGGTACAGCCAGGGACGCTAGCCCGCCGCGTACGGATCGCCGATGCGAAGTCGCGCAAGAATTTCCACTTCGCGCGCCTCCATCTTCCGCGCCGCCACGGCGCGGCCATGGTCATAGCCCTGCGCATGCAGTGTGGCGTGGACGACGAGGTGCGCGAGGTGCGCCCGGAACGGCCGTCCCCGCTCGCGGGCGGCTCGACGCACGACCGGCGGGCAGATCACGATGTCGGCCTGCACCCGCGGAGCCTGTGCATAGTCGAACGTCAGTACATCGGTGGCGTAGTCGCGCCCCCGGAACGTGCGGTTCAGCCGCCGGCCCTCGCCGGCGCCGACAAAGCGCAACACCAGTTCGGCATCGCGCTCGAGCGCCGCGGAGATCCAGCGCGCCAGCGTCGCGCGCGCAGGCATCCTGGCAAAGCGGCCGAGCCCCTGGATCGTCAGGTCGAGCGCCGGCATCAGACGCGCCGGCGGCGCGATGCGCTCTCGTCGCCGCTGGCCTCGGCGCGCGCCTCGGCCGCCTCGTAGGCCTCGACGATGCGCCCCACCAGCGGATGGCGCACGACGTCGGCCGCGGTGAAGTAGACCAGCGCGATGCCACGCACCTCGGCCAGGACATGCTGCGCCTCGATCAGACCGCTCGCCGTGCCGCGCGGCAGGTCGATCTGCGTCACGTCGCCGGTCACCACGGCCTTCGAGCCAAAGCCGATGCGCGTGAGGAACATCTTCATCTGCTCGCGCGTGGTGTTCTGCGCTTCGTCGAGGATGACGAAGGCCTGGTTCAGCGTGCGGCCGCGCATGTAGGCGAGCGGCGCGATCTCGATCGTCTGGCGCTCGAGCAGGCGCTGTGTCTTGTCGAAGCCCAGCAGGTCGAACAGGGCGTCGTAGAGCGGACGCAGATACGGGTCTACCTTCTGCGCCAGGTCGCCCGGCAGGAATCCCAGGCGTTCACCGGCTTCCACGGCCGGCCGCGTCAGCACGATGCGCTTGACGATGTCGCGCTCCAGCGCGTCCACGGCGGCCGCCACCGCGAGATAGGTCTTGCCCGTTCCTGCAGGCCCAATGCCGAACGTCACGTCATGCGCCAGCATCGCCGCGATGTAGTCGCGCTGCCGCGGCGTGCGTCCATGCAGATCGGGGCGTCGCGTATGCAACTGCGGCTGCCCTTCTGCGCCTTCTCTGGGTTCGCCTTGCGCAACGCGCCCGCCGCGCTGCTCCACGACATAAAGCTGGATATCGTCGACGGAGATGGCCCGACCGGTCCGGTGCGCGCGCTCGAGGAAGTGCTCGAGCAGCTTGACGGCGGCCTGCGCATTCTCGGCGCTGCCTTCGACCCGGAACTGGTGGCCGCGCCGCGCGATGGCGACATCGAACTCGGTCTCCACCTGCCGCAGGTTGACATCGAGCGGACCCGTCACGTTCGCGAGGTCGTCATTGTCGACGTCCGACGTGAAGGTCAGGACTTTCCTGGCTGAGGATGTGCTGCGGCGGGCCACGTGCAGAGTCTAGCCTTCACCATTGGATCAGGTTGCCGGAGTGTCGCCCGCGCTCGCCCCGCGCTCGCGAGATGGCCGTTCAGGCCTGAACGCCGGCGTTCTCGCGAACCAGCACTTCACCGCGCAGCGAATGCGGCAGGGCCTGCGTCACACGCAGGTCGACCATCCGGCCGACCAGTCGTTCGGGGCCGGCGAAATTGACGATACGATTGTTTTCAGTGCGGCCCATCAGTTCGGAGGGGTCGCGCCGCGACGGACCCTCGACGAGGACGCGCTGCACGGTCCCGACCATGGACTCGCTGATGCGGGCGACGTTCGCGTTCAGGACCGCCTGCAGCGTCTGCAGGCGTGCGAGCTTGAGCTCGGCTGGCGTGTCGTCGACGAGATCCGCCGCCGGCGTCCCCGGTCGCCTGCTGTAGACGAAGGAAAACGAGGCGTCGAATCCGATGTCTTCCACCAGCCGCATCGTCTTGCCGAAGTCCTCTTCGGTCTCGCCGGGAAAGCCAACGATGAAGTCCGACGACAGCGAGATGCCAGGCCGCACCTGGCGCAGGCGACGGATGATCGACTTGTACTCCAGCACGGTGTAGCCGCGCTTCATCGCAGCGAGCACGCGGTCGCTGCCTGACTGCACCGGCAGGTGCAGGTGATCGACCAGCTTCGGCAGGTGCGCGTACACGTCGATCAGGCGCTGCGTGAACTCCTTGGGGTGCGACGTCGTATAGCGGATGCGCTCGACACCCGGGATCTCGGCGACGTACTCCAGCAGCAGCGCAAAGTCCGCCACTTCGCCCGAGTCGCCCATCGTGCCCCGGTATGCATTGACGTTCTGGCCCAGAAGCGTGACTTCCCTGACGCCGTGGTCCGCCAGGTCGGCCACCTCGGTCAGCACGTCGTCCAGCGGGCGCGAGATCTCTTCTCCGCGCGTATAGGGCACGACGCAGAAGCTGCAGTACTTGCTGCAGCCTTCCATGATCGAGACGAACGCGCTCGGACCCTCGACACGGGCCGGTGGCAGATGGTCAAACTTCTCGACCTCGGGAAACGAGATGTCGACCTGCGGCCGCCCGGTGCGACGCCGTGCCTCGATCAACTGCGGCAGGCGGTGCAGCGTCTGCGGACCGAACACGATGTCGACGTATGGCGCGCGCTCGACGATCGCGGCGCCCTCCTGGCTCGCCACGCAGCCGCCGACACCGATGAGAAGGTCGGGCCGCTCGCGCTTCAGGTGCTTGACGCGCCCGAGATCGGAAAAGACCTTCTCCTGCGCCTTCTCGCGCACCGAACAGGTGTTGAACAGGATGACGTCGGCTTCGGCCGGATCATCGGTCGGCGTCAGACCTTGTGCGGCGTTGAGCACGTCGGACATCTTGTCCGAGTCGTACTCGTTCATCTGGCATCCGAACGTGCGGATGTAGAGCTTCTTCGTGGTCATGGTCGCGAGCCGGTGTAGAGCCGGTGGCGAAGTGGGACGGCGGATTCTACGGGGCAGGCAGCCCCGCTGGCGGAGGCGGACGCGATCGTAGGAGCCTCCGCGCTTCGCGCTGCGGCGCGAGCTTGCTTGGGACGGCCCGACGCTGCTCTCAGCGCTCGGCCGGCAGCAGCCAGATCTGGCTCACCTGGCCCGTCGCATCGGTCTTGTAGCGCACGCGGGACTTCGGCGGGGACCTGGTTCGGCGTGATCGTCAGATTGGCGGCGTTGTAGATACGCGCGCCGGGTGCCAGGCGCATCGCCTTGCCGTCGATCGTGACCTCGGGCAACTGCCCGCGGGTCATCGTGCCGATCACGCTGCCGTCGGGCTGCGTCTTGTTCGCACTGCCGCAGCCGGCTAGCAACGACGCAGCCAGCGTGACGGCCATCAGGAACGCAGGTGCGCGCATCGTCGGAGAGGAAAGTGGTGGCGGATCAGGGACTCGAACCCCGGACACAAGGATTATGATTCCTCTGCTCTAACCAGCTGAGCTAATCCGCCGCGGGCGCGAATTATCTGCGGTTCGCAGGGTCGGGGTCAAATGAGTGGCTTGGGCGCTGCCCCTGCCACAGTGCGTGGAAGTGGTGTACAGGTCCATGCCCCCCGCCGACCGAGAGTTCATCGGCATGCTGCAATGCCTGAGTCAGGTAGGCCTTGGCGCGGCGCGCCGCCGTGGGCACATCTGAGCTTTGAGGCAATAGTGTCGCGAGCGCTGCCGAAAGCGTGCAGCCGGTGCCATGCGTGTTGCTCGTCGCCACACGTGCGGCCTTGAGCTCGATCATGCGATCGCCGTCGTGCAGCAGGTCGGTTGCGTCTCCACCCGGAAGGTGGCCACCCTTGAGATAGACCCAGCGCGCGCCATCGTCACGCATCAGCGACCGCAGGCGTTCCGCGGCACGGTACATCTCCTTCACTGTCTCGACCGGCCGCGCTTCGAGCAACACGCCCGCCTCGGGCAGATTCGGAGTGAGGATCATCGCGAGCGGCACCAGAGCTTCACGCAATGCTCCCTTCGCTGACTTGTCCAGCAGCGCGTCGCCGCTCTTGGCCACCATGACGGGGTCAAGCACGATCGACGCCAGGCGCCAGTGCGTTAGTCGCTCCGCGACCTTGGCGATGACGGCTGCACTGCCGACCATACCTATCTTTGCAGCATCGATGCGCACATCGGCCAGAAGCGTATCGAGCTGTTCACCGACAAACTCAGGCGTCGTCGACAGAACTCCCGTGACAGCCCGCGTGTTCTGCGCGGTCAGCGCGGTCACGACCGCACATGCATAGCCGCCCAGCGCACTGATTGCCTTGACATCTGCAAGGACGCCCGCACCGCCGGACGGATCGACGCCGGCGATGCTCAGAATGTTGGGTACTGTGCGACTAGTCATCGGCGATTCATTAAGTTCAGGACTGATGCGCAAGCTTGACACGCCCGGAAGCGCACCCGTATATTACTGACCAGTCAGTCATTTAAGCCGCTCCAATTCCAGTGCAGGAGCGGGGAGTGCCCGCCCCCTCCCCCCAAGGCGCCCCGCTCCTGGTACTGGATGTCCACGATGAGCACGCCCTCCGAAACCACGATCGCCAAGCCCCGCTGGGAGCGCCGCAAGGAAGCGCGGCCGGCGGAGCTCGTTTCTGCGGCGCTCGAACTCTTCGTCGAGAAGGGCTACGCCGGTACGCGGCTCGACGATGTCGCGGGGCGCGCGGGCGTCTCCAAGGGCACGCTGTACCTCTATTTCGAAAACAAGGAAGAGCTCTTCAAGGCAGTCGTGCGCGAGAACATCGTCGCGCGCATCAGCCAGAGTGCGGACGAAGTCCTTCACTTCGAGGGGCCGAGCGCGGAACTCGTGCGCCGCCTCATGGCCACCTGGTGGGACGAATACGGCAGCAGCACCGCCGGCGGCATCGGCAAGCTGATGATGGCCGAGAGCGGCAACTTCCCGGAGATCGCACGGTTCTTCCTGGACGAAGTCATCGAACCGTGGCACCGCATCCTGGCAGCCGTCATCAAGCGCGGCACCGAGCGCGGGGAATTCCGCGCCGTCGAGCCCGACATGTTTGCTCGCGTCGTGACGGGGCCGCTCGTCATGCTGTCGTTGTGGAAGCATTCGTTCGGCGCCTGCAGCCAGCAGCCGCTCGATGCCAATGAGTACCTCGCAATGCATCTGGACATCGTGCTGTCGGCGCTGCGGCCGGCCTGAACCGGCGGTGCGTGCGACAGAACGCATGAATCGCGGGTCGAACCGCAGTAGAAGCGCAAAGATGCACTGATAGACTTTCGCGCGGCTGTGGCCAGGTCACAGCGCAGCAACAGTTGACGGGACACGCGATGCAGCCGATGGACTTCGAGAAGGCGCGTTTCAACATGGTCGAGCAGCAGGTTCGGCCGTGGGACGTGCTCGACCAGTCGGTGCTCGACCTGCTGTTCGTCGTCAAGCGCGAGGACTTCGTGCCGCCCGCGTATCGGGCGCTGGCGTTTTCCGACATGGAGATCCCGCTCCGCCTGGACGGCGTCGACACCGGGGAATGCATGTGGTCGCCCAAGCTGGAGGCGCGCATCCTGCAGGAACTCGCGGTGAAGCCACACGAGACCGTGCTCGAAATCGGAACCGGGTCCGGCCACCTGACGGCGCTGCTGGCTCACAAGGCCTATCACGTCGTCTCCGTCGAAATAGATCCTCGCCTCGCGGCGTTTGGCGCGGCGAACCTGGCGCGCGCCGGCGTTCACAACGTCCGGCTCGAAAGCGGCGATGCCAGCGGCGGCTGGATGTCGCGGGCGCCCTACGACGCGATCGTCGTGACGGGCTCGTTGCCGTTGATCCCATCGGCGCTGCGCAGCCAGTTGAAGATCGGCGGTCGCCTCGCGGCGGTCGTGGGAGCCGATCCCGTGATGTCGGCCGAGATCATCACGCGCGTGTCAGACGCCAGCTTCGATACGTCGAAGCTCTTCGAGACCTGGCTCAAGCCGCTGCGCAATGCCGAGCAGCCATCGAGCTTCCGTTTCTGATGAAGGCGGTTTCCGCTCGCGAGCTGGCGACGTGGCTGGCTGACGACATGCGCGAGAAGCCGCTGCTGCTCGACGTGCGCGAGCCCTGGGAAACGCAGATCTGCCGCATCGATGGATCGGAACTGGTGCCGATGCAGGCGCTGGCCGCCCGGTTGCCGGATCTCGAGCGTGAGCGGCCGATCGTTTGCATCTGCCATCATGGCGGACGCAGCGCACATGTCGCGATGTTTCTTGCGCGCCATGGCTACGAGAGTGTTTACAACCTGACCGGCGGCGTCGATGCGTGGGCCCGCCAGGTCGACACGGCGATGCCGACCTACTGAGAGAGCCGGAGAGTCCACGATGAGTCAACCCTTGCGCATGTTCGCACTGCGTCCGATCGCCGCCGCGCTGGCCAGCGCCACCGCCTTCGCGCTGGCCGCGAGCCTGCCTGCCGTGGCGCAGATACCGCAGCCAAGCACCGACACCCAGGCCATGCTGGACGCCGCCAAGCGCATGCCACGCAACGACCTGCTGCAGATCTACCGCGAGGCGCTCGCCAACGATGCCACCTATGCCGCCGCGCGCTACCAGCAGCAGGCCGCGCAGGAGCGCGTGCCGCAGGCCCGCTCCGGCCTGCTGCCCAACCTCGGCGCGACCGGCCGTACCGACCTCAACCGGTACGACTCGAGCGAGCCGGACATCACCAACAGCTACAACGTCTATGGCGGCGGCCTGAACCTGACGGTGCCGGTCTATCGCCCGCAGAACTGGGAGGCGCTCGAGCAGGCCAAGATCTCGGTGATGACCGCCGACCTGACGCTGCAGCAGTCGACCCAGGATCTGGCGCTCAGGGTGTCGACGGCGTACTTCAACGTGCTTGCCGCGCGGGACCAGCTGATCGCGCTCGAAGCGGCGAAGAAAGCCACGCTCGAACAGTTGCAGCAGGCCAAGCGGGAATTCGAAGTCGGCACCAAGACCATCATCGACACCAACGAAGCCCAGGCGCGCTACGACCAGATCGTGGCGCAGGAACAGGTGGCCCTGGGTACGCTGCTCGTGCGACGCAGCGAACTGCAGACGATCATCGGGCGCGATCTCGGCACCCTCTCGCCGCTGCGCGACCGGCCAAACCTGATGCTGCCGCAGCCGGCCGACCTCGCGCAGTGGGTCAGATCGGCCGAAGACACCAGCTACGCGGTGCAGATTGCCCGTGGCAACTACGAAATCGCGACCCGCGAAGTGCAGCGTCAGCGTGACGGCCACAAGCCGACGCTCGACCTCGTCGGCGGCTACAACGTCAGCAAGTTCAACGGCACAAGTTCGAACGAGTTCATCAACCCGCGCATCAACACGGGAACCGTCGGCCTGCAGCTCAACGTGCCCATTTATCAGGGTGGACTGGTGCAGAGCCGGGTGCGTGAGGCGCTGTCTCTCCAGGACCGCTCGAACGCCGAACTCGAGTCGGCCCGCCGCAGCTCCGCCAACGCCGCGCGCGACGCCTACACCGGCGTGAACTTCGGCCTGGCGCAGGTCCGCGCGCTGGAGTCTGCCGAGGTTTCAGCCCGTACGCAGCTCGATTCCACGCAGCTCGGCTACCAGGTCGGCGTCCGCATCCTGCTCGACGTGCTGAACGCGACGACCCAGCTCGTGCAGACGCAACGCGACCTGAAGCGCGCACGTTACGACTTCCTGCTGGCAGCACTGCGCCTGAAGGCGTCGTCCGGTGCGTTGACGGAGGAGGACATCGCCGGCGTCAATGCGCTGCTCGACAAGGCCGAGCCGATCACCGTGCCGGACGTGAACGCGCCGGTCCGTGGTCCGAGCTCGTCCGTGCCGCCCGCGCAGCCGCCGGCTCGCACCTCGGCGAGGGACGGAACGACTTCGACACCGCCGAGCTCGGCACCGACGGCTGCGCCCGCGGCCAAGCCGACCAGCGCTACGGCGCCGAAGTCCGTCAAGTCGAAGCCCGCCAAGCGCGTCTAGCGCTGCTTCGTCCGTGCCTCGACCAGGGGCACGATGTGAGCCAGTGCCCGGTCGGTGGCGCCGCGATGCTGGCGGGCGAAGCGCAGCGCCGCTGCGCTCATCCGGGCACTGCGGTCTGCATCGCGGGCGATCTGCCACATCGCCTCGACGGCAGCCGCCGCGTTCTCCGCACGCACGGCCGCGCCCGCGCCGATCGCATCGTCGGTCGCCTGGGCAAAATTGAAGGTGTGCGGTCCGACCACCACCGGGACTCCCACCCCACACGCCTCGATGAGGTTGTGACCGCCAAGCGGCAGCAGACTGCCGCCGACGAATGCGACATGGGCCGACGCGTAGTACATCGCCATTTCGCCCATCGAATCCCCCAACAGCACGGTTGCGGCGTTCGCGCTGCTCGCAGCCGTGTCCCAGTCAGCCAGGATCGAACGACGCAGCACGGATCGGCCGCGCGCCTCGATAAGGCGAGCCACGTCATCGAAGCGCTGCGGATGCCGCGGGACCAGGATCACGAGTGCCTCCCGGAGTGATGCGTCGTCGGCCCCGGCCAGGGCGTCGAGCAGCATCGCTTCTTCGCCCTCGCGCGTGGTCGCGAACAGCAGGACCGGGCGGCCGCCTGCTCCGGCCCGGAACGCTCGGCCGCGCTCGACCAGCGTCGGATCGGGCGTGAAGTCGAACTTGAGGTTGCCGATGACCACGACCTGCCGGGCACCGACCTCGCGCATGCGCTCGGCATCGGCGTCTGTCTGCGCCAGCACCTTTGCGAAGCTTTGCGCCGCTTCGCGCATCAGCCGCGGCAGCCGCTTCGCCTTCGCGAGCGATCGCTCGGAAAGGCGCGCATTGACCAGCACCATGGGCAGGTCGGCCGCCCGGGCCTCGGCCAGCAGATTCGGCCAGGTTTCGGTCTCCATGCCCAGGCCCACCACCGGCGCACAGGCACGCAGCAGGCGACGCACCGCAAACGGCATGTCGTACGGCAGGTAAGCCTGTGTGACACGTCCCGGCCAGCGCGCGGCAAGTTCCGCGCCGGTGGCGCGGCCGGTGGGCGTCATGTGTGTCAGCAGGAACCCATGCTGCGGAAAGCGCTGCGGCCAGCGCGCTGATCAGTGGCTCTGCCGCCCGCGTCTCGCCGACCGAGACCGCGTGGATCCAGATGATGTGTCGGTCGCGCGGCACGCTGTAGCGCGCCCACCCGAAGCGCTCGCCCCAGTGCGCTCGATACGCCGGTTGCCGGCGTGAGCGCCAGAGCAGGTACAGCGCCGCAAGCGGCACGACCAGCCAGACCAGCACCGTGTAGGCAAATCGGGGCAGGCTCATCGCGGCGCTTCCAGCACCCGCCGCGCGGCGTCGATGACCGCCTCCATCGGCGGCGGCGTCCCGACGCCGCCGAGACTGACCACCGGCCCATCACCGACCACACCGACGAGCGCGGGGTCGTAGTCGCAGTAGATGGCAACCGTCGGACGACCCAGCGCGGCGGCGAGGTGCGACAGCCCGGTATCGAGCCCGATCACGACCGGCGATTGCGCCAGCGTCGCCGCGATGGCCTCGAGCGAAGACCGCGGAGCGACGGTGGCACGCCGCATCGACGCGGCGAGGCGGCGCACCCTGGCTTCTTCTTCCGGCGTGCCCCAGAACAGAACGCTCCGCAGCCCGCGTTCCGCAAGCCAGCGCTCCACACCGATCCAGCGTTCTTCCGGCCAGAGCTTCGTCGCGCGGCTGGCGTTGGCGAGCAGCACGGCAGTGGGAGCGGAATCGTCAGATGCCGCCGCGACCGTGAGGTCGAAGCGCGGGCGCTCGTCGAGCGCGTAGCCGAAAACGCCGGCGCCGATCCTGCGGCAACGCTCCACCGCATGCAGCGCACGCGGCACCGGGATACGCCGCTGGTACAACGCCGCGGCGATGCGCTCGCGGGCGGCCTCGGACGAGAGGCCGGCGACCGGCGCGCGGGCCCAGCGCGCCATCCAGGCACTCTTGAGCAGTCCCTGTGCGTCGAGCACCCAGTCGTAACGCTCGACGCGCAGTGCACGCTTCACATCGGCGATCTCGCGCCAGGTCGCAGCCTGTAACGGACTCTTGCGCCAACGCTGTACCTCTATTTCGAAAACAAGGAAGAGCTCTTCAAGGCAGTCGTGCGCGAGAACATCGTCGCGCGCATCAGCCAGAGTGCGGACGAAGTCCTTCACTTCGAGGGGCCGAGCGCGGAACTCGTGCGCCGCCTCATGGCCACCTGGTGGGACGAATACGGCAGCAGCACCGCCGGCGGCATCGGCAAACTGATGATGGCCGAGAGCGGCAACTTCCCTGAGATCGCACGGTTCTTCCTGGACGAAGTCATCGAACCGTGGCACCGCATCCTGGCAGCCGTCATCAAGCGCGGCACCGAGCGCGGGGAATTCCGCGCCGTCGAGCCCGACATGTTTGCTCGCGTCGTGACGGGGCCGCTCGTCATGCTGTCGTTGTGGAAGCATTCGTTCGGCGCCTGCAGCCAGCAGCCGCTCGATGCCAATGAGTACCTCGCAATGCATCTGGACATCGTGCTGTCGGCGCTGCGGCCGGCCTGACCGGCGGTGCGTGCGACAGAACGCATGAATCGCGGGTCGAACCGCAGTAGAACCGCAAAGATGCACTGATAGACTTTCGCGCGGCTGTGGCCAGGTCACAGCGCAGCAACAGTTGACGGGACACGCGATGCAGCCGATGGACTTCGAGAAGGCGCGTTTCAACATGGTCGAGCAGCAGGTTCGGCCGTGGGACGTGCTTGACCAGTCGGTGCTCGACCTGCTGTTCGTCGTCAAGCGCGAGGACTTCGTGCCGCCCGCGTATCGGGCGCTGGCGTTTTCCGACATGGAGATCCCGCTCCGCCTGGACGGCGTCGACACCGGGGAATG
Organism: uncultured beta proteobacterium; assembly: GCA_963780715.1. Lineage (GTDB taxonomy): Bacteria > Pseudomonadota > Gammaproteobacteria > Burkholderiales > Burkholderiaceae_F > JALORV01. The sequence continues at coordinate 144,525 of CAWADK010000005.1, forward strand.
CATGTGGTCGCCCAAGCTGGAGGCGCGCATCCTGCAGGAACTCGCGGTGAAGCCACACGAGACCGTGCTCGAAATCGGAACCGGGTCCGGCCACCTGACGGCGCTGCTGGCTCACAAGGCCTATCACGTCGTCTCCGTCGAAATAGATCCTCGCCTCGCGGCGTTTGGCGCGGCGAACCTGGCGCGCGCCGGCGTTCACAACGTCCGGCTCGAAAGCGGCGATGCCAGCGGCGGCTGGATGTCGCGGGCTCCCTACGACGCGATCGTCGTTACTGGCTCGTTGCCGTTGATCCCATCGGCGCTGCGCAGCCAGTTGAAGATCGGCGGTCGCCTCGCGGCGGTCGTGGGAGCCGATCCCGTGATGTCGGCCGAGATCATCACGCGCGTGTCAGACGCCAGCTTCGATACGTCGAAGCTCTTCGAGACCTGGCTCAAGCCGCTGCGCAATGCCGAGCAGCCATCGAGCTTCCGTTTCTGATGAAGGCGGTTTCCGCTCGCGAGCTGGCAACTTGGCTGGCTGACGACATGCGCGAGAAGCCGCTGCTGCTCGACGTGCGCGAGCCCTGGGAAACACAGATCTGCCGCATCGATGGATCGGAACTGGTGCCGATGCAGGCGCTAGCCGCCCGGTTGCCGGATCTCGAGCGTGAGCGGCCGATCGTTTGCATCTGCCATCATGGCGGACGCAGCGCACATGTCGCGATGTTTCTTGCGCGCCATGGCTACGAGAGTGTTTACAACCTGACCGGCGGCGTCGATGCGTGGGCCCGCCAGGTCGACACGGCGATGCCGACCTACTGAGAGAGCCGGAGAGTCCACGATGAGTCAACCCTTGCGCATGTTTGCACTGCGTCCGATCGCCGCCGCGCTGGCCAGCGCTACTGCCTTCGCGCTGGCCGCGAGCCTGCCTGCCGTGGCGCAGATACCGCAGCCAAGCACCGACACCCAGGCCATGCTGGACGCCGCCAAGCGCATGCCACGCAACGACCTGCTGCAGATCTACCGCGAGGCGCTCGCCAACGATGCCACCTATGCCGCCGCGCGCTACCAGCAGCAGGCCGCGCAGGAGCGCGTGCCGCAGGCCCGCTCCGGCCTGCTGCCCAACCTCGGCGCGACCGGCCGTACAGACCTCAACCGGTACGACTCGACCGAGCCGGACATCACCAACAGCTACAACGTCTATGGCGGCGGCCTGAACCTGACGGTGCCGGTCTATCGCCCGCAGAACTGGGAGGCGCTCGAGCAGGCCAAGATCTCGGTGATGACCGCCGACCTGACGCTGCAGCAGTCGACCCAGGATCTGGCGCTCAGGGTGTCGACGGCGTACTTCAACGTGCTTGCCGCGCGGGACCAGCTGATCGCGCTCGAAGCGGCGAAGAAAGCCACGCTCGAACAGTTGCAGCAGGCCAAGCGGGAATTCGAAGTCGGCACCAAGACCATCATCGACACCAACGAAGCCCAGGCGCGCTACGACCAGATCGTGGCTCAGGAACAGGTGGCCCTGGGTACGCTGCTCGTACGACGCAGCGAACTGCAGACGATCATCGGGCGCGATCTCGGCACCCTCTCGCCGCTGCGCGACCGGCCAAACCTGATGCTGCCGCAGCCGGCCGACCTCGCGCAGTGGGTCAGATCGGCCGAAGACACCAGCTACGCGGTGCAGATCGCCCGTGGCAACTACGAAATCGCGACCCGCGAAGTGCAGCGTCAGCGTGACGGCCACAAGCCGACGCTCGACCTCGTCGGCGGCTACAACGTCAGCAAGTTCAACGGCACACAGTTCGAACGAATTCATCAACCCGCGCATCAACACGGGAACCGTCGGCCTGCAGCTCAACGTGCCCATTTATCAGGGTGGACTGGTGCAGAGCCGGGTGCGCGAGGCGCTGTCTCTCCAGGACCGCTCGAACGCCGAACTCGAGTCGGCCCGCCGCAGCTCCGCCAACGCCGCGCGCGACGCCTACACCGGCGTGAACTTCGGCCTGGCGCAGGTCCGTGCGCTGGAGTCCGCCGAGGTTTCAGCCCGTACGCAGCTCGATTCCACGCAGCTCGGCTACCAGGTCGGCGTCCGCATCCTGCTCGACGTGCTGAACGCGACGACCCAGCTCGTGCAGACGCAACGCGACCTGAAGCGCGCCCGTTACGACTTCCTGCTGGCAGCGCTGCGCCTGAAGGCGTCGTCCGGTGCGTTGACGGAGGAAGACATCGCCGGCATCAATGCCCTGCTCGACAAGGCCGAGCCGATCACCGTGCCGGACGTGAACGCGCCGGTCCGTGGTCCGAGCTCGTCCGTGCCGCCCGCGCAGCCGCCGGCTCGCACCTCGGCGAGGGACGGAACGACTTCGACAACGCCGAGCTCGGCACCGACGGCTGCGCCCGCGGCCAAGCCGACCAGCGCTACGGCGCCGAAGTCCGTCAAGTCGAAGCCCGCCAAGCGCGTCTAGCGCTGATTCGTCCGTGCCTCGACCAGGGGCACGATGTGAGCCAGTGCCCGGTCGGTGGCGCCGCGATGCTGGCGGGCGAAGCGCAGCGCCGCTGCGCTCATGCGGGCACTGCGGTCTGCATCGCGGGCGATCTGCCACATCGCCTCGACGGCAGCCGCCGCGTTCTCCGCCCGCACGGCCGCGCCCGCGCCGATCGCATCGTCGGTCGCCTGGGCAAAGTTGAAGGTGTGCGGTCCGACCACCACCGGGACTCCCACCCCACACGCCTCGATGAGGTTGTGACCGCCGAGCGGCAGCAGGCTGCCGCCGACGAATGCGACATGGGCCGACGCGTAGTACATCGCCATTTCGCCCATCGAATCCCCCAGCAGAACGGTTGCAGCGTTCATGCTGCTCGCCGCCGAGTTCCAGTCAGCCAGGGTCGAACGACGCAGTACGGATCGGCCGCGCGCCTCGATCAAGCGGGCCACGTCATCGAAGCGCTGCGGATGCCGCGGGACCAGGATCACGAGCGCTTCCCGGAGTGATGCGTCGTCGGCCCCGGCCAGGGCGTCGAGCAGCATCGCTTCTTCGCCCTCGCGCGTGGTCGCGAACAGCAGGACCGGGCGGCCGCCTGCAGCGGCCCGGAACGCTCGGCCGCGCTCGACCAGCGTCGGATCGGGCGTGAAGTCGAACTTGAGGTTGCCGATGACCACGACCTGCCGGGCACCGACCTCGCGCATGCGCTCGGCATCGGCGTCTGTCTGCGCCAGCACCTTTGCGAAGCTTTGCGCCGCTTCGCGCATCAGCCGCGGCAGCCGCTTCGCCTTCGCGAGTGATCGCTCGGAAAGGCGCGCATTGACCAGCACCATGGGCAGGTCGGCCGCCCGGGCCTCGGCCAGCAGATTCGGCCAGGTTTCGGTCTCCATGCCCAGGCCCACCACCGGCGCATAGGCACGCAGCAGGCGACGCACCGCAAACGGCATGTCGTACGGCAGGTAAGCCTGTGTGACACGTCCCGGCCAGCGCGCGGCAAGTTCCGCGCCGGTGGCGCGGCCGGTGGGCGTCATGTGTGTCAGCAGGAACCCATGCTGCGGAAAGCGCTCGGCCAGCGCGCTGATCAGTGGCTCTGCCGCCCGCGTCTCGCCGACCGAGACCGCGTGGATCCAGATGATGTGTCGGTCGCGCGGCACGCTGTAGCGCGCCCACCCGAAGCGCTCGCCCCAGTGCGCTCGATACGCCGGTTGCCGGCGTGAGCGCCAGAGCAGGTACAGCGCCGCAAGCGGCACGACCAGCCAGACCAGCACCGTGTAGGCAAATCGGGGCAGGCTCATCGCGGCGCTTCCAGCACCCGCCGCGCGGCGTCGATGACCGCCTCCATCGGCGGCGGCGTCCCGACGCCGCCGAGACTGACCACCGGCCCATCACCGACCACGCCGACGAGCGCGGGGTCGTAGTCGCAGTAGATGGCAACCGTCGGACGACCCAGCGCGGCGGCGAGGTGCGACAGCCCGGTATCGAGCCCGATCACGACCGGCGATTGCGCCAGCGTCGCCGCGATGGCCTCGAGCGAAGACCGCGGAGCGACGGTGGCACGCCGCATCGACGCGGCGAGGCGGCGCACCCTGGCTTCTTCTTCCGGCGTGCCCCAGAACAGAACGCTCTGCAGCCCGCGCTCCGCAAGCCAGCGCTCCACACCGATCCAGCGTTCTTCCGGCCAGAGCTTCGACGCGCGGCTGGCGTTGGCGAGCAGCACGGCAGAGGGAGCGGAATCGTCAGATGCCGCCGCGACCGTGAGGTCGAAGCGCGGGTGCTCGTCGAGCGCGTAGCCGAAAACGCCGGCGCCGATCCTGCGGCAACGCTCCACCGCATGCAGCGCACGCGGCACCGGGATACGCCGCTGGTACAACGCCGCGGCGATGCGCTCGCGGGCGGCCTCGGACGAGAGGCCGGCGACCGGCGCGCGGGCCCAGCGCGCCATCCAGGCACTCTTGAGCAGTCCCTGTGCGTCGAGCACCCAGTCGTAACGCTCGACGCGCAGTGCACGCTTCACATCGGCGATCTCGCGCCAGGTCGCAGCCTGTAACGGACTCTTGCGCCAGCGTCGCAGTGCTACGCGGTGCACGCGCCGGACGTGCCGGCTCATCGCGGGGATGGCCGCAAAGGACTCTTCGACCAGCCAGTCGACCTCAGCCTCCGGCAGCCGCATCGACAGATCGGCCGCCAGCGGCAAGGCATGCACGACGTCACCCATGGACGACGTCTTGACGATCAGGATCCGCACGGTGCGGGATTGTGCCGCAGTGGCCGAGCCGGCGAGCCCGTGCACAGGGGCCGGTGGTCAGTGCCGATAGCCGTTCGGATGCGTGCTTTGCCAGCGCCAGCCGTCTTCGCAGGCCTGCTCGATCGTGCGCGCCGCCTCCCAGTGCAGCAGCGACCTGGCGCGCGAAACATCGGCCCAGCAGGCCGCGACATCGCCTTCGCGCCGCGGCCCGATGACGTGGGGGATCGCACGCCCCGCCGCTCGCTCGAACGCGCGCAGCAGTTCCAGCACGCTGGTGCCGCGCCCGGTCCCGAGATTCACCGGCATGAAACCCGGCGTCCGCTGCGCGTATTCAATGCCGGCGAGATGGCCCAGCGCCAGGTCGACAACGTGCAGGTAGTCGCGCACGCCGGTGCCGTCCGGCGTCGGCCAGTCCTGTCCCCAGACATTGAGATGCTCGCGCTTGCCGACCGCCACCTGGGCGATGTACGGGAAGAGATTGTTCGGTATGTCCTGCGGATCCTCGCCGATCGCGCCGCTCGGATGGGCGCCAATGGGATTGAAATAGCGCAGCGACACCGCGCTGCGCGCTGCGCCCGTGGCGCACCAGTCACGCAGGATCTGCTCCACCATCGCCTTCGTGTGACCGTAGGGGTTCACCGGACGAATCGGAGCTTCCTCCGTGAGCGGCAGGTGCTCGGGCGCGCCGTACACCGTCGCCGAGGAGCTGAACACGATGCGACCGACTCCCTTGTTGTCCATCGCTTCGAGCAGGGCGAGCGTGCCGCCGACGTTGTTGTCGTAGTACTCCACGGGGCGCGCGACCGATTCGCCGACCGCCTTCAACGCGGCGAAGTGCACCACGGCATCGATCGGGCGGTGAAAGACGCGTGCCAGCACTTCGCGGTCGCGCACGTCGCCGTTGACCAGAGTCACCTTCGCGTGAGCGATCTTCTCGACCCGTTTGACGGCCTCCGGCGAGCTGTTGCCGAAATTGTCGAGGCAGATGACGTCGTAGCCGCTCGCCAGCAGCTCGACCATCGTGTGCGAGCCGATGTAGCCGGCACCGCCGGTCACGAGCACGGTGCGGTTATGGCTCATCGCGCTCGAGCCTCTGCGCCACCGCTTTCGCCAGTTCGACCCCGGGCTGGTCGAAGGCGTTGATGCCGAGCAGTGCTGCTTCCATGACGACCTTGTGTTCGTACAGCGCCATCAGGCTGCCGAGGCGCTCCGGTGTCAGGCGGTCGATCGAGAGCAGGCTGACCGCGTTGGCGGCCAGTGAGTCGGTATCGACCGCGACCAGCGCCTCGACCTGCGCGCGCGCGTTGGCCACGAGTACCTTGTGGTGCTCGACATAGCCGTGGTCCGGTTGCTCGACGCAAATTACGTCCACCGCCGTGCGTGCCGTGCCCTGGCGCAGCAACTGCAGGAAGGTGTGCTGCGCATCGGTGCCGACGCCGCCCCACACCACCGGGCCGGTCGGAACATCGGACAGCGCACCATCGACCCGCCGGCTCTTGCCGAGACTTTCCATCTGCAGCTGCTGCAACCACGCGAGCATCGGCGCGAGGCGGTCGTCGTAGGGAAGCACACAGAGCGTGGGCATCTGCAGCACCGTGCTGTTCCAGATCTCCAGCAGTGCCATCGTGGCGGGCAGATTGTGTTCGAGCGGGGCTTCCAGCGCGTGCCGGTCCATGTCCCTGGCCCCTGCGAGCAGCGCATCGAACCGCTCCGGGCCGAGGCTTAGCAGCGCCGGCAGGCCGACCGCGCTCCAGACGCTGAAGCGCCCTCCCACCCACTCCCAGAGGAAGAACTGATTCGCCGGGGGCAGCCCGAGCGACGCCGCCGCACCCTCCTTGGCGGAGACCACCACCATGTGCTGCGACATCCCCGCGCCGACGATTCCCGCCGCTTCCAGCCACGCGCGCACCGCGGCCGCGTTCAGCAGCGTTTCGCGCGTCGAGAAGCTCTTGCTCGACACGATCACGAGCGTAGTCGCTGGATCGAGGCCCGGCAGCAGGCGCGCCAGCACGGAACCATCGACGTTGCTGACGAAGTGCACGCGCGGGCCATCGGCCACATGCCGGAGTGCCTCGCAGACAAGCCGCGGCCCGGCATCGCTGCCGCCGATGCCGATGTTGATGACGTCGCTGATGCGTTGGCCCCCTGCGCCCAGCCATGCGCCCGAGCGGACCGCCACCGCAAAGTCGCGCAGCCGCTTGCGCTCGGTGGCGACCGCTTGTTGCACCGAGGCAGGAGCAGCCGGCTCGTCGCCGGGGCGCGCTCGCAGTGCCGTGTGCAGCGCAGCGCGGTGTTCGGTCGGATTGACTTCTTCGCCCCGCACCATCGCCGCGAACGCAGCACGCACATCCGCGTCCAGGGCCCAGCGTTGAAGGGCCGCCAGGTCGTCCACGCCGAGGCGCTGCCCCGACAGGTCGAGACGAAGCCCGCACGCCTCGAGCGCAACGCTCGCGGACGACGAGAGCGGCGCCGGCAGCACGGCGGGTCGCCGCCGGAGCAGGTCCGCGAGCTGCAACGCGTTCTTTCTCGGAACTGAAGCCGGGGTCTGCATCGGTGGTCAATGCGCCTAGAAGGGCAGCTTCGCCTGCGGCGCCACGCTGAGGATCGCCGCGCGAAACGACGCCTGGATGCGCGCCAGCGCCTCCGGCGTGTCGCCCTCGAAGCGCAGGACGACGACCGGGGTCGTGTTCGAAGGACGCGCAAGCCCGAAGCCATCGGTCCACTCGGCCCGCACGCCGTCGATCGTGATCAGCTGCTCGGCGCCGGCGAACGTCGCCTGTGACTTCAGCCGCTCGACCAGCGCGAAATTTTCGCCCTCGGCCGTGTGCAGGTGCAGTTCCGGTGTCGACACCGCCGACGGCAACGCATTCAGCACCGCCGAGGGATCGGCGCTGCGCGACAGGATCTCCAGCAGGCGCGCACCGGCGTACAGCCCGTCGTCGAAACCCGGCCAGCGGTCGTTGAAGAACAGGTGCCCGCTCATCTCGCCGGCAAATGGCGCGCCGCTCTCCTTGAGCTTGGCCTTGATCAGCGAATGGCCCGTCCGCCACATCGTCGGGCGGCCGCCGTGCTCGCGGATCCACGGTGCAAGGCGCCGCGTGCACTTGACGTCGAAGATGATCTCGCCGCCGGGGTTCGCGGCCAATATGTCCTGCGCGAACAGCATGATCTGGCGGTCCGGATAAATGATCTGCCCGTCCTTGGTCACGACGCCGAGCCGGTCGCCGTCGCCGTCGAAGGCCAGGCCCAGTTCCGCGTCGGTGTCGCGCAGGGCGCGGATCAGGTCCTCGAGATTCTCCGGGTGAGCCGGGTCCGGATGATGGTTCGGAAAGGTGCCGTCGATGTCGGTGAAGAGTTCGACCACGTCGCAGCCGAGCGCCCGGAACAACGCGACAGCCGTCGGACCGGCCACGCCGTTGCCGCAGTCCACCGCGATCTTCATCGGGCGCGCCAGCTTCACGGTCGTGCGGATGCGCTCCAGGTACGCCGGCAGCACATCCGCCATGCGCTCCGCGCCCGGCGACTTGCCCCGAATGAGCCCACCTTGCTCGATGCGAGCGCGCAGCGCCTGGATCGCGTCCCCGTGCAGCGTCGCGCCGCCCAGCATCATCTTCAGGCCGTTGTATTCGGGCGGATTGTGACTGCCGGTGATCTCCACACCGGAGCCCGTATCGAGGTGAACCGTGGAGAAGTAAAGCACCGGCGTCGGCACCATGCCGACATCGATGACGTCCGTGCCGGTCGATGTGATGCCTGCGACGAGGGCGTCGCGCAGCAACGGGCCGGACAGCCGACCGTCGCGCCCGACGCAGATCGCGGGCAGCTTCCGTTCGACAGCCTCGGAACCAAGCGCTGCTCCGATGAGGCGCACGGCATCGGGCGTCAGGGCCGTGTCGACGACGCCGCGGATGTCGTAGGCTTTGAAGAGCGAGGGAGTGATTGCAAGGGTGGACATGGGATTCCTACGACTGAGCTGCGCCATGCCATGGCGACGCGCAACTCGTCAGAACGAGACGCCACGGGCGTTCCGTCGCAAGTCAGCCTCGACCATCATCCGGCACAGTTCTTCGAGCGTTGTGCGCGGCTCCCACCCCAGCTTGGCCTTGGCCTTGGCGGGATTTCCGATCAGCAGATCCACTTCCGCCGGCCGGTAGAACCTGGGATTTACCCGAACCAGCGTCTTGCCGCTCTTCGCATCGACTCCCTGTTCGTCGACTCCGGTGCCGCGAAAGTCGAGTTCGATGTCCACCGCCTTGAATGCCATGCGGACGAAGTCGCGGACCGTCTCGGTGCGATTCGTGGCCAGCACAAACGTTTCCGGCTCGGGCGCCTGCAGCATGCGGTACATGCCTTCGACGTACTCTTTCGCGTAGCCCCAGTCGCGCTTGGCGTCCATGTTGCCAAGCTCGAGGACATCCAGCTTCCCGAGCTTGATCTTGGCGGCACCGTCCGTGATCTTCCGTGTCACGAACTCGCGGCCGCGCAGCGGGGATTCATGGTTGAAGAGGATCCCGCTGGCGCCGAAGATGCCGTAGCTCTCCCGGTAATTGACCGTCATCCAGTGCGCGAAGAGCTTCGCAACGCCATACGGACTGCGCGGATAGAACGGCGTGGACTCGTCCTGTGGCACGGCCTGCACCTTGCCGAACATTTCCGATGTCGACGCCTGGTAGAAGCGTGTCTTCGGGTTGATCAGCCGGACTCGCTTCCAGCAGGTTCAATGCGCCCAGGCCGGTGATATGGGCCGTCGTCGTCGGCTGATCGAACGACACACCGACGAAACTCTGGGCCGCGAGGTTGTAGATCTCGTCCGGTTGCGTGCGCTGAGTACAAGGGCAATGCTGGTGCCGATATCGGTCAGGTCGTACTCGACCACCTCGAGGTTCGGATGATCCTGAATTCCCAGCTCCTCGATACGCCAGAAGTTGACCGAGCTGGTCCTGCGGTACGTGCCGTAGACCTTGTAATTGCGATCCAGCAGGAGCTGAGCCAGGTAGGCTCCGTCCTGCCCCGTGATCCCGGTGACGACCGCTGACTTGCGCGTGTTCATGGGTGAGGTCTGGTGAGGTGGTACGTTGGCTGGAGCCCAGGCTCGCGGGTGGCCCTGCAGCGACGTCTCGGAACGGCCTCGAATCGAGCACGAGCTGCAAGCCAGCCTTGCCTGGCTGAGCACCAGCGATCGATAGAATGCCGGCTGGCGCGGATTGTAGCGAGCGCCGGCGCCAGGACCGCCTGAGTGGCACGGCGCGGACGAAGGACCAAGGGGAGTAGACGGAAGCATGTTGGCGATCATTCTGTGCGGCGGATCTGGAACGCGCTTGTGGCCCGTGTCGCGCGAGGCCATGCCCAAGCCGTTCATGCGGATCGGCGACGGTCCCTCGCTGCTCCAGCGCACGGCCCTGCGCTCCCGACGCCTGGGCGCTGACTCCTGCCTGGTCGTGACCAACGGCGAGTACACCTTCAAGACGATCGAGGAGTTCACCGAGCTCGGTGACAAGGCGCCGGCAGACCTGCAGCTGCTGCTCGAGCCGGTCGGTCGCAACACCGCTCCCGCCATCGCCGCGGCCTGCTGCCTGCTCGAGAAGCAGGGTCGCACCGAAGAGCCGCTGATCATCCTGCCGGCGGACCATCTGATCCAGGACGAGGCCCGCTTCGCCGAAGTGGCCAGCCACGCCGCGCGCCTGGCCAGCGAGGGCCGCATCGTGCTCTTCGGCATCCACCCCACTCTGCCCGAGACAGGGTTCGGTTACATCGAATGCGCGGCCGTGCCCGTCGGCGATGCCGCACAGCCCGTGCGTCGCTTCGTCGAGAAACCGTCGCCGGAAAAGGCGACCGAGTATGTCGCCGCCGGGAACTACCTCTGGAACAGCGGCATGTTCTGCTTCACGGCCGGCACGATGCTGGCGGCGCTGGAGCGGCACGCCCCGGCCGTGCTGACGGCCGCACGGGCGGCCGTCGAGCAGGGAACGACGCTCGACGCTGCAGCCTCAGCGCCTGCAGCTCGACCGCGCGGCGTTCCAGTCGGCGCCGGACATCTCGATCGACTACGCGGTGATGGAACGCGAGTCGAATGTCGTCGTGCTGGCGGGAGACTTCGGCTGGAGTGACATTGGCTCCTGGAAGGCCGTGGCCGAGGAGTTCGAGCGCGACGCGGGCGGCAACACCACCAGCGGGGAAGTCGTGCTCGCCGACTGCCGCAATGTGCATGCCCAGACCGAAGATCGGCTCGTGGCCGCGGTGGGGCTCAGGGATATCGTCATCGTCGATACACCGGACGCCGTGCTCGTCTGCGACCGGCATGCCTCGCAGAAGGTCAAGGATGTCGTCAACGAACTGAAGCGGCGCGGGCACGATACCCACAAGCTGCATCGCACCGTGGCGCGGCCCTGGGGCACCTACACGACGCTGCAGGAAGGCCCGAACTTCAAGATCAAGCGGATCGAGGTGAAGCCAGGCGCGTCGCTGTCGCTGCAGATGCACCACCACCGCAGCGAACACTGGGTCGTGGTCAGCGGCACCGGCAAGGTCACGGTGGACGACAAGGTCGTGCTGCTGGCACCCAACGAGTCGACGTACGTCCCGGTGGGGGCCAAGCATCGCCTGGAAAACCCCGGGCGCGTGCCGTTGACGCTGATCGAGGTGCAATGCGGCGACTACGTCGGCGAGGACGACATCGTGCGATTCGACGACATCTACGGACGCGCCTCGCCAGCCGGCGCGGCCCCGGCGTGACCGTTTGACGGTAGCCGCCCGCCTGCGCGCCTTGGGAATCGACTCTTCGCGAGGGCTGCGCCAAGTCGGTCAGAGGCCGTTCGGCTGCGATAATCGGACCTCTTGGCTCACGAATCCGAGGTCATGAGGCCCACCCGAGAAGCCCTGTGCCGCCCGCCGCGTGCTGGTCGTGGGCGATGCGATGCTGGACCAGTACTGGTTTGGTGACGTCGAGCGGATTTCGCCTGAAGCGCCGGTACCCGTCGTGAAGGTTCAGCGCCGCGAGGAGCGCCTCGGCGGCGCGGCCAATGTCGCGCGCAACGTGGCTGCCGTGGGTGTGCGCACGGCGCTGCTGACCGTGCTGGGCGACGACGACGCCGGGCACCGCGTCAACCGGCTGCTATCCGAGGCTGGCATCGAGCCGCAGGTGCATCTCGACCCCGGCCTGCCCACGACCGTGAAGCTGCGCGTCATCGGTCGCAGGCAGCAGATGCTGCGGGTGGATTTCGAGAACGTTCCGGAAGCTGAGACACTCGCGGCGCTGCTCGACAACTACGCCTCCCAGCTTCCGAGCTATGACCTGGTGATCCTCTCGGACTACGGGAAGGGCGGGCTCGCCCATATCGCCGGCATGATCGAACAGGCCCGCGCCGCGGGCAAACCGGTGCTGGTCGATCCGAAGGGTGACGACTACACGCGCTACAAGGGCGCGACGCTGTTGACGCCGAATCGGACCGAACTGCGCGAAGTGGTCGGACGGTGGAAGGACGAAGCCGATCTCACGCGCCGGGCCCAGTCTTTGCGAGCCGATCTTGGCCTGCAGGCCCTGCTGCTGACACGCAGTGAGGAAGGCATGACGCTTTACACGGAGTGATGGCGAGTGGTCGGTGCCAGCCCAGGCCCGCGAAGTGTTCGACGTCTCGGGCGCCGGCGATACCGTCATCGCGGTGCTGGCCGCGATGCTCGCGGCTGAGACGCCTCTGCGCGACGCCGTCAGTATCGCCAATCGCGCGGGCGGCATCGTGGTCGGCAAGCTCGGAACGGCCACGGCCAGCTACGAAGAACTCTTCGGCGGAGAGAACGCATGATCATCGTGACGGGCGCCGCCGGCTTCGTGGGGTCCAACAACGTCAAGGCCCTGAACGACCAGGGCCTGACCGACGTCATCGCCGTCGACAACCTGACCAAGGCGGACAAGTTCCGCAACCTGACCGACTGCGAGATTGCGGACTACCTCGACAAGCGCGACTTCCTCGAGCTCGTCCGCAGCGGCCGCCTGCCCCGCCCCGAGGTCGTGTTCCACCAGGGCGCCTGCTCGGACACGATGGAAACCGACGGGCGCTACATGCTCGACAACAACTATCGGTATTCGATGGCCCTGCTGCGCTGGTGCCAGGACGAGGGCGTACCGCTGGTCTATGCCTCGTCGGCAGCCGTTTACGGGCTTGGACCGAAGTTCGTCGAAGGCCGCGAGTACGAACGGCCGCTGAACGTCTACGGCTACTCCAAGTTCCTGTTCGACCAGATCGTGCGGCGGGAGCTGCCGCGGCTCAAGGCACCGGTGATCGGTCTTCGCTACTTCAACGTGTACGGTCCGCGCGAGGCGCACAAGGGCCGCATGGCATCGGTGGCCTTCCATCACTTCAACCAGTTCCGGGCCGACGGCAAGGTGCGCCTCTTCGAAGGCAGCCACGGCTACGCCAACGGTGCGCAGCAACGCGACTTCATCCATGTCGACGACGTCATCCAGGCGAACCTGCACTTCTGGAATCGCCCGGTTTCGGGCCTCTACAACCTCGGCACCGGACGCGCGCAGGCGTTCAACGACGTGGCACTGGCCGTCGTGAACACGCTGCGCGAACATGACGGCCAGGCGCCGCTGCCGCTGGAGCAGGCCGTGCGGCAGGGCCTGATCGAGTACATCGCTTTTCCTGAGGCGCTCAAGGGCAAGTACCAGGCCTACACGCAGGCGGACCTCACGCAGCTACGCAGCGCCGGGTATGACCAGCCGTTCAGAAGCGTCGAGCACGGCACGGCGAGTTACGTGCGCTGGCTGCTGCAGCACCCGCAATGAACGCCACCCGCAACGCCCTGCGACGTGCCGCTTTCCTGGACCGCGATGGCGTCATCAACATCGACCGCGGCTACGTGGTTCGGCGCGAGGACTTCCAGTTCGTTCCGGGTGTGCTCGAAGGAGCGCGCCGCCTGCACGAACTGGGATTTCTGCTGGTGGTCACCACCAATCAGTCCGGAATCGGCCGCGGCCTGTATACCGAAGACGACTTCCACGCACTGACGACATGGATGCGCGATGAGTTCAGGGCCGCTGGCGCACCGCTCGCGGGCGTGTACTTCTGCCCGCACCATCCGACCGAGGCGCTCGGCGAGTACCGACGCGCCTGCCAGTGCCGCAAGCCGGCGCCCGGCATGCTGCTCGCTGCCGCGCACGACCTGGGCATCGATCTGAGGTCCTCGGCGATGTTCGGCGACAAGGTGTCCGATCTCGAGGCCGCTCGCGCCGCCGGGGTACCGATCCGCGTGCTGCTCGGAACCGATGCGCGCGAAACGCCTGCCTTGCCTTCGGCGGACGGCCTGGCCAGTGCGGCGTTCCGTGGGTTGCTCGACGCAACGGCCTATGGCGCATTGCTTGCGCCGGCCCGCGCTGCGAACTCGGTGGCCGGATGAAGCTGCCTGCGCCGCGCTTCGAGCGCAAGATCGCGCGCCCTGAAGAACTGGGCAGTCGGATCGCCGAGCTCGCACGGCCGATCGTCTTCACCAACGGGGTATTCGACATCCTGCACCGCGGCCACGTGACCTACCTGGCGCAGGCGCGCACGCTGGGCGCATCGCTCGTCGTTGCGGTCAACAGCGACGCATCAGTCCGTTCGCTCGGCAAAGGTGACGATCGCCCACTCAACACGGCCATCGACCGCGCCGCGCTCCTGGCCGCGCTCGAGAGCGTGACCCTGGTGACGATATTCGATGAGCCGGTGCCACTGAAGCCGCTGGAACTTGTCCGACCGGACATCTACGTGAAGGGCGGCGACTACGACATGGATGAAATTCCCGAGGCTGCGTTAGTCGCGAGCTGGGGCGGCCGATCCGTCGCCATCGCCTTCGAGCACGAGCGGTCGACGACGTCGTTCCTCGCTCGCGTTCGCGGCCGGTTAGTCAGCCGCTTCTCGGACGCTTGCGGGGCCGGTCCTGGGCCGCGGATCATCGCAGGCACCACGCGCGACTGCCAAGGACCGCTTGCCGCCGAAGGTGGCGAAGCGAGGGGCATCCGACCCAAGGTCAAGCGGATGCAACTCAGCGTGCACCGCCCAGGCCGTCGCGACCCGACGGCAGGAACTCCAGCGCTTCGACGCGCACGCCAAGATGACGGCCGTCGTGGCCTCTGCCCAGATTCAGTGGCACGAAGCAATGCGAAGGCCGGACTTCCAGCAGGAGTTTGCCGGATGCTTGAGCATCGACTGCCAGGGAAACACTCCGTGGACCTCTGTCCTTGAGATCGAAAGTCTCCGTTCGCTCGAGCCGGCGCTGACCGTCTTGATCCACGATCGCAACGGCGACGTCGAGTGACCTCCGCTCGAGGTCAAGGCGATCCGCGTGAAGAACCATCTGTACGTTCGAGCTTCCGGGAGGAACCGGGACGCGGAGCGTTCCCTGCGTCCAGTGGTCCCACGTGAGCGGCCGCGCTTCTTGGCACCTCAGGCCGTAGACGAAGGGATACCGACCGAAGCTGACCGCGACCTCCACGAAAGCGGCCAGCGCGAGAGCTAGTATCGCCACCGTGGCTGCGCGCATGCCGCGCGAGCCCACGGGGCGCCACCGCTCGGGAGCCATTGTCTTCGCCTCCCAGAGGTACGCGCCTGCAAAGATCGCGGCCAGCATTAGGGTTTCGCGAACCAGCAGCGAATGCGCATATAGATTGCCGATCGCGATGCCCACCAACCCGTAGAAGGACGCCAGGCGCAAGTTGTCCCGGCCGAGCCTGACGACCGGAACGAAGATGAGAGCGAAGAGTCCCAACCCCACCGGTCCCAACTCGACAAACGACTGCAGGAAGTAGTTGTGTGCGCCACCGCCACCCAGCCTTTCCAGGGCCCCGCTCTCGGAGAATTGCGCGATCGAACTCAGCCTGACGAAGGCTCCCTGGCCGAGGCCGAATAGTGGAAAGCCTGAATACATCTTCGCCGCTGCGGCCCATATCTCGGGCCGGTGCGACAGCGCGACGTTCAGCGACTGGAAGCTCGGCGCATCAAGCGCCGCGCCCATCGTGGCAACACTGACGTGCCGGTAACCGCGAACGAACAGCAGCACGACGCCAAACAGCACGACCGAAGCCACAGCGAGCGGAACGATGCGTTTCCGGCCTCGCAGAATGAGGGCGGCCCACAGCGCCCCTCCCGTCAAGACCAGGGAGAGAATTAGCAAGGTCGAGCGTGATCCGCTGAGATAGAGCCCAATCGCCGAAATGCCAATCGCGACCGCCACAGCCGCCCTCTGGGCCAACGAACTCTTGCGTGACACCAGCAAGCCCACTCCGAGCAGGATTGCCATCGCCATGAACGGCCCGAAGGAGTGGATGTCCGGCCAGAAGGCGTTCACTTCGATCTTGAGATCACCGACTGCCCAGCCCTTGCCCGTCGCCCTCTGCCAGGCCGCAAACGACGCATTGACCATGCCTCCCGAAGATCACAGCGCCTGCCAGCGCGACTTGACCAGGCGTCCGCGCTCCCGTGCAACGACGGTGTACGTGCAGAGCAACAGAGCCGCGGCCACGCTGTAGAAGTACAAGTCCTGGAGGGGGAGGTAGTCGTCCTGCAGCCCGATTCGCCGCACCATCCAGGCGTAGGATCCAAAGCCGCGCCACGAGAACTCCGATGCGCTCTGCCAGAGGTTGCGGAGGATGGCGACCGACGCTGAGCAGGCGATCCAAAGGTGCAGCGCCAGCAGGACGCCGGCGGGCGGGGCCGGGATAATGGTCCGCGCAGTCGCGAAGCCACCCCTTACGACCCAGGCGGCGATGAACCCGATGGCACTGTCGACCCCTGGGGCGGTCCATGCGTGGAGCTTGAGACCCAGAACGGCGCTAAGTTGCTGGTGCAGGCTGGGTGAAACCGTGAGAAGCAACGCGGCGGCCAGCAGCCCAGCTCGGACCGACGCAATGCCGACCGCGAAAGTGGCTGCGCACAGCCAGAATGAGATGTTGGCGAGCGGCGACCCGTCGCTACGAACGAAGGACGCCAGGGCTGACCCCAGTACCAACGCCACCACGGTGCTGAAGTAGGTGATCCGTAACGGCACCAGCCACCCATCCCATCGGGTCGCAGGAGTCACCAACCGATCCTGATCTTCGAGAACCCGCATGTTTGCCTGCTGCAAATTACCGGCTGCAGGCTATCAGCCAAGCCGCGATCCCGGGTTCTGAAGGTTCTGTGCCGAGAGTGGTGAGCACTCGAGCCGAAGCGCCGCAACAACTGCCTCAGGACCTCAGAGCACCATGTCACCACCGGGCCGAAAGCGCGGAACTAACTGCGCCGTTCCATACCGCGATGGTCTCGTTGGCAGCCCGCGTTCAGACACTCCGATCAACCTCACCGATGGGCCTCTTCGCATCAGCAAGGAAAGCCACTCGCAGAAAGGCAATGGCGCCGAAGAGCACCAGGCCTAAGCCCAAACCCAATCCAGCCAGTTTCCACGGGCTGCGGCTAGAGACCGCTTCCACCCGAATGCCGTTGCGGACGCCAAACTGGCTGAGCATCACCTCAAAGTTGTCGAGCGCTCCACTGACCCGCAAAGCAGCTTCCTGGTTCCATTCCTGCGCTGCCTCGGCATGGGCAAACGTCCTAGCTGCTAGCGCTTTGAGCTCCACGAGCAGTCTTGCAACTTCGATCTCACGGTCCAGCAACGCGTCTGCACTACTGTAATACTGCGCAAGGATCGTCTTCTGCTTGAGTTCCCGCTGCCAACGGCGAATTGCTTCGCGTCGCTGGGAAATGGCGCTCTCGGCGCCCACGAGTTGAGCCAGCGGCGAAAGGTATCGCTCTCCGCCCTCCGCCTGGTTCACGCTGACAACCTGCCGGGAGTCCATTCGTGCTGCATCCGGATAGCGCGCCAGCATGGCCTTCATATCGTCGACACGCCGACCGTAAAGTTCGATATCGAGCTCGGCGCGTAGGATGTCTGCCCGCACGCCCTTTTCCAGAGACTGTGAGTCCACCTTGCCTGCAAGAGTCCATGCTCGGATGCGTTCGCGCACAACGGCATTGATGTAGTAGCTGGCCAGCAAATTGACCATGTCTTGTGCCACGGACTCGGTGCGCGCGTCAGCAGTGAGCTCCAGTCCCAGCATGGCAGTAGCAGACGCGTCCTTAATATCACCAAACTCCTTTTGGTCACGTCGACTGAACGGAAGCACTGGCACTGCTGCTCTGCTCCAGAAGGCCGGCTTGTCGGCTTGACTGAGCAAGCGCGCCGCTTCGGGACGGTTCTTCAGCCCTGCCGCCTCCAAGAAGGCGTTCAACTGGGTCGCGGAGTCATACGAGGCGGCAACCCGCTTGTAGGCTGCCAGTTCGATCACGTTGGCCTTAGGATCCAATGGCCGCTGCTCGGCCAGCCGAGGCTCACCCGATCGCTCGACGGTCTTCTGAGGTTCCGGAAATTGCAGGAGGGCGGTCGCTTCGAACTTCGGAAAGAAGAGGCCCACTGCCACGCCGGCGATTGCCAACGCCGGCACCGGCACGCCACGCCCGGCCCAATGCCTAATCAGAAAGCAATTCATCCACTGGTCTTACTTGAGCAGTCATCGGATCTGGAATTGCCTTGAGCGCCACAGCGAAGCTGGCATTATCGATGATCGCTCAAGCTCTCGCACGACTGACTACGGTGATCCAGTCCACGATGGCTCCGGCAGGCCTATATCCGCTGACGAGTTCCTGCAGGAGACGACGAAAGCCATCAACGTCACCATTGTCGATTGACGCCTCCAGTTGAGCTAAGAGTGGGCAGGAGTTCACCCCGATTTAGGAAACTCTCGCGTGCCTTCATGATGCGAGGATGAGCAGTCGGCGAAGGGTTGTCACCTATCAGAAGTTCTTCGTACAGTTTCTCGCCAGGCCGCAGCCCTGTGATCCT
>CAWADK010000006.1:0-185773 GCA_963780715.1 uncultured beta proteobacterium
CCGGACATAATCGCGGCGGTTGCCTGTTAGCGGACGCGTCCGAGCTGACCCATGCTTGCGATTGCCTTCACGGGCGGACCCGGATTTGGCAAGTCAACCACGCTGGCCGCGCTCGAGGCCCGGGGATACCAATGCGTTCCCGAGTCAGCTCGCACCATCATTCAAGAGCGCATGCGGATCGGCCTCCCGAGGCGGCCGGCAGCGCGCGAGTTCGCCGAGCAAATCCTGCGACGAGATCAGGCCCAGTACCGAGGCGTGCAGCGGAGCAAGGGTCCAGTGTTCTTTGACCGCGGGGTCATTGACGCCCTCGGTATGTGCTACGAGACGAGGCAGGCCGGCTGGGTTGAGATTCAGCAAGTGATGCGCGACTACCCGTTTCATGTCGAGGCGCTCATCTTCCCGCCATGGGAGGAGATCTACGCCCAGGATGCCGAGCGCGACCAAAGCTTCGAGGATGCAGTCCGGGTCGACTGTGCTGTCCGCAGGTGGTATCGAAGATGCGGTTTTGAGCTTGTCGAGGTTCCTCGCGTCGACGCTGAGGCGCGATGCGACTTCATCCTGAACCGATTGAGCGAGCCGGGACCGACGTAGGCGTTGACGGCCAGGATTCGACGTCCAGGGGTCTAGAACTTGACCGGTTAGCGGCCATTGCGACAATGCGGTTTAGCCGACGCGCCGGCGTTGCCTTTGCGGGAGGCCTTCGATGATCGCTTCATGTGCCTGCGGACAAGCACTGATCACAGTGAACGCGCCTCCCTCGGCGCTGGGGGTATGTCACTGCAGCAACTGCAAGCGGCGAACGGGCAGCGCGTTCGGCATCTCCGCCTACTTTGATCGAAGTGCCGTGGTTCGCCAGGAGGGGAGAACGAGCGTCTACTCGTTTCATCACGCGGCGCAGAACCACGACCAGCAGCGGCACTTTTGCTCCAAATGTGGAACGACGCTCTTCTGGTACGTCTCGACTCTGCCAGACAAGATCGGCATTGCCGGCGGTTGCTTCGCTGAGCAGGGGCTGGGAGAGCCCACTTACTCTGTGAGCGACGGCAAGCGCGAGCCATGGATCGCGCTTCCTTCTGAGTGGCAGGTTTGCCCCGGATAAGAAAGTCCTCTGATGACGGCGCTGCCGGACCCGGCCAGAAGTAGCCGGCGGGACTGTTGAAGTGGTTTAGATCGAAGCGGACTAGAAGAGCCCGGTCGGACCGGGCTCAAGCAGCGATGCAGTAGCGCCTAGCGGGGGACCGCCGTTGCGTTACCGGCGATGAGGGTGGGCGCGTGCTTGGCGGCCAGCAGAAGTTTGCGGTCTCCATCGGCTAGGCCCGCGACGGCGCTGAAGAGGGTTAACGTCGTAACGGCGGCAGCCAGGAATGCGGCAGCGGGAGTGGTGAGCTTGCGGAACATGGCGATCTCCTGTTTCTTGTTGTCCAAATGGTGATCGCATTACATCCGCATCGCGTCCGACGCGCGCCGGAGTATTGCTGCAGCCCGGCCCGGAATATTCACCAGCTTCTGCGCTGCCAGCGGGCCAGTCCCGCGGCTTCAGCCGGCCAACGGCAGCCATTCGATGAGCCTTACAGTTCTGCCTAACAGCGGTCATTCGACCCGCCGCAACGCGGACCCAGAACTGGTGACCCGAGCACTGCCTGAAACGGCGCAGCCTCTCGCGGCTAACGCAAGAAAGAAGGCGGCCGCAGACTTGGGGCCGCGCTCGAATTCAATCTGAAAATTTCGAACTCAGCATCGGCGCCGCGCCAGTCCTGCGCCAACCAACAAAGCCGGGACGAGCAGCCAGACTACGCCCGGTTCTGGGACCGACTGAAATGCGATGAATTCAGCGCGCACGAAGTTCTCGCCGTCGAACAGTGAGATCCCCGTCGCAAAGGAGCCACTCCCAATGTCGACACCGTTGTCGAGAAATCGATAGCTCGCAAAGAACAGGTTGTTGCCGAGATCTGGGCGAGTGATCTCGAGCAGAATCTGGTCCGCGTCGAGTGGCGGCGCGAAACCGATCTCGCCGACCGTGGTGGCTGAACTATTCTCGAAGTCTTGGAACACCCACCGCAATTTCGCCTGACCGGTGACTGGATCGAACAGCACGTCGAGCTCGGCGACCTGACCCACAAGGCCGTTGTTCTGCATCGGGCGGTCCGTGAATCTGATGCCGTAGCCGTTGAGCTGCGGCCCGGCGGGCACGCCAAGATTGAACAGACCACCGAGCTTGAGGGTATCGTCGATCTTCAGGCCGCGACCGAGAAACTCCGCTTCGTTCCGGGTGTTCGTGTCCAGCGCAGCCCGGATTGTGCGACGCGGTGAGCCTAATGCGTTGGCGGTAAGACCGCCGTTAGCTGTGTTCAGTGTAAGCAGACCGCCGGCTTCGGGGCCAGGTGAGCCAAAGACGTTGTACGTAGCGGGAGTCCCATCGCTGAAGTTGGGAGCGCTTGGTGGCGGGACACCATCCGAGAAGGTGTCGAGGAACGCAACATTGCCGTTCTTCGTCACCGCAAAACTGTCCAGTTGAAAGACGGCTGCGAGAGCGCTCGAACTTACCGCGCCCAACGCAATGCATATGGCAAGCATCGGAACAGCACGCTTCAATTCCATGGCGATTCCCCCACCTTCGACTTGGTTTTGGCACGGTACGCAGAAACCATGCCATGCAGTCGAATCAATGGCTTGATCGGTCGAGGCCACAACGATGTAAGTTCCCTCGTCACTCGAAACGCGACCGGGTGGTCACTGACGGGGAAGGTCATCGATCTATTAACTGGTAGCAGCCCAGTTTGCGGCGTTCAGCTGGAGCGGCCAAGGCAGACTATGGGCCACTGCCATAGCAGGCTGACTTTAACCAGCCTTCAGGCGCTAGTCGCGGCCAGGAACGGACGCTCATCTCCGCACCTGTGTCTTCCCGGTTGCAGACAGCAGGCGATCGGCACATAATGCGTTGCAATTGCAACGCAGGGAGCCGTCCAAGTGAAGACCGCCACCATTCCTTCCCTCAGAGTCGACCCGGAACTGCGAAGTGCAGCGGAAGACGTCCTGGAGGTTGGCGAGTCGCTGTCGAGTTTTGTCGAGCAGTCCATCCGCGATGGAGTCCATCGCCGACAGGCGCAGCGCGAGTTCGTGGAACGCGGACTGAAATCGAGGGACGCCGCTCACAAGGCTCAGAGTTACGTGCCCGCTTCAAAGGTCGTTGTACGGCTTGAGGGAATGTTGGCTCGCGCCAAACGCACGGCGACTAAGAAGTGACGTTTAGTGTCCGCTTCACGCGTGAAGCTGAAGAGGACCTGGTTCGTCTATATGAGTTCATTCTCGATCGCGACGTGACGGACTGGGCGCTCGCGGAGCGCTCACTGGAAGCCATCCGCCACGCCATCTCCGGTCTCGAGCACTCCCCGTTCAGCTTTCGAAAGGCCAGTGGCCAAGGTAGCCCTTTCCTACGCGAACTCGTCATTCCGTTCGGCTCGGCAGGGTACGTCGCTCTATTCGAGATCGAGGGCAGTGATGTCGTCACGATCCTCGCCGTACGTCACCAGCGCGAGGACGACTACTTGTAGGGTGTAACGGCGGCTTTCGGGCATGGCAGGTACGTCGGCTGTCGGGACGACGTCATGTCGGCTTGGGGTCGACCTGGGACCTGTGTCCACGCGAAGTACCGCCGTTTGCACAAGCCGTCGCCAAAGCGTGCCTTTGCCGGCCTTCGCGGCGAGCGCTTGTTTGCGAATTAAGAGAAATCGGACGCCCTATCTCCTGGCCGCAGACCCGCGCTACCGGTGGACACCTGTTCACGAGACTGATGTCGCGGAACACCACGCGTCGCGCCCGCCCTCTCCGCGAGCACGGCGTTCGGTGATGTCCGCGCCGCAACCGCGTTCAGGCCTTCTTGCGCGCGCGGCGCGCCGGCCTCTTGGCCTTCTTCGGCTCGGGCGGCGGCGCCTCCGTGGCCACCGACGCGATCCTGGAGAACTGATCCTGCAGCGTGTGCCACCAGGCCGCCGGATTCAATGCATCGTCGGCCAGCTTCGGGGTTGATTTCGGCGTTGTCTTCTTCTTGCGCGGGGTCGCGGCGACCGGCTCCTCGGGCGGTGGAGCGACCGGCTCCGGCATGGGCGCAAGGGATGGCCGCGGCTGTGACGGCGGGGCGGCGAATGGATTCGGGCGGGGCGCTGGTGCCGGCGCCTGGCTGAACATCGACCCCATCATCGCCCCGCTGATGCCCTTGAGTGTCGCGATCGTGGCGCGCTGAACCTCGAGCGTCTGGATCGTCGTGCGCAGCATGCTGGCATTGAGCTCGAGCCACTGCTCGACGGCGCGCAGGTCGGCGATGCGCTTGTCGAGCTCCTCGATGTCCACCGTGGGCGCGATCATGCTCGGCATCTGCTGCGGCAGGCGCGCCGCCATCGACGCCAGATTGCCGGGCGTTGGCATGCCGCTCATGCCCCACATCTTCTGCATGAAGTCGAGCGTTTCGCCCATCGCCGGAAAGGGCATTGCAGGTGATGACTTCGATGCCATGGGAGCTCCTCGGCAGATCGTGGATAAGGCGCGTCAGCGGCGCGACGGTGCGGCGACCAGCTGGTCGATCGCGCCGAAAATGGACTGCCCGTGCGCATCGAACATCTCGATGCGCACGCGGTCGCCATACTTCATGAACGGCGTGCGGGCGGCGCCGGACTCGATCATTTCGAGGCTGCGTTTCTCAGCGATGCAGCAGTAGCCCCGGCTGCGATCCAGGTTCGACACCGTGCCCGAACCGACGATCGAGCCGGCGCGCACGTTGCGCGTCTTTGCGATGTGCGCGATCAGTTGCCCGAAGTCGAAAGTCATGTCGTCGCCGGCATTCGGCGCTCCGACCTTCTCACCATTCCAGTGCACGACCAGCGGGCGGTGCACCTTGGCGTCGAGCCAGGCCTCGCCCAGCTCGTCGGGGGTCACGGCAACCGGAGAAAAGGCCGTGGCGGGCTTGCTCTGAAAGAAGCCGAAGCCCTTCGCGAGTTCGGCGGGAATCAGGTTGCGCAGGCTCACGTCGTTGACCAGCATCAGAAGGCGAATCTGCGTCGCGGCGGCCTGCGGCGTGGCTCCCATTGGCACATCGTCGGTGACGACGGCGACTTCGGCTTCGAAGTCGATTCCGAATTCCTCGCTCGGGCAGACGATGGCGTCGCGCGGACCGAGCAGGTCGTCGGAGCCGCCCTGGTACATCAACGGATCGGTCCAGAACGAGGGCGGCATTTCCGCGCCGCGCGCCTTGCGCACCAGCTCGACGTGGTTCACGTACGCGGACCCGTCGGCCCACTGATACGCGCGCGGCAGCGGCGCCATGGCCATGGCCGGATCGAAAGGAAAGGCGTGGCGCGCACGGCCCTCGTTCAGCGTCTGGTACAGGTCGGCCAGCTGCGGCGCGAGGAAGTTCCAGTCATCGAGCGCGCCTTGCAGGCGGCCCACGATGCCGGCGGCATGATGGGCCAGCGTGAGGTCGCGCGAAACGACCACGAGCTGCCCATCGCGCGAACCATCCCTCAAGGTCGCAAGCTTCATGGGGATTTGGCGGGAAATTCTTCAGGGGAGGAAGCCGGTATCTTAGCGGTGGGTTCCGCCTTCGGCGGGAACATCGACGGATGCAAGACAAGGGCGCCGCTGACGGCAGACGATGAGGCCGCGAAAGATCAGACCCCGCTGGCCCGGCCGCCCATTCTGGCGCGGCGCGCTGGTGCTGGCCGTCGTGCTGGTGATGCACGTCGTCGCGATCACTGGCGTGCGGCGCGAGATCGCGATGGCCGAACCGACCGAGCCGACGCAGACGACGCTGTCGATCGCGCTGCTGAAGGCTCCACCCCCGCCGGCGGCAGTCGCGTCGGCGCCGACGAAACCCAAGCCACCCCCGACGCCGCGCACGCCGTCGTTGCCGGCGCCAACGGCCGCGGCATCGCCCGAGCCGGCGCCGCCACCTCCACCGCCGCCTCCCCCGCCCGCACCGGCCGAGGAGCCGGCGCCGCCCCCGCCTGCCGCGACCGAGCCCGAGGCGGAGCCGTCGAACCTGCCGCCCGGCGTCAAGCAGTTGCCGACCAAGGGGCGCATTGCCTACCGCACGACGTATTCGCGCATGCGCGGCATCGAGGCGCTGACCTACGTCGACTGGAGCATCGATCTCGAGCAGGGGCGCTACGAACTCTGGCTGCGCACGGTCGATCCCCCGGGCCTGCTGGATCTCCGGTCCACCGGCGAATTAAGACCGTTCGGGATTGCGCCGTTCCGCTACGTCGAGCGCGTCGACATCGCGAACCGCGAGTTGTCAGTCGATTTCGACTGGACCGAGCACATCGTGCGCTTTGCCGGCCGCGGCGCGGGCGAGCCAGCGAAGTTCGAGGACGGCACGCAGGATCCGCTGTCGCTGCAGTTCCACCTGCCGCTGCTGGCACAGACGTATCCGTGGCGCTTCACGCCCGGCTCGCAGATCGACTTCCAGGTCGCGCGGCGCAAGGTCGAAAACTACAGCTTCGTCATCGACGGCTTCGAGCAGATCACGCTCGGCGGCAAGGTTGTCCACACGCTGAAGGTCCTGCGTCCCAAGACCCCGGAATCGAACCGCGCGGTCGAACTGTGGATGGCGCCGGAGTTCGACTGGATCCCGGTCAGGCTGCGCTACGTGGATCCCAACGGCGAAACCTGGGACAGCACGCTCGCGCACCTGCCCGGCGGCGAGCCGCCGGTGCCGGCCAGCCAGCAGGAAGTCATCAAGCCCTAGTTCGACGAACTCGCGTTCGCGCCCGCTGCGCGAAGCGGAAAACGACTCCGCAGCAAGAACCCAGGTGCCGCGGCGGCAGGAGTGCTATCTGCCGCCGCGGCGTTGCGGACTACTTCAAGGCCTGCAGCTTGTCGTAGGTCGCCTTGTCCCAGGTCGCGTCGGGCCCGTTGTGCATCTTCGCCACGGCGTTGCGGAACGGCGTGCGGTCGACCTTGACGACTTCCTTGCCGCGCTTGGCGAACTCGGCGCCCAGCTTGGCTTCGATCTCGATGATCTGGCTCGTCGCGCGCGCGGCCGCCTCCTTCAGCACCTCCTCGAAGATCTTCTTGTCGGCGTCCGACAGCTTGTTCCAGGTCGGCCCGCCGACGATCGTCAGCAGCGCGTCGGTGATGTGCCCGGTCAGCACGATGTACTTCTGCACTTCGTAGAACTTCTTCGCATCGATCGTCGGCAGCGGATTTTCCTGCGCGTCCACGGTGCCGTTCTGCAATGCCAGGTAGACCTCGGCAAACGCGATCGGCGTCGGGTTGGCGCCGACCGCGCGCGGGAACATCGTGTAGAGCGGCGCGTCCGGCACGCGGATCTTCAGGCCCTTCATGTCCTCGGGCTTGTTGATCGGCTTGTTCGACGTCACCTGCCGCTCGCCGTAGTAGGTGATCGCCAGGACCTTGTTGCCGCCGCTCTTGCCGCGATAGCCCTCGGCCAGTTCGCCGAACAGCGGGCTGGTCGAAAACGCCTTCCAGTGATTGAAGTCGCGGAACATGTAGGGCGCGCCGCCGATGGCGATCGGCCCGTAGGTACGCCCCGCGAACAGCTGTCCCGTGTAGATGATGTCGACCGTGCCGAGCGTCAGGCCCTGGTTGATGTCCGTCTCCTTGCCGAGCGTCGAGGCCGGGAAGACCTCGACCGTGTAGCGATTGCTGGTGCGCTTGGCGATCTCGCCCGCCGCCCACAGGGCCGCGGTGTGATACGGCTCGCTGATCTCGTACACATGCGCGAACTTGAGCTTGGTCTGCGCCGTGGCGCCGCCGACTGCAAGCAGGGCCACCGCCGCACCTGCCACCCAGCGGGCAAGCCCGCTCCGAAACTGTCCGTCAATGCTGTGCTTCATGTCTCCTCCTTATGGAACATCGTATGACTTCATCAGGCGGCGCTACATCGTTGCGCCGAGTTGCCACGGAACGAATTCGCTCTGGCCGTAGCCAAAGCGCTCACTCTTGGTTCGCTCACCCGAGGCGGTGGCGAGGATCAGCTCCAGCAGGCGCTCGCCGATCTGCTCGATCGTCGCTGCACCGTCGGCGATCTCGCCGCAGTTCAGGTCGATGTCGTCTTCCTGTCGCTGCCATAGCTCGCTGTTGGTCGCGAGCTTCAGCGACGGCGACGGTGCGCAGCCGTAGGCCGAGCCGCGGCCGGTGGTGAAGACGATCATGTTGGCGCCGCCCGCGACCTGCCCGGTGGCCGATACCGGGTCGTAGCCCGGCGTGTCCATGTAAACGAATCCCTTCGCGGTCACCGTCTGCGCGTACTCGTACACGTCGACCAGATTGGTCGTACCGCCCTTGGCCACGGCTCCCAGCGACTTTTCAAGGATCGTCGTCAGCCCGCCCGCCTTGTTGCCCGGCGACGGGTTGTTGTTCATCTCGCCCTTGTTGCGCGCGGTGTAGTCCTCCCACCACTTGATGCGGGCAATCAGTTTTTCGCCCACCTCGCGCGAGACCGCGCGTCGCGTCAACAGGTGTTCGGCGCCGTAGATCTCCGGCGTCTCCGACAGGATCGCGGTGCCGCCGTGCGCGACCAGTCGGTCGACCGCATTGCCGAGCGCCGGGTTGGCCGTGATCCCGGAATAGCCGTCGGAGCCGCCGCACTGAAGGCCAAGCATCAGGTGGCTCGCGGGCACCGCCGTGCGCTCGACGCGATTGGCCGCCGGGAGCATCTCCCGCACCAGTGCCACGCCGCGCTCGATCGCTTTGGCGGTGCCGCCGACGTCCTGCATGTTGTAGCGGGCGATCCGGTCGCTCTCATTCAGGCTCTCCGCACCGAAGAGCGACGTGATCTGGTTCGCCTCGCAGCCGAGGCCGATGAAGATCACCGCAGCGACGTTCGCATGGCGTGCGTAGCCGGCCATCGTCCGGCGCAGGACCTGCATGCTCTCGCCCATGTCCATGCCGCAGCCGGTGCCATGCGTCAGCGCGATGACGCCGTCGACGTTGGGGAAGTCTGCAAGGGCGTCGGGAAAGATGTCGCGGCGGAAGCGGTCGGCGATCGCGCGCGCGACCGTGGCGGAGCAGTTCACGCTCGAGAGGATCGCGATGTAGTTGCGGGTCGCCACGCGGCCGTCGGGCCGCACGATGCCCATGAAGGTCGCGGGTGTTGCGACGGTCGGCGTCGCCTGCACGTCCGCGCAGAACGCGTAGTCCCGTTCGAAGGCACCGTGCTCGGCGCCGATGCCAAGGTTGTGCAGGTGCACGTGTTCGCCAGGCCGGATCTCGCGCGTGGCGAAGCCAATGATCTGGTTGTAACGCCGCACCGGGCTGCCGGTGGCGACTGCGCGCGTCGCGACCTTGTGGCCGGGAGGCACCAGCCCGCTGACGGTGATGCCTTCCGATTTGATCAGCGTGCCCGCGACGAGCTGCCGCCGCGCGATGACGACATCGTCGGCCGGGTTGAGTCGAAGGACCAGCGGAACTTCCTGCAGCATGACTCCTCCCTCGCCTACAGAAACTGCCGCGGCAGCCAGAGGCTGATCGACGGCACGTAGGTCACCAGGCCCAGACTCACCAGCAGCGGGATGAGCCACGGCAGGATCGCCATCGTCGTGCGCTCGATCGAAAGCTTGGCCACGCGCGCCAGCACGAACAGCACCAGTCCCATCGGCGGGTGCAGCAGGCCGATCATCAGATTCAACACCATGATGAGACCAAAGTGAACGGGGTCGATGCCGAGTTGCCGCACGATGGGAAGCAGGATCGGCACCAGGATCGTGATGGCTGCCGTCGGCTCGAGGAAGCAGCCGACGAACAGCATCAGAAGGTTCGCCAGCAGCAGGAACATCCACGGGTCGGAGGTGAAGGACAGCACCCAGCCGGCGATCAGCTCGGTCGTCTTCGTGACCGTCAGCATCCAGCCGAAGATCGACGCCGCCGCCACGATCAGCAGCACGATCGAGGTCGTCTCGATCGTGTCCATCGAGACCTTGATCAGCATTTTCCAGTTGAGTGACCGGAACCAGAAGATGCCGAGAAACAGCGCCCATACGCAGGCCGCGATCGCACCTTCGGTCGCGGTGAAGACCCCGGCCGTCATGCCGCCGATCAGCAGCACCGGCGTCATGATCGGCAGCACTGCGTTGAACCGGAAGACGCGGTCGGCGATCAGCAGGACCACAAGAGTCGCCGTCACCGTCGGTACGTGCGGCAGCCCTGCCTTGGTGGTCAGCACCCAGATCACGAATGGGAACAGCGCCACGACCAGCAGTTCCGTCAGCGCCTTGATGATGCGTGCCCACTCGAAGCGGATGTCGCCGCCCCACTTGTTCCTGTGCGCGAAGTAGGCCACGGTGACCATCATCAACAGTGCGAGCACGACGCCGGGCAGGATGCCCGCGAGAAAGAGTGCACCGACCGAGACGTTGGCGAACATCGCGTAGATGACGAACGGCAGTGACGGCGGAATGATGGGCCCGAGCGTGGCTGATGCCGCGGTGACGCCGACGGCGAACTCGGCGCTGTAGCCGTGGTCCTTCATCGCCTTGATCTCGATCGTGCCGAGGCCCGCCGCATCACCGATCGCGGTGCCTGACATGCCGGCGAAGATCATCGAGCCGAGCACATTCACATGGCCCAGGCCGCCGCGCAGCCAGCCCACCAGCGCCAGCGCGAAGTTGTAGATCCGGTTCGTGATGCCGGCCGAGTTCATCAGGTTGCCGGCGAGGATGAAGAACGGCACGGCCAGCAACGGGAACGAGTCGATGCCGTTCACCATGCGGTGGATGACGACGAAGTCCGGCACCATGCCGGTGGCCATCACGAAGATCAGCGAGGAACCGGCCATTGCAATGGCCACGGGCACACCCGTGCCCATCAGGCCAAGGAACAGCAGCTTGAACGCGCCCGGGCTCATGTCGGACGTCCCGTGGCGGCTGTCGGCTCGCCGGGAATGTCGATCAACTCCGGTCGCTCCAGCACCGAGGCTCCCCGCTTCCAGTTGGCCTGCGCCACGCCGATCGCGCGCCAGGTCATCAGCGCGAAACCGGCGAGCACCACGCCGTACATGATGCCGATCGGCAGATCAACGACGGCCATGCGCTGGCTGCCGATGCGCTGGATCAGCGCAAACGTAAGCCACGTCGCGTAAGCGAAGAAGGAGACGCGGGCGGCGTCGACGAGCGTCGACATCACGCGCATCAGCCGCTTCGGCAGGATCCGATAGAAGAAGTCGACGTGGATGTGATTGTTCTTGCGCACGCTGACCGCCGCGCCGACGAAGACAGTGCAGATCAGCAGATAGCGCGCGATCTCCTCGGTCCAGCCGGCCGAATCGTTCAGCGCGTAGCGCGTGAAGAACTGCAGGAAGACGGTCCCGGCGAGCAGCCAGAAGAAGCCGAACGAGATCCAGTCCTCGAAGCGGTAAATGCCGAGGTCGATGGGTTCGTCATGGACATCGAACTCGCCGCTGGCGGTGAGCACGTGTTCCTGCGGTCCTTCGGTGGTCGGCGTCGTCGGTTGCATGCGTGTTCGTTGCGGCGCAGGTCCACCGTGTCAGTGATCGCCCCGGGGCGGTCAGCGCGGCGCGCTGGCGCTCCAGCTGCGCTGGAAGCGTCGGGCCGCCGCGTCCATGTGGCGGCGCATCGCCGCGCGGGCTGCGCTGGCATCGTGGATCTCGATCGCGCTCATGACGGCGTTGTGCTCCGCGATGGCCGCTTCCCACAGGTCAGGAGTGTCGAAGTGGCGCTCGAGCCGCAGGAAGAGCGGTCCCGTGCGCTGGTCCCAAAGCGTGCGCACGGCCAGCGCCAGTGCGCTGTTGCCGCTGCCCTCGGCGATCTCGAGGTGGAAGCGACGGTCGTTGTCGAGCGGCATCACGGCGCGCCGTCGGTCACGCTCCATCGCCGACAGGGCGGCCTTCATGCGCCGGACCTGCGCGGGACTCGCCTGGCGTGCGGCCAGGGCCGCGCACTCGGACTCCAGCAGGCGACGTGCCGCGATCAGCTCGAAGGGCCCGGAGTCTGCGGGCAGGGGATCGACACCGCGCGCCGCCGGTCTCTGGTGCGTGACATAGACGCCGGAGCCGACCCGCACTTCGACATAACCCTCTACTTCGAGCGCGATGAGTGCTTCGCGCACCGAGGGGCGGCTCACTTCCAGCAGGCGGGCCAGGTCGCGTTCCGGGGGCAGGCGCGCGCCGGGCTTGTATTCGCCGCGCCGGATCAGCCGGGCAATCTGCTCGGCGATGCGTCGGTACAGCCGCTGCGGTTCGACGGCCTTGATCGGCATGGCGAGGGATCGTGCTCCCGTGCGGATTGGAATCGTTGGCGGCAGGCTGGACAGTGCAGAGCTGTGCCGCTTACACTGCCGCGCACTGGTCAAGTGGTCAGACCAATTTGCGCGGCTAGCTTCACACGCACGCACTGGGGTGTCAAGCCGCGGCACAGATCAGCGGAGGATGGCGATGGCCGGGCGTTTGCAGGGCAAGTCGGCGCTGGTGACGGCCGCCGGCCAGGGCATGGGGCGTGCGGCGGTCATGGCCTTCGCCCGCGAAGGCGCGCGCGTCATTGCCACGGATCTGAAGCCGGAGCTTCTGGCCAGCCTGCCGGCCGGCGTTACGACCAGTCAGCTCGACGTGCTCGACGATGCTGCGGTGCAGGCCTTTGTCGAGGGCATGGATCCTGTCGACATCCTCTTCAACTGCGCCGGCTATGTGCACCAGGGCACGATTCTCGACTGCAGCGTCGCCGACTGGGACTTCAGTTTCGACCTGAATGTCCGCAGCATGTTCGTGCTGACGAAGGCGATGCTGCCGAAGATGATCGGCGCCGGTGGCGGCGTGATCCTGAACATGGCCTCGGTCCTGGGCGCCCACAAGGCGGCGCCCAACCGGCTCGCCTACGCGGCGAGCAAGGCCGCGGTGGTCGGCTTTACGCGCGCGCTGGCGGTCGATCACGTCAAGCAGGGCATACGCGTGAACTGTGTCTGTCCCGGCACGGTCGACACGCCCTCGCTGGGGGATCGCATTCAGGCCTTCGCCGATCCGGTGCAGGCGCGCAAGGACTTCATCGCACGCCAGCCGATGGGCCGGCTCGCAACGGCCGAGGAGATTGCAGAGACGTTTGTCTATCTCGTGTCCGACGAGTCGTCGTTCATGACGGGACAGGCGATCTTCGTCGATGGGGGAATGAGTCTGTAGGCGGGCAAAAGTGCACACCTACTTTTGCCCGGTTTGAATCAGAAAAAATCGCTGGCGGAGCCAGACGATTTTTTCATTACAAGTGCATTGAAGAGGCGGGACCCATGAAATTACTTCGATTTGGACCGGCGGGGTTTGAGAAACCGGGGGTGCTGGACCGGCAGGGGCGCCTGCGCGACCTGTCGGGGGTTGTCGAGCATGTGACGAGCGAGCACCTGTCGGACAAGGGGCTGGCAAAGCTGGCGAAGATCAACCCGGAGTCGCTGCCATTGGTGGCCGGCAAGCCGCGGCTGGGCGTGCCGTATCTGGGCATCAGCAAGTTCATCGCGATCGGCCTGAACTACGCGGACCACGCGGCCGAGTCGGGCGTGCCGGTGCCGAGCGAGCCGATCCTCTTCTCGAAGGCGACCACCTGCATCAACGGGCCGAGCGATGACATCGTCATCCCGCGCAATTCGACCAAGACCGACTGGGAGGTCGAACTCGGCGTCGTCATCGGGACGACCGCGAAGTACGTCACCAAGGACAAGGCGCTCGATCACGTCGCGGGCTACTGCGTGATCAACGACGTGTCGGAGCGCAACTTCCAGCTCGAGCGCGGCAGCCAGTGGGACCGCGGCAAGGGCTGCGACACCTTCGGGCCGATCGGTCCCTACCTCGTGACGCGCGACGAGGTGTCGGATCCGCAGAACCTCGACATGTGGCTCGACGTCAACGGTCAGCCGATGCAGCGCGGCAATACGCGCACGATGGTCTTCGGCGTCGCGCATCTGGTGAGCTACGTCAGCCAGTTCATGACGCTGCTGCCGGGCGACATCATCACGACCGGTACGCCGCCGGGCGTCGGCATGGGCCGCAAGCCGCCGCAGTACCTGAAGGCCGGCGACGTCGTCACGCTCGGCATCGCCGGACTCGGCGAGCAGCGACAGAACGTTCGCGCGCACGCGTGAACCGGCGTGGCCGCCGACACCGCTGGCGCAAAGGGGCGGCGCGTTGCAGCCGCGGCGCTGGCCGCATGGGCCGCTGACTGCCTGGCGCGCGTCGGCGTCGGTGCCGTTGACGCACAGACGGTTGCGGGCGCACTGGTCCAGACCAGCCTCTGGGGCATCGACTCTCACGGCATCGCACGTCTCGGGCACTACCTCGCGCGCATTGAAGCCGGCTCGATCGCGCCGGTTCCGGCAGTGCAAATCACGGCCAGCGGCCCGTGCACCGCGCAGATGGATGGCGGTCACGGCCTCGGCATCGTCGTCTGCACCGCGGCGATGGCACACGCGATCGAACTCGCGCAGAGCCAGGGTGTCGGCATCGTCGGCATCGGCGAGTCGACGCACTGCGGCGCGATCGGCCTGTACACGCGCCAGGCCGCGGCCAGGGGCTGATCGGACTCGCCTTCACGCACGCCGACTCGATCGTCGCGCCGGCCGGCGGGCGCCAGAAACTGCTCGGCACCAACCCGCTGTCGATCGCCTTTCCGAACGCCGACGGGCCGCCGATCTGCCTCGACATGGCGACCAGTTCGATCCCCTGGAACCGCGTGATGAACGCGCGACGTGAAGGGCACGCGCTGCCGGGCGGCGTGGCAATCGACGCCGACGGTAGCGTCACGCGCGATGCGCAGGCCGCGGCCGCGCTGCTGCCGCTGGGCGGCAGCGAGTACGGCCACAAGGGTTACGCGCTGGCGCTGATGGTCGAACTGCTTTGCGGGCCGTTAAATGGCATGCCGTATGCCGACCGCATCGCCCCGATGTTCTCCGACCTCACCGCGCGGCGGCATCTGGGCTCGCTGGTGATGGCGCTGGATCCGATGCGATTCGCCGGCGGGCCGACGCTGGCAGCCACGGTGCGCGACCTGTTCGCGACGCTACGGCGTCAGCCGGGCGACGTGATGTACCCGGGCGAACCGGAAGAGCGGCGCGAGGCTGTCCGAGCGCGCGAAGGCATCCCGATCGAGCCGGGATTGTGGGCCGAGTTCTCCGACTGGTCGGCGCGGCTCGGCATCGAGTTGCCGGAGTACGCATGACGGACATCCTGCAGGTTGCTGCGATCTACGGCCCGAGTCAGGCGCGGCTCGAGGTCGACTACACGGTGCACCGACTGTGGCAGGCGCCGGACCGCGACGCGTTCGTGCGGGACGTTGCGCCGCGAGTCGAAGTCATCGTCACCACTGGCGGCGCCGGTGCTTCGCGTGCGCTGATCGAGCAGTTGCCGAAGTTGCGGCTGATCGCGTGCTTCGGCGTCGGCGTCGACGCGATCGACCTCGCGGCGGCACGCGAGCGCGGCGTGGCGGTCACGAACACGCCGGACGTGTTGACCGACGACGTCGCCGATCTGGCGCTCGGCCTGATGCTGGCGGCGCTGCGCGGCATCGCGACGGCCGACCGCTATGTGCGTGCGGGACTGTGGCTGCGCGCCAACATGCCGCTGCAGACCCGGATGAGCGGCAAGCGGCTCGGCATTGTCGGCATGGGTCGCATCGGCCAGGCGATCGCGAAGCGCGCTTCGGCTTTCGACATGTCGATCGCCTGGAACGGCCCGCGCCCGAAAGACTTGCCGTGGCGCTATGAGTCCGATCTGATCGCGCTGGCGCACAGCGTCGACGTGCTGGTCGCCGCCTGCCCCGGCGGAGCCGTCACGCGTGGGCTGATCAGCCGCGCGGTACTGGAGGCGCTCGGCCCCGGCGTATTCGTCAACATCGCGCGCGGCTCGGTCGTCGATGAGGCCGCGCTGGTCGACCTGCTGGTCACACGGCGCCTCGGCGGCGCTGCGCTCGACGTTTTCGCCGACGAACCGCGCGTGCCGGAAGCACTGTTCGCGCTCGACCATGTCGTGCTGCAGCCGCATCAGGCGAGCGCCACGCGCGAGACCCGTGCGGCGATGGGGCAGCTCGTGCTCGACAACATCGCCGCGCACGTTGCCGGGCGGCCCCTGGTTTCTCCTGTCAGCTGAGGACTCGATGATTTCCGACCTGAAGGGCAAGGTGGTACTGATCACCGGCGCCAGCACCGGCATCGGCGCCGCCGTCGCGCGCGCTTTCGGCGCCGAGGGCAGCACGGTGGTTGTCCACTATCACGCGAGCGAAGTGGCGGCGCACGCGGTCGTCGCCGCCATTGAGGCGGGCGGAGGTCATGCACATGCGCTGCGCGCCGACGCCACCCGGCCCGAGCAACTCGTCGGACTGGTGAAGTCGACCGTCGACCGCTACGGCCGGCTCGACGTGCTGATCAACAACGTCGGCGACCTCGTGCAGCGCTGCCCGATTGCCGACTCCACCGAAGAGCTGTTCGACGCGGTCGTCGACCTCAATGTGCGCTCAGTCGTGACGACCAGCCGCGCGGCGATTGCGCAGTTTCGCGCGCAGGGGGGTGGCGCCATCATCAACACGACCTCGATCGCGGCGCGCAACGGCGGTGGACCCGGCTCCGTGCTGTACGCGAGCTCCAAGGCCTTCGTCAGCACGTTCACGCGCGGCCTTGCCAAGGAACTGGCGAAGGACAACATCCGCGTCAACGGCGTTGCACCGGGCGTCATCGTCACGCCGCTGCAGGCGCGTCACACCAGCGAGGCACAGCTCGAGGCATTTCGCGCTGCCGTGCCGATGGGCCGGCTCGGCAGCGTCGAGGAGTGCACCGGCGCGTATCTCTATCTCGCCTCGAACGCGCTGAGCGGCTACGTCACTGGCCAGATTCTCGAGGTCAACGGCGGGCAGCTGATGCCCTGAAAATCGCAGGCACTCGGCCTTGCATCAAGTCCGCACGAAGAGACGGCGATGGTTCGAGCATCGATCGGGCCACAGCGCGCAGGACGATCGCGGTGGCGGGTTTCGCACTTGTGCTTTTCTCTGGAACCGCACAGGCCGACGGCACCGGCTGGTTCACACCGGACCAGGTGAGCGCCGGGCGCTGGGCCTATGAGCAGCGCTGCGCAACCTGTCACGGCGTTGATCTTGAAGGCAGCGGCGCGCCCTCACTGAAGGGAACGACCTTCAACGCGCAGTGGAACGGCAAGACGCTGCAGCAGTTCTATTCTTATGTGCACAGCCAGATGCCGCTGGGTGCGGTCGGGACGCTGAAGGGCCAGGACTACGCAAACGTGGTGGCATTCATCCTGTCGCGCAGCGGCCTTCCCGCGGGAACACTGAAGCTCACCATGCGATCACCAATGGGCCGCGTGATGGAGCTGTCCGATGCGCAGACTGCCGCCGCTCCGGTTTCAACGGCAACGACCACAACGGTCGTGATGAACGCACTGATCGGAACACTCCGACAGCCGACAAGCGCTCGCCCCACCCAGGCTGAACTTGACGGTGCCGACACGTCCACCGGCGATTGGCTCATGTACAACAAGGGCTATCGCGGCGGACGGTACTCGACGTTGACGCGCGTGAACACCGCAACCGCAAAGAACCTGCGCGCGGTGTGCATGTTCCAGCTCGGCGAGCTTGGCACGTTCTCGACCGGCCCGATCGTCTACGACGGCATGCTGTACGCGACGACGCATCTGGGAACCTATGCGATCGATGCCACCACCTGCGAACGCCGGTGGACGCATCACCATTTGGCGGTCGGACCTGAGATGAACGCCACCAACAAGGGTGTCGCGCTGCATGCGGGCCGCGTGATCCGCGGCACGCAGGACGGGTTCCTGTACGCGCTCGACGCGAAGACGGGCACCGTGCTGTGGAAGCGCCAGATCGCCGACTGGCGCATCGGCGAAGGCATCGGCGCAGCGCCGACAGTCTGGAACGGGCTGGTGTACATCGCCAAGGCCGGCGGCGACTGGGGGATCCAGGGCCGACTGATGGCATTCAAGGTCGAGGACGGTTCGCCGGTGTGGCACTTCGACCTGATACCCACCGGCACCGAGGTCGGCGCGAACACATGGCAGACCCCGGCAGCGCGAAGCACGGCGGCGGGGCGGCGTGGACCGCGTTCGCACTCGATCGCGATACTGGAACGATCTTTCTGCCGGTCGGCAACCCGGGTCCGGACTATCAGAAAGGCATGCGCAAGGGTGACAACCTGTTCACGATCTCGGTGGTCGCAATCGATGCGCGCAACGGCAAGCTCAATTGGTGGTACCAGTTGCTGCCGAATGATGACCACGACTGGGATGCCACAACGGTGTCGTTGTTCGATGCGGGCGGCCGCAAGCTTGTCGCCGCCGCAGGCAAGCAGGGCATCCTGCACGTGATTGACCGCACCTCCGGAAAGCTGGTGTTTAAGTGCCGGTGACCACCGTGCTCAATCACGACACACCACTGAATGCAGAGGGCGTGCGCGTGTGCCCGGTGGCCGGTGTGCAGTGGAACGGCGCGGCGCACAGCCCGGCCACCGGCCTGCTCTATATCAACGCGATTGACTGGTGCACGGTGTTCAAGCTCGGCAAGGAGCCGACCTGGGAGGCGACCGTCCCGTACACCGGTCTCGCCAACGGCTGGGGCTCGAACGATCCACGGATCGCTGGAGCGGCTGGGTCAACGCGGTCGACCCGAAGAGCGGAAGGATGGCGTGGCGACTCAAAACGCCGTCACCGATGTATGCGGCCGTCACCGCGACGGCCGGCGGCGTGCTGTTCACCGGCAACCTGGAGGGAGACTTCCTCGTGCTCGATGCTCGCAACGGCAAGCCGTTGTATCGCTTCAATACCGGTGGCCCGCTGGCGGGAGGCGTCGTAACCTGGCAGCAGCAGGGCCGGCAATACGTCGCCGTTGCGTCGGGACACAGCGGAGGCTCGATCCCCGTATCAGGCAGCCCGACGATAGTCGTGTTCTCGTACTGACCGCGCGGCCGACGGTAACTATTCCTTGACCGCGCCCGTCATTCCCGAGACGTAGTGCTCGACGAAGAACGAATACAGGATCGCCACCGGCAACGAGCCGAACAACGCGCCCGCCATCAGCGCGCCCCAGTGGTACACGTCGCCTTCGACCAATTCGGTGATGACGCCGACCGGAACCGTCTTGACTTCCGACGATGAGACGAAGGTCAGTGCGTAGATGAACTCGTTCCACGACAGCGTGAACGCAAAGATTCCCGCCGAGATCAGCCCCGGCACCGCCAGCGGCAGGATGATCTTCACCAGGATCTGCAATCGGCTCGCACCGTCGATCAGCGCGCATTCCTCGAGCTCGAACGGGATCGAGCGGAAGTAGCCCATCAGCAGCCAGGTGCAGAACGGAATCAGGAACGTTGGGTACGTCAGTATCAGCGCGAGCCGCGTATCGAAGAGCTGGAACTTGAAGATGATCGCCGCCAGCGGAATGAAGAGTATGGATGGCGGCACCAGGTACGCCAGGAAGATGCTCATGCCGACATAGCGCGACCCGCGGAACCGCAGCCGCTCGATCGCATAGGCCGCCAGCACGCTGCAGAACAGCGACAGCAGCGTCGAGACGACCGACACGAGGATCGTGTTCCACAGCCAGTCCGGATAGGCCGTATCGAA
Organism: uncultured beta proteobacterium; assembly: GCA_963780715.1. Classification (GTDB taxonomy): domain Bacteria; phylum Pseudomonadota; class Gammaproteobacteria; order Burkholderiales; family Burkholderiaceae_F; genus JALORV01. The sequence goes on from CAWADK010000006.1 coordinate 19,586, forward strand.
GAGCAGCTTCTTGATGTGCGCCAGCGTCGGATTGATCACCCAGAACGGATTGCCCTCGCGCGACAGCAGTTCCTCGTTGGGCTTGAACGCGGTGATCGTCATCCAGTAAAACGGAAACAGCAGAACGAACAGGAACACGGCCAGCGGCAGGTACACGGTCACCAGCCGGCGCGGCGTGGACTCGAGGTACTTCATGCCCTGCGAGTCGGTCGTCGCGGGCGTGGCCGGCGTCTCGAACTTCTCGGTGTCGCTCATTGACGAGCCCGTCGCGCTGCGCGCTGAGGAATGAGCGCTTCGGAGCGGCCGTGCGCGCTCATTTGTCTTGCCCGCCCTGCTGCCAGGCGCGGCGCTGCAGTCCGAAGTAGCTGAACAGGATCGCCGCCATCAGGAACGGCACCATCGCGGTCGCCAGCGCGGCACCTTCGCCCAGCGCGCCCCCGGGTATGGCGCGCTGGAAACTGAGGGTGGCCATCAGGTGGGTTGCATTCAGCGGTCCGCCACGCGTCAGCACGTAGATCAACTGGAAGTCGGTGAACGTGAACAGCACCGAGAAGGTCATCACGACCGCGATGATCGGTGTCAGCAGAGGCAGCGTCACGAAGCGGAACTGCTGCCAGTCGGTGGCGCCGTCGAGGCTGGCCGCCTCGTAGTACGACGGCGAGATCGTCTGCAGGCCCGCCAGCAGGCAGATCGCGACAAAGGGCACGCCGCGCCAGATGTTGGCGGCGATCACCGACAGGCGCGCGAGCCACGGCTCGCCGAGGAAATCGATGTAGCGGTCGATCCACCCCAGCTTGACGAGCGTCCAGCTGATGATCGAAAACTGCGCGTCGTAGATCCACCAGAACGCGATGGCAGACAGCGCGGTCGGCACGATGAACGGCAGCAGCACGATCGCACGGATGAAGGACTTGAACGGCAGGTGCTTGTTGAGCAGAAGCGCCAGCCACAGGCCGAGCGCGAACTTGATGATGCTGGCGACGACTGTGTAGAAGATCGTGTTGAAGACCGAAAGCCGGGTGATGGGATCACCCCAGAGAAATTCGTAGTTCTCGAGCCCGATCCACTCGCCGCCGCGTCCGATCTTGGTGTCGGTGAAGCCGAGCCAGGTGCCGAGGCCGAGCGGATAGGTCAGGAACAGCAGCAGCACGACCGCCGCCGGCAGCATGAACATCAGCCCGAGGAAGTTGCGGCTTTCGAGCAGGCGACTCATCACACCGGCCTCATGGACGGGTGCCTGGACTCGGGCGCTGTTCACGGCGGTCAGGGGTCAGGGTTGGAACGCGGGGAAGTGCATGGCGGCACCGGATGCGGCACCGCCATGCACGACGGACGCGTCTAGACCTTGTAGTAGCGCTCGGCCCGCTTCTGCGCGCGATCGGCCGCTTCCTTCGGAGTCTTCGAGCCCGACGCGGCCTCGGCCACCATGTTGACGATGATGAAGTCGGCCAGCGCGCCGGCCGACGCATAGCCCATCTTGCCGGCGTGTCCGCTCGGCCACATGTTCCTCATCGAGTCCCGGTACGGCGTGTGTTTCGGATCGACGGTCCAGATCGGGTTCTTCTCGAAGTACGTCAGCGCTGGCGTCACGTAGCCGATCGCCGCCTGTACCCACGGATCCATCTGCTCGGCCTCCATCATGAAGCGCAGGAACTCCTTGGCCGCCTTCGGATACTTCGTGTACTTGAAGATCATCTGGTTGAAGAACAGCTGGAACTCGCTGGGCTTGCCGATCGGGCCGATCGGCATGTTGGCGTGGTTGATGTCGGCCGCCAGCGCCGCGACCTTCGGGTCCTTCGACGTTTTCGCGGCGTAGTAGATGGAGATGCCGTTGTTCGTGAGCGAGATCTGCTCGTCCAGGAACGCCTTGTTGTTGTTCGGGTCCAGCCAGGACAGGGTGCCGGGCACGAAGGTCGAGTACAAGCTCCTTCGCATACTCGAGCGCCTTGATCGTTTCCGGGCTGTCGATGACGACCTTGTTGTTCGCATCCACGAGCTTGCCGCCGAACCCCCACACCAGCGTCTGCGCCCAGGTGTTGCCGTCGCCGGTCGCATTGCCGAGCGCGAACCCGGGCGGTGTGCCCTTGTCCTTCAGCGCCTTGCACAGCTTCAGGAAGCCGTCAGTGTCCTTCGGAAATGTGTCGAAGCCCGCGGCCTTCACGTGGCTGATGCGGTACACCATGCACACGCCCGCGACACCGAGCGGCACGCCGATCCACTTCTTGCCATCGGGTCGCAGGTAGGGGTCGCACACCGGATAGAAGCCGCCGTACTTCTTGCCGAGATAGGCGCACAGGTCGCTGACGTCGACGAGCTTGTCCGGGTACAGGTTGGCGTCGTCGTTGGTCGACAGGATGATGTCCGGCCCGGCGCCGGTATTGGCGGCGACCGCCGCCTTCGGGCGCACGTCTTCCCAGCCTTCGGCGTCGACGCGTACTTCGATGCCGTATTTTTCCGAGAACTTCTTGACGTTGGCCAGGTACTGGTCCTCGTCGCCCTGCACGAAGCGCTTCCAGCGCAGCACGCGCAGCTTGGCGCCCTTCTCCGGCGCGTTGCTCCACTGCGCCTCGGCATCCTTGACCCAGATGAGGGGACCGGCCGCGGCTGCCGCCACGCCCGCCGACGTCTTCAGAAACTCCCGCCGTTTCAGATTCTTCATGCACGTCTCCTTGGTGGTTGGCTCACTGTGTCAAGCCGGTTGAAGTCCCGTCGCGAGGCGCTTGCCGCTCGCGGCGTCGAAAAGATGCGCACGCCCGGCATCCGGGACGAGCGTGATGCGTTCGCCGGCGCGCACGTTCGTGCGATCGCGGATCGTCGCCGTCACTTCCTGGTCGACGAAGCGGCAATAGATCTGGGTGTCTGCACCGGTCGGCTCGACGACGACCACTTCAACCGCGAGACCGCCGGCACTGCCGACCGCAAAGTGCTCGGGCCGGATGCCGTACAGGATCGGCCTGTCCCTCGTGCAGCCCCGCGCTTTGCGCCAGCGGCAGTCGGCTTCCATCGGCGAACACCGCTTCGAGCGCGCCGCCTTGACGCTGCACTGTCCCCGGCAGCAGGTTCATGGCAGGCGAGCCGATGAAGCCCGCCACGAACGTGTTCGCGGGGTGGTCGTAGAGGTCGAGCGGGCCGCCGGTCTGTTCGACGACGCCGTCCTTCATCACGACGATCTTGTCGGCCATCGTCATCGCCTCGATCTGGTCGTGCGTCACGTACACCGAGGTGGTCTTCAGCCGCTGGTGCAGTTCCTTGATCTCGGTGCGCATCTGCACGCGCAGCTTGGCGTCGAGATTGGACAGCGGCTCGTCGAACAGGAACACCTGCGGGTCGCGCACGATGGCGCGGCCCATGGCGACGCGCTGGCGCTGTCCGCCCGAGAGCTGCCGCGGATAGCGGTCGAGCAGCTTGCCGAGTCCGAGGATGTCGGCCGCGCGCGCGACGCGCTGGTCGATCTCGTCCTTCGAGGCGTTGGCCAGCCGCAGGCTGAACGACATGTTGTCGCGCACCGTCATGTGCGGATAGAGCGCGTAGTTCTGAAAGACCATCGCGATGTCGCGCTCCTTCGGGGAACGCGGTTCACGACACGATCGCCGATCAGGATCTCGCCTTCGCTGATTTCCTCGAGCCCGGCGATCATGCGCAGCAGCGTGGTCTTGCCGCAGCCCGATGGGCCGACCAGGACCGCGAACTCGCCGTCGGCAATTTCAATGTCGACGCCGTGGATCACGGTCGTCCCACCGAAGCGCTTGGCAACGCCGCGAATCGCGACTTGCGCCATAAAGCGTTGTCTCCTCCGCGCGGTGCCCAGCACCGTCGCGCGTCAGCCTGCCGGGCTCTTCGTCCCTTGCACGACAGGATACCTAGGGCGTCCTGTCGTCGCCCATTGCACGATGTTCAATGCCGCCTTGCGCCGCAGCTCGACTTCCGCGGCGGTCGAATAGAAGGCCGAGTGCGGGGTCAGCAGCACGCGCGGGTGCCGCGCCAGCGGATGGCTCGGCGCGAGCGGCTCGACCGGCAGCACGTCGAGCGCCACGCCATCCAGCGTGTCGTCGCTGAGCCGCGCCAGTACGGCGTCGATGTCGACCACGGCGCCGCGTGCGGTATTGACCAGCATGCTGCCTTTGCGCATGCGGCCGAGCAGCCGGGCATCGACCATGCCGCGCGTCTCGTCGTTGAGCGGCACATGGAGCGAGACGATATCGCTCTGCTCGAACAGCGCTTCGAGATCCACGCGCTCCACGTACGCCGGAAAGTCGCCGTCGATGATGTAGGGGTCGCACGCGATGACGCGGGCGAAGCAGTTGCGCGCCAGGTGCGCAAAGCGCTTGCCGATGCGGCCGAGCCCGAGAATGCCCACGGTCAGGTCGCTCGCGCGGCGGATCGTGCCCGGCGACAGGTAGCTCCACCGTCCGGCCTTCACGTCGCGGTCGTAGATCGCAAGATGACGTACCAGGGCGAGCGCCATCGACAGCGCGTGCGTCGCCACTTCGCCGACACCGTAGTCGGGCGAGTTGGCAACCCAGACGCCGTGGCGTGCACACGCCGCCGTGTCGACCGTGTCGAATCCGGCGCCATAGCGGCTGACGATGCCGAGGCGCGGTAGCGCGGCGAGCACACGCTCGGTGACCGGTGCGTACTGCAGCAGCAGCGCGTCACAGCCGCGCGCCGCTTCGATCAGCTGCTCCTCGGTACGGCACTGCGCATCGGCGACCTCGATGCCCGCTTCGGCGAACAGGCCGCGCTCGAGCGCGATGTCGGGGAAATCGAAATCCGTGATGAGGGCTTTCGCCACGTCGGGCTCAGTGATTGTCTTTGCCAACTGCAGCGCCACTGGACCCGACCAGAAAGTCGAGGTCGGCGCCTTTGTCGGCCTGCTGCACGTGGTCGAAGTAGAGCCTGGTGTAGCCGCGCGGCATCGGCGCCGCCGGCGGCGTCCACGCGGAGCGCCGGCGCGCGAGTTCCTCGTCGCTCACCTCGAGGTGCAGCCGACGCCGTTCGACGTCGAGCTCGATGATGTCGCCACTTTTCACCAGCGCGAGCGTGCCGCCGGCCGCGGCTTCCGGAGCGGCATGCAGTACGACGGTGCCGTAGGCCGTGCCGCTCATGCGCGCGTCCGAGATGCGCACCATGTCGGTGACGCCCTGCTTCACCAGCTTCGCGGGGATCGGCATGTTGCCGACCTCGGCCATGCCCGGATAGCCCTTCGGGCCGCAGTTCTTGAGTACGAGGATGTCGTCGGCCTTGACGTCGAGCGACTCGTCCTCGACCTTGGCGTGCATGTCGGCGCTGTCCTCGAACACGACTGCGCGGCCGCGGTGCTTCATCAGCGACGGCGTGGCGGCCGAGGGCTTGATGACCGCGCCGTCGGGCGCGAGGTTGCCGCGCAGCACGGCGATGCCAGCCTTGGTCTTGAAGGGATCGGCGAGCGGACGGATGACCCGCTGCTTCGGCCCACCTCGTCCCTCGAGGTCGTAGCGCGGTGCGTCCTTCACGTTGTCCCACATCGACTGGCCAGTGACCGTCAGCGCGTCGCGGTTGAGCACGTCGCCGAGTTCGCGCAGCACCGCGGGCAGGCCGCCGGCGTAGAAGAAGTCTTCCATCAGGTACTGCCCCGACGGCTGCAGGTCGACCAGGCACGGCAGGTCGTGGCCAAAGCGGTCCCAGTCCTCGAGCGCGAGCTTCACGCCACAGCGGCCGGCCAGCGCAAGAAGATGGATCACCGCATTGGTCGAGCCGCCGATCGCGGCGTTGGCGCGAATGGCATTCTCGAATGCGGCACGCGTCAGGACTTTCGACATCACGAGGTCTTCTTCGACCATCTGCACGATGCGCCGCCCGGCCATGCGCGCCAGCACATTGCGGCGGCCATCGACCGCGGGGATCGCCGCATTGCCCGGCAGCCCCATGCCAAGCGATTCGACCATGCAGGCCATCGTCGAGGCGGTTCCCATCGTCATGCAGTGGCCGTGCGAGCGGTGCATGCAGCTCTCGGCTTCAAAGAAGTCGGCCTGGCTCATCGTGCCGGCGCGCACCGCCTCGCTCATCTGCCACACCCCGGTGCCGGAGCCGAGTTCGCCGCCGCGGAACTTGCCCGACAGCATCGGCCCGCCCGAGACGCCGATCGTCGGCAGATCGACGCTCGCCGCGCCCATCAGCAGCGCCGGCGTCGTCTTGTCGCAGCCCATCAGGAGTACGACCCCGTCGAGCGGGTTCGCGCGGATGGACTCTTCGACGTCCATGCTGACGAGATTGCGGAACAACATCGTCGTCGGCCGCATCAGCGTCTCGCCGAGCGACATCACCGGGAACTCGAGCGGAAAGCCGCCGGCCTCCAGCACGCCCTGGCGCACCTGGTCGGCGAGCACGCGGAAGTGCGTATTGCACGGGGTCAGCTCGGACCAGGTGTTGCAGATGCCGATCACCGGACGACCGTCGAACTGGTCGTGCGGGATGCCGCGATTCTTCGTCCACGAGCGGTAGATGAAGCCGTCGCGGTCGAGGCGACCGAACCAGCTCTGGCTGCGGCGGAGTTTGCGGGACATGGGAGACCAGCGAAAAGTGCCGGCGAGTGTATCCACCCACCCTGCGGGGGTCAATGAAAAGCGGTCAAGTGGTCTGACCAATTTCCGGCGGAGGCGATATAGTCGTGCGGCGGCGCACCAGCCGCCGGGAGGGGCAGGGCATGAATCAACTCGACATGCAGGGGCGCGCCGCCATCGTCACCGGTGGTGCGGCGGGTATCGGACTGGCGATCGCGCGGCGGCTCGTCGCGTCCGGCGCGCGTGTCAGCCTGTGGGACCGCGACGCCGCGGCGCTCGAAGCTGCCGCTCAGGCGCTGGGCGGAAGCCACACGGCGACGGTGGAGATCACGAGCGAAGATGCAGTCGCAAGGCGCGTTCGCCGCATCGGCTTCGGCGTTGAAGCGCATCGACGCGCTGGTCTGCAGCGCCGGAATCACGGGGCCGAACACCACCGTCGAGCAGTACCCGCTGGCGGCGTGGAAGGAAGTCATCGACATCAACCTGACGGGGCTTTTTCTGTGCAACCGCGTCGTCATCCCGCACATGACAGCGAACGGCTATGGCCGCATCGTCAACATCGCGTCGATTGCGGGCAAGGAAGGCAACCCGAATGCCTCGGCCTACAGCGCGTCGAAGGCGGCCGTCATCGCGCTGACCAAGTCACTCGGCAAGGAACTCGCGAAGACCGGCATCCGCGTCAACTGCGTGACCCCGGCCGCGGTGAAGACCGGCATGTTCGCGCAGATGACGCAGGCCCATATCGACTTCATGCTCTCGAAGATCCCGATGGGTCGATTCGGTGAAGTCGACGAGATCGCGGCGCTGGTGACGTGGCTGGCGACCGAGGAGTGTTCGTTCTCGACCGGGGCCGTGTTCGATCTGTCCGGCGGCCGCGCGGTGTACTGATGGCCGCCCGCTACGCGGCCGACGCGCTGCGGCGGACGGCCGCAGCACTGCTGGGCGCAGCCGGAATGGACGCCACGTTCGCGCGCGATGTCGCCACCGTGCTGGTCGAAGGTGATCTTCTGGGCCATGACACGCACGGTCTGGCGCTGCTGGCGCCCTATCTCGCGGAACTCGAGAGCGGGTCGCTGCGCGCGAGCGGCAACTACCGCGTCATCGAGGAACGCGCCGCGGCCGCGCTGTGGGACGGCGAGCGCCTGCCGGGTCCGTGGCTCGTGCTGCGCGCCGTCGATGACGCGATCGAGCGCGCGCAACGCTGCGGCACGGGCACCGTCGTCATCCGCCGCAGCCATCACATCGCCTGCCTCGCCGCCTATCTTGCGCGCGCAACGGAGCGCGGCTTCGTGCTCCTTGTGACCTGTTCCGACCCGAATTCGGCCAGCGTCGCCCCGCATGGGGGGCTCGCGCCCGTGTTTACGCCGGACCCGCTCGCGTTCGGCGTGCCGACCTCCGGCGATCCGGTGCTGATCGACCTGTCCGCCTCGCTGACGACCAACGGCATGACCGCGCGCCTGCACAAGCACGGGCGGAAGCTCGCACATCCCTGGTTGCTCGACGCCGCGGGCCGGGCGACCGATGACCCGGCCGCACTCTTCGTCGAGCCCAAGGGAACGATCCTGCCGACCGGTGGCGTCGACGCCGGCCACAAGGGCTACGCGCTGGCGCTGATCGTCGAGATGCTGACGGGCGGGTTGGCGGGCTTCGGGCGCGCCGATCCCAAGGAGGGATGGGGCGCGACGGTGCTGGTGCAGGCTTACGACCCTGCAGCCTTCGGCGGGCCTGCCGCCTTCCTGCGTCAGGCGGACTGGCTGGTTGCGGCGTGCCGCGCGAATCCTCCGCGCCCGGGCGCGGGCGCCGTGCGCTTGCCCGGGCAGCGTGGGCTCGCGCTGAAGCGCGAGCAGCTCCAGCACGGCATCGCTCTGCACGAGGACATCATGCCGGCGCTGGCGCCGTGGTCCGACAGGCTGAAGGTGGCACTGCCCGCGGCGCTGTAGGGCGGTGAGCCCGAAATGACTGCAATAAAGCGCTCGCGGCCCGGCGCCGCCGGTTCGACGGGCTGGGTGTCAGCTCGCGCGCAGCACGGCTGTCAGCACCGGCATCCGCGCGGTGCCCAGCACGCCGTCAACTTCCATGTCGGCCATCTCTGCCGAGAGCTGCATGCCGTTGCTGACGATCTGATCGAGCGCGGCCTCGATGCTCGCGCAGGCCGTCATCAGCTCGTCCGACGACTCCGCGTCCATGGCCAGTTCGAGCGCCGATTCGAGTTCCGATGCCAGGCGCCGCGCTATGTCGCTCTCACCGTCGAGTGCGAACTCGAGCAGGCGTGCTTCCCGCGCGAGTGCGACGAGTCGCTCTGCCTGGCGTGCCGGATCGCTGGTTCCCATCGCGGCGCACCCGGCGCCGTTGTCGTTGTCCCGCATGACTGCCTCCATTGGGCCCAACCATAAGGGACCTCGGAGGCATGCGCTACCGCGGAGTTACGACGACTTGATGCAGGGCGTCGCGGCGCCCAAAAAGCGGCTTCAGCCGCTAAAAACTGAACGAGATTTGAGCTTAGGCAGCCTTCTGCGGCATGCGTATGACCTGAGCGGTCGTCTGTCCGCGGAAGCGTGCCAGCCACTCGGCCCACTTCGTGCGCGTGGTCGCGAGGTTGCGCTCCTTGACGTGGCCGAACCCGCGTATCTCGTCGGGAAGGCTCGCCAGTTGCACCGCCAGGGCATGGTTGTCCGCGCCGAGCCGAGTGAGCAGCTCTTCGACCAGCGCTTCGTACTCTCCGATCAGGGCGCGCTCGGTGCGGCGTTCTGCCGTGTATCCGAACACATCGAGTGCAGAACCGCGCAGGAACTTCAGGCGCGCAAGCACTTCGAAGGCCGTCATCATCCACGGTCCGAAGCGCATCTTCTGCACCTTTCCGGTCAACGGATCCGGCCTCGCCAGCAGCGGTGGCGCCAGATGGAAGTTGAGCTTGTAGTCGCCTTCGAACTGGCTGGCGATCCGCGCCCGGAACGCTGGATCGGACTGCAGGCGCGCGACTTCGTACTCGTCCTTGTAGGCAAGCAGCTTGAAGTAGTTGCGCGCCACGGCTTCGGCCAGCCGAGTTGATTGCAGCCGGTCGGACTCGACCTTGCGCACGCGTTCGACCAGCGCGGCGTAGCGCGTGGCGTAGGCCGCGTTCTGGTAGCCGGTCAGGAATTCGGCGCGCCGGGCGACGATGTCCTCGAGCGACGATGCAAACCGCTTCAATTCGACCACATTGCTGGCCGCGTCCGGAAACGCGATGCGGCGGACGGCATCCAGGTCATGCGCCGCGCAGCGACCCCACTCGAACGCCTTCCGGTTCGCCTCGACGGCCAGGCCGTTCAATTCAATGGCGCGCACCAGGGTTGCGTGCGCGAGCGGGATCCAGCCACGCTGCCAGGCGTAGCCGAGCATGAACGGATTCGTGTAGATCGCGTCGCCCATCAGCGCCGTCGCAATTCCGTTGGCGTCTACGAACGTGCAGTCCGAGTCCGAGCCGACGGCATCGCGCACCTGCTGTGCGAGGCCAACGCCGCCGAATTGCCAGTTGGGGTTGCTCACGAAGTCCGCCGTGGGCGACTCGGCCGTATTGACCACCGCCTTCGTCTTCCCAAGCTGGATCTTTGACAGCGCCTCGTTGCTGGTCGTGACGATCAGGTCACAGCCCAGCACGACGTCAGCTTCGCCCATCGCGATCCGTGTCGCGTACAGATCGGCCGGTGTCGGTGCGATCTGGACGTGCGAGAACACCGCTCCACCCTTCTGCGCGAGACCCGCCATGTCGAGCACCGACACGCCGCGCCCTTCAAGGTGCGCCGCCATGCCCAGCAGCTGGCCGATCGTCACGACACCCGTGCCGCCCACGCCGGTCACGACGATGCCGTAATTGCCGCGCGACTTCATGCCCGGCAGCGTTGGCTCCGGCACCGCTGGCAGCGAACCCGTGATCGACGCCTTGCCCTTCTTCAGCTTGCCGCCCTCGACCGTGACGAAACTCGGGCAGAAGCCGTTGACGCACGAGTAGTCCTTGTTGCAGGTGGACTGGTTGATCTGGCGCTTGCGGCCGAACTCGGTTTCGAGCGGCTCGACCGAGAGGCAATTCGACTTGACGCTGCAGTCGCCGCAGCCCTCGCACACGAGGTCGTTGATCACGACGCGTCGCGCCGGATCCGGGAACACGGTCTTCTCCGGCGTGTTCTTCTTGCGGCGGCGGCGCTTCTCGGAGGCGCAGGTCTGGTCATAGATCAGCACCGACACACCCGGGTACTCGCGCAATTCGCGCTGGATGCGGTCGAGCTCGTCGCGGTGATGCACCGTGACGCCGGGCGCCAGCTTCCACGCGTCGCCGGTGGCGCCGTGCGCGTTGACTGCGCTGTGGTCGAGTTCGCTGGTGGCGTCGTACTTGTCGGCTCGTCGGTGACGATGACGATCTTCTTCACGCCTTCGGCGTGCATCTGCTGCGTGATCTGCGGCGCGGTGATCTGGCCGTCGGTCGGCTGGCCGCCGGTCATCGCGACGGCGTCGTTGAACAGGATCTTGTAGGTGACCGGCACGTTGGCGGCGACGGCCGCGCGCACCGCGAGCGAGCCGGAGTGAAAGTACGTGCCGTCGCCGAGGTTGGCGAAGATGTGCTTCTCGTTCGTGAACGGCGCCTGGCCGATCCAGGGCACGCCTTCGCCGCCCATCTGCGTGAAGGTGGACGTATTGCGGTCCATCCAGACGACCATGTAGTGGCAGCCGATGCCGGCAACCGCGCGCGAACCTTCGGGCAGCCGGGTCGAGGTGTTGTGCGGGCAACCCGAACAGAACCAAGGCTTGCGCTCGGTCACGACGCGCGGTTTCGCGAGCGCGCGCTCCTTCGCTTCGATGATCGCCAGCCGCGCCTGCATGCGGGCACGGATGTCCGCCGGCAGGTCGAGCTTGCCGATGCGGGCAACGATCGCCTTGGCGACGATGGCAGGCGAAAACTCATAGTGCGCGGGAAGGATCCAGTTGCCCTGCGGGATCGCCCACTCGCCGCCGTCCTTTTCGTCGAACTTGCCGATGACGCGGGGGATGCGCTTGCCCTTGCCGATCCAGTTGAAGAGTTCTTCCTTCACCTGGTACTCGAGCATTTGGCGCTTTTCCTCGACGACGAGGATCTCCTCGAGCCCCTCGGCGAAAGCGCCGATGGTCTGGGCCTCGAGCGGCCAGACCATGCCGCACTTGAAGAGGCGGATTCCAATGTCCTTGCAGGTCTGCTCGTCGAGCCCGAGGTCCGAGAGCGCCTGGCGCGTGTCCAGATACGCCTTGCCGCTGGCGACGATGCCGAAGCGCGCGTGCGGCGAATCGATCGCGGTGTAATTGAGCCTGTTCGCGCGGCAGTACGCCAGCGCGGCGTACAACTTGTAGTCGAGCAGGCGCGCTTCCATTTCGAGTGCGCCGTCAGGCCAACGGATGTTCAGGCCGCCCGCCGGCATTGCGAAGTCCGATGGCAGCACGATGTCCAGGCGCTCGGGGTCGACGACCACCGAGGCCGAGGCCTCGACGACCTCCGTCACCGTCTTCATGCCGACCCAGACGCCCGCGTAACGGCTCATTGCGAATCCGTGCAGGCCCATGTCGAGGTACTCCTGCACGCTGGCCGGAAAGAGCACCGGCATCATGCAGGCTTTGAAGATGTGGTCCGACTGGTGCGGCAACGTCGACGACTTGGCCCCATGGTCGTCCCCAGCCAGCGCCAGCACGCCGCCGTGCCGGCTGGTGCCCGCCGCATTGGCGTGCTTGAACACATCCCCGCAACGATCCACGCCAGGGCCCTTGCCATACCACATGGCAAATACCCCGTCGTACTTCGCGCCCTCGAACATGTTGACCTGCTGCGTGCCCCAGACGCTGGTGGCGGCAAGGTCTTCGTTCAGCCCCGGCTGGAACTTCACGTGGTGGCGCTCGAGGTGTTTGCCTGCCTTCCAGGCCGTCTGGTCGACGCCGCCGAGCGGCGAGCCGCGGTAGCCGCTGATGAACCCGGCGGTATTCAGGCCGGCCAACTGGTCGCGCTGCCGCTGCAGCATCGCCAGTCGGATCAGGGCCTGCGTGCCGCTCATATAGGCGCGGCCGCGATCCAGGGTCCACTTGTCGTCGAGGGTGACCTCCGCCAGTGCACGGCGGACGGCTTCGGGAAGGGGCGCGTTCATCAGGACTCCTGCCAAAAATCGTGTTCTTGGGAGCGCGGCAGTCGGGTGGGTGCCCCTGTGCCGTGCAGCCGGAGCGTGCCTTGTGAGCGCGCTCGGCGAAGTTCCGCGGTGAGCGGAATTGAAAGTGGCGGCGAGCGTAGCACTGACGCAGCGCCTGCTCAATCATGCGGCGCAGGTGGGGCTACACCCGGTCAGGCCTGTTGAGCGGGGTATGCTGCCAGCCGGACTTTCGACCCAATTGCCCATGCTGCGCTTACTGATACTCGCCGCAGTTTTCGCGCACACCGCCGCAACAGCCGCCACGCTGGACCTCAAGCGACTCGGTGCGCCAGCCGAGGCCTGCACGGACTTCGACGAGTATGTCAACGGGCTGTGGAAGAAATCGACGCCGATTCCACCGGACCGGGCACGCATCGGCAGTTTCGATACGTTGCGTGACGAAAGCCGCGACATCGTCGAACAGGCCTTGATCGACGCTGCGCGCGATCCTTCCCGGCTTGACACGCCGGGCAAGCTGCTCGCGTTCAAGTTCTATATCAGCGGCATGGACGTCGAGGCCATCGAAAAGCGCCGGCTCGAATCCCTTCAGCCGGTGCTGCGACAGATCGATGCGCTCAACGACCGCAAGCAGTTGCCGGCGTTGCTGGCCCAGTTGTCACGCCACTTCATCGACGCGCCCTTGCGAGTCGCGGTCATGCCCGACGCCAAGGACCGAAGGCGCTACCTCGTCCAGCTGGATCAGGGCGGCCTGGGCCTGCCCGATCGCGACGACTACTTCCGCGACGACAAGCGCACGCTCGAACTGCGCAAGGCGTACGAGGCCTACCGCCTGCGTCTCGGACAGCTCGCCCGGGCGGACGATGCGCCCGCCGCCGCCGCGGCGAGCTTCGAATTGCAGAAATCGCTCGCCGATGCTTCGCTGACGCGGGTCGAACGGCGCGACCCGAACGCGCTTTACCAGCTGAACACGCTCGAGATGATCACGCAGCGCGCGCCGGGTCTCGACTGGGCGGCCTACTTTGATGCGCTGGGCGTCTCGAAGCCGGGTGAATTCAACGTCGCCGCGCCGAAGTTCGTCGCCGCGGTGGCGCGCGCCGCGGCCGAAGCGCCGCTCGCGACCTGGCGCGCGTACCTGCGCGAACGCGTGCTCGACGAAACGGCACCGATGCTCACGGCCGAGTTCGTCGACGCGCGCTTCGACTATCGCGGCAGGGCGATCCAGGGGCTGGAGAAGAACTTCCCGCGCCCGGATCAGGTCATTCGCGTGATGACCGGTCCGTTCGGGTCAGAGCCGCTGGCGGAAGGACTCGGGCAGCTCTACGTCGCGCGTGCGTTCACGCCGGAGGCCAAGGCACGCGCGGTGCAGATGATCACCGACATCAAGACGGCGCTGCGGGCGCGGATCGAGAAGCTCGACTGGATGAGCGCGCCGACCAAACAGAGCGCGCTGAAGAAGCTCGACGCGATGGCGCTGAAGATCGGCTACCCGGACAAGTGGAAGACCTACGACGGCCTGGTGATAGAGCGCGACGACTTCGCCGGCAACTGGCTGCGGGCGCGCGCCTGGGCCTTCAACGACCGGGTCGCTGATCTCGGCAAACCGGTCGACCGCACACGGTGGTTCGCCTCGCCGCATCTCGTCAACGCCTTCGCCGGCGGGCTGAATGAAATCATCTTTCCGGCCGCGATCCTGCAACCGCCATTTTTCTATTCGACCGGGGATCCTGCGGTGAACTACGGCGGCATCGGTGCGGTCATCGGGCACGAGATCACGCACCACTTCGATGATCGCGGCCGGCAGTTCGACAGTGTCGGCAACCTCACCGACTGGTGGTCGTCCGACGATGCCGCCGCCTACAAGGCGCGCGCCGCGCGCCTGGCACAGCAGTATTCCGGCTACACACCGGTGCCGGGGCAGTCCATCAACGGGTTGCAGACGCTGGGCGAGAACATCTCCGATCTTGCCGGCGTGAAGATCGCCTTCGACGGCCTGCAGATCGCGCTGGCGCGCCAGCCGATCGGCCCGATCGACGGTCTGACGCAGAACCAGCGGTTCTTCATTTCCTACGCGACGATCTGGCGCGGGCAGTACCGGACCGAGGCGCTGCTCGACCAGTTGCGCACCGGCCAGCACTCGCCGCACCGCTATCGCGTTCTGGGGCCGCTCGCCAACTTTCCGGCATTCGCGGAAACGTTCAACTGCCCGGCGAGCGCGCCGATGATGCGGTCGCCGGCCGAGCAGATCTCGATCTGGTGATCAGGCCGGCATCGGCTGCCGGTCCTTGAGCCGCAGCCAGCCGCGTGCGATGCGATAGATCGCCCAGATGCCGAGCACCAAAAAGCCGATCCACCAAACGACAAGCCCGAGCCCGAGCGCGGGCAGCAACACGAGTCCGACCAGCGCGACCACAGCGGCGATGACCAGCGCCCACCAGAAGGTGCGGATCTGCCACGAGAAGTGCGAGTCGAGCCAGGTGCCGCGTACTTCACTGCGCTTCACGTAGTTGATGATCACCGCGACGATCGACGGCCAGCCGAACAGAAACGTACCGATCACGGTGGCGGTGCCGAAGGCGCCGATCACCAGGCCGAGTGTGTGCAGCGCGTAGACGATATGCGTCGTGGTGACCAGCGACTCGTTCGGTGTATTCAGCGGCGCGGCGGGCGTGCTCATCGGCGGCTCCGAAGGGATGGGAGCGCGCAGCATAGCGGCGATTGCGCCACCCGGCTCAGTGGGAGCCTCCGCGCTGCGCGCTGCGGCGCGAGCTTGCCGGGGTCGATCCGACGCTGCGCTCAGGTCATGAAGCCGAGGTCCGACGACGGGAAGTTCACGACGTTCGGCAGGATCAGCGGGATGTCGGTGGCGGCCACACCCATCCAGCGCGCCAGTGTGGCCGCGTACTGCTCGACCGCGGTGGTGGGTATCAGCCGGCCGTTGCCGGCGTCGGTCGGGCCGTTCGCCGTCAGGTCGGGATAGCTGCCGACGACCTGCTTCCCCCTGACCGCGCCGCCGACGACGAAGTGATGCCCGCCCCAGCCGTGATCCGTGCCGTCGCCGTTGACGGTCAGCGTGCGGCCGAAGTCCGACGCAGTGAAGAGCGTCACCTTCTGCGCCGCGTTCAGTTCGATCATCGCCTTCTGGAACGCGTCGATCGCGCCGGCGAGCTGCGTCAGCAGCGCGGGGTGCGTCGTATCCTGGCCTGAGTGCGTGTCGAAGCCGCCGAGCGAGACCATGAACACCTGGCGCTTCGCGCCAAGCTCGGCGCTGACGCTGACGATCTTCGCGACCATCGCCAGCTGCGTGGCGAGCGCATTGTTGGCCGGGAAGGTCGTGGTCAGCGCCGGCGCGGTGGCCAGTGCCGCGGCGAGCGCGGTGTTGGAGTCGATCGAGCGCTGGTTGACGTTGCGCAGGTCGTTTTCGAATAGGTGCGTGCGCGAACGCGTCAGCGCGTTGCGCAGCGCAGCGGCACCGGCGGCCGAGCCGTACAGCGAGTTGGCGTTCAGCGCGCCGAACGCGATCGAGCCCTGCGCCGGGTCGATCTGGAACGGCTGCACCGTCTGGCCCGACAGGAACACCGCGCTCCCGGTCAGCGAGTTGCAGGTGAAGATCTGAGCCGAGTTCTGGCTCGCCATCAGGTCGCCGATGCGGCCGCCCCAGCCGAACTTCGCGCCTTCCGGCACCGACGCCTGCCAGATCGACTGCTGGTCATTGTGCGAGAAGAGTTTCGGCGGCAGCGGCACCGACTTGCTGTTGAAGCTGGTGCGGTCCGTCGGCACGACCAGCGGGCCGACGTTGGCGATCACCGCGCACTGTCCTGCGTCGAAGAGCGTCGCGAGCGGCGCGAGTTCGGCGGGCAAGGCGACTTGCCTGCCACCGGGCAGCGGGGTGGTCGGCGCCAGAGGCGTGAGCTGAGCCGGGGTCCAGGCGAGCGTCCCGCGCACACCGGCGTAGGTCGCGTAGCCGGCTGCCTCGTAGGGAACGACGGTGTTGTGAGCGTCGTTGGCGCCATAGAGGAAGACGCAGACCAGCGCCTTGTAGTCGGCCACCGTGGAAGCGGATGCGGCACCGATCGAGGCCAGGTTCAGCGCAAACGGCGCCGCGGTGCCGGCGAGCGAAAGAGCGGAGGCCTGGCGGAGAAACGCGCGGCGGGAAGAGTTGTTCAGGGTCGTCATCGCGTCTCTCCTACTTCTGCACCAGGTACTCGGGCGAGGCCATCGTGAGCAGCACCGCGGTGTAGACGCGGTTGGCGCGCCCGTTCGGTGCCGTCACGGCAATCGCATTGACCGCATCGCGGATCTCCTGCCGTTGCTGCGTTCCCATCGTGCCGGCCATCAGGCAGCGGTTGACGCGGTCGATCAGCGCATCGGCGTTGTCGGCCACCGCAAGTTCGCCGGTGTAGGCAGCGCGCACTTCGCGGCCGACGCCGACGCCGCTCGAGATCGCGGCCTGCATGAAGTTGGTGTAGCCGGCGACCGAGGTTTCGCCGGTGATCTGGAACTCCGGTGCCACCAGGCCGGCGGAAGCGATCGCCGTGCTCGCCGGCACATAGCCGGGCCGGTAGAAGTTGAAGACCGACGGCGCGCGCAGTGGCTGCTGCCCCAGCGACGTGGCCGGGCTGTCGAGGTTGCGGATCTGCCAGTTGCCGGAGGCCGAGGTCGCGCCGAAGCAGCGCGCCCAGTGCGACAGCCGCAGCACGGGCTCGCGCAGCTTGCCGAACTGCGGGTCGGCAAGGCCGGCGCTGCTGCGCGCTTCGCTGTCGAGCAGGATCGCACGCACGATGGCCTTCAGGTCGCCGCGCACGCCGGCGCCGTTGTTGGCGCAGGCCGCCGACACGCGGCCGATGTAGGCCGGCGTCGGATTGCTGGTCACCAGTCGCTGGATCAGCTGCTTGCCGATGAACGGACACAGGTTCGGATGGTTGAACAGCGGTCGAGCGCGATCGTCAGGCTCGCCTGGGCCGATGTGTTGGCGGGGATCGTCACGTTGAGGAAAGTCTTCTCGCCGTTCTCGTGAAACTGCGGGTACGGCTGCATCGGCCGCAGGATGCGGTCGGCATAGGCCGTGCCGCCGCCGTTGAAGCTCGCGTTCGATGTGTCCTGCGCCGCCCAGCTCCAGCCGGTGAACACGCGCGCGAGACCGGTGATGTCGGCATTGGTGTAGGTCTCGACCGGCTGGCCGTTGACGAGCTTGGGCGTGCCGTCGAGGTTGATCTCGGTGAGCCCGATCGAGAAGAGCTGCATCACCTCGCGCGCGAAGTTCTCGTCGGGCACGCGACCGGTGAGCGGATCGGCCTTCTGGTTGCGCAGGTGCGAGAGGTAGATGCCCATGATCGGGCTCGTCGCCACCGCTTCGAGCAGCGTGCGGTAGTTGCCGAACGCATGCTCGCCGAGCAGGTCGACGTAGTTGGCGAGGCCGTCGCTGACGTTGGCGATGGTGCCGCTTTCGGCGGATACGACGACGATCTGCGACAACGCGTACTTCACACGCTGCCGCAGCTGGTCCGGTGCCGGAATCGCCTGCTGCCAGAACGAGTCCTGCACGAAGGCGAAGTTGGCGCCGAACAGCAGCACGTTGTAGTTGGCCTGCACATAGGGCAGGTGGGAGGTCCGGGGCAGCGCGAACTGCTCGTCGATCCAGCCGCTGAAACCGAGCGCCTGTACACGGGCGATCTCGGTTTCGGTGGGACCGAAGCTCGACTGCATCAGGAAGCGCGCTGCTTCATCCGCCGTCGGTGGCGGCACGGGAGCGGGTGCCGGAGCCGGGATGGGCGCTGGCGCCGGGGCAGGTGGTCCGGACGACGAGCCGCCGCCACAGGCGCCGAGTCCGACGGCCAGCGAACACGCCAGCAGTGCACGGCGGGCGGAGCAGGTCAGGCGGTGGTCCATCGGTGTCTCCCTCAAATCCGATGGCCGCATCTGAACGCGACCGCGCGCCCGGCCCCAAGCAACTTTACAAACGGAAACGCGGCGTAACAGGGCCAGGTTCCGTCGATCGTCTGCGGCGCAGTCTGGTCGGGCGGTGCTCAAGACCCGCGCCTCGATGCCGAAATCGCGGGGTGGTCCGCAATCGCCGCCATCGCCGTCCTTCGGTATCGTGGCGGGTCCTTCGAAAGCGCTCCGATGACGACCGAAAATCCCCTGCTAACTGAGTGGAAAACACCCTACGGACTGCCGCCGTTCGCTGCGGTCCGCGCCGAACACTTCACCCCGGCATTCGACGTCGCGCTGCGACAGCACATCGCCGAGGTCGAGCAGATCGCGGCGAACCCGGAAGCCGCATCGTTCGACAACACGGTCGCCGCGTTCGACTCGAGCGGCCGACTGCTGGCGCGCATCAGTCACCTGTTTCACAACCTGTGCAGCTCGGAGACATCGCCTGCGCTGCAGGCGGTGGAGCGCACGATGGCACCGCGCCTGGCGGCGCATCAGAACGCGATCTATCTGAACGGCGCGTTCTTCGCCCGCGTCGATTCGCTGCACGCGCGCCGCGACCATCTCGCACTCGCGCCCGAGGCGCGGCGGCTGCTGGAACGCGTGCACCTCGACTTCGTGCTGGCGGGTGCACGGCTGGACGAGCGCGCGAAGCTGCGTTTCGCGGCGGTTTCAGAACGGCTGGCCGAACTGCAGACGACGTTTTCGCAGAACGTGTTGCACGACGAGTCGACCTGGGTGCTGTGGCTCACCGACGAGCGCGACCTCGCCGGTCTGCCGGCCTTCGTTCGCGCGGCGGCGCGCGAGGCAGCCGAACAGCGGGGACGGTCCGACGCCTGGGCGATCACACTGAGCCGATCGCTGGTCGCGCCGTTCCTGACGTACTCCGATCGGCGCGACCTGCGCGAGCAGGCGTTCAAGGCCTGGACGCAGCGCGGCGAGCATGCGGGCGAACACGACAACCGCCCGGTCGCGCGTGAGATCCTGGCGCTGCGTCACGAGCAGGCCAGGCTGATGGGCTACGCGAGCTACGCCGAGTACGCGCTGGTCGATCGCATGGCAGGCACGCCGGCCGCCGTGGCGCGGCTGCTCGAGCAGGTGTGGACGCCGGCGAAGAAGCGCGCTGCCGAGGAGCGCGATGCCCTCGCCGCGATGGCCGCGTCGCGCGGCGAAGCGATCACGATCGAGCCATGGGACTGGCGCTACTACGCGGAGAAGGTGCGCCAGGTGCGCTACGCCGTCGACGATGCGGCGGTGAAGCCCTACTTCGCGCTCGAGCGCGTCGTGGCGGCGGCCTTCGACTGCGCCGAGCGCCTGTTCGGACTGCGCTTCGTGCCGTGTCCGGAGATCACGGCCTATCACCCGGACGTGAAGGTCTACGAAGTCCGCGGGCGCGACGATCGCCAGGTCGGGGTGTTCCTGCACGACAACTTCGCGCGTCCGACCAAGCGCGGCGGCGCGTGGATGAGTTCGTACCGCCTGCAGTCGCGCATCGCCGGCGACGTGCTGCCGATCATCGTCAACAACAACAACTTCGCCAAGGGTGCGCCTGGCGAGCCGACGCTGCTGTCGCTCGACGATGCGCTGACGCTGTTCCACGAGTTCGGTCACGGCCTGCACGGACTGCTGTCACAGGTCACCTTCGAGAGCCTGTCAGGCACGCAGGTGCTGCGCGACTTCGTGGAACTGCCGTCGCAGATCTTCGAGAACTGGCTGCTCGAGCCCGAAGTGCTGAAGCGCCACGCGCGCCATGTCGACACGGGTGCACCGATGCCTGACGAACTGCTTGCGCGGCTGGAGCAGGCGCGGCGCTTCAACCAGGGCTTTGAGACCGTCGAGTACACGGCCTGCGCGCTGGTCGACATGGCGCTGCATGCGCAGACACAGCCGGACGGCGTCGACATCACCGCGTTCGAACGCGAGGAGCTGGCGCGCATCGGCATGCCGCGCGAGATCGTCATGCGCCACCGGCTGCCGCACTTCCTGCATCTGTTCGCGAGTTCCGGCTATGCGGCCGGCTACTACGTCTACATGTGGGCCGAAGTGCTCGATGCCGATGGCTACGACGCGTTCCTCGAGGCCGGCAGCCCCTTCGACCCGGCCGTGGCCGAGCGCCTGCGGCAGTACGTCTACTCGGCCGGCAACACGCTCGAGCCGGGTGCGGCGTTCCGCGCGTTCCGCGGGCGTGATCCGAAGGTCGAGCCGATGCTGTCGAAGCGCGGTCTCGCAGGGGCGCCTGCTTCGGCGTGACGGCGGGCCGACGGCCGGCGACCATGGCAACGCCGGCAGCGGCCGCGCTCGGCTTCCGCAGCGAGCTGATCTTCCATCGTGCCGATGGCGAGGTCATCGATTGCCGCGCGGAGCACGGCTGCCGGGTCATCCGCACGCCGTCGAACCCGACCTACTACTGGGGCAATTACCTGCTGTTCGAGCATGCCCCGCGCCCCGGTGATGAATGGCGCTGGCCCGAGTTGTTCGAACGCCTGATCGCGGCGGCGCAGCCTGAATCGACGCACCGCGCGTTCGGCTGGATGGAAGACGCGCCGGGGGACGATCTCCGGTTTCCTCGCCGACGGCTACACGCAGAACAATGCCGTGGTGATGCAGACCAGCGTCGTGCCCACGGTGCCGGCGCCGACGCTCGACGTTCAGTTGCGGCCGTTCGCGCTGGCGGGTGATGCGGCCGAGCGCGACTGGTCGGCGTTGGTCGCGTTGAGCGTCGCAACGCGTGGTGAGCAATTCGAAGAGAGCGACTACTGGCCGTTCGCGCGTCGGCGCGTCGAGCGCTGGCGCACCCTGGCGCATGCGGGGCAGGGCAACTGGTTCGGCGCGTTCCTCGATGTCGCCGACGCCGGGCCACGACTGGTGGCGGCTCTCGGTGTGTACGTGGAAGCCGAACCCGAAGCGGGTGAACGCCTCGCGCGTTACCAGTCGGTCATGACCGACGCCGCCTACCGTCGTCGTGGCCTGTGCCGTGCGCTGGTCGCGGCGGCGGCGCGCCATGCACGCGACGAGCTGCGCGCGGATCGTCTGATCATCGTCGCCGCCGCCGGTGAAATGCCGGAGCAGCTCTACGCCGGCCTGGGTTTCGTCGCCGCGGGGCTGCAGCGTGGCGTGCAGCGGATGCCCGGCCTTGGCGTGAACAGGCCCTAGCGCTGCAGGAAGCGTTGCAGCCGTTCCACCCCCTGCAGCAGCAGCGCGTCGGACGCCGCGAAACACCAGCGCAGATAGCCCTCGCCCTCGGGGCCGAACGCCACGCCCGGTGCGATGCCGAGCCCGCACTCGGCGACGAGCCGCTTGGCGAACGCCAGGCTGTCGTCGCTGCGACCGGGGATGCGGAAGAAGAGGTACATCGCACCCGGGGGCGGCGCAACTTCAACGCCCGGCAGTGCGGCCAGGTGTTCGACCAGCAGGTCGCGCGAGGCACGCAGGCGCGCGAGGGTCTGTGCGACCAGCGGCTCGCCGTCGCGCACCGCGACGATGCCGGCCTGTTGCACGAAGGTCGGCGCGCACGACGTGTTGAACTCGATCACCTTGCCGACCTGCGCGATGAAACTCTTCGGCGCGACCAGCCAACCCAGCCGCCAGCCCGTCATCGTCCAGCTCTTGGAAAACGTGTTCGCGCTGATGACGCGATCCTCGTCGTCGAGCTTGCGCCAGCACGCCCGGCGCGTGGCCGTCGACCGTCAGCTCGGGCTCGAACACGAGTCGCTCGTAGGCGTCGTCGCTGACCAGCCAGATGCCGTGGCGCCGGCAGTGCGCGAGCAGGATGTCCCAGTCATGTTGCGGCATCGTCCAGCCGGTCGGGTTGTTGGGCGAGTTGACCAGCACCAGGCGCGTGTCCGGCGTGGCGGCGTCCAGCAGTCGCTGCAGGTCGAGCGTCCACGCGCCGGCGTGGCATTCGAGCGCGACGCGGATGACGTCCGCGCTCATGATGCGTGGCATCGACGTCAGGTTGGGCCAGACCGGGGTGACGATGACGACGCGATCGCCGGGATCGATCAGCGCCTGATCCACGAGCGACAGCGCATGCACGCCGGCGCTGGTCACGGCGATGCGATCGGAGGTGATCGTCGTGGCGGGACGGTGCAGCCGGGTGCAGTACGCGGCCAGCGTCTCGCGCAGCTCGATGATGCCGAGGTTGTGGTTGTAGAACGTCTCGCCGGCATCAAGGGCGGCCTTGGCGGCCTCGCGGATGAAGGCGGGCGTGACCTGGTCGCCTTCGCCGAACCAGAACTTCAGGACGTCGCTGCGGCCGAGGCCGGCGTTGGCGACTTCGCGGATGCGGGAGGCGGGCAGCTGCTGGATGGTTGTGCGGATCATCGGGCGATTATCGCAAGCCCCGACTCTGCTACTTGAAGCAGCGCCGGACCGCGCTCCGGCGGCCATGCCCACTGACGGCGCTGGCCGAAGCCCGGACCCGCTGATACGCTGCGCGCCGCTGCCGTCGTAAACGGGGTTCCCATTGAATACGCGCCCGCTGCCTGCTGCCCCGCTCCGTAAAACGGTTTCACTGATCGGCGCCCCGACCGACATCGGCGCCAGCGTGCGCGGGGCGAGCATGGGGCCGGAGGCACTGCGCGTGGCGCAGATCGCGCCGATGCTCGAGCGGCACGGCCTCGAAGTCATTGATCGCGGCAACCTCGGCGGTCCGGCCAATCCCTGGCTGCCGCCGGTCGACGGCTACCGGCACCTTGACGAAGTCGTCGCCTGGAACCGGCTCGTGCACGAGTCCGTGCATGCCGAGCTTGCGGCGGGCCGGCTGCCGCTGTTGCTCGGTGGCGACCACTGCCTGGCGATCGGCAGCATCAGTGCCGTCGCGCGTCATTGCCGGGAGCAGGGCAAACGCCTGCGCATTCTGTGGCTGGATGCCCATGCGGACTTCAACACCAACGAGCTGACGCCGAGCGGCAACGTGCATGGCATGCCGGTCGCGTGCCTGTGCGGCTACGGGCCGCAGCCGTTGATCGAAATCGGCGGCACGGTGCGTGCGATCGACCCGCGCTGGATCCGGCAGATCGGCATCCGCAGCGTCGATGCCGGCGAGAAGCGCTTTGTCCACGAGGTCGGCCTCGAGGTCTTCGACATGCGATTCATCGACGAACTCGGCATGCGCCACGCGATGGAGCTTGCGCTGGCGACGATGGATCCCGGCACGCATCTGCACGTGAGCTTCGACGTCGACTTTCTCGATCCGGAGATCGCGCCCGGCGTTGGAACGACTGTTCCCGGCGGTCCGACGTACCGGGAGGCGCAGCTTTGCATGGAGATGATCGCCGACAGCGGCTGCCTCGGTTCCCTCGACGTGATGGAACTCAATCCGGCCCTCGACGTGCGCAACAAGACGGCGCTGCTGACGGTAGACCTGATCGAAAGCCTGTTCGGCAAGAGCACGCTGATGAGGCCGAACGGGCGCTGAGAGGCGCGATACTTCCGCCGAGTGCCTCCCGTGCGCGCCGGTGATCAGCGCGACGGGCTGGGAAGTTCCGGTGCGCCCACCGGTACGGTCGCGAAGAGCGCACGCTGCTCCGCGCTCAACCCGCCCAGGACTTCGACGGCGTGCCGCTCACCCTGGTGCACGATGTGATCGAAGCGGCTCCACTGCAGCATTCCCACCTTGAACAGCGGCGGATTGAAGTAAAGATCGATCAGGCGCTTCGCATCCGACTGCCGGGAAACGCTGTAAAGGACGGTGACGTTGAGCAGGTACGACACCAGCGACGGGAGGCGATATCGGCGCTTGCGCCGCGGCCGCAGGCGGTCGCGCAGCAGTTCCCAGGTGCCCGGGATCTCGGTCAGATCGAGGCGCTTTGCATGGGGTACGCCGAGGTCGACGCCGATCACCGGCCCGACACCACGGAGGTCGCGCATGATATCGACCGGAAAGTTGTTGAACGTGCCGCCATCGCACAACAGGTTGCCGTCGTGCACGACCGGCGGCAGCGCCCCGGGGATCGCCATGCTCGCCTGCAGGCCGAGCGCAAGGTCTCCGCTATGAAAGTCGTGTTCGCGCGCCTGCGAGTAGTTCGTCGCGACACAGAAGAAGGGCTTCCATAGATCCTCGATGTCGATCGGTCCGCCCGCCAGTTCGTCGATCGCGCGGTGGATCGCTGCGCGAACACGCCGGCCCTTGACCAGGGAGACGAGCGGCAGCAGGTTGTAGTCGGAGGTCGGGCTGGCGCTGAAGGCCCGACGCGCGATGTCGATGGCCCGGTCGACCGGCGTGTCGGACGCAATCAGCGTGGCCATCGCCGCGCCGATGCTGGTGCCGCCGACGACATCGATCTCGACCCCCTCGGCTTGCAAGGCGCGCCAGACGCCGAGATGAGCGAACCCGCGCGCGCCGCCGCCCGCCAGCACGAGGCCGACGGCGTTGCGACTCAGCATCCGGGCCAGACGCGCCATGTCACGCTCCAGCGCGGGTCGAATGTGCAGATGCCCGGCCAGCGGCCGACGGGCCAGCCATTGGCGCGTGCCGTGTGGACAAGACTGCTCGGCCGGATGCAGCAGGACCAGGATCTCGGCCGCCTCGCTGCGCGCGGGCCGGTCGACCAGGCAGGCCTGCTCGGTCGGATGCAGGGCCGGGGATGCCGCGGCGGCGGCAAGGAGCAACAATTCGTCGCTGTTGCGTATGCAGCGCCGGGTCCAGGGATCCGGCGTGCTGTCGGCAAGCAGCAGCACGAAGTCGTGCTCGCCCTCCAGGCGGTCGAGCGCGAGCGATATGCGATGGTCCGCCTCGGCGACTTCGCTGCGCGCGATGCCAGCGATGCCGAGCGTGCGATCGAGCGAGGCGGCGTCGACGACGCAGGCGCGGCCAAAGCGGGCCAGCTGTGCTTCCAGCGCGCGCGCGAACCCGGCGAGTTCAACGCCTTCCGAGATCGGCAGCAGGCCGATGGTCACTGGCGCCGCCACACGATGCCGCTGATGCTCGGTCTGCAGGCGCTGGATCATCTGCCGCGTGAACGAGAGCGAGACCTGCGGGTGGTTCAGCAGCATCGCCTCGAAGTGCAACTTTGCGAGCTTCACTAGGACGGAGTCGCGCACGGCAATGACCGTGGCGGAGCGCGGCTCGCCGGTGTAGAGGCTCATCTCGCCGATCACCTCGCCACGCGAGATTTCGCGCACCATGCGGGTCGCGCCGTCCTCGCCCACGACGTAGACCCTGAGACGGCCGCTGATCGTGAGATATGCCGAGTCACCGGCTTCGCCTTGCCGGATCAGCGACTCGCCGGCGGCGATCTCCACCCACTGCAGGTGCTGCAGCAGAAATGCACGCGTGGCTTCGCCGATGTCCGGAAAGAGTGCATGCAGCTGCTCGATGAGTAGCGCTGCGCGGTGCGGGTGTGAGGGCGGCTGGTCGGTCATCGCGGAAACTTGCGCGCGGACTCGGGATCAGGTGCGGTGCGCGGTCGTGCCCGTACGCCCGCGCCGATCAGCGTGCCGACTGTTCCGACCGCAGCTCGTCGGTCAGCGCGCGCACGCGCGAGGCGAGCAGCAGGCCGATGTTGAGCAGCAGCTTTCCGGTCAGCGCCGGGTGCTCGGCTGTGAGGCGCTCGTAGTTCTCGCGCGAGAGTTCAAGCAGCACCGCATCCTTTTCGGCAATTGCGTCGGCTGAGCGCCGTCGACTTTCCATCAGTCCGAGTTCGCCGAAGATGACGCCCGGCGCATAGGAAACCATCCGTCGATCGCGCGCTGCCATGCCGGCCATGCCCTCACGTGGCAGCCAGATGCCGATCTGGCCGGCGAGCAGTGCGTACATCGCGTCGCCGGCGTCACCCTTGCGAAACACGGCCTCGCCGCGCGCCACCCTCCGCTCGGTCAGTTGCGCCCGCAGCACTTCGAGTTCGGTAGGGTCGAGGCCCATACCGAACAAAGTCTCCTTCAACTCGAGCTGAACCTCGGCACCGACCGCAGGGCGAAGCGACGAGAGGAGCGCGTCTTCCGCGGCTTCCATGGCCCGGTCGGCGTCAGGGAAGAACTGTTCATCCCCCAGAACTTCCTTCACATCCATGCCTCGCAGGGTCCGGGCGCGGCTGTCGTCTGGAGCAAGGCCAGCTATCAGCATCTTCTTGCCCGAGTCACGCAGGTGCTCCGCCACATGCAGCAGCACGCGCGCGCCGCTCGCGTCGATCTCGGAGACTCGTTCGAAATCAACGACGATGCAGTCGGAGGCATGCGATCGCCGCGCGATCTCCTCGTCGGCCGCTTCGGCAGTTCCGAAGAACAGGGCGCCGTCGAGTTCCACGAGCGCAATGCGGCTGCCGCTCGCACGCAACACGGCGACATCCGCCGCGGGACGCACTTTGCGCGAGCTGCGTTCGCCGGCGTTCGCCACCTGCCGGACCGGCGCCTTGCAGTTGCTGCGTATGAACAGAATCATCGCAATCAGCGTGCCAACGGCGACGGCCAGCGCAAGCGATACGAACACCGTGATGCCTGCCACTACCAGCATCACGCCATAGTTCTGCAGCAGCGCAGACGGCGCGCGCCACTTGAGGCTCTGGCGCCACAGGACGACCGTCGCATTGCGAGTCCAGTCGTCGACCATCGAGAAGGCGACGGCGACGAACACGCCCGCGATTGCCGCCATCGGGACCAGGCTCATGAACTGCAGTCCGTAGTCCAAGGCGAACAGCAGCGCCACGCCGAACGCCAGGCGCGACATCTTGGTCATGCCGCCAGCATCGATGCTTATCTTGGTGCGTGTCGTCGAGCCGGCGCTGGGCAGCGCTCCAATGACGCCAACCGCAACGTTCGCCACGCCCTGGGCGAAGAGCTCCCGGTCGCCGTCGCGCCGCTTACGGGTCAGCTCGTCGACCGAAGAGCCCGACAGCACGGTCTGCAGGCTCGACATCATCGCGACGCCCGCGGCGAACAGCAGCAGCGGACCGATGTGATCGCCGAGCAGGCCCCAGTTCATCCGATCGACAAGCGGGGCCATGGTCTGGAGGTCGGGCCAGTCGAAGACCGGCGCGACGAAGTAGGGACCGAGCGCACCCGAGAGCGGCGTCAACGACAGCAAATGGTGGACCGCCGTCGCGCCGGCGAGTCCAGTAAGGTATGGCGGAACCCAGCGTGTCCAGGCCGGCGGCCGTAGTGCGAGCCACAGCGCGACGAGCGTGACGAACGGCGCAAGCGGCTTGATGCCATGCCAGGTGAACGCCTCCGTCCCGCTAGGCAACCCGGCCATGTGAAATGCCATCGATCCGATCATCAGAACGGCAGAGCCGTTCATGTAGCCCGCATGCACCGGATACGGCACGAAGCGCACGAGGCCGCCGATCTTCAGCCGCGCGAGCAGGGCCTGAAGCAACCCCGCCATTACGAGCCCGAGCGCGCTGAAGGCCAGGATCATCGGCAGGAACGGCTGTCCGTCCGCGCCGAGGAAGCGGACGTCGGTGATGAACCAGCCGAACAGGGTCGCGAGCAGCAGCGCCAGCGCCGCGCTTGAGCCGCTTAGCATCGGACCTCGGCCCCCCGCCACCAGCGCTGCGATGCTGGCTATAGCCGCGGTGCTGGCACCAAGCAGAAAGCCGGTCTGAGCGTGGTCGGCCCCCAGCGGCTTGAATGCCAGAAGGCCGTAGGCGCCTTCGATCGCCGGCAGGACCATCGCCGCCGTCACGCCGGCGGCGATGTCGCCGCGCGCTATGCCGCCAGGTTGCCGCAGCGACGACCACCATCCCGATCGCGGCAATGCTTCGCTCACGGCTCTCCCGGTTTCTGGCTCGACAAGACGTCCGCGCAAGGAATGTCGCATGCCGGCCGGCCGCGGCACCAGCTGGCACTTGTGCCGGTTGCACTGCGGCGGCGGAGAATAACAGGGCCCTCGTTCATCACATCGCCCGCGAGTCGAAATACATCAGCGCAGCGTGTTGCGAGCCCACGCCACGGACCAATAAGCACGGGCCGTGCTGTCAGTCGCGCGAGCCCCACGACGGAAAGTCCTCGACGACCTGGGTGTGCGTGACCAGCTGCGACCCGTTCCACAGGTGCAGCTGAAAGGCCGAAGGCTCAAACGCGAAGCCGATGCCGGCATCCGGCAGCAGGTTCAGCAGCAGCTGGTGCGCAACGCTTGGGCACACGGAAGCAATGGTGCCGGCGAAGCGGGCGTGAATCGTGCGGTGATAGTGGCCGCTGATGATGCGCTCTACGTGAGGGTGACGTCCGACGACGGCCGCCTCCGTCTCGGGGTTGGCGAGAGTCATGCGGTCCATCACGGTGAGGCCGGTGACAAACGGGGGATGGTGTTGCGCGATGACGGTCGGGCGGTCTGATGCGCTCAGCGTGCGATCGAGCCACTGCAGGCGGCGCGCGCAGAGCTCGCCCCCCGGCGCGTTGGGAATCATGGTGTCGAGTACCACCAGGCGTACGGCGAAATCATCGATGACATACTGGACGAAGCCGTCTTCGCCCTGCAGGTACCGGTGCTGCGGAAATGCCGCCCGCAGCGCGCTTCTGTCGTCGTGATTGCCGACGGCCAGGTAGACCGGCATGTCGAGCGGCGCCAGCAGCTCTGCCAGCAGCCCATACTCCGCGGCGGTCGCATTGTCGGTCAGGTCGCCGGTCGCAACCACCGCGTCGGGCCGCCGCGGCAGTTCACGAATCTTGCGGACGGCGCGCTCAAGCATTGCGGGCGTGTCGACCCGGCCGTACGCCAGCGTGCCTTCCGGGACGAGGTGTGGATCGCTGATCTGGCACAGCAACATGGACGGCTTTCCTGTACCGCTGGCGTGACGTGAGGGAGTGGGCGACACGACGGCATCGACCGCCGATCCATCGCGTCAGCCGGCGCCATGCCTGCTGGATGCCATGGAAGCGTGAGCGTAGCCGATACCCCCGGAAGGCGGGCATTGCGCGCGGCAAGGGCGCGACGGGCGGCAGACCCCTACTTGACCAGCGTGTTGATCTCGATGATGGGCAGCAGTACAGCCATCACAATCAGCATGACGACCACGCCCATCGCGAGGATCAGGATCGGTTCGAGCAGTGAAGTGAAGAAGAGCGCACGCCGCTCGGCTTCGCGCGAGTGGATGTCGGCCGCACGGCCCAGCATTTCCGGCAGCTTGCCGGTGGCCTCTCCCGAGGCGATCAGGTGAATCAGCACCGGCGGGAAGAGCTTCACGTACCCGGGCTTCTTCTCCTCGTCGGCATCGGCACGCAGGGCCTTGGCGAGCGAAAAGCCCTCGCGTACGCGCTGAACCGCATCCATCACGCGGCTGCGCATCGCGAGGTTGGTCACCGTCTCGCCAGCTGCCTGCAGCGAACGCAGCATCGGCACGCCGGAGCCGACCAGAATGGCCAGCGTCGACGAAAAGCGCGCTGTGTTGATCGAGCGGGACAACACGCCGAAGACCGGCATCGTCAGGATGCGCATGTGCCATCGCATCCGCACCGCGGGCACGCGCAGCGCGCGTTCCCAGAAGAAGGCGCCGAGCACCAGGGCGACGGCGACGATCCAGCCGTAGTTGCGCACGAAGTCCGACACCGCGATCAGCACCGTCGTCAGCAATGGCAGCTGTTGCTTGGTATTGGCGAAGACCTGCACGACCTGCGGGACGACGTACGTGAGAAGTCCGATCACCACGAGCAGCGCCACCAGCGTCACGATCGCCGGATACACGAACGCGAGCGTGATCTTCTGCTGCAGGCGGGCGCGTTCTTCGATGTAGTCGGCGAGGCTGCCGAGGACGGAGCCGAGCTTGCCCGACTCCTCGCCGGCGGCGATCAGCGCGCGATAGATCTCGGGAAACTGCCGCGGGTGTCGCGCCAGCGCCTTCGAGAGCGACGTACCGGACAGAACGTCGGTGCGGATCGACGCCATGATCTCCCGCACCTGCTGCTTTTCGCTCTGCTCGACCATCACGGTCAGCGCATCGGCGACCGGCAGCTGTGCTCCCATCAGCGATGCCAGCTGGCGCGTGATCACGGCGAGTTCGGTCTGCCCCAGCCTCCGGCCCAGTCGCATCGAGACGCCGGTGCCGCTCGCGACTTCGTCGTAGACCGGTTCGACCGTCAGCGGAATCAGCCCGCGGCCGCGCAGCAGCTGACGGGCCACCCGGGCGCTGTCGGCCTCGAGTACGCCCGACTGCTCCTTGCCGGAGATGTCCGCAGCAGCAAATCTGAAAGCAGCCATCAACCCTCGTTGCAGTTGTATTCGCGCCGGGCGCTCGGCCGCCCGGAGCCCGGCACGCTAGCTTTGGCGCAGCGAGTGCACGTGCGACGCGCAGCGTCGCGTACACGAGCTGCGAATCACTCTCTGGTCACGCGCAAGGCCTCTTCTTGCGAGGTCACGCCACTGACGACCCAGCGCTGGGCGTCGGCGCGCATGTTGACCATGCCGCCCTTTTCCGCAACCCGACGGATGTCCGTGTCATTCGCGCCCTGGTGGACCAGCATGCGCATCTCGTCGTCCACCGTCAGCAACTCGTAGATACCGGTGCGGCCGACGTAGCCGGTGTTGCCGCAGTTGTCGCAGCCGACCGCTCGCCATGGCGACGTCGGGCTGTCCTGCACGCGGCACTTCGGGCAAAGCTTGCGCACGAGCCGCTGGCCCATGACACCGAGCAGCGACGACGACAGCAGGAACGGCTCGATGCCCATGTCGATGAGGCGCGCCACGGCGCTGGCCGCATCGTTCGTGTGCAGCGTGGCCAGCACCAGGTGACCGGTCAGCGAGGCCTGCACCGCGATCTGTGCGGTCTCGAGGTCGCGGATCTCACCGATCATCACGACGTCGGGGTCCTGGCGCAGGATCGCGCGCAGCGCCTTGGCGAAGGTCATGTCGATCTTCGGATTGACCTGCGTCTGGCCGATGCCCTCGATGTCGTACTCGATCGGGTCCTCGACCGTCATGATGTTGGTCGTGTTCTTGTCGAGCCGACGAATCGCCGCATACAGCGTCGTCGACTTGCCCGAGCCGGTCGGACCGGTGACCAGGATGATCCCGTGCGGCTGGTGGATCAGCGTGTCGAAGCGATCGAGCGCTTCCTTCGCCATGCCGAGGTTGGTCAGTTCGAGCTTGGACAGATCCTTTTCGAGCAGACGCAGCACGGCGCGCTCGCCATGGCCGGTGGGCAGGGTGGACACGCGCACATCCACGGGACGGCCGCCGACGCGCAGAGTGATGCGGCCGTCCTGCGGCAGGCGCTTCTCGGCGATGTCGAGCGCCGCCATGATCTTGATACGCGACACCAGCGCGGCATGCAGCGCGCGCTTCGGCCGCACGACGTCGCGCAGCGTGCCGTCGACGCGGAAGCGCACCAGCGAGTAGGACTCGAAGGGCTCGATATGGATGTCGCTCGCACCGTCGCGCGCCGCCTGCGTCAGCAGCGCGTTGATCATGCGGATGATCGGCGCGTCGTCCTCGGTCTCCAGCAGGTCCTCGACGTCCGGGACCTCCTGCATCATGCGGGTGATGTCGAACTCGCCCTCGATGTCGCCGACGATCTGCTGCGCCGAGCCGCTCTGGTCGCCGTAGGTCTGCGAGATCGCTTCGGTGAGCTTGGTCGGCTCGACGACGATCGGCTTGACCTTGCCGGGGAACACCCGCATCACTTCGTTGAGCGCCGCGAGCGGCGTGGCGTCGGAAATCCAGACCTCGGCGTCGCGCTCGCTCTTCGGCACCAGCAGGATCGCGTTGTCCCGCGCGTACGAGTAGGGCACGAAGCGGCTGGCGGGAGTCACGATGACCTTCCTGCGACGACGATCAGGGCGCGACGACGATGGGGTCGAAGCCCATCGCCTTCAGCCGCGCGACCGTCTCCGCCATGCTCTGCGTGGCCGGGTCGACCGAAACGCGCACGCGCACGACCTCGGCACCCTTCTTGGACTTCACGCTTTCCCAGTAGGCATCGAACCCCGCCGCGCGCAGTTGCCGCTGCAGTTCACGGCCGCGGCTGATCTCGGAGACGGCGGCGACCTGCAGCAAATTGCTTGCCGGCCCCGTTGGTGCACCCGGTGTCGCCGCAAACGCGCCCGAGGCGCTGGGTGCAGCGACGGAAGTCATGGCCGGTGCTGTCACCGCCGCAGTGGGCTCCACCGACGCTGTCGTGACGACCGGCGGGCTCGATGTTGCCGCCGGTGGCGCCGTCGGGGCGGGGGCAGGAACGACAGGTTCCGGCACCGGGGGCGCCGCCTGGGCGACAACAGCTGGAGGCGGCTCCACCGCAGCGCGTTCGGTCATGGTGGTGGCCGGCGGCGTCACGGGCGCAATGCGCGCGGCCGGTGGCGTGTCCACCACCGGCGGAGCAGGAGGCGCCGCCACCGTGGTTGGCGCGGCTTGGGGGACGGTCACGGCCGCTGACGCCACGACAGGTGCGGGTGCAACGGCCGTGGTGCTCGCAGTCTCGGCCGGCTTGCTCGGTTCGCTTGGTGCCTGCGCCGCCGGCTGGACCGGTGCTGTTGATGGCATCGGCGTCGAGGTCGAAGCAGCGGGCGCGGTCGTCGATGGGGGGGCGGTGACCGGCGCGCTCGCTGCTGGCGCGGGCGATGCCGACGCAGGCGGCGTCGACGCGACCGGTGCAGCACTCGTCACAGCCGGGCCTTCAACGCTGGGCTTGGGCACTGGGCTCGATTGCGGCTCGGCGCGCGGGACAGGCGGACCGCTCGTGGCGTCTGGCGCCGAGAAGACCGGCGCCGTGCTGCCGCCTTCCGGCGTGCGCCGCATCGCCGGCGGCACTGGCAGGGTTTCCGGCAACTGCGTGCCCTGGAAGCCGCGGAACAGGAAGTTGTCGGCGATCGAGTTCGCGGAGACCTGGCCGCGGATGTACGCGTAGCGGTCGAGCGCGAGCGCGGAAGACTTGCCTTCCTCGCGGACGACATACGGCCGCAGGAAGACGAACAGGTTGGTCTTCTTGCGGCCGCGGTTCTCGTAGCTGAAGAGATAGCCCAGCCCCGGGATACGCCCCAGCAGCGGCAGCGAACTGCGGCTGTTGTCGCTGCGGTCCTCGATCAGGCCACCGAGGACGACGATGTTGCCGTCCTCGACGAGCACGGTCGATTCAAAGCTGCGCTTGTTGGTGATGATGCCGCCCTGCGCCGCCGTCAACGTGTTCTGGATCGACGACAGCTCCTGGTAGATCGCCAGGCGCACGACGCCGCCCTCGGAGATCTGCGGCCTGACGCGCAGTTGCAGGCCGATGTCCTTGCGCTCGAAGGTCTGGAACGGATTGACGCCGGCCACGGCGTTTCCGCCCGCGTTGGCAAACGCGCCGGTGATCAGGGGGATGTTCTGGCCGACGAGGAATTTAGCCTCTTCGTTGTCGAGCGTCTGGATCGTGGGCGTCGACAGGATGTTGGCGTCGGCCGTCGTCTCCAGCGCGCGGGCCAGGAACGCCAGGTTGAGCACCTCGCCCACGCCCGGAATGTTGATCTTGCCGTTGATGACGCCGAGGTTCAGGCCCTGGCCGACCGAGCCGAGGTTCGAGGCCGTACCGATGATGTTGGTGCCTGCTCCGCCGAAGTTCTGGCTGGCAACAACGCCGACGTCACTGTTGTTGACGTTGCCGAGCGCCTGCCACTGGACACCGAATTCGGCGGCCTTGTCGGCCGTCATCTCGACGATCAGCGATTCGATGACGACCTGCGCCCGCCGGACATCGAGCTTGTCGATGATCGCGCGGATGTTCCGGTACAGCGGCTCGGGCGCGGTGATGATCAGCGAGTTGGTGGCCGCATCGGCCTGGATCAGTCCGGCCAGCGGTCCGCTGCCACCGCCGCCGCCACCGCCGCCTCCCGCAGCGCCACCGCCGAGCGTCGTCGCTGCTGCCGGTGTCGACATGCCGGCCCCGCCGGTCGTTCCGCCCGCGCTGGGCTGCGACAGTCCGGTGCTGCCCCCAGCCGCCGGCGTGTACGACGGGTCGGAGCTGATGATGGCGCGCAGCAGCGGCGCCAGGCGCGAAGCCTCGGCGTTGCGCAGGTAAACCACGTTGATGTTGCCGGGTGTGGAGGCCGGCCGGTCGAGTTGCGCGATCAGGTTCTTCGCCAGCGTGAGCCGCGCCTGGCTCGGTGCGCGCACGATCAGCGTGTTGGTGCGAGGCTCTGCCAGCACGGAGATCCGCTGGCCGGCGTCGACCGCCTGGCCGGCGGCGCGGGCGCCTTCGTCGAGCACGCGGTTGACGACCGCGGCGATCTCCATCGCGAGTCCGTACTTCACCGGGATCATCTCGAGGTCGGAGGTGGCCGGCGTGTCGATCGATTCGATGATGCGCTGGATGCGGCGCAGGTTCTCGGCGTAGTCGGTGATGACCAGCGTGTTGTTCTGCGGATAGGCCGAGATCGTGTTGTTGGGCGCAATCAGCGGCCGCAGGATCGGCACCATCGCGGTGGCCGACTCGTACTGGAGCCGGAAGACCTGAGTAATCAGCTGGTCGCCGCCCGGCGACGCGTTGTTCGGTCCGACGACGGTGCCACCCTGCAGCTTGGCGTCGGCCTCCGGCACCACGCGCATGACGTTTCCGGTCTGCACGATCGTGAAACCCTGCAGGCGCAGCGCCGACAGCAGCTGCTCATAGGCCTGCTGCTTGGTGACAGGCCGTTCGGTGACCAGCGAGAGCGTGCCCTTGACGCGCGGATCGATGACGAAGGTACGGGTCGTGTACTGGCCGATTGCCCGCACGACAGCGTCGATGTCGGCGTTGACGAAGTTCAGCATCACGGTCTCGGCCGGCGCTGCCTCCTTCTTCTGGTTGCCGATCGTGCGGGGCTTGCTCTGTGCGAAGGCCGGTGGCGCCAGTGGTGGCAGTGCGAGGCTGAGCGCGCAAAGGAGCGCAGTGAGGCGAGCGAGTGAATCTCCCCCTGCGCGTTTCATCGAGCGCCCGCTTGTCATGTCACCCACCGCCGAAGTTCAGGACTGCCCCATCGCCGTCTCGCCGTCCCAGCAGCGAGATGAGGCCAGTCAGTTGTGCTTTCACACCCGGATCGGTGCCCGCCAAGGCCTGTGCGCGGCCGGTAAAGCGTAAGCGCCCACCCTCCGGGATTGTGCCACTGCCCCTCAGCTCGAGGGGACCGGAAATGGTTAGTAATTCCAGCTGAGTTCCGGGCCAGACGCCATTGGTTTGCAGGCGGTAATGGCCCATGGGCGAGACAGGCGTCAACGCACTCGATGCGTGTTGCCACTCGGCGGAGAGATTGCCGGCGAGCCGACCAGGCTGGATCTGGAGCCTGTCCCAGGACAGCGCGAGGATGCCCCCAGGACGTACCGTGTTCCAGGGAGCGCCGAGACCCACGAGCAGTGACGCCGGCACTCTGACGGTTGTTGCTCCGAGCGTCGTGCCGCCGCCGAACAGGCCCGAGCGGATCACGAGCGGCTGCGTCAACGCAGAAGGATGCGAGATCGTCAGATCGATCTGGCCCGCCAGCAACGACCATGGGCTCAGTTGCCACGCCAGGCGCTCCGGCAGGCTGGCGCGCGATGCTCCGGCATCCGGGGCCGCTGCGAGCACCAGCACAGCCGAGCCATTCCAGATGGTTCCGCGGGCCTCGGCCAGATCGACCCGGCCTTGAGTCGCGGAACGTACCGAGCCCGCGGCCCACTGCGCCGGCGCAATGACAAGCGCTGTCACCACGAGCACCACCAACGCTGCCAGCAAGTAAAGAGCGATGCGCATCGTCGGCGTTCATTTCCGCGCCAGGCGCAGGGCGAGCTCGACATCCACATTGCCGGGCGTCGCGTCCTTGCCGTTGATGACGACCGAAGCCGTCCGGGCGCCCAGTTCGCGCTCGATGCCGGCCAGCCAGGTGGCCCAGGTGCTGAAGGAAACGTCGGCGAAGGTCAGCTGCATGTCGCCGTCGGACAGCGGCACGATGCGCGATGCCTTCAGTCCTGCGCGCTTCAGCGACGTCTCGATCGCGCCCTTGACCTCGGACGCCGAGACCGTGGCGACCTGCGGCTGGGTCTTGAGGCTCTTGACTTCGCCCAGCAGGGCGTCGAGTTCCGCCGCCTGCGCACGTTGCTGGGGGAGCGTGCGCTCGAGCCGGCCGATTCCGGTCCAGGCCGGCTCGATGAGTACGAGATAGAGCACGGCGAGCAGCACGATGCCCGTGCCCGCGCCGAGGATCATGCGTTCGCGTGGAGCGCGCTCGGCCCAGAATCGACGCAGCGTATCCATCATGAGCCCGCCGCCGTCACGCGCGCCGTGCCGTCGGCTTCGAAGCGTATCGAGAGGCCTTGTTGCACGGCGGCGGCCCGGAGTGTGTTCTGGAAGGCCGCGTTGTCGCCCATGCCGCCCTTGAACCTGACCTTCAGTGCGCCGTCGCGGTACTCGAGACCGCCGACCGCTCCGATCGGCGCCCCTGAAAGGAGGACCGCCGTCCGTGCGTTCAGGACTGAGAAATCGTTGGCCGACGGAATGCCGGCCCGGGCGCGCAGGTCATTGAGCTGGCGTTTGGTCTGCAGGACCGGATCGACGATGGCCGTGGTTTCGGGAAAGCTCGTGCGGAACGCGTTCTCCATCTGCTGGCGCACGGCCTTGGACTCGGACTCGAGCTTCAGCCAGTAAGCGTTCATCCCGGCGAGGGCCACCGCCGCGCCGACCGCTGTCCAGATCAACGGCACCTTGAACGACTTGCCTCTCAGGGCGCTGGCGCGACCCGCCAGCGGCATCAGGGCGCCGAGCATCCCACCCGGCGCGAAGCTGCCCTGCAGCAGGTTGACCGCGCCCTCGATGCTGGCGATGTCCGCCTCGGCGGCCGAAGCCTCGATCTGCACATTGAGTGCTGCGGCCAGCGAATTCATTCTCGCGGCCTCGCGGCCATAGGCCTGGATGCGACGGATCCCCAGCTGCCGTACCGCCAGCGCGAGCGCGGCGGGAACTTCGTCGCCGCTGAGCTCAAACGAGAAACCGTCGTGCGTGGCCGAGCGCGCCACTCCGCGGCCGCGGTCGACCCGCACCGAAAGCACGCCAGCCGACGGGGCTGGCACGGTATAGATCTCGCTGTAGGCGGCGCGCACGCGAAAGCCGGCTTCGGCGCAGGCATCGAGGGCTCGGGTCAGCAGGCCGCGATCGATAACGGCGATCGGCATCCGCGGCTGGGCCGCGATCGTTGTCGAGCCACTGCCACCGCGGGGAACGTTGAAGGCGAAGTGGCAGTCCGCCGCGTCCGCGAGCAGCCGGTCTTCGAGCATATTGGGCAGCGCGAGCCGCAGCTTGCCCTCCGACAACTTCGGCGGCTCGATCGCCGTGACGAAGATGTCGGCCGGATCGAAGACGAGATCGAGCGCCACGGCCTTGGGCAACAGTGCGATCGGCGATTCGCCGCTCGTCCCGCCGGGACCCGGCGCGACGAAATTCACGACACTGCCGGGCGAAAGGTGACCCTTCGCGCCGAACGACCGTCGGGGCGGGACGAAGACCAGCAATCGTTGCAGTGATCTTTCTTTCATTGGTCGATCAGATCTCGCGAATCCACAGCACGGTCACCGGCTGTATACCCTGACCCGGCACCCCGCGGCGAACGAGGGCCTCCATGCGTGTCACGGCCCGGTCCAGTTTGACCTCGCCGCGCACGAAGAAAAAGCGCGAAGCGGTGGCGATATCCGCCTCTCCTACGCCGTTTGCCTTGGCGCCGAGTCGGGTGCGCACCTCGCCGACGTTGTTGAAGTAAGAGATCCGCTCGCGTTCTGCGACCAGGGCGCGCGCATCGGACAGTGACATTTCAGGCACGCGGGCGGCGATCACTTCCGGCCGCGCCGTGTTGACGTTGACGGGCGTGCGTTCGTCCAGCACGACGATGTAGGGCGCAAGGCGCTGAGCGGCTTCGGCCGAAATGCCGGGAATCGAAAGCAGGTCCTGCGGCAGCATCAACGGGATTGGACGAATCGTGCTGCCGACCCCCGTAGAGTCCGGCGCGCGGCCGCCGTCGTCGACGACGTTGGACGGCAATGCGAGCTGCATGCGCTGGGCAATCAGGTCCGCTGTCTGCTGCGGCACCTGCAGCAGCGTGCACAAATGGCGCAGTGCCTCGAGTTCGGACTCGACGATCTCGCCCTTGTCGATCAGGTTGCGCAGGTTGAGACGCGACTGGGCGTCTTCCATCGAGCCGGCGATCGAAGCCTGCGCTGCGAGCACGGACGTCTCGCCGAGCTGGTCCAGCCGGGTCTCGGCCAGCGGCTGCGCCCAGGGCTCCGACAGCGCGTCGTAACTCGAGCGGTTGGCGTCTTCGCGCAGGATGGCCCGTCCCCAGTCGAGCGCACCGCGCAGCAGCAGGCGGCTCTGCGCCATCAGTTGCTGGTTCTCGATCGTTCGCAGCAGCACGAACTGACGATAAAACAGCGCGCTGACGATCATCGTCGCCAACGCCGCCACGAAGAGCGCCAGCAGCACGGCGGCGCCGCGCTGCTGGCGCCAGCGCAAACTGGACGGCCCCACCCCTGCCCGCCCCCGAGGGGCGGGAGGCACGGCGGCGCCGCGCTGCCTGCGGCTCGTCCCAGGGAAGCGGTTCGGTGCGTTCACGCGCCCACCAGCAGCACGCGCCGGAATGTCTTGCCGTCGCCGCGCTCTATGGTTACTTCCACGCCGGGAATGACGGCGCTGGCCGCGGTGGCCGTGCCGCCCGCCGGATCCTGGGCCACATTCGGGTCGACCCAGCCGCCGTTCGGTGACCAGGTTCGCACGTAGAGCGTGCGCACGTTGGTCAGCAGCCGCGCCGACTCGAGCCGGTCGGTCGGGATGGTCTGGAACCCCGGCAGGGCCGCCGTCGCCTGGCGCGTCAGCGTTCCATCGATCACGCGGTAATAAACCGTCTGAACTTCCGTCGGCCGGTCCGCCGTCGCGGGTGCGATGCGCGCGAGCTGCAGCAGCGTGGAGCCATCGGCCGCCGAAACGATGACCGGGGACTGAGTAAGACCGAGAAACTTCGGATTGGTCACCTGCGAAAGATCGCGCTCCATCTGTCCAAACGTCGTCAGCAGGGCTCGCACGTCGGTCGCTTCCGGTTCGAGCCGCTCCCGCGTATGGACCAGCGAGTCGAGTCCGCGCCAGGCAATGATGGAAACGATCGACAGCACGGTGATCGCCACCAGCAATTCAAGAAGGGTGAATCCGCACGTGCGGTTACGGGCCTCCGGGTGGCGCCCCGCGGCGGGAGCTCGCTTGAGACGGCTCTTCGCTGGGCTCATTGGTTGGTCGGCAGCACGGTCATCAGTTCGGCCAGCAGGCGCGGCGTGCCGTCAGCGGCAGGCTTGTACACGCGCACCTCGACGCGGCGGAAGAACGGGTTCGGCGTCGGCTTGACGGCCTGCACGCACTGGAAGGTCTGGCCGCCCTGCTCGCACGGCAGGCTGTTTTCGCCCTGCTCGAGCCGTTCGCGCGCCAGCCGGAGCTCGAGCAGGCGGTTCTCGGCCGTCATGATGGCCAGCATTTTCTCGCGCGTGTACTCCGCCGTTGAGGTCAGCGACATGGCGCCTCGCATGGAGGCAGCGAGCGCGACCCCGATGATCACGAGCGCGACCAGCACCTCCAGCAAGGTGAATCCCCGCGCCGCGCGCCTCATTGCACCACCGTGGCGCGGCCCGCTTCGTCGAAATCGATGCGCACCGTGGCGTCCTCGCTTGTGAGTTCGAGCCGCCAGTGCGGCTGCACCCACTCGCGTGCGATCGCCATGCGCACGGGCGGTGCGCCGGGTCCGAGCAGCACCTGCGCCGGCTGCGGTCCGGCGCCGTCCTGCAGGGACAGTCGCGTCAGCGGCGTTTCCCAGTTTCGCTCACGCAACATGTCGTCCTCGCTGAGCAGCCGGCGTTCTCCACCGACCTCGGTCACGAAGCGATAACTGCGCAGATCCGCCTCCCAGACGATCGGCAGCTGGCGGATGCGCGCCTCGTCCGCGGCGAGCGACATCAGCTGTCCGATGCGTTCGGCCTCGCGCAGCAGCTTCTGGCGGGGGTCGGGCGTGACGCTGATGGTGACGATGGAAATGAGGATGCCGGCCAGCACGATGACGACGAGCATTTCAATCAACGTGAAGCCGGCCGCACTGCGCACCTCGGGTGGCGGGAATAGCGCGGGCCGGCGTTGACGTCATCGGGATCCGGTCTGGAAGTGGGCGAACGAGGGCGCCGACCGGCGCGCAGGCCGGCGGCCTACAGCTGCCAGGACCCGATGTCGGCGTCGGTGTTCTGGCCGCCGGATTGGCCATCGGCGCCAAAGCTGAAGACGTCGATTTCTCCCCGCAGTCCCGGGTTCAGGTACTGATAGGGATGGCCCCAGGGGTCTTTGGGCACCGAATTGCGCTCAAGGTAGCCGCCCTGTTTCCAGTTCATCGGCACCGGTTCGGTCGCCGGTTTGCTGATCAGCGCCTGCAGGCCCTGTTCCGTCGTCGGGTAGCGCCCGTTGTCGAGCCGGTAGAGCTTGAGCGCCTGCATGACCGACGCAATGTCCTGCCGCGCCGCGGCGATCCGGGCGTCGTCGGTGCGACCCACCACTTTGGGGACGATCAACGCGGCCAGGATCCCGAGAATCGTGATCACGACCATGATTTCGATCAGCGTGAATCCGCGATCGAGCGAGAGACGTTGGGGCTTCATCGAACGCATATGACCACTGCCCGAGGCTAAAGAAAGCTTGAAGTTGCGCGCCGAAGGCCTTGAACTTCCTGTGTTTTAGGCGCGGACAACGGGGACTGCGACGGATATTATCAATGCAACATGGCGACCTTACCCCTCTTAGGCGGGATGTGGCCGGGCCGCTAATGCAACAGGATGAGTCGTGGCGCTGCGTCGCGCGCGATGATCCGCGCCTTGGCATGACGATGCGATGCTGAAAAAACTTACTACTGCGTTGGTTCACCTGCTGTTCTTCGCGGGTGTGGTGGCCATCGGCGCCTACTGGTCGGTGCGCATCTTCACGCCTGCGCCCACGACCGCGCCGCCGCCCCTGCCGCCGCCGCCGTTGCGGGACCCCGACCCGACTGCGGCCGCCCGGATGTTCGGCAAGGTCGCGGTCGCTCAGGCGGTTGTCGCGACCAACGTCCAGGCGCTCGGCGCCTTTGCTGCCGGCGTGGACTCCAGTGCGGTGCTGGTGGTGGATGGCAAGCCGCCGCGGGTCTATCTGGTCGGGCAGGAAGTCGTGCCGGGCACGCGCCTCGCGTCGATCACTTCCGAGGTCATCGTGCTCGAAACCGCCAGTGGGCGGCAGGAGGTTCGGCTTCCACCTCCGCCCGCCGTGGCAATGAGTGGGGCCGCGCCGGCGCCCAACTTCGCGCGCGACGGCAACACCCTGACTGCACCGAGTGTCGGCGGTGCGCCCGCAATTGCGCCGCGCTCGGCCCCTCCACCGCCCCCTCAGCCCGGGATGCCAGGGGCCGCGCCCGGGGCACCGCCCCCGTCGACGCCGCAGCTCCAGTAACCTGGGGTTTCGCTTTGCAATGCTGACTCAGGCGTTGCAGACGTAAACAAAGGTAATTCGCTTCGACAGGGTGCGGATCCGGCGGTCCAATGAGCTCACCTTTCCAAGGAGATGCTCATGCAATTTCGAACCCTGATCTCGGCGGCCCTGCTCGCCTCGGCGTCGACCGTCTTTGCTGCGGCCAGCCGATGGCTCCGCGCCCTCGCGCGGCACCTCTGCGCTCGACCAGAACAACGACGGCATGATCTCGCGCGAAGAGGCGGCTGCCCACCCACGGCTTGACCAGTCGTTCGACCGTCTGGATACGAACCAGGATGGCGTCCTGTCGCGCGAAGAGCTTCGCGCGGGGCACCGGTCCGGCCATCACGGACGACGCGCCAGCCTGGACACCAACGGCGATGGCTCGATCTCGCGCGAGGAGGCCGGCACTGCGCCGCGTCTCGCGGAGAGATTCGACACGATCGACGCCAACAAGGACGGAGCGCTGACGCGTGACGAACTGGCGGCGTGGCGCAAATCGCATCCGCGCCCGTCATCGGGCGCGCCGGCGGAGCCCGTCAAGCCGTAGTTCGCAAGCGACGGCATTCGAGGGGTTGGCACCCTCACGCTGTCTGCATGGGGAGGGCGGACGCGGGCCACGGGGGCGACGGACCGGAGCCTCCGAGGTCGCGTACACGTCCTGATCCGGCAAGTGCGGGAGTTCTAGGGCATGTCCTGGATCAGATGGCCGCGGAGAAACTGGGTCAACATGGCAGCAGCAGGCGTCGAGCCAGCGGTTTCTCCCGCGTGGTTGCGGCGGTTTCCGCCGTCCCTTGAACCTGTGCGTGCTGCCGCTATCTAATGACCCATGGACGCTCAATCGAAATCGCCTCGAACCCCCGCGCCTCCCCCGAGCCAGGGTGAGCGCGTATGGCGGAGCACATTTTTCTTCCTGAGTGCGCTGTTGGCGGGCCTCGCGCTCGTTCAGTTCGACGCAGGTCGGTGGGCGCATGGCGTCGGAGACCTTGGTGCCTCCGTGCTGATGCTGTCGGTCATGGTCCAGTTCCCGTTCCTGCGGGCGATCGTTCGCGCCAGCGCTGACGAGGAGGGTTCGCCCGAGCGCATGAAGCGCCGGCGCGAGGAATTGATGCAGCAGGCCGCGCAGTTGAAGGCCGCGAACCCGTGGTCCGATGTTGCGGGCCGAGCCGGCTGGATCCTTCTCGGAATCTCACTGGTCCTGCGCATCATCGGCGCACCCTGATCGGGGCCGGTGGTCGGCTCGCCGATCCGGCTGGCCGCTTGACGACTCGGCTTGGCGCCCGACAGGCCCTCGAGGACGCACTTCGCGTCCTCCAATTCACGGTTCGTCGCAAGTCGGTCGCTGTACCTGTGCGTGCTGCCTAAAGTGGCGTCACCCTGCGCTTTGCAGGCGGGCGAAAAGGGGCGAACGGGTCGCGACGTGCAACCCGCTCCTGTTGCCCAGGCCGCGTCCCGCGTTGCCGCAAGTTCCGTTCCTCCAGCCCCGGCCAATTCCCCGGGGAGTTCACTGGCCCGGCCGACGCCGGGCCATTTTTTTGACTGCAACTCGGTGCCGCAGGAACAAGCGGGGACTGGACCCGGTCGACCGGGCCGTCTGCGCTGCCCGTTACCGCCGTACCGCGTAGGTGCAGTCTGGCCTGCCGTTGGTGCAGCCTGTCGCATGTCCGTGGAGGCGCTTGAGGTCGGCCCGTACCGTATCGACATGTTGCGGGGCACTACTGCCCGCCCACCACACTGGCAATCGCGATAACTTTGGTTATGGATCCAAATTCAGGTTCGACACCCAATGGCGGTCCGGATGCGGCCTCCACCGGCGGTGTGCTGCGGCGCGCCGGCTCGGCGACGGTCGCCGGTGCCAAGGCAGCGGCGCCCGTCGTGGCCAGTGGCGCGGCCCACTCGTGGTCATTCTTCCAGCAACGGGTCATGCCGCTGCTGAAGCGCGTCTTCGGCCGCATCGGCGACTGGCTCGCTACGGTCGGCTGGGGCAAGTTCGCACTGGTGGCGATACTGCT
The DNA here is from genome assembly GCA_963780715.1 of uncultured beta proteobacterium. Taxonomy (GTDB): domain Bacteria; phylum Pseudomonadota; class Gammaproteobacteria; order Burkholderiales; family Burkholderiaceae_F; genus JALORV01. The sequence goes on from CAWADK010000006.1 coordinate 63,562, forward strand.
GCTGGCTGCCGCAGGCATCGCGACCAACGTGCTCTATAACGAGGGGCCGGTCCTGGTGATCGACCGCGCGGCGCCGAAAGAGAACGTCAAGGTTGACATCAAGGTCGGGCCTGACGGCATTCGCATCGAACGCCCCGGCGTGCCGAAACCGCCAGCACCACCCAAGGCGCCCGAGGCACCGCGTCCGCCGGACGCTCCCGCCGACAAGGGCGCAAGCACGGTCAACATCGACGAGAACGGTGTCCGGATTCTCTCGCAGCGCAACGGCAAGCCAGTGCAGGTGGTGATCGACAGCGATGGCATCCGGGTCGAGGACGCCGCAACCGCGCCTCCGCCGGTCGAGGAACCGCCCGCGGTCGTCATCGATCGCTCCGGTGCGGTCGTGATACCGCCCGACGTGGCGGCCGATCCCGACAAGATCGAGCTCGCCTTGGAGAGCGCGCGCCAGGAGATCGAGAGCATCGTTCAGGACCAGGTGAACCGCAAGGTCGCCCGCGAAGTCCACACCTATCGCGAGCGCAGCGGCGACTGGCTGATGAGTTTCGTTTTCCTGATGATCCTCACCGGCATCATCGTCAAGGTGGTGCTGGGCGGGAAGAAGCGCGCCGAGCGGCGTGCCCAGGTGGCGACCGCGACGGCCGCGGAGGAGAGCCTCAAGCGCCAGCTCGTGGAAGCCCAGCTCAAGATGATGCAGGCCCAGGTCGAGCCGCATTTCCTGTTCAACACACTGGCGTCGGTGGATTACCTGATCGAGACCGATCCACCCACGGCTTCGAAGATGCAAAAGAACCTGATCCAGTACCTGCGGGCCGCCTTGCCGCAGATGCGCGAAGGGTCCACCACGCTGGGCAAGGAAATTCAGCTCTGTCGTTCCTATCTCGAGATCCTGAAGTTCCGCATGGAAGACCGGCTGCACTACACGGTCACGGTGCCGCAGGGCCTGCAGTCGGCGCAGTTTCCGCCGATGATGCTGCAGTCGCTGATCGAGAACTCGATCAAGCACGGCCTCGAGCCGAAGCCCGAGGGCGGAGCGATCACGATCTCTGCCGACATCGTCGATGGCCGCCTGCGGGTCACCGTCGCCGATACCGGGCTCGGATTCGCCGCCGGGTCACAGCCTGGCACCGGCGTCGGACTGGCCAACGTGCGGGAGCGGCTGGCGGCGCTTTACGGCGGGCGGGCGCGGCTTTCGATCGACGCCAATCATCCGAGCGGCACCATCGTGACGATCGACGTGCCTTACACATTCGAAACAGACGCGCCGTTGCAGGCCGTGCCGCAGCCAGCCTGACATAATCGCCGCATGCCACGGGCGATCATTGCGGACGACGAACGGCTGATGCGCGAGCAGCTGCGCACGCGGCTGGTCGACGTCTGGCCCGAGCTCGAGATCGTCGCCGAGGCCAAGAACGGCGAAGAGGCCGTGGCCGCGGTGCGGGAGCATGCGCCCGACCTGGCGTTTCTCGATATCCGCATGCCTGGCATGACCGGAATCGAGGCCGCCCGCGCCATCGGCGACGCATGTCACATCGTCTTCATCACCGCGTACAACGAGTACGCGGTCGACGCCTTCGAACACGGCGCCGTCGACTACGTGCTCAAACCCGCAGAGCGTGAACGTCTCGAGGTCACGGTGGCGCGGCTGAAGAAGCGCCTGGGCCAGCGTCCGAGCGATCTTGGCGAACTGCTCGCCAAGCTCTCGGCTCGCCTGGATGCCGCGGAGGTCCCGGGCGCGTCCAAAGGGGGCGGTCGGCTGCAGTGGATCCAGGCGAGTGTCGGCCAGCAACTGAAGCTGATCCCGGTGGCCGACATCCTGTTCTTCACGTCCGACGAGAAATACACTCGCGTGCAGACGGAAACCTTCGAGGCGCTGATCCGCAAGCCGATCAAGGAACTGGTCGAGGAACTCGACCCCGAGAAGTTCTGGCAGATCCATCGCTCGACGATCGTCAATGCCGATGCGATTACCGGCGTCACGCGCGACTTCCGGGGTCGGCAGCTGGTGCAGGTCCGCGGCCGACCCGACAAGCTCGAAGTCAGCCGCAACTACACGCACCTGTTCAAGCAGATGTAGGCGGGGCGGCGGCGTTGCCGACGCGGAAGCCGAGGTCAACCGCTGCGATGGCTTCGCCGAACGCTTCCTGCAGCACGGACGCCGGCGTGGCGGCCTCCAGCGACAGGTAGGCGCGCGGCTCGAGCGGATCGTGCACCAAGGTCATGCCGGCCCGGCGCGCCAGCGAGGCGAGCGCCTCGTTCTCCGGCACGTAGGCCAGCACCAATGAGTGACGGCCCCGGTTACGCGCATGCGCGGCTGCACGTTCCAGCAGTGCAAGTCCGGCGCCACGTCGACGCGCCACCGGCGAGACCGAAAGCCCCAGTTCCGAAGAAAGCTGATCTTCATCGAACGCGAGGTGGGCAAACGCCTGAAGCTGGCCCTGGTCGTCGAAGCCGCCAAAGGCGGCATCACGGATAAATCGCAGCGATCGCACATAGGCCAGCAGAGAAGTGTCGCCAATGGTGTAGCCGAAGCGCAGTCGGCGATCCTCGGGGGGCAGCGACAGGAGATGGGCAGCCACCTGCCGGCGGTGCGACGGGCCGAGCTGCGCGATCAGCAGGCCCGGCGCGGAGGCCGTCCCCGACTCCAGGCCGAATGCCGTCCGGCCACCGCGCGAGCGCGGCGGTTCGGTTGATTCAGTGCGATGGGGGCGCGTTTTGTGCATTGCACAAGTATCGGGCCACAGGACGCGATGTCAACCGGCGCGACCCTGCGTTGGGCGCTAAAAGGCAAGAAAGCGTGCGCTAACTTTCGGGGGCGGACTGCGTTTTGCCTGACTGCGCGCTCCTGACGGCAGCCTCTAGCCAGCGGCGACAAGTAGGTCGGCCGGCCTAATGCCGCCGGCCAAGGGCAAGTCGGTTTGACAAGCCTTTGTTGCACAACCATAATTTGCGGTTCGCCGCGGAGGGGTGCCCGAGTGGTTAAAGGGGGCAGACTGTAAATCTGTTGGCTTACGCCTACGCTGGTTCGAATCCAGCCTCCTCCACCAAGCTTTCCCGAGCGAAGACGGAATGCGGAAACCGGATCACCCGCTGCGAATGAGTGCAGTGATGAAGAGCCAGGAGTTCGTCGAGCGGGTGTAGCTCAATGGTAGAGCAGAAGCCTTCCAAGCTTACGACGAGGGTTCGATTCCCTTCACCCGCTCCAATCACCAAGAGGAAGTCGCACTAGGTCCAGATCAGCAAGCGCGGCGTTGAGCGTGAGCGAATACGACGCGAGGCCCATGTGGCTCAGTGGTAGAGCACTCCCTTGGTAAGGGAGAGGTCACGCGTTCGATCCGCGTCATGGGCACCAGGTTGAGGTAGTGAAGCAAACCACCACGGCCCACGGGTTCGTGGGACATCAAGAACGGGCAGTCAGGAGTCTGCGATGGCAAAAGGCAAGTTTGAGCGTACGAAGCCGCATGTGAATGTGGGGACGATTGGGCACGTGGATCATGGCAAGACGACTTTGACGGCGGCCATCACGCTGGTGTTGTCGAAGAAGTTTGGTGGTGAGGCGCGGGCGTATGACCAGATTGATGCGGCGCCGGAGGAGAAGGCGCGCGGCATCACCATCAACACCGCCCACGTCGAGTACGAGACCAAGAACCGGCACTACGCGCATGTGGATTGCCCGGGTCACGCCGACTACGTCAAGAACATGATCACCGGTGCCGCCCAGATGGACGGCGCCATTTTGGTCGTCAGTGCCGCCGATGGCCCCATGCCGCAGACCCGCGAGCACATCCTGCTCGCCCGCCAGGTCGGTGTGCCCTACATCATTGTCTACATGAACAAGGTCGACATGGTCGACGACGCCGAGCTGCTCGAGCTCGTCGAGCTCGAAGTGCGCGAGCTGCTCAGCAAGTACGAGTTTCCCGGGGATGACATTCCCATCGTCAAGGGCAGCGCCAAGATGGCGCTCGAAGGCGACCAGGGCGAGTTGGGCGAGCAGTCCATCATGAAGCTCGCCGATGCACTCGACAGCTACATCCCGACGCCCGAGCGTGCCATTGATGGTGCCTTCCTGATGCCGGTCGAGGACGTGTTCTCCATCTCCGGTCGCGGCACCGTCGTCACCGGCCGGATCGAGCGCGGCATCGTCAAGGTCGGCGATGAAATCGAGATCATCGGCATCAAGCCCACGCTCAAGACCACCTGCACCGGGGTCGAGATGTTCAGGAAGCTGCTGGACCAGGGCCAGGCCGGAGACAACGTCGGCGTGCTGCTGCGCGGCACCAAGCGTGAAGAAGTCGAGCGTGGCCAGGTGCTGGCCAAGCCCGGCTCGATCACGCCGCACACCAAGTTCAAGGCCGAGGTGTATGTGCTGTCCAAGGAAGAGGGCGGCCGTCACACCCCGTTCTTCAATGGCTATCGGCCGCAGTTTTACTTCCGCACGACCGATGTGACCGGCTCGATCCAGTTGCCGGCGGGCACCGAGATGGTGATGCCGGGCGACAACATCCAGATGGATGTGGCGCTGATCGCGCCGATCGCGATGGAAGAAGGACTGCGCTTTGCCATCCGCGAAGGCGGCCGCACCGTCGGCGCCGGCGTGGTGGCAAAAATCGTCGAGTAGGAGAGAGATCGCGGCGCAGCCGCAGGGCTGCGCCGGCCAGTTTCGGTAGGGGTATAGCTCAACTGGCAGAGCGTCGGTCTCCAAAACCGAAGGTTGGGGGTTCGATTCCCTCTGCCCCTGCCAACCAGAGTGACCCCGCCGAATGCGGGGCAGATGAGATCAAAGCAGATGACGACGCAAAACGTCGAGACCGTAGCGAGCAAGGCCGACTTCGCCATCGTGGCGGTGGCCGTGCTTGCGGCCGCCGCGGGCGTGCTTGGCTTCACCTTCCTGTCGGAGCAGCCGACGGTGGTGCGGCTCGGCGCCCTCGCTGCCGGGCTGGTGGCCGGGATCGTGATTGCCTGGTTCTCGGAGCCGGGCAAGCGCTTCCTGGCCTATGCCCGCGAGTCGTACCAGGAGACGAAGCGTGTCGTCTGGCCCTCGCGCAAAGAGACCGTCACTACGACCGGGATCGTGTTCGGGTTCGTCCTGCTGATGGCGATCTTCCTGTTTGTCGTCGACAAGAGCCTTGAGTGGTTCCTGTACGACCTGCTGCTGCGTTGGCGCTGACGAGGACCCCATGACGACTGAAGCCGCAACTGGTTCAAGCACCAAGCGCTGGTACGTGGTCCATGCCTATTCCGGCATGGAGAAGAGCGTTGCCCGCACGCTGCAGGAGCGGATCAACCGCGCCGGGCTGCAGTCGCAGTTCGGGCAGATCCTGGTGCCGGTCGAGGAAGTCGTCGAGGTCAAGGGCGGCAAGAAGTCGATCACCGAGCGCCGCATGTATTCGGGCTACGTGCTGGTCGAGATGGACATGACCGACGAGGCCTGGCACCTGGTCAAGAGCACGCCCAAGGTCACCGGCTTCCTCGGTGGAACGGCGAATCGCCCGTCGCCGCTGCCGCAGAAGGAAGTCGACGAGATCCTTCACCGCATGCAGGAAGGTGCGGAGAAGCCGCGCCCGAAGACGCTGTTCGAGGTGGGCGAGATGGTGCGGGTTAAGGATGGCCCGTTTACCGACTTCAACGGCAATGTCGAGGAAGTGAACTACGAAAAGAGCCGGTTGCGCGTGTCGGTGACGATCTTCGGTCGCTCGACGCCGGTCGAGCTCGAGTTCGGGCAGGTAGAGAAGGTCTAGGTCGAACAAAGTTGCGAGCTGCGCTCGCTACTTTGTTCGAGTTGTTCAGCGTGATTTGCTTGGGGCGGCCCGGCGCAAGTCACGGAAGCAAAGGCAGGGGCCGAATTAACCGGGGAGCTGTGCGTAGAACCGCGCGGCGCTTGCACCCACAGGAGCCATCATGGCAAAGAAGATCGTCGGCTTTATCAAGCTTCAAGTGCCGGCCGGGAAGGCGAATCCCTCGCCCCCGATCGGTCCCGCGCTCGGTCAGCGTGGCCTGAACATCATGGAATTCTGCAAGGCGTTCAATGCCCAGACACAGGGCGTGGAACCCGGCCTGCCGATTCCGGTGGTGATCACGGCCTACGCCGACAAGAGCTTCACCTTCGTGATGAAGACGCCGCCCGCGACGGTGCTCATCAAGAAGGCGGCGAAGATCGACAAGGGTTCGCCCAAGCCGCACACCGACAAGGTCGGCAAGATCACGCGTGCACAGGCCGAGGACATCGCCAAGGCGAAGATGCCCGACCTCACGGCCGCCGGACTGGATGCCGCCGTGCGCACGATCGCCGGCAGCGCCCGTTCGATGGGCATCACCGTGGAGGGACTGTAAATGTCGAAGCTATCCAAACGGTCCAAGGCGATCCACGCGAAAGCCGATCCGCAGAAGCACTATGCCGTCGCGGACGCGCTCACTCTGGTGAAGGAGTGCGCCACTGCGAAGTTCGACGAATCGGTCGACGTCGCGGTCGTGCTCGGAATTGATTCGAAGAAGTCGGACCAGTCGGTGCGTGGCTCGGTCGTGCTGCCCGCAGGTAGTGGCAAGACCAAGCGCGTGGCCGTGTTCGCGCAGGGTGCCAAGGCCGAAGAGGCCAAGGCGGCCGGGGCCGACGTCGTCGGCTTCGAAGACCTCGCGGCGAAGGTCAAGGAAGGCTTCATGGACTTCGACGTCGTCATCGCGTCGCCGGATGCGATGCGCGTCGTCGGCCAGTTGGGCCAGATCCTGGGGCCGCGCGGCCTGATGCCGAACCCGAAGGTCGGCACCGTGACGCCGGACGTCGTGCAGGCGGTGAAGAACGCCAAGGCGGGTCAGGTGCAGTTCCGAGCCGACAAGGCCGGCATCATCCACGCCACCATTGGTCGCGCTTCGTTCGACGTGGATCGCTTGAAGACGAACCTGTCGGCGCTGATCGACGCGCTGAACAAGGTGAAGCCTGCGTCGAGCAAGGGCATCTATCTGCGCAAGATTTCGGTCTCCTCGACGATGGGCATCGGCGTGCGCGTCGATGCTTCGTCGTTGAGCGCCTAGAACTGAGGTAAGGGATACGACCCGGCTGCGACCGGGTCACAAGGGACTTTGGGCTGCGCGCTGCGTCGGAACATCGATACGGGCGCGCTGCTGTCAAAGACCGCTGGACGAGAACGACACCGATGGCGCGAGCGTGCAACGAATGCGCCCCAGGGTCTTCTCCTTAATCACCGTCTGCTCTGTCTCGCATCGAAACGCTCGGCGATGACAGGTCGGCAGCAGGAGTCCAGCGCAGACGGCCCCGAGGAAGACATGGACAGTGCGTTGTTCAGCACTCGAGATGTCGCTTCGGACGCCGGGTGGTGCAACCGGTGCCTAGCCAGTGCGCAAGCACGAATGCGAAGCACATTTTGAGTGGAGCCAGTACCGTGGGTCTCAATCGCCAAGAAAAAGCGGCCAAGGTCGAAGAGGTTTCTGCCCTCGTGGCAGCAGCCCAGACGATCGTCGTCGCTGAGTACCGTGGTCTGGATGTGGAATCGGTCACCAAGCTGCGCAAGAACGCGCGCAGCCAGGGTGTCCAGCTGCGCGTGCTGAAGAACACGCTGGCACGTCGCGCCGTCGACGGAACACCGTTCTCCGGGCTGTCCGACAAGTTGGTCGGGCCGCTGGTGTACGGCTTTTCCGCTGACCCGGTGGCGGCGGCCAAGGTGCTCTCCAGCTTTGCCAAGGACAACGACAAGCTCGTCGTCAAAGCCGGCGCGATGGCCAATTTCGTCATGGACGAAAAGGGCGTCAAGGCGCTGGCAACGATGCCGAGCCGCGAGGAACTCCTGGCGAAGCTGATGGCAACGATGCAGGCCCCGATCGCGCAGTTCGTTCGTACGCTGAACGAAGTGCCGTCGCGCCTGGTTCGCACGCTCGCCGCAGTCCGCGACGCCAAGGAAGGCGCGACCGCCTGATCCGCATCCAAAGTTCTGGAACTGAAACAACGCTTAGGAGTCAATGAAATGGCACTTTCGAATCAAGAAATCCTCGACGCGATCGCCGCGAAGTCCGTCCTCGAGATCAGCGAGCTGATCAAGATGATGGAAGAGAAGTTCGGCGTCTCGGCGGCTGCGGCTGCCGTGGCAGTGGCCGCTCCGGCGGGCGGCGGCGCAGCCGCTCCGGCCGCTGAAGAGCAGACCGAGTTCAACGTCATCCTGGCTGAAGTTGGCGCCAACAAGGTCAACGTCATCAAGGCAGTGCGTGAGCTGACCGGCCTGGGCCTGAAGGAAGCCAAGGACCTGGTCGACGGCGCGCCCAAGCCTGTCAAGGAAGGCGTGAACAAGGCCGACGCCGAGGCTGCCAAGAAGAAGCTGGAAGAAGCCGGCGCCAAGGTCGACGTCAAGTAATCGCTCAGGACCGCCGGCGAGGTTCACTTCGCCGGCCACCTGAAGCGAGAAGGCCGGGAGGCCTTCGATCTGGGGCTGTGGGCTCCAGATCAAAGACTTCCCCTGAATGAGCGGACGCGCAGGACTCCCCTACGCCGCCCGGGTGACAGCCCTTGCTGTGCCCGCGGTGGCGTTTGTCGTCCCTGCCAGTTGCGCCCGGTCAGGCCTCGCTTTCCCTCTCTCCCGCGTCGAACGGAGTGTCCATGCCGTACTCGTTCACTGAAAAGAAGCGCATCCGCAAGAGCTTTGCCAAGCGGCCGAGCGTGCTGTCGGTGCCCTTCCTGCTCGCGACCCAGCTCGAGTCGTACACGCACTTTCTGCAGGCGGACACGCCGGGCAGCAAGCGCAAGACCGAGGGCCTGCAAGCGGCGTTCTCGTCGATTTTCCCGATCAGCAGCCACAACGGCATGGCCCGGCTCGAGTTCGTCAGCTACAACCTGGGTGAGCCGCCCTTTGACGTCAAGGAGTGCCAGCAGCGCGGGCTGACGTACGCGTCGCCGCTGCGCGCCAAGGTGCGCCTCGTGATCATGGACCGCGAGGCCAGCAAGCCGACGGTCAAGGAAGTGAAGGAGCAGGAGGTCTATATGGGCGAGATTCCGCTCATGACGACCACGGGTTCCTTCGTGATCAACGGCACCGAGCGCGTCATCGTCTCCCAGCTGCACCGCTCGCCGGGCGTGTTCTTCGAGCACGACCGTGGCAAGACGCACTCCTCGGGCAAGCTGCTCTTCTCGGCACGCGTGATTCCCTACCGCGGTTCGTGGCTCGACTTCGAGTTCGACCCGAAGGACATCCTGTACTTCCGCGTCGACCGCCGCCGCAAGATGCCGGCGACGATCCTGCTGAAGGCGATTGGCCTCAGCAACGAGCAGGTGCTCGCGCACTTCTTCCGCTTCGACACGTTCCAGCTCGGCGCCGAAGGCGGCTTCATGGAACTCGTGCCGGAGCGCCTGCGTGGCGAGATCGCGCGGTTCGACATCACCGACAAGGCCGGCAAGGTCGTCGTCGCCAAGGACAAGCGCATCAACGCCAAGCACATCCGCGACATGGAAGCGGCGGGCATGAAGCGCATCGCCGTGACCGAGGATTACATCCTTGGCCGCGTGCTCGCCAACAACGTCGTCGACCCGGAGACGGGTGAGATCGTCGCCAGCGCGAACGACGAGCTGACCGAAGAGACGCTGAAGAAGCTGCGGGCTGCCAACGTGCAGGAGGTCCGCACGATCTACACGAACGACCTGGACCAGGGCCCGTTCATTTCGAACACGCTGCGCATCGACGAGACCGGCGACCAGCTGGCGGCGCGCATCGCCATCTACCGCATGATGCGGCCGGGCGAGCCGCCGACCGAAGACGCCGTCGAGACGCTGTTCCGGCGCCTGTTCTTCGACGACGAAACCTACGATCTGTCGCGCGTCGGCCGCATGAAGGTCAACTCGCGCTTCGGTCGCCCGGAGATCACGGGCCCGATGACGCTGAACAACGAGGACATCATCGACACGATGAAGCTCCTCGTCGAGTTGCGCAACGGGCGGGGCGAGATCGATGACATCGACCACCTCGGCAACCGCCGCGTGCGCTGCGTCGGCGAACTGGCGGAAAACCAGTTCCGCGCGGGTCTGGTGCGCGTTGAGCGTGCGGTCAAGGAACGCCTCGGCCAGGCCGAGACCGAGAACCTGATGCCGCACGACCTGATCAATTCCAAGCCGATCAGCGCATCGATCCGCGAGTTCTTCGGCTCGTCCCAGCTGTCGCAGTTCATGGACCAGACCAACCCGCTGTCGGAGATCACGCACAAGCGGCGTGTCTCCGCACTGGGACCGGGCGGCCTGACGCGCGAGCGCGCCGGCTTCGAGGTGCGCGACGTGCACCCGACGCATTACGGTCGCGTGTGCCCGATCGAGACGCCGGAAGGTCCGAACATCGGCCTGATCAACTCGATGGCGCTGTATGCGCGCCTGAACGAATACGGCTTCCTCGAGACCCCGTACCGCAAGGTCGAGAAGGGTCACGTCACGGCCGAGATTTCTTACCTCTCGGCCATCGAAGAGGGCAAGTACGTCATCGCCCAGGCCAATGCGCCGCTCGACAAGACCGGCAAGTTCATGGACGAGCTGGTGAGCTGCCGCGAGAACGGCGAATTCGTGCTGATGTCGCCGGAGCGGGTCCAGTACATGGACATCGCGCCGTCGCAGATCGTGTCGGTGGCGGCGTCGCTGATCCCGTTCCTCGAGCACGACGACGCCAACCGTGCGCTGATGGGCTCGAACATGCAGCGCCAGGCCGTGCCCTGCCTGCGTCCGGAGAAGCCCTTCGTCGGCACCGGCGTGGAGCGCACCGTCGCGGTTGACTCGGGCACGACGGTGCAGGCGCTGCGCGGCGGGCTGGTCGACTACGTCGATGCCAACCGCATCGTCGTGCGCGTGCACGAAAACGAGAACGTCGCGGGTGAGGTCGGCGTCGACATCTACAACCTGACCAAGTACACGCGTTCGAACCAGAACACGAACATCAACCAGACGCCGATCGTCAAGAAGGGCGATGTCATCGCCAAGGGCGACGTCATCGCCGACGGCGCATCGACGGACCTGGGTGAGCTGGCACTGGGCCAGAACATGCTGGTCGCGTTCATGCCGTGGAACGGCTACAACTTCGAGGACTCGATCCTCATCTCCGAGCGCGTGGTCGCCGACGACCGCTATACCTCGATCCACATCGAGGAACTGAACGTCGTCGCGCGCGACACGAAGCTGGGCCCAGAGGAGATCACGCGCGACATCAGCAACCTCTCCGAGAACCAGCTGGCGCGCCTCGATGACTCCGGCATCGTCTACATCGGTGCCGAAGTCAACGCCGGTGACGTGCTGGTCGGCAAGGTCACGCCGAAGGGCGAAACCCAGCTGACACCGGAAGAGAAGCTGCTGCGCGCGATCTTCGGCGAGAAGGCCAGTGACGTGAAGGACACGTCGCTGCGCGTGCCCTCGGGCATGAGCGGCACGGTGATCGACGTGCAGGTCTTCACGCGCGAAGGCATCGTGCGCGACAAGCGGGCGCAACAGATCATCGACGATGCGCTGAAGAGGTATCGCCAGGACCTGAACGACCAGCTGCGCATTGTCGAAGGTGATGCTTTCCAGCGCATCGAGAAGCTGCTGCTGAAGAAGGAAGCCATCGGCGGGCCGCGCAAGATCGCCAAGGGCACGGTCATCACGCGCGACTACCTCGAGTCGCTCGAGAAGTACCACTGGTTCGAGATCCGACTCGCGGACGACGAGGCCGCGGCGCAGCTCGAGTCGCTGAAGGACTCGATCGAACTCAAGCGCAAGCAGTTCGACCAGGCCTTCGAGGACAAGAAGAAGAAGCTGACGCAGGGCGACGAACTGCCGCCGGGCGTGCTGAAGATGGTCAAGGTGTATCTGGCCGTCAAGCGCCGCCTGCAGCCGGGCGACAAGATGGCCGGCCGCCACGGCAACAAGGGCGTGGTGTCGCGCATCGTGCCGGTCGAGGACATGCCGTACATGGCCGACGGAACGCCGGTCGACATCGTGCTGAATCCGCTCGGCGTGCCGTCGCGGATGAACGTCGGGCAGATCCTCGAGACTCACCTCGGCTGGGCTGCGAAGGGCCTCGGCCAGCGCATCGGCGATCTCGTGACGTCCGCCAAGACGGCGCAACTGCGTCACCTGCTGAAGGAGGTCTACAACCGTTCCGGCAAGTCGGAGGATCTCGATCACCTGAGCGATGACGAGACCATGCAGCTGGGCGAGCATCTGCGCGATGGCGTCCCGTTCGCCACGCCGGTGTTCGACGGCGCGGCGGAGAAGGAGATCCACACGATGCTCGATCTCGCCTATCCGGAGTCGATCGCCAAGGCGCTGCAGCTGACGGGCACCCGCACGCAGGCGCGCCTGTTCGATGGGCGCACCGGCGACGCCTTCGAGCGCCCGGTCACGGTCGGCTACATGCACATGCTGAAGCTGCACCACCTGGTCGACGACAAGATGCACGCGCGCTCGACCGGCCCGTACTCGCTCGTGACCCAGCAGCCGCTGGGCGGCAAGGCGCAGTTCGGCGGCCAGCGTTTCGGCGAGATGGAGGTCTGGGCGCTGGAAGCCTACGGTGCCGCCTACGTCCTGCAGGAAATGCTGACGGTGAAGTCGGACGACGTGCAGGGCCGCACCAAGGTCTACGAGAACATCGTCAAGGGCGATCACGTGATCGACGCCGGCATGCCGGAATCGTTCAACGTGCTGGTCAAGGAAATCCGGTCGCTGGGCATCGACATCGACCTCGAGCGCAACTAACCGCTCATTGACGCAAATACTGAGAGGTACGCATGAAAGCGCTACTCGATCTATTCAAGCAGGTACAGCAGCAGGAGCAGTTCGATGCCATCAAGATCGGCATTGCCTCTCCCGACAAGATCCGGTCGTGGTCCTTCGGCGAAGTCAAGAAGCCGGAGACGATCAACTACCGCACGTTCAAGCCCGAGCGTGATGGACTTTTCTGCGCCAAGATCTTCGGGCCGATCAAGGACTACGAGTGCCTGTGCGGCAAGTACAAGCGCCTGAAGCACCGTGGCGTGATCTGCGAGAAGTGCGGCGTCGAGGTGACGCTTGCCAAGGTGCGGCGCGAGCGCATGGGTCACATCGAGCTCGCCAGCCCGACCGCGCACATCTGGTTCCTGAAGAGCCTGCCGTCCCGCATGGGCATGGTGCTCGACATGACGCTGCGCGACATCGAGCGCGTGCTGTACTTCGAGGCCTACTGCGTCGTTGATCCCGGCTTCACGCCCCTGAAGAAGGGGCAGCTGATGACCGAAGACGACTTCATCGCCAAGACCGAGGAATACGGCGATGACTTCCGCGCCCTGATGGGCGCCGAGGCGATCCGCGAGCTTCTGCGCGGCATCGACGTCAACCGCGAGATCGAGACGCTGCGCAAGGACCTGGCCGAGACCGGGTCCGAAGCCAAGATCAAGAAGTTTGCCAAGCGCCTGAAGGTGCTCGAGGGCTTCCAGCGCTCGGGCATCAAGCCCGAGTGGATGATCCTCGAGGTGCTGCCGGTGCTGCCGCCGGAGCTGCGTCCGCTGGTGCCGCTCGATGGCGGCCGCTTCGCGACGTCGGATCTGAACGACCTGTATCGCCGCGTCATCAACCGCAACAACCGCCTGAAGCGTCTGCTGGAGCTGAAGGCGCCCGAGATCATCGTCCGCAACGAGAAGCGGATGCTGCAGGAGGCGGTCGATTCGCTGCTCGACAACGGCCGGCGCGGCAAGGCGATGACGGGTGCCAACAAGCGCCCGCTCAAGTCGCTCGCCGACATGATCAAGGGCAAGGGCGGCCGCTTCCGGCAGAACCTGCTCGGCAAGCGCGTCGACTACTCGGGCCGCTCGGTCATCGTCGTCGGCCCGCAGCTGAAGCTGCACCAGTGCGGGCTGCCGAAGCTGATGGCGCTCGAGCTCTTCAAGCCCTTCATCTTCAACAAGCTCGAACTGATGGGCCTGGCCACGACGATCAAGGCGGCCAAGAAGATGGTCGAGTCGCAGGAGCCGGTGGTGTGGGACATCCTCGAAGAGGTGATCCGCCAGCACCCGGTGATGCTGAACCGCGCGCCGACACTGCACCGCCTCGGCATCCAGGCCTTCGAGCCGGTGCTGATCGAAGGCAAGGCGATCCAGCTGCATCCGCTCGTCTGCGCGGCGTTCAACGCCGACTTCGACGGCGACCAGATGGCCGTGCACGTGCCGCTGTCGCTCGAAGCGCAGCTCGAGGCGCGCTCGCTGATGCTGGCGTCCAACAACATCCTGTTCCCGAGCAACGGCGATCCGTCGATCGTGCCGAGCCAGGACATCGTGCTGGGGCTGTATTTCGCGACGCGCGAGAAGATCAACGGCAAGGGTGAAGGATCGTTCTTCACCGACCTGGCCGAGGTGCATCGTGCCTACGAGAACAAGCAGGTCGAACTGCAGACACGCATCACCGTGCGCATCCGCGAGGTAGAGGTCAATCCGGAAACCGGCGAGAAGACGCCGAAGATCACGCGCTACGAGACCACGGTCGGGCGGGCGTTCATGTCGGAGATCCTGCCGGCCGGGCTCCCGTTCTCGGTGCTGAACCGGCCGCTGAAGAAGAAGGAGATCAGCAAGCTCATCAACACGGCTTTCCGCAAGTGCGGGCTGCGCGAGACGGTGATCTTTGCCGACAAGCTGATGCAGTCGGGCTTCACGCTCGCCACGCGCGCGGGTCTTTCGATCGCGATCGACGACATGGTCGTGCCGCAGCAGAAGGAAGAAATCATCCGCAGCGCCGAGAAGGAAGTGAAGGAGATCGAGGCGCAGTACACCTCGGGTCTCGTCACGCAGGGCGAGCGCTACAACAAGGTCGTCGATATCTGGGGCCGCGCCGGTGACCAGGTCGGCAAGGTCATGATGGAGCAACTCGCCACCGAGCAGACCATTGACCGGCACGGCAAGGAAGTCAAGCAGGAGTCGTTCAACTCGATCTTCATGATGGCCGACTCCGGTGCGCGCGGTTCGGTCGCGCAGATCCGCCAGCTCGCTGGCATGCGCGGCCTGATGGCCAAGCCGGATGGCTCGATCATCGAGACTCCCATCACGGCTAACTTCCGTGAAGGCCTGAACGTTCTGCAGTACTTCATTTCGACGCACGGCGCCCGCAAGGGCCTGGCGGACACCGCGCTGAAGACCGCGAACTCCGGTTACCTGACCCGCCGACTGGTCGACGTCACGCAGGACCTCGTGGTGACCGAGGACGATTGCGGCACCGTCAACGGCGTCGCAATGCGCGCGCTGGTCGAAGGTGGCGAGGTCATCGAGCCGTTGCGCGACCGCATTCTCGGCCGCGTCGCGGCCGTGGACGTGATCAACCCGGAAACGCAGGACGTCCTGTTCGCGCAAACCGAGCTGCTCGACGAGGACGCGGTCGAGAGGATCGAAGCACTGGGCATCGACGAGGTGCGTGTGCGCACGCCGCTCACCTGCGAGACGCGCTATGGCCTCTGCGCCAAGTGCTACGGACGCGACCTGGGCCGTGGTGTGCTGGTGAACTCGGGCGAGGCGGTCGGTGTCATCGCCGCCCAGTCGATCGGCGAACCGGGCACGCAGCTGACGATGCGCACGTTCCACATCGGTGGCGCGGCGTCGCGTGCGGCCGTCGCCTCCGGCGTCGAAGCCAAGAGCAACGGGACCGTGCGCTTCACCGCGACGATGCGCTACGTCACCAACGCCAAGGGTGAACAGGTCGCAATCGGCCGCTCCGGCGAAGTCACGATCGCCGATGACAACGGCCGCGAACGCGAGCGGCACAAGGTGCCGTATGGCGCCACGCTGCTGGTGGCCGATGGCAAGCAGGTCAAGGCCGGAACCGCACTCGCGACCTGGGATCCGCTGACCCGCCCGATCATCACGGAGTACGCAGGTACCGTGAAGTTCGAGCACGTCGAGGAAGGTGTGACCGTCGCCAAGCAGATCGACGAAGTCACCGGCCTGTCGACGCTGGTCGTCATCGACGCCAAGCGCCGCACGGCCTCGAGCAAGGGTGTGCGCCCGCAGGTCAAGCTGATGAACGAGGCCGGTGAAGAAGTGAAGATCCCCGGCACCGAGCATTCGGTCACGATCAGCTTCCCGATCGGCGCGCTGATCGTCGTGCGCGACGCGCAGCAGGTCGGCGTCGGCGAAGTGCTGGCGCGGATCCCGACCGAGTCGCAGAAGACGCGCGACATCACCGGTGGTCTGCCGCGCGTGGCGGAGCTTTTCGAAGCGCGCTCGCCGAAGGACGCCGGCATGCTGGCCGAGGTCACCGGAACCGTCACGTTCGGCAAGGAGACCAAGGGCAAGCAGCGGCTGATCATCACGGATCTCGACGGCAAGGAGCACGAGTTCCTGATCACCAAGGACAAGCACCTGCTGGTACACGACGGACAGGTCGTCAACCGCGGCGAGTCGATCGTCGACGGCCCGGCCGATCCGCACGACATCCTGCGGCTGCTCGGCGTCGAGGCGCTCGCGCGCTACATCGTCGACGAGGTGCAGGACGTTTATCGCCTGCAGGGCGTGAAGATCAACGACAAGCACATCGAAGTGATCGTGCGGCAGATGCTGCGCCGGGTTCAGATCACCGACCCGGGCGACGCGCCGTTCATCACCGGCGAGCAGGTCGAGCGCTCGGAACTCTTCGACGAGAACGACAAGGCGGTCGCCGAGGGCAAGCGCCCGGCGCTGTACGACAACATCCTGCTGGGCATCACCAAGGCCTCGCTGTCGACCGACTCGTTCATCTCCGCGGCATCGTTCCAGGAAACCACCCGCGTCCTCACCGAGGCGGCGATCATGGGCAAGAAGGACGATCTGCGCGGCCTGAAGGAGAACGTCATCGTCGGCCGCCTGATTCCGGCGGGTACCGGCCTGGCATTCCACCGCGCCCGCAAGGAAAAGGAAGCGGCCGACGCGCTGGAGCAGCAGCAACTGGCCGCGATGGAGGCCCTGGCGGCCGAAAGTGCCGGCGAAGAGCCTGGCGCCGACGAGTCGACCGAAGTGGCCGAGTAGCGGCCGCAAGCGGTTGGTTTGCTTCACGGACGGCCCGCCTCGGCGGGCCGTTTCACTCTTGGCGCCGCAATCTACGGCTGTGTGCGTTGCCTTGACACCGCGGGCCCCGACTAGCGATAATGGCGAGCTTTTCGGCGCCCGCCCGGGCGTTGCGCTCTTTGCCCCGTCCCCTTCGCGCTGAGTGCTGGCGCGTCGACCCCGGTCAGCCGGGTCGCGAGCAGTTCCGCGAATGGGTCGAGTCCAAGGCGCACTCCACCGCGCCGCCGAAACAAGCAGCAGTCCCCGGTCAGTAGCAGTCGGTCTTTGCGCACAGCCCAAAGCTGCGCGCCTTTGATATTCGAACACGGACGAATTTCCAGGCGAAACTTCATGCCAACCATCAATCAGCTCGTGCGCAAGCCGCGCGAATCGACCCGCATCAAGAGCAAGAGCCCGGCGCTGAAGAACAGCCCGCAGAAGCGCGGCGTCTGCACGCGCGTCTACACGACGACGCCCAAGAAGCCGAACTCGGCGCTGCGCAAGGTCGCCAAGGTGCGTCTTGTGAACGGCTACGAGGTGATCTCCTACATCGGCGGCGAGGGCCACAACCTGCAGGAGCACTCGGTGGTGCTGATCCGCGGCGGCCGCGTGAAGGACCTGCCGGGCGTGCGCTACCACATCGTGCGCGGTTCGCTGGATACCCAGGGTGTGAAGGACCGCAAGCAGTCCCGCTCGAAGTACGGCGCCAAGCGTCCGAAGGCAGCCTGATTTTCAACCCGGCTGCCGGCTTTGGCGGGCAGCCGAGTAAGTCGCGGCTCGTTTCGATGGAGCCGCATTCGCGGAGACGCTGTCGGCGTCTGCGCTCAACGACTGAAGCCAGCAAAGAGGTGAGAAATGCCCCGTCGTCGTGAAGTACCCAAGCGCGAAATCCTGCCGGATCCCAAGTTCGGCTCGCCGGATGTCACGAAGTTCGTCAACGTGATCATGCTGGACGGCAAGAAGGCCGTCGCCGAGCGCATCGTCTACGGCGCGCTCACGCAGATCGAGACCAAGGCCGGCAAGAACGCCCTCGAGGTGTTCTCGGCGGCGCTGTCGAACGTGAAGCCGATGGTCGAAGTCAAGAGCCGTCGCGTCGGTGGTGCCAATTACCAGGTCCCGGTGGAAGTGCGACCGGTGCGTCGCATGGCGCTGGCCATGCGCTGGCTGCGCGAGGCGGCCAAGAAGCGCAGCGAGAAGTCGATGCCGCTGCGCCTGGCCGGCGAGCTGATGGAAGCGGCCGAGGGCCGCGGCGGCGCGATGAAGAAGCGCGAGGAAGTCCACCGTATGGCGGAGGCGAACAAGGCGTTCGCGCACTTCCGCTTCTAACGAATTTTCTGGGCGGATCGGCCACGAGCCGGTCCGCAGCGAGGTTGATTAGGTGAGCCTTATGGCACGCAAGACCCCCATCGAGCGGTATCGGAACATCGGCATCTCGGCGCATATCGACGCCGGCAAGACGACCACGACCGAACGGATCCTGTTTTACACCGGCGTCAACCACAAGCTCGGCGAGGTGCATGAAGGCGCCGCGACGATGGACTGGATGGAGCAGGAGCAGGAGCGTGGCATCACGATCACGTCCGCGGCGACGACCACGTTCTGGAAGGGGATGGATCTTTCCTTCCCCGAGCACCGCATCAACATCATCGATACGCCGGGCCACGTCGACTTCACGATCGAGGTCGAGCGCAGCATGCGCGTGCTCGACGGCGCGTGCATGGTCTATTGCGCGGTCGGCGGAGTCCAGCCTCAGTCGGAGACCGTCTGGCGCCAGGCCAACAAGTACGGCGTGCCGCGGCTGGCGTTCGTCAACAAGATGGACCGCACCGGGGCCAACTTCTTCAAGGTCTACGAGCAGATGCGTCTGCGCCTGAAGGCCAACCCGGTCGCGATCCAGATCCCGATCGGCTCGGAAGACAACTTCAAGGGCGTGGTGGACCTCGTCAAGATGAAGGCGATCTTCTGGGACGAAGCTTCCAAGGGCATGAAGTTCGAGTACGCGGAGATTCCCGCCGAACTCGCCGACACGGCCAAGGAGTGGCGCGAGAAGATGGTCGAGGCAGCCGCCGAGGCCAACGAGGAACTGATGAACAAGTACCTCGAAGGCGGCGCGCTGACGGAAGCGGAGATCAAGGTGGGCCTGCGTCACCGCACGATTGCTCACGAGATCACGCCGATGCTGTGCGGCTCGGCCTTCAAGAACAAGGGCGTGCAGGCGATGCTCGATGCGGTCGTCGAGTACCTGCCGAGCCCGATCGATCGTCCGGCTGTCATGGGCGAGAACGACCGGGGTGTGTCCGAAGAGCGCCCGGCCAATGACGAGGCGCCTTTTGCTGCGCTGGCGTTCAAGATCATGACCGACCCCTATGTCGGTCAGCTCACCTTCCTGCGCGTGTATTCCGGCGTGCTGGCGTCGGGTGACACGGTCATCAACTCGATCAAGAGCCGCAAGGAACGCGTCGGGCGTCTGTTGCAGATGCACGCGAACCAGCGCGACGAGATCAAGGAAGTGCGCGCCGGCGACATCGCGGCCGCGGTCGGCATGAAGGACGTCACGACGGGCGACACGCTGTGCGATCCGGACAAGGTCATCACGCTCGAGCGGATGATCTTCCCGGAGCCGGTGATCTCCCAGGCGGTCGAGCCCAAGACCAAGGCCGACCAGGAGAAAATGGGCATCGCGCTCAATCGCCTGGCGCAGGAAGACCCCTCGTTCCGCGTGCACACGGACGAAGAGTCGGGTCAGACCATCATCTCCGGCATGGGCGAGCTGCACCTCGAGATCCTGGTCGATCGCATGAAGCGCGAATTCGGCGTCGAGGCCTCGGTCGGCAAGCCGCAGGTGGCCTACCGCGAAACGATCCGCAAGACGGTCGAGAACGCCGAGGGCAAGTTCATCAAGCAGTCGGGCGGTCGCGGCCAGTACGGCCACGTCGTGCTGAAACTCGAACCGCAGCCGCCGGGCAAGGGACACGAGTTCGTCGATGCGATCAAGGGTGGCGTTGTGCCGCGCGAGTACATCCCGGCCGTCGAGAAGGGCGTCAACGAGACGCTGAAGGCCGGCGTGCTCGCCGGTTACCCGGTCGTCGACGTCAAGGTGACGCTGCACTTCGGGTCGTACCACGAGGTCGATTCGAACGAGAACGCGTTCAAGATGGCCGCATCGATGGGCTTTAAGGACGGCATGCGCGCAGCGTCCCCGGCGCTGCTCGAACCGATCATGGCGGTCGAGGTCGAGACGCCCGAAGAGAAAATGGGCGACGTCATGGGCGACCTGTCGTCACGCCGCGGCGTGATCCAGGGCATGGACGACATTCCGGGCGGTGGCAAGGCGATTCGCGCCGAGGTGCCGCTGGCCGAGATGTTCGGCTACTCGACCACGCTGCGTTCGCTGACGCAGGGACGTGCGACCTACACGATGGAGTTCAAGCACTACGCCGAAGCGCCGAAGACCGTCGCCGAGGCCGTGATCTCCGCCAAGACGAAGTAACGTTCAACACAAAACGAACAACCGTTCTTTGAGGACCTAGCGATGGCAAAAGGCAAGTTTGAGCGTACGAAGCCGCATGTGAATGTGGGGACGATTGGGCACGTGGATCATGGCAAGACGACTTTGACGGCGGCCATCACGCTGGTGTTGTCGAAGAAGTTTGGTGGTGAGGCGCGGGCGTATGACCAGATTGATGCGGCGCCGGAGGAGAAGGCGCGCGGCATCACCATCAACACCGCCCACGTCGAGTACGAGACCAAGAACCGGCACTACGCGCATGTGGATTGCCCGGGTCACGCCGACTACGTCAAGAACATGATCACCGGTGCCGCCCAGATGGACGGCGCCATTTTGGTCGTCAGTGCCGCCGATGGCCCCATGCCGCAGACCCGCGAGCACATCCTGCTCGCCCGCCAGGTCGGTGTGCCCTACATCATTGTCTACATGAACAAGGTCGACATGGTCGACGACGCCGAGCTGCTCGAGCTCGTCGAGCTTGAAGTGCGCGAGCTGCTCAGCAAGTACGAGTTTCCCGGGGATGACATTCCCATCGTCAAGGGCAGCGCCAAGATGGCGCTCGAAGGCGACCAGGGCGAGTTGGGCGAGCAGTCCATCATGAAGCTCGCCGATGCACTCGACAGCTACATCCCGACGCCCGAGCGTGCCATTGATGGTGCCTTCCTGATGCCGGTCGAGGACGTGTTCTCCATCTCCGGTCGCGGCACCGTCGTCACCGGCCGGATCGAGCGCGGCATCGTCAAGGTCGGCGATGAAATCGAGATCATCGGCATCAAGCCCACGCTCAAGACCACCTGCACCGGGGTCGAGATGTTCAGGAAGCTGCTGGACCAGGGCCAGGCCGGAGACAACGTCGGCGTGCTGCTGCGCGGCACCAAGCGTGAAGAAGTCGAGCGTGGCCAGGTGCTGGCCAAGCCCGGCTCGATCACGCCGCACACCAAGTTCAAGGCCGAGGTGTATGTGCTGTCCAAGGAAGAGGGCGGCCGTCACACCCCGTTCTTCAATGGCTATCGGCCGCAGTTTTACTTCCGCACGACCGATGTGACCGGCTCGATCCAGTTGCCGGCGGGCACCGAGATGGTGATGCCGGGCGACAACATCCAGATGGATGTGGCGCTGATCGCGCCGATCGCGATGGAAGAAGGACTGCGCTTTGCCATCCGCGAAGGCGGCCGCACCGTCGGCGCCGGCGTGGTGGCAAAA
The DNA here is from genome assembly GCA_963780715.1 of uncultured beta proteobacterium. Taxonomy (GTDB): domain Bacteria; phylum Pseudomonadota; class Gammaproteobacteria; order Burkholderiales; family Burkholderiaceae_F; genus JALORV01. The sequence continues at coordinate 85,250 of CAWADK010000006.1, forward strand.
ATCGTCGAGTAAAGAAGACTCGCCTGACCCTTAGGCCGGCGCCCGTCGGGTGCCGGCCTCTCGCTCTTTGAAGAGGAATTGACATGCAAAGCCAACGCATTCGCATCCGCCTGAAGGCGTTCGACTACAAGCTGATCGACCAGTCGGCGCTGGAGATCGTGGACACCGCCAAGCGAACCGGCGCCGTGGTCCGCGGTCCGGTCCCGCTGCCGACGCGCATCCAGCGTTTCGACATCCTGCGCTCGCCCCACGTCAACAAGACGTCGCGCGACCAGCTCGAAATGAGGACCCACCAGCGGCTGATGGACATCATCGACCCGACCGACAAGACGGTGGACGCGCTGATGAAGCTCGACCTGCCGGCCGGCGTCGACGTCGAGATCAAGGTGCAGTAACGGGCGGCTTGCTTCAGACAGGCCACTTCGGCTAGAATCACGGGCTCTTTTCGCTGCTGACCGGTTCGCGTAGCAATCCTGTAGCAATAAGGCCCCGGCAGCAACATTCGCGATAACGCGAAATTTTTTGGTCCCGGCCAATCGAAGCCGGGGATGGAGATAAGAATGAGCGAAGCACGCTCGGCGCTCGGCCTATTGGGCCGCAAGGTCGGCATGACGCGCATCTTTACCGACGACGGCGAATCCGTCCCGGTCACGGTGCTCGACGTGTCCAACAATCGCGTCAGCCAGGTCAAGACGCCTGACACCGACGGCTATACCGCGGTGCAGGTCGCCTATGGCACCCGCAAGTCCTCCCGTGTTGCCAAGCCGCAGGCCGGTCACTACGCCAAGTCCGGCGTGGAAGCTGGTTCGGTACTGCGCGAATTCCGCCTCGACGCCGCCAAGGCTTCCGAACTGAAGACCGGTGCCGTGATCGGTCTCGACATATTCAGTGTCGGGCAGAAGGTCGACGTCACCGGAGTGACAATCGGCAAGGGTTTCGCCGGCGCCATCAAGCGGCACCACTTTTCGTCCAACCGCGCAACGCACGGCAATTCGGTGTCGACCAACGCCCCGGGCTCGATCGGTAACCGGCAGGATCCGGGCCGTGTGTTTCCGGGCAAGCGCATGGCGGGGCACCTCGGCGACGAGCAGCGCACGACGCAGAACCTGGTGGTCGCACGTATCGATGCCGAGCGCGGTCTGTTGCTGGTCAGAGGTGCGGTTCCGGGATCCGCCGGTGGCAATGTGATCGTGCGTCCGGCCGCCAAGGCCAAGGCGCCGAAGGCCTAAGGGGGCGCGATGGAACTCAAGCTATTGAACGCTCAGGGCCAGGCTGCCGGCACGACGTCGGCGCCGGAGACGCTCTTCGGCCGTGAATTCAACGAGGCGCTGGTGCACCAGATCGTGGTCGCCTACCAGGCCAACGCGCGGCAGGGCACGCGTGCACAGAAGGACCGCACGACGGTCAAGCACTCGACACGCAAGCCGTGGCGCCAGAAGGGCACCGGCCGCGCGCGCGCGGGCATGACGTCGAGCCCGATCTGGCGTGGCGGTGGCCGTACGTTCCCGAACTCGCCGGACGAGAACTTCTCGCAGAAGGTCAACAAGAAGATGTACCGCGCCGGCATGACGTCGATCCTGTCGAAGCTGGCGCGTGACGACCGCATCGCCGTGGTCGACGGTCTCGCGGTCGATTCGCCCAAGACCAAGCAGCTGGCCGAGAAGCTCAAGGCGATGGGGCTGGAGTCGGTGCTGATCATCACGGATGCGGTCGACGAGAACCTGTACCTGGCGTCGCGCAACCTGAAGAACGTGCTGATCGTCGAGCCGCGCTATGCGGACCCGCTGTCGCTGATCCACTACAAGAAGGTGATCGTGACCAAGCCGGCGATCGCCAAGCTCGAGGAGATGTGGGGATGAGCACGCCAACCCGTCAAGACCGTCTGTACAGCGTGCTGCTGGCGCCGATCGTTTCCGAAAAGAGCACGATGATCGGTGAGAAGAACGACCAGGTCGCGTTCCGCGTCATGCAGGACGCCACCAAGCTGGAAGTCAAGGCCGCTGTCGAGCACCTGTTCAAGGTGCAGGTCGACAAGGTCTCCATCCTGAACCAGAAGGGCAAGAACAAGCGCTTCGGCCGTTTCACCGGCAAGCGCGGGAACGTGCGCAAGGCGTACGTGAGCCTGAAAGAGGGTCAGGAAATCAACTTCGCGCAAGAGGTGAAGTAATGGCACTCGTCAAGGTCAAACCGACGTCTGCCGGCCGGCGCGGGCTGGTCAAGGTCGTCAACGACAAACTGCACAAGGGCAAGCCGTTCGCGGGACTGCTCGAGAAGAAGACGCGCTCCTCCGGTCGCAACAACACCGGGCGCATCACGACGCGTCACATGGGCGGCGGCCACAAGCAGCACTACCGCGTGATCGACTTCAAGCGCGCCAAGGATGGCGTCGCGGCCAAGGTCGAGCGCCTGGAGTACGACCCGAACCGCTCGGCGCACATCGCGCTGCTGGTCTATGCGGACGGCGAGCGCCGTTACATCATCGCGCCCAAGGGACTGACGGTCGGGGCGCAGCTCATGAGTGGCAACGAGGCGCCGATCCGTGCCGGCAACACGCTGCCGCTGCGGAACATCCCGGTCGGCACGACCGTGCACTGCGTCGAGATGCTGCCGGGCAAGGGTGCGCAGCTGGCGCGTGCGGCCGGCACGTCGGTGCAGCTGCTGGCGCGCGAAGGGACGTATGCGCAGCTGCGGCTGCGCTCCGGCGAGATCCGCCGCGTGCTGATCGACTGCCGCGCCACGATCGGTGAGGTCGGCAACGAAGAGAACAACCTGCGCCAGATCGGCAAGGCCGGTGCGATGCGCTGGCGCGGCGTGCGCCCGACGGTCCGCGGCGTGGCGATGAACCCGGTCGATCACCCGCATGGCGGTGGCGAAGGCCGCACCGGTACCAAGCGTGATCCGGTCAGCCCGTGGGGTCAGCTGGCCAAGGGCTATCGCACCCGCAACAACAAGCGCACGGATTCGATGATCGTGCAGCGACGCAATCGCAAGTAAGGGGTCCTGAATGTCTCGTTCTCTGAAAAAGGGCCCGTTTGTCGACGGGCATCTGCTGAAGAAAGTGGAAACGGCGCAGGCAACCCGTGACAAGAAGCCGATCAAGACCTGGTCGCGCCGCTCGATGATCCTGCCCGAGTTCATCGGACTGACGATCGCCGTGCACAACGGCAAGCAGCACGTGCCGGTCTACATCAACGAAAACATGGTCGGACACAAGCTCGGCGAGTTTGCGCTGACCCGGACCTTCAAGGGTCACGCGGCGGACAAGAAGACCGCCGTGGCGAAGAAGTAAGGTGACGACGATGGAAACGAGTGCATCGGTTCGCGGAGTCCGGCTGTCGGCCCAGAAGGGGCGGCTCGTGGCCGACCTCATCCGCGGCAAGCCGGTCGACAAGGCGCTGAACATCCTTGGCTTCACGCAGAAGAAGGCGGCCGGCATCATCAAGAAGGCGCTGGAGTCGGCGATCGCCAACGCCGAGCACAACGACGGCGCGGATATCGATGACCTGCGCGTGACCAGCATCCTGGTCGAGAAGGCCGCCACGCTGAGCCGCTTCTCCGCGCGTGCGAAGGGCCGTGGTGCCCGCATCGGCAAACAGACCTGCCACATCTTCGTGACAGTCGGCGACGCCAAACCCAAGAAATAGGTGAACAATGGGTCAAAAGATCAATCCCACCGGCTTCCGTCTCGCTGTCACGCGTAACTGGGGCTCGCGCTGGTTCGCGACCGGTCCGGCGTTCCCGAAGATGCTGCAGGAGGACCTCAAGGTCCGCGAGTTTCTGCGCAAGAAGCTGCGCAGCGCCTCGGTCGGCCGCATCGTGATCGAGCGTCCAGCCAAGAACGCCCGCATCACGATCTACTCGGCGCGTCCGGGTGTCGTCATCGGCAAGAAGGGCGAGGACATCGAGTCGCTGAAGGCCACTCTGCAAAAGATGCTCGGCGTTCCGGTGCACGTCAACATCGAAGAGATCCGCAAGCCGGAACTCGACGCACAGCTGATCGCCGACTCGATTACGCAGCAGCTCGAGAAGCGCATCATGTTCCGCCGCGCGATGAAACGCGCGATGCAGAACGCGATGCGGCTCGGCGCGCAGGGCATCAAGATCATGAGTGCGGGGCGGCTCAACGGCATCGAAATCGCGCGGACCGAGTGGTACCGCGAGGGCCGCGTGCCGCTGCACACGCTGCGTGCTGACATCGACTACGGCTTCTCGGAAGCCAAGACCACGTACGGCGTCATCGGCGTCAAGTGCTGGGTCTACAAGGGCGACACGCTGGGCCGTAATGAAGCGCCGGCCGCCACCGACGCGACCCCTGCGCCGGAGCGCGAAGAGCGCCGTCCGCGTCGTCCCGAGGGCCGTCCCGACAGTCGTCCGGCCGGCAAGGCCCCTGCGAAGCGCGCCCGCAAGACGGGTACCGACACCCCGGCGCCGGTCGACACTGCGGCAGCCGTCGAAAAGCCCAAGGACGACGCCGCCAAGCCGGTGGTCAAGCGCGTGCGCAAGGTCGCGGTGAAGACGCCGGCCGAAGGCGGCGCGAAAGACGGAGAGTAAGTCATGCTGCAACCCGCTCGACGCAAGTATCGCAAGGAGCAGAAAGGCCGCAACCGCGGCCTCGCGCTGCGCGGCGCCCATGTTTCCTTTGGTGAATTCGGCCTCAAGGTCACTGAGCGCGGCCGCCTGACCGCGCGTCAGATCGAGGCGGCGCGCCGCGCGATCAGCCGCCACATCAAGCGCGGCGGCCGCGTCTGGATCCGCGTATTCCCGGACAAGCCGATTTCCCAGAAGCCGGCGGAGGTCCGCATGGGCAACGGCAAAGGCAACCCCGAGTACTGGGTCGCCGAAGTGCGGCCCGGCAATGTGGTCTACGAACTTGACGGCGTGACCGAAGCGCTCGCGCGCGAGGCGTTCGCGCTGGCCGCGGCCAAGCTGCCGCTGAAGACGACGTTCGTCGTGCGCCAGCTCGGCACCTGAGGAGACTGAACGATGAACACGAAGGAAATGCGCGCGAAGGACTCCGACGCGCTGACCAAGGAGCTGCAGGAACTGCAGAGGGCCCACTTCTCGCTGCGTATGCAGAAGGCCACGCAGCAGCTGCAGAACACCAGCCAGATCCGTAACACGCGGCGTGACATCGCCCGGGTGCGGACCATCCTGACCCAGAAGGCGAAGGCCAAATGAACGCTGAGAAGAAGGCGCTGACGCGCACCCTGGTCGGCAAGGTGGTCAGCAACAAGATGGACAAGACGGTGACCGTGCTCGTCGAGCGGCGCGTGAAGCACCCGGTCTACGGCAAATACGTCGTCAAGTCGAACAAGTACCACGCTCACGACGCCACCGACGCCCTGAACGAGGGCGACATCGTCGAGATCGCTTCGACGCGCCCGCTGTCCAAGACCAAGACCTGGAAGGTCACCCGCGTGGTCGAAGCGGTCCAGGCCATCTGACGCTTGCGGCGATGCGGCGAAACTAGGTACAATCGCGGGCTTCGCGTTTGCGGGGGCCGGATTCAGGGCCAGGTTCAGTCTTCGCGAACGGATACGGCAAGCAGTAACGGGGATCAGGCGCATCGAAAGAGCGTCGATCCAGCCCGGGTAGTCGACGGGCAAGGTAGCAGGAAGGCTTTTTTTCGGAGCGCGACGGTGCGCCCCGTCCCCCCGCCGATGGCGGGGCACAGGACGGACGCATCCCGGGCTCCTCAACCCGGACGGGACCAAGACTGACCGTTGCGCTGCGATTTCGAGACCTCGAAATCCGGTTCCGCGGATCAAGTTGGGATGCGATAGCCATGATTCAGATGCAGACGATGCTGGACGTCGCCGACAACACCGGCGCCCGTTCGGTGATGTGTATCAAGGTGTTGGGCGGCTCCAAGCGCCGCTACGCGAACATCGGTGACGTCATCAAGGTGACGATCAAGGAGTGCGCGCCACGTGGTCGCGTGAAAAAGGGCGAGGTCTACAGCGCTGTTGTCGTGCGCACCGCCAAGGGCCTGCGCCGCGGCGACGGGTCGGCGATCAAGTTCGACAACAACGCGGCCGTACTGCTCAACGCCAAGCTGGAGCCCATCGGCACCCGCATCTTCGGGCCGGTCACGCGTGAACTGCGTACCGAGCGCTTCATGAAGATCGTGTCGCTGGCGCCGGAAGTTCTCTAAGGGAGCGCGGACATGGAACGTATCCGCAAGGGCGACGAGGTCGTCGTCATCGCAGGCAGGGACAAGGGCAAGCGCGGCACGGTGCTGCGCCGGGTCGACGGTTCGCACCTTGTCGTCGAGGGCATCAACGTCGTCAAGAAGCACGTCCGACCGAACCCGATGAAGGGCGAGACCGGCGGCATCATCGACAAGACGATGCCGATCGACCAGTCGAACGTCATGCTTTTCAATCCGGCCACCAGCAAGGGCGACCGAGTCGGAATCAAGCTGGTCGACGGCAAGAGGCTGCGCGTGTTCAAGAGCAACGGCGCCGTCGTCGGCGCGAAGCAGTAAGGGAGTCGGACATGGCGCGTTTCCATAGCCAGTACCGCGAGAAGGTCGTGCCCGAACTGATGAGCAAGTTCGGCTACAAGTCCGTCATGCAGGTGCCGCGCATCACGAAGATCACGCTGAACATGGGCGTCGGCGAGGCCGTCAATGACAAGAAGAACATTGACATGGCCGTCGGCGACCTGACCAAGATCGCCGGCCAGAAGCCGGTGGTGACCAAGGCCCGCAAGGCCATTGCGAACTTCAAGATCCGCGAAGACCTCGCCATCGGCACGATGGTGACGCTGCGCGGTGAGCGCATGTACGAGTTCCTCGACCGGCTGGTCACCGTGGCGCTGCCGCGCGTGCGCGACTTCCGCGGCGTGTCGGGCCGTGCGTTTGACGGCCGTGGCAACTACAACATCGGGCTGAAGGAACAGATCATCTTCCCGGAGATCGAGTACGACAAGATCGACAAGCTCCGTGGCATGAACATCAGTATCACGACGACCGCGAAGTCGGACGACGAAGCGAAGGCGCTTCTCGCCGCGTTCCGGTTCCCGTTCCGCAATTAAGCGAGGGGAGAATGGCGAAACTCGCATTAGTGAATCGCGAAGCGAAGCGCGAAGCCGCGGTCAAGAAGCACGCGGCCAGGCGCGCCGAGCTCAAGTCCATCATTGCCGACCAGGCGCGCTCGATGGACGAGCGCATGGACGCGATGAAGCGCCTGCAGGCACTGCCGCGCAATGCCAGCCCGACCCGGCTGCGCAACCGCTGTGCGCTGACTGGCCGTCCGCGTGGCACGTTCCGCAAGTTCGGGCTCGCGCGCGCCAAGATCCGTGAGGCCGCGATGCGCGGTGACATCCCAGGCCTGACCAAGGCCAGCTGGTAAGCGAGGAACGCACATGAGCATGAGTGATCCCATCGCCGACATGCTGACCCGCATCCGCAATGCACAGCGGGTGGAGAAGCCTGAAGTCGCGATGCCGTCGTCGAAAGTCAAGGTTGCCATCGCCCAGGTCCTCAAGGACGAGGGCTATATCGAGGGCTTCCAGGTCAACGCCAACGATGGCAAGCCGGAACTTCGCATCGGCCTGAAGTACTACGCCGGCCGCCCGGTCATCGAGAGCCTCGAGCGCGTCTCGCGTCCGGGGCTGCGTGTCTACAAGGGCCGTGACGACATTCCGGCCGTGATGAACGGCCTGGGCGTGGCGATCGTTTCGACCTCGCGCGGTGTGATGACCGACCGCAGGGCGCGCAGTCAGGGCGTCGGCGGCGAAGTCCTCTGCTACGTCGCGTAACGGGCGGAGGAAGACAATGTCTCGAGTTGCACGAATCCCGGTGACGGTCGAAAAGGGCGTGGACGTCCAGATCGCCGCCGGCAACATCACGGTCAAGGGGCCGCTGGGCACGTTGCAGCAGCCGCTTTCGAGCCGCGTCAAGGTGGAACTGGCCGACGGCAAGGTTTCGTTTGCCGCCGCCGACGAGTCGCGTGAAGCGAACGCGATGAGCGGGACGATGCGCGCGCTGGTGGCGGGCATGGTCGAGGGCGTCTCGAAGGGCTTCGCCAAGAAGCTCACGCTGGTCGGTGTCGGTTATCGCGCTCAGGCCCAGGGCGACAAGCTCAACCTGTCGCTCGGCTTTTCGCATCCGGTCGTGCACCAGATGCCCGCGGGTGTGAAGTGCGAGACCCCGACGCAGACCGAGATCGTCATCAAGGGAGCCGACAAGCAGCAGGTCGGCCAGGTCGCGGCTGAAGTGCGTGGCTACAAGCCGCCGGAGCCTTACAAGGGCAAGGGCGTGCGCTACGCCGACGAGACCGTGGTCATCAAAGAGACCAAGAAGAAATAAGGCGGCGAGAGGTCATCCATGATTGAGAAGAAGGAATCCCGTCTCCGTCGTGCGCGCGCTACGCGTGCCCGCATTGCGCTGCAGAAGGTCGAGCGACTGACCGTCAGCCGGACCAACCTGCATATCTACGCCAGCGTGATCTCCGCAGACGGCGGCAAGGTGCTCGCGACGGCCTCGACGGTCGAGCCCGAGGTGCGCACGCAGCTCGCCTCGGCCAAGGGCAAGGGCGGCAATGTGAATGCCGCCAAGATCGTCGGGACACGCATCGCCCAGAAGGCGAAGGCGGCCGGCATCGAGAGCGTGGCTTTCGATCGTGCGGGTTACCGATTCCATGGCCGGGTCAAGGCGCTGGCGGATGCCGCGCGTGAAGCCGGACTGAAGTTCTAAGGGGCAGTCACATGGCACGAGTGCAACCGAAAGGTGTCGTCTCCGAGGATCGTGACGACGGCATCAAGGAAAAGATGATCGCGATCAACCGCGTCACCAAGGTGGTGAAGGGTGGTCGCATCCTGGGCTTTGCCGCGCTGACCGTGGTCGGTGACGGCGATGGCCGCATCGGCATGGGCAAGGGCAAGGCACGTGAGGTGCCGGTCTCGGTCCAGAAGGCGATGGAAAAGGCGCGCCGCGCCATGGCGAAGATGCCGCTGAAGAACGGAACGGTGCACCACTTTGTCGAAGGCAAGCACGGCGCGTCGAGGGTAATGCTGTCGCCGGCGGCTGAAGGTACCGGCGTCATCGCTGGCGGCCCGATGCGCGCAGTTTTTGACGTCATGGGCATCCGCAACATCGTGGCCAAGTCCCATGGCTCGACCAACCCGTACAACCTGGTGCGCGCCACGCTGGATGCGCTCAGCAAGCTGCGCACCCCGGCCGAGATCGCGGCCAAGCGCGGCAAGTCGGTCGAGGAAGTGTTCGGCTGAGCCGGAGAGAAACGATGAAGAAGACGCTCAAGGTCACGCTGGTCAAGAGCCCAATTTCCGCCAAGGTGTCGCACCAGGCGACCGTGCGCGGGCTCGGCCTGAAGAAGATGCGCCAGACACGCGAACTGGAAGACACGCCAGCAGTGCGCGGCATGATCAACAAGGTTGCCTACCTGGTTCAGGTCGGCGAGTAATCACAGGGGTCGACGATGCGCCTCAACAATCTGAAACCGGCGGCGGGCAGCAAGAGTGCGCGCCACCGCGTGGGTCGCGGCATTGGCTCCGGCTGGGGCAAGACGGCCGGACGTGGCCACAAGGGGCAGAAGTCCCGCGCCGGCGGCTTTCACAAGGTCGGTTTCGAGGGCGGCCAGATGCCGCTGTATCGCCGCCTGCCCAAGCGCGGCTTTACGTCGCTGTCACGTCGTTACGTCGAAGTGGTTCGGCTTGCTGACCTGCAGCGTCTTGGCATCGAGGAGGTCGACCTCGCGGTGCTGAAGCAGGCGGGCGTCGTCTCGTCGCTCGCGCTCGACGCGCGCGTGGTCAAGACCGGCGAGCTGTCGCGCAAAGTGATCGTGCGTGGCATCGGCGTCACCAAGGGTGCGAAGGCCGCGATTGAAGCCGCCGGCGGCTCGGTGGTCGAACCGGCGGTGACGCCGGACACGGCGAAGAAGGCAGCGGCAAAGAAAGCGGTTGCGGACAAGGCGGCCGCGATCAAGGCCGCGGCGAACAAGCCGGCCGAGAAGCCGGCCGCAAAAGCGCCATCGAAGAAGCAGTAATCGGCCTCAGCTGACGTAAACAGGACATTCCCGCGTGGCAACCAGCGCATCTACGACCATCGGCAGCACCGGAAAGTACGGCGACCTGAAGCGTCGCCTGATCTTCCTGCTGATGGCGCTGATCGTCTACCGGATTGGCACGCACATTCCGGTGCCGGGCATCGACCCTGACCAGTTGCGGCAGCTCTTCAACTCGCAGCAGGGCGGAATCCTGGGCCTGTTCAACATGTTCTCGGGTGGCGCGCTGTCGCGCTTCTCGGTGTTTGCGCTGGGGATCATGCCGTACATCTCGGCGTCGATCATCATGCAGATGCTGACCTATGTGCTCCCTTCGCTCGAGGGCCTGCGCAAGGAAGGCGAGTCTGGCCGCCGCAAGATCACGCAGTACACGCGCTACGGCACGCTGGGCCTGGCGATCTTCCAGGCGATCGGCATCTCGGTGGCGCTCGAGTCGCAGCAGGGCCTGGTGCTGGATCCCGGCCTGATGTTCCGGTTCATCTGCGTGGTGTCGCTCGTCACCGGGACGATGTTCCTGATGTGGCTCGGCGAGCAGATCACCGAAGCGGGCCTCGGCAACGGAATTTCGATCCTCATCTTCGCCGGCATCGTGGCCGGGCTGCCGACGGCGATCGGGGGGCTCTTCGAACTCGTGCGCACCGGCGGCATCAATCCGCTGGCGGCGATCTTCATCATCGCGCTGATCGTCGTCGTCACGGCCTTCGTCGTGTTCGTCGAGCGCGGCCAGCGCAAGATCACGGTCAACTACGCCAAGCGCCAGGTCGGCAACAAGATCTATGGCGGGCAGAGCTCGTTCCTGCCGCTCAAGCTCAACATGTCGGGCGTGATCCCGCCGATCTTCGCCTCGTCGCTGATCCTGTTCCCGGCCACGCTGGCGAGCTGGTTCACCACGGGCGATGCGACGCGCTGGATCCGGGACCTGGCGGCGGCGCTTTCGCCCGGGCAGCCGCTGTACATGTTCCTGTATGCGTCGCTGATCGTGTTCTTCTGCTTCTTCTATACGGCGCTCGTCTTCAACAGCAAGGAGACGGCGGACAACCTGAAGAAGAGCGGTGCATTCGTGCCGGGCATCCGGCCGGGCGAGCAGACGGCGCGCTACATCGACAAGATCCTGATGCGGCTGACGCTCGCCGGCGCGATCTACATCACGTTTGTCTGCCTGGTGCCCGAGTTCCTGAACGCACGCTTCTCGGTGCCGTTCTACTTCGGCGGCACGTCGCTGCTGATCGTCGTCGTCGTGACGATGGACTTCATGGCGCAGGTGCAGGCCTACCTGATGACGCACCAGTACGAGTCGCTGCTGAAGAAGGCCAACTTCAAGGGATTCGGCGGGCAGTTGCCGCGCTGAGCTCATATCGATGGCCAAGGACGACGCGATCCAGATGCAGGGGGAGATTCTCGAGAATCTCCCGAACGCCACGTTCCGGGTGAAGCTGGAAAACGGGCATGTGGTGCTGGGGCATATCTCCGGAAAGATGCGGATGCACTACATCCGGATCCTCCCGGGCGACAAGGTTACGGTGGAGCTGACGCCTTATGACCTGTCGCGGGCCCGCATAGTGTTCCGCGCCAAGTAGCGCGGTTGGAGAACAAGATGAAAGTGATGGCTTCCGTCAAGAAGATGTGCCGCAAGTGCAAGATCATCCGCCGCAAGCGTGTCGTGCGTGTGATCTGCACCGATCCGCGTCACAAGCAGCGTCAAGGCTAGTTGCCCGAACGAGGACACAGAATGGCTCGTATTGTCGGTATCAACATCCCGCCGCATCAGCACGCCGAGATCGGCCTGACTGCGATCTATGGCATCGGGCGCGCGCGCGCGCGCGCCATCCTGGATGCGGCCGCGGTTCCTTACTCCAAGAAGATCAAGGAACTGAATGACGCGGAGCTCGAGCGCATCCGCGAGGAGATCGGGCGCACCTCGGTCGAAGGTGACCTGCGCCGCGAGATCCAGCTGTCGATCAAGCGCCTGATCGACCTCGGTACCTACCGTGGTGTGCGTCATCGTCGCGGCCTGCCGGTGCGCGGCCAGCGCACCCGCACCAATGCTCGTACGCGCAAGGGCCCGCGCAAGGCCGGGGTTGCGCTGAAGAAAGGAACGTAATCGATGGCGAAGAATCCGTCCCCGCAGCAGGTTGCCGCCCAGCAGCGCGCCCGCAAGAAGGTCAAGAAGGTTGTCTCCGACGGGATTGCGCACGTCCACGCGTCCTTCAACAACACGATCATCACGATCACCGATCGTCAGGGCAACGCGTTGTCGTGGGCGAGTTCGGGCGGCCAGGGCTTCAAGGGCTCGCGCAAGTCGACGCCTTTCGCGGCTCAGGTCGCAGCCGAGAATGCAGGCCGGGCTGCGCAGGAGCACGGCATCAAGAACGTCGAAGTACGCATCACCGGCCCCGGCCCCGGCCGTGAGTCGTCGGTGCGCGCGCTGAATGCAATCGGCATTCGCGTGACGTCGATCCAGGACATCACCCCGGTTCCGCACAACGGGGTGCGGCCGCCGAAGCGCCGCCGAGTTTAAGCAGGCGCGCGAAAGTGCAAACCTACTTTCGCGCGGAGTAGTTTGAAAATTTCGCTGGCGGAGCCAGACGAAATTTTTCATTACAACGGCAGGTAACTGCCTTGGTGTCGCCGCCTCGAGCGGTGACTTAATGCGGCGAGGCCGCAGGATGAAAGGAAGATCGAAGTGGCACGCTATACCGGACCAAAACTGAAGCTCTCGCGCCGCGAGGGTACTGACCTTTTTCTCAAGAGCTCGCGCCGCGCCTTTGATTCGAAGGCCAAGGCGGACAGCAAGCCGGGCCAGCACGGCCGCACCTCGGGTGCGCGCCAGTCGGACTACGGCACGCAGCTGCGCGAGAAGCAGAAGCTGAAGCGCATGTACGGCGTGCTCGAGCGCCAGTTCCGCCGCTATTACCAGGAAGCCTCGCGCCGCAAGGGCAACACCGGCGAGCACCTGATCATGCTGCTCGAATCGCGCCTGGACAACGTCGTCTACCGCATGGGCTTCGGTGCCACCCGCGCCGAGGCACGCCAGCTGGTGGGTCACCGTGCGATCGCGCTCAACGGCGAGACCGCGGGCATCCCGTCGATGCTGGTCAAGTCGGGCGACATCATCACCGTGCGCGAGAAGGCCAAGAAGCAGGGCCGCATCCAGGAAGCGCTGGCGCTGGCTGAGGGTTCGGGCTTCCCCTCGTGGGTCGATGTTGACTCCAAGAAGATGGAAGGCAAGTTCAAGCAACTGCCGGATCGCGGCGAGGTGGCGCAGGACGTCAACGAGTCGCTGGTCGTCGAGTTGTACTCGCGCTAACGAGTTCAGGGACGCCGGCCCGCTTCGCGGTCCGGCGTCGGAATCGGTTCGGGCGCCCGATTTCGAATCCTCACCAGCCCTCACCATCAGCCTTATCGGCGTAACGAGCCGAGGGTATTGAAGGGAACGAAGCAATGGCAAGCACAGCACTACTGAAGCCACGCGCGATCGAGGTCGAGGCCGTCGGCCCGAACGCCGCGATCGTCACGATGGAACCGTTCGAGCGGGGCTACGGCCACACGCTCGGCAACGCGCTGCGGCGCATCCTGCTGTCGTCGATGGTCGGCTATGCCCCGACCGAAGCGCAGATGACCGGCGTCGTGCACGAGTACTCGACGGTCGATGGCGTGCGCGAGGACGTCGTCGACATCCTGCTCAACCTGAAGGGCATCGTCTTCAAGCTGCACAATCGTGACGAGGTCACGCTGACGCTGCGCAAGGAAGGCGAGGGCGTTGTCACGGCGGGCGACATCGAGCTGCCGCATGACGTCGAGATCGTGAACCCGGATCACATCGTCGCGCACCTGTCCGGTGGCGGCCACCTTGAGATGCAGTTGAAGGTCGAGAAGGGCCGCGGTTATGTTCCGGGCAACGTCCGCGCATTCCGTGACGATCACAGCAAGACGATCGGCCGCATCGTGATGGACGCGTCGTTCTCGCCGGTCAAGCGGGTGTCGTACGCGGTCGAGGCCGCGCGCGTCGAGCAGCGCACCGATCTTGACAAGCTCGTGATGACGATCGAGACCAATGGCGCGATCACCCCGGAAGAAGCGGTGCGCCAGTCGGCCCGCATCCTGATGGACCAGTTGCAGGTCTTCGGTGCTCTGGAGGGCATGGCGGAGACGTCGGCAGCGGCCGCGTCGCGTTCGCCGCAGGTCGATCCGATCCTGCTGCGTCCGGTCGACGACCTCGAGCTCACCGTGCGTTCGGCCAACTGCCTGAAGGCAGAGAACATCTACTACATCGGCGACCTGATCCAGCGGACCGAGAACGAGCTGCTGAAGACGCCGAACCTGGGGCGCAAGTCGCTGAACGAGATCAAGGAAGTGCTCGCTGCGCGCGGCCTGACGCTCGGGATGAAGCTGGAAAACTGGCCGCCTGCGGGCCTGGACAAGTAAGGAAGGCGCGCGCAGCCAAGGGCAGTATCGGCTGCGCGGAGCCTCGGATACGAGAGCGAGGAGCGGAGACACACGCCGCGCCGGAAGACCAACCGACCCGCCCGCGAGGGATCGAAGAGTCGGATTCACAAACGCCCGCCCTGCGGGCCGTTAAAGACTGAAAGGAAGAACCATGCGTCACGGACACGGATTGCGGAAGCTGAACCGCACCAGCAGCCATCGCCTCGCGATGCTGCGCAACATGACGAATTCGCTGCTTCGTCACGAAGCCATCAAGACGACTTTGCCGAAAGCGAAGGAGCTGCGGCGCGTGGTCGAGCCGCTGATCACGCTCGGGCGTGAGCCCACCGTCGCGAACAAGCGCCTGGCGTTCAATCGCCTGCGCGATCGCGAAATGGTCGTCAAGCTGTTCAGCGAGATCGGCCCACGCTACAAGACCCGCAATGGCGGCTACACGCGCATCCTGAAGATGGGCTTTCGCGTGGGTGACAACGCGCCGATGGCATTCATGGAACTCGTCGATCGTCCGCTTCCGGTCGTGAAGGAAGAAGGCGCAGCCGACGCGAGCTGATCGCCGTACTGGTCATCCCACGGACCGCATAGCGCTGCCAGGCCGGCGGCGCTAACATTCCCCGCTCTGCCCAGGCCTGCCACGCGGCAGGCCTTTTTGCATTCTGGAGCCCATGGACACCGCGGTTGCATCCGCCTCGATTGTCGACGAGGTGCTCGCCGTGCGCGAACTGCGCAAGATCTACGGCCAGGCACCCGTCGTCGACGGACTCTCGTTCTCCATACGGCGCGGGGAGTGTTATGCGCTGCTCGGGCCCAATGGTGCCGGCAAGACCACGACGTTGCGTTGTTGCCTCGGGCTGACGCAACCCGACAGTGGCACGATCCGGCTGGTCGGGGAGCCGGTCCCGCGCGAGGCGCGGCGCGCGCGGATCCGGGTCGGGGTGGTTCCGCAGATGGACAACCTCGACCCCGACTTCACGGTCGCCGAGAACCTGATCGTCTACGGTCGTTACTACGGACTCGCGGACCGCGAAGTAGCGCAGCGGCTGCCATCCCTGCTCGACTTCGCCAGCCTGAGCCACAAGCGGGACGCCAGGATCGGTGAACTCTCGGGTGGCATGAAGCGCCGGCTGACTCTGGCGCGGGCGTTGGTCAACGACCCCGACCTCGTGTTCATGGACGAGCCGACGACGGGTCTGGACCCGCAGGCCCGGCACGTGATCTGGGATCGCCTGAAGCAGCTGTTGTCACGCGGCAAGACGATCGTACTGACGACGCACTTCATGGACGAGGCCGAGCGCCTGGCGGACCGGCTGGCCGTGATCGACCATGGCCGGATGATCGCCGAGGGTGCGCCGCGCGCGCTGATTGCCGAGCACATCGAGCCGCAGGTGCTCGAGGTCTACGGCGACGGCGCCATGCAGTGGGCCGAGGCCATCGGGCGAGACCTGGCGGCGCGGATCGAGATCACCGGCGAGACCGTCTTCTGCTATGCGCGCGATCCGACCCTGGCCCTGCACTCGCTCGAGTCGCGTCCCGGAGTGCGATACCTGCATCGTCCTGCCAACCTGGAAGACCTGTTCCTCAAGCTCACCGGTCGCGAGATGAGGGCCGAATCGTGAGTGCCGCGCTGGCTCCCGCATCGGAGATTGACTCGCCGTGGGCGATGCCGCGCGTTTCGCTGCGGTTCATCCCGGTCTGGCGGCGCAACTTTCTCGTCTGGCGCAAACTTTTCGTCGAGCGTTTGCTGACCAACGTCGTCGAGCCGCTGCTCACCATCGTTGCCTTCGGCTACGGACTGGGCAGCCTCTTGCCCCAGATCGAGGGCGTGACCTACCTGCAGTTCCTCGCCACGGGTTCGATCGCGATGAGCGTGATGTACTCCGCCAAGTTCGAGGCGCTGTGGGGCGCGTTCTCCCGGATGCACGTGCAGAAGACGTGGGACGCCATCCTGCACACGCCGCTTTCCGTGGACGATCTGCTGCTCGGTGAACTCGTCTGGGCCGCCAGCAAGGCGACGTTCACGGCGTTCTGCATCCTGCTGATGATCTGGGCGCTCGACATCTCGCGCGAGCCGCTTTCGCTGCTGGTGCTGCCGGTGGCCATGTTCATCGCGCTTGTCTTCGCGGCGATGGCGTTGATCGTCAACGCGGTCGCACGCAGCTACGATCTGCTGTCCAACTACTTCACGGTCGTCGTCATGCCGCTGGTGTTTCTGTCCGGCGTGTATTTCCCGCTCTCGCAGCTGCCCGAATGGTTGCGTGTGATCGCCCAGTGGCTGCCGATGACCGCCGCCGTGGACCTCGTGCGGCCGCTGGCACTGGGGCGCTGGCCCGCGCACGGCGTGCGCGACTTCGTGCTGCTTGCGGCGTGGGGTACGGCTTGCTACTTCATTGCGCTGGTCCTGACGCGGAGGCGACTGCTCAAGTGATCGACAATGTGCTGATCGTGCTGACCAACTGCCCGGACGCGGAGGTCGCGGACCGCCTCGCGCGCACCCTGGTCGAGCAAAAGCTGGCAGCCTGCGTGAACCGCCTGCCGGCCGTGGACTCGGTGTACCGCTGGCAGGGCGCGATCGAGCGCGCGGTCGAAGTGCCGCTGCTGATCAAGTCGACCCGGGAGCGGCTGCCGGAAATCCAGGAGGCGATCCGGGCGCTGCATCCGTACGAGGTTCCGGAGATCGTCGCGATCCCGGTCGTCGCCGGGCTGCCCGCGTATCTGCGCTGGGTGGTCGACGAGACACAACCGCCGCTTATGGCATGACATCGGCCCGGTCGCGGTGATCGTGCGGGCGTGTTGCTCGATGATGTCGCACCGCTAACATCGGCGTATTGAACGCGACGACGTCATGGACGGGACCGTTCGACTCGACAAATGGCTCTGGGCCGCGCGATTTTTCAAGACCCGCTCGATGGCGGCCACTGCGGTGGAGCGTGGCCAGGTGCGCGTCGCCGGCGAGCGCGTCAAGCCGGCACGTACCTTGCGCGTGGGCGAACGGCTGAGCGTCCAGCGCGGTGACGAAGCGTTCGACGTCGTCGTCAGTGGACTGTCCACAGTGCGCGGCCCGGCTTCAGTAGCCCGGCTGCTCTACACCGAGGCGGCCGAGAGCGTCGCGCGGCGTACCCAGGCGAAGGAGGCGGCGCGACTGATGAAGGAGCCCGCTGCTGCGATCCGGGGTCGTCCGTCCAAGCGTGACGCGCGCGTGCTGCGCCGGCTCGCCGACAACCAGGAGTAGAAGAGCGAATGAAGATCCAGGTTCCTGCCGGCGCTGGCCATCGCCGCCGTCGGCACGGCAACAGCCGCCGATGTCCCGCCGAGCGTGCCGATGTCGGGCTTTGCCCGCTACGAATTCAACAAGTGGCTGTTCAGGCCCTGTGTTGGCAGCGGCAAGAAAGCGGCGTTGGCGCCGCAGGGCCAGCCGATCATCGACGCGACCGAGGGCGGACTGCTCTTCAAGGCGATCCAGCAGCGCTGGCAGCAGTCGGCCGATCCACAGCGCGGGATCTACTTCGAGTTTGCGGGCTACTCCGAAAACGGACGCGTGACCGCCACCCGCCTGCAACGATCGCTGGGCTGGGTCGGAACCTGCGCGGAGCGGCCGACCAACATCCCGGTTGATGCCAGGCTGTGGGCAGCCGGCAACGAGCCGTCATGGAGCTTCGTGCTCGACGGCAAGGGCGCAAGGCTGCGCTGGCTCGACGGGGCTTTGTCGCTGCCAGTGCGGCCTCTGCTGGAGGCCAGCGGGACCGTGGCGTATGCATCGGACACTAGCGCGGGGCCATTTCGCATCGAATTTTCGCGCGGCTTGTGCAGCGACACGATGTCGGAAGCCGCGTTCGGCTATCGCGTCGTCGTCGCCGCCAATGGCGCGTTTTACACCGGCTGCGGTCTGGTGCGCTGAGGCGCCTCAGTCCCGCCGGCGCAGGGGCTTCGGCGGTCGCGGACGGCTCAAGATGCGGCGTGCCCAGAAGTAAAGCAGCATCACCAGCGCGATTGCACCGAATCCGGCGGACACGATCCAGAAGCCGTGCGGGTGGTGCGCCAGCGGGATCTGGTCGAAGTTCATTCCCCACAGGCCGGCCAGCAAGGTCAGGGGGGCGAAGATGGCGGCAATTGCCGTTATCTTGCGGACGATCTCGTTCGTCTGGTGAGTGTTGGCGGAGAAGTGCAGTTGTACCGCCGATTCGGCCGATGCTTCGAGTCGCCGGGCGTGGTGCAGAACGCGCTGGATGTGTTCCAGCACGTCATTTAACCGCACAAGATAGGCGTCATTGAGGTTGGCGTCGTCGGTCTCATCCAGGTAGGCGTCGCGCAGTTCGGTCAGCGCGTCATATTGCCCTTCGCACAGGTTCTCGAGCTTGCGCAGTTCGATGCGGGCCTCGAGCAGGGCCGACCAGTTGCTAAATGGGCGCCGCGGATCGAGCAGGTCCCGCTGCCAGCGGTCGAGCCGGTCCGACAGCGGCTCGCGCAGTTCAAGATAGCGGTCGACCATGCCATTGAGCATGCGCAGCATCAGTTCGCCGGGCGACTTGGGTAGTCGGGATCGATCGAAGGGCGACCCCTCGGTTCGCACTTTCGGATCCAGCAGGCGCTGGCGGACCTGATCGATCGTCCTGCTCGAACCCTGCCGCACGGTGACGAGCAGGCGTTCCAGCAGAAAGAACGTGATCGGGCGTGTCACGATCTCCTGCAGCATGCGGCGCTCGTTGGCTGACCCGGCCTTTTCCTCCAGAGGCTTCGCTTCGGCCATGGCGAGCTTGCGGAAGACCAGCATGTCGTACTCGTTCGTGCCGTCGAAATACGACGGGTGCTGCAGATTGGCAGCGTCCTGCAGATGGAGGTCGTACAGGCGCACGCCGGCGATGCGCTGGATCGCCGTACGCAGCGCCTCCGGATCGGCGCTCACTTCGTCATGCAGGACATCGAGCCACAGGAAGCCCTCGACCGGCAGGCTGCCTGGCTCGCCGGGGAGTTCCTGCGCGCGGTGCAGGCCGATTTCAACCCACTTCACAGTAACGGCCTATCGCTGCTCTTTCAGCCAGCGCGCGACCGTCAGCGCGAAGTAAGTCAGCACGCCGTCGGCGCCAGCGCGCTTGAACGCCAGCAAGGCTTCGAGCACGACCTTGCGCTCGTCGAGCCAGCCGTTGGCCGCGGCTGCCTTCAGCATCGAGTATTCGCCACTCACCTGGTAGGCGAATGTCGGCGCATGGAATTCGTCTTTCACGCGCCGCACGATGTCGAGGTACGGCATACCGGGCTTGACCATCACCATGTCGGCACCCTCTGCGAGGTCGAGGCCCACTTCCCACAGCGCTTCATCCGTGTTCGCAGGGTCCATCTGGTAGACCATCTTGTTCGACTTGCCGAGATTGGACGCCGACCCGACCGCATCCCGGAACGGGCCGTAGAACGCGCTGGCGTACTTGGCCGAATAGGCCATGATTCGCGTGTGGATGTGGCCGGCGCCTTCGAGGGCGCGCCGAATGGCGCCGATCCGGCCATCCATCATGTCGCTGGGGGCGACGATATCCACGCCGGCGGCGGCCTGAACGAGAGCCTGCTGCACCAGGACCTCGAGCGTTTCGTCGTTCAGCACGTAGCCGTCGTCATCGATCAGGCCGTCCTGCCCGTGGGTCGTGAACGGGTCGAGCGCGACGTCGGTCAACAGGCCGAGCTGAGGAAAGTGCTGCTTCAGCGTCCGCACGGTACGCGGCACCAGCCCTTCCGGGTTCTTGGCTTCCCGCCCGTCAGCGGACTTGAGTTCGCCTTCGAGCACCGGGAAGAGTGCCATGACCGGGATGCCGAGCCGTACGCACTCGTCCGCCACCGGCAACAATTCATCGATCGACAGGCGCTCGACGCCAGGCATCGAGGCCACGGCCTCGCGCCGCCGCTGGCCGTCGAGGATGAAGACGGGATAGATCAAGTCATCGGTGCTGACCGTGTTCTCGCGCATCAGGCGGCGGGAGAAATCGTCGCGTCGCATGCGCCGCATGCGCACGGAGGGAAACTGACCAAGGATCTGCATGAGGGAAAATCCCAGTTCGGAGTATTGAACCTGCTTC
The DNA here is from genome assembly GCA_963780715.1 of uncultured beta proteobacterium. Lineage (GTDB taxonomy): Bacteria > Pseudomonadota > Gammaproteobacteria > Burkholderiales > Burkholderiaceae_F > JALORV01. Next base: position 105,780 of record CAWADK010000006.1, read on the forward strand.
GCTATCGTCTGCCCTAGATGACAGACGCTTTGTCGTCTCCCGCGTTACCTCCCTGAGCGGGTGCCTTCTTAAAACGAGGCAACTTCCGGCCCTGGGCGCAAGCCCCGGGCCTTTCTTTTTGCCCGCGCATGATACGGCGAGGTCTTGCTCACGCGAGCATCCAGCGCGTCAGTGTCTCGGCCAGCACCTCGATGCCTTCGCGCTTGAGCCCGGAAAAAAGCTGGGCACTGGCGCGCGGTCCGATCGCCTCGGCGCGCCGCTGTGCCAGCGCCAGCGCTGCGCGCTTTTCCATGGTGCCCAGCTGGTCCGACTTGTTCAGCAAAAAGTGCATCAGGCAGCCGCGGCGGTCGATGAACTGCAGCAGTGCATCGTCGCCGGGCATGAATGGCCGACGCGCGTCCATGACGATCACGATGCCGATCAGTGACTGGCGTTCGCGCACGTAACCGCCGACCAGTTCATCCCAGGTGGCACGCTGCGACGCATCGGCGCGCGCGTAGCCGTAGCCGGGCAGGTCGACCAGATAGCCGCGTTCGACGCGCTGGCCAAGCTCGTTCTTCTCGCTCAGCGCAAAGAAGTTGAGCAGCTGCGTGCGTCCGGGGGTCTTGCTGGCGAACGCGAGCCGCTTCTGCTGGGTCAGCACGTTGATGACCGTCGACTTGCCGGCGTTCGACCGTCCGGCAAATGCGATCTCCGGCAGCCCTGGAGGGGCCAGCCCCGCCAGTTCGGCGACCGAGATGACAAAGCGCGCGGAATGAAACAACTGCACGGAAACTGCCGAGGGGCGTGACGGTGGACTTCGGTAGAATACGCGGCTTTGCGAAGCCGCCCGCGATTCCATGCAGAAACGGAATGGCAGCGCAGTCTCCCTCTGGGCTGTCACCGGATTGCGGCGGGCTCAACGATCGAAGGCACGTGATGAGAAAGTCGATGTGGCGTCGTTCCCTGCCCATACTGGCGGCACTGACCACCCTGTGCGCTTCGGCGCTGGCGCAGGACAAGCCGACCGCGAAGCCGGATGCTGCCAAGGGCCAGCAGATCGCCTCGCAGGTATGCGCGGCCTGCCATGCAAACGATGGCAACTCGACGATCGCGTCCAATCCCATCCTGGCCCAGCAGCACGCTCAGTACCTGGTCAAGCAGCTCCTGGACTACACGGTGCGTCCCGGCGAGAAGGTCCCGGCCCGCGAGAATTCGATCATGAACGGCATGGCCGCCACGCTGTCGGAGCAGGACCGGCGCGATGTCGCGGCCTGGTATTCAAGCCAGTCGGCCAAGCCCGGCGTAGCGCGCAACAAGGACACCCTGGAGCTCGGCCAGCGGATCTGGCGGGCCGGCATCCCGGACAAGGCGCTGCCGGCCTGCAGTGGTTGCCATAGCCCGACCGGAGTCGGCATCCCGATCCAGTATCCGCGCCTGGCCGGGCAGCATTCGGAATACACCGTCGCCACGCTGCAGGCGTTCCGCGACGGCGTCCGCCGCAACAATGTTCCGATGCAGCAGATTGCCGCCCGCCTGACGGACAACGAGATGCGCGCTGTCGCGGACTACATCCAGGGGCTGCGCAAGTAGCAGTGGGTCGGGCTGCGGTGTAGAGCACAGCCCACTAGGCTTTGCCGAACACCTCGTTCAATTGCTGCGTCACGCGCACGAACGTCGTCCGCTTTGACAGCTCCTTGAGCCGGCGGGCGCCGACGTAGGTGCAGGCCGAGCGCACGCCGCCGAGTATTTCCTGCGCCGTGTTGGCGACCGGGCCGCGGTAGGGCACCAGGACCTCCTTGCCTTCGGCCGCGCGATATTCGGCCACTCCGCCCGCGTAGCGCTCCATTGCGGCCTTGCTGCTCATGCCATAGAAGCGCTGGTAGGTCGCGCCGTCGCGTTCGACGCGCTCGCCACCCGATTCGTCGTGCCCGGCGAACATGCCTCCGAGCATGACGAAGTCCGCACCGCCACCGAAGGCCTTGGCCACGTCGCCGGGCGTGCTGCAGCCACCGTCGGCACAGATGAGGCCGGACAACCCGTGCGCGGCGTCCGCACACTCGATGACCGCCGAAAGCTGGGGGTATCCGACGCCGGTCATCTTGCGTGTCGTGCAGACCGATCCCGGACCGATGCCGACCTTGACGATGTCGGCGCCCGAAAGGATCAGCTCCTCGGTCATTTCGCCGGTGACGACATTGCCGGCCATGATGACCAGCCGCGGGTAGGCGGAACGGATGCGGGTCACGAAAGTGCCGAAGTTCTCGTGGTAACCGTTGGCGACGTCGATGCACACGTACCCGACAGCGTCGCCCGCCGCATCGACGACGCGCTTGAACTTCTCCTCGTCGGCCTTCGTGATGCCCATTGAATAGAACGCGGCGGACTTGCGCTCGAGCGACTGGAAGAAGCGTATGCACTCATCGACGCTGTAGTGCTTGTGCAGGGCCGTCGACAGCCGGAACGCATCGAGTGCGCGCGCCATCTCGAACGTTCCCGTGGTGTCCATGTTCGATGCGATGATCGGGATGCCGTGATACTTGACGCCGGCATGGCGAAAGACGAACTCGCGGGTAATGTCGACGTCCGAGCGCGAAGTCAGCGTGGAGCGCTTCGGGCGGATCAGGACATCCTTGAAGTCCAGCTTGACCTCATGTTCGATATGCATCGGCAATCCCGGGTTACGTGGACAGGGTCCGTCGCCACGAGTCTAGCGGCCGAAACTCCGGCGACGCGGGGCGGTCTGAGCTATGCCAGTAAGACATCCTGCCTGGATTCGACCAACAGGCATGACAACTCCGACCCGCCATGCTGATCCGCCCCGACAACGACCTCAAGCCCTCCGAAATCACACCCGAGACTGACTTCCGGGCACGGCGAACGCTGCTGCAAGCGACGGCCGGCGCGCTGGCGGCTTCGGCCTTCCGGCGGGCGCAGGCCCAGTCCAGCCCGACGGTGCCGTTGCCGGGTCGTCCGAGCCCGCTTTCGTTGATGGAGAAGCCGACGGCGGCAGCGCTCGTCACCAACTATTGCAACTTCTATGAGTTCGGGACCGAGAAGGAAGATCCGGCGCGGCTGGCGCCGCAACGACTGAAGACCCGCCCATGGACGGTCCGCATCGAGGGCGAAGTCAAGAAGCCGCAGACACTGGACATCGAGGCACTGCTGAAGCTGGCCCCGATGGAGGACCGCGTGTACAGGCTGCGCTGTGTCGAAGCGTGGTCGGCCGTCGTGCCGTGGGTCGGGTATCCGCTGTCGGAACTCATCCGCCGCGTCGAACCCACGGGCAACGCGAAATACATCGAGTTCACGACACTGGCCGATCCCAAACAGATGCCCGGACTGAGCTATCCCGTCATCGACTGGCCGTACACCGAAGGCTTGCGGCTCGACGAGGCGATGCACCCCCTGACCTTGCTCGCCTTCGGCATGTATGGGCAGACCCTGCCGGCGCAAAATGGCGCTCCGCTGCGCCTGGTAGTGCCCTGGAAGTACGGCTTCAAGAGCGCGAAATCGATCGTGCGCATCCGGTTCACCGAGAAGCAGCCGGCCACGGCCTGGCAGAAATCGAACCCGGGCGAGTACGGCTTCTACTCCAACGTGAACCCCGCGCGCGATCACCCGCGCTGGAGCCAGAAGAGCGAGCGGCGCCTCGGGGAAGAGATCTTCAGCCGGCGGCGACCCACGCTGATGTTCAACGGCTATGCGGAACAGGTCGCGTCCCTCTACGCGGGCATGGACCTGATGAAGTTCTATTGATGAGCAGCGCGTCGCCAGCGCCAGGGCGGATACCGTCCAACCTTCCGCCACGCGTCTTGCGGGCGGTGCGCGCCGGCGTGTTTCTGCTGGCGCTCGTTCCGCTGGCGCATCTGCTATCGCGCGGATTCAACGGGACGCTGGGTGCCAATCCGGTTGAAGCCATCCTGCGCTCACTGGGCACGTGGACGCTGGTGCTGCTGCTCATCACGTTGTCGATTACACCGCTGCGCAGGCTGACAGGGTGGAACTGGCTGCTGCGGCTGCGTCGCATGCTGGGACTCTTCGCCTTCTTCTACGCCGTGCTGCACGTGACGGCCTTTGTCTGGCTCGATCACTGGTTCGAATGGGCCGACATCGTGGCCGACGTCGTAAAGCGGCCTTATCTCACGCTTGGCTTCGTCGCCTTCGTCCTGATGATCCCGCTCGCCGCCACCTCGACGAACGCCATGGTGCGGCGACTGGGGGGCCGCAACTGGCAGCGCCTGCATCGACTGGTGTATGCGATCGGCGTCCTCGGCGTGCTCCACTACTGGTTTCACAAGCTGGCGAAGAACGATCTCGCGGAGCCGATGGTCTACGCGGCGGTGCTGGCTCTGCTGCTCGGTGCTCGCCTGTGGCACTGGCGGGCTGGCCGGCCCCAAGCGGCGCCGGTCGGCCGCGGAGGCGCGCCAGGGCTGAGCGTTGCCGCTCAGATGCATGACGGCATGTCGCCGCGCGGCACTACGGCAGCGTGGACTCGCCGGCGATGAGATCCTCGATGCGCTCGCGCTGCCGCACGCAATAGGCCCGCGGGCCGTCGACCATGACTTCGGCCGCGCGCGGACGCGTGTTGTAGTTCGAGCCCATCGCCATGCCATAGGCGCCGGCGCTCGTCACGGCCAGCAGGTCGCCGGGCGCGAGCGCCAGCGCGCGATCCCGCGCGAGCCAGTCGCCGGACTCGCAGATGGGTCCGACGATGTCGTAGGTCTCCACCGGGGTGCGGCCGGGCCGGACCGGCACCACGCCCATCCAGGCGTCATAGAGTGTCGGCCGCAACAGATCGTTCATCGCGGCGTCGACAATCGCAAAGTGCTTCGCTTCGCCATGCTTGAGGTACTCGACGCGGGTAAGCAATACACCGGCGTTGCCGACGATCGAGCGTCCGGGTTCGAACATCACGCGCCTGCGGCCAAGGCCGCGCGCGTCGAGCCGCGCGAGCAGTGCCTTCACCAGTTCTGAGCTCGGGGGCGGCTCCTCTGACTGGTAGCGGATCCCCAGGCCACCGCCAAAGTCGATGTGCTCCAGCGCGATGCCCTCTCGTTCGAGCGCCTCGACGAGATCGAGGATGCGCTCGGCGGCATCGAGGTACGGTGCAATCTCGGTGATCTGCGAGCCGATGTGACAGTCGATGCCCACCACTTCTAGCCCGGACCGCCGTGCGGCGTCCCGATACACGTCCAGCGTCTGCTCGTAGCTCACGCCGAACTTGTTCTCCTTGAGCCCGGTGGAAATGTAAGGATGGGTGCGGGCATCGACATCCGGATTGACGCGGATTGAGACACGCGCGCGCTTGCCCAGGCGTTGCGCGACGGCATCGATCCGCTCCAGCTCGGCCACGGACTCGACGTTGAAGCACAGGATGTCCACGGCCAGGGCCCGTTCGATCTCGCGCTCGCTTTTGCCGACTCCTGAGAACACGACTTTCGACGCGCTGGCGCCGGCCGCGAGCACGCGTTCGAGCTCTCCGCCGGAGACGATGTCGAATCCCGCGCCGAGCCGGGCGAGCACATCGAGCACGGCCAGGTTGGAGTTCGCCTTCATCGCATAGCAGACCAGCGCGGAGCGGCCAGCGAGTGCGTTTGCATAGGCCTGATAAGCCGTGGTGACGGCGGCGCGTGAATAGACGTAAAGCGGCGTCCCGAAACGGGCTGCAAGCCCGGCGAGGGCGACGTCCTCGCAGTGCAGCTCGCCGTTCCGGTAATCGAAGCCGACGCCCATGGGCCACGCCGGCGTCATTGGCTTTCGTTCGTGGCGGGCACGTCGGGGAAGGGGCGGGTGGCGGGACGCTCGGCCGGGCGTTCGGCGGGCGGCTTTGACTGGCTCGTCGGCTGCGGCGGAGGCAAGGTGAGCGGACCCTTCTGTCCGCAGCCGGCGAGCGCGGCAAGCGCGGCGAACACTAGAATGCGCGGCATGGCTGTCGACATGGTCGAAATGACTCTAGCATGACCGAAACCGAGTTCCTCGAGCGCGCAGAAGCCGTACTGAGCAGCATCGAAAGCGCCATCGATGCCGTCAGTGGCGACATCGAAGTCACGCGTGCCGGCAACGTGTTGACGCTGGAGTTGCCCGACGGCTCGAAGGTCGTCGTCAACAGCCAGGCGCCGATGCAGCAGATCTGGATGGCCGCTCGCAGCGGGGCGCACCATTACGCGTGGGACGGCAGCGCCTGGCGCGACACGCGCGACGGAGCCGAACTCTTCGCCGCGTTGTCGCGCGTGCTGTCGGCGCTGGGTGGCACGCCAGTCGTGCTGACCTCCGGGTCAGCGCGCTAGAAGATCTGTTCGCGGACGGTGTCGCGCTTGGTTTGCTCTTCCGGCGGCAGGCCGTCCTCCAGGCCGACGCTCGCCACGCCCTGACCGGGCTGGTGCTCGACGTAGTAGTACTCGCCCGCGAGCTGAACGATCCCGGCCGGTGCCGTGCGCTGCGCCTCCGGCACCCCGCTGAGCGCTTTGGCCATGTAGTTGATCCAGATCGGCAGCGCGAGCCCGCCGCCGGTCTCACGCTCCCCCAGCGGCCGCGGCTGGTCGAAGCCCAGCCATGCGATCGCCACAAGGTCGCCACCATAGCCGGCGAACCAGGCATCGTGCGAGTCATTGGTGGTGCCGGTCTTGCCACCGATGTCGGTGCGCTTGAGTTGCGCCGAGGCACGCGCCGCCGTCCCGGTGCGCGCGACCTCCTTCAGCAGGCTGTCCATGACGAAGGCATTGCGCTCGTCCAGCACCCGCGGCGCCGACTCGCCGGCGATGACGGGCTTGGCTTCCATCAGGGTCTTGCCGTTCGCATCCGTGACCTTGCTGATGATGTGCAGGTTCAGGCTGTAGCCGCCGTTGGCAAACACGGAGTAGCCGTTGAGCATCAGCCAAGGCGTCACCGAGCCGGCACCCAGTGCCATTGTCAGGAACGCCGGATGCTTGTCAGCCTCGAATCCGAAGCGGGTCGCCCACTCCTGTGCGTAGCGTGGCCCGATCGCCTGCAACACGCGGATCGAGACGAGGTTCTTCGACTTCGCCAGGCCCTGCCGCAGCCGCATCGGGCCCTCGAACTTGCCGTCGTAGTTCTTGGGTTCCCACACCTGCCCACCGGTCAGCTGCGGATCGATCGACAACGGTGCGTCGTTGACCAGCGTGCTCGGCGTGAAGCCCTTTTCGAGCGCGGCCGAGTAGATGAAGGGTTTGAAGCTCGACCCCGGCTGCCGCCAGGCCTGCGTGACATGGTTGAACTTGTTCAGGTTGAAGTCGAAGCCGCCGACCAGCGCGCGGATGGCGCCGTCGCGCGAACTGGCCGCGACGAAGGCGGCCTCGACCTGCGGCAGTTGCGTGATCTCCCACCCGGTCTTCTCGTTGCGCGCGATCCGCACCACGGCGCCCGGAACGATCTTGCGGCCGGGCTGGGCCTTGGGCGACAGCGACGGTGCGACGAACTTGAGTCCGTCGGCCTTGATCTCGATGGCCTGCCCGCCCTGCGTCGCGACGCGCACGAGCGTCGGTGACGCCTCCAGCACCACGGCGGGGATGAGGTTCGGGCTCTCGATCGCTTCGACGATCGCATCCTCGATCCGCTGGTCGCGCGATGCAGGCTCGGTCGTCAGATCGATGAACGCCTCCGGACCGCGGTAGCCGTACTTGCGGTCGTACTCGAGGACCTGCCGGCGCAAGGCGGCGTAAGCGACTTCCTGGTCCGCCTGGCGGATCGTCGTGGTGACGTTGAGGCCGCGGGTATAGGTCTCGTCGCGGAAGACCTCGTAGACGAGCTGTCGCGCGAGCTCGGCCGCGAACTCGGCATGGATCCGGCTGCGGGGCGTCTCGCTTGCGGCGACGCTGCTGGCACGCGGCTTCAACTCCTGCGCCAGCGCCGCGTCGTAGGTCGGCCGATCGATATAGCCGAGGTCGAGCATGCGCGTCAGCACGTACTGCTGGCGGTTCTTGGCGCGCTTCGGATTGACGAAGGGGTTGTACGCGCTCGGCGCAACGGGCAGGCCGGCCAGCGTGGCCATTTCGGCGACGGTCAGGTCCTTCAGTTTCTTGCCGAAGTAGACCTGCGATGCGGCCGCGAATCCGTAGGCGCGCTGGCCGAGGAAGATCTGGTTGGCATAGACCTCGAAGATGCGGTCCTTGCTCAGCGAAGACTCGATCTTGTAGGCCAGCGCGATCTCGTAGAACTTGCGCACATAGCTGCGCTCCGAGCTCAGGAAGAAGGTGCGCGCCAGCTGCATGGTGATCGTGCTGCCGCCCTGCCCGCGGCGACCCGACACGAAGTTGGACACTGCGGCGCGTGCGATCCCGGCGTAGTCCACGCCGTGGTGCTCATAGAAACGGTCGTCCTCGGCCGCGAGAATCGCCTTCTTCATCAGGTCGGGCATGTCGGCGACGGCGATGAAGTCGCGCCGCTCCTCGCCGAACTCGCCGATCAGCAGGCCCTCCGTGGTCCACACGCGCAGCGGGATCTTGGGCCGGTAGTCGGTGAGCGCATCGATCGGCGGCAGATTGGAGTACACGACCGCAAACGCAAACGTAAGCAGCAGCGCGACGGCCGCCCCGGCGGCGCCGACCAGTCCCGCTGCCCAGAGCAGCGTTTTCACATACCAGGGCCGCGGCGCGCGGGGCCGAGTGGTCTGGCTATCGGTCTTCTCGTTGTCTGCCGTCACGCGAAAGCGCCACTGGAAGGAACTGGGCGTGCGAGTGACCGCTTATTTGCGCTTCGCCGCACGAAGAGTCGGGAATTATAGGAGCCGTGCATCCGCCGGCCGGGACCGCTGACGAAACGGGCGATCGGCGAACGTTGGACGCGCCTCGTCACGAGCGGTTCGTTGTTTATCCCTCAAAAGAGGCACGGTTAGGCTGAACGCGGGGCTTGTAGTTGGAATGTTTATGTTGTTAGGATCTCAAGTGCCATCCAATAAAAATGCGGTAAACGCTCGAAAGATAAGGAAAATCCGGCTTCGGCCCGGGCGTTTGGAGGGTCGACGGGTGGGTGCCTACCCTCATGGGGCGAGGGGCATCTTTTCTGACCGTCTGACAACGAGCTGAGACTGTCGCAGGGGGTTACGCCTTGGCATTCGATCTGCCATTTGCAAGCAAGACGCCGCCGCTGATCGGCCTCGACATTGGCTCGTCCAGCGTCAAGATCGTGGAGCTGTCGGAAGCCGGCAAGGGAATGATGCGGCTGGAGCGCTACGCGATCGAGCCGCTGCCGCGCGGGGCGGTCGTGGACGGCAACGTCGACAAGATCGACATCGTCGCCGAAGCCGTCAAGCGCGCCTGGCGGCGCGCTGGCGGCAAGATCCGCAATGTCTCGATGGCATTGCCGGCGTCCGCGGTGATCACCAAGCGCATCGCGCTGCCCGGCAACCTGCGCGAGGAAGAACTCGAGATGCAGGTCGAAAGCGAGGCGAACCAGTACATCCCGTTCGCGCTCGACGAGGTCAGTCTCGACTTCCAGGTGCTGGGTCCCATTCCCAATGCGCCGGATGACGTCGAAGTGCTGATCGCCGCGTCGCGCAAGGAAAAGGTCGAGGACCGCATCGCGGTGGCCCAGGCGGCGGGACTGAAGCCCATCGTCGTCGACGTCGAGTCGTATTCGGCGCGTGCGGCGATCGAGCGCCTGATCGAGCAGCTGCCAAATTCCGGCGAGGGGCTTGTCATCGCCGTCTTCTACATTGGCGCGAATACAACAAGCGTGACCGTCATGCACGACGGCGAGGCCATCTACGAGCGCGAGCAGCCGTTCGGCGGCCAGCAGCTCACGGGCGACATCTCGCGCGCCTACGGCATCCCGACCGAGGAAGCCGAACTGAAGAAGCGCAGCGGCGACCTGCCGGCGGACTATGAAACCACGGTGCTGAAGCCCTTCATCGACACCGCCGCGACGGAAATCACGCGCGCGTTGCAATTCTTCTTCACGTCGACTCCGTACAGCCGGGTCGACCAGATCATGCTCGCAGGCGGCTCGGCCGTGCTCGCAGGTCTGCCGGACGCCCTGATGGAGCGGTCCCAGGTGCCGACCTCGGTGATCTCGCCGTTCAAGGGCATGGAAGTCTCTCCAAACATCCGCGAGAAACAATTGCGGCTCGATGCACCGGCGCTGCTGACGCCCTGCGGACTGGCGATCGAGCGCAGCGCAGGGCCGTCCCAAGCAAGCTCGCGCCGCAGGGCGAAGCCCGGAGGCTCTTAAATGACGGCTCCGCGCGTCAATCTATTGCCGCATCGCGCCGCCAAGCGCGAGCGGCAGAAGAAGCTGTTCTGGGCACTGACCGGCCTGGCGGCCGTGGCCGGCCTCTTCATGGTGGGCGCGGTCTGGACCGTGCTGCAGGGCTACATCGCCAACCAGGAAGCCCGCAACGAGTTCATCCGCGCCGAGAATCGCAAGCTCGACACGCAGATCAAGGAAATCGCGACCCTGCGCCAGGAGATCGATGGCCTGCGCGCCCGGCAGCGCGCGGTGGAAGACCTGCAGGCCGATCGCAACCAGCCGGTCTATCTGCTCGACGAGATCGCCAAGCAGGTGCCGGAAGGCATCTACCTTCGGTCCATCAAGCAGGAGGACCGCAAGGTCAACGTGACGGGCTGGGCAGCGTCGAACGAGCGCGTCTCCGAGTTCCTGCGCAACCTGCAGAACAACTCGCGTGTGCTCGAGCGGCCGGAACTCGTTGAAATCAAGGTGGCGGGCCAGGGCCCGGCTGGGATGAATCGCCGCGTCTTCGAGTTCGGCCTCTACTTCACGATGAAGCCGACGCCCGAGCGCACTCAGATGCAGCAGGCGCAGGCGCGTCCCGTGGCGGCTGTCCCGGCGAACCCTGCAACAGCGACCGCCACACCGACTCCTACGGTGGCGACCGCTGCACCGACCCCGTCCGCCGCTCCAGCGGCCCCGAAGAAATAGCGCGCGACGCACGAGGAACTGATGGCAAGTCGAGATCTCCTCAAGCAATTCCAGGGTCTGACCCTGGACAACGTCGGCACCTGGCCGCCGGCACCGCGCTTTGCGCTGTGGCTGATCATCATCGTCGCGTTCGGCGTCGGTGGCTGGTTTGGCCTGTGGAGCGGCCAGCAGGAGCAACTCCAGCAGCTGCAGGCCGAGGAGCAGAAGCTCAAGGACGAATACAAGAACAAGATGCAGCAGGCGATCAACCTCGATGAACTGCGCAAGCAGCGCGAGCAGGTCAGCCAGTACGTGCTGACGCTCGAGAAGCAGTTGCCGAGCAAGTCCGAAATGGACGCGCTGCTGTCGGACATCAACCAGGCGGGCGTGGGCCGCGGACTTGACTTCGAACTGTTCAAGCCAGGCCAGACGAACGTGAAGGAGTACTACGCCGAGCTGCCGATCGCGATCAAGCTGGCCGGCAAGTATCACGATCTGGGCGCGTTCGCGAGCGACATCGCCAATTTGCCGCGCATTGTTACGCTGAACAACCTGAACCTGGCGGCGGGCAAGGGTGGTGCGTTGACGCTCGACGCGACCGCCAAGACCTATCGCTACCTGGATGCCGAAGAAGTGGCGGCCCAGCGCAAGGCGAAGCAGCAGGCCACCAAGGGACCGGGCAAATGACGGCATTCATTAGACCCCTGCGACTGGTGGCATGCGTCGTGGCTGCGGCCACCCTGGGTGCCTGCGGCGGCGGCGACGAGGGCGAACTGCGCACGTGGATGGACGACACGCGCAAGGCGATGCGTCCGACGACGCAGCCGGTAGCGGAGCCCAAGCAATTCTCGCCGTTCACGTATGAAGCGAAGACGCTGATCGATCCGTTCGACGCCCAGAAGATGGTGCTGGCGGTCGCGCGGCAGGCACAGGCGCGTGCCAGCACGAGTGCCATCAAGCCGGATCTCGATCGCCGCCGAGAGGCGCTCGAAGGATTCCCGCTGGATCAACTCAGGATGGTCGGCACGCTGAGGCAACAGGGCAACAACGTGGCACTGATCGACGCCTCGGGCCAGACGTTCATGGTGAGGTCCGGCAACTACCTGGGCCAGAACTTCGGGCTGGTCACCAAGATTTCGGAAACAGAAGTGGAACTCAAGGAAATCGTCCAGGACGCCGCCGGCGAGTGGGTCGAACGGCCCGCCAAGCTGGAACTGCAGGAGGCCGCCGCGCGGCAAGGGAGCAAGCGATGAGAATGTCGATCGAAGGTCTTGTCAGGGCGCTGTCGAAGTGGGCAGTGGCCGGCTTGGCCGCCTGTGCCGCCGTCGCCGGAGCGCAAACTCCGGCCGCCGACGTCAACAACGCGATCGAGCGGGTCGACGCCACGCAGACGCCCACGGGTGTCGTGCTGACGATCGACATGAAGAACCCGGTGCAGGGTGTCCCGGCCAGTTTCTCGGTCGCCAATCCTGCCCGCGTGGCCCTCGACATTCCGAGTTCCGTCAATGCGGTCGGACGCAATCTCGTCGAGATCAACCAGGGCGACCTGCGCTCCGTCAACATCGTGCAGGCGCAAGGGCGCTCGCGCGTCGTGCTGAATCTGAAGCGGCCGCTGACGCATGCCGTCAGCGTCGACGGCAAGCGCATCCTGGTCGCATTGGGCGGCGCGACTGACACCACGACGTTCCGCGCGACCAGCGAAAGCGCCGCAGCGGCGCCGGCCGCGGCGACGACCGCCACGACTGAGGCGACGACGCCTGCCGCCGGATACGCGACTTCAGTCGGAGCCCAACGCCGTACGCTGCGCGGGGTCGACTTCCGGCGCGGTGCCGAGGGCGAGGGCCGCGTCGTCATCGACCTGTCCGACCCCAACACCAACGTCGACATCCGCCAGCAGGGCAACACGGTCGTCGTCGACTTTCTGAACACGGCGCTGCCGGATTCGCTCAAGCGGCGGCTCGACGTGTCGGACTTCGCCACGCCGGTCACCAACGTCACCGCCAGCCAGCAGGGCAACAACACCCGCCTGGTGGTCGAGCCGCGCGGGCTCTGGGAGCACAACGCCTACCAGAGCGACACCCGCTTCGTGCTCGAAGTGCGGCCGGTGAAGGAAGACCCGCAGCGCCTGTTCCAGGGCACGCGCCAGGGCTACCAGGGCGAGCGCCTGTCGCTGAACTTCCAGAACGTCGATGTCCGCTCGTTGCTGCAGGTCATCGCGGACTTCACGAACCTCAACATCATCACCAGCGACTCCGTCGGCGGCACCATCACGCTGCGGCTGAAGGACGTCCCGTGGGACCAGGCGCTCGACATCATCCTGCAGTCCAAGGGCCTGGACATGCGCAAGAACGGCAACGTGCTGCTGGTCGCGCCGCGTGACGAGATTGCCACCAAGGAAAAGCTCGAGCTCGAGTCGCGTAACCAGATCTCCGAACTCGAGCCGCTGCGCTCCGAGGCCTTCGTCGTCAATTACCAGAAGGCCGACGAGGTGCGTCGCCTGCTCGTCGACGGTCAGCAGCGCCTGCTGTCGAAGCGCGGCAGCGTCGTGGTGGATCCGCGCACCAACCAGTTGTTCGTGCAGGACACCGTGGCACGGCTCGAAGAGGTCCGCCGCCTGATCCTGCGCATCGACATCCCGGTGCCGCAGGTGCTCATCGAAGCGCGCATCGTCGAGGCCGATGACAAGTTCTCGCGTTCGCTCGGCATGCGGATCGGCGGAACGTCTGGCTATCCACGCAACGTCGCCGGCGGTGCCTACGGCAGCGCCGGTGGCATGGGGACGACCTCAGCCACGGGACCGGGAGGCACCGTCACCACGACGACCGGCGTCGGTACGGGCGGCGGCGGCATCACGACGCCCAGCCTCACATCGACCGCCAACTTCGTCAACCTGCCGGCGCAGGGTATCGGCGGCTTCAACCCGGGCGGAATCGCACTGACGCTGGTCAACGCCAGCCTGTCGCAGGTGATCTCGCTCGAACTTTCAGCGCTCGAGCAGGATGGCCGCGGCAAAGTGATCTCGAGCCCGCGCGTCGTGACGGCCGACAAGGTCAAGGCCGTCATCGAGCAGGGCACGGAAATTCCCTACCAGCAGGCGACGTCGAGCGGCGCCACGTCGGTGTCGTTCCGCAAGGCGGTGCTGAAGCTGGAAGTGACGCCGCAGATCACGCCCGAGGGCGCGATCTTCATGGACGTCAAGGTCAACAAGGACACGCGCGGTGCCGAGACGCTGTCGGGCCCGGCGATCGACACCAAGAACGTGCAGACCCAGGTGCTGGTCGAGAACGGCGGCACCGTCGTGCTGGGTGGTATCTATGAGCAGACCGACCGCCGGCAGGTCACGAAAGTGCCCTGGCTGGGAGACATTCCGTACGTGGGTTGGCTCTTCAAGAACGAAGCGCGGATCAACGACAAGACCGAGTTGATCATCTTCATCACGCCAAAGATCGTGTCGGAACGGGCGCTCGCCTCGGCGCGGTAGGGCGAACGCATTAGCGAATTAATGGAACGGAGCGAGTCGCGACCGCTCGGTAGCATGGCCTTCGGGCCTGCGCACGGGTCACTGCGGCCGTCGGGTGTCGATTGGAGAATGAACTCATGAAGTGGAACATTGCCGGATTGCGTAACGTTGCCATCGTCGCCGCGGCTGTCCTCGTGGCTGCCTGTGGAGGCGAAGAAGCGCCGGGAGATTCGAACGCGGGCGGCACGACTCCAACCGCGGCGCCGACGGTGACGATCACCACGACGAACTCCGCCACCGGGCAGCCTAGCAATGCACTGACGCTTTCGTCGCCGCTCAACGCGACAGCGACCGTGCGCGACGCCAAGGGCGCCCCGGTCGCGAATGCAATCGTTCAGTTCACGGCGTCCGCTTCAAGTGGCGGTTCGAGTTCCTCGACCACGGCATTCGTGAGTTTCTCGCCGGCTTCGGCGAACGGCATTACCGATGCCAATGGCAATGTCACGGTCGTGGTGTCGGCCGGCAGTGTTTCGTCCAGCGGCGCCGGGACCCTGTCCGCCAGCGCATCGGTGGGTGACACCTCCGCCTCATCCAGCGCGGCGATCCAGGTCGCGCAGGCCAACATCTCGCTGCAGAACCTCGCACTCAACCCGGCGACGATTGCAGCATTCCAAACGTCGACGATCACCGTTGCGGTGGCCGGGGTCCCGGCATCCACGCCGGTCTCGGTCAATTTCTCGTCCGTGTGCGCGAGCGCGAAGAAAGCCACGATCACGCCCACCGCGCTGACGGTCAATGGCACGGCAACCGCGAACTACGCCGATAGCGGCTGTGGCCAGGCCGACACGATCATCGTCAGCGCCTCGGGTGCGCCCAGCGTCCAGGGCACGCTGACCATCCAGCCCGCCGCGGCGACCAACCTGGTTTTCGTCTCGGCCAATCCGGACGTCATGGGCATACAGGGCAGCGGAGCCAATTCGTCCTCGCTCGTAACTTTCAAGGCCGTCGATGCGAGTCAACAGCCCGTGGCCAACGTCTCGGTCAAGTTGACACTGCTCTCAACCTTGGGCGGCGGCGTCGGGCTTGATGCCTTCAACGGGCCGCTGACTCAGACCAAGACAACAGCTGCGGATGGCACAGTGTCCACCCAGGTGGTTGCCGGCACCCAACCGGGTCCGGTGCGGGTGCAGGCGGAGGCTGGAACGAGCTTGTCTGCACTCTCCAGCAACCTGACGATTCAGAGCGGTCTGCCGACCCAGGCACGCTTCTCAATTTCCGCTGAAACGCTCAACATCGAAGGCTGGAACTACGACGGCACCAAGACCAAGGTCAACATCCGGGCAGCCGACCGAGTGGGCAATCCGGTGCCTGACAACACGGTCATCAATTTCCGTTCGTCCGGCGCCGCCCTGCAACCGTCATGCCGTACGACCGGCGGGGCCTGCTCGGTCGAGTTCGTCAGCCAGGAGAATCGACCGACAACCGGGCGGGTGACAGTGCTGGCGTTTGCTTCAGGACTGGAAAGCTTCCAGGACGCGAACGGCAACAATCGCTTTGACGCAGGGGAACCGTTTGAAGATCTGGGCGACGCGTTCGTCGACAACAACTTCAATTCGCACTTGGCAGAGCGGCGAGGACTTCATTCCGTACAACGCTGCGGCGACGACTGCGTGCGCGACCGGCCTGGCCACGGTGCCCCCGGCGATGAAGCCGATGACCTGCGACGGTGTTTGGGGCGGTGCGCACGTGCGCAACCAGATCGAGCTTGTACTCTCAGGTTCTGGCGTCAACCCCGCTCTCACTACCTTCGTCGCCGCCTTCACTTACGCTGCCGGCTGCCGCTACATGTTCGGACGTTTTCACGGTGACACTGAGGGACGTCAATGGCAATCCGATGCCCGCGGGAAGCAAGGTCACGGCAGAAGCGCCCACCGGCCTCACGGCGAAGGTGCTGAACGACATCGTGCTGAACACGACAGTGCCGACGTCCCATACCATTCAGCTTTCGGGCAGCACGTGCACCGGAAACCGACCGGTTACGGTTCTGGTCAAAGTTGAGACACCGCTGAAGACGATCAGCCATCGCGGCGTACTCAGTCACATGGTGAGGCCATAGCCGAGTTTGGTGCCGGCGACGCATCGCTGGGCCGACGGCGAGGACTGTAAAGTGGAGTTTCGCCTTCATCGTCTCCTCCACTCTGGTGCACCACCGTTCGATTTTCCTCGTCGGCATGATGGGCGCCGGCAAGTCCACCATCGGCCGCCTGCTCGCTGACGCGATCGGCTTCGAGTCCATCGACGCCGATCGCGAACTCGAAGCACGCAGCGGGGTTTCGATACCGACGATCTTCGAGATCGAAGGCGAGGCGGCGTTCCGCCGGCGCGAGGCAGCTTTGCTCGACGAATTGAGCCAGCTGTCCGGCATCGTGCTGGCGACGGGCGGCGGCGCCGTGCTCGACGCCAGTACGCGACAGCGCCTGCGCGAGCGCGGGCTGGTCATCTACCTGCGCGCCACGGCCGACGAAGTGTTCCGTCGAACACGGCGTGACAAATCGCGGCCGCTGCTGCAGACGGAAAACCCGCGCGAGCGCATCGAGCAACTGCTGGCAGAGCGCGAACCGCTCTACGCCGAAACGGCGCACCTGACCTTCCAGTCCGCGGCCTCCAATCCGAAGCGACTGGTGGAACGGCTGGTCGCCCACCCGGACGTGCAGGCACTTCTCTCGGCAGGCCGCTGAGCGCGTGCACCTGCGCGTGCCTCGTACAATCGTCCGATGCAACGCGTGTCTGTCGGCCTGGCGGGCCGTTCCTACGAGATCCTGATCGGCCCGGATCTGCTGCGGCGGGCGGCGGAGTTCATCGCGCCATTGGCGCCGACGCGTATCGCGCTGGTCACCAGCGCCACGGTGAACGACCTCTACGCCGAACGGGTGCGCAATGCGCTCTCCGGTCTCGGCCCGCTGATGACGATCGTGCTGCCCGACGGCGAGGCCCACAAGAACTGGAGCTCCGTTTCGAAGATTCTCGATGCGCTGGTCGAAGGGGGAGCCGACCGCAGGAGCCTCGTGGTGGCGCTGGGTGGCGGCGTCGTCGGCGACGTCGCGGGTTTTGCCGCCTCGATCTTCATGCGCGGGATCCGGTTCGTGCAGATGCCGACGACGCTGCTGGCGCAAGTCGATTCGTCGGTCGGCGGCAAGACGGGCATCAATCACGAGCGCGGCAAGAACCTGATCGGCGCGTTCCACCAGCCACAAGTCGTCATCAGCGACACCTCGACGCTGAAGACACTGCCTACGCGGGAGCTCTCGGCCGGACTGGCTGAGATCCTCAAGCACGGATTGCTGGCCGACCGCAAGTATTTCGAGCAGGTGGTGCACGACCTGCCGGCGCTGCGCGCCTGCGCGCCGGATGCCCTCGGGCGGGCCATTGCCGGCTCCTGCGAGATCAAGGCCGGCATCGTCGCGCGCGACGAGCGCGAGACCGGTGAGCGGGCGCTGCTGAATCTCGGCCATACCTTCGGTCATGCGATCGAGGCGATGACGGGCTACACGCGGTGGCTGCACGGCGAGGCCGTCGGCTGCGGCCTGGTGCTGGCCGCTGATCTTTCCGTCCGCGTGGGTCTGCTGGAGCGTGCGGCGATCGGGCCGATCGAGGCGGCCGTCCAGGCCGCCGGGTTGCCGGCGCGCATCGAAGGGCTCTCGCTGGAGCGCGCGATCGAATCGATGCGCGGCGACAAGAAGTCGGAGGCGGGCGCCATCCGCTTCATCCTGCTGGAACACATCGGGCGTGCCGTGCAGCGCACCGTACCCGACGCCGCGCTGCGCGCAACGCTCGCCGCGGGAGGCTACGCATGAACGTCGGCCAGGCGTTCGGCCTCGCACCCTACGCCGCAGACCCGGCGCATTCGCGCGGACGACAGCACGCCGAACCGCCGGCGCCCAATCGGACCGACTTTCAGCGTGACCGTGACCGCATCATCCATTGCACCGCCTTCCGGCGCCTCGAGTACAAGACCCAGGTCTTCGTCAATCACGAGGGCGACCTCTTCAGAACGCGGTTGACCCACTCGCTCGAAGTGGCGCAGATCGGACGTGCGATCGCGCGCACGCTGCGGCTGAACGAGGATCTCGTCGAGGCGGTGTCGCTGGCGCACGATCTCGGTCACACGCCGTTCGGCCACGCCGGGCAGGACGCGCTGGCCGAGTGCATGCAGCCTCATGGCGGCTTCGAGCACAACCTGCAGTCGCTGCGTGTCGTCGACGAACTGGAGGAGCGCTACGGCGCTTTCAACGGACTGAACCTGACGTTCGAGTCGCGCGAAGGTATCTTGAAGCACTGCTCGCTCGAAAATGCGCGCAAGCTCGGCCCGCTCGGCGAGCGCTTCCTGTTCCGGCGCCAGCCCAGCCTTGAAGCGCAGATCGCCAATCTCGCGGACGAGATCGCCTACAACAATCACGACATCGACGATGGGCTGCGCTCGCAGCTGATCTCGCTGGAGCAACTGGAGGCCGTGCCGTTGTTCGCCCGGCATGCCGCCCCCGTCCGCGCACAGTTTCCCGGCATCGCCGAGCGCCGCATGATCCATGAAACCGTGCGCCGCATGATCAACACGCTGATCGTCGACCTCACGGAGGAAAGCTCGCGCCGGATCGTCGCCGCGGCGCCGGCGTCGATTGAAGACGTGCGGCAGTCCGCGCCGCTGATCGCGTTCTCGTGGTCGCTGCGCGCCGAGGCCGACGAACTCAAGCGCTTCCTGCACGACAACCTCTACCGGCACTACCGCGTGATGCGCATGACGACCAAGGCGAAGCGAATCGTGCGCGAGCTGTTCGCCGCGTTCTACGACGAGCCGCGGCTGCTGCCGGTCGACCATCAGGCGCGTGCAGCGCAGGACAAGGCACGCGCGATCGCCGACTACGTGGCGGGCATGACCGATCGCTACGCGATCCGCGAGCATCGCCGGCTGTATTCCGTCGGAGACGACTGAGCGCGACGGATGGCGCGGCTGGCGCGGCTCTCGATCGGCGGATTCCCGCACCTGGTCCTGCTGCGTTCGGGGCCGCGAGCGCTCGTCGTCGATGATGTCGACGCCGAGCGCCTGCTGGCTGCGTTGCGCGAGTCCATGGGTGCGGGACATGTCGCCCTGCACGGATACGCGTTGATGCCGCACGCCCTGTGGCTGCTCGCGACGCCCGTCGATGCGCGCGCGCTCGGCTTGTCCCTGCAGGCTGTAGGCCGCCGCTATGTTCGCGCCTACAACGACCGCCACGCGGGACGCGGTGCGCTGTTCGATGGCCGCTACCGCGCGGCGATACTCGAACCGGAGTCCGCGTTTCTCGGTGCGCTGCAGTTCGTCGAGACCCAGCCGGTTCGCGCCGGGCTGGTCGCGGCGGCCGAGGACTATCGCTGGTCCAGCTTTCGCCATCACGCGGGCCTTGCCTCGGATCCGAGGCTGCAGGATCACACGCTCTACTGGGCGCTTGGCAACACACCTTTCGAGCGACAGGTCGCCTATCGTGCTGGCGTGCACGCCGGTCTTGCCCAGGCCGACGTTGCTCGCTTTGACAAGGCGTTGGCCGGCGGCTGGGTGGTCGGGTCCGATGCCTTTGTGCGCTCGCTTGCACCGCAATGCGCGCGACGTCCGGTACCGGGCCGCGCCGGCCGGCCGCGACGTCACGCCGCCCCAGCGCCGAACGCCTGAACAATCTCGCCCGCGGCAGCGCGGGTGTTCGTGTGCATGGCGGGACGGCGGAAGCGGGTGGCGCCGCGTCGGCATCGGCAGAAGATCGCTGGCTGATGCGAGCGCCCACTACGCGCCGGGCATTTATCTGGCCTGAGTGCGGTATCTGGCTAACGGTGGGCTCGCACCACATCATGCGGACCAGGGTACGGCCCTTGTTATGTCCCCGAATTTCTCCGGAGTGACCGTGCGTCAACTAAATTGGGGACAGACCCTTATTTAAGTTGTTGTGCAGTGCGGTGGCGCCGCAGTAAAGTGCAATCTCGCTTTGACCTCACTGGGAACCGGCATTTCTGCCGGGACATGCCATGGACCTGCCGCTGCCGCCCGACTCAGCCCTTGACCACGCCGAAGCGCAGGGTCTGTATGCGCGCAGCCTCGAACACGATGCCTGCGGTGTTGGGTTCGTTGCCAACATCAAGGGCCGCGCGAGCCATGCGATCGTGCAGCAGGCCCTGCTGATCCTGCACAACCTCGACCATCGCGGCGCCATCGGTGCCGATCCGCTGTGCGGCGACGGCGCCGGGATCCTCGTTCAGATTCCGGATGCCTTTTACCGCGACGAACTCGCGAAGCAGCAGATCACTCTGCCGCCGCCGGGCGAATACGGCGTCGGCATGATCTTCCTGCCGCGCGAAAGTGCGTCCCGGCTCGCGTGCGAGCAGGAACTCGAGCGCACCGTGCGCGCCGAAGGGCAGGTCGTGCTGGGCTGGCGCGATGTGCCGGTGGATCGCGACATGCCGATGTCGCCGCTGGTGCGCGAGCGCGAACCGGTGATCCGGCAGATCTTCATCGGGCGCGGGCCGGACGTCATGGTGCCCGACGCACTGGAGCGCAAGCTCTATGTGATCCGCAAGACCGCGAGTCACAAGATCCAGGCCCTGAAGCTGCAGCATGGCAAGGAGTACTTCGTGCCGTCGATGTCGACGCGCACCGTCGTCTACAAGGGCCTGCTGCTGGCCGACCAGGTGGGCCGCTACTACGCAGACCTGCGCGACCCGCGCGTCGTGTCGGCGATCGCGCTGGTGCACCAGCGCTTCTCGACCAATACCTTCCCGTCGTGGGAACTCGCGCATCCGTACCGCCTGATCGCGCACAACGGCGAGATCAACACCGTCAAGGGCAACTTCAACTGGATCCGCGCGCGCGAAGGCGTCATGTCCTCGCCGGTGCTGCGCGAGGACCTCGGCAAGCTCTTCCCGCTGATCTACGAAGGACAGTCCGACACGGCCTGCTTCGACAACGCGCTCGAGCTGCTGGTCATGAGCGGCTACCCGCTCGCCCACGCGGTGATGATGATGATTCCCGAGGCATGGGAGCAGCACACGCTGATGGACGAGACGCGCCGCGCGTTCTACGAGTACCACGCGGCGATGATGGAGCCGTGGGACGGCCCGGCCGCGATCGCGTTCACCGACGGCGTTCGCATCGGTGCCACGCTCGACCGCAATGGCCTGCGGCCCGCGCGCTACGTCATCACCGACGAAGACATGGTGGTGATGGCCTCCGAAGTCGGGGTGCTGCCGATTCCCGAGAGCCGCATCGTCAAGAAGTGGCGGCTGCAGCCCGGCAAGATGTTCCTGATCGACACCGAACAGGGCCGCATCATCGACGACGCCGAGCTCAAGCAGCAGCTGGCGTCGAGCAAGCCCTACAGGGAATGGATCAAGCGCATCCGCATCAAGCTCGATGACCTGCCGGTCGGCGCCGGCGAAAGGCCCGACTCGGCCGCCCGGCTCGACGTGCCGCTGCTCGACCGCCAGCAGGCGTTCGGCTACACGCAGGAGGACATCCGGCTGCTGATGGAGCCGATGGCGCTGCAGGGCGAGGAAGCGATCGGCTCGATGGGCAACGACGCCGCGCTGCCGGTGCTGTCGAACAAGACGAAGCCGCTGTACAGCTACTTCAAGCAGCTTTTCGCGCAGGTCACGAACCCGCCGATCGATCCGATCCGCGAACAGCTCGTGATGTCACTGGTGAGCTTCATCGGGCCGAAGCCCAACCTGCTCGACATCAACAACATCAACCCGCAGATGCGCCTCGAGGTGAGCCAGCCGGTGCTCGACTTCAAGGACATGGCGAAGATTCGTTCGATCGAGAACTACTCGTCGAACAAGTTCCGCTCGTTCGAGCTCGACATCTGCTATCCGCTGGCCTGGGGCAAGGCCGGCGTGGAGGCGCGTCTGGCGTCGCTGTGCGCGCAGGCGGTCGACGCGGTCAAGGCCGGCTACAACATCCTCATCGTCACCGATCGCGCGCTCGACGCCGGGTACGTCGCCATTCCCGCACTGCTTGCGACGAGTGCCGTACACCAGCACCTGGTCGCCGTGGGCATGCGCACGTCGACCGGACTGGTCGTCGAGACGGGCTCCGCGCGCGAGGTGCACCACTTTGCGCTGCTGGCCGGCTACGGCGCCGAGGCCGTGCACCCGTACCTCGCGCTCGAGACGCTCGAAAGGCTGCACGGGGCGGAGTCCGCCAAGGCCGTCAAGAACTACATCAAGGCGGTCGGCAAGGGCCTGAACAAGGTCATGTCGAAGATGGGCATCTCGACCTACATGTCGTACTGCGGCGCGCAGATCTTCGAGGCGGTGGGGCTGCGGCGCGACCTCGTCGACAAGTACTTCCGCGGCACGGCGAGCAACGTCGGTGGCCTGGGACTGTTCGAAGTGATGGAAGAGGCGGTGCGAACGCACCAGGCGGCGTTCTCGGACGATCCCGTCCTGGCGCGGATGCTGGAGGCCGGCGGCGAGTACCAGTGGCGCGTGCGCGGCGAGGAGCACATGTGGACGCCGGATGCGATCGCCAAGCTGCAGCACTCGACGCGTGCCAACAACTACCAGACCTACAAGGAATACGCGCAGATCATCAACGACCAGAGCCGCCGCCACATGACGCTGCGGGGGCTCTTCGAGTTCCGGCTGGATCCGAAGAAGGCCATCCCGCTCGACGAGGTCGAACCCGCGCGGGAGATCGTCCGGCGCTTCGCGACCGGCGCGATGTCGCTGGGCTCGATCTCGACCGAGGCGCACTCCACGCTGGCGATCGCGATGAACCGCATCGGCGGCAAGAGCAACACCGGTGAGGGCGGCGAGGATCCGGCGCGCTACCAGCAGGAATTGCGCGGCATCCCCATCAAGGCGGGCGCGACGCTGGCCGATGTCATCGGCCGCGATCAGGTCGAAGTCGACATTCCGCTGCAGGAGGGCGACTCGCTGCGCTCGAGGATCAAGCAGGTGGCCTCCGGACGCTTCGGTGTCACGACGGAGTATCTCGTCAGCGCGGACCAGATCCAGATCAAGATGGCGCAGGGCGCGAAGCCCGGCGAAGGCGGCCAGCTGCCGGGCCACAAGGTCAGTGAATACATCGCGAAGCTGCGCTTCTCGGTGCCGGGCGTCGGTCTCATTTCTCCCCCGCCGCACCACGACATCTACTCGATCGAGGACCTCGCGCAGCTGATCCACGACCTGAAGAACGCCAACCCGCAGGCGTCGATCAGCGTCAAGCTCGTGTCCGAGGTCGGCGTCGGCACGGTGGCTGCCGGCGTGGCCAAGGCGAAGGCCGACCACGTGACGATCGCCGGACACGACGGCGGCACCGGTGCGTCGCCGGTGTCGTCGATCAAGCATGCCGGCACGCCATGGGAACTGGGTCTGGCCGAAACGCAGCAGACGCTGGTGCTGAACCGCCTGCGCGGGCGCATCGCCGTGCAGGTCGACGGCCAGATGAAGACCGGTCGCGACGTCGTCATCGGTGCGCTGCTCGGCGCCGACGAGTTCGGCTTTGCGACCGCCCCGCTGGTGGTCGAAGGCTGCATCATGATGCGCAAGTGCCACCTGAACACCTGCCCGGTGGGCGTCGCGACGCAGGACCCGGTGCTGCGCGCCAAGTTCAAGGGCCAGCCCGAGCACGTCGTCAACTACTTCTTCTTCGTCGCCGAGGAAGTGCGCGAGATCATGGCGCAGCTCGGCATCCGCTCCTTCGACGAACTGATCGGCCGCGCCGACCTGCTCGACACGCGGCGCGGCATCGAGCACTGGAAGGCGAAGGGGCTGGATTTCAGCCGCATCTTCTACCAGCCGAAAATGCCGGCCGACGTCGCACGCCGCGTCGTCGAGGCGCAGGACCATGGTCTCGCGAAGGCGCTGGACCACAAGCTGATCGAGCAGAGCAAGCCGGCGCTCGAGCGGGGCGAGCGCGTCAGCTTCATCACGCCGATCCGCAACATCAACCGTACGGTCGGCACGATGCTGTCGTCGCTGGTCGCGCGCAAGCATGGCCATGGCGGCCTGCCCGACGACACGATCCACATCCAGCTGAACGGCACCGCGGGCCAGAGCTTCGGCGCCTTCCTCGCACATGGCATCACGCTCGATCTCGTCGGCGACGCCAACGACTACACCGGCAAGGGACTGTCCGGCGGACGCGTCATCGTGCGCTGCCCGAACGACTTCCGCGGTGCCGGCACCGAGAACATCATCGTCGGCAACACGGTGCTCTATGGGGCGATCGCCGGCGAGGCCTACTTCAACGGCGTGGCCGGCGAGCGCTTCGCGGTGCGCAACTCCGGCGCCACGGCGGTGGTCGAGGGCACCGGTGACCACGGCTGCGAGTACATGACCAAGGGCACCGTCGTCGTGCTCGGCGCGACGGGGCGCAACTTCGCCGCCGGCATGTCGGGCGGGATCGCCTACGTGTTCGACGAGCATGGCGACTTCGCCGCGAAGTGCAACCAGGCGATGTGCGATCTCGAACCCGTGCTGCCGTCGGCCGAACAGGAAACCCGGGTCGACGAGGCCATCTGGCACCTGGGCGAAACCGACGAATTCCTGCTGCGAGGCCTGATCGAAAGCCACTTCCGCTACACCGGCAGCCTGCGGGCGCGGATGCTGCTCGACAACTGGGCCGGCATGCGCACGCGCTTCGTCAAGGTGTTCCCGCACGAGTACCGGCGGGCACTCAAGCAGATGAATCCGCGGCAGGCGCCTGTCGAACGCATGGCGGCCTAGTGGGAACCTTGCATGCGCGCGCCGCTCCCCCTGTGGCCCGCGACCCTTCGCGGTTGGCTGCCAGGGCTGCTGCTCAGCGTTCCGCTGGCGCTCCTGCTCTGGAACCTGCGCACAGCACCGGAAGATCTGCGCACGGCGGTTGCCACGGTGGCCGTTCTGCTCGCGCTGCCCTGGGTCGTGCCGGCGATGGTCCTTGTCGCGACGGTCTCCGTGCCCCTCTACATGTGGCTGCACACGCAGGGACCGGTGCCCGACGTGCTTCAGTGGCTGGGCGGCACGCTGCTGGCCGGCGCGGTGCTCGGTGCGCATGTCAACGCGACACTCGCGTGGCTGTGGCTGCGGCGCGCCCCTGCGGTTCCGGAACCGGGACTGCGCGACTTCCTCGAGCGATCGCCTCCGGGCATCGCCCGACAACTTAACGACGACAAGAGATAGCGATGGGCAAGGTCACCGGTTTCATGGAATTCCAGCGGCTCGAAGAAGCCGCCGAGGCGCCGCAGTCGCGCAAGCAGCACTGGCGCGAGTTCGTCGTTCACCTGAGTGACGAGCAGGCTGCGATCCAGGGCGCGCGCTGCATGGACTGCGGCATTCCGTTCTGCAATAACGGCTGTCCGGTCAACAACATCATTCCGGATTTCAATGACCTCGTGTACCGGCAGGACTGGCGCAGCGCGCTCGATGTCCTGCACAGCACGAACAACTTTCCCGAGTTCACCGGTCGTGTCTGTCCGGCGCCGTGCGAGGCGGCCTGCACGCTGAACATCGAGGACGCGCCGGTCGGTATCAAGTCGATCGAACACAAGATCATCGACAAGGGCTGGGAAGAGGGCTGGGTTGTCCCGCAGCCGCCAAAGGTGAAGAC
Source organism: uncultured beta proteobacterium (assembly GCA_963780715.1). Lineage (GTDB taxonomy): Bacteria > Pseudomonadota > Gammaproteobacteria > Burkholderiales > Burkholderiaceae_F > JALORV01. Next base: position 131,705 of record CAWADK010000006.1, read on the forward strand.
CGGCAAGAAGGTGGCCATCGTCGGCAGCGGGCCGGCGGGACTGGCGGCCGCGCAGCAGCTGGCGCGGGTGGGCCATGACGTCACGGTGTTCGAGAAGAACGATCGCGTCGGCGGCCTGCTGCGTTATGGCATTCCGGACTTCAAGATGGAGAAGTCGCACATCGATCGGCGCGTGGCGCAGATGGAGGCCGAGGGCGTCACGTTCCGCACCGGCGTGCTCGTCAGCAAGTCGAAGCTCAACGGCGGCGTCACCAACTGGGCGAGGGAGACGGTCGCGCCGGATCAGCTGCTCGAGGAGTTCGATGCGGTCGTGCTGTCTGGCGGCGCAGAGCAGCCGCGCGACCTGGCCGTGCCCGGACGCGAGCTGAAGGGCGTGCACTTCGCGATGGAGTTCCTGCCGCTGCAGAACAAGGTGGTCGCCGGCGACAAGGTGAAAGAGCAGATCCTTGCCACCGGCAAGCATGTCGTCGTCATCGGCGGCGGAGACACGGGCTCGGACTGTGTCGGGACGTCCAACCGGCACGGCGCGAAATCCGTCACCCAGTTCGAATTGCTGCCGCAGCCGCCGGCCAGGGAGAACAAGGAGCTCACGTGGCCATACTGGCCGGTGAAGCTGCGGACTTCCAGCTCGCATGAAGAAGGCGTGGCGCGCGACTGGGCCGTGACGACCAAGCGTTTCGAAGGCGATGGCAAGGGCAACGTGCGCGCGCTCGTCGCGGCGCGCGTCGAATGGCAGAAGGACCCCGTGACCGGCGCGCAGAAGATGGTCGAGGTGCCCGGCTCGGAGTTCGAGCTTCCCGCCGACCTTGTGCTCTTTGCGATGGGATTCGTGGCGCCGGTGGGCTCGGTGCTGGAATCGTTCGGCGTCGATAAGGACGCGCGCGGCAATGCGCGCGCTGCGACCGAGGAAACCAAGGGCGGACCCCGCCCTTACGTGACCAACCTGCCCAAGGTGTTCGCGGCCGGCGACATGCGGCGCGGGCAGAGCCTCGTCGTGTGGGCGATCCGCGAAGGACGGCAGTGTGCCCGCGCGGTCGACGAATACCTGATGGGGACTTCGACGCTTCCCCGGTGAACATTCCCGGATCGCCCAGCGCTCGCGTCGCGAGCGCGTGGGCAGCATGGGAACGCCCGCTGACGCGCGCGTTGCGGGAAGGCCGTCAGTGCGCCCGCGCGGTCGACGAATACCTGATGGGGACTTCAACGCTTCCCCGGTGAAATTTCCCGGATCGCCCAGCGCTCCGCCGTCTCAAACCGGACGCCAGAGCTCTCCTTCCGCAAGACGTTGAGCCCTGTCAATGTGCGCCAGTCCTCCCTGCCTAGCTTGAAGACAGGTGCCGGTGTCGAATTGTTCGCACCGGAGACTTCGCCACGGGCGGAGGGTGACTATGAGGCGTGGAAAACTGGTATCGCTTCTCATTGCCGCGGCAATCGGCGCGGCGTTCGCGGGCTTGGCCTGGGCCGAGGCTCGCAGTGATCTTGGCAAGCAGGAGCTCATTGCCGCGGCGATCGGCGCGGCGTTTGCCGGCTCGGCTTGGGCCGAGGCGCGCAGCGAACTCGGCAAACAGGAATACGAGTCGAACTGCATTGCCTGTCACGGGCTGACCGGCAAGGGCGACGGGTACTTCGCCCAGTATCTGAAGCTGCCCGTTCCTGATCTGACGACGATCGCCAAGCGCAACGGCGGCGTCTTCCCGGCGGATCGCATGATCGAGATCATCGACGGGCGGCAGGCCCTCAAGGGTCACGGCCCGCGCAACATGCCGATCTGGGGCACGACCTACACGGAAAAGGCAGCTTCCTACTACGGTGGCTTTGCCTTCAACTCCGAGCAGTTCGTGCGGGCGCGCATCCTGGCGCTGGTCGATTACCTGTACACGCTGCAGGCACGATAAGCAGTTCGCCGGCGGTCACACTGCGGGGCCAGGCTGTGGGTGCCGAGGCTCTGTCAACGGAAGCAGCGGCGCGTGTATCGAGCCCCGTGCGCGTTGCTGTGACGCGCGCTGCCACGGGTCGGCGCAGAGGTCCGTGTGAGCACGGTTCGACAAGCGTGCCGACACGTCGTGACGCGCTAAGCTCGGGGCATGCCGCGCATCTACCATAAGCCACTGGTGGTCGGGCCTGAGTCGATCGACGCGGTCGGTCACGTCAACAACCGCGAATACCTGCGCTGGATGGAAGAGGTTGCGGTCGAGCACTCCAACGCGCAGGGCTGGCCGATGGAGCGTTACTTCGCCGACCAGACGGCGTGGTTCGCCGCCTCGCACTTCGTCGAGTACCTGCGGCCCGCGCACGCCGGCGACTCGCTCGACATCTACACGTGGATCACGCGCTGGGACGGAAGCAACTGCCTGCGGCGCTACGCGGTGCTGCGCCAGCGCAAGCTCGTCGCGCGCGGCGAGACGATCTGGACCTTCGTCGACCTGGCGAATGGACGGGCGCGGCCGATTGCGCCGTCGGTGCTCGACGCGTTCTTCACGGTCGCGGACGATGACGAGGAACTGCGTTCGCTCGGCCTGGTGCGGCGCGAGCGGCGCTCCGCGAGTCGCTGATCGTCCGCTGGTACGCTTCGGCCCCGGCCGCCAGTATGGCGACCCGACAAGAACAACGCGAAAGGTCGAAGCGATGTCAAAACTGCTGCTTGCGCTTTTCGGACTGCTGCTTGCCTGCGGAACCCAGGCACAGACTGCCGATACTCTGAAGAAGATTCGTGATTCGAAGACCATCACGCTCGGTTACCGGACCGACTCCCCGCCGTTCTCGTTTGCTGGTCCCGATGGGCAGCCGGCTGGCTACTCGGTCGACCTGTGCAAGCGCGTCGCCGCGGGCATCGAGCGCACGCTGGGTGGCAGCCTTGCGGTCAAGTGGGTGCCGGTCACCTCGGCCAACCGCTTCGACCAGGTCGCCAGTGGTGCGATCGACCTCGAATGCGGGAACACGACGGTGACCCTGGGCCGTCAGGAGCGCGTCGACTTTTCGAACATGACCTTCGTCGACGGCGGTGCCGTGCTGGTGCTGGCGGAGTCGAAACTGGGTCGGCTGGCGGATCTCGCCGGCAAGACCGTCGGAGTAAAGCCCGGTACGACGACCGAGACCAGCCTGAAAGCGGCGCTGAAGGAAAAGCTGATCGATGCGCGCGTGGTCAACGTGAAGGACGAGGCCGAGGCGATGGCGGCGCTGAACGACAAGCGCATCGACGGCTACGCCGCTGACCGCGTGGTCCTGGTCGGCAGCGTTGTCCTGGCCCGCAGCGACATCAAGTACACGCTGTTGCAGGACGATTTCTCGTTCGAGCCGTACGCCCTGATGATGCGCCGCGACCCCGCGTTCCGCCTCGCCGTCAACCGCGGCCTGGTGCAGGTTTATCGGTCCGGCGCGATCAAGGAGATCTTCGATCGCTGGCTGGCGCCGCTCGGCAAGCCCGGGCCGCTGCTGGCCGCGATGTACTACCTCAACACGACACCGGAGTGAGCGGACGATGACGGCATTCTTTCGTTGGGTACTGGTCCTGGTGGCCGTGATGCTGATCGGCTGCGCCAGCACGCCCGGCGCTGGTGTATCCGGCACCGGAGTGGTCCAGTCGATTGCCGAGAGCACCGAAGCGAACCAGACCACCCAGGTCGTCGGCGCGATCGGCGGGGCGGTCCTTGGGGGCTGGCTCGGCAGCAACATCGGCGGCGGCGCCGGGCAGACGATTGCAACGGCCGCCGGCAGCGTGGCGGGCGGCATGGCGGGCAGTGCAGTCGCCGGCCAGGCCGACACCCGGCAGGTATGGGACGTACGCGTCCGCTTCGAAGACGGCATCGATCGCACGGTGCGCGTCGACCAGAGACCCGCGTTCCGGCCCGGCGATCGGGTGTCCGTGTCCAACGGCGTCATCACCCTGTTGCGCTAGTCCGCGGTGCACCCCCGGCTGCGATCGTCAGCCGGGGTGCCGTGCGACAATCGCGACCTTTGCCCTGTCGTCGGCGCCATGGGCGCCGCACGACACTCGGGCCGCTCCCGGTTTCCTCTGACCATGACGAACGACGCGCTCGTCGCGATCGACCATGTGACGTTCGGGTATGACCAGCGGGTCATCCTGTCCGACGTCTCGATGGCGTTTCCGCGCGGCAAGGTCATCGCCATCATGGGTGGGTCCGGCTGCGGCAAGACGACGTTGCTGCGACTGATCGGCGGCGTGCTGACGCCACAGCGCGGCACGGTGACCTTCGATGGCGCACCGGTCGATCCGCGCAACCGCGAGTCGCTTTACGCGCTGCGGCGGCGGCTCGGCATGCTGTTCCAGTTTGGCGCACTGTTCACCGACCTGACCGTGTTCGACAACGTGGCGTTTCCATTGCGCGAGCACACGCGGCTGCCCGATGAAATGATCCGCGACCTGGTCCTGATGAAGCTCAACGCCGTCGGCCTGCGCGGCGCGGCGCAGTTGAAGCCGGCGGATCTCTCCGGCGGAATGGCGCGACGGGTCGCGCTCGCGCGCGCGATCGCACTGGACCCGGATCTGATCATGTATGACGAGCCCTTCGCCGGGCTCGATCCAATCTCGCTGGGCGTAGCGGCCAACCTGATCCGGCGCCTCAACGACGCGACTGGCGCAACGTCGCTCGTGGTTTCGCACGACGTCCACGAGTGCTTCCTGATCAGCGACTACGTGTACGTAATCTCGGGCGGCCGGATCGTGGGGCATGGCACGCCTGCCGAAGTGCAGGATTCGGACGACCCGGAAGTGCGCCAGTTCATCCTGGGCGAGCCCGACGGCCCGGTGAAGTTCCACTATCCGGCCCGCACCTATGCCGAGGACCTGGGACTGCGCGCATGACGACGGCCGAATTCCTCCCGACGCTGGGGCGGCGCGCGCTGGAAGTTCTCCGCGGCCTGGGGCACAGCGCGTTCTTCTTCGTCGAACTGGTGAAGAACATTCCGGCGGCGCTCGCGCGCCCGCACCTGACCGCGGCGCAGGTGCACGCGATCGGCAACTACTCGCTCGTCATCATCGCGGCGTCGGGGCTCGCGGTCGGTTTCGTGCTGGCACTGCAGGGCTATTACACGCTCTCGCGCTACGGCGCGGCCGAGTCGCTCGGGCTGCTGGTGGCTCTGTCACTGGTGCGTGAGCTGGGTCCGGTGGTGACCGGCCTTCTGTATGCGGGGCGCGCGGGCACGTCGCTGACGGCTGAAATCGGACTGATGAAGGCAGGCGAGCAGCTCGCGGCCATGGAAATGATGGCCGTCGACCCGAAGTCGCGCGTGCTCGCGCCGCGCTTCGTCGCCGGCGTCATCGCGATGCCGCTGCTGGCGGCGATCTTCTCGGCGGTCGGCATCCTCGGCGGCTACGTGGTTGGAGTACAGATGATCGGGATCGACCCCGGTGCCTTCTGGTCACAGATGCAGAGCGGCGTCGACGTCTGGGATGACGTCGGCAACGGCATCATCAAGAGTGTCGTGTTCGGCATCGCCTGCACGTTCGTGGCGCTGTATCAGGGTTACGAGGCGCAGGCCACGCCCGAAGGGGTGGCACAGGCGACGACCCGGACGGTCGTCATTTCGTCGCTGGCGGTATTGGGGTTGGACTTCGTGTTGACGGCGCTGATGTTCAGCACGCCGGGTTAGCAGCTCAGTGCAGGATTAGGCAGGAGTCGTTCGATGGGACGCAAAGGAATAGAGACACTGGTCGGCGTGTTCGTGCTGCTCGGCCTGCTCGCGGTGGTCTTCCTCGCGCTGAAGGCGGCGAACCTCGCCAGCTTCAGCGTCGGTTCGACCTACGCGCTGACCGCCAAGTTCGACAACATCGGCGGCCTCAAGGTGCGGGCACCGGTCAAGAGCGCCGGCGTGACGGTGGGGCGCGTGACCGCGATCGCGCTCGACCCGCAAAGCTTCCAGGGGCTCGTGACCATCGAAGTCGACAGCCGGGTGAAGTTCCCGAGCGACACTTCGGCGAAGATCCTGACCTCGGGGCTGCTCGGCGACCAGTACATCGGTCTCGAGCCGGGCGGCTCGGACAAGAACTTGGCGGGCGGCGACCAGATCAAGATGACGCAGTCGGCCGTCGTGCTCGAGAACCTGATTGGCCAGTTTCTCTACAACCGCGCCGCCGAGGGCGGTTCGGAGAAGAAGTAGGGCAGCCGGATCGAGCGATGCGGAGTGACGCTTATCCCATGCAATACGGCTGGCGCCGCCTGTTGCGCGCGGCAGTGTTGCTGCTTGTGCTCGGTGGGACCGGCTGCGCCACGTTGCCCCCGAATGCGGGACAGGATCCGCGCGACCCGTGGGAGAAGGTCAACCGCAACGTGTTCGCCTTCAACGAGGGGTTCGACGCCGCTTTGCTGAAGCCGGTGGCCGAGTTGTACGCAAAGCTCCCGGATGGTCTGCGCGACTGTTTCTCGAACGCGTTTTCCAACCTGCGGGGACCGTCGACCGCCATTAACAACGCACTGCAGGGCAAGCCGGAAGAGGCGGTTTCGGACGTCGGGCGCTTCTTGGTCAACACGACGTTCGGCCTCGTCGGCTGCTTCGACCCAGCCACCGACCTGGGGCTGGAGCGTCACCGCGAGGACTTCGGCCAGACGCTCGGCGTGTGGGGCTTCGAGCCCGGACCGTTCGTCATGTTGCCGGTGCTGGGCCCGAGCAGCGTGCGCGACGCGGTCGGCATACTCGCCGTCGAGCCGTTCCTGGATCTGAACTTCTACATCGACTACCCCGGCATCGAGTACAGCATCCTCGCCTTGCGGATCGTCAACGAGCGGGCCGAACTGCTCCCGGCGGACCGGCTGATCAACGAGGCCGCGCTCGACAAGTACAGCTTCATCCGGGACGGCTATCTGCAGCGCCGCCGCAGCCTGGTGTATGACGGCAACCCGCCGCGCGAGCCCGACCCAGAGGACGAGGACGAGCCCGCGGCCGGACCGCAAAAGCCGCCTGCCGAACCCGCGATCACCGGCCCGGCCGAGACCGCGGCAGAGGTCAGCCCGTCGACCGACCCGTCCGTTAAGCTTCCATAGGCATGTCGGCCCAGGCCTCGAACGCCGCGCCACCGACCGGGTCTGACACCTGAACCCCCTGCGAGACAGCCACGATGCAGCTACTCCGAATCCTGCGAGCCCACCTGGTTGCGATCGCCGCACTGGCGGCGTTGGGCGCGCACGCGCAGGCACCCGATGCCGCCCCCGATGTCCTCGTGCGCGACCTGACGACCAGCGTTCTCGAAACGATCAAAGCCGACAAGGCGATCGCCGCCGGTGACGTGGCGCGGGTCCAGAAGCTGGTCGATGAGAAGGTCCTGCCTTACGTCGACTTCCAGAAGATGACGCAGCTGGCGGTGGGCCGCGGCTGGCGCAGCGCGACTCCGGAGCAGCGCGCCGCGCTGACGCGCGAGTTCCGCACGCTGCTGGTTCGCACCTACAGCGGGGCGCTGTCGCAGGTAAAGGATCACCAGGTCCAGATGCGTCCGTTCCGCGCCCAGGCGACCGACACCGACGTCCTGGTGCGCACCAGCGTCGTGCCATCGCGCGGCGAGGCGATCCAGCTCGATTACCGCCTGGAGAAGCAGAACTCCGCCTGGAAGATCTATGACGTCAACGTGCTGGGCGTCTGGCTGGTCGAAAACTACAAGACGCAATTTGCCTCCGAGATCAGTGCCGGCGGTGTCGATGGGCTGATCAAGTCGCTGACCGAGCGCAACCGAGCGCTCGACACCACCAAGAAGGTGTGACGCGCGTGCGCATCGAGGTCGACGATATCGGTATGGCCAACGCCGCCGAGGTGGCGGCGCTCGGGCGCGCGGCGATCGAGCGCGGTGACGTGGAGTTCGACCTCACCGGCGTGGCCCGCTGCGACTCCTCGGCGGTGGCGGTGCTGCTCGAGTGGCAACGCGTGGCGCGCGAACGCGGTCTCACGCTGAACGTGACGGGGCTGCCGGCGGGCCTGGTCAGTCTCGCGGGCGTCTACGGGGTCGGTGAACTGCTGCCCGTCGCCGCGCCCGGGCCGTAGAGGCCGCGCTCCTATAATCCTCTTCCTCCCGCCGACGTGCCTTCGATGCACGCCGACGCCCGCCCGTGACTGCCGCCATCCAGGTCAATTCCGTGTCCAAGCGCTACGGCTCCGTGCTGGCGCTGGATAACGTCGACCTCACCATCGAGCGCGGCGAGTTCTTCGGCCTGCTCGGGCCCAACGGTGCCGGCAAGACGACCCTGATCTCGATCATCGCGGGCCTGGTGCGCGCGAACAGCGGTCGCGTTGCGATCATGGGCCATGACGTCGTCGACGACTTTCGTGCGGCGCGGTTGTCGGTGGGTGTCGTGCCGCAGGAACTGGCATTCGATCCGTTCTTCACGGTGCGAGAGACGCTGACGTTCCAGTCCGGCTACTTCGGCCTGCAGGAAAACGGCGCCTGGATCGACGAAGTGCTCGAAAATCTCGGCCTCACCGCCAAGGCGAATACCAACACACGCGCACTGTCGGGCGGCATGAAACGGCGCCTGCTGGTGGCGCAGGCACTGGTGCACAAGCCGCCGGTGATCGTGCTCGACGAGCCGACCGCCGGCGTCGATGTCGAACTGCGGCAGACGCTGTGGGCGTTCATCCGGCGCCTGAACCGCGAAGGCCACACGATCGTGCTGACCACCCACTACCTGGAAGAGGCGCAGGCCCTGTGCGAGCGGATCGCGATGCTCAAGGCCGGCCGCATCGTTGCACTGGACACGACGCGGGCGCTGCTGGGTCGGATCGCCGGGCTGCAGCTGACGATGCGCCCGTTAGGCAGCCCGCCCGCATCGGTGCTGGCGCACAGGATCGAGGAGCGTGACGGACTGCTGACGCTGCGCCTCGCGCAGGCGTCCGATGTCGGTCGCGTGCTGGCGGACTGCGCCGCCGCCGGCTGCGGCGTCGAGGATCTGGAAGTCGGGCGTGCCGACCTCGAGGATGTCTTCCTGCAGCTGGTTGCCGACCCGCCGTCCGCTGCCACGAGCGCGGGAGCCCGGGCGTGAGCGCGGTGCAGCTCGAGGCGAGTGTCGTGCCGGTCGCGGCGTCATCGCCGGCGGTGGCGTTCCGCACCCTGCTCACCAAGGAGATGCTGCGGTTCTGGAAGGTGAGCTTCCAGACTATTGCCGCGCCAGTGCTGACGGCCGTGCTTTACCTGCTGGTCTTCGGCCAGGTGCTGGCCGACCATGTCGAGGCGTTTCCCGGTGTGAGCTATGCGGCGTTCCTGATTCCCGGGCTCGTCATGATGTCGGTGCTGCAGAACGCCTTCGCCAATTCATCGTCGAGCCTGATCCAGTCGAAGATCATGGGCAGCCTCGTGTTCATCCTGCTGCCGCCGTTTTCGCACTGGCAGCTCTTCGGCGCGTATGTGCTGGCGTCGATGGTGCGCGGGCTCGTCGTCGGTCTCGGAGTGTTCGTCGTCGCGGTGTGGTTCGGGCCGCCCGGCTTCAAGGCGCCGCACTGGATACTGGTCTTCGTGTTGCTGGGCAGCGCCATGCTCGGTTCGCTGGGCGTCATCGCCGGCATCTGGGCCGACAAGTTCGACCAGCTCGCCGCCTTCCAGAACTTCGTCGTGATGCCGGCCACATTTTTGTCCGGCGTGTTCTACTCGGTGCAAGGCCTTTCGCCGTTCTGGCAGGGCGTGTCGCATCTGAATCCCTTTTTCTACATGATCGACGGCTTCCGCTACGGCTTCTTCGCCCAGTCTGACGTGTCGCCCTGGCTGAGCCTCGTCATCGTGGTCGCTGCGCTGCTGCTGACCGCCGCCGTTGCGCTTCGAATGCTGGCGCGTGGCTACAAGCTGAGGAACTGATGGAACCGACGCCCGACGATGTCCGGCGCTACATCGCTGCCGGCCTGCAATGCAGCGTGCTCGAGGTCGAGGGCGATGGCCGGCACTTCAATGCGCTGATCGTCAGCCCCGCGTTCGAGGGCAAGACGCGCGTGGCGCGCCACCAGCTCGTCTACGCCGCGCTGGGTGATCGCATGCGGGCGGAGGTCCATGCGCTGTCGATGCGCACGCTGACGCCGGCCGAGCACGAGGCGCAGGAATGAAACTGCGCCGTCGCGTTTCATCGCTTCTTCACCGGCGCTTCGCGGTCGCTTCAAGCCCGGCGCTCACCCTTCGGCGCAGTCCGCACCGTGCGGACCTCGCCGAAGGAGCACTGCCATGCTTGACCTTGTTGCCGAGTCCCGCGGGCACCGCCCGCTGCGCATCACCCGACCGGTGGTCTTCCGCGGGCTGCCCGCGACGTCGACCGTACCCATGGACAAACTGAAGATCCGCGGCGGCGTACCGCTGGAAGGCGAGATCAGGATCTCGGGCGCCAAGAACGCCGCCCTGCCGATCCTGTGTGCGTCCCTGCTGACCGCGGGTGAACTGGTCGTGGAAAACGTCCCGCAGTTGCAGGACGTGGTCACCACGCTGAAGCTGCTGCGCCAGATGGGAGTGACAGCGGACCGGGAAGGTCCGGTAGTGCGGCTACGCGCCGATGCCGTGACCCACACCGAAGCGCCGTACGAGCTCGTCAAGACGATGCGCGCGTCGATCCTCGTGCTCGGCCCGCTGGTCGCGCGCTGCGGCCGCGCGCGCGTCAGCCTGCCGGGCGGATGCGCGATCGGCGCGCGGCCGGTCGACCAGCACATCAAGGGCCTGGAACTGCTGGGCGCGCGCATCCGTGTCGAGGGCGGCTACCTGATCGCCGAGGCATCGCGCCTGACCGGTGCGCGCATCGTGACCGACATGGTCACCGTCACCGGAACCGAGAACCTGATGATGGCCGCCACGCTGGCCGACGGCGAGACGGTCATCGAGAACGCCGCCCGCGAGCCCGAGGTGGTCGATCTGGCAAACGCCCTGAACGCGATGGGCGCACGCGTGGCTGGCGCCGGCACCGACCGCATCGTCGTGCAGGGTGTCGAGAGGCTGCACGGCGCACGCCACCGGGTGATGCCGGACCGCATCGAAACCGGCACTTTCCTGTGTGCGGTTGCTGCGGCCGGTGGCGACGTGATGCTGCAGCAGGCCGCACCGTCAACGCTCGACGCCGTGCTCGTCAAGCTGCGCGAAGCGGGCGCGGAACTCGACTGTGCGGCCGATGCGATCCGGGTCCGCATGCGCGGCCGGCCACGGGCGGTCAGCCTGCGCACCTCGCCTTATCCGGCGTTCCCGACTGATATGCAGGCCCAGTTCATGGCGCTCGACGCCATCGCCGACGGCGTCGGCCGCATCACCGAGACGATCTTCGAGAACCGCTTCATGCACGTGCCCGAGTTGCAGCGGCTCGGCGCCAACATCGCGGTCGAAGGCAACACGGCGGTCGTGCAGGGCGTGCCCCGCCTGACCGGCGCGCCGGTGATGGCGACCGACCTCCGCGCATCGGCCAGCCTGGTTGTTGCAGCGCTGGTGGCCGAGGGCGAGACGCTGATCGATCGCATATACCATCTGGATCGTGGCTACGAAGCGATGGAAGCGAAGCTGGCGTCGGTGGGCGCCCGTATCGACCGCGTGAAGTAGCCGGCCGGGCCGAGGTTCTCGTGATCACACTTGCGCTGTCGAAAGGACGGATCTTCGATGAGTCGCGGCCGCTGCTGGCCGCGGCCGGCCTGGCGCCGCTCGAAGATCCCGAATCCTCGCGCAAGCTGATCATCGGCACCCAGGATCCGAACGTGCGGGTGGTGGTGGTGCGCGCCTCCGACGTGCCGACGTACGTGCAGTACGGCGCGGCCGAGCTCGGCGTGGCGGGCAAGGACGTGCTGCTCGAACACAGCGCGCAGTGGGGCGACCGCGGCCTGTACCAGCCGGTCGACCTCGGCATCGCACGCTGCCGCCTGTGTGTCGCCGTACCCGCGGGATTCGACTACGCCAATGCCGTGCGACGCGGCGCGCGCCTGCGCGTGGCCACCAAGTACGTGCAGACCGCGCGCGAGCACTTCGCGGCCAAGGGCGTGCACGTCGACCTGATCAAGCTCTACGGCTCGATGGAACTGGCGCCGCTCGCCGGGCTCGCCGACGCGATCGTCGACCTCGTCTCGTCCGGAGGAACCCTGCGCGCCAACAACCTGGTCGAGGTCGAGGAGATTGTCGCGATCTCGTCGCGCCTGATCGTCAACCAGTCGGCGCTGAAGACGCGCCGTGCCGAGATCGCGCCCCTGATCGAGCGGATCGAGGCCGCGGTGCAGGCATGAACGTCCGCACGCTCGACACGCGCAACCCCGGCTTCGAGGCCGAGTTCGCGCGCCTGGTGGTCGTCGACACCGCGGTCGACAAATCGATCGAGCGCACGGCGGAAGCGATCGTCGACGACGTGCGCCAACGCGGCGACGCGGCGCTGCTCGAATACACGAACCGCTTCGACCGCATGTCGGCCGCCGCGGTGGCCGACCTCGAGATCGCCCAGGACGACATGCGTGCCGCGTTCGAAGGCCTGCCGGCCGACCAGCGCGCCGCGCTGCAGGTGGCCGCCGAGCGCATCCGGGCCTTCCATCAGGACCAGCATGCGCGCCTGATGCAGGGCGACTGGACCTCGCGTGAAGCCGACGGGACCGTGACGGGCCAGCGCATCTAGCGCGCTCGACAGCGCGGGGCTCTACGTGCCGGGCGGCAAGGCCGCGTACCCGTCGTCGGTGCTGATGAATTCGATCCCGGCGCACGTCGCCGGCGTCGAGCGCCTGATCATGGTCGTGCCGACGCCGGACGGCGAGCGCAACGCGCTGGTGCTTGCGGCGGCCCATCTGGGCGGAGTGTCGCGCGCGTTCGCGATCGGCGGAGCGCAGGCGATTGCCGCGCTCGCCTACGGAACCGCCACGGTGCCGGCAGTCGACAAGATTGTCGGGCCGGGCAACGCTTACGTCGCCGCCGCCAAGCGCCGCGTGTTCGGCACCGTGGGCATCGACATGATCGCCGGCCCGACCGAGATCCTGGTCATCGCCGACGGCGAGGCAAACCCCGACTGGGTGGCGATGGACCTGTTTTCGCAGGCCGAGCACGATGAGCTCGCGCAGGCGCTGTTGCTGACGCCCGACGCCGGGCTGGTTGATGCAGTCGCCGCCTCGATTCGGCGCTTGCTGCCCGCGCAGCCGCGACGCGACATCATCGCGGCTTCGCTGGCGAACCGCGGCGCGCTGGTTCTGACGCGCGACTTCGACGAAGCGGTGGCGCTGTGTAACCGCATCGCGCCCGAGCATATGGAGATCGTCACCGCGGATCCCGAGGATCTGTTGCCGAAGATCCGCCATGCGGGCGCGATCTTCATCGGGCACTACTCCTCCGAGTCGCTCGGCGACTACTGCGCGGGACCAAACCACGTGCTGCCGACCGTCCGCACGGCGCGTTTCTCGTCGCCGCTCGGGGTCTACGACTTCGTCAAGCGCTCGAACCTCATCCACGTGTCGGCCTCCGGCGCCCAGCGGCTCGGTCCGGTGGCCGCCACGCTGGCCCGCGGCGAGCATCTGGTCGCGCATGCGATGTCGGCGGAACTCCGCCTGACCGGCAGCGGGACGACATAGTGAACGGGCGCATCGGCAAGAAGCCGAACCTCGCCGTGCTGCGCGACGACATCCGCGCGACCGAGGCTTATCCGGTGCCGAGCGCGGTCGGCTTCATCAAGCTCGACGCGATGGAGAATCCGTTCCCGTTGCCGGAAGCACTGCAGCGCGAACTCGGCGAACGTCTCGGCCGGCAGGCGCTGAACCGGTATCCGATGTCGGACCCACGCGGCTTCAAGGAGCGGCTCGGCAAGGCGATGGGCCTGCCGATGGGCGCCCGCCTGATGCTGGGCAACGGCTCGGACGAATTGATCCACCTGGTGATCCAGGCCTGTGCCCGACCCGGGGCAACGGTCCTGTCACCGTGGCCAAGTTTCTCGATGTACGAGCTTTCGACACGCTTCGACGGCTGCCGCTTCGTCGGCGTCCCGCTGCGTGCGGACTTCACGCTCGATACCAACGCGCTGCTGGCTGCCATCGCGGAGCACCAGCCTGCCGTCATCTTCATCGCCTACCCGAACAATCCGACCGGCAACCTCTTCGAGCGCAACGGCGTCGAAGCCGTGTTGCGGTCGGCTCCCGGGCTGGTTGTCATCGACGAGGCGTACCTGCCGTTCGCGCAGGACACGTGGATGCCGCAGCTGCGCAGCTGGCCCAACCTGCTGGTGCTGCGAACGCTGTCGAAACTCGGACTGGCCGGCATCCGGCTCGGCTACCTGGCTGGCGATCCGGAGTGGATCGCCGAACTCGAAAAGCTCCGTCCGCCGTATAACGTCAACGTGCTGACGCTGGCGACTGCAGACTTCCTGCTCGAGCACCTGCGCGTTCTCGAAGGGCAGGCGGTGATGCTCCGGACCGAGCGCTCGCGCGTCGCGGCGGCGCTCGCGAGCCTGCGCAACGTCACCGTCTTTCCGTCGGCCGCGAACTTCCTGCTGTTTCGCGTCGGCGATGCCGACCGCGTCTTCAACGCGCTCAAGGAACGCGGCATACTGATCAAAAACGTCTCCGCGATGCACCCGCTGCTGGCGAACTGCCTGCGCACGACGATCGGCACCGCGGTCGAGAACGACGCGTTCATCCAGGCGCTGCGCGCCACGTTGGAAGGCTCACGATGACGTCCCCCCGAACGACCCGCCGCGCGACGGTGGAACGCAACACCAAGGAAACCCAGATCCGCGTCGAGCTCGACCTCGACGGTTCGGGCCGGGGCACATTCGCCTCGGGCGTCGGTTTCTTCGATCACATGCTGGACCAGATCGCGCGGCACGGCATGCTGGATCTCGTCGTCGAGGCCAAGGGCGACCTGCACATCGACGGTCACCACACGGTCGAGGACATCGGCATCACGCTTGGGCCAGGCGTTTGCGCAGGCTGTGGGCGACAAGGCGGGAGTACGCCGTTACGGCCATGCCTACGTTCCCCTCGATGAGGCCCTGTCGCGCGTGGTCATAGACCTCTCGGGCCGGCCGGGACTTGAATGGCACGTGCCCTTCAAGCGCGCGATGATCGGCGAGTTCGACGTCGACCTGGCCCACGAATTCTTCCAGGGCTTCGTGAACCACGCGCTGGTCACGTTGCACGTCGACAACCTGCGCGGCGACAACGCCCACCACCAGTGCGAAACGGTGTTCAAGGCCTTCGCCCGCGCACTGCGCATGGCCGTAGAGCCCGACCCCCGGGCGATCGGCGTCATCCCTTCAACGAAGGGTACGCTTTAGACCAGTCGCGAGATGCCACAGACTTGCAGTTGCAAAAGGGCGCGCGCGCGGCCGCTCCGGAGCGCGCCCTCTAACTCTAGCGCTTTGCGTGCACGTGCGACGCAAAGCGTCGCGTACACGCAAAGCGAATGATCGCGGTGATCGACTATGGAATGGGCAACCTGCGCTCGGTGGCGAAGGCGCTGGAGCATGTCGCGCCTTCTGTGAGCGTGCGCATTACGTCCGATCCCGCGGTCGTGAAAATGGCGGATCGGGTCGTTTTCCCCGGCCAGGGCGCCATGCCCGATTGCATGCGCTATCTGCGCGAATCCGGTCTGGAAGACGCGGTGCGCGCTGCGGCGGCCAGCAAGCCATTGCTCGCGGTCTGCATCGGCGAGCAGATGCTGTTCGAGCGCAGCGAGGAAGGGGACACCGCCGGGCTCGGCCTGTTTCCGGGCGAGGTCGTCCGCTTTCGCGACGTGGCGATGAGAACCGCGGAAGGCGTGCGCCTCAAGGTGCCGCACATGGGCTGGAACCGTGTGCGCCAGGCACAGTCGCACGCGTTGTGGCGTGGCGTGGCGGACGAAAGTTGGTTCTATTTCGTGCACAGCTACTACGTGGTGCCCCAAGATGGCGCGCTGAGCGCCGGTATTTCGGACTACGGCGGCACCTTTACCTGCGCGGTGGCACGGGATAATATTTTTGCGACGCAGTTTCACCCAGAGAAGAGCGCCGCCGCCGGATTGCGCATCTACGAGAACTTCAGCCGCTGGGCACCCTGACGTGGTGCCGCGCCGGATGTTCCGGACAACCTCCTCCCTAGACCTCCCCCTGCCTCGTAACGCCCTTTTGCCGGGCTCACCGCAATGCTGCTGATTCCTGCCATCGACATCAAGGACGGTCATTGCGTCCGCCTGCGCCAGGGCGACATGAACAGCAACGTCACGGTGTTCTCCGACGATCCGGTCGCCATGGCGCGGCACTGGCGCGACCAGGGTGCGCGCCGGCTGCACATCGTCGACCTGAATGCCGCGCGGTCGGGGCGGCCGATCAACGAAACGGTCATCCGCAAGATGGTGAAGGCGGTGGGCGATGACCTGCCGATCCAGCTGGGCGGCGGCATTCGCGACCTCGACACGATCGAGCGCTACATCGACGACGGCGTGGGCTTTGTCGTGATCGGTACTGCGGCCGTGAAGAATCCGGGGTTCCTGCACGATGCATGCAGTGCCTTTGCCGGACACGTCATCGTGGCGCTCGACGCCAAGGGCGGCAAGGTCGCCACCGACGGCTGGAGCAAGCTGACCGGCCACGACGTCAACGACCTCGCCAAGAAGTTCGAGGACTACGGTGTCGAGGCGATCCTTTACACCGACATCGGGCGCGACGGCATGCTGACCGGAGTGAACATCGAGGCGACGGTCGAGCTCGCGCGCCACGTGAAGATCCCGGTCATCGCCAGCGGCGGTGTGGCGCAGATGTCGGACATCGAGGCCCTGTGTGCCGTCGAGAGCGACGGCGTCATGGGTGCGATCCTCGGCCGCTCGCTGTACGAGGGCACGGTGGACTTCAAGGCCGCGCAGGAGCGGGCCGACTCGCTGGCGGGCTGAACCGCCCCGTCCGCAGGCCGTTTTGCTCCAGAATGGAGCACTGCCATGCTAGCCAAGCGCATCATCCCGTGCCTGGACGTGACCGGCGGTCGCGTCGTCAAAGGCGTCAACTTCGTCTCGCTGCGCGACGCCGGGGACCCGGTCGAGATCGCGCGGCGCTATGACGGCGAAGGCGCCGATGAACTCACGTTCCTCGACATCACCGCCTCGTCGGATCAGCGCGACATCATCCTGCACGTGATCGAGGCGGTCGCCGATCAGGTATTCATTCCTCTCACCGTCGGTGGTGGCGTGCGGCAGGTCGCCGATGTCCGGCGGCTGCTGAACGCCGGAGCCGACAAGATCTCGATCAACACCGCCGCGGTGCAGAACCCGCAGCTCGTGGCGGACGCCAGCGGCCGCTTCGGGGCCCAGTGCATCGTCGTGGCGATCGACGCACGGCGTCGGCAGGCGAGCGACCCGGGCGCGGGCTGGGAGGTCTACACGCACGGCGGCCGGACGCCTACCGGACTGGACGCCATCGACTGGGCACGCCGCGTCGCCGAACTGGGTGCCGGAGAAGTCCTCCTTACGAGCATGGACCGTGACGGCACGCGCCAGGGATTCGATCTCGAACTGACGCGCGCGGTGGTCGATGCGGTGCCGATCCCGGTCATTGCATCGGGCGGTGTCGGCACACCTGCAGCACCTGGCCGAGGGCGTTACCCGGGGTGGTGCCGATGCCGTGCTGGCCGCCTCGATCTTTCACTATGGCGAGTTCACCGTGCGGGCGGCCAAGGAATACATGGCGGCGCAGGGTGTCGAGATGCGGCTGACATGAACGATCCCGACTGGCTCGCCGGAGGTTCGCTTCGATGCCGACGGCCTGGTGCCGGTCATCGCGCAGGACGCGGCCAGCGGGCGCGTGCTGATGGTCGCCTGGGCCAATCGCGAAGCGCTTGCCGAGACGGTGCAGACGCAGCGGGCGGTGTACTGGTCGCGCTCGCGCGGCCGCCTCTGGCGCAAGGGCGAGGAGTCGGGTCACACGCAGCAGGTCAGCGAAATCCGGCTCGACTGTGACGGCGACGTCGTGCTGTACGCTGTTTCGCAGGCCGGCGGCATCGCCTGCCATACCGGACGCGAGAGCTGCTTCTACCGGCGCCTGGCGGACGGGCACTGGAACGCCGTCGACCCGGTGCTCCGGGATCCGGAACTCATCTACCGAAAATGAACGACGCGATCCTCAGTCAACTCGCCGATGTCATCGAGTCGCGCCGCGGCGGCGATCCCGAGACCTCGTACGTCGCGCGGCTGCTCGCGCGCGGCGAGGATGCGGTGCTGAAGAAGATCGGTGAAGAAGCCACCGAAACCGTCATGGCGGCCAAGGACGGGTCGCCCGATCGGATCATCGCGGAAGCGGCCGACCTCTGGTTTCATTGCCTGATCCTGCTTGCCCACTACCGGTTGCGGCCCGAGCAGGTGCTGGCCGAACTGGAGCGCCGCGCCGGCACCTCCGGAATTGAAGAGAAGGCTGCCCGCAAGGCACGTGGACGCGCCAGCGAAGAAGACAAGGGAGGCGAACGATGACCGCCAGTTGCCTGTTCTGTCGCATCGCCCGCGGCGAGATACCGAGCCGCAAGGCCTACGAGGACGATGAAGTCATCGCTTTTCATGACATCAATCCGGCCGCACCGGTGCATCTTCTGCTGGTCCCGAAAATGCACGTGGATTCCCTGATCACGACCGGCCCGGAGCACGAGGCTTTGTTGGGTAAACTCATAGCCCTTGCGCCGCGGCTCGCGAAAGAACAAGGCTGCGTCAACGGCTTTCGCGTCGTGATCAACAACGGCCCGGACGGCGGGCAAGAGGTCTATCACTTGCACATCCACATCCTGGGCGGACCACGCCCGTGGAAACGTCTGTAGGAGCACGAAATGGGTTCGTTTTCGATCTGGCATTGGCTGATCGTCCTGCTGGTCATCATCCTGGTGTTCGGCACCAGCAAGCTGAAGAACATCGGCAAGGACATGGGCGGCGCGATCAAGGGCTTCAAGGAAGGCATGCGGGAAGGCACCGAAGAGGCTTCCAAGACCGTCGATGAGGCCAAGCAGGCCGTCGGACAGACGATCGACGTCAAGGCCAAAGAGAAGTCCTGATCGCCCTCGTTGCTCCCCGCGCCCGCTGCGGCCGGGGCGCGCCCTGGCTTCCCCTCTCGGACCTGACGGCCGCCATCGATGTTTGACTTCAGTTTCGGCGAGTTGGCGGTCATCAGCGCCGTCGCGCTGGTTGTCCTCGGCCCCGAGCGCCTGCCCAAGGTCGCGCGCACTGTCGGCGAGTGGGCCGGCAAGGCGCAGCGCTACGTCAGCCAGGTCAAGGCGGACATCAATCGCGAAATGGAGTTGTCCGAGCTGAAGAAGCTGCAGGAGCAGGCGCGTGGCATCGCCCACGAATTCGAAACCGCGGTGACGAGCGAGGTCAAGGGAATCGAGTCGAGCGTCGGCTCCGTCGCATCGGGTGCCACCGAAGGTCTGAGCAGCCTCGGCACGGACAGCTACACGGACTCGTGGGACGACAAGAACAAGTGGACCCCGACCCGCTTTTCCCGGCGCTACAAGCCCGGCCCAAGCATCGACGAACTCTCCGACGAAATTGCCAAGCTCAAGCGCCAGCTTTCGATGCCGGAAACGCCCGGGCGCAGCCGCCACAAGTACGCCCCGCGCGCGCGCCTGAACCGGCCGCGCATCCGGCGCTGAGCGCGCGCGGATCGCTGCGATTGCCCCGATGACGACCGACACGACCAACCCGACGGAGCCCGCCGCCGAGCAGAGCTTCCTGTCGCACCTGGTCGAGCTGCGCCAGCGCCTGGTGCGCGCCGCGGTCGCGGTGCTGGTCATCTTCGTCGCGCTGACGCCCTTCATGAAGGAGATCTTCGACCTGCTGTCGAAGCCGATGATGGCGGCGCTGCCGGCCGGGTCGAAGCTGCTGGCCACCGGCGTCATCACGCCCTTCATGGTGCCGCTGAAGGTGACGCTGTTCAGCGCCTTCCTCATCGCGCTGCCGTATGTGCTGTGGCAGGCCTGGGCGTTCGTCGCGCCCGGGCTCTACCGCCATGAAAAGCGGCTGGCGGCACCGCTGATCGCGTCGAGCGTACTGATGTTCGCCGCCGGCATGGCCTACTGCTACTTCGTCGTCTTCGGCGTCGTCTTCAAGTTCATTTCCGGATTTGCTCCGGCATCGGTCTCGGTATCGCCCGACATCGAAGCGTATTTCAGCTTCGTCATGGGCATGTTCCTCGCGTTCGGATTGACGTTCGAAGTGCCGATCATCGTGGTGCTGCTGGTGCGTTTCGGCATTGCAAGTATCGAGAAGCTCAAGCAGGCGCGGCCCTATGTCATCGTGGGCGCGTTCATCGTCGCGGCGATCTTCACGCCGCCGGATGTGCTGTCGCAGCTGCTGCTCGCAATCCCGCTGTGCGTCCTCTATGAACTGGGCATCTTCCTGGCACGCTTCGTCGCAAAGCCGAAGGGCGAGGACGAAGCCGCCGCCCAGGAAACGTCGTCCTGAGCGGCGGGCAGCCGCCGGTCCGATGCAACGATCCACGCTGCTTCGCTGGCTGACGGCATGCCTGCTTGCAGTCGCGCTGTGTCCGGCACATGCCGCCCGCTTGCAGGTCGTTCCGGGTGACGACATCGAACTCGGCCAGGGTTTTGCAGCCTATGAGGCTGGAGACCTGGCAAGTGCGCAGCGGCTGTTCCGCAGCGCGGCCGAACGCAACCAGCGCGTTGCGCAATTCAATCTTGCGGTGATGCTGATGAACGGGGAGGGCGGCCCGGCCGATCCCGTGGCAGGGGTGCAATGGCTGAAGAAGTCGGCAGGCAGTGGCTTCGCCCGGGCGCAATTTGCCCTCGGCCTGCTGCACGAGCGGGGCGACGGCGTGCCGCTGTCGCTCACCGAGGCCACCGCCTGGTTTCGCAAGGCGGCCGAGCAGGGCTATCGCGACGCGCAGGTGAGCCTGGCCACGCAGTACTTTCTCGGCCGCGGTGCACCGCGTGACTACGCCGAGGCTGCGCGCTGGTACGAGAGTGCCGCGGAATTGGGCGACCAGGCTGCCGCCTACATCATCGCGAGCCAGTACGAGAACGGTGACGGAGTGGAACGCGACGAACTGCGCGCGTTCTACTGGTACAACATCGCGGCCGCAGGCGGCGATCCGGTGGCCGCCCACAAGGCACGCGAGCTGCGCGGAAAACTGGCACCGCCGCGCTGAGCGTGCGGCGTGGCGTCGCTATTGCGGCAGGCGCGGCGTGGGTCGCTCGCCCACTGTCACCGGGACATCGAGCTCCTTGCCGGAGCGCAGCACCCGCACGGTGGCGCTGGAGCCAGGCGGCAACTGCGCGATCTGATTCAGCATGCCACGGCTGTTGGCGACCTTTTCACCGTTGATCGTCACGATCACGTCGCCGGGTTCGAGCCCGGCCTTGCCGGCCGGACTCGTGCGCTGCACGCCCTTCAACACGACGCCGTCCGGGCGCGTGAGCTTCAGAAGATCGGCGACCTCGGGCGTGACATCTTCCGGTTCGACGCCGAAGTAGCCGCGCGAAACCCTGCCGGTGCGCACGAGCTGGTCCATGACCTGCCGCACCAGCGTGGACGGAATGGCGAATCCGATCCCGATCGAGCCGCCGGTCCGTGAAAAGATCGCCGTGTTGATGCCGACCAGGTGGCCGCTGGTGTCGACGAGCGCCCCGCCGGAGTTGCCCTGGTTGATGGCGGCATCGGTCTGGATGAAGTTCTCGAAGGTGTTGATGCCGAGGTTCGACCGGCCCAGCGCGGAAACAATACCCATCGTGACCGTCTGGCCGACGTCGAACGGGTTGCCGATGGCCAGCACGATGTCGCCGACCCGCAACGCGTCGGCACGACCGAACGTGATGACCGGCAGCCCCTTGGCCTCGACCTTGAGCAGCGCGAGATCGCTCTCCGGGTCGGCCCCCACCAGCCGCGCATCGAACTGGCGGCCGTCCGCCAGCGCGACGGCGATCTCGTCGGCGGCCTGGACCACGTGGTTATTGGTCAGGATGTAGCCATCCGCCGAGGCGATCACGCCGGACCCCAGGCTTGCGACGCGCTCGGGTCCGCCACGCGGATCGCCGAAGAAATAGCGGTACAGGGGATCGACGGGGGCACCGCGGCGCTGCACCTCCTTGGTCGTATAGACGTTCACGACGGCCGGCGCCGCCGCGGCCACGGCGGCGGCGTACGACGCGAGCGCGGACGCGCGCGCCACTTCGATGCTCGGCGCCGCCTGTTTGACAGCGGGCAGGGCGGGTGCGGCCGATGGCACCGCGGCGGGCAGGCGGCCTAGCCACTCCGGTCGCAGCGTCGAGACGATGAAGAGCGCCGCCAGGCCGATCGTGGTTGCCTGCGCGAAGATCAACCAGAGGCGACGGAGCATCCCGGTATTCCGCGTTGTGCTTGGGCCTGCCGCGTACGGCGAAGAAACGCCGAAGCGGCCGCAGGCGCCTGCGAGCGCCTGCACGGCACTGGTTGGGGTCGAATCAGCGTTTCTTCAACTCATCGCGGATCTCGCGCAACAGCACGACATCCTCGGGCGTCGCTGCCGGAGCGGCGTCGAGTCCGGACTTCACGCGATTGACCGCCTTCACCATCCAGAAGATGACGAAAGCGAGGATGACAAAGTTCAGCAGCACGGTAACGAAGTTGCCCCAGGCGAAGACGACTCCGGACTTCTGCGCAGCGTCCAGCGATGCGCCTGCGGGCACGTTGCCCGACAGCACCCAGTACTTGTTGGAGAAGTCGACGGCGCCACCCAGCAGGGCGTTGATGAGCGGCATCACGACGTCCTTGACCAGCGAATCGACGATCCGGCCGAAGGCTCCGCCGATGATCACACCCACCGCGAGGTCGATGACGTTGCCCTTGACGGCAAACTCGCGAAACTCCTTCATGATGCTCATGGCCTCACTCCCTCCCGCCGGACTTCGCCGGAGTTGAACTGTTCCCAGTCTAGCCGGGCACCGACCTTTGGGTGGCGCACCGGTGCCGAGGGCGGGGCTTGCCGCATGCATTAGAATCGCGGGCTGCCATGCGGGGCACTTTGCCCGTTTCCGCCGCGGAAAGTCCCCGGCGTGACTGCAGTGCACCTGGATTTCACTTCTCTTTCGGGGTTTTCATGTCCACATCGACCTCACTTCCCGCCGGCGACGCGCCAGCGGGCGTCGACAAGGAGCGCCGCAATGCGATCGCCCTGGCCGCGGCTGTCGGCGGCGCCGGAGCGGTTGCGATGGCCGTGCCGTTCGTGGCTTCCTTCGCGCCCTCCGAGCGGGCGAAGGCGGCCGGCGCGCCGGTCGAGTTCGATGTCGCTGGCATCGCACCGGGCGAGATGAAGACGGTCGAGTGGCGCGGCCTGCCGGTCTGGGTCCTGCGCCGGACGCCGGAGATGCTGCAGTCGATCAAGAAGGTCGACGGCGAGGTGGCCGATCCCAAGTCGCTGCGCACGCAGTATCCGACGCCCGAATACGCGCAGAACGAATTCCGTTCGCGCAAGCCCGAGTACCTGGTGGCCGTCGGCATCTGCACGCACCTGGGCTGCTCGCCGGCCGGTCCCTTCGGTTCGAACCAGAACTCGCAGCTGGGTGCCGATCAGGGCTTCCTGTGCCCCTGCCACGGTTCCACGTTCGACCTGGCTGGACGCGTGTTCAAGAACAAGCCGGCGCCCGACAACCTGCCGGTCCCGCCGCACAAGTACCTGTCGGACACCCTGATTCTGATCGGTGACGACTCCAACGCCTGATTCCAGGGAACGCGATGGCTGAATACAAGACCCCCTACGCCGGGATCGCCGGCTGGTTCGACCAGCGCATGCCGACGGTGATGGCGGAGTACCGCAAGCACCTGTCCGAGTACTACGCGCCGAAGAACTTCAACATCTGGTACATCTTCGGCGGCCTGGCGATCACCGTGCTGGCGATCCAGATCATCACGGGCATCTTCCTGGTGATGAACTACAAGCCGGACGCCAACCTCGCATTCGCGTCCGTCGAGTACATCATGCGCGACGTGCCGGGCGGCTGGTTCATCCGCTACATGCACTCGACCGGCGCGTCGTTCTTCTTCATCGTCGTCTACCTGCACATGTTCCGCGGGCTGATGTACGGCAGCTACCGCGCGCCGCGGGAACTGGTGTGGATCTTCGGGTGCCTGATCTTCCTGTGCCTGATGGGCGAGGCGTTCTTCGGTTACCTGCTGCCCTGGGGCCAGATGAGCTACTGGGGCGCGCAGGTGATCGTGAACCTGTTCGGCGCGATTCCGCTGATCGGCCCGGACCTGGCGGTGTTCATCCGCGGCGACTACGTGATCGGTGACGCCACGCTGAACCGCTTCTTCGCGTTCCACGTCATCGCCATTCCGCTGGTGCTGATCGGCCTCGTCGTCGCGCACATCCTCGCGCTGCACGATGTCGGCTCGAACAACCCGGACGGCATCGAGATCAAGAAGAACCTCGATGCCAGCGGCAGGCCGCTCGACGGCATCCCGTTTCATCCGTACTACACGGTGCACGACATCTTCTGGCTGACCATTTTCCTGATGGTCTTCTTCTTCGTCGTGTTCTTCGCTCCGGAGATGGGCGGCTACTTCCTCGAGTGGAACAATTTCGTTCCGGCCGATTCTCTGACGACGCCTTCGCACATCGCACCGGTCTGGTACTTCACGCCGTTCTATTCGATCCTGCGCGCGACGACCGAGCAGTTCATGGTCGTGCTGGCCGTCGGAACGATCGCGCTGTCGGCACTGATCCTGCTCACCGTGCGCAACCCGATCGTGCGCGGAGCGATTGCCGTCGGCACGCTGGTGCTGCTGCTGGGCTATTTCACGCTCGACGCGAAGTTCTGGGGCGTGGTGCTGATGGGTGCGTCGGTGATGATCTTCATCGCGCTGCCCTGGCTCGACCACTCGCCGGCGAAGTCGATGCGCTATCGACCCGACGTGGCACTTCTGGCTGCTGATCACCTGGGTGGTCGCCTTCGTCGTGCTTGGCTACTTCGGCACGCAGCCGCCGTCGGCGGCAGGCCAGTACATCTCGATGGTCGGCACGGTGATCTATTTCGGCTTCTTCGCGCTGATGCCGTGGTGGAGCCGGATGGGTACCTTCAAGCCGGTCCCGGACCGCGTCACGTTCCATCCGCACTGAAAGGGCCGGGGAAGACAATGAAGAAGATCATCACGCGCCTGCTCGTTGCGCTGGGTCTGCTTGGAGCGGCCGGCGGCGCGCTGGCTGCCGGTGCCGCGATCCCGATCGAGCACTGGCCGGCGGAGCGTGGCCGCAGCTTCGGCGCGCTTCAGAACGGCGCGCGACTGTTCGCCAACTACTGCATGGGCTGCCACAGCGCCAGCCTCGTCCGCTGGAACCGGCTGGAGCAGATCGGTCTCGACGAGAAGCAGATCAAGGAATTCCTGATCTTCGGCAACCAGAAGGTCGGCGACACCATGCGCATCGCGATGACGCCGGCCGACGCCAAGGTCTGGTTCGGCAAGTCACCGCCGGACCTGTCGGTCATCACGCGGGCCCGCACGTCGTTCGACTTCGCCGGCACCGACTACATCTACACGCTGCTGCGCGGCTACTACCGCGACAGCAGCACTCCGACCGGCTGGAACAACATCGCCTTCCCGGGCATCGGCATGCCGCACATCTTCTGGGACCGGCAGGGGCCGCGCGAGACGACACTGGTGCAGACGCACCGGCACGCCGATCCGAAGACCGGGCACGCGGGCTTCGTGCAGACCACGACGGTATTCGACGTCAATGGCAACGCGACGAAGACCGAGACGGAACTCAAGGGACCTGCGACCGAGGGCTTCAGCTACACGCTTCGGCCGCTCGACCCGCAGCAGGCGCGCCAGTTCGACTCGGATGCAGCCGACCTCGTGGCCTTCCTGGCCTTCATCACGGACCCGTCGCAGACGGCGCGCAAGCGGATCGGTGTCTGGGTCCTGGTGTTCCTGGCGTTCTTCGCCGTGATCGCCTGGCGCCTGAACTCGGTTTACTGGAAGAACATCAAGTAGGGCGGGCTCGGTGCAGGCGCCGCGGCGCGGCGCACGTGCACCTCGCCCGGATCGATCAGATGCAGGAGCCCGGGACGACCTGGCGCTCCGGCATTCAACAGTTAGCCGGCACTCTTCGGGCGCCGGCATGAAGCGAGGCGGATCGACCGCCCCGCCAAGGAAAATAGATGATGGTGCTCTACTCCGGAACCACCTGCCCGTTTTCGCAGCGTTGCCGCTTCGTGCTGTTCGAGAAGGGCATGGACTTCGAGATCCGCGACGTGGATCTGTTCAACAAGCCCGAGGACATCAACGTGATGAATCCCTACGGGCAGGTTCCGATCCTCGTCGAGCGCGACCTCGTGCTGTACGAGTCGAACATCATCAACGAGTACATCGACGAGCGCTTCCCGCATCCGCAGCTGATGCCGGCCGACCCGGTGATGCGGGCGCGCACGCGGCTCTTCCTGTTCAACTTCGAGCGGGAACTCTTCGTGCACGTGCAGGCGCTGGAGAACAGCAACAACCAGAAGCTGATCGAGAAGGCGCGCTCGACGATCCGCGACCGCCTGACGCAGCTCGCGCCGATCATGCTCAAGAACAAGTACATGCTCGGCGAGGACTTTTCGATGCTCGACGTGGCGCTGGCCCCGCTGCTGTGGCGCCTCGACCACTACGGCATCGACCTGCCCAAGACGGCGGCGCCGCTGATGAAGTACGCCGAGCGCATCTTTTCGCGCCCGGCCTATATTGAAGCGCTGACGCCCTCCGAAAAGGTGATGCGCCGCTAGCACGTTGCCTGGCGCAGGAAGTCACGCCGATGCCCGATCCGTCGACCAAGCCCTACCTGATCCGCGCCATCCACCAGTGGTGCACGGACTCGGGCTACACGCCGTATATCGCGGTGCTGGTCGACGAGGGCGTCCGGGTGCCGCACGAGTTCGTCAAGAACGGCGAGATCGTGCTCAACATCTCGCCGCTCGCGACCAGCCGCCTGCAGCTGGGCAACGAAGCGATCGAGTTCCAGGCGCGTTTCGGTGGTGTCGCGCGCGAGGTGTGCGTGCCGATTGAACGGGTGCTGGCGGTGTATGCGCGGGAAAACGGCCAGGGCATGGCCTTCGAGGTCCCGCGGACAGCCGCGCCCGCCGGCGTCGAGCCGGCCGTGCCAGAGGCCGCGCCCGCAGGCCGCCCGGTGATGTCGCTGGTGCAGACCGAAGGCGCGGACTCGCGGGCGAGCGAAGCGCATCCCGAGCCCTCGAACGGCGAGGAGGCCGGCGACAGCACGCCGGACGACACTCCGCCCGCGCCGCGCGGCGAGCGGCCCAAGCTCACGCGCATCAAGTAATCAGCAGCACGACTCAGCACGTGCCGGCATAGCTCAGCTGGTAGAGCAGCGGTTTTGTAAACCGAAGGTCGGGGGTTCGATTCCCTCTGCCGGCACCAACGCAGCGCAGCGGGACACTCGTCGGTACGTACGACGGCGCTGTAGCGCGACGCACTCACCCGCCGCACGATGCCAATCCCGCGCCCGGTCGGGACGGAACAGGCTCGGGCCTATGTCCGACGGCATAGGCCATCTGTGCGACGGGACTTCGACTTCTGTTGAATGGCGCCACGGGGCCGCGGGGCTCAGCATGGTCCTGCGTCGAAATTGACGCGGTCGCCCTGAGGAGCCCACCATGCATGACGACACAATTGAATCCGGCGCTGCCCCATCGAAAGAGCATGCCTCATCGCGCAAGGCGCGTGTCATCACCGCCGTGGTGATCGCGCTGGCCCTGGGCTCGGTGGCGTTTGTCGTTCAGCCTGGCGCGAGCAAATCCGAGCGCATCGACTATGCGGCAGCCAGCGTCGCGAATCTGGCTTCGAGCGTACCTGCGGACGTGCCGGTCACTGATACCGGTTCGGCGGCGGGTTCGACGACAGCGCCTCGCTTCCAGCGATCTGACGAACCGGCCTACACCGACAGCATGAACCCGCACGGCGGGTGAGACGACGCACCGGCTGGAGGCCGCTCCTCGGCCGTGCTACGCGCGCGCCGCGCCGATCGTTCCGTCCCAGCGCGGCGCTTTCTCCACTGCAATTCCGAAGAGGTCGAGCACGCGGGCAACGGTGTGGTCGACCATCTCGTCGATCGATGCCGGTCGGTGGTAGAGCGCCGGCACGGGCGGAAAGATGACACCGCCCATCAGCGTCACCGCTTCCATGTTGCGGATGTGAGCGAGGTTCAGCGGTGCTTCGCGCGGCAGCAGCACGAGCCGGCGCCGCTCCTTCAGGCAGACATCGGCCGCGCGCGTGATGAGGTTGTCCGCATAGCCATGGGCGATCGCGGCCAGCGTCTTCATCGAGCAGGGCGCGACGACCATGCCGGTCGTCGCGAAGGATCCGCTGGCGATCGTGGCGCCGATGTCGTTGACACTGTGCACGACATGCGCCAGCGCCTCGACGTCGCCGCGCTTGAGGTCAAGCTCCTGGTACGCGTTGAGCACTCCGGCCGCTGACAGCAGCAGGTGCGTCTCGACATCCGGCTGTTCGCGCAGGCGCCGCAGCAACTGCACGCCGTACGCGGCGCCACTGGCGCCGGTGATCGCAACGATCAGGCGCCGCGCTGGCACCGTCAGGCCGCCTTCGTGTCTTTGAGCAGCGTCTGCAGTTCACCCGACTGGAACATCTCCATGATGATGTCCGAGCCGCCGACGAACTGGCCGTTCACGTAGAGCTGCGGGATGGTCGGCCAGTTCGCGTACTCCTTCACGCCCTGCCGCACGTCGTCGTCGTCGAGCACGTTGACGGTGACCAGGTTCTGCGCGCCTGCCTGCTTCAGCACCTGGATGGCGCGGCCGGAGAAGCCGCATTGCGGGAACTGCGCCGTCCCCTTCATGAACAGCACCACCGGGTGCTCGGTGACGGTCTTGTGGATGAATTCCTTGGCGTCCATGGGATTGACCTCGAGAGGGAGGGGCAGTGTAGGAAGTCCGGCCGCGGCACGTCAAACCGGGACGACCCGCGCCGGTGGCGGGGTATTCCGGCCCTGTACAGCAGAGCCGCCGGGACATGGCGCTGAATTCGCGGCGAGCGCCGCCGGTTTTCGGGCCAACTGCCGGCTGTCGCAGCGGTTCCAATGCGCATGCGCCGCAACCCGGAGATGTCGCCGCACTTGGCGGCCGCCACGACCGACATCGGCGCACCAAATTCCCCGGGGGCAACAGCGCGGCCCCGCTGCACCTCGCGCTGGGCCGCCAGCCCCCGCGCGGTTCGGCCACGAAGTCGCTCCTCACTCAAGCGCGACCGGCCGTCACTCGCGTCTGCCCCCCGGCATCGCGGGTCATGGTCACTTCCCGGAAGCCGGCGTCCCGCATGCGCTGCGCGACCGCTGCCGCCTGGTCGTATCCGTGCTCCAGTACCAGCCAGCCTCCGGCGAGCAGGTGCGCGCGCGCACCGGCGATGAGGATCGTCAGGCACCGCAAGCCGTCGCCACCGTCGGTCAGCGCGAGGCCCGGCTCATGCCTGAGCGCCGCCAGGTGGGGGTCGGCCGCCGCCACATAGGGCGGATTGCTGACAATCAGGTCGAAGGCAGCCCCCGGTGCGAGCGCATTGAACCAGTCACCCTGCAGAAAACTGACGCCCGCCTGCAGCGACTGCGCGTTGGCGCGCGCCACGGCCAGCGCGGCCGCCGAGACGTCAGTGGCTATGACGGCAGCGTCGGGCCGCTCCAGTTGCAGCGTGATGGCGACACAGCCCGAGCCGGTGCCGAGGTCGAGGATGCGGGGAGCGGTGCGTTCGCGCAGGCAGGCGAGCGCCACCTCGACCAGCGTCTCGGTGTCGGGACGCGGCACCAGCACGTCGGGCGTGACCGTGAACGACCGGCCGTAGAACTCCTTTTCGCCCAGCAGGTAGGCCATCGGCTCCCCGGACTGGCGGCGTGCGACGAGGGCCGTGTAATCGGCGTGGGCCTGAGGGGTCACCACCGTCTCGGGATGCGCGACCAGACGCTCGCGCGGCACACGCAGCACCCGGGCGAGCAGGGCGCGTGCCTCCGGCGCCGGCAGGACCTGCTCGGCCAACAGTGCTCCAACGGTAGGCATGGAATAGCGGCCGCGTGGTCAGTGCTTCTCCGACGCCCACGACTGGCGTGCGTTCAGGCGTGCGCCTGTGGGTCGGCCGCTTCAAGCGGTCTCGCCGAGCGCCGCGAGCTGCTCCGCCTGGTGCTCGGCCGCCAGCCGCTCCGTGAGTTCCGTCAGGTCGCCATCCATGATCTGGTCGATCTTGTAGAGCGTCAGGTTGATGCGATGGTCGGTCACGCGCCCCTGCGGGAAGTTGTAGGTGCGTATCCGCTCGGAGCGATCGCCGGAGCCGACCAGGCTCTTGCGGGTCGATGCTTCCTTGGCCTGCTGCTCGCGCGTGCGTTGATCCATGATGCGCGCCGCGAGGATCTTCATCGCGCGTTCGCGGTTCTTGTGCTGCGAGCGGTCGTCCTGGCACTCGACGACGATGCCGGTGGGAAGGTGCGTGATGCGCACGGCGCTCTCGGTCTTGTTGACGTGCTGGCCGCCGGCGCCGGAGGCGCGATAGACGTCGATGCGGATCTCGGTCGGGTCGAGCTTGACCTCGTTGATCTCGTCCGCCTCCGGCAGCACGGCCACCGTGCAGGCCGAAGTGTGGATGCGTCCCTGCGCTTCGGTCTCGGGCACGCGCTGCACGCGATGGCCGCCGGACTCGAACTTGAGCTTCGAGTAGGCCCCGGCGCCCACGATGCGCACGATCACTTCCTTGTAGCCGCCAAGTTCGGACGCGCTGTCCGAAATCATTTCCGTGGACCAGCGGTTGCGCTCGGCATAGCGCATGTACATGCGCAGCAGATCCCCGGCAAAGAGTGCCGACTCATCGCCGCCGGTGCCGGCGCGGATCTCCAGGAAGATGTTGCGCTCGTCGTTGGGGTCCTTCGGCAGCAGCAGCCGCTGCAGGTCGTCCTCGAGCGACTCCATGCGCGCCCTGGCGGCATGGACTTCTTCCTCGGCCAGCGCCTTCATGTCGGGATCGGTGAGCATCTCCTGCGCCCCGAGCAGGTCCGCGCTGGCGCGGTTGTATTCGTGGAAGCGCGTGACGACCGGCTCGATCTCGGCGCGCTCCTGGCCGTAGGCCCGGAACCGATTCATGTCGCGGGCCGCGTCGACGCTCGACAACTGCAGGTCAATTTCGTCGAGCCGCTTCGCGAGCTGCTCGAGCTTGGTCTTCATCGAAGTATTCATGGGGCTCGCAATGGAGTGGGGTGCCGGCGCGCAGGCGTCGGCACAGCCGCGGGCGGGCGGCAGGTGCTTGGACAGCAGGGCCGCAAATCGGAGGACGCCGTCATGCGCGCGACCGACGCGGCCCGCAGAGCGGGCCGGAACATCGGACGCTAATGATCGGAAGAGTAGAAGCGCGCGAGCAGCGCCTGCACGCGCGCCGCCTCGGCTTCGTCGCCGGCATCGCGCAGCGTGCTCATCGGATCGTGCAGGAACTTGTTCGTCAGCGCCTGGGACAGTTGCTCGATCACGGCTTCCGGCGCTTCGCCGCGGGCCAGTTGCTTGAGCGCCCGATCCAGCTCGCGGCGCCGCAGTGCGTCGGCCCGCGTGCGCAGATCCTGGATCACGGGCACCGCGCGACGGGCCTTGATCCACTCCTCGAAATCGCGCACGCGCGACTCGATGATGGCCTCGGCCTGGGCCACCGCGGCCTGCCGGCTCTCGCTGCCCGACTGCACGATGCGGCCGAGGTCATCGACCGTGTGCACGTAGACGTCGTCGAGCCGCGAGACCTCGGGTTCGACATCGCGCGGCACGGCGAGGTCGACGATGAACATCGGTTTGCGCCGGCGCGACTTGATGGCCCGCTCGATCATGCCGAGGCCGATGATCGGCAGCGAGCTCGCCGTGCAGGACACGACGATGTCGAAGTGCGCGATCGCGTCGGGCAACTCGGAAAGCTTGATCGCGTTGGCGTGGAAGCGGTGCGCCAGCGCATGGGCGCGCTCCAGCGTGCGGTTGGCGACCGTGATCGACTTGGGATGCTGCGCGGCGAAGTGCGTGGCGGTGAGCTCGATCATTTCGCCGGCGCCGACGAACAGGATCTGCTCGCCGCCGAGGTTGCCGAAGATGCGCTGTGCCACCCGCACGGCCGCCGCCGCCATCGATACCGACTGCGTGCCGATCTCGGTCGTCGTCCGCACCTCCTTCGCCACCGCGAAGGTGCGCTGGAAGAGATGGTTCAGCATCAGGCCGAGGCCACCCGCGTTGCGCGCCAGCTTTTCGGCCTGCTTCATCTGGCCGAGGATCTGTGGCTCGCCGAGCACCATCGAGTCGAGTCCGCTCGCCACGCGGAACGCATGGCGCACCGCGCTCGCCTGCGGCAGCACATAGGTGTGGCGCTGCAGTTCGTCCAGGCTCAGCTGCTTCTCGGCGGCAACGAATTCCTGCAGCGCCTGCTGGGCGCGCTCCGGCTCGTCCGCCGCGCAGTAAAGCTCCGTCCGGTTGCAGGTCGAGATGATCGCGGCTTCGGAAACGCGGCCGCCGGACGGCTGTGAAAGTCGATCGCGCAGCCGCCCGATCGTCAGGCCAACCTCTTCCGGGACGAACGCCACCCGTTCGCGCACGGCGAGCGGCGCGGTCGTGTGGTTCAGGCCCAAAGTAAGAAGTTGCATGGCTGCCGGGAGGGGTATGGCGCCCGGATAACTAGGACCGCCGAATTATAGGCGCCCACCTTCTGGGCCATTGTTGATCTTCGTCGTCGGTTGACCCGACGGACGGACTAGCCGCCGGACCCGGGCGCGACCTTGCGCCGCACCATCCGGAGGTCTCGAGCGTCTCGCTCGCGGCACGTGGCTGGGTTTCTCCCCGGCGGACGGAGCCGCCCGCGACCTTGTCGCCTCCCTCAGCGCTTGCCGAGCCAGTGCTGTGCCTTCTGCATCTCCAGCAGATGCGCCGGACAGGTCATCTCGAGGGTTTCGGCCTGATGCAGGCAGACCTGCAGCATCTGCGCCGTCGCCAGCGCGTCCGCCAGTGCGTCATGGCGCGCCAGCATGCGGATGTTCATCATCGTCAGCCAGTCGTCCATCGTCTTGTTCTCGTTCGACGGATAGAGCGCCGGCAGCAGTTCGGCGAGGTCCAGCCATGCGCTCTGGCTGATCGTGCCGAGCGTCTCATCGAGCGCGCGATCGATCATCGTCTGGTCGAACTCGGCGCGAAACGCCACCAACGGACAATGGCCGACATACTCCAGGAAGCGCAGCAGCGAGTCGGCCGGATCCTGGCCGCCCAGTTGCCTCTGGCCGCCGATGCGGTGAACCAGGATGTTGTCGCGGCTCGATGACTCGGGCTGACGCAGCACGACTTCGAAGCAGTGGGCGAGATCGATCTTGCCTCGCTCCACCGCGACCGCACCGATCGACAGCACCCGATCGCGTCGCATGTCGAGTCCGGTGGTTTCGACGTCCACCGTCACGTAGCGCGAGGCGCGGTGGTGGTTGCGCGTCGGCGGCGGCGAGAGTTCCGACAGCCGCTGCAGCCGCACGCTGAGTTCGGGCGCGAGGCGTGGCGCCGGCCGCAGCAGGCGGCTCAGCAACCCCATGGCGCGGCGTCCGGTCGGTAGCGACGTTCTGGCATGTCGGTCCCGCGCTACAGCGCGAAGGAAAAGGTTTCCTTGAGCCGCTGCTGCACCTTGCGGGCCTGGCGGAAGGCTTCCTTCAGCATGCGCTGATCGACTTCGTTGAGCGAATTCGGGTCGATACGGTTCGGATTGGTCGGATGAGGATGCTCCTGCGCGCGCAGCCGCAGTACCTGCACGTAGTGAAACGCCTCGATGGTCGCCTCCACGTGGCGGGAATCGGCCTTGATCGTCTCGCCCGCGTGTCGCATGCGATCGGCGGTGCCAGTGGCCCGGCTGCCGTAAGCGAGGGCAAAGACGCGCGCGGCGTCGACGAAGATCCGCGCCCCGCGCTTCTTCAGGTCGAGCGTGCCCTCGCGCCCCGGCTTGTCGGAGACCTGGAACGCACGGATCAGCCCCAGCGGCGGCTCGGTCTGCAGGGCATTGGCCACCATCAGCCGCAGGAATAACTTGCTTTCCTGCGTGCGCGCGAGCAGCCAGTCCCTCAGGCGGTCAGCCAGCGTGCTGTCGCCGTACAGGGGACGGAAATCGAAGAATATGTTCGCGTTGAGCAGCCGTTCGGGCGTGGGCTCGCTGATCCACGTGGTGAACTGTGCCCGCCATTCGGCCTCGGTGAGGCACAACTGCGGATTGCTCGCCATGATGTTGCCCTTGCACAGCGGAAAGCCCAGCTGGTCGAGCGCGGCGTTGACATCGCGCGCGAAGGCGATCAGTTCGTGTCGGGCACGCAGGAGTTCCTTGCCTTCGCTCGGTGCGGCGAAGATCAGCGCATTGTCCTGGTCGGTGGCCAGCGTCTGCTCGCCGCGTCCCTCGCTGCCGAGTGCGAGCCAGCACCAGTCGAGGCCCTCGAGTTCGTGCTCCTGCACAGTGCGATTGATGACCTCCCGCGTCAGTGCGTCGTTGAGCGCGGCGACTGTCCGCGTGAGCGCTTCGGCGGACACGCCCTGGGCCAGCAGGTTGCGCGTGAGGTTGCGGATGTCGCCGGCGACGTGACCCAGCTGCTTGATCGAACGCGCCGAGCGGATCGCGTGGTGGATCTGGCGCAGGCTGACGCGCTGCAGCGCGAAGAGATCGTGCTCGAAGATCGTGCCGAGCACCTTGCCATGGGCTGTCACGATCATCTGGTGAAAGCCGCCGGCTGCCATGCTCTGGATCGCTTCAGCGGCGGTCGCTTCGGCCGGCAGCGTGATCGGGTCCGGTGTCATCACGCGCGCTACCGGGGTCTCGAGCGGCAGGCCCTGCAGCACCACGCGATCGCGCAGGTCATTGAGCGTGAAGACGCCCACCGGGGCCGACTGTTCGTCGACGACGATGATCGAGCGCACCGCATGCTCACGCATCTGCGTCAGGGCATCGCGCAGCGAGGTCGTCGCCAGGCAGGTGACCGGTTCCGCGGGCAGCAACTGGGCCAGCGGGCGGGTCAGCGAATGCTGGTCAGACGCCACCTGGCTGTAATGACGCTGCAACTCGGCGAGCGACTGCTGCGCCAGGACGGTGACGGCCTCGGTGCAGTACGCAGCGAACTCGGGTGAGAGCTGGCGCAGTTTCTGAAAGTCATCAACCGCCAGCAGGTACGCGAACACATCGTCGGTTGCCCGATAACTGCGTGTCGGATGTCCGCCGGCCGACAGCGCGCCGACGGGAAAGCAGTCGCCGGCCTGCAGCACGCGGTCCGGCATCGTATCGAGACCGGCAGTGACGCTCGCCACGTGCCCATTTTGGATGATGTGCAGCGGCGGAAACTCGGCGCTGCGGTCGACGACGACCGTGTCCTTCGCGAAGTACGCGAGCTTGAGCCGCGGAATCAGGAACTGCAGCGCATCGTCCGACATGCCCGAGAACGGCGTATGTCGGCCCAGAAACTCGCGAACGGCCCCGTAGACAAGAGGCGGCGTGGTGGGCGTGTTCATGGCATCGCGCGTGTCGAAGATATCGGGTCGTCAGCGCATCGACAGCCGGTGGCGCTGCGGTTCAGCCGAGCCGACAAAGCCGCATGTTCGCGCGCAATCGGAAGAATGGAAAAAGGGCCCCGAAGTCGGGGCCCTGTCAGAGGCGGCGTCGTATCGGACTCCCGGCGGCGCCTCAGTGCGCGTGCGCCTTGGCGGCGAGGATGCCCGTGTTCTGGCGCACGTACAACTCGTCCCACATCTCCTCCGCGCGCTTGTCGCGATACAGCAGCGAACCGAGGATCACCGCAAGGAAGCCGAGCGGGATCGAGATCAGGCCCGGGTTCTTCAGCTCGAACAACGGCGCCTCGAGACCGACCAGGCTGGTGTTGTCATTCTTGAACTTGTCTAGGTTGGCCTGCGCGGCCGCCACGGCCTTCTCCAGCCCGGCCTTGTCTTTCTCGGCACGGGCGACCCTGGCAGCATCGCCAGAGGCGAGCGCTTCGCTCAGGGAAGCCAGCCGGGCCGGCGCTCCATCGACGACTTTCTGCGCGGCGGCCTTGATGGCCTTGGGGTAGGTCATGTTCGGCGACACCAGCACCAGCCCGATCGCTGTCAGCGTGCCTATCACCATGCCGGCCACGATGCCGCCGGTATTGCAGCGCTTCCAGTAGAGCGTCAGCAGCACGCACGGGAAGTTTGCCGAGGCGGCTACCGCAAACGCCAGTGCCACCAGGTGCGCGACGTTCTGACCCTTGGCCGCGATGCCGATGGCAATCGCCATTGCGCCGACGATGACGGTGGCGATGCGCGCCGCCTTGACCTGTTCCTGCGGCGTGACGTGCTCGCTGCGGATGACGCCGACATAAAGATCGTGCGCCATCGCGCTCGCTGCGGCCAGCACCAGGCCCGCGACCACGGCAACGATCGTCGCAAAGGCGACTGCCGCAACGAAGGCCAGGAAGAGGTTGCCGAAGAAACTGTCAGGCCCGCCGCCGACGAACTGCGCCAGCAAGGGAGCGGCCATGTTGCCGCCCGCATCGACCGCGCGGATGTTGGCAGCACCGACGTTCATCGCGGCACCGAGGCCGAGGAACAGCGTCAGCACGTAGAAGCCGCCGATGATCGCCATTGCCCAGATGACGCTCTTGCGCGCTTCCTGTGCGGTGGGCACGGTGAAGAAGCGCATCAGGATGTGAGGCAGTCCGGCGGTGCCGAACACCAGCGCCATGCCGAGCGAGATCTGGTCGATCGGCGCCTTGAACAGCAGTCCGGGTTCGAGGAAGCGCTGGCCGAGTTCGGCCGGCGTCATGTTCTTGCTGGCGTCCCCGAGCAGCGTAGCGACCTGGGCCTGGACCTTGGCATCGCCGACCGCGGCCTGGAGGAAGGCCGGCAGGGAGAAGCCATAGGGCAACCAGACGAACATCACCAGCAGGATCGAGGCCGTCACCAGCAGCACTGCCTTGATGATCTGCACCCAGGTGGTGGCGACCATGCCGCCGAACAGCACGTATCCCAGCATCAGGATGCCAACGACGACGACCGAGATCTCGTAGTCGATGCCGATCAGCGTTTTGACCAGCACGCCGCCGCCGACCATCTGCGCCGTCAGGTAGAAGGTCGATACGGTAATGACGGAGATCGCGCCGACGATGCGCACTTTTTTCGGGTCATTTCGATAGGCCAGGATGTCGGCCAGCGTGTACTTGCCGATGTTGCGGCAGGGCTCGGCGATCACCAGCAGCACCGTGATGTAGGCGACCAGCCAGCCCACGGAGTACATGAAGCCGTCGTAGCCGTAAAGCGAGATCAGGCCCGCGATGCCGAGGAAAGAGGCCGCGCTGAGGTAGTCGCCGGCGATCGCCCAGCCGTTTTGCAGGCCGGAGACTCCGCCTCCGGCCGTGTAGAAATCGGCCGCCGACTTCACGCGCTTGGCGGCGAGGAAGGTGACGAACATCGTCATCCCGATGATCGCCGCGAAGACGGCGAAGGTCAGCCAGCGCCATTCGGCTCCGACCGCTCCCTGCGCGAAGGCGGGAAACGCGATCAGCGGCAGCGCGAGCGCGCCGGCCGCGAGGTAAAGTCCCATGCGCCGGTTCATGCCTGCCTCCCGATGTTCTCGGCATCAGCGATCAGTTCGCGTGCCATCGCGTCGAATTCGCGGTTCGCGCGCCGCGCGTAGTAATAGGCGATGGCCCAGGCAACGACGAACTCCGACAGCGCAAACAGGATGCCGACGTTCAGCGGACCCCAGACCTTCACCCTGAAGAGTTGCGGGAAGTAGGCGGCGCCGATCGGCAGCAGAAAGTAGAACGCAACGGAAAAGATCATCAGCCCGGCAAGGAAGCGGACTTTCTTCTCGTGTAGCGACTGAAAGCGCGGATCGGCATCGATCGCCACCCAATTGAGTGTCGCCCTCTGCCCGGTCGCGCCGGCGAGTGCAGCAGTGGACATGTCTTCCCTCCCGAGGAAAAGCCTTCTTATGGCGCCGTTATGGCTGCGGCGACACGGAGCACACCCGGACTCGAGGGCCCCGCCGCGGCTTTGTTATTTCGGCGTTGCCGAACGTAACCCCCGAAACTGTCACGCGGCTTACAAGGACACGACTGAAGGTTGATCTAGGTCTACTTCGGACGCCGGGTGCGCGGCGGGGCGTGGACCGTGCTGCCTGCACGAAGGGCGAGTCGGCTCACCCGTCCACGTGCCGCGTACGATTACGACATGGGCAGGGCCGCCAGCCAATCGCGTGACTTGGTCGTCGTGCCGTCGACGCGCCGCGACATCGACGCGGTCGCTCGACATTGCCGCAAACTGGCGACGCGGCGGGCGCTGATCTCGGCCGGCGCCTCGGTCGTGCCGATTCCGGGAGTCGACGTGGCCGTCGACATCGGCGTGCTGATGTCGATGATCGAGGAAATCAATGCCGCGTTTGGCCTGACGCCCGAACAGATCGATCGCCTCGCGCCGCGGCGCAAGGTCTTTGCCTACAAGGCCGTGATGGCGGTCGGCAGTGCGCTGGTCGGCCGCGTGGTCACGCGCGAACTGGTGATCCGCCTGCTGAAGACGGTGGGCGTGCGCCTGACGGCGAAGCAGGTTGCCCGGACCGTGCCGTTTGCCGGACAGGTGGTGGCCGCCTCATTGAGTTTCGCCGCGCTGAAGTACCTGGGTGACCGTCACATCGAGGACTGCGTGCAGGTGGCCGACACGCTGATCGACCTCGCCGGCCCCGTTGTTGCCCACCAGTAGCGCGAGTTGCCCTGCTGGAGGGGCTGGATCAGGCGTTTCCGCCGCTGAGCGCGCAGCACGGCGGCAGGTGTCAGCACCGCGTCACTTGCGCAGCGCTTCCTGCTCCAGACCGAGGTAGGTGCCGTAGGCATTGATGCGGTTGGCGGCCGCGAATGCCGGGACCTTTTCGAAGCGCGACCAGTCGACGGCGGCGTACGCTTCATCGAACGGAGTGAGTTCGCGCACGGCCTTGCCCATCTGCTCGCGCAGGTACAGCAGATAGTCCCGCGTCAGCGCAATATCGGGCGCCGGGTCGCGCGACGCGGCGCCGTGGCCCGGAATGACGACCGCGGGCTTCAGCGGCGCGATCAGGTCCAGCGTGGCGAGCCAGGAGCGCGTGTCCGCATTGCCGACGAAGGGAATCCGTCCGCTGAAGTAAAGATCGCCGGCCAGCAGCACGCGCTCGTTTTCGATCCACAGCATGATGTCTTCGGGGGAGTGCGCGCCGCCGACATCGATCAGGCGAAAGCGCATGCCGCCGCGTTCGAACGAGTACGACTTGCCGCCGGGGAAGTCGATCCAGCGACCGGGCCCCAGCAGCGTCGTCTTCTCGTCGACGTAGGGCCAGAGATCGCGGCGCCGCTGCTCGAGCCGTTCCTGCGTCTGCGGAGCGGCCAGCGACTCGCGTCCCTTCGCACTGGCCCAGATCTCGACATCCGGGCCGGACAGAGCCTGCAGGCCGTAGAAGTGGTCCGCATGGAAGTGGCTGACGATGACGACGCGGATCGGCTGTGGCGTGACCGTCGCGATCGCCCGCTTCATCGCGGCACCGAGTTCCGGCGTGCCGAGGGCGTCGAACACGACGACGCCATCGCGCGTGACGACGAAGGCCGCGTTCGAGTTGAAGGCATGGTTGGCGGTCGAGGCCATGCCGGAATCGCCCTGGAAGTAGTAGACGTGTTCCGACGCGCGAATCGGCGTCAGGGTCTGCTGTGCCGCCGCTGCACCGAGCAGAAAGACGCAGGCGGTCAGGCCGAAGGCGACGTGCAGGAACTGAAGGCAGCGGTTCATCGTCATGGGTCGTAGCGGCCGAGCCGCACCTGTGTATTGCCGGGCTTCAGATGCCGCAGCGAAGGCATCACCAGCACGGTCTCGTCGTAGGGGGCCTTCCATACAGTACCGCTGTCGCGCGCAATCGGCGTACCGGCCTTCGGGACGACGCCGAGCCCCTCGATCGGCACCAGGAACTCGAACGCCATCGACCTGGCGACGACGGGTTCGGTGACCCGCACGACACGCTGCTGCTTCGGCAGCGGCACCGTCAGGCGTGCCGCAATACTGTCGAACGGCACGCTGCCGGTGGCCGCAAGAAAACGCAACGTCGTGTCGCGCGCCACATCGAGCGCACGGCGCTCCCAGTGCTGGCCGCATTCGATCAGCAGCGCCTGTTTCGGGCTCGCGAGATCGTTGAAGCCGCCGCGGTCGCGCATGCGCAGCCCGGCCGGGTGGCCGGTGTCGATCAGGAGGTCGGCCGGCAAACCGACCCGGCGCGCGAGCGCGAGGTGCTTGTCGACCATGCCGCAGACCATGATCGGCCGGCCGGGTTCGTGCATCGAGTGCAGGTCGAGCAGGAAGTCGGCGGCGTCCACGAACGGCCGCAGTTCGCGCGCGCGTCGCAGTTCGGCCGAATCGCGCGGACCGTCGAGCACGTCGTCGGCCCAGACGCGGTTGTAGTCCTCGTCGATGTAGCGCGAGGCGTCGGGGTCCTCGAAGTCGAAGCGGGCGAAGGCCGCAACGTTGGCGAAGGCGACAATCAGGCGACCCGCCTGCGGCCGCAGCCCGGACTCGAGCAACTCGATCAGCGCGTGCGCGCCGCAGAACTCGTTGCCGTGCGTCAGCGCCTGCAGCATCACGGTCGGCCCGGCGCTGCCGGAATCGAACACGTGCACGAAGTCGACACCGCTCGCGCTCGCGCGGTACGGAGTGATATCGGGCGGCTGGATCTCGATCGGATGATGTTCAGGCACGGCGTGTCTCCCGGCGGATGTAATCGCGGATCGCCTCCAGCATGCGCTGCAGGTTCTGCTGCAGTGGCGCGAAGCCGGCGTGTTTCTCCCGCGCGGCCTCGTCCATGTAGAGGCGCTTGTTGATCTCGACCTGCAGGCTGTGGCGGCCGCGTACGGGGTCGGAGTAGGCCCGCACCAATTCGACACCCTTGTAGGGATCGTTCACGGCAACCCGATAGCCCAAGGCGGCGAGTGTGGCCCGCACGAACTCGGTGAACTCCGGGTCGCACGTCGTTCCATCGCGATCACCCAGCACGAAGTCCGCGCGTGTCGTTCCCTCGCCGCCTTCGCCCATCCTGCCGGCGACCGAGTTCATCGAGTGGCAGTTGAGGTGATAGACCACACCGAAAGCCGCGTGTGCCGACTCCAGCAGTTCCGTCAGGCGCCGGTGGTACGGCGCATGAAACCGATCGATGCGCGAGCGCACCTCGTCCACCCGCAGCTTGCGCGAATAGATCGGGCGTCCGTCGTCCAGCGTGCGCCAGATGAGGGCCTTGCCGATGGCGGCCTTGCCGCTCGGCACGTACTCGTGCGGCCACGCGCCGCCCTCGATCAGTTCCAGGTCGATGTCGCCGCGATGGCGGTTCGGGTCGAGGTACGTGCGCGGAGTGCGGGCCGCCAGCAGCGGAATGCCGTGCTCGATGGCCGGGAGGTACAGCTCATCGACAAAGCAGTCCTCGCCATCACGCAGATCGAACTCGGACACCGCGGCGTCGAAGTCCGCCGGGAAGTCGACGCCGGAGTGCGGCGAATCGAGAACGAGCGGCACGCGTGGCTGCTCAGGGCCATGAAGGGCGAAGGCTTCGGACATCGTGAGCAAGGCGGATCAACCTCAATGATGCGATATCAGTGATCGTTCAGATGGCAGGCCGACAGCCGCCCGGGCGCAATCTCGCGCAGTGCCGGTGCTTCGACGGAGCACCTGGGCATCGCGCGCGGGCAGCGCGGGTGGAAGTGGCAGCCCGAGGGTGGCGCCAGCGGCGACGGGATTTCGCCCTTGATCGGGACGAACGTCCGCCGCTTGCGGTCCAGCCGCGGGACCTCGAACAGCAGCGCCTGTGTGTAGGGATGGTTCGGCTGGGCAAAAAGTTCCTCGGTTGCCGCAACCTCGACGACCCGGCCCAGGTACATCACGACAACGCGGTTGGACAGGTGCCGCACGACACCCAGGTCGTGGCTGATGAACAGATACGTCAGGTCGTAGCGGTCACGCAGGTCCATGAAGAGGTTCAACACCTGCGCCTGGATCGAGACGTCGAGGGCCGCCACCGCTTCGTCGCAGACGAGGAACTCGGGCTTGACCGCCAGCGCGCGCGCGATCCCGATGCGCGCCCGCTGGCCGCCGGAAAACTGGTGCGGATAGCGGCGCGCGAACGACGGGTCGAGCCCGACCCGCTGCAGCACATCCGCGACGTAGTCCGCGACCTCCGATGAAGCGACGAGGCCGTGCACGCGCGGCGCCTCGCCGACGATGTCGGTGACGCGCATGCGCGGGTTCAGCGATGCAAACGGATCCTGAAAGATCATCTGGATCGGACGCCGCACGCCAGGTTCGGTCGTCACGGGCTGGCCGCGATACCGTACGGTCCCCTCGGTCGGCGCATGCAGGCCGCAGGCCAGCCGTCCTAGGGTCGACTTGCCGCACCCCGACTCACCCACCAGGCCGACCACCTCGCGCTCCGCCACGTCGAAGCTCACGCGCTCGACCGCATGCACGGTGTGCTCGCTGACCTTCGCGCCCAATACGCGCGCCAGCTTCTCGATGGCGTCCAGCTTCCTGCTGAAGCGCTTGCTCACGCCCTCGATCTGCAATAGGGCTGTCATCCGACGTGCCTTCGCGCTGCGCGCTGCGGAATGAGCGCTTCGGACCGGCCGCGCGCGCTCATGCCACCTCCAGCGGGTGGACGCAGCGCACCGCGCGGCCATCGTTCGCCGTGAGCGGCGGCATGGCAGCGCAATCATCCGTGGCGCGGTCACAGCGCTCCCGGAAGGCGCACCCGGCGCCGAGCCGCAGCAGCGAGGGCGTCGAGCCGCGGATCTGGCGCAATCGTGCTCCGGGCTGGGTCGCTGCCGGTACCGAATCGAGCAGCCCGCGCGAATAGGGATGGCGCGGGGCGTCGAGCACGGCGGCTGCGTCGCCCATTTCGACGATCCGGCCGGCGTACATCACCGCGATGCGATCGGCCAGGCCGGCGACCACCGCCAGGTCGTGCGTGATCCAGATGAGCGCCGTGCCGGACTCGCGCACGAGCTTCTGCATCTCGTAGAGGATCTGTCCCTGCACCGTGACGTCGAGCGCGGTCGTGGGTTCGTCGGCGATGATGAGATCGGGCTTGTGCAGCAGTGCGATCGCAATCGCCACGCGCTGGCGCATGCCGCCGGAGAACTGATGCGGGTACTGATCGAGTCGCTCGGCCGCGGCGGCGATGCCGACCTGGCCCAGCGCCTCGATCGCCCGCTGGCGCGCCGCCGCGCGCGGGGTGTCGTCGTGCGCCAGGACCGTTTCGACCATCTGCGTCTCGATCGACAGGACCGGATTGAGCGTCATCATCGGGTCCTGGAAGATCATCGCGATGCGCTTGCCGCGCAGGCGACGCAGCGACTCCGGTGCGGCGCCGACGAGTTCCTTGCCGTCGAACACGATGCTGCCGGCGGCGATCCGCCCCGGCGGGTCGATGAGCCCGAGGATCGAAAATCCCGTCACCGACTTGCCGGAGCCGGACTCACCCACCAGGCCGAGCACTTCACCGCGCGCGAGATCGAACGAGACGTCCGCCACCGCAGGTAGTACACCCTCGCGGGTCGCGAACTCCGTCCGCAAGCCAGCGACCCGCAGCAGCGGGGACGGTGACGTCATCGCGACAGCCTCGGATTCAGCACGTCGCGCAACTGGTCGCCGACCAGGTTGATCGAGAGAATCGTGACCAGCAACGCGATGCCCGGGTACACGCTGATCCAGTACTTGCCAGACATCAGGTACTCGTAGCCGTTGGCGATCAAGAGTCCCAGCGACGGTTCGGTCGGTGGCAGGCCGAGGCCCAGGAACGACAGCGTGGCCTCGAGCGCGATCGCGTGCGCCACCTGGACCGTGCCGACGACGATGAGCGGCGGCAGCGCGTTCGGCAGCAGGTGCCGCAGGACGATGCGCCACGCGCTCAGGCCCAGCGCGCGCGCCGCCTCGATGTACTCCTTGCTGCGCTCGACCAGCGCCGCCGAGCGCGCCGTGCGTGCGTAATACGCCCACTGCACGGTGACGAGCGCGATGATGATCTTGTCGACCCCCTTGCCGAGCACCGCCAGCAGGATCAGCGCGACCAGGATCGCCGGAAAGCCGAGCTGGATATCGACGATGCGCATGACGATCTGCTCGAAGCGGCCACCGAGGTACGCCGCGAGCACGCCGACGACAGCGCCGAGTGTCAGCGCGATGACGCCGCTGGCCACGCCGACGTACAGCGACACGCGCAGCCCGTAGAGGATCGCCGACAGCATGTCGCGGCCCTGGCCGTCGGTGCCGAGCCAGTAGGTCATGCCGTCCGCGGCCCTGGCGCCCGGTGGCAGGCGCGCATCGAGCAGGTCGAGCTTGGCGAGGTCGTAGGGGTTCTGCGGCGCGAGCCACGGTGCCAGCAGCGCGATCGCGACGACCACGGCCAGCAGCGCCAGCCCGAG
Source organism: uncultured beta proteobacterium (assembly GCA_963780715.1). GTDB lineage: Bacteria > Pseudomonadota > Gammaproteobacteria > Burkholderiales > Burkholderiaceae_F > JALORV01. Next base: position 176,005 of record CAWADK010000006.1, read on the forward strand.
CAGCGCCAGCCGGCTCTCCGCGAACTGCCGGCGGAAGCGCAGCCAGGGCGTCTCCACGACCGCAACCGGCGCGATCGCTGCGCTCATCCCTTCGACTCCGCCAGCCGCACGCGCGGATCGAGCACCGAGTAGAGCAGGTCGACCACGAGGTTGATCACGATGAACATGAACACGACCACCATCAGGTACGCGACCACGACCGGCCGGTCGAGCTGGAAGATCGAGTCGATGACCAGCTTGCCCATGCCGGGCCAGGCGAAGATCGTTTCCGTCACCACGGCGAACGCGATCACCGAGCCCAGTTCTAGCCCGACCACGGTCACCAGCGGAATCAGGATGTTCTTCAGCAGGTGCACGCCGATGACGCGCGTGTTGGTCAACCCCTTGGCACGCGCGAACCTGATGTAATCGAGCAGGCTCTGCTCACGCACTTGCGCGCGCGTCAGCCGGATGATCAGCGAGAGCTTGAACAGCGCCAGGTTGATCGCCGGCAGCAGCGCGTACCGCAGGCCGTCCCAGTTGAAGATCGAAAGCTGCAGGCCGAGCACGTCGGTGGTGGGCCCGCGGCCGGTCGAGGGCAACCATCCCAGCGTGACCGCGAAGATCAGGATCAGGATCAGGCCGACCCAGAACGTCGGCAGCGAAAAGCCGAGGATCGATCCCGCCATGATCGTCTTCGACACCACACTGTGCGGTCGCAGTCCGGCATAGAGCCCCAGCGGGATGCCGAGCACGACCGCGATCACCATCGCGAGGAAGGCGAGCTCGAGCGTGGCCGGCATGCGCTCGAAGATGACCTCCAGCGCCGGGCGCGCATAGACGAAGGAGTTGCCGAGGTTTCCGCTCAGTGCGCCGCGCAGGAAGCCGAAGTACTGCTCGTGCAGCGGCTTGTCGAGCCCGAGCGCCTTGGTCGCGCGTTCCTTCTCGATCTGGTCCGCCGACGGGTTGACCAGGATCTCGACCGGGTCGCCGATCATGAAGAGTCCGCCGAACACCAGCACCGAGGTGATCAGCAGCACCAGCAGCGTCTGCGCCAGACGCCGAATGACGAAGACCGTCATGGTGTGGTTCGGGCTCGGTGTACGCGACCCTGCGGGTCGCACGTGCACCTCGCCCGCTCAAGTTTGTGCGCAGGCCTTGGGGCGGCCCGCCGCCCCGCGCAACCTAGAACTGCAGACCGGCCAACCCAAGTGCACAAGCGACCCGCAGGATCACGTACACGAGGGGCGCCTTGGTTCACTTTGCCAGTCGGACGTCGTAGGCAAACGTGTACTGGTCGGCGCGCGCCTTGTACGTGAGGCCCTTCTTGGTGCCCCAGGTGCTGACTTCATAGTGCAGCGGCACCAGACCCGTCAGTTCGCCGACTGCCTTGTCGGAGGCGCGGCCGAGCATGATGCCGCGCTTGGTGTCATCGATCGTCGTTGTCGCCTGCGTGATCAGTGCGTCGACGCCAGCGTCGGAAAAACGTCCGCGGTTGGCGGTGCCCAGCCCCTGCTTCTGGTCAAAGGTGGCCAGCAGCGCGCGCAGCGGAGACGATGTCTCGCCAGTCTCCGCGCCCCAGCCCGCCAGCAGGAAACTGAACTCGAGCTTGGAGCCGCGCGAGAAGAACACGTTCGACGGCATCGTTTCTACCTTCGTCGGAATGCCATTGCGTGTCATGTACTGGGCCACCGCCTGCGCGATCGCCGCGTCGTTGATGTAGCGGTTGTTCGGCGCGTGCAGGGTGAGGCCGAAGCCGTTCGGATACCCCGCTTCGGCCAGCAGTTTTTTCGCACCGTCGGGGTCGTATTTCTCGGGCTTCAGTGTCTTGCTGGTGCCGAAGAACTGTTCGGGCAGAAGCTGGCCGGCCGCGACGGCCTGGCCTTCCATGATGCGCGAGACGATCGCATCTCTGTCGATCATCTTGCTGATTGCCTTGCGCACTTTCGGGTCGCGCAGTGGATTCGCTTCCATCGGCTTGCCGTCGGTCGTCGTCACGAACGGCGAGTTCTTCTCGCGGTTGGAGTCCATGTGCAGGTAGATGATCCGGTTGGACACCGCGGACGAGAGGTCGACGCGCCCGTCCTTTGAGAGCTTGGCGATGTCGGCCGTGGGCACGCCTTCGATCATCTGCACATCGCCTGCCAGCAGCGCCGCCACCCGCGCCGGTGCGCTCGGGATCATCTTGAAGCGCACGTTGTCCCACGTGGGCTTTGCGCCCCAGTACGCATCATTGCGCTTCAGCACCACGCGATCGCCGGCGACATACTCGGTCAGCCGATAAGCCCCGGTGCCGATCATCGCCTTGCCGGAATTGAAGTCCTCGGTCTTGGCCGTTTCAGCGACGGACTTCGGCAGGAGCATGATCGCGCCGAGGTCATTCGGCAGCAGCGGGTGCGGCTTGTCGGTCTTCAGCCGTAGCGTGTGCTTGTCCACCGCCTTGATCTCGACAATCGGCCGCACGAAGAATGCGAACGACGCCGGGCTGTTGGGCACGTTGGGCACGCGCTTGAACGTCGCGATGACGTCGTCGGCGGTGAACTCCTGGCCGTTGTGGAACTTGACGCCCTTGCGCAGCTTGATCTCCCACTCGAGATCGTTCAACGCCTTCCAGGACTCGGCGAGTCCCGGCTGCATGCGCTGGGCTTCGTCCTGCTTGACCAGCGTCTCGAAGACATGCCGATTGAGACTGTTGTTCGGGGTCAGGTTGTGAAAGTGCGGGTCCAGCGACGTGACCGGAGTGGACAGGCCGATCGTCAGGTCGGCCGCCTGGACCGCGGCCGCGAGGAAGAGCGAAGACAGTGCGGCGCCCAGGGCGCGCAGCGAAGTGCGTGGCATCGCGAGACTCCAGTCGGTTGAACCCGCGTAGCTTAGCTGCGTTGGCCGCGGCGCGAGCAGCATGGAGTCGGCGACCTGAGCCCGCCGGGCCCGCCCGCCGCTCGGCTATACTTCGCGCCCTTCGCGACGGCTTCAGACGCCGTCCTGCAGTACCCAGGCCAAGTAGCTCAGTTGGTAGAGCAGAGGATTGAAAATCCTTGTGTCGGCGGTTCAATTCCGTCCTTGGCCACCACTTTCCACATCGCGCGCCCTGCTGTGCGTTTTGCCCCATGAGTTGGCCGGCTGGCCAATTTGTGCGGGTGGGTCAGGCCCCATAACCTGACCACGGCATCAGCCTGCTGACGAAGTTCGCTCTGTGCGCCCCGGAATGGAAAGGCCGGTCCTGCGGCGAGACGGCGGCCCCATCCTTCTGCCTCGGCAAACTGCCGCCTTCGGCCGTGAGCGAACGCCACGCGTTGGGCCAACAGGTTCTGAACGCGGACGGTTCCGCGAAGCTTCACTGACGCTCAACGAGCTGTCCGACGAAGCGCCGCACCAGCGGCGCAGCTATCAAGACGATCGGAAATGCAAACAGCCATGCGGTAAGCCAGGCCGCGGTCCATAGGCTCAGGTAGCCCGGAAAGAAACCAGTGGCTCGAAAGGTTGATACGCCGGACACCACAAGCGACATCAGGCCGGAGAGGAAGAAGCCGAAGAGGAGGGGCTCCAGCTTTCTGGGCATCATTCAACAGGCTCCGCTTCTATGGGAACAGCGACTTCCGGTGTGAGTCGATGCAGCGCCTTCGCAAAGCTGCTGCCGAAGATTCTCGCCGTCTTGAGGTCTCCCGGGACGAAAGAGTCGGCTGGGGCCGAGTGTCCCGCTTGTGCCATCAGCCCGGACCAGGATCCGAGCCGATTGGCTGCCTGCTCGTATGGAATGCCCGCGTGCTGCTCTGGAATGATGGGGTTGCCCATCCAGATCATCCCGTGCTGCATGGCGAACACAAACATGGACAGCAGCGTGGACTGCTTGTCCCCAGCCGGCAGCGATGACACCGTAAAGCCGGACGCGAGCTTGCCCCTCAGTTGTTGGTGTTTCCACATGCGGCCCGTCGCATCCATGAACGATTTGAACGGTCCGGAGACTCCGCCGAGATACGTGGGAGATCCAAGAATCAAACCGTCGAAGTCGAGGAGCCTTTCGGGTGAGGGAATCAGTTCGTCCGCCTTCAATATCTGCACCTGCGTTCCGGCAATGCGCCTGGCTCCTGCAGCAATGTGATGCGCAATGTGTTCCGTATGGCCGTGAGCGCTGTGGTAGACGATCGCCAAGCTCTTCATCGTGGTCGAAGATCCACTTGTGCTCATGCGCTGATCGCTCCAATCAGGACTGCCGCCAAGTAAAGGCCGATTCCAAATACGGAGTGGTTGAGCAGGCTCCGTAGGCAGTTCGTCACCGGCGCCGCGGTCTTGCTTGAGGCGATGCCGGCCCCCATGGCCGGCTGCAAGACAAATAGCGGCGCGACGACGGTGGCCATGCCAACGGCCAGAGCGGGCAACAAGCGCGGATCGCTCGTCCAAGCCGGTCCGGAGACCACGGCGAGCAAGGCAGCGAACACAATCCCGGTTGCGTAGTGCGCGAACCAGCCCAAAGCCAGTTCGCCCTTGACTGGTGCGGCGCGCGCAATTGCCTCGTGGCTCCATTGGCCGCGAAGCAGGTGTCCGAACCAACGGCCGAGCAGCGCGAAGTTCAACGTCGGCACATGAAGCCGCTTTAGCAACAATAGCCAGACGTCCATGATCGCGGTCGCTCCGATGCCGATCAGCGCGACTTGCGTCAGGTCTTGCCAGAGTGTGTGCATGACATCCTCATAAGTTGACAGTGGAGCTACTTGGCGCCACTGTAGAAGTTCAAGTCAACTTGAAGTCAAGGGGTTTTCGGATGGATATCGCAGAGGTTGCCAAGCGGTCGGGCGTTCCAGCCTCAACGCTGCGGTACTACGAGAAGATGGGCCTGATCGCTTCGAGCGGGCGGCAGGGGATACGCCGCCGTTTCTCGCCTGGCGTGCTGGACCAGCTAGCGTTGATCGCCCTGGGGCAGGCAGCAGGCTTCTCCTTGGATGAGATCGGCTCCATGTTTTCGCCCGATGGGAGTCCGAACATCAGCCGGCCCATGCTGGTTGCCAAGGCAAAGGAGATCGACGCGACGATCACGCGGCTGAAGGCAATGAGCCGAGGCCTGCGACATGCGGCCGTCTGTCGTGCCCCAAGCCACGCCGAATGCCCAACGTTTCAGCGGCTCCTGCGAGCTGCGGCGACGGGTGCTTTGGAGCGACGCCCGCCAAAAGCTGGCCCTGAAAGCCGCATGAACGTCAGCAAGACCCGAGCGGCCGGGCGAAGGAGCGTCAACACATAGACACTCCAGCAAAATCGTAGAAACGCGCTCGACCGGCGACTCTCGATTCGGACACAATCTGCCATCTGCTGCTGGTTCAGATTCTGCCCAACAGACTTCGCCAGCAACGGCTCGAGTCGCTAGATAACTTGATCCACGAGGAGCCTATGTCCGGGCCGGTCTACGCGCTCAACCTCTTCGATGTCTCCGACAAGGAAGAGTATTTGGCATATTCGCGCCGGTCTGCCCGCGAAGTGCAGGCACACGGCGGCCGCGTAGTTGCCCTTGGCAGGTTTCGTGAGGCCGCCACGGGGAGTATCGAGCCTCGCACGGTGATGATCCTCGTCGAGTGGGCTTCCAAGGATGCCTTTGACAGCTACTCCAACGATCCGGCCCTAAAGGACCTGCATCCCCATCGCATCAATGGGACGAGCAACTACGTGTGGCACCTCTTCGACAAGCTCGAGGATCTGCGGCCGATACTCAGATGACAGGGCTAGCATCCGGCGCGTCTGCGTCCCCGGCAGCTTGTTGCCAGCCGACTCCTGCCATGACCGGCCGTCAGCGCCGGACACCCAAGTGGCGGGAAAGCGGACAGAGTGGCCGCGGAGCAGAAGAGGCAGGAGAGCGCGTGACACGCATGACGGAGCGGATGCTCGCCGCCGGCATTGTGATGGCGCTGGCAACCTCGGCCTATGGCCAAGCCAATTCCGTCGGGGCATTCGTCCCGGACGGTGCACCCGCGCCGCGCACCTATGCCCTGATTGCCGCCTTCGGCGAACAGCTGACGTACGTCGAGGGCCGCGCCGAGACGGGCTCCAACATAGAGGCGTACCGGCGCAGAGGGCTCGCCGTGCCAGACAACGGATTGAACAAGGTCATCCTGCGGGCACTCGACGCCGCCGTCGCCCAGCAGTCTCCGCGCAGCCGGCGGATTCATCTGATACTCGATCCGAAGGTGGTCGACGCCCCGCATCCGAATGAGCGGGAAAGCGCTGCCGTCGAAGCAGCCTTGGAGGTCGTGCGGCGTCTCCCCCAGCGCCAGCAGTGGGACGAGATCTTTGTCGTAACTCCGGCTTACGTGCTAGGGCCAAGCGACGGGCTCGCACCGCGGTTACACGGAGCAGGCGTGTACGTCCAACCGGTAACGAGTGCTGAACTTACTTTAGCTAACAATCGCATTCTCAGTCCCGACACGGCAGGTTCGCCGACTGAATGGCCAACCTCCCCGGATGGTGTTGTGCATGCATCGCGCGTGTTCATCGCCTTGCACTACTACGCAAGGGTGCGCCGCTACGATGCTAAGACGCTGGAGCTGCTGCACACCGAGGGTCGATTCGAGTCGGTGAAGCTGCACGATCCGAACTCCGACAGCATCCACCTTGTGCACTCCATACCAAAAACGGTTCTGGAACAGAGACTGTCGACCATGATCGAGGAGACCACCCTGGCCGCGGCGCGACGTGCAATGGGCATCGTCGAAGTCGGGCCGCTGCGGCCCGCGGAAGCGGCTGAGTGAGACTGCCGAAGCCGGCGAGAATCTATCCTTGAGCACTGCCACCTGCTTCGCCCGACAGCGGACTCTTGCCGCGTCACTCGTTAATATGTGTCGGCCGGCCTGCGCTCCCGGCTTCTCCTTTGACGGCAGCCTGCAGACCTTCACCACCGAAAGATAGCCAGACTATGTCGTTCGCTGCCTTCGTCTTTGCCGCCGTCGTGCTTGCAATCACTCCTGGGCCTGGTATTGCCTACGTCGTCGCTCGCACGGTCGCCGGCGGTCGCCCGGAAGGCTTGGCCTCGTGTTTCGGTACCGGGATCGGCGGCATGCTCCATGTGCTCGCGGCGGCGCTCGGTCTCTCTTTGATCATTGCTCAGTCTGCCGTGGCCTTCAGCCTGGTCAAGTACATCGGTGCTGCTTACCTGGTCTATCTCGGTATTCGCCTGCTACTGTGTGAAGACCACGAGCTCGCGGTCAAGCCCGTTGCCGTTCAGGGTGTGCGCCGTGCTCTCGCGGAGGGAGTTATCGTTGAAGCCTTGAACGTCAAGACGGCACTGTTTTTTCTGGCGTTCCTTCCTCAGTTTGTCTCGCCAAGCGACCCCTTGATTCCGCAGCTGGTGCTCCTGGGAAGCATCTGCGTTGCGCTCAACACGCTCGTCGACGTCATAGCGGTTGTCGCGGCCGATCGCTTGCTCAAGTCAGGCGCCACCCGCGCCGCGCGCGGTCGAATACTCACCAAGGTGTCAGGCGTCACGATGCTGGGACTGGGCACCTACTTGGCGCTGGCACGGCGTGACGCCTGACTTGCAGCCGCCGGCCAGTTGCTGACGAGAACCATCGCGACGTGAATCGCTGAAAACCTGACGTCGTCCTCTCACTTAGCGGCCGCCGTGCAAAGCCATCAGACATCGGCCAGCGAGCTGAACGCGGTGCTCGAACGGACGCCGTTCCTCAGGCCCTATGGCTTCACCGTCCAGTCCTGTGGTGAAGGCGAGTGCGTTCTGCACGTAGCATTTGCCCCGGAGTTGGAACGGCCTGGCGGAATCGTCAGTGGGATGACGCTGATGGGTGCTGCAGATGTTGCTATGTGGTTGGCGATCATGACGAAGCGGGGAACCGAGGAACTCTGGGTCACGTCGGACATGAAGACTGCGTTTCTGCGCAGCGGGCGCCAGGAGGACTTCGTATGCACCGCTCGAATACTCAAAATTGGGAAGCGGTCCGCCTACGGGACGGCTGAATGCTGCGGCGTTGACTCTGGACTTCTTGCCCACCACGTTCTGACTTATGTCAGGGCGTCAGAGTGATGCCACCGCGCAGTCGCTGACGGCCAATTGTGGTCCTTGCCGCGCGTTGTCAGAGTTGCTTCATAGCGGGCAAACTGTAGTGTCGTCGATGCATACCTCTCGGCGATTGCAATGCTCACGCGGACTATATCGAGTTGGGTCTCGTGCAGGCTCACACATTTCAGGAAGCTTATGTTTGACCATGTCAAATTCGGAGTCAGCGACTATTCAGAGAGCAAAGCGTTCTACCTCAAGGCACTCGGACCGCTCGGCGTGACTGTTGTCACGGAGTGGCCGCCGAACGGTGTCGAACTCAGCCAGCCCAACGGCAAAGCTTCCTTGTGCCTGTACCAAAGTAAGGAGAAGCCGGCGCATCTTCACCTGGCATTCATGGCCGAGAATCGCAAGCAAGTCGAAGCGTTCTATCGCGCGGCTCTGGAGGCGGGTGGCAAAGACAATGGTGCGCCTGGACTGCGCCCGCACTACCATGCGAACTACTACGCAGCTTTCGTCATTGGTCCAGACGGGCACAACATCGAAGCGGTGTGCCACAAACCCGAGGCCTAACCTCTTTCTTCTCGCAAAAATCGGCCAGAAGCAGAAGTTGACGTGCGGCGCTCAAACAGCCCCATTGCGGACATCGGAGCCAAGGGAGAAAATTTCATCTCCGGGACAGGGACTGGAATGTGATGAGGTTCCTCGCCATTGTCTGTTTGGCCGCTCTTGGTTCAACGCCAGTTGTCAGCGCGGCACAAGACGTTGATGCAAAGGCCGCCCTTCGTTCATTGCCGAGCGAGAGGTCTCCGTCCCTTGTGCTGACACCGCAGGGCGCCGAGCGCCTCGCACCTCCAGCGCGCAGCGAAAGTCAATCGTCACTACGATCCGAATTGGAATCGCCCGGATGGTCCCGAGCCCAGTCGCTTGCGCTCTTGTGGACCACCGCAATTGCGTGCTCGGTGACGCGGTTAGGCTGCGTGGCGATGCCACCGGTGCAGCCACAGATCACCCCGCCGGGCAGCGAGTCCTGGCAGCGTGTCGGCTGTAAGACGCCCGAGACTTGTGGGTGGCTATGGGCACCCGAGATTAACGGGCCATATCCGAGCCCGCAGCAGTAGCCAATCTGGGGCGGTAGCCGGCCAATTGCAGACGATAGGTGAGAGCCGCAGAATTGCATTGAAGCGGACCATTGGAGATACAAATGCGTTCGACACGCTTAACGGCCTTTCAACGCCGCGCATGGCTGGCAAACACAGTGACGTTTGCGCTCGTGATGGCCGCGGTCATGTATCTCGGCAAGGCGTTCGACGGTGAACTTGCCTTTCCTGTCGCCGTTTACATTGCCGTTGTCCTGATCGTGTCTGCTCTCCTGAGGGCCTACCTTCGGGACAAAGACGAGCGCCACTTTTTGAGGATTCTCGGCGGTCGGCGCTGATATCCGTCCCCGGCCAATGTTGGACTCGCGCCTGTTGCGCAAGAATCTGCCGTAAGCAGACCTCGGAGGGGTGAGAAGTGGGACGAATTCTTGGCTTCGACAAGACGGCGCAACTCATCATCGTAGGCCTCTTCCTGGGCATCATGGTCGGCAACAAGATGTGGTCGTCCGCCGCGTTGGCCAACTGGTCCGGCGAGGCTCGCAGCTTCCTGTGCTTCCTTGGATTTCCAGCACTCTTCGCCGCGCTCAATCTGCTCGTCCACAAAGCCGTGGCGATGTGGAGAGATCGCGACAGCTAGGCGCGGTCCGGCCAACAGCGGTCCTGATCTCGGTGCACCCAGTTCGCCCGAAAGCGGCCGCCG
>CAWADK010000007.1:0-125131 GCA_963780715.1 uncultured beta proteobacterium
CCTTGATGTCCTTGATCGCCATCGGCTTCACCTTCAGCGGGTTCTTGTCGAGGATCACCAGGTCGGCCAGCTTTCCGGCTTCGAGCGTGCCCTTGATGTTGCCCTCGCGGTGCTGATCGGCGGCCCAGATCGTCATTGCCTTCAGGCCCTCCATCGGCGTGACGCGCTGGTCGGCGCCAATGACGGCGCCGCCGCGCGAGACGCGGTTGACGGCGGACCACAACATGAACATCTGGTCGAGCGGCGCGACGACGAAGTCGGTGTGGTTGGTCGGCTGCAGCCCCTTGTCGATCGCATCGCGCATCGGGCTGATGTACATCGCCTGCTCCTTGCCGCGGTTGGCGATGTGCGCCTCGGCGAAGTAATACGTGTGCAGCGTGTAGAACGACGGCCGGATCTTGTACTGCACGTACTTGTCGATCTGGTCCTTGCGCGTGAACTGCGCGTGGATCATCGTGACGTTGCGTTCCTTCGATAGGTCGCCGGCCGCGGCCACCTCGTGCGCCTTGATGAAGGCATCGATGGCGCCATCGCCGTTGGCGTGCAGGTTCAGCGGAACGTTGAGGTCATACACCGCCTTCACCGCCTTGTTGACGACTTCCTGCGGTGCCGTCAGCTCGCCGCTCCAGTCCTTTTCGCCGCCCGGACCGCCGGTGAGGTAGGGCGTAGTGAAGAACGCCGTCTTGCCCTGTGGCGAGCCGTCGATGGTGATCTTCACGCCGCCAATCTTCAGCCGGTTGTCGTACTTCTGCCAGCCGGACAGCGGGTTGTCCTTCAGCACCGCCTCGAGTTCGGTGATGAACGGATAGGCAATCACGTCGATGACAAAGCCACCGGACTTCGCGGCACGCTGCATCAAGGCAAGCTCCGCGGCGTGCGTTGCACCTTCGTGCGCCGTGGTGACGCCGGCCGCTGCGTACAGCTTCTGGCCCGCGATGGACCACTCGACCTCCTGTGCCGAAGTCGGCTGCGGCAGCGAAGCGAAGATCGGCAGGTACGCCGTCTCCATGATCAGCCCGTACGGCTCGTTGGTGCCTGGCTTGCGCACGATGACGCCGCCGGGCGGAGTCTTGGTGTCGGCGCTGAAGTTCCACTTCTTCATCGAACTCGAGTTCAGCACTGCGCCGTGCATCGACACGTGGCCCACCAGTACCGGGTTGTTCGGGAACGCCTGGTCGAGATCGTCCCGGTTCAGCAGCCGCCCGTTGGGCATGACGTTCTCATCGTAGCCGTAACACTGGATCACTTCGCCCTTGGGAATCTTCTTGTCGGCGGCGAATTTCCTGATCGCGGCGATGATGCTGGGTACATCCTTCGCCGGCCCCGCGGGCGGCGCGTAGAGGTTGCACTGGTTGGCTACCGTCAGCGAACTGAAGTAGTGGCTGTGTGCGTCGATGAATCCCGGTAGCAGCGTCTTGCCGGCGAGGTTCACTACCTTGGTCTTGGCGCCCTTGTGGCCTGCTTCCACCGTCTTGCGGTCGCCGACGGCGAGAATCCTGCCGTCCCTGACCGCCAGCGCCTGTGCCGACGGTGCCTTGTCATTCATCGTCACGATGTCGCCGCCTACATAGATCGCATCGGCGGCGGTGGACGTTTGCCCGAAGGCGGGCGCGGCAAGAAACGCGGCACCGATCAGCGCCGCGAGACGGTTCAGATTTCTCTTGTTCATTCTTGGGTTCCTCTTAGCGCTACCACTAATTCCAGGCTACGTCGGCGAAGTCAGCCAGAAGTATGCTGCGCTCGACTTCCATGCTGCAGCTCGGCCTTACTTCGGGAAGAGCAGCGTCACCACGAGGCGGAATCCCCAGCCGTGCGGGCCTCCTTCCGGACCGTCGGCCCAGTAACGCACGCCGCCGCCCACGCTCACCAGCTGGTCGCCGACCTTGGTGACCTTGGACACGATCGCGTTGATCGGCACGGCCCACTGTTCGCGCTCCCAGTCGTAGGTGCTTTCCGTGTTGAGGGTGAACGACCACGCGGTCGGCGTCGTGTAGCTGACGAAGGGCTGCACGAAGGTCGCGTTCACGTCCTGCCTGCCGCTGCCGGCGAACGACCAGATGTGATTGGCGAGCAGCCCGTAGGTCCACGGACCATCCTGCTTGAGCGCCACACCGGTCGGCCCCGCGCCCCACTTCTTGACGGACAGCAGATCGTCCGACCCGGTCGGCAGCAGGAACACCGGCCCCGCGCCCCAGATCCAGCCGCCGGCCGTCGGCGCCTTCGGCGAGAAGAACACGCTTTGCACGATGTCGCCGATGCCCGACTGGCTGCCCGCGCCCGGATAGATCTCGTCCTGCCAGACAACAGGCAGGATCGTGCGCGAGATCAGGTTCCACTCCGGGTTGAGATCGATCGGCAGCACTGGCTGGATGTTGAGCTGCCAGCGGTCGCCGCCGCGCGCCGCACCGATGTCGTGGTCGTAATTGAGCTGGAACGGCACGCTGATCAGCGCCGCCACCGGATTGGCGAGCTTCTTGGCGAGGTCCTCGGCGCTCGACGCTGCCGCGCCACGCGTGGCGGTGACGGTGTCCTGTGCCGCCGCCGGCGCGAGCAGTGTCGCGCAAGTCGCAGCAAGCATGCCGAGCCGTGTGCCGAGGGCAGCGAGCAAGGGATCTCGAATCATGTGAGCCTTTCTCGAGCTCAGGGTGCTGTGGCCCCAGGGTGGCCTTCACGCTGAGGTCGGCACGCGGGCCGAGGAGGACGGCGAGTCTCGCCGTTCCAGTAAAGTGGAGTTGTCAAAAGCCCGACAATCCGGGCGTCGAGAGCGAGTGTGAAGCGGGGACTCAGTGAAGTCGAGGTCGGGTTCCTCGGGCGCGGTCCGTGGTTTGGCGGACTGCCCGCAGCACTGCAGGCACTGATCCTCGCGCACAGCCGCCAGCGCTCCTATCGGCGCGGCGAGTTCCTCATTCGCGAAGGCGAGCCCGGCAAGGGCATGCATGCACTGCTGCAGGGGCGTACGCGGCATGTGCGCTCGGTGGGCGACGGCGGCGAGGTGCTGCTTCACATCGGGGAGCCCGGCATCTGGTTTGGCGAGTACCCGCTGCTGTGCGGGCAGCCGACCATTGGCAGCGTCGTCGCCGACACCTCGGTGCGCACGCTGTTCCTTTCGAAGGAGGCGTTCGATCGCATCGTCGATGCCGAGCCGCGCTACTACCGCGCATTCAATCTGCTCCTGTGCGAACGCTTTGCGCTGAGCTTCCGGTTGCTGGCTGAAGCGCGCGGGCTGTCGCCCGAGGAGTGGCTGCGCCAGCGACTCGCTGGCGTGGCCGAAGTGCAGGGCCGCGACACTGCGGTGGCCGCGGGGCCGACGACGCTGACGATGTCGCAGACCCAACTCGCCAACATGGTCGGCCTGTCGCGCCAGACGCTGAACGTACTGCTGGCCCGGCTGCAGGCGCGCGGACTGGTCGAGATCGGCTACCGCAAGGTGCGGCTGCTCACGTGACTCGACCAACATGGCGCATCGCGAGCCTGTCCCATCGCCCTGGCTGACGCGCCGCACGCTCGGCTGGGCGCTCTACGACGTCGCCAGCTCGACCTACGCTGCATTAGTGCCGCCATATTTCGGCCTGTACTTCGTCGCGCTCGCCGGTGCGGGCAACCCGGCGGCTGGCGCCTGGGGCGCCGTTGCTGGGGCGAGCCTCGTGGTGGCGGGCGTGCTGTCGCCGCTCGCCGGTGCGCGGGCCGACCGTACCGGACATTGGCTGGGAATACTGACGCTCGCCACAGCGGTCTGTGTCGTCGCGGTGCTGCTGCTGCCGGCGGCCGCTTCGCATGGATTGCTGCCGGCCGCGGCTGCATTCCTCATCTCGCAGGTGGGCTACACACTGGCAACCAGCGTGTACGACTCGTACGTTGTCGACATCGCACCGGCGTCTCATCGCGGGCGCGTCTCCGGCATCGGATGGGCGCTTGGCCTGCTGGGAGGCATCGCGGCCATCGTCGGTGCCCTGTGGCTGATGCGAGGTGTGCCGCCAGAGGCGCAGGTGCAGCGGCTGGGCGACGCGTTCATTCTTTGTGGCGTGCTGTTCGCGGTCCTTGCATTGCCAGGATTGGCCGGCCTGCGCGGCCTGCGTGCCGTAGTGCCTTCAGTGCAGACACCTGGTGCCGGGCCGGGAGCCAGCCTGCGCGCGGTCGGGGCGACGCTGCGCGATTGGCGCCGGCACCGAGTCGCTCTGCGGGTGCTGACGGCGTTCTTCCTGATCAATGACGTGATGGTCACGATCGTGTTCTTCATTGCGATCGTCGTACGGGATCGTTTCGGTCTCGACGTCGAGGGCGTGCTGTGGCTTTCGCTGCTCTTCCACGTCATCGCAATCCCGTCGACGGTCGCCTTCGGCATGCTGGCCGACCGCGGCGGCGCCCGGCGATCTCTGGCCGTGATGTGCACCTTGCTGGCCGGCGCGATCCTGCTGCTCGCGTTCGGCCGTGCCGCCTGGTCGCCGGTGCTGGCTATCGTGCTGCTGGGGCTGGTCTTCGCGTCGATCCAGGCCGTCTTCCGCTCGCTCTATGCGGGGCTGGTCCCATTGGACAAGGCGGCGGAACTCTTCGGCTTCAATTCGATCGCCGGTCGCCTCTCGGCCGCGCTCGGTCCGCTGCTGTTCGGTGCAGCGGTGGCAGTGCTCGGTAGCCAGACCTGGGCGCTCTGCCTGCTGCTCGTCCCGCTCGCAGCGGGTGTGGCCCTGCTCTTCAGCGCGGACCTGCCGCCCGCAGCGGCAGGAGGCGGAGTCTCGCCAGCCGCAGCGCGCGCACGCTGAGCCGGCGCCGTTTTTCTTCAGGAACGGAGGCGGGCGGTCGCGCGGATCGCTGAGAGCGTCGCGTTCGGCGTGATCACTTCAGGGTCAGTGCGCAGCTCAATCAGGGCCGGCAGCCGCTTCTCGCGCATGAATGAAAGTGCCTGCGCCAGCGCCGAGCCGAAGTCCGCGGTCGTCTCGATGACGGCGCCGAAGGCACCGTACGATTCCGCCAGCCGTGCGAAGTCCGGGTTGGTCAGGCGCGTGCCATGGTCCCGCCCCGGGAACTCGCGTTCCTGGTGCATGCGGATCGTGCCGTACATGGAGTTGTTGAACACGAGGATCAGCACGGCCGCGCCGTACTGCAGCGCGGTGGCCAGTTCCTGCCCGGTCATCAGGAAATCGCCGTCGCCGGCAAAGGCCACCACGGTGCGTTCAGGCGCCGCAATCTTCGCGGCGATCGCCGCCGGGACGCCGTAACCCATGCTGCCGGCCGTCGGCGCGAGTTGCGTTCGCAGACCGGGGTAGCGCCAGAAACGGTGCGCCCAGCCACTGAAGTTGCCGGCGCCATTCGTGATGATCGCGTCCTCGGGCACGGCGCGGCGCAGGATCTGCACCACCTCCCAGAGGTCGAGTGTCGGGTTCGCGTGCGCGTACACCGCGGGCCGCTGCTGCCAGGCCTCGAACTCGACGTGCGCGCTCGCGAGCGTTGGCCGCCACGGCGGCTCCTCGACCGGCAGCGTCATCGCCAGCCGGGCGGCGAACTGCGGCATGCCGGCGTTGATTGCGAGGCTGGGCTGGTACACGCGGCCGAGTTCTTCGACGCCGGCGTGGACGTGGACCAGCGCCTGCTGCGGCACGGGGGCTGTCAGCAGGGTGTAGCCCGATGTTGTCATTTCGCCGAGCCGCGGCCCGAAGGCGAGCACGAGGTCGGCCTCGCGGATGCGCTGCGCCAGCTTGGGATTGATGCCGATGCCGACATCGCCGATGTAATTCGGGTGCCGGTTGTCGAAGACATCCTGGGACCGGAACGCACAGGCGACCGGCAGGTAGTTCGCCTCGACGAAACGCTTCAGGTTGTCGCAGGCCGCTTCGGTCCAGCCCGGACCACCGACGATGACGACCGGGCGCTGCGAGCGGCCGAGCAGCCGGCGCAATGCGGCCATCTGTATGTCGGAGGGCGCCGGCTGCACCGGCTGGTGACACAGCGCATCGGGCACCTCGACCTCGCGCGGCTGCATGTCTTCGGGCAAGGCGAGCACGACCGGCCCCGGGCGTCCACTGGTGGCGACCTGGAATGCGCGCGCGACATACTCCGGCACGCGTTCGGCGTCATCGATCTGGGCGACCCACTTCGTCATCGGGCCGAACATGCGCCGGTAGTCGATCTCCTGGAAAGCCTCTCGTTCGGCGAACTCGTTGCCGACCTGGCCGACGAACAGGATGACCGGCGTCGAGTCCTGGAACGAGGTGTGGATGCCGATGGCCGCATTGGTCGCGCCCGGGCCACGGGTGACGAAGGCCACGCCCGGCTGGCCGGTCAGCTTGGCGTAGGCGTCGGCCATGAAGGCCGCGCCCGACTCATGCCGCGTGACGATCAGCTTGATCATCTCGCGCGCGTCGTAGAGCGCGTCGAGCACGCCGATGTAGCTCTCGCCCGGCACGCAGAAGGCGTGATTGACGCCCTGGATCAGGAGCTGGTCGACGAGAACGCGGGCGCCGGTGCGCTTGGCCATGCGGGCGAGGCGGGTGATGAGGGCGGCAGGATACCAGCGCGGTCCGTCGCGACTGGGTGTCGCCCGCAATGACCCCGTGGCCTGCAACAGCCAATTCAGGTCTGCCTCGCGCGCCGGCGCGGGCGATTGCTTTGTCGCTCGCCTTGCGAATATGCGACGGCTATTCGACGCGGCTCGCTTCGCGCACTCGGCTCGCGCTGGCGCGCCCTTCAGTCCCGAATCGACTGTTGCAGGCCACTACAGCGCGCGCCGGCGCGGCAGGTAGAGATCCTGGCGGTACGTCAGCACCAGTTGGGGGGTGAAGACGACAAGCGCGGAGAACAGCATGCCCGACATCAACGCCTCGCCCCACGCCAGCAGCAGCGAGTAGGCCAAATGGTCGCCCACCAGTCGGGGGGCGGCTGCCAGTTCGAGCGCAGACACCAGCAGTATCAGGGCGCTGGTACAGGCGGTCACGACCAGCGTGACGAACATTCCGTTGCCGATGATGAAGACGAACAGGTTGTGCGGCAGCCTGCGCTCGAGCTGCCGCTGCAGCGCCGTGGCCAGCCAGGCGGGCAGCACCGCCAGCACGGCGCCATTGATCCCGAAGTTGGCCCACGAGCCGCCGTCAAGGAAGGTGTACAGGACAAGTGCCGCCAGCAGCCCGACGACGGCACGTGCGCGTCCGAACACGAGCGCGAAGAGCGCACTGCCGAGCAGCCCGAAGTCCAGCCCGACCGGCGAGCGGACGTGCATCGCCCACATCATCGCGACGGCCACGATGCCTGCGAACCAGGCATGTTGCGCGCTCTGGGTCGGAAGGAAAGTTGGCACGCCCGGCACGCGCGGCCAGCAGCGCCGCCGGCACGGTGATGAGCCAGCCCAGGACAATCAGCAGCTCGGGTGCAGGGGCGTGCAGCAGACTCATCGGCGACGCTGAATTGGCCAGCAAAGTGTTGATTATGCCGGCGGGCCTTTCGAGCGGCAGCAGCGGGCGGCGGCAGCGGGTCGCGATGGCCGGCGTAGACTGAACCATTGGCATCAAGCAGGGGTTTCAGATGAGCAACACCGTGCCGGAACGGGTGAACCTGGACGACGTCACCCGCCTTGTGGAGCAACTCGAACGCGACCTCGCGAAGGTCCGGGCAGGCGGTGCGAGCGTCGATACCTTGCGCAGCGAGGTCGACCAGTTGCGCAACGCACTGTCGGCGCCGGAGCCGTCGCACGGTGAGCTGAACCAGGGACTGCACGGGGTTCGTGATCGCCTGGCGGCGCTGTCCGACGAACTGTTCGGCGATGCCCTGAAGGGCTCCGACTACATCGCGCGCATCGGCCGCATCCTCGGCCTCAGTTAACACTTCGATGCAGTACGTCAACCTCGGAGCGAGCGGCCTCAAGGTCTCCCGCATCGCGCTCGGCATGATGACCTTCGGCACGTCCGCATGGCGGCCGTGGGTGCTGGACGAAGCGGCGGCGCGGCCCATCGTCCGCCGCGCGTTCGAGCTCGGCATCAACCTGTTCGACACGGCCGACATGTACTCGGCCGGATTGTCGGAAGAGATCACCGGTCGCCTGCTGGCCGAGTTCGCTGCGCGCGACGAGGTCGTCATTGCGACTAAGCTGTTTTACCCGGTCGATCTGGCGTTCAAGGGTGGCAACGATCCGGGGCCGAAGCCGGTGCAGCGTCCAAACCAGAGCGGCCTGTCGCGCAAGCGCATCTTTGCGGCGGCCGATGCGAGCCTCAAGCGGCTCGGCACCGACTACATCGACCTCTACCAGATCCATCGTTTCGACCCGGCCACTCCCATCGAGGAAACGATGGAGGCGCTGCACGATCTGGTGCGCGCCGGCAAGGTGCGCTACCTCGGCGCCTCCAGCATGTGGGCATGGCAGTTCGCGAAGATGCAGCACGCGGCCGAGCGCCATGGCTGGACGCGATTCGTCTCGATGCAGAACCACTACAACCTGGCCTATCGCGAGGAAGAGCGCGAAATGATCCCGCTGGCGCGCGACCAGGGCGTGGGGCTGCTGCCATGGAGCCCGCTCGCGCGCGGTTTCCTCGCCGGCAATCGCGGACGGGATGACCGCGCGGCCGGCGTCACGGCGCGGGCGCGCACCGACGACATCGCCCTGAAGCTCTATTACCAGGACAGCGACTTCGAGGTGCTGGCGGCGTTGCAGGCGCTGGCCGTCGCCAAGGGCGTGTCGAGCGCGAAGCTCGCGTACGCGTGGCTGCTGGCGCGGCCCGGAGTCACGGCGCCCATCGTCGGCGCGAGCCAGACGTGGCAGCTCGAAGAGGCTGTCCAGGCGCTGGAGGTGAATCTGTCCGCCGAGGACAGAGCTGCGCTCGAAGAACCGTACCGGCCGCACCCGATACTCGGGCACACCTGATTCACCGCGTGGTGCGCAGTCGCGCCCGGTGTCCTCGCTACGGAGCCTTGATCAGCGCGCCCGGCGGGTTCGTCGGTCGCTCTGCGGGCAACTGCGCGATCATGCAGTCGACTGAGCGGTTGGTGCGCGGATCGTTCGCGGCCATGAATTGAGTCTGCACCGCCTCGCGAAAGGCGGTCGGCGTGATGCGCTGGTAGAACAGGCGCGAACTCAGATCGAGCAGGATGTCGAAGTTACCGCCCTGGTCCGGCACCGACGAGGCATCGAACTTCGTCAGCTGCATCGGGCCGATCCAAAGCGGCTGGCACTGGGCCGTGACGGTGTCCAGGTAGTCGTTGAATCCCGCCGACTTCTTGTTGTAGACCCATGCGTCCGGCGCGCACGCAACGACGAGTGTTGTCGACAACGCTGCAATGACGCGCGCTGCGCGTCGCACTCCGCTCATGTTTCCTCCACGACTTCCCGACCGGGACGCCGCGGATTCTAGGCGTGCGCCGGTTCAGGCGCCGCGCGGCGTTGCGTTGGGCAGGATGCGGGGCAGGGCGGGCTTGGAAGGGCTGGCAGGCGGCGTACGCGCCGCCGCCGGACTCGAGGGCCAGGCGCTCGAGCGCAGCAGGATGTTGCGCACCTTTTCCTCGAGCGACGACTTGGTCAGCGGCTTCAGGATCGTTCCATTGGCGCCCAGACGGATCGCCTGCAGCACGTCGTCCTTGTTCGCTTCGCTCGTGACCAGCAGGACCGGGAGACTCTGCATCGATGCGTCGGCGCGGATCTGCTGCAGCAGTTCGTATCCGCCGAGACGCGGCATGTTGATGTCGCTGATGACGAAGTCATAGCCGCCCTGACGCAGCATCTCGAGCGCCATGCGGCCGTCGCTCGCTTCTTCGACCTGGCGGAAGCCAAGCTCCGCCAGCAGGTTCCGCACGATGCGCCGCATCGTCGCGAAATCGTCGACGACCAGGAAGCGGGTCGGAGTGGGCGAAGTCATGGACTGGGGTTAGGCGTGGAACGCGAAGCAGGCTGGTGCTCGGCGGGGACCAAGAAGGCAACGAACCCGCTCCGGTTCCACATCCAGGATTTCGGCACCCTGGGGCCCGGTCTTGACTGCAGTGCCGCTTTTCGAGCGATCGACTTTCCGGCGGCGGCAGCGACGCAGCCATTCGGTGGAAGCGCGCGAATTGACCGGGACCGGACGCGGTTCTCCGGGCACCCGGCGGAAGCCGAATACCGCAAACTTGGGACACGTCGATCACTGCGGGACCACTCGCCATGGACCTCACCGAACCCACCGCCGTCGGTTTCAACACCCTGAATCGCCCGACCGGGCAGAACCCGCTCGACGCGATAACCGTGCCGACCGTGGTCGGCCCCGGCGCGGCGCTGGCGGGTGACCGCCAGTCGCCGCCACGCGAAATCGCGTCCTGGCGGCAGCTCAAGATGTGGCTCGATGGCGAAAGCCTGCATTCGGCCGTGACGGTCAAGCTGATCGGCGTGCACGAAGGCAAGTCGCTGCTGGTGACGGCACCCGACGAGACCGCGCTCTATCTGCGGGAAGGGCGCCTCTATCGGTTTCGCAGCTTCTCGGGAGAGTACGTCTACGAATTTGCGTCGCCGCTGCTGAGGGTCTGCACGGCACCGTTCGCTTACCTCCACATCGGATGGGCAGGAAGCCGCCAGGTCGAGAGGCGGAACCTGCGTGCAGCGCGCCGGGTTCGCACGGAACTGCAGTGCATGGTGTACCCGGGGCAGCAGACCAGCGGTCGCTTCGCGAAGGGACGGATCCACGATCTCTCGACCGCCGGAGCGGCGATCCAGCTGCAGGACGACCTCGCCGTCTTCTATGACGAGGTGCGTGTCGTGTTCCGCCTGCAGGTCGCCGAGCAGGAAATCCTGATCGAAGCGCGTGCTCGTGCGGTCCGCAAGCCAGAAGCCGGCTCCACGGACCCGACGCTCGGCGTTGCGTTCGTCGGCCTCGGCGACACCGAGCGGCTCGCGCTCCATGCCTTCGTCAACTCCGCGCTCGTGCAGGATCTGGAGTTGCCGCTGTACGCGTAGCAGCGCGTCGCTCGTGTACGCGACCCTTCGGGTCGCACGTGCACTCGGGCGGCACGGCGCTTGCGAGCCCGCTCAAGACTATCAGTCGGCTGCGCTCCGGAGCGGCCGCGCGCTCCGCCGAAGTACAACCCCGCGCACTCCACCCCGCGACGCACCTCGCAGTGCCAGGATTTCCTTTCCCTCCTCGCCGGGCGAGGAGGGCGCAGGGAGGAGTGCACTCATTCCCTCTCGCCTGGCGAGAGGGCCGGGAGAGTGCTGTGCAGTTGTGAGTCGGCGGAGCGCGCGGCCGCTCCGGAGCGCAGCCGACAAATTAGTGGTGAGCGGTTCGCGCAACGCGCGAACCGTACCGCGACGAGTGCACGTGCGAGCCCGCAGGGCTCGCGTACACGAGGAGCGCAGCCAAAAAAATGGCCCGGTTACCCGGGCCAAATAGCGGAGGAAAGGATGCCACTGAAAAACTTACCGGTGACCGTGGCCTCCACCGGCAATCCGTCGGTCGCCCGACGGAATTCGAATCAGTGCAATGTCTCGTCGGCAGTGGCGGTCGTCGTGATCTGGGCCTTGCCCTTGCCAGCGCGGGCCGGGGGCTCGCACAGGCCGCAGACATAGTCCTTGGTCAGTTCAAAGGTGTGCGTGACGAACTTGCCGCTGCACTTGCAGCAGGGCGTCAGCGTGACCATGCCGGCATCGACAAACTTCACCAGACGCCAGGCGCGCGTCACCGACAGCAGCGGCTCCAGCCCCTGCGCGCGGATCTGCTCGAGGTAGAGCTCGTACGCCTTGATGATGGCGTCGATCTCTTCCAGTTCGCTGCTCTTGTCCAGGTACTCGTACATGTTCAGGAACAGCGACGAATGAATGTTCGGCTGCCAGGTCATGAACCAGTCGGTCGAGAACGGCAGCATGCCGCGCGCCGGCGATTCGCCCTGGACTTCCTTGTACAGGCGCAGCAGGCGCTCATAGCTCAGGTCGGTCTCGGACTCCAGCACCTGCAGGCGCGCGCCCAGCTTGATCAGCGCGATCGCGCGCTGGATCTGGCGGCTCTCGGAAACGATGCTTTTGATGCGCATGGCAGTTCCCCGCGAGGTCGGCGACTCAGGCCGTGACGTCGGCCAGCTGGCCGGCCATCACGATGTTGGCGTGCAGTCCGGCCACGGCGGCGCCGGCAGCGGTCGACTTGCTCTTGCTGTGGCTCGTCAGCAGGTTCCACACCATGTCGTCGTCGAAGCGGAAGCGCAGGATCAGCTGGTTGCTGCCGGCGATCTTCATCAATTGGGCCGGGCTAAGCTGGTCGATGATCGTGGCGACCTCTTCCGAGACGCCAAGGCGGTACAGGGCCTGTGCCTTGTCGGCGCGGATCATGTGCTGGGCAAGCACCAGGTAGGCGAGGTTGGCTTCGCGGATTTCCTGGAGCAGTTGTTCGTTGCTGGCTGCGATGGTGCTCATTTCGGTCCCTCCGGCTGTTGCCCGCTGGGCGGGCGTGATTGGCTGCAAAGTGGTGCCATTGTGCGAAGAGACACGGCGCCGTTGAATCGGCGCAGTGCCCGACGTCGTGTCGGGCGGTGTCTTGTGCTCCTGTAGGGCTTTTTCCTACATGGCGAACCCGGTGCGCAGCGTCGGCCAGCCGCTTCCTTGTCCATCCGGGCGGCAGCAGTGAGCGTCCACAACAATTTCCGGGCGACGTCGCCCCGTTGAAAAGACCGAGGATTGACCGTCCACTTCGACGATGTCGCCCGGTCTCCGGTCGATAGAGTTCATTCCGTTGAGCAGAAACACGCAGCAGCGGGGGAACGATGCCGCCGGACGACGGAAGCCGGGCGACCACCGAACGGGGGTCGATGATCCAGCACTATGAAGCTATTGCGGCCTCGAGCCGCCGGATGCTGGACGCCGCGCGCGCCGGCGACTGGGACGCCGTGGGACAGGAAGAAGACCGCTGTCGTGCGCTGATCTCCACCCTGAAGCGCTCCCATCCGGAGGCCGCCGTTGCCAGTGCGGCACGGCGCCAGCGGCTGGCATTGCTGCGGGCCATGCTCGCCGACGACGCCGAGATACGCGAACTCTCCGAGCCCTGGCTCAAGCAGCTGGAAGCGCTGCTGGCCGGCCGCAGCGCAGCCACGCGCCCCAACGCATGAAGGTCGCGTGCAACCGCGACCGCCGGAGGCGGTTCCGATGGGAATGACGTCGCCTTTCCCCGAGCCGCCCTCGCCGGAACTGGCGCGCTTCACCGTGCGGTCCCGCGTCGAGATCGTTTCGGCGCTGCGTCAGCTTCGCGACCAGCACCTGCTGGTCACCCTCTATTACGGTGACGACACGGCGTTTGCCGTGGGAAGCGTCCTTGACGTCCACGCCGGCGCGGATGAACTGATCATCGACTTGACGGTGGATGCGATCGGGCGCGCCGCCATTGGTGCGGCTCCCGAGCTCATCATCGTCGGGTTCATCGACAACGTGAAGCTGCAGTTCACGTCCCGCAGCGGTCACTCGCTGACGCCCCGAGGCGCCGCGTTCCGGTTGCCACTGCCGCACGAGATGCTGCGACTACAGAGGCGCGCATCGCTGCGGGTGAAGACGCCAGCGTTGATATGCCACGTGCCGGGGGCGCCTGGATCGGCTCACAGCCACGCGCTGCGAGTCTTCGACCTCGGCCTGGGTGGCCTGTCGCTGCAGGGACCACTGGACCGCAGCCTGTTTGCCGTCGGGCGGGTCATCCAGGGCTGCCAGATCCAGACCGCAAGCGGACGCCGCTTCGAGGTGACGCTGCGGGTACGCCATACCGAACCCACGGCGGGCAGCCGCGAACAAGCCCGCATCGGGCTCGAATTCGTCGGCCTGACGCCAGCGGTCCGCAATGGCCTGCAGCAGCTCATCGGGAGCGTTGCGCTGCCGGCGGCCGCCGAAGAGCGGCGCGCTGACTGAGTGCCGTGCAGGGCTCATCGTCCGGGCGCTGCTGCTCGCGCCGGCAGCTTGTAAGCGCGGAACCAAGGCAGCACTAGCTCCGCACTGCTGAACGGCGTCGGCACTCCACTGGACGCCACGCCCTCGGGGCATGGCCGCCCCATCGACGAGTCCGCCATGTCGGATCCGCGCCGAACTCCATACCGGTTGTCTGGCATGACGGCACCTATCACATCCCGTCACCCGGGGCCGGGGCGCGGCGGACGGCGACCCGGCGCGGTGCTACCGTCTTGAGTTGCAGGATGGCAGACTGAAAATCTTTGGCAACTCGGCAGCATCACGCCCAGACAACGGCGCGCGCTGCACTCACGACGGAGTACGTATGCCCGCGAAAATCGATTTCTCCACGCTCACGCTGATGGACACTCTCGATCTGGCCCATCTGATCGAGGTCGAGGCGTTCGAGCGGTACACCCTGTTTGCCACGCAGATCGGGAGCGGGTTTTCCAACGACGCCGGCTCGGTGTTCCAGTCCATGGCCGAAAACGAGAAGAAGCACGGCGATGAACTCGCCGAGCGTCGGAAAACACTGTTCGGCGACGAGCCGGTAAGGGTCAGACGTGACGACATCTTCGATGTGGAGGCCCCTGACGTCGGCGCGCCGCATCGGTACATGTCAGAGTTCAAGGCCTACCAGGTGGCACTGCAGTCGGAGAAGAAGGCGTTTGCCTTCTACGACCGGGCGCTGCGCAGCGTGAAGCAACCCGAGGTCAAGGCGCTGTTCGAGGAGCTGCGTGACGAGGAGGCCGAACACGTGCGCATGGTCGAGGAGATCATCGCGAAGTTGCCCGCATCGTCAAAGGTCGACGTCGAGGACCAGGACGACACTTCGATGCGGATGGGCTACTAGAAAGTCCATGCCACGCAGGCCCGGCCGGCACTTTGACATGGCATCGCGGTTGGCGTAGATCCGCACGACACCGAAGCGGATCTGTCGACGGCTTACAGCCGGAACGCGTGGCGATGACCGTTCCTGAGGCGGGCGCCTCACTTCGGTCTCAGCATTGAGGCCAGTTCAGTCTCGATTTCCCGTGCGAGGCTCATGATCAGCAGTTCCTCGTAGTGTCGCGACAGATCGCTCGCGATCAGGCGATCCACCTCTACCCGTCCTGCCAGATCGCCAGTGTCTTTCCGCTCGGGCGAGTCCGCGTGGATCGCTCCGACCCGGCTACGAAAGTCGATGCAGCGACAGCCGGCGAGTTTGCTGGGCAACGGCGTTCCATCCAGCAGCAAGGGCAGGACGTCCTTGCCCTGCTCGAGCGCAAGCGCGAACTCCTTCCGCACTTCATACGACGTGTTCGAGTGGTGGCACCAGAACACCAGAACCATTCTGGCTTCGGATATGGCACTTCCCAGTTCTTCGCGCCATCGGCCACGTGCGCGTATCGAGTCGGCGTCGCAGTAGACGAGCGCCCGGTTGCTCGCACACAAGGTCGAAACGATCGCCGCGACCAGCTCGCTGTCCTCAGGGCTGTAGGAGACGAAGACTTTCATGGGGTGTCGAGCTGATTTCCGCTAGTGGGCAACTCTCGCCTGACTGTCTGGCACCGAAGACCTATCGTGCGCGGTCAGCAACGTGCCGACCGGGGCCCTGACCGTTCGCGCATCCTGGCGGTAGCGATGCCGTCGTCTGCCAGTCTCGCCGCGCTGCACGAGGCCCGCTGATGACTTGATCGAATCGTCAGGCGCACCGGCGGGTTGCTCATCGACTTTGCAGTCGGTCACGCACACAGACACACGGTCCGAACCTAGCCGGACGACGAGCCCGGCTCTTCATTCGACGCGGGATCCCTTGGCGAGGCCAGCTCCCACTGCTGCCAGTCTTCGCCAAACAATTCGGCAGGGTGCTGCGTGCGCTCCGAACCGTTGCCGCAGGCCAGCGAATCGGACGGGCAATACTTGTCGCAGCCCCAGCAGATGCGATGAGGGTTCCTGGGGGAAATGGGAAATTTCTTGGACACCTCCACGCTCCAGCCGGAGCTAGCGTACACCGGGCGGGGTCTCTACGATGCCCCGCGAGGGCTTCGCAACGGCGCCACTTGGCGGCAGAAAAGCAGTCTCTTCCGGCCCGTCCCGGGCCGCAACGGCCGTCAGCACGCCCACCACGCCGCTCAGGCAGTGAAGACTTCGACACGACTCCACGTGGGCGACCTCGGCTTTGCAGTTCACGGTGCGGCGTTTGACGACGTCCGGATGTGCTTGAGCGTCGCTGCCCTGTCGAATTTTCACGTCCGGCGTGCTGTTCTGTCGGCTGATGCAACTGCCTCGCTTTCCTAGAGTACGGACCACTCACCGCTGGATTCCCTGGCGGAGTGACGAAACCGGGAGAGTGCGATGTCCATGAAGATGACCTTCCTGGCGGCGGTCTGGGTGGCGACCAGTGCCGCTTCAGCGTCGGCCGCCGATGCCGAGTCCGCCTATGAAAGCGGTCGCTTCGCCGAAGCCCTCGCGCTGTTCGAAGAGCGCGGTCTGGAGGGCGATGTCCGGGCCCAGGAACTGGTCGGGATGATGCATCTCGTCGGACCGGCGCTCTATGGCGAGGAAGTCGCTGCCGACCCCGCTTGCGCGGCCCGCTGGTTCCGGGCCGCGGCACTGAATGGCAGCACGACGAGTCAGTTCGTCCTCGCGCACATGTACAAGAGCGGCGTCGGCGTCCCGGTGAATGCGGCGCGCGCCGAAGCCTTGCTCGCCGAGGCGACAGGAAGCAACGCGACGGCTGCCAGGCTGATCACTGCGCGGCGCTGAAGCAACGCGTTGGGTGGTCATGCGTCGGCGTGCGCGAACGACGCGCGCTCGTACGGCCACTCACGTTGCGGCCTGTCCTGGTCAAGCTGGCGCCGTTGTGGAAGTCGCGACATGTCCGGCCGTCAGTCAATGGTCGTGCTGGCGACCACGCGGGCCGTGGACAGCCATGGAATCCAGGCGCGGGACTGACGGGTGCGACCGCGCGGCCCTAGGCGCGACGAGATCGTCGCGCCGGACGCCTGACGGGTCTGCCTAGGGCTTCGGCAGTAGCGGACGCGCGCCGTACATCTCGGTCCACGTCCGTTCGTACTGGGCACCGGTGCCGATCCAGGCGACGGTGCCGACCGAGAGTGCAGCGGTGTAGAGCGCGGCGACGCGGTCGGCTGCGTCGCCCTGGCACTTCAACCGCACGGCGCACAGCAGGTGCATGTGGCCCTCGGCGAAGCGACGCTCGACCACACGCATGCCTCGTGCGTACGGCAGCAGTGATTCGGGAAGTCCCGCGATGCCCCGACGTCCATCCTGGGCACGCGCCGAAGTGTCTTCGAACCAGACGTAGAGATCGCGTTCGACGACCGGTGCCGGCGGCACATCGCGCACCGGCTGGTGCATGTCCTGCACCAGCGGGCGGGTTGCAATCTCGGCGAGCTGCTTCATCAGTTGTGCGCGGGTCATCGTCGAACCATTTGGGTGCGTCATATGCCACTGGATCGGCCCGCGAGTGCATGCGCTTGAACGAGCGGCAGGCGGGAATGCAGCGGCAAAGCGTCGCATTTCGGTTTTGCCCGACGAGCGGCAGGTTGCGGAGTGGGCGCTCGCAAAAAAAGTCCGGCCCCGCCCTTAAATGTCCGGCCTTCGTGCCGATATTCGCCCCTTCGTTGTCGACGCCCGCCCCGAAGAATGCTGTCCATCCGGGTCAGTGAGGTGGGTCGTGAAAAACGAAGCGTTCCTGTACAGCTATGCCACGCCGCGACTGTTCGAGCGGCATGACTATGTGCGCCAGTACACGCCCCTGGTCCGTCGCATTGCGCATCAGATGGTGGCCAAGCTGCCGGCCAACGTCGAACTCGACGACATGATCCAGGCCGGCATGATGGGGCTGATGGACGCGATCTGCCGCTTCGAGGAGTCGCAGGGCACGCAGTTCGAGGTGTACGCATCGCAGCGCGTGCGCGGCGCGATGCTCGACGAACTGCGCGCCAACGACTGGCTGCCGCGTTCAGCGCGCAAGAGCCAGCGGGATATCGAGAACGCGATCCACCGGCTCGAAGGAAAGCTCAAGCGCGCACCCGTAGAGCGCGAGATCGCCGCGGAACTTGGACTTCCGATCGAGGAGTACCACTCGCTGCTGCACGAGGCGCGCGGCTCGCAGCTGGTCTATCTCGATGACCTCGGGGGCTACGACGATGACGACGATTACCTCGAGCGCCACTTCGCGGTCAGCAGTGGCGATCCGGGCGAATGGCTGCGCGACAAGCGCTTCCGTCACGCACTGGTGGCTGCGATCGACGAGCTGCCGGAGCGCGAGAAGCTGCTGATGAGCCTGTATTACGAGCAGGATCTGAATCTGCGCGAAATTGGCGCCGTCATGGGCATCACCGAGTCCCGCGTGTGCCAGCTGCACAGCCAGGCCGTGGCCCGGCTGCGCTCAAAGCTCAAAAACTGGTGAGGCCGCGCGCTGCGGCGCGCCTGACTGCGGCGTGGCCGCGACAAGAGCCTGGGTGACCTCAGTCGGTGTGGGCGGCCCGAACGGCGGCGATGCGACCGTCGAGCGCCGACGCGCGGCTCGTACTCAGGCCTGCAACGACGTGGCTGCTGTCGAGCGCCGCCAGTTGGGCGGCTTCCCGCGCAAAGCGCTCCAGCTCGTCGCTGCCGGACCGGCGCATGGCGCGCAGGGCATTGGCCTGAGGGGCAAGAAGCCGCAGCAGATGCTCCTTGCGGTTGGTTGCATCGAGCAATCGGGCAGAGTCATTGGCGACGAGAGCATCGCTCTCGTCATGTAGAACATGAACCAGTTCAGCGAACAGGTGCGACGCAGGACGACTGCCCATGGTTCAATGCCTCCACGGCAGGTCGAGCGACGCCAGCACGGCATTCGCGACGGCGCCGGAATCACTCACGTAATGTCCCGACACGATGATTTGCTGCATCGTCGACACGCGTGCCGCGTCCACACCGCTATGAGCGCGCAGCCGGGCGGCAAAGTCGCACCAGGCACCGCGGCGGTCGGCTTGCGTGGCGTGCCGCCGGACCGGTCCGATCCAGTGATGTTGCAGGGCTTCAGGAAGAATGGGAGTGTTCATGGGCGCTCGCTGCCATCGATGCGACAGAGTTCGGCACCCCAGGCGCGAACTTTAGTCAACGCAGGCTGGAATACGGCATTTGGTGGCTTCGGGCCAGGTGCGATGTCGGCGCGGCAACGGGCACGCGTGGAGTATTCTTGATCAGCCCCGATCGCGCCCTGCCGCCACCCGCGTGTCCGACACCACAGCCCGGATTCACCGCCCGACACCTCAGCGGGAACGACGTGGTGATGCACCATTGCGGGCGCCGGACGTGATGTCCGGCGATCGGGCGCTCGCACTGGGCAGCGTCGTCGGCGAGTCACGTGCAGAGCCGCTCCCCACTCCGGCACGCGCGGCGTTCACGGCGGCACCGGGCCTGGCCTTTTTCGAGGAGTGCCCGGACGCGATCCTGCGCTTCAACGCCGAGCGCCGTGTTGTGTACGCAAATCCGGCGGTCGAGCGCGCCACTGCGGTATCCCGCTGGCAGTTCATCGATCATCGGCTGGAGGACGTCGAGCACTTTGCCGACTTCGCTCCACTATGGAACGAGAGCCTGACGGCGGTCTTCGAATCGCACGAAGGACGCTGGTTCAAGTTCTCCTACCCGCATCCGATGGGCGCGAAGCTCTTCGATGTCCACCTGCAGGTGGAGACCGGCGTGGAGCCTGTGCACACCCACGTGACGGCGGTGCTGCGCGACATCACGGTGCCGAAGTCCGCGCTGCGTGCGACGCGCGCGGCGGCGGAGTTTGTCGAGAGCCTGCTGGCGAGCGCCAGCATCGGCATCGGGGTGCTCGACCGCAAGTGCGTCTATCGCGTGTGGAACGAACACGTCGAGTCGCTGCTGGGCGTGGCTGCCGAGGCGGTGCTGGGTAAGCCCTTCGACGAAGCGCCCGGCCTGTCGGTGCTGGCCGGGCTGGGAGTCGAGGTGCAGCGCATGGCCGGCGAAGTCGTGCGCGCGCCGATCGAGGTCGAAGCGCGCTACCCCGAGGGTGAACGCCCGTGGTTGCGGGTAAAGCTCACGCCGGTGTTCGACCCGACCGGCCGGTTCGATGGGGTCTTTGTCACCGTCGAGCGGATCGACCGCGAACACTTCGCCGAGGGCTCGCTGGCGGCGCTGCGCCGCGCGCTCGAGCGCGTAGGCGAGATGGTGCTCGAGGTGGATCGCAACGGCCTCGTCGTCGATGCCAACGAGACGGCGCTCACCGCGCTCGGGTACGAGCGTGACGCGCTGCGCGGCCTGGCACTGGCACAGATCGACACCGGCCTGGGCGAGCGCGGCTTCGATGCCCTTCACGAACAGCTTCGATCGCGCGGGGCCTATCAGGGCGAGGCGACCTATCAAACGCGCTTCGGTTCGACGTTTCCGGTCGAGGTCGTGGTGCAGCGGGTCGAGCAGGGCGGACGCGAGTTCATCCTGCTGCTCGCGCGCGATGCGACCGAGCGCAAGCGCGCCGAGGATGCGCTGACGGAGAGCGCGGAGCGGTTCCGCGCGCTGTTCGACGAAAGCCCGGTGGCAGCATTGCTGTTGGACGCGGGCTTCCGCGTCATCGGTGTCAATCGCGCGGCCAGCGCGACAGTCGGCTACACGATCGAAGAACTGACCGGCCGCGACCCGGAAATCTTCGTGCTGGCGGACGATCAGCTTGGCTTCCGGCAGATGCGCGATCGCCTGCTGGCGGGCAGCAGCCAGAGCGAGGCGGCCGAGCGCCGGCTCGTCCACCGCGACGGCTCACTGGTCTGGACCAAGGTCAATGTGCGTGCGGTGGCGGCCGGCAACGGGCTGCGGCACTACCTCGTCGTGCTCGAGAACTTCACGGATCGCAAGATCTTCGAGGAGCAGCTGCAGGTGGCGCTGCGCGACCAGCAGACGCTGTTCGAGACCATGTCGGTCGGTGTGGCGCAGGCGATGTCGGGCAAGATCATGCTGGCCAACCGTGAGTTCGCCGACATGTTCGGCTACCGCGACGGGCAGGTCATCGGCATGCCGCTGTGGGACCTGACGATCGACCGCGACAACCGGATGCCGAACGAGATCTCGGGCATGCCGGTGGTGCGCGCCAACCAGACGACCAGCGGCGAGGTCGTGCTGTTCCGCAAGGACGGCGAGCCGATCTGGTGCCTGGTGCAGGCGCGGCCGATCCAGTCCGAGGCATCCGGGCCCGACGGCCTGCGTGAGGCGATCTACACGTTCCAGAACGTGTCGGAAATGAAGCGCCAGCGCGAGGCGCTCAGCCGATCGCTGCTGGAGCTCAACGTCGTGCTCGACGCAACCTCGATGGGCGTGCTGCACCTGCAGGACGACCGTGTGGTCCGCTGCAACGCCCAGGCGCAGGTGATGTTCGGGCATCCGGGCTCGGCCCTGGTCGGCACGCCGGTCGGAGCGCTCTTTTCCGCCGAATCCGACTACTTCGAATCCTTCACGTCGCTACGGGCGCAGCTCGCGACCGGCGCGCCAGCCTCGTTCGAGGGCCTGATGAAGGGTCGCAACGGGGCCTTCTGGGCGCTGGTATCGCTGCGCAAGGTCGACGCCAAGATCGGCGCCAAGGGCATGATCGCGTCGATCCTCGACATCTCCGAGCGCAAGAAGCAGGAAGAGGAGCTGCAGACCGCGCTGGCGCAACAGCAGCTCATCTTCGACACCGCGCTGGTGGGACTGCTCTTTGTCCGCGATGGCCGGCCGGTGCGGGCCAACAGCGCGATGGAAGAGTTGATGGCCTGCGATCCGGGCGGGCTCGTCAACCAGATGCAGCTCTTTACTCATCCGACCGATCACTTGCTGCTCGCCAGTCTCGCCGAGCACTATCCGCGCATCGCGGAGTCGGGGGCCTGTGAATTCGAGCTGTACATGTACCGGCGCAAGGCGGATCCGATCTGGGTCGCCGTGCAGGGGCGCGCCGTCAGTGCCGAGCGGCCGGAGCTCGGCTACATCTTTGCCTTCGTCAATATCGACGAGCGCAAGCGCTCCGAGCGCGAACTGCGCTCGACGTTGAACGAGCTGCAGCTGATCTTCGACAACGCGCTGGTGGCGATGCTGTACGTCGCCAACGACCTCATATTGAAGGCGAATGCCGCCACCGAGCGGCTCTTCGGCTACGACCCGCGCGATTACTCGGAGCTGGTGGTCTCCACGCTCTTCGCACATCCGGCCGACTGGGACCGAGTCAGCACCGAGGTCATGGATGCCGCGGGCGGGGACGAGCGCTATTCCTTTGAATTGCTGATGCAGCGGGCGGACGGCAGCAAGTTCTGGTGCGCCGGCAACGGCACGCCGCTCGACCCGGCTGCGCCGGAGCGCGGCCTGATACTGACGCTGATGGATGTCGACGCGCGGCGTCGTTCCGAGGAAGAACTGCGCCGGGTGCGCAACTACCTCGACCTGGTGGTGGAGAACCTGCCGGTGCTGGTGTCGGTGCGGGAGGCGGAAACGGGGCGCTTCGTCAGCCTCAACCGCGCCGGCGAGCAGATCACCGGGCTGTCGCGCCAGCAGGTGGTGGGCCGTACCTGGCGCGAGGTCTACGCGCGCCAGTTCGCCGATCTCTACGCCGAGCTCGACCGCAAGGCGCTGGCGACCGGCACGCAGGTAGACCGGCCGCGCGACGTGATGCTGCGCGCCGACGGCAAGCGGCTCACGGTCAACCAGCGTGTGGTGCCGCTCTTCGAACCGGGCCCGGGCGTCGAATCGCATCCGCGTTATGTGATGTCGATCATCGACGACCTCACGGAGGAAGTGCGGGCCGAGGTTGCCCTGCGCGAGACCGAGGCGCGCTTCCGCCAGTTTGCCGAGAACATCGACCAGCTGGTCTTCATCATGACAGGCGATTTCTCGAGCGTGCTGTACGTCAACCCGCGCTACGAGTCGCTGATCGGCGCGCCGGTCGAGGAACTGATCGAGAATCCGCGCAGTGCGCTGCGCCACGTGATTGGCGAGGATGCGCCCATCATCCTGCGCATGCTGCCGCGGCTGGTGGCCCGCATGCGGCGCCTGCTGCGAACCGAGTTCACGGTGCGGATCAATCATCCATCGCGCGGTGTCTGCCTTGTCAGCGTGCGGCTGAATCCGGTCCGGATGGAAGACGGTGCAATCCGGGTTTTCGGCGTCGCCGAGGACGTGACCGAACGAGCGGCGGCGGAGCGCCAGCGGATGGAGGAGGTCGTCAAGCAGCGCGACATCCTCGTGCGCGAGGTGCATCACCGCATCAAGAACAACCTGCAGGGCGTGGCGGGACTGATCCAGCAGGCCGCTACCGCGCGGCCCGAGGTCGCCCCCGCGCTGGAGGAGGCGGCCGCCCAGATCCAGGCGATCGCGCAGGTGCACGGGCTGCAGATCCGCTCGACCGGCACCTTGCCGGTGCTCGGCGTTGCCCAAGGCATCTTCCAGAACCTGACCAGCATGTTCGGTGCCGAAATCCGCTTCGAGCCGCCGCCGCCGGACCTGTGGCGCTTCGGTCTGCCCGAAAACGAAGCGGTGCCGCTCGCGCTCGTCATCAACGAGCTGGGCACCAACGCGATCAAGCACCGCAGTACGCGCGACCAGGCCGTCCGGGTGCACGTGGCGTCGCGGCCGGAAGGCATGGAGTTCGTCATCGAGAATCCGGGGCAATTGCCGCCCGGCTTCAGCCTGGCGGACATCGCCGCGAGCGTGTCGGGCCTCGGGCTGGTGAAAGCGCTGCTGCCGCGTCGCGGTGCGCGCCTGTCGATCGAAGCCTCGGGCGCGACTGTGCTGGCGCGGCTGCAGCTATTCCCGCCGGCCGTTCGCGAGGAGAATGTCTGACGCACTGGGCAGGGCATCGGTGCGATGTTGAAGAAGACGAAAAGATGACTGAAGAACAACCGCTGATACTCGTTGTCGACGATGACCGCCTCGTGCTCGCGACGCTGGTGGCCGGGCTCAAGCAGGCCGGATTCGAGGTGATCGAGGCCGACAACGGCGACGACGCCATCCTGCTGGCCCGCAAGTTCAAGCCGCGGCTGGCGATCCTCGACATGCGCATGCAGGGCAAGTCGGGCATGGACGTGGCGCGCTATCTCGCCGCCAATACCGCGACGGGCTTCATGTTCCTCTCCGCATTTGGCGATGCCGACATCGTCGAAGAAGCGACCCGGATGGGAGCACTGGGTTACCTGGTGAAGCCGCTCGACGTCCGCCAGATCGTGCCCGCGGTGCGGGCCGCCCTGGGACGCTGGGATGAAATCAAGGCCGCGCCGCCCACGGTGACCGCGGCGGACGCCAAGGCTCCCGTGCGCGACGAGCACGTCGCGATCGGCATCCTGATGGAACGTCTGCGACTGGACTTCGAACGGGCGCACGAAGCCTTGCGGGAGCAGGCGCGTACCGAAGGCACGACGACCGAACGACTGGCGGCCAACATGGTCGAGGCCGCAAACCGGCTGAATTCGATCCGCCGCTGAACCGTGCGATGCCGGTCATCGACTACATCCAGAAGTACGGCTTTCGGCGCTGGTACGAGCGCCAGCTGATCGAGAGCCACGCCTACTTGGCACTGGGCTTCGTCGCCCTGATCATGATGCTCGCCGGTGCCGAGGTGTTGGGCGACACGAAGTCCTCGGCCGGCTACCTGACCATCCTGCTGGTCGCCGCGCTGGGCGGAGTCCTGATGCTCGTGGCGTGGCGCCGGTTCAATGTGCTGCTGGCGCGTGCTGAACAGTTCGCGGAGGCGGCGGCCTGCCCGAGCTGCGCAACCTGGGGCAAGTTCCGCGTCCTCGGACAGGAGGCCACGACCGACGACGACCCGCCCGAAGCCGGCCGTCCCCGCTGGCTGCGCGTGCGGTGCGCGAAGTGCGGGAATGAATGGAGAATAGGGTGAGCGTCACTCGTGTACGCAGGGCCGGCGTCACTCGTGTACGCAAGCCCCGGCGCGGCCGGGACTTGCACGTGCACTCGTTCCGGCACGGCTCGCGCGTTGCGCGAACCGCTCAATCCTGATTTGTCGGCTGCGCTCCGGAGCGGCCGCGCGCTCCGCCGACTAACAACCACGTGCACTCCACCCCGCGATGCACCTCGCAGTGCCGGAATTTCCTTTCCCTCCTCGCCCGGCGAGGAGGGCGGTGGGAGGAGTGCGCTATTCCCTCTCGCCTGGCGAGAGGGCAGGGAGAGTGCTGTGAAGTTGTGAGTCGGCGGAGCGCGCGGCCGCTCCGGAGCGCAGCCGACTGAATAGTGTTGAGCGCGCGCGTAGCGCGCGTGTCACTCCGAGCGCACGTGCGATTGCCCTACGGGCAATCGCGTACGCGAGGAGTGCTCATTCCCAGAGCGTGAAATAAAACGTCGCCCCGTGCCCCGGGTTGGGAGCGGGAAGCGCTTCGGCCCAGATGCGCCCGCCGTGACGGCGGATGATCTTCTGCACCGTGGCAAGCCCGACGCCGGTTCCGGCGAACTCGCTTGCGCTGTGGAACCGCTGGAACAGGCCGAAGAGCTTCTCCGCGAAGCGCATGTCGAAGCCGGCGCCGTTGTCCTTCACGAAGTAGTTCGGAGTGCCGCCGTCCTGCCTGACGCCCAGCTCGATGCGGGCCTGGGGGTTCTTGGCGGTGAACTTCCATGCGTTGCCGAGCAGGTTCTGCAAGACGAGGCGCAGCAAAGTTGGGTCACCATCGACGCGAAGATCTGGCGCGATGACGAACTCGACGACGCGGGCATCGTGAGCCCGCAGGTCGTCGGCCAGTTCGCGCGCTAGCTGGGATAGATCGACCCGTTCGCGCGTCAGCTCGCGGCTGGTCATGCGTGACAGCGACAGCAGCGTTTCGATCATCGAGTTCATGCGCTGGCTGGCGGCGACGATCCGACGCAGGTGGTCGCGCCCGAGATCGTCGAGCGGCTTGCCGCGGTCGCCGTAGTCCTCGAGCACGATCGTGGCAAAACCGTCGACCACGCGCAGTGGCGCGCGCAGGTCGTGCGAGACCGAGTACGAAAAGCTGTCGAGTTCGCGTACGGCGTGGTCGAGTTCGGTCGAGCGCTCGGCAAGCTGCCGCGTGCGCTGCCGGAGGTCCGAGCGAAGCTGCTCGACCTCGTCGGGGTGCGCGTCTACAAGGTGGGCGAGCAGCGGCGTCAGGTCATGGACACCGCCAACGTAGCCCGCAAATGTGCCCGCAGGCGCAAAAAACGGCACGCCGGACATCGCCAGTGCGCGGCGGGTGGCCGATGGTGCAGGCACATCGACATCGAGGCGGACGTCGAAGAACGGCGCCCGATCGGCGAGTGCCTGTGCCAGCGCGGGCGGAGGGCCGGCGCCAAGTTCGATCTCCCACGGTCGGCGGCCGACCAGTGCTGCGCAGTCGAACCAATCGACTGCGCGGTGTCCGCGCTCAACTTCGACGACAACTCCTTCGGGGCTGGTGCGCCAGGTCCAGCTTGCCGAAGCGGCCAGCGCGAGTTTCAGACGGCCGAGTTCATCGCGGGTGCGCCGCTGCTGTGAGAAGACCACGCCGGCCAAGGCGAGCAGTGCACCGACGACGGCCGCCGCCAGCAGCCACGGCGCCATCGCGAAACCGGAAACCGCCGCCGCCGAAGGTGCGGCATACGCGATCGCCAGTGCGGCGAGCAAGCACTTGGCCCGCTTCGCGTGGCGCGTGGGTGCAAGTACCCGCTCGCGTGGACAACCACGCGAATTGCCTTGTGCTTTCGGAATTTGTGCCGTCCCCACCGGTGGCGATTGTGCAGCATCGGGCGCTTGCGCGCGAGTTGTCGACGGTCCGTCGACGGCGGGCGAAATGCCTGCGGAACGGGCGGCTTTTCGAGAGGGCTTCCCGGGACATTACCGACTAGCCTGCCGTGATCGCCTGCCCGGTGCGACCGCTCGCGCCCCGCCCATGCCGCACGCCCAATCTTCCGCCCTGCTGCAGCGACTTCGTCGCCTGCTGGATGCGCGCGCGGGTCGTGCCAGGCCGCCCGCTTCCGATGCCCGGGCAACGGCGCGCAACGACACCGGCTTCCATCCCATCGTGCTGCCCGGAGGCCACGCGCGCTTCCGCTCGATTGCGCTGCCGATGATCGGCGTGCTCGTGCTGGTTGCAAGCTGGGCGGTCGGTGTCAGCTACTACTTCCATCACCGCAGTTCGGCTGCGCTGTTCGTGGCAGAGCAGCGTTCGCGCGCCGAGCGCGGCGCGTCGACGGTGGAGGCCACGATCCTCGATGACTACCGCGGAGTCGAGCAGGCCGCGCGCAGGCTGGCCGAGCGTTCCGACCTGGTGGCGGCGCTCAATGGCGCTGAAGCCGACGACGCAGTCCGCATGTGGGCGCAGCGCACGCGCCACCTCGGCGGTGAAATCGTCGCCGAGATCTACGACGCGCGCGGCCAGCTCATCGATCGAGTCGGTGATCCCGGTCGGTATCGCCTGACCGGTGCCGCCGAGGCCGAAGCCGTGCGCAAAGCCATCGCGGGCAACGAGTCCCTTGCGGCGGAAGAGTGGCTTGAAGGCCTGAACCTGCGCGCCGTCGTCCCGGTTCATTCCGGCGCGCGTGTCGTCGGCGTGGTCGCGGCGGAACAGCGGATCGGCGCCGAGTACATCACGCGTCTGGCGAGCCGCATCGGTCTCGACATCGGTCTGGTTGCGCGCGGGCGTGCACTCGCGGGGTCGGCCTCGGCGGACGACCCGCGCTGGCTCGACAAGATCGCAGATCGCGTCGCCCAGGGTGACGGCGGAGCCATCGCGCTGGACGGCGCGCGGGATGTTGCGCTCAGGCCGCTGGCTCTGCTGCCCGAACCCCTTGCCGTTGCCGTGCTGATGCCCAACGATCATGCCTACGGTGAACTGAGCGATTCGACCAACGCGTTTGCCACGGTCGTGCTGTTCACGATCCTGGCGACGATCGCGGCGGGCCTTTATCTGACACGCTACCTGATCGCACCGGTGAAGGAGCTGACGGAGCGGGCCGAAGAACTGTCGCGACGCTTTGCCGGCCGCCCCGCGGTCCGTCGCGGCGACGAACTCGATTCGCTGGTCGGCTCCTTCGAGGCGATGACCACCGCCCTGCTTTCGCACTCGGACCGACTGGCGCGTGCCCACAAGAGCGAACTGCAGAACAGCCTCGAGCTGCAGCACCAGTACGCGCAGATGCGCCTGCTGCGCGGTCTCGCAGCGGCTGCGAACGAGGGGGATTCGGTCGAGGAGACGCTCGAGCGGGCGCTTCGCGAGATTGGCGCGTACCTGGACTGGCCGCTCGGGCGCGTTGCGTTGCTGCAGGAAGGTGTCACCGCGACGCCGCTGCCGCCTCGCTCGATCTGGTTCGCCCGCGACAGCGAACGCTTCGGCCTGTTCATCGATGTCAGCAACCGCGCGCCGATCATTCCATCGCCCGACCATCTGATCGGGCGCGCCTACCTCTCCGGAACGCCGCATTGGGTGTCGGACCTGTCGCGCATGGCGAACTGGAACCGCCTGGTCGAGGCGCTGGATGCCGGGTTGCAGACAGGCATCGTCGTGCCGGTCATCGCGCGCGGCCACGTCACGGCGTTCATCGAGTTCTTCTGCGATCACCGCGTCGAGGCGACGACGGAGCAGCTCGAGTTGCTGGAGGCGATCAGCGCCGAGCTGTCGCGTGTGGCGGAGCGGCAGCGTGCGGAACGCGAGCTGCGCGAGCGCGAAGTCGAGGCGAGCCGTCTGGCGATGGTGGCATCGCGGACGGAGCAGATGGTGATGATCCTGGATACGTCCGGACGCATCCAGTGGGCCAACGACGCCTGCGCGCAGTTCTCCGGCTACTCGCTGCAGGATGTGCGCGGCCGCGTCGCCCACACCCTGCTGCAGGGTCCCGACACGGACGCATCGACGATCGTGGCCATCGGCGAGGCCATAGCGCGCGGCGAGTCGTGCCGCGTCGAGTTCATTGCGTATACGCGCGATGGTGATGCACGGGTGCTCGAGGTCGAGGGCCAGCCGCTGCGCGACGAGCAGGGACGCTACTTCCAGTACGCGCTCATCAGCCCTGACATCACGGAGCGCAAGCGTACCGAGGCGGCGCTGCGTGAGAGCGCGGAGTACTTCAGGGCGCTGTTTGACGAGTCGCCGGTGGCGGCGGCCATCCAGGCTCCGGACTTCCGCATCGTCCGCGCCAACGCGGCTCACGCGCGGATGCTCGGCTACACGATCGACCAGGTGATCGGCAAGGACCTGATCGCCTTTTGCCATCCGGAAGACGTGGACGCCGGCCATGCTGCCCGACGCGCGCAGCTCGAGCACGAGCGCGGCCCCGTCACCTTCGAACGACGCATGCTGACGGCCGACGGCAGCACGATCTGGGTACGCGGCCATGCGGTGCGCTTCAACGATGCCAGCGGCGAGCGCTACACGCTGACGATGCTGGAGAACATCACCGAGAGCAAGCAGATCGAGCGCGTGCTGCGTGAGGCCAAGGAGATCGCCGAGTCGGCCAGCCGCGCCAAGTCGCAGTTCCTGGCCAACATGAGTCACGAGATCCGTACTCCGATGAACGGAGTGCTGGGGATGACGGAGCTGTTGCTGGGCACGGCGCTGTCCGACAAGCAGCGTCGCTTCGCCGAGTCGGTGTATCGCTCCGGCGAGGCACTGCTCGAGATCATCAACGACATCCTCGACTTCTCGAAGATCGAGGCCGGCCGCCTCGAACTGGAGGCGGTCGACTTCAACCTGCGGACGGTCGTCGAGGACGTGTTCGAGCTGCTGGCGCCGCGCGCGCACCAGAAGCGGCTGGAGCTCGCCTCGCGGATCGCCCCCGCGGTGCCCACGGCAGTGCGCGGCGACCCCATGCGGCTGCGCCAGGTGCTGACGAACCTCGTCGGCAATGCAATCAAGTTCACCGAGACCGGCGAGGTGGTGGTGTCGGTCGGCGTGACGGACGAGGTACTGGAAGGCGGTGCCCGCCGGGTCCAGTTCGAAGTCCGCGACAGCGGCATCGGCATGCGACCGGATGCGCTGGAGAAGCTCTTCACCGTTTTCATGCAGGCGGACCAGTCGATGTCGCGGCGCTACGGCGGCACCGGACTCGGTCTTGCCATCAGCAAGCAGCTTGTCGAGCTAATGGGTGGGTGCATTACCGCGGAAAGCCGGTTTGGCGAAGGCTCGGTGTTCCGCTTCGAGGTTCCGCTGGCTGCCAGCGCTGTCGACATGCTGCCGGTGGCCGTGGA
Source organism: uncultured beta proteobacterium (assembly GCA_963780715.1). Lineage (GTDB taxonomy): Bacteria > Pseudomonadota > Gammaproteobacteria > Burkholderiales > Burkholderiaceae_F > JALORV01. The sequence goes on from CAWADK010000007.1 coordinate 30,003, forward strand.
GTCGGAACGCCTGCGTGGCCGGCGCGTGATCCTGGTCGAGGACAACCCGACCAACCGCAGCATCCTGGAGGCACAGCTGCGCAGCTTCGGCGTGGATGTTGCCACCGCGGACAACGGCTCGACGGCGCTCGAGCTGATGCGGGCTGCCGCACGCGCAGGAACGCCGTTCGAGGCCGCCGTCATCGACATGAAGATGCCGATCATGGACGGCCTGACGCTGGCGACCGAGATGCGGCGCGATCCGGACCTCGTCGATGTCCGCATGGTCATGCTGACTTCGCTCGGCAACGGCAACGAGGCACGGCAGGCCCACGAGATCGGGATCGAGTCCTACCTCACCAAGCCGGTTCGCCAGTCGGAACTGCTAGGCGCGCTGGGACAGGTGCTCCAGGCGGAAGCGACGCCAGCCCCCGCGCTGCTGACGGTGGCGCCCGGCCGGCGGGCGCGCGTGCTGGTGGTCGAGGACAACCTCGTCAACCAGGAGGTCGCACGCGCGATGCTGGGTGAATTGGGCTGCACGATTCGCGTGGCGTCCGACGGCCGCGAGGCGCTGGCGGCCCTGCGTGACGAGGCCTTCGACCTCGTGTTCATGGACTGCCAGATGCCCGAGATGGATGGATTCGAGGCCGTGCGGCGCTTCCGTGCCTCGGCGGCCAACGGGTACGCGACCCGCAGTGACACGCCCGTCGTTGCCCTGACTGCCAATGCGCTGGCGGGCGACGCCGAGCGCTGCCTCGCGGCTGGATTCAACGACTATCTCGCGAAGCCTGTACGGCGTGAGCAGCTGGACGCGGCGCTCGCCCGCTGGGCAGCGGATCACGACGCCGCAGCGCATCGGCACGAGACGTTGCCGATCGCGATTGAGGACCCGGAGTCGCCACAATCGCCCGTGGCTCCGGCGGCGCGTGTGATCGATCCGGCGATGATCGAGCTGATACGCGACATGGAGAGGCGCGGCTCGAACCGCCTGCTGGAGCGACTCGTCGCTACTTACATCACCACGGCCCGGAAGCTGGTGGAGAAGGCTACCCACGCACTGAAGGCTGGTGATGCCGGAGCGCTGCAGCTTGCGGTTCACACGCTGAAGTCATCGAGCGCCAACCTGGGAGCCATTGAACTGTCACGGCGCTTTGCCGAGCTGGAGCGCCTGGCACGGAGCCGGGAACTGCAGGCGGCACAGGACGAGTGGAACGGCGTGCGCATCGAGTTCGAGCGTGCCGTGCAGGAGCTGTCTGACATCGTTGCCGCCGAAGAGGCGGTCACGTCGAGTTGAGGATCAAGTGCTGCTGATGAGCAAGGAAGCGCAGGTACCAGGCAAGCGAACCGACGAACCTCTCGAGGGTGGGCGCGAGGGGCAACGGGGCGACCTCGTGCTGCTGGTCGATGACGATCCGGTGGCACGTCTGCTGACGGCCTCCGCACTCGCGGAACGCCAGTGGCGAGTGATCGAGGCTGACGGAGGCGCAAGCGCGCTGGAGCTCTACAGCAACAACCAGCCGGACGTCGTCGTGCTCGATGCGCTGATGCCCGAGGTCGATGGCTTCATCACCTGCGAGCGCCTGCGGCGCCTGCCGGGCGGCGAGCACGTGCCGATCCTGATGCTCACCGGGCTCGACGACGAGACATCGATCGCGCGGGCCTACGAGGCCGGCGCGACGGACTTTTTCGTCAAGAGCACCACACAGTGGACGCTGCTGTCGGAGCGCCTGCGGTACATGATCCGTGCCTCGCGCATGCGCGAGGAGCTCGCCGAGAGCCGGGCCAAGCTCAGCAAGGCGCAGCGCATCGCGCGGCTCGGCAGCTGGGAGTGGGACATCGCTGCGCGCAGGGTGAAGCTGTCCGAGGAGTGCTTCGCGATTGCCGGTCTCACGCACCAGGATGACGGCCTGGCCGACTGGTTCGTGTGGTCGCGCGTCGTCGAAGACGAGCGGGCTCGCATCGAGATGATGTTCCGGGAGGCGCTGGCAGCCAGCGGCCAGATGAACTTCGAGTGCCGCATCTCGCGCCCCACCGGGCAGGTACGGGTCGTGCAGATCGAGGGCGAAGTCGATCGCGATGAAGCCGGTCGCGCCACCGCCGTGCACGGCGTGATCCAGGACATCACCGAGCGCAAGCAGGCCGAGGACCAGATCCGGCAGCTGGCCAACTACGACAGCCTCACCGGGCTGCCGAATCGCCGCTTCTTCCGTGACCAGTTCCAGGCGGCATTGGAACGAGCGCGCTCGAGCGGCACAGCGGTGGGAATCCTGTTCATCGATCTCGATCGCTTCAAGCAGATCAATGACACGCTCGGTCACCAGGTCGGCGACCAGTTGCTGCGCGAGGTGGCCAAGCGCCTGTACCAGTGCGTGCGCGAGAACGACACCGTCGCCCGCGGCGCCGAGTCCAAGGGCGCGCTGCGCAACGGCCGGCCGCCGAGCATCGGTTCGGCGACCCGCAGCCTCGCGGCCGGCTCGCAGGCCGCCCCGGCGGCCGGCAGCGGCAACAGCGTCGCCCGCCTGGGTGGCGACGAGTTCACGATCCTGCTGACCGATCTGGCGGAACCGGGTGCGATCGAGGCCGTGGCCCAGCGTCTGCTCGAGACCATGCGCCGGCCGTTTTCGTTTTCCGGCCACGAACTGTTTGTCACGACGTCGATCGGCATGGCGACCTACCCGCTCGACGGCAACGATGTCGACACGCTGCTGCGCAAGGCCGACATCGCGATGTACGCCGTCAAGGACAGCGGCCGCAACGGAGTCATGCGGTTTTCGACCGCGATGAACACCGCCACGGCCGAGCGCTGGCGCTTGGAAACGGCACTGCACCGCGCGCTGGAGCGCGAAGAACTGGTGATGTACTACCAGCCGAAGGTCAACGTCATCGACGGTGCGATCGTGGGCGCCGAGGCGCTGATGCGCTGGAAGCGCGGCGGCGAGCTGGTACCGCCGGGGGAGTTCATCGCGGTGGCGGAAGAGTCGGGACTGATCGTTCCGATCACCGAGTGGGCGGTGCGCGAAGTCTGCAAGCAGATGGTGGCGTGGTCGGAGGACGGCATGCCACCAATGCCTGTGTCGATAAACATCTCGGGCCGACATATCCAGCGCGCCAATCTGGTCGAGCCCGTGCAGGCGGCGCTGTCGGGCTTTCGCCTGGATGCGCATCTGCTGGAACTCGAGCTGACCGAGACGGTGCTGATGCAGAACCTCGGCCATGCACTGCCGCTGCTGCAGGCCCTGAAGGAGCTTGGCGTAGCGATTTCGGTCGATGACTTCGGCACCGGCTATTCGTCGCTGTCATACCTGAAGAAACTGCCGATCGACACGCTGAAGATCGACCGCTCCTTCGTGCGCGAGCTGGAAACGAGCGGCGACAATGCCGCGATCGTCGCGGCCATCATCGCGATGAGCAAGAGCCTCAAGCTGCGGGTCGTCGCCGAAGGTGTCGAGACGCAGGGCCAGATGAACCGGTTGTTCGAGCAGGGCTGCCAGCTGATGCAGGGGTTCCTGTTTTCCCCGGCCGTGCCCGGCAGCGACTTCCACGGCCTGATCCGCAATGCGTCCGGGCGACAGCACTGGCGCGTGCAGTTCGGCTTCCGTTCGGCGGCCGTGCAGCCGGCGGATGCGCTTGATTCCCATTCCAACGGACGCCGCTACGGCAGCAACAGTTCCGAATTCGTGGGCCCGCCGCGACCCCCTGCCGAAGGGTCGCAGGACACTCTGCGTGCCGTCGGTGATACCGGTGAGCGTGGCGGCGAGCGCGATCGGGCGCTCAAGTGGGCCACGCGGTTCGTCGGACGCGACGGCTAGCCATCGGCGGCGCGCTGTATCAGCGCCGCCTCCTTACTCGACGAGCCCGTGCTTGATCGCGTAGTGGGTCAATTCGGCGTTGTTGCTCATGCCCATTTTTTCCAGGATCCGTGCGCGATACACGCTCACGGTCTTCGGGCTGAGCGCCAGTTCCTCGGCGATGTCGGACAGGCGCTTGCCGGAGGCCATCAGCTTCAGCGTCTGGAATTCGCGGTCTGAAAGCTTCTCGTGCGGCGCGACGGTTTCTTCGGGGGCGCTCAGGTTCTCGATCAGCGCCTGCGCGATCTCCGGCGTCACGTACTTCTTGCCAGCGATCACCATGGTCAGCGCTTCGAGCAGCTTGTCGGGCGCGCTCCCCTTGTTGAGGTAACCGAACGCGCCGGCGCGGAACGCGCGCACCGCGTATTGATCCTCGGGGTACATGCTGACCATCAGCGCCTTCAGGCGCGGATACTCCTCGCGCAGCGCCTTCAGGATCTCGATGCCGTTCTTGCCCGGCAGTCCGACATCCATCACCAGCACGTCCGGTTCGCCGTGCTTTTTCAGTTCCGCGCGCAACTGGCCGTAGTCAGCCGCTTCGGCGACGATCTGCACGTCTGGGTGTTCCGAGAGGACCTGGACGATGCCGCGACGCACGATCGCATGGTCATCGACGACGATCAGCCTAACCGGCATCGGGTCCTCCAGTGGCGGGCGCCGTCGCGCGCGGTCGCGCTGGCGGCAGCGGTGGGATCGAGAACATCACGGTCGTGCCGCGCCCCGGCGAGGTCGAGACCTCGGCCCAGCCGTCGAGCCCGCGCGCGCGCTCGAGCAGGCCACGCACGCCGAATCCCGGTGTGACGGACAGGCTGTCCACCTCGAATCCGACGCCATCGTCGGCGATCTCGAGCGTGACTTCATCCTCGAGCGCGAATAACTGCACGTGCACGGCATGTGCGCCCGCGTGCTTGCGTACATTCGTCAGCGCTTCCTGGGCGACGCGGTAGAGCGCCGCGGCGCGATCGGGAGCGATCTCGAACTCATCGCGATTGCTGCGGAAATCGATCGGCAGGCCGGTGCGTTCGCCGAAGCCGCGTGCGAGCCACTCGAGCGCCGCCACGAGGCCGGCGTCCAGCACAGCCGGCCGCAATGCGTGCTGGATGCGGTGCGTGGCGACGACGGCCGACTCGAGCAACTGCTGGATCGCACCGAGCCGTTCGGTGTGCCGAGGCTCGCTGCCGAGCTCGCGCGCAAGCCGCACGACTTCGAACTTCAGCGCGGTCAGCGCGCCGCCGATGTCATCGTGGATCTCCTGCGCGATCGCTCGACGTTCGTCCTCCTTGGCGCGCTCCAGGTGCTGAGTCAGCGCGTGCAGCTTGCGTTCGCTTTCGACCAGCGCCTCCGCCGCACCGCGTGCTTCGCGCCGCGTGCGCGCCGCCTGCAGGCTGTGCTGCAGGGCCGAGGCGACACGGAACATGCGTGTCTTGAGGACGAAGTCGTCGGCACCGGCGTGCAGCGAGGCGACGGCGAGTTCCTCCGACATCTCGCCCGAGAGCACGATGACGGGGATGTCGGGATCAAAGGCTTTCGCGACCTTCAGCGATGCAAACGAGTCGAAGCGCGGCAGATTGTGATCGGTGATCACGGCATCGACCAGGACCCTGCGCGAAGGCTTCGCGCATGCCCGGCTCGTCCTCGACACGCACGGCGCGCGGGCGCAGGCCTTCACGCATCAGCATGGCCAGCAGCAGTTCATAGTCGAGTTCCGAATCCTCGACGACGATCAGGCGCGGGGCAGCGGGATCACTGGTGTTCACGGTGGCAGGCATTGTCGCGGATTTGGCGGCGGGGATGCATGACGGTACGCGGAGCAGGGCTCGATGCTGGTTCGAAAAGCGGCGGCTTCGCCGTGCTGGCGTTGCGCCGTGTGGAGACTGTGCGCCACCGACTAAACTTCGCCCTGCAAAGTCCGCCGGACGATCGCGTCACCGCTCGCGCAGTGCCGAGGAAAGTCCGGACTCCATAGAGCGACGTAGCAGGTAACGCCTGCCCACCGTGAGGTGAGGATCAGAGCAACAGAGACGAGTCGACCGGCTGGGGGCGCGCGCAGCGTGCCCCAAAGTCCCGATAGGCAGGGCCGCTGCAGAGTGGAACTGCTGAGGGTGCGGCGCGCAAGCGACGTGCCCGACGAGGCGAAGCCGAGTCGGGTGAAACGGGCAATCTCTACGTGGAGCAACACCAAATAGGCGGCCGGTGATCCTGCTCGGGGAGGCCGCGGGTAGGTGGCATGAGCCAGGCAGCGATGCCTGGCCCAGAGGAATGATCGTCGCGGCGCCCGCGAGGGCGCTGAACAGAATCCGGCTTACAGGCGGACTTTGCATTTTCGCGCACGCGCGATCGCGCATGCGCCTGTCTTCTTCGATTCATGAGTGCGGCCGCCCGGCGCGAGCGATTGACGTTCGCTATCGACGTACCGACTCACCGGAAAATCGAACAAAAGCATTTGCCACAGCGATAGTTTTTGTCGATCGATTTTCGCTTGACGGGCGTTGAGTCGCTCGCAACGAAGAGACGGGCGCCGCGGGCGGACGAGCCATGCTCCGCGGTCGCGAATCATCATGAGATTTCACTTGCAGTAGGCTCGCTAAGCCATTCAATTGGCACGAAATTTCGTCGCGATTTTGTCTGAACTTCGCGTCCTAAGTGCTTGTTGTCATTGGAAAATCCGCTGCATTTCCCTTGACCCACAGGAAATCGGTGCGATAGAGTGGCGACCCGTGTGAAATAGTGGGAGACAGTGGGCTAGTTAGTGTTCGCTTCGCCTTTGGGCGCGGCGACATGTGTCCATGTCAAACAGGATCGTGTTCCAGGGCGCCTCTCAACTTACGCTGGATGGCAAGGGCCGCATTTCGATGCCCGCGCGCCATCGGGACGCGCTCGCCGCGGGCTGCGAGGGCCGACTCACGCTGACGCGCCATCCGGACGGCTGCGTGCTCGTCTATCCGCGCCCCACCTGGGAAGCGCGCCGGCAACAGATCGCGCAGTTGCCGTACGCGGCACGCGCCCTGCAGCGCTTGCTGCTCGGAAGTGCCGTCGACATCGAACTCGACAGCGCGGGCCGCATTCTCGTGTCTGCCGAACTGCGAGACGCGGCCGGCCTCGAACGCGACGTGATGCTGCTCGGCATGGGTGCTCACTTCGAACTGTGGGACGTGGCTCGCCTTGGCGAGCACGAGCGTCAATCGCTCGCCAACGGCCTGCCCGATTCCGCCGCGGACTTCACGTTCTGACGGTGAATGTCGGCCACCTCTCCAGCGGGCGCCCACGGGCACCGGTCGGTCCTCGCTGCACAGGCCGTCGCGCACCTGGTCACCGACCCGGACGGCACGTATGTCGACGCGACCTTCGGGCGTGGCGGGCACGCGCGGTTGGTCCTGCAGGCGCTCGGCCCGGCAGGTCGCCTGCTGGCGCTCGACCGGGATCCTGCGGCGGTCGCGGCGGCGGCCAGCATTACGGATCCGCGATTTCACATCGAACACACAGCGTTTTCACGCCTGGAGGCGACGCTTGCGGCTCAGGGCATCGATCGTGTGCACGGTGTGCTGCTCGATGTCGGGGTGTCGTCACCGCAGATCGACGAGGCGGCGCGTGGCTTTTCCTGGCGCGGCGACGGGCCGCTCGACATGCGGATGGACACCACGCGCGGCGAGACCGCGGCGCAGTGGCTGGCACGGGCTTCAATCGATGAACTCACACGGGTGATCCGCGACTATGGGGAAGAACGGTTTGCTGCATCGATTGCAAAGGCGCTTGTGGCTCGCCGCGAGGCTGGGCGGCCGGTTACCAGCACCGGCGACCTTGCCGCGGTCGTGGCAGGCGCGATCGCCCGCAAGAGCCGCACGGACGGGGCACAGCATCCGGCCACGCGGACATTTCAGGCTGTACGGATTCACGTCAATCAAGAGCTTGAGGAATTGGCGCTAGCGCTCGAACAGGCGGCGCGTCGACTGCGTACGGGGGGACGTCTGGTCGTCATCAGCTTTCACTCGCTCGAGGATCGCATCGTCAAGCGATTCATCGATGCGCATGCGCATCCGGGTCGCCCGCTGCCCGCCGAGCGCGGACTGCCGCTGCGCGCGGCGGATCTGCCGGCGCCGCGGCTCACCGCGCTGGCGCGGGTGCGCGCCGATGACGAGGAAATCGCCTCCAATCCGCGCGCCCGCTCGGCCGTCATGCGCGTGGCCGAACGGACCGAAGTTCCCTGGCCGGAGGCGACGCGATGATCCGGCGCGCTCTGCTGGCGCTCGCCACGCTGGGGCTGTTCGCGTGCGCGCTCGGACTGATCACTGCCCAGCATCGGTCGCGGTCGCTGTTCGTCGACCTCGAGCGTGCCCAGCAGGAAGCCAAGCAGCTCGACGTCGACTATGAGCGCCTGACGATCGAGATGGCTCGCTTGTCGCAGCCGGCCTCGGTGGAGCGCGCGGCGCAAAGGCTCGGCTTCAAGGCGCCCGATCCCGCGCAGACCGTCTACCTGAATCTGCCGCAGGCGAGCGCGGCATCGCCGGTTGCTCCGGGAGCCAAGCGGTGACGGCTGCGAACGAACGCAAGGCCGGGCGTGGAGCGCGGCGCAACGACCGCGGATCCGCAGGACGCGAGCGGGTGGGATTCAACGCCAACCCGCTGCTGATGGTCTCGATTCCCGCCTGGCGCTCGAAGCTGATGCTGTTCGGGCTCTTCGTCGGCTTTGTAGCGCTTGGCAGCCGAGCGTTCTACCTGATGGGCGGTGTGACGACCGAATTCCTGCAGCGCCAGGGCGAGGCGCGCTACGCCCGTACGCTCGACGTTCCCGCCACCCGCGGTCGTGTGACGGACCGCAATGGCATCGTGCTCGCTTCATCCGTGCCGGCGCGCGCCGTCTGGGCGATTCCCGAGGATGTGGAGGCGACGCCGACCCAGGTCGCGGAGCTCGCCCGTCTGCTCGACATGAACCCCGGTCGAACTGAAGCGGCGGCTCGCCAACGACGATCGCAGCTTCGTTTACCTGCGTCGCCAGGTCGATGTCGAGGTGATGGATCGCATCGCGGCACTGAAGATCCCGGGCGTGCATTCGAGCCGGGAGTTCAAGCGGCACTACCCGGAAGGACCCACCAGCGCGCACGTTGTCGGCTTCACCAACGTCGAGGATCGCGGCCAGGAGGGCGTCGAACTGGCGCACGAGCGCGAGCTCGCGGGGCGCGCGGGCAGTCGTCGCGTGATCAAGGACCGGCTGGGCCGCATCGTCGAGGACGACTGGCTGCGCGAGCCGGTCGATGGTCGCGACATCTCGCTCTCACTCGACAGCCGGGTCCAGTACATCGCCTCTTCGGCACTCAAGGCGGCCGTGGACAAGCACCGCGCGAAGGCAGGTGCCGCGATCGTGCTCGATGTGAAGACCGGCGAAGTGCTGGCGCTGGCGAACTGGCCCAGCTACGACCCCAACGCCCGCACGCGGCTTTCCGGCGATGCCATTCGCAACCGCGTGCTGACCGACACGTTCGAGCCGGGTTCGACGATGAAGCCGTTCTCGGTGGCGGCGGCGCTGGAGGCCGGCAAGGTGCGTCCCGACACGCGAATCCAGACCGCGCCCGGCAAGCTGACGATCGGTGATCGCACCATCGGCGACGCGCACCCGCACGGCCTGCTGACGGTCGAGGAGGTCGTGGCGAAGTCGAGCAATGTCGGCACCGCCAAGATTGCGCTGGACCTGCCGGCACAGACGCTGTGGGAGACCTATACGAGCCTCGGCTTCGGCCAGGCGCCGCGCATGGGTTTCCCCGGAGCGGTGGCAGGTCGCCTGCGTCCGGCCAAGACCTGGCGGCCGATCGAGCAGGCGACGATCTCCTATGGCCACGGCGTGTCGGTCACGCTGGTGCAGCTGGCCCGCGCGTACACCGTGTTCGCCAATGACGGTCAGTTGGCGTCACTGTCGCTGGTCAAGCTCGACAGTGCACCCCCAATGGTGCAGGTCCTCTCGCCGCAGACGGCGCGTGCGATGCGCAAGATGCTGGAGATGGGAGTCAGCGACGAGGGCACGGCGCCGCTGGCACGCATTGCGGGCTATCGCGTTGCCGGCAAGACCGGGACTGCCTACAAGATCAAGAACGGGCAGTATGTGAAGGACTACGTTGCAAGCTTTGTCGGCTTTGCACCGGTCTCGGACCCGCGCATCGTCATCGCCGTGATGGTCGACGAGCCCGGCGGCGGCGCCTACTACGGTGGGCAGGTCGCCGCGCCGGTCTTCGCACAGATTGCCGGCGCGACCCTGCGTACGTTGCAGGTGGCACCCGACGGTCCACTCGAGACGCCGAAGGCACTGCTGGCGCTGAGGCAGGCCCCGTGAGCGCCGCAACCGCCATCAATCCCGGTGTGCGCGCGGCCCTCGACTGGATCGCCTCACTGCCACCACACCCGGCGGGGCAACGACATCTGCGGCTCGACAGTCGTACGGTCCGGCCTGGCGATGTCTTCGTCGCCGTCGCGGGCGGAACGTCGGACGGTCGCCAGCATCTCGGTGATGCGATGGCACGCGGCGCGGCGGGCGCACTGGTGGACGCCGACGGCTGGAATGGCGCAGCCGGTTCGGTCCCGCTGCGCGCGGTGCCGCATCTGCGCCGGCAACTCGGAGCGCTCGCGGCCGAGTACTACGGCCGCCCAAGCGAAGCGACTGACCTCGGTCGGGGTGACCGGAACCAATGGCAAGACCTCGTGCAGCCAATGGATCGCGCAGGTGCTGACGCGCGAAGGACGCCGGTGCGCGGTCATCGGCACCGTCGGCATCGGCTTTCCCGGAGCGCTGGAAGCCAGCGACCTGACCACGCCCGATCCGGTCTCGCTGCAGCGGGAAGTGCGCCGGCTGCTCGATGCCGGCGCGCAGGCACTCGCGATGGAAGTCTCGTCGATCGGTCTCGCCCAGGGTCGCGTCGAGGGTATGCACTTCGACGTCGCGCTCTTCACGAACCTCACGCGCGACCATCTCGACTTCCACCAAACGATGCAGCAGTACGAGGCGGCCAAGTCCGTGCTGTTCGGCTGGCCCGGCCTGCGGTTTGCCGTGATCAACCTCGACGACGAGGCGGGCTGTCGCTTTGCCGCGCTGGCACGCGACCAGGGTGTCGAAGTCATCGGCTACAGCGCGCGCGGTGATGCGGCGGCACGGCCGATCGCGCCGCGCCTGCTCGCGCACGACGTGCGCGCGACGGCTGAAGGACTGTCGTTCGAGCTGCAGGCGGACGGAATCACGTGGCCGATCGACGGTCGCGCTGGTCGGGCACTTCAATGTCGCGAACCTGCTCGGAGTGATCGGCGCATCGTACGGCTGCGGAATTTCGTTCGAGGCGGCGGTGGCTGCGCTGCCGCAACTCGCGCCGCCGCCGGGCCGCATGCAGCGCGTGGATGCGCAGTCCGGGCCGCTGGTGATCGTCGATTACGCGCACACGCCCGACGCGCTGACGCAGGCGCTCGAGGCGCTCCGGCCCATGGTGCATGCGAGGCACGGCCGGCTGTGGGTCGTTTTCGGCGCAGGCGGCGATCGGGATCCGGGCAAGCGGGTGCCGATGGGCGCGGCGGCAGCGGCCGGTGCCGATGTCGTCGTCGTCACCAGCGATAACCCGCGCACCGAGGACCCCGCGCACATCGTCGCGCAGGTCGCCGCCGGCGCGCAGGCGGCACGACAGCTCGACACTGAAGTCGATCGGGCGCGTGGCGATCACTCGGGCCGTGCAGCGCGCCGCACCGAATGACGTGGTGCTGATCGCCGGCAAGGGCCACGAGGATTACCAGATCGTCGGCGGCGCCAGGCTGCCGTTCTCCGACCTGGAGCAGGCCCGCCGCGCGCTGGCGGGCCGGGCGCGGGCGACGAGATGAGCGCGCTGATGACGGTGGCCGAACTGGCGCGCGCGGTCGGCGCACTCGAGGTGCGGGGCGATGGCCGCATCGCGTTTTCCAGCGTTTCGACCGACACACGCTCGCTGACGGCAGGCGCGCTCTTTGTCGCACTACGCGGCGAGCACTTCGATGCCCACGAGTTCGTCGGGGCCGCCCGCGAGCGCGGTGCAGTCGCTGCCGTGGTCGAGCGTGCGCTCGACGTCGACCTGCCGCAGATCGTCGTCGCCGATGCGCGGCGTGCGCTCGGTCGTGGAGCCGCGCAATGGCGGGCGCGCTTTGCGCTGCCGGTGATCGCGGTGGCGGGAAGCAACGGCAAGACCACGGTCACCCAGATGATCGCCGCGATCCTTGCGCAGTCGTTCGGGGAGCGGCATCGACTTGCCACCCGCGGCAACCTCAACAACGAGATCGGCCTGCCGCTGATGCTGTGGCAGCTCTGTTCGCAGCACAAGGCGGCCGTGTTCGAACTCGGCATGAATCACCCCGGGGAGATCGCCACGCTGGCCGAGCTGGCGCGGCCCACGGTTGCGCTCGTGAACAACGCGCAGCGCGAGCATCAGGAATTCATGCAATCGGTGGAGGCGACGGCCCACGAGAACGGGGAGGTGATCGCCGCCCTGCCGCTCTCTACCGAGGGAGTGGCAGTGTTTCCGGCCGATGATTCCTGCGCACCGATCTGGCGCAAGCTCGCCGGCACGCGACGTGTCATCGACTTCGCACTCGAGGGTGACGCCGTGATCACGGCGACCTATGCACTATCCGTCGACGGTGCGCAGCTGTCGATGGCGACACCGGCCGGTGTGATCGAGGTGACGCTGGCCGTCACCGGCGTGCACAACGTGCGCAATGCACTGGCCGCGGCCGCCTGCGCGCTGGCGATCGGCATCGAGCCGCGGGCGATCAGTACCGGCCTGGCGCGCTTCCGTCCGGTCAGCGGGCGCGGCGTGCGATTGCGCACGCGCGAAGGCGCATCGCTGATCGACGACAGCTACAACGCGAACCCCGATTCCGTCCGTGCGGCGATCGACTTGCTGGCGAGCTTCGCTGCACCGCGCGTGCTGGTGCTGGGCGACATGGGCGAAGTCGGTAGCCACGGACCGGAGTTTCACCGCGAAGTCGGCGTGCACGCGCGCGCTCGAGGCATCGAATCGCTGTATGCGCTGGGAACGATGACGAAGGAGACGGTCGCCGCGTTCGGAGCAGGCGCGCGGCACTTCGACGACCTTGGGGCACTTCTCAACGCATTAGTGCCCAGCCTGAACGCCGCGACCACCGTGCTGGTCAAGGGCTCGCGCTTCATGCGGATGGAGCGCGTCGTGAAGTCATTGACCGAACCTGAACAAGGCCAGATCGAGGGAGCGCATTAGTGCTGCTGGAACTCTTCGATTGGCTGGCACGCGACATCCGGGCCTTCAACGTCTTCTCCTACCTGACGCTGCGCGCTGTGCTCGCCGCGGCCACGGCGTTGCTGATCGGACTGGCCGCCGGTCCGCGCGTGATCCGCAGGCTAACGGAACTCAAGATCGGGCAGGCCGTGCGCAGTGACGGACCGCAGACGCACCTGGCCAAGACGGGGACGCCGACGATGGGCGGTGCGCTGATCCTGATCTCGATCGGCATCACGACGCTGCTGTGGGCCGATCTGTCGAACCGCTTCATCTGGGTCGTGCTGATCGTGACGCTGGGCTTCGGCTGGATCGGCTGGGTCGACGACTATCGCAAGGTCGTGCATCGCAACCCGAAGGGCATGAGTGCAAAGGAGAAGTACTTCTGGCAGTCGCTCATCGGGCTCGGCGCCGCGTTCTACCTGGCATTCGCGATCGCGGCGCCCTCGACTGACAAGGTCTGGTCGCTGATGGTGCTGTGGGTGCAGCAGGGCTTTTACATCGACCTGCCGCCGCGCTCCGACCTGCTGGTGCCATTTTTCAAGAACGTGGCCTATCCGCTCGGCGTGTTCGGCTTCGTCGCGCTTTCGTATCTCGTCATCGTCGGCACCAGCAATGCTGTGAACCTCACCGACGGGCTCGATGGCCTGGCAATCATGCCGACGGTGATGATCGGCGCCGCGCTTGGCGTGTTCGCCTATGTCATCGGCCGCGCGGACTTCGCACGCTACCTGCTGTTCCCGTACATCCCGGGGGCCGGCGAGCTCGTCATCATCTGCGGGGCGATCGCCGGCGCGGGACTGGCGTTCCTGTGGTTCAACGCCTACCCGGCGGAAGTCTTCATGGGCGATGTCGGCGCGCTCGCGCTCGGCGGCGCGCTCGGCACGATCGCCGTGATCACGCGGCAGGAAATCGTGCTCTTCATCATGGGCGGCGTATTCGTCGTCGAGACCGTCTCGGTGATGATGCAGGTGGCCTACTTCAAGTGGACCAAGGGACGCCGCATCTTCCGCATGGCGCCGCTGCACCACCACTTCGAACTGTCGGGGTGGAAAGAGACTCAGGTGGTTGTCAGGTTCTGGATCATCAGCATGATGCTGGTGCTGGTTGGGCTCTCGACGCTGAAGATTCGATGAGCGCAGCGCAGAACCGCTTCAAGCAAGCTCGCGCCGCAGGGCGCAGCCCGGAGGCTCGATGACGTCGCAAGCGCTCATCCTCGGTCTCGGGAGCAGCGGACTCGCCATGGCGCGCTGGCTGACCCGCGCAGGATGGTCGGTGCGCGTCGCCGACAGCCGTGCACAGCCGCCGCAGCTCGAAGCCCTTCAGCGCGACTGTCCCGCGGCCGAGTTTCGCGGCGGCGAGTTCACCGACGCGCTGCTGGCCGAAGTCGGACTCGTCGCGCTCTCTCCCGGTCTTTCGCCAACCCATTCGGCGGCGGCACCGCTGCTCAAGGAGGCACGCCGGCGCGGTGTCGAGGTCGTGGGCGAGATCGAACTCTTTGCACGCGAGCTGGCCCGACTCAAGAGCGAACAGGGCTATGCGCCGCGCGTGCTCGGCGTGACCGGCACCAACGGCAAGACGACGACCACGCGGCTGACCGGTCTGCTCGTCGAACGTTGCGGGCGCAAGGTCGCCGTCGCGGGGAACATTTCGCCCGCGGCGCTCGATGAACTGACGGCGCGGCTGGATGCCGACGAACTGCCAGACGTCTGGGTGCTCGAGCTGTCGAGCTTCCAGCTGGAAACGACGACAAGCCTCGCCTGCGATGCGGCGACGGTGCTCAACGTGACGCAGGACCATCTGGACTGGCACGGCTCGATGGCGGCGTATGTGAAGGCCAAGGAAGGGATCTTCGGACCCCGAACGGTGCGCGTGCTGAACCGCGACGACCCGATCGTGGCAGCGATGACGGGGCGCAAGGCGACCATCGTGACCTTTGGATCGGACATGCCAGCGCAGCCCGAGGCATTCGGTCTTGTACACGACGGCGGCATGAGCTGGCTGGCCTGGGCGGAAGACACGAGCCTGCCGACGCGCAGACGCAAGGCAGCTGCCGAACTGCCGGGCGTCGCGCCTGAAATCCATGTCCACCGGCTGATGCCCGCCGATGCCCTGCGCATCCGCGGCCGGCACAACGCACTCAACGCGCTGGCGGCCCTGGCGCTGGCGCGCGCGATCGGGCTGCCGTTGGCACCGATGCTGCACGCTTTGCGGGATTACGCGGGCGAGCCGCACCGGGTCGAACTCGTCGCATCGCTGGCGGGCGTCGAGTACTACGACGACAGCAAAGGAACCAACGTCGGCGCCACCGTGGCTGCACTCGACGGCCTCGGGGCCGAAGGGCGGCGCCTGGTCGCCATCCTGGGTGGTGACGGCAAGGGGCAGGACTTCGCCCCGCTCGTCGAGCCGGTCGCGCGTCACGTGCGTGCGGCCGTACTGATCGGGCGCGATGGCGCGGCGATTCGCGCTGTGCTGGCAGCCGGAGCGCCTGCAGTCAAGCTCATGGAAGCAGGCACGCTGCCGGAGGCCGTGCAGTGTGCCGCGGCCGAGGCGCAGAGCGGCGATGCGGTGGTTCTTTCGCCGGCCTGTGCCAGCCTCGACATGTTCCGTGACTACCGTCACCGGGCGGAGGTCTTTGTCGCAGCCGTGCGCGATCTTGCCGCGGAGGCCGGGCAGCCATGTTGAAGCGCTGGTGGGCCGGTCTGCAGCGCGCAAAGGGCGCTCGCCCGCGATCGGTCGTGCGTGATGGCGGCGGCGCCGTGTTGGCGCTTGCCGGGCTCGGTGGCGGCGGATTCGAGAAGGCCTCGCGCGAGGCACTGCCGCTTGTCGACCGGGCGCTGATCGGCGTGGTTGCAGTTCTGATCATGATCGGCACCGTGATGGTGTATTCGGCGTCGATTTCGCTGGCGGATTCGCCACGCTTCAACGTCGCTCCAACTCACTTCCTCGTGCGGCATCTGTTCGCGCTCTCGATCGCGCTTTGCGCGGCGATCGTGGCCTTCCAGGTTCCGATGGCGACCTGGCAGCGCTTCGCCCCCTGGCTCTTCGTGGCCGCGCTCTGCCTGCTGGTGCTGGTGCTCGTCCCGGGTGTCGGCAAGGGAGTCAACGGCGCCAAACGCTGGATCCCGCTCGGCTTTCTCAGCCTGCAGCCCTCGGAACTGATGAAGATCGCGTGCGTGCTGTACGCAGCGAATTTCACCGTGCGCAAGCAGGACTACATGCACGACTTCACCAAGGGATTTCTGCCGATGGCAATCGTGATGGGCGCGATCGGCGCGCTGCTGCTGTTGCAGCCCGATCTGGGCGCGTTCGGCGTCATCGTCGCGATCAGCATGGGCATCCTGTTCCTCGGCGGGGTCAACGGGAAGCTCTTCGCCGGCATCAGCGCCGTGCTGACGATCGCATTCATGCTGGTGATCTGGCTTTCGCCGTGGCGCCGCGACCGGATCTTTGCCTATCTCGATCCGTGGTCGGAGGCCAACGCGCTCGGCAAGGCCTACCAGCTGTCGCACTCGCTGATCGCATTCGGCCGTGGCGAGTGGTTCGGCGTCGGTCTCGGCGCGAGCGTCGAGAAACTGCACTACCTGCCGGAAGCGCATACCGACTTCATCCTCGCGGTGCTCGGCGAGGAACTCGGTCTCGTCGGCGTGCTGGTCGTCGTCGTGCTTTTCTACTGGCTGGTCAAGCGCGCGTTCGAGATCGGCCGCCAGGCCATCGCACTCGAACGCACTTTCGCGGGACTCGTGGCGCAGGGAATCGGGCTGTGGCTCGGCGTCCAGGCGTTCATCAACATGGGCGTGGCCACGGGCCTGTTGCCCACCAAGGGCCTGACGCTGCCGCTGATGAGCTACGGCGGGTCGGCGCTGCTGTCCACGCTGGTCGCCATCGCGATCCTGCTGCGCGTCGACCGGGAAAACAGAATTCTCATGCGTGGAGGCCGCGCATGAATCATCTCGTCGTCGTCGCCGCCGGCACCGGCGGGCACGTGATGCCGGGACTCGCCGTGGCCGAGGCGCTGCGCGGGCGTGGCTGGTCCGTCAGCTGGCTCGGGACGAAGACCGGCATGGAGCGTGGCCTGGTCGAGCGTCACGGCATCGCCTTCGATGCGATCGACTTCAGCGGGCTGCGCGGCAAGGGACTGAAGACACTGCTGCTCGGTGGCTTCCTGCTGTTGCGCGCACTGTGGCAGAGCCGCCGGTTGCTGCGCGCGCGAGCGCCGCAGGTCGTGTTCTCGACCGGCGGCTACGTGGCTGTGCCGGCGGGACTCGCGGCCGGCTCGCTGGGCGTGCCGTTGGTACTGATGAATGCCGATGCTGAGTCACTGCTTTCCACCCGCATGCTGACGCCAGTGGCGGCGGGCGTGTTGTGCGGCTTCGACGGCGGCGCTGCGGCGGCCGCGGGCGACAAGGGTCTCGTCACCGGTAATCCGGTGCGTGCCGAGATTGCATCGATAGCATCGCCCGAGCAACGCTTTGCCGGGCGCGCAGGCCCACTCCGGTTGCTGGTGGTCGGCGGCAGCCTCGGCGCACGCGTGCTGAACGAAGCGTTGCCAGCTGCGCTGGCACGTATGTCCGCCGAGCGCCGCCCGCGCGTCGTGCACCAGTGCGGCGCCGGGAACGTGGAAGACGTGCGACGTGCCTACGCCGAGGCAGGCGTCGACGCCGAAGTGGTTCCATTTATCGACGACATGGCACGACGCTATGGCGAGGCCGACGTTGTCGTCTGCCGCGCCGGCGCCATCACCGTGACGGAACTGGCCGTAGCGGGCGTCGCCAGCGTGCTCGTGCCGCTGGTCGTGTCCACGACGCAGCACCAGCGCACCAACGCCGAGTTCCTCGCCGCGCGCGGCGCCGCCGTGCATTTGCCGCAGGCCGAACTGACCGCCGAACGGCTGGCCAGCCTGCTCAATGGCCTGAGCCGCGATCGACTGGCCGCAATGGCCGCCGCCGCCCGCTCCGTCGGCCGCCCGGATGCGACAAAGACGGTTGCCGCCGTGATCGAGAAAGTGGCCGCATGAAGCACGCGGTCAAACACATTCACTTCGTCGGAATCGGCGGCAGCGGCATGAGCGGCATCGCCGAAGTGCTGTTGACGCTGGGTTACCGCGTCAGCGGATCGGACGTCGCACGCAATGCCACGACGGATCGACTGACGCGGCTCGGTGCCACGATCGCGCAGGGCCACGCCGCTGACCACATCGCGGGCGCCGACGCGGTCGTGGTCTCGACGGCCGTATCGCCGAGCAATCCCGAAGTCGTCGCGGCGCGGGCGAAGCGTGTCCCGGTCGTCCCGCGCGCTGTCATGCTGGCCGAGCTGATGCGGCTGAAGCAGGGCATCGCCATCGCCGGCACGCATGGCAAGACCACGACCACCAGCCTGGTAGCCAGCGTGCTCGCGGCCGGGGGGCTCGACCCGACCTTCGTCATCGGCGGTCGGCTGAACTCAGCCGGCGCGAATGCGCGCCTCGGCAGCGGCGAATACATCGTGGTCGAAGCCGACGAATCGGACGCCTCGTTCCTGAACCTGGCGCCGGTCATTGCGGTCGTGACGAACATCGACAACGACCACATGGAAACCTACGGCCACGACTTCACGCGGCTCAAGCAGGCTTTCATCGAGTTCCTCGGCCGACTTCCCTTCTACGGCGCGGCCGTGCTCTGCATCGACGACGCCAACGTACGCGACATCCTGCCGTTCATCTCCAAGCCGATCGTCAGCTACGGCTTCGCGGCCGAAGCGCAGGTCCGGGCCGTCGACGCCGTGGCGGCCGGCACGCAGATGCATTTCACGGTTCTCCGTGAGAACGCAGCACCGCTGCCGGTCGTCCTGAACCTGCCGGGGCTGCACAACGTGGCGAATGCGCTGGCGGCGATCGCCGTCGGGACCGAACTCGATGTGCCGGATGCCGCGATCGTCGAGGCGCTCGCGAGTTTCACGGGCGTCGGGCGACGTTTCGCACGTCACGGCGAGCTGCCGGCGCCCGGTGGTGGAACCTACACGCTGGTGGACGACTACGGGCATCACCCCGTCGAGATGGCGGCCACGCTGGCAGCGGCGCGTGGCGCATTTCCCGGCCGCCGTCTGGTTCTCGCGTTCCAGCCGCATCGCTACACGCGGACACGCGACTGCTTCGAGGATTTCGTCAAGGTGCTGTCGACAACCGACGTGCTGCTGCTTGCGGAGGTCTACGCGGCCGGCGAGGTGCCGATCGTCGCGGCCGACGGGCGTTCGCTCGCGCGCGCGCTGCGGGTTGCCGGCAAGGTCGAACCGATCTTCGTCGAAGCGGTCGAGGAACTGCCTTCCGCGTTGAACGACGTCGTGCGCGATGGTGATGTCGTCATCACGATGGGCGCGGGGTCGATCGGGCAGGTGCCGGCGCGTCTTAGCGGTGGAGGCGCGGAATGAACCCATCCAGTGTCAGCTTCGGCAAGGTCGGCGTGCTGCTCGGCGGCCGCTCGTCCGAGCGCGAGGTCTCCCTGATGTCGGGTACCGGCGTGCTCAACGCACTGCGCAGTCGGGGCGTCGATGCGCACGCGTTCGATCACCGGCACGCAGTCGCTCGCCGAACTCGAGGCGGCGCGGTTCGATCGCGTCTTCATCGCACTGCACGGGCGCGGCGGCGAGGACGGCACCATCCAGGGGGTGCTCGAGACGCTGCGTGTTCCCTACACGGGCAGCGGCGTACAGGCTTCGGCCATCGCGATCGACAAACACACGACAAAGCAGATCTGGCTGCAGTCGGGCATACCGACGCCGGCCTATCGCATCGGCCACGCCAGTGCCGACTGGATGCGCGTCGTCGCCGAACTCGGCGACCAGCTGATCGTCAAGCCCGCGCGCGAAGGGTCGACGATCGGAATCACCAAGGTCACGCGCCACGACCACAACGAACTGGCACTGGCGTTCGAAGAGGCCTCCCGCTACGACGCCGACGTGCTGATCGAACAGCTGATCGCGGGGCGCGAGCTGACCTGCGCCATCCTCGGCGAGGGTGCCGCGGCCGAAGCGCTGCCGTTGATCGAAATCCGCGCGCCCGAGGCGAACTACGACTATCACCACAAGTATTTCAGCGACGACACGAAGTACCTCTGCCCCGCACCGGTCGATGCCGACGTCGCGGCCAGGATCACGGAACTCTGCCTGCGTGCCTACCGCGCACTGGGTGCGCGCGGCTGGGGGCGCATCGACGTCATGCTGCGTGCGGACGGTGCGCCGTTCCTGCTCGAACTCAACACGTCGCCTGGCATGACCGGTCACTCGCTGGTGCCGATGGCGGCGCGCGCGGTCGGGATCAGCTACGAGGATCTCGTACTGCGCATCCTCGCGCTGGCGACGCTCGATGACCGGAGGTCTACGTGACGGGCGTGCGCCTGATGAACGTTGCGGCGCTCGCCGCGCTGCTTCTGGCGATGCTGCTGCTGGTATCGGCCGCCGCGCGCTGGGTGGCGCAGCGCCCGGCCTTCGAATTCAAGCGCATCGAAGTGCGTGGCGACCTGCAGCATGTCACCGCGGCATCCGTGCGCGCGGCGATCGCCGGGCGGCTGAAGGGCAACTACTTCACGATCCGGCTCGACGAGGCGCGCCGGCTGCTCGAAACCGTGCCCTGGGTCGCGCAGGCGTCGGTGCGACGCATCTGGCCGAATCGGCTGCAAGTCACGTTGCGCGAGCACCGGGCGCTCGGCGCCTGGAACGACGGCCGGCTCCTTTCGGACCGCGGAGACCTGTTCGTCGCGAACGTGGCCGAGGCAGAAATCTTCGGGCCGCTCCCGACGTTTTCCGGCCCGGATGCGCTGGCGCGCGACGTCGCGACCCGCTATTACGACTTCGCGGCGCAGCTCGCGGCGCTGTCGCTGAGCGTCGAAGGCATCGACGTCTCCGATCGCCGCTCCTGGGCTGTGGAGGCGGGCGGCACGGGACCTCCGACACGAGTCGAACTCGGGCGTGAAGACAGTGCCGGCGCCCTGCAGCAGCGCCTGGCCGACGTCGTGGCGGCCTACCCGATGGTGGTTGCGCGCGTCGGCGGCCCGCCGGCTCGCATCGACGCCCGCTATGCCAACGGATTCGCCGCCTCCGCTCCTGCGCGCCCCAACGATCCGAGAACCCGCTGATCCATGAGAACAGAAACCAAAGACCTGATCGTCGGACTCGATATCGGCACCTCCAAGGTCGTCGTCGCTGTAGCGGAGGCCCTGCCGGACGGACGCTTCCAGGTCATCGGACTCGGTCAGGCGGCCTCCCAGGGTCTGCGCAAAGGCGTCGTCGTCAACATCGAGTCCACCGTGCAGTCGATCCGACGCGCGCTGGAGGAAGCCGAGCTGATGGCGGCCTGCCAGATCAAGGATGCCTTCACGGGCATCGCCGGCAGCCACATCAAGAGTTTCAACTCGAGCGGCATGGTCGCGATCAAGGACCGCGAGGTCTCGGCCGGGGACGTCGGACGCGTCATCGAGACCGCCAAGGCCCTTCACATCCCGACTGATCAGCAGGTGCTGCACGTGCTGACGCAGGAATTCATCGTCGACGGCCAGGAAGACATTCGTGAGCCGATCGGCATGAGCGGGGTGCGGCTCGAGGTGCGCGTGCACATCGTCACCGGCGCTGTCAGTGCCGCGCAGAACATCATCAAGTGCGTGCGACGGTGTGGTCTCGAGGTGCAGGATCTGATACTGCAACCGCTGGCGTCCTCGCTGTCGGTGCTCTCGGCCGATGAAAAGGAACTCGGCGTCGCGCTGGTGGACATCGGCGGCGGCACCAGCGACATCGCTATTTTCACGGGCGGCGCGATCCGCCACACCGCGATCATCCCGATCGCCGGAGACCAGATCACGAACGACATCGCGATGGCGCTGCGCACGCCGATTCCCGATGCCGAGGAAATCAAGGTCCGATGGGGTGTGGCCAAGGAAGTGCTGGCCGATCCCAACGAGAAGATCGAGATCCCCGGCCTTGGCGATCGCGGCCCCCGCCTGCTGTCACGGCAGGCGCTCGCCGCGGTCATCGAACCGCGCGTCGAGGAACTCTTCACGCTGACGCAGCAGGTGATACGCGAGTCCGGCTACGAGGAGCTGCTGTCGTCCGGGATCGTGCTGACCGGTGGCACGAGCCTGTTGCCGGGCATCACCGAACTCGCCGAAGACGTCTTCCTGAAGCCAGCGCGCATCGGCTGGCCGCAGTACGACGGCTCGCTCGCGGATGTCGTCAAGAACCCGCGCTTCGCAACGGCGATGGGGCTGCTGGTCGAGGCCGACTCGCAGCGCCGCCGCGGCCGCAAGATCGCGCAGCAGACCGGTTCGTTCAAGCAGACGTTCAAGAGGATGAAGGAATGGATCGTCGGAAACTTCTAGGCTTCGCAAGCGGTGTACGCGACGCTGCGCGTCGCACGTGCACCGCTTGCGCTCAAGTTAGCGCGGCCGCCTTCGGGCGGCCGGGCGACGGCCGCGTCTCTTTGAGCGCGATTCGCTGGCGCGAATCGCGCAACGGCATATCTGGAGCTGTGGGCGGAGCGCTCGCAGCTCGAGGTCGTCCGTTCGTAGCCTTTGTAGGCGCGAGCCGTGCCGAGCCGCCTCAAGCGGCTCGCGCTAATCCAAACACGCGTGGCGTGCACGTGCGAGTCGAAGACTCGCGTACACGCCGTGCGCCCACTGAAGCGGGCAATGCCAAGCGCGTTGGTGCAGTTGCGCTTTTGGCCTTGCGCGTTTCGCATTGAAGCAGCAACCAAACCCAGGAGCAGGAGAGCACTATGAGTTTTGAGATTCTGGAAACCGAAACCCGCGGGACGGTCATCAAGGTGGTGGGCGTCGGAGGCGCCGGCGGCAACGCCGTCGAGCACATGATCCGGCGCGGGGTGCAGGGCGTGGAGTTCATCTGCGCGAACACCGACCACCAGGCGCTGGCGCGCTCGTCGTCAAGGAATGTGCTGCAGCTGGGTAAGACCGGCCTCGGAGCAGGGAGCCGTCCTGAAGCGGGCCGGCAAGCCGCCGAAGAGGCGCGCGACCGCATCGCCGATGCGCTGCGCGGTGCGCACATGGTGTTCATCACCGCCGGCATGGGTGGTGGCACCGGCACCGGCGCCGCACCGGTCGTCGCCGAGGTGGCGAAGGAACTCGGATTGCTGACCGTCGCCGTCGTCTCGAAGCCGTTCGAGTTCGAGGGCCCCAAGCGCCAGAAGGTGGCGGAAACCGGGCTCGCCGAGCTCGAGTCCTCGGTGCACTCGCTGATCGTCATCCTCAACAACAAGCTCGAGGAAGTGATGGGCGAGGACGCCGAAATGGCCGACTGCTTCCGCGCCGCGGACGATGTACTGCACAACGCCTGCGCCGGCATTGCCGAGATCATCAACGTGCCTGGCCTCGTGAACGTCGACTTTGAAGACGTCAAGACCGTCATGAGCGAACATGGCAAGGCGATGATGGGCACGGCCACGGCGTCGGGCCTGGACCGCGCGCGTATCGCGGCCGAGCAGGCCGTGGCGAGTCCGCTGCTCGAGGGCGTCGACCTTTCGGGCGCACGTGGCGTGCTCGTCAACATCACGGCATCGCAGTCGCTGAAGATGAAGGAAACGCGCGAAGTGATGAACACGATCCGGGCCTTCGCAGCCGAGGACGCCACGGTGATCTTCGGCACGGTGTGCGATGAAGCCATCGGCGACGCGTTGCGCGTGACGGTCGTCGCGACGGGCCTCGGGCGGGCGGCCTCCAAGAAGCAGTCCACGCCGTTCACCGTCGTGCGCACCGGCACCGACAATGCGCCGCTGATGGTGGCTCCGGGCAAGGAAGGTGGCGCTGCCGCGTCGGACTACAGCCACCTTGATACCCCGGCTGTCTGGCGCTCGCGCGACTCGGCCCAGCAGCGAGTGACGGCGCTCGAAGACAGCGGCAGCGACCGCTACGACATCCCGGCGTTCCTGCGGAAGCAGGCGGACTGAGGGCGGTCCTCGTGTACGCGACGCGCTGCGCGCGTCGCACGTGCACTCGGACCGGAAATGATTGATTAGTCGGCTGCGCTTCGGAGCGGCCGGGCGCT
The DNA here is from genome assembly GCA_963780715.1 of uncultured beta proteobacterium. GTDB lineage: Bacteria > Pseudomonadota > Gammaproteobacteria > Burkholderiales > Burkholderiaceae_F > JALORV01. Next base: position 54,100 of record CAWADK010000007.1, read on the forward strand.
TCGCCGAGTAACAACCCCGCGCACTCCACCCCGCGGTGCGCATCGCAGTGCCAGGATTTCCTTTCCCTCCTCGCCTAGCGAGGAGGGTGCAGGGAGGAGTGAGAGCCCCCTCCCGCTTGGCGGGAGGGCAGGGTAGGTGCCGTGACCTTGGAGTTCGGCGAAGCGCGCGGCCGCTCCGGAGCGCAGCCGACTGATCCTAGTCGTTATCGATGCACGTGCGATCCGAAGGATCGCGTACATCGGTAACGAGATCTTTATACGCATGCCACGTTGCATGCCCGATGAGGGGAACGGCGACCACGAGGCCGACGAAGAACGTGGCGAAGCCGATGCCGATGATGGCCACGATCAGCAACGCCCAGATCGCCAGGGGCAGGGGGTTGGTGAAGAGCGCCCGCACGCTGGTCAGGGCGGCAACGATGGTGTCGGTGCCGCGGTCGAGCATCATCGGCACGGAAACCACGCTGACCGCGAACACGATGCCGGCGAACAGCGCTCCGACCGCGAAGTAGGTCAGCAGGAAATCGACATGCTCGACGGACACGATCTGTGCAACGAAACTCTTCAGCGTCGGCATTCCACTCGAAAAGAACAGGGCGAACGTCACCAGCGACGCACGTGCCCAGACCAGCATGATGATTGTCAGCACCAGTGAAAACAGGCTGAAGGCGCCCAGGTTCGCGCGCCAGGCCGTTGTCGTATCGGCGAAGCGGACGGCGCTGTCGCGCTCAAGCCGGCGACTGATGTCGTAAAGCCCGGTTGCGAGGAACGGTCCGACGAGCAGGAAGCCCGCCGTCAGCGCGGAAGTGAGCTCATAGGCGTTGCGAAAGACGAGCGTGATCAGCGCACCCATCAACGCGAAGACGATGCCGTATGCGAGGCTCGCGGCCGGGGCGCGTCGGATGTCCTGCAGGCCGAGCGCAAGCCACCCGAACGCCGCGAACGGGCCGACGGTCCGGATCGCCGGGAACGGCGTCCGGATGACAACGGCCTGGCCAGGGTTGGCATCGGGCGGGGACGCGGGGGACTCGGAAGGCTGCGACACGGTCGAGCGGGGGAGGTAAGGGAGTCAGCGGCGAGCGGGATTCTCGGTCCCGCGACCCATGAAAGCTCGCCGCAGTGCACAAGGAGACGGATAAAATAGCGCCATGCTGAAACAACGCACTCTGAAGCAACTGGTTCGCGCGGTCGGAATCGGACTGCACAGCGGCACCAAGGTGACCCTGGTGCTGCGACCTGCCGCGGCCGAAACCGGCATCGTGTTCCGACGGGTGGATCTCGAACCGCCGGTCGACATCAAACTGGCGGCGGACGCCGTGGTCGACACGCGCATGGCCACGACCATCGGCCGCGACAGCGTTCGCATCGCGACGATCGAGCACCTGATGAGCGCGCTCGCCGGGCTGGGCATCGACAACTGCTATATCGATGTCGACGCCGCCGAGATCCCGATCATGGACGGCAGTGCCGCGAGCTTCGTGTTCCTGCTCCAGTCTGCCGGCGTCGAGGAACTGAACGCCCCGAAACGGTTCGTGCGCGTGCTGCGGCCGGTCGAAGTCGTGGACGGCGACAAGTGGGCACGTCTGGAGCCTTACTTCGGCTACCGGCTGAAGTTCTCGATCGACTTCAAGCACCCGGCGATCGATTCGACCGAGCAGGTGGTCGAAGTGGACTTCGCGCGCGACTCCTACGTCAAGCAGGTTTCACGCGCGCGGACCTTCGGCTTCGTCAACGAGGTCGAGGCCCTGCGGGCCGCCGGGCTCGCCATGGGCGGCAATTTCGAGAACGTCATCGTGATGGATGAGTACCGCGTTCTTAACACCGACGGGCTGCGTGCGGGCGACGAATTCGCGAAGCACAAGGTCCTGGACGCGATCGGCGACCTTTCGGCGCTGGGCCGTCCACTGTTGGCGAGCTACGTTGCCCACAAGTCGGGCCATGCAATCAACAACCGGCTGCTGCGGGCCCTGTTGGCGGACGAGGCGGCCTACGACATCGTCTCCTTCGACGACGACGCTGCCGCGCCTGCGGCCTACCGGCTGCAGCCGGAACTTGCCTGACGCGGCTAGCTTGGCTCGCGCCGCCGGTTGAGAGTCGCCGCGAGGCGCCTCAACGCACCTTGAAGGGCCGACGTCGGCAAGTGGTCGGCCGCCTCCTGTACCGCCGATGCGCCTCGTGCCGTTACAGGGGGGTAGTCCAATCCGGGACTTGAGGGTCCCGCCGTACCTTGTCCGGGGTAGGTCGTGTTGCCGGCTTGTACCCGGGTTTTCATCTCGTAGACTTGCATGCCGTGGGAGACAAGTTCGGCAAGCAACCGCGGTGCGGCCTGCCGCAGCTTGGCTGACTCAGCGGCGGAATCGACGGCGATCCACAGAACGCCTTCCCGCAACTCGCAGCAGCCGGGCTTGAGCAGGTCGAGGCCCGGAGCGACCGAGCGCGCCAAGGGGGCGAGCAGACGGCTGATGGCCTGAGAGGCTTCCCAGCGCGCGAGGAGTGATGAGGCTTCGGGCGTGTCGCGCAGGGCGGCCGCCACCAGGCGTGCCGGGCTAGCCACGGACGAACACACGCGACCGGTTGACGTGTCGCGTGAAGGGGTAGGGGGAGAAATTGCAGATCATCCTGGTCGACCGGCGACTGTCGTGCGCGCGAACGATCACGCTCAAGATGCAGCACCTCGTGGCGGCGGCCGTGCTGGCGCTGCTCTCGGTCGTCGTCGTCTCCACGCTCTTTTCCCTCCTGACCGTGCGCGCCGCCTCGGCGTTCCCGGTGCCGTTCGTGTCCGATGTTATCGCCTTCGTGACGCGTGATGAGGCGTTGCGCAAGGAGCAGTTCGTGCGCGACAACGTCTCGGCGATGACCCGGAAGCTGGGTGAAGTCCAGGCGCAGCTCCTCAGGCTGGATGTGCTGGGCGAGCGCGTGGCCAAGGCAGCCGGCATCCGGCCGGAGGAGTTCCGTTTCCGGGAACTTCCGGCCCGTGGCGGGCCGCTCGGCAGCGTGATGAGCTTCAGTGACCTCGACGGCGAATTGCAGCAACTGACGCGCAGTGTCGAGCAGCGCTCCGACTACCTCTCGGTGGTGGAAGCAGAACTGCAGGCCAAGAAAGTCCGCAGCGCGCTGCTGCCGGGCAGCCAGCCAGTGTCGGACGGCTTCGTCGGATCCGGCTACGGGTGGCGCACCGATCCGTTCACCGGCGAAATGACCCGTCACGAAGGCATCGACTTTGCAGCGCCGCTCGGGACTCCGGTCCATGCGGCAGCGGGCGGAGTCGTTGTGCTCGCCGAACACCACCCGATCTGGGGCAACTTTGTCGAAATCGACCACGGCAACCAGATGTTGACGCGCTATGCCCACGCCAGCCGGCTGGTCGTCGCGCCGGGGGACCTGGTCAAGCGCGGGCAGAAGATTGCCGAGGTCGGAAGTACCGGCCGCTCCACAGGACCGCATCTGCACTTCGAAGTCCACCATCGGGGCGTCGCCCAGAACCCCTCCAGGTTCCTGTTCGCCGAGGGCGGCCCCCTGCAGCAGCCCGCCACCGGAGGGAAAGTCGACCTGAAGGCCCTTGCAGCGGCCGCTGCCGCCCGCAATTAGGTCCTTTGGCGGTGTCAGGCGGGGTTCGACCCCTGTGACATAATTTTCGCTTTGCGCAACGCGGATCGGCCCCGAGCCTTCGCGAGCGATCACTTCTGGGCGGCGTCGCGCCACCGCGACCCGTGTCTCGCATGATTTCCGGTTTTCTCACGAAGATTTTCGGCAGCCGCAACGAACGACTGCTCAAGACCTACCAGCGCAATGTCGAGCGCATCAATTCGCTCGAAGCGCAGATGTCGGCGCTGTCGGACGAGGCGCTGCGCGCCAAGACCGACGAGTTTCGCGGCCGCGTGGCGGCGGGCGAAGAGCTCGACGCTCTGCTGCCTGAGGCCTTCGCGGTCGTCCGCGAAGCGGCCAAGCGGACGCTCGGCATGCGCCACTTCGACGTGCAGCTGGTCGGCGGCATGGTGCTGCATTCCGGCAAGATCGCCGAGATGCGGACCGGCGAGGGCAAGACGCTGGTGGCGACGCTGCCTGCTTACCTCAACGCGCTGGCGGGCAAGGGCGTCCACATCGTCACCGTCAACGACTACCTGGCCAGTCGCGATGCCGAGTGGATGGGCAAGGTCCACACCTTCCTCGGCATGTCGGTGGGGGTGATCCTGACCCAGCAGGCGAACGAGGACAAGCGCGCGGCCTATGCGGCCGACATCACCTACGGCACGAACAACGAGTTCGGCTTCGACTACCTGCGCGACAACATGGAGTACTCGGTCACGGACCGGCGCCAGCGCGGGCTCAACTATGCGATCGTCGACGAAGTCGACTCGATCCTGATCGACGAGGCGCGCACGCCGCTGATCATCTCCGGCCCCGCCGAGGACCACACCGACACCTACGTCCGCATCAACGAAGTTCCGAAGCTGCTGACGCGGCAGCCGGACGAAAAGGCCGAGGGTGACTTCTGGGTCGACGAGAAGGCGCATCAGGTGCACATCTCGGAGGCCGGACACGAAAAGCTGGAAGGCATCCTGAGCCGGATGGGCCTGCTGAGCGAGGGCGAGAGCCTGTATGCCCCGGGCAACATCATTCTGATGCATCACTTGAACGCCGCACTGCGCGCGCACACGCTGTTCCACCGCGATCAGCAGTACGTCGTGCAGAACAACGAAGTCGTCATCGTCGACGAGTTCACCGGGCGACTGATGCCGGGCCGGCGCTGGTCCGAAGGCCTGCACCAGGCGGTCGAGGCCAAGGAAGGCGTCAAGATCCAGGCCGAGAACCAGACCTACGCCAGCATCACGTTCCAGAACTACTTCCGCATGTACGGCAAGCTCGCCGGCATGACGGGAACGGCCGACACCGAGGCCTACGAGTTCCAGGAGATCTACCGGCTCGAAACCGTCGTGATCCCGACCCATCGTCCGATGATCCGGATCGATTCGCAGGACAAGGTCTATCGCACGCTCAAGGAGAAGTACGCCGCGATCCGCGAGGACATCAAGGATTGCTACGAGCGCGGGCAGCCGGTGCTGGTGGGCACCACGTCGATCGAAAATTCGGAACTGCTGTCCGGGCTCCTGAAGCAGGATGCCCTGCCGCATCAGGTGCTCAACGCCAAGCAGCACGCGCGAGAAGCCGAAATCGTCGCGCAGGCGGGCCGCCCGAAGATGATCACGATCGCGACCAACATGGCGGGCCGCGGCACCGACATCGTGCTCGGCGGCAACGTCGAAAAGCAGGTGCAGTTCGTCGAGGCCGACGAGGCCATTCCGGCCGACGAGAAACAGGCGCGCATCGACAAGCTGCGCAACGAGTGGCAGTCGCTGCACGATCACGTCGTCGGCGCCGGCGGACTGAAGATCATCGGCTCCGAGCGCCACGAATCGCGCCGCATCGACAACCAGCTGCGCGGCCGGTCCGGGCGCCAGGGTGACCCGGGCGCCTCGCGCTTCTACCTTTCGATGGAAGACTCGCTGCTGCGCATCTTCGCCGGCGATCGCATGAAAGCGATCATGGACCGGTTGAAGCTGCCCGAGGGCGAGGCGATCGAGGCCGGTATGGTCACCCGCTCGATCGAGAGCGCCCAGCGCAAGGTCGAGGCACGCAACTTCGATATCCGCAAGCAGTTGCTCGAGTACGACGACGTCGCCAACGACCAGCGCCGCGAGATCTACCGGCTGCGCAACGAGATCCTCGAGACCAGCGACACGGCGGAGATGGTCACGAACCTGCGCCGCGGGTACTTCACTGACATGTTCCGCACGTTCGTCCCGGCCGAATCGGTCGAGGAACAGTGGGATGTCGCGGGCCTGGAAGCAACGCTCGCCGGCGACTGGCAGATCGAACTGCCGCTCAAGAAGCTGCTCGACGAGTCGGAGTCGATGAACGACGAAGATCTGCTCGCGCAAGTACTCAAGGCGACCGACGCGGCCTACGAGACAAAGATCGAGACCGTCGGGCGCGAGGCGTTTTCCGGCTTCGAACGCTCGATCATCCTGCAGACGCTGGACCAGTCGTGGCGAGAGCACCTGACCGCCCTAGATGCACTCCGCCAGGGTATCCACCTGCGCGGTTATGCGCAGAAGCAACCGAAGCAGGAATACAAGCGGGAAGCCTTCGAACTCTTCGGTTCACTGCTCGACCGCGTGCGCGCCGATGTTGTCAGGGTGCTGATGAACGTGCGCATCCAGTCGCAGGAAGAAGTGCAGCAGGCCGAGCAGCGCATCGAAGCCGAGAGCGAGCGACGCGCGGAGCTGGCGCGTGCTCAGCATGCCGAGTTCGGGCCGGCCGTCTCGGCAGAGCCGGTGGACGTCGAGGCGCTGACGCTGCCGGATGAGCCGGAGGGCAAGCCCCAACCGTTCAAGCGCTTCGGCGACAAGATCGGGCGCAACGACCCGTGTCCGTGCGGATCGGGCAAGAAATACAAGCAGTGTCACGGCAAGCTCGCGTAGCGAGCTTGCCGTGACACTTCCGTTGGCCTAGAAGATGCAGGAGGGGGCCATGCCCCCTCCTGGACCTCCCCCGGGGTTCGGTCCGCGAGCGATTCATGAGAATGTAAGAGGGGCTGCGCCCCTTTTGGACCTCACCTCTTGAAGGCCGCGAGGCGGACGACTCTTCTTTCATTGCGGTAAGGTTCGCGCTTTCTTCCAGCTGAATCGCCATGGCCGTCAATCTGCAGCCACCCCGCCGCGAAGACCTTCTGCCAGTCTCCGGCGTGGAGCTCGGCTGGGCCGAGGCGGGCATCCGTAAGCCGGGACGCAAGGACCTGCTGGTGATCCGGCTGGCGAGCACGGCGACGGTTGCCGGCGTCTTCACGCGCAATCGCTTTGCCGCTGCCCCGGTCCTGGTGTGCCGCGAACATCTGCGCGGTGGTGGGCCGATTGGTGCGCTGGTCGTCAATACCGGCAACGCCAACGCCGGCACCGGTGCCGCGGGGCTTGCCGATGCGCGTGCAACGTGCGAGGCGGCCGGCCGGCTGCTTGGGATTGCACCGCAAGCGGTGCTCCCCTTTTCCACCGGCGTCATCATGGAGCCGTTGCCGGTCGACCGGCTGATGGCCGGCTTGCCACAAGCGGTGACCTCACTTTCGGCGGGTCATTGGCTTGAGGCGGCCGAGGCGATCATGACGACCGATACCCTTCCCAAGGCCGTCTCCAGGCGCGTCATTATTGCTGGCCGCGAGGTCACAATCACTGGCATCGCCAAAGGCGCCGGGATGATCCGCCCCAACATGGCGACGATGCTGGGCTTTGTCGCCATGGATGCGGCCGTTCCGCGCGACATTTTGCAATCGATGACGCTCCAAGCGGCCGATCATTCGTTCAATCGAATCACGGTGGACGGAGACACATCGACCAATGACTCGTTCGTGGTCATGGCGAGCGGAGCCGGCGCCTTGCAGATCACGAAGCGCGCCGACGCAGCCTTCGCGCCGCTGAAGGAGGCGCTGACAGACGTTGCGCGCACACTGGCGCAGGCTATCGTGCGCGACGGCGAAGGGGCGACCAAGTTCATCGAGGTGCGCGTCGACGAGGCGCGCAGCGTGGATGAGGCGGCGCAGGTCGCTTATGCGGTGGCTCACTCGCCCCTGGTCAAGACGGCGTTCTTCGCGTCCGATCCCAACCTCGGCCGTATCCTCGCCGCGGTCGGCAACGCCGGCGTGGCTGATCTTGATCCGGCGCGGGTCCAGCTGCGATTGGACGATGTCTGGGTGGTGCGGGACGGAGGACGGCATCCCGAGTACCGGGAGGCCGATGGGCAGCGTGTGATGAAGCAATCCGAGATTCTCGTGCATCTGCAGCTGGGCCGCGGCGCCGAGTCCACATCGGTCTGGACCACCGACTTTTCGCACGACTACGTGTCGATCAACGCTGACTATCGCTCATGACTGTGCGCGGCAAGGGTCCTGATCGAGTGCAGACGTCAGACGACCGCGGCGATGTCATGCAGCGGCTGGCAACGGCGCTCGAACGCGTCGAAGCCCTGCTGCCGCCTGCGACGCCACCCGATTTCGGCAGCGCAATCGCGTTCCGCTGGCGCAAGCGGCGCTACCTCGGCATGGAGCGCGGGTCGCTCGAAGCGGTTGTCCATCCTGCGCTGATCGCCTTCGACGACCTCCAGCACGTCGGTACGCAGAAGGAGGCGATCCGGCGCAACACCGAACAGTTCGTGCGCGGATTGCCGGCCAACAATGTGCTGCTGACGGGCGCGCGCGGAACGGGAAAGTCCTCTCTGATTCGCGCCTGCCTGCACGCCTTCGCGCGCGACGGCCTGCGGCTGGTGGAAGTCGACAAGCGCGATCTGGTCGACCTGGCCGAACTGGTCGCGCTGCTCGAGGGGCGCCCCGAGCGGTTCATCGTCTTCTGCGATGACCTGTCGTTCGATGCCAGCGAAGCCGGCTACAAGGAGCTGAAGGCCGCGCTCGACGGTTCGGTGGCCGGCCGCGCCGACAACGTACTGGTCTATGCAACCTCGAACCGGCGCCATCTGATGCCCGAGTTCATGCGGGACAACCTGGCCGCGGAGCACCAGGACGACGGCGAAGTGCACCCGGGCGAGGCCGTCGAGGAGCGGGTGTCACTGTCCGAGCGATTCGGCCTGTGGCTGACGTTCTATCCCTTCCGCCAGGACGATTACCTCGACATCGTGCAGTTCTGGCTTACACAGCTCGGCGTGCCCCCCTCGGAGCAGGAGGCCGGCCGCGCGGAGGCCTTGCAGTTTGCCTTGCAGCGCGGCTCGCGCTCCGGGCGGGTCGCGCTGCAGTTCGCGCGTGACTTTTCTGGGCGGCACCGGCTCGAGACGTTGCGTTCGCAGCGATGACCGCGCGCGGCATGGTCGACGTGGCGGTCGGCGTGCTGATCCGCCGCGACGGTCGCTTCCTGCTGGCCAGCCGGCCAGAAGGCAAGCCCTATTCCGACTACTGGGAGTTCCCGGGCGGCAAGCTCGAGGCCGGGGAGACCGTTGCGCATGCGCTCGGCCGCGAGCTGCACGAGGAACTCGGCATCGAAATCGCAGAGGTGTACCCCTGGGTCGTGCGCGAGTTCGTGTACCCGCATGCCCATGTCCGCTTGCACTTCTGCCGTGTCTTCGAATGGTCCGGTGAGCCGCATGCGCGCGAAGCGCAGAAGTTTCGCTTCTGCACGCAGGACGATCTGCCCGACGGGCCGCTGTTGCCCGCGACACTGCCGGTCATGCGGTGGCTCGGACTGCCGGCGGTTTACGCGCTGAGCAATGTGGCTGAACTGGGCGAGGCCGAGTTCCTGCGGCGACTGGAGGTGGGACTTCGGCGCGGAGTCCGTTTCGTCGGGTTTCGTGAGCCGGCGCTGGATCACGTTGCCGCAGAGCGGGTGTTCGCAGGTGTACTCGAACGAATCCGTGCTGCGGGGGCCCGCCTGCTCGTCAGCAGTCGGCACCCGGAAGCGTGGGCCCGCGCGGCGGACGGCGTTCATCTGACGGCGCGAGACTTGATGGGTTCTGTCCGCCGCCCACAGGTCGACTGGGTGGCGGCTTCAGCCCATGCGGCGCACGAACTCGACCATGCCGCCACGATCGGCGTCGATTTCGCCGTGTTCGGGCCTGTTGCGACCACTGCATCGCATCCTGGCATGCAAGGGATCGGCTGGAACACCTTTGCGCGGGCCGTTAGCCGCTCGGCCATCCCGGTGTACGCGATCGGCGGCCTGACACAGGGTGATCTCGATCGCGCGCGGCCTGCGGGCGCCCACGGCGTGGCACTGCAGCGCGCTGCCTGGCCGGATCACTGATCGCGCGGCGACGTTCCTTCCGCGGAGCTCTCGTCAGCGCGGTCGGCGGTGGGACCGGCAATCGCGTAGCGATCGGATGCCCAGGCACCGAGATCGATGAGCTTGCAGCGTTCGGAACAGAATGGACGGTAGCGGTTCTCGTCCGACCAGTGCGCAGTCGCGCCGCAACCTGGGCACTTGACGGTGGCCACAGGTGGTCAGAACGCGCAGAGGGCGAGCTCGAACGGAACGTCGCGCTCGACCGATCGTGACTTCAGGTCCCGGTCCTGGGTCGTGAACCGGATCCACAGCATGTACTTGTTGGCGCTGATCTCGGGGGTTGCGTTCAGCGATCCTTCGACCCGCACCTGCAGCAGGGCATAGGTACGGCCCTGCAGCATCTGCTGGAACGAACCCTGAGCGGCCACCTGCCGGCTGCGATGGGCAGTTTCGCGCAGCAGTTTCAGGACGATGCCAAGTGCCGAATGAAACTGCATCATCGGCTGCACCCAGCTCTGAAGGTCCTGCGTACGGCTGTCGACATCGCGCGAGAGCCACGCGTGATACGAAGGAAGATCGAATTCGCAGGTGCCGCCCGGGATGATGGCCCGGCTGCGTATGCTCATCAGCCACTCGTTGTCGCGCAGGTGCTGGCCCGCCTTGCCGGTCGTGACATTCAGTGCCTGTTGCGCCTGCTCGATCTCCGCCAGCACCGAGGCCAGCGCGGCCTCGGAAACCTGGGGGTTGTTCCGCAGCCCTTGCAGTGTTTGCCTGTGGCGTTCGAGTTCCTGCAGCAGATCCGACTTGAGGTCGGCGCGGGACGTGACTTCGAGGATCTCGAACAGCGTCAGCAGCGCCGTGTGGTGGCAATACGAGTGTTGCTGGCCACAGAAGTACAGCAGCTTGTCGAACAGATCCTCCAGGCGGAGCAGCGTTCGAATCCGTTCGCTGAACGGATATTCGTAGAGAACCAGACCGTCGGTCGACATCGCCGTGTGCTCGGAGGATCGTTCGACGATATCACACGCTGCCGAGCGGAGCGGCCTTGCTGGCGAGGTCCACATAGAGGGCGTGCAATTGCGTGGCGCGCCGCTCGACGAGGTCGAACGGTGCTTCGTTGAACAGTACGTCGTCGGCGGCGGCCAGGCGTGTGGCGCGGCTGCTCTGCGCGGCAAGGATCGCGCGTGCCGTGCGGGCATCGATGCCGGGACGTTGCAGGACGCGCGCCAGTTGGACCTGTTCGCTGCAGTCAATGACGAGCACGCGATGCACTCGCTGCTGCCAGTTGCCCGATTCGACGAGCAGTGGAATGACCAGTACGACATACGGCGCGCTGGTTGCCAGGATGCCTGCTCGATGTTCGGTCTCGGCACGCACCTTCGGGTGGACGATGGCCTCAAGGCGCTTGCGTACCGCAGGATCGCCGAACGCCTGGGCGCGCATCCAGGCGCGATCGAGACCGCCCTCGGTGTCGATGGCCTCTGGACCGAACTCCCGTCGCAATGCTTCGATTGCCGTTCCTCCGGGCGCGGTGAGTTTCCGGGCGATGACGTCGGCGTCGACGATGGCCGCGCCGAGGGTCTGCAACACGGCGGCTATGGTGCTCTTGCCGCTGCCGATGCCGCCAGTCAGTCCGATCCGGAGGTGCCCCATCAGCCAGGCAGCAGCCACTCGGTCGCGCGACGCCCGAGGAGCAGGACGAGAAAGCCCGCGGTGGCCAGGTAGGGGCCGAACGGAATCGGGACTTCACGTCCGCGCCGCGCAAGCACGATCAGCACGATGCCGACAACGGCACCAACGACGGAGGAAGCCAGCAGGATCGGCAGCAGCGCCTTCCAGCCCATCCATGCGCCGAGGGCCGCCAGCAACTTGAAGTCGCCGTATCCCATGCCCTCCTTGCCGGTCGCCAGCTTGAATGACCAGTAGACCGTCCAGAGTACGAGGTAGCCGGCGATCGCGCCGATGACGCCGTCGCGCAGAGTCACTCCATGGAACAGGCCGAACAGGTGCGCGAGCAGGCCCAGCCACAGCAGCGGCAGCGTCAGGTCATCCGGCAAGAGCGTCGTGTCCGCATCGATGAAGACAAGCGCGATCAGCGTCCAGGTCAGGACCAGCGCCGCGCCCGCTGCCCATCCAAGTCCGAACTTCCACGCCACCAAGGCGGACAGGAACGCCGTCAGCGCCTCGACGATCGGATAGCGCGGAGAGATCTTCGCCTTGCACTGTGCGCACTTTCCGCCCAGGATCAGCCACGACAGCACCGGAATGTTGTCCCGCGCGCGGATCGGTGTCTGGCACGACGGGCACTGCGAGCGCGGGACGAGCAGGTTGTAGCGCCCGGGGTCAGGCGCCTCCTTGCCTTCGAGTTCGGCGCACTGCGCTCGCCACTCGTTTTCCATCATCCGCGGGAGGCGGTGGATGACGACGTTCAGGAACGAGCCGATCGCAAGCCCGAAGACCGCCGCGGCGACGATGAACTGCGAGTCCGAAAACACGATCGGCACCGGGCCGCTCCAGCGGCCCGCGGAGCGACTAGACGACCTGACCGAGCTTGAAGATCGGCAGTAGATCGCGATGACGATGCCGCCGATGACGGTGCCCAGGACCACCATGATCATCGGTTCCATCAGACTTGCCAATGCATCGACCGTTTCGTCTACTTCGCGTTCGTAGTAGTCGGCCACCTTGGACAGCATTGAGTCGAGCGAGCCCGACTCTTCGCCGATCTGCGTCATCTGCACCGCCATGTTGGGAAACACGCCGGTGTTCTGCATCGCCTGTGCCAGGCTTGTGCCGACATTGACCTCGGTCTGCACGGACTTGGTCGCTTCCTTATAGACATAGTTACCGGATGCCGGGCCGACGGAGTCCAGCGCCTCGACCAGCGGTACGCCGGCCGCGAAGGTTGTCGCCAACGTGCGACTCCATCGCGCGATCGACGCCTTCTGCAGCATTTCGCCAAGAACCGGCAACTTAAGCAGGCTGCGGTCGACGATCGCCTGGACCTTCGGCGATCGCTTCCACGCCTGCACCAGAAAGTAGATGCCGCCAAAGAGCAGTCCCAAAGACGACGTACCAGTACTTCACGAAGAAGTCCGACATCGCGATGACGATCAGTGTCGGTGCCGGCAGATCAGCGCCGAAACTGGTGAACACGTTCTTGAACGACGGGATCACGAAGATCATGATGACCGCGGTGACCAGGATGGCGACCATGATGATCGACGACCGGATAGAACAGCGCCTTCTTGATCTTGCCCTTGAGCGCGATCGTCTTTTCCTGGTACATCGCCAGCCGGTCCAGCAGCGTTTCCAGGATACCGGCCTGCTCGCCGGCGGCGACCAGGTTGCAGAACAGTGCGTCGAAGTAGATCGGGTACTTGCGGAACGCCTGGTTCAGGCTCGTACCGGTCTCGATGTCCATCCGGATGTCGTTCATCAACCGCGCCATCGAGGGGTTGGCATGACCGCGACCGACGATGTCGAACGACTGCATCAACGGCACGCCGGCCTTGAGCATCGTCGACAGTTGCCGCGTGAAAAGCGCCAGGTCCTTCTGCGTGATCTTGCGTCCGCGCGAGAACGACTGCTTCTTGATCTTGCTGACCATGACGCCGCGGCGCCGCAGCGAGGCCGCCACGACGGACTCGCCGCCGGCACGCATCTCGCCTTTGACCACGCGGCCGTTCTTGTCGCGTCCTTCCCACTGGAAGACCGACTCCTTGACCTCAACGCGAGGTTTGGCTTTCGCAATTGCTCCAGTGGCCATCGTTCATTCGCTCCCGACTTGCATCATTCGTTGGTGCATCCCAGAACCTCGTCGATCGACGTGATGCCGGCCTTGACCTTCAGCAGCCCGGACTGGCGCAGATCGCGCACCCCGTTCTTGACTGACTCGCGAGAAATTTCTAGCGCCGTGGCGCTCTTCAGGATCATGTCCTGCATCGTCTCGGTGATCGGCATCACCTGGTAGATGCCGAGGCGCCCCTTGTAGCCGCTGCCCTTGCACTTTTCGCAGCCGACCGCCTTGTATGGAATCCAGTCGCCTTTCAGGTCCTCGCCGCGGAACCCGGCGCTGACCAGCGCATCCTTCGGTACGTCGACCGGCTGCTTGCAGGCGCATAGCTTGCGGGCAAGGCGCTGTGCCGTGATCAGGATGACGCTCGACGCCACGTTGAACGGCGCCACGCCCATGTTCTGCAGTCGCACCAGGGTGGCTGCCGCATCGTTGGTGTGGAGGGTGGACAGCACCATATGGCCGGTCTGCGCCGCCTTGATCGCGATGTCGGCGGTTTCGAGGTCGCGGATCTCGCCAACCATGATCACATCCGGATCCTGGCGGAGGAACGCGCGCAGCGCGTTCGCAAACGTGAGGCCCGCTTTTTCGTTGACATTGACCTGATTGATCCCGGCGAGCTGAATTTCCGCGGGATCCTCCGCCGTCGAGATATTGATGCCCGGCTGGTTCAGGATGTTCAGGCACGTGTAGAGCGACACGGTCTTGCCGGATCCCGTCGGTCCCGTGACCAGCACCATGCCGTAGGGTCGTTGCACGGCGCTCAGCAGCGCTTCCTTCTGGTCTGGCTCGTAGCCGAGCGCATCGATGCCCAGCTTCGCCTGCGACGGATCGAGAATCCGCATCACGATCTTCTCGCCAAACATCGTCGGCAGCGTGCTGACGCGGAAGTCGATGGCACGCTGTCCCGAGAGCGCGAGTTTCATGCGGCCGTCCTGCGGCACGCGCTTCTCGGAGATGTCCAGCTTGGAAACGACCTTGATACGCGCCGACAGTCGCTCGCTGATCGCAAGCGGCGGTTGCGCAACCTCCCGCAGAATCCCGTCGACGCGGAAGCGGACGCGATAGAACTTTTCGTAGGGCTCGAAGTGCAGGTCCGACGCGCCTTCGCCAATCGCATCCAGCAGTAGCTTCTGCAGGAAGCGAACGACCGGCGCGTCGTCGACTTCCAGCTGCGCGGCATCGTCGGCGGCTGCCTGGTCCGGGGATTCGCTCAGCAGGTCGTCGAAATTGACGTCGTCGCCGCCGGCCATTTCTTCGAGCTTCTGCCCGACCGACTGCGACTGGGCTTCGACCAGCTTCAGCAACTTGTCGTGCTCGACGACGATGACATCGAGTGCCAGTTGCGTCTGGAACTTGACCTGGTCGAGCGCCGCGAAGTTGGTCGGATCTGACACCGCGATCGCGAGGCGATTGCCGCGCTTGCGCAGGGCGAGCACGCGCGCGCCTGCGACCAGCTTTCTGTCGATGATGTCGCGCGGCAGTTGCTCCAGATCGAGCGCAGCGAGGTCCAGCATCGGATGGCCGAAGGTCTCCGCGGCGAACCTGGCGACCGTACCTGCGCTCAGGCCCGTGACATCGGCCGAGTTGGTCAGTTCATCGATGAACTGCGTGTTCGACTGCGCGGCCTTGCGGGCGAAGTTTTCCGCCCGGTCAGGCCTCAGCTTGCCTTGCTGGACGAGGGCGCGCGCGAGACCGGTGAGGGCCCCTGCGGCGGCAGGACCTTGAGTAACGGCGGACATGGGGTGCTGCGGTCCCTGGAGGGTCGAACGAGACCCAAGTTATAGCGGGCAGGCACTTCTCACGAAGCAAAAAGATACTGCCGATAAGGCCCGGATTTGTAAAGCTTAACTCCCGCAAACAAGGCAAGCCGAACGAGCGTTTCAGGATGCTGCTGAAGCGCTCCGGTCCGCGCCAAGTCGCGCCACCCGCGCGCTCCGTACGGCGTGTTCGTCGACATGGAGTACTTCAACCAGCACGTCGTCAAAGCGCACGCAGCACGGAGCATCGGGAATCTCCTCCAGCCGCTCGATCAGCAGGCCGTTCAGTGTCTTTGGCCCATCGAGCGGAAGCGCCAGCGAGAGCCGGCGATTCAGGTCGCGCAGCGTGATGCTGCCATCGACAAGGGCGGTCCCGTCGGAACCCCAGTGGAGCTGGCCCACGGAAGCCGTTGTGCGTGTCGCGACCTCGCCGACGATTTCCTCGATGATGTCTTCGAGCGTCACCAGGCCCTGAACCTCGCCGTACTCATCGACGACCAGTCCAACGCGCTGCCGCGTGTCCTGAAAGTTCTGGAGCTGCTGGAAGAGGGGCGTGCCACTCGGAACGAAGTAAGGCGGCGAGAGCGCCGCGCGCAAGGTGTCGAGAGAAAACTCATTGCTCGCCAGTGACGGCAGCAGCTTCCGCACCAAGAGCACACCTGCCGTCCGGCTGATGTCGCCATCGTAGGCAGGGAGCTTGTTGTGATAGCAGGTCCGCAGCTGGGCCAACACTTCTTCGCGCGACTGCTGCAGGTCGATGCCTTCGATCCGCGCTCGTGGAATCATCACGTCGTCAACCGACAACTCTTCCAGTTCGAACAGGTTCAGCAGAATGCTGCGATGCTTGCCGGGAATGAAGTTTCCGCCCTCCAGCACCAGTGTCCTCAGTTCCTCGGTGGACAGACGGTGGCCCGGTCCCTCGCGACTGGCGGGTGGAACTCGCAGCAGCAGGAGCACCGACCGCACAAACAGGTTGACGAACCAGACCACCGGTCTGAACACGACCAGAAGGGGGGACAGCACGTAGCTCGCCGGCATCGCAATCTTTTCCGGAAACGTCGCACCGATGATCTTTGGTGTGATCTCGGCAAAGACCAGAATCAGAAACGTAATCGCCGCCGTGGCCGCGAGCAGCGCCCAGTCGTTGTCACCGACGAGGCGAATCGTCATCGCGGTGACCAGGGCTGTCGCCGCGGCGTTGACCAGGTTGTTGCCCAGCAGGATCGTGCCGAGCAGCTTGTCTGTATGGTCGAGCAGTGCCTGCACGCGGCGGGCCGAGCGGTGGCCTTCGCGGACCAGGTGGCGCAGCCGCAGGCGATTCAGCGCCATCAGCGCTGTTTCGGAAATCGAGAAGAAAGCTGAAACCAGGAGCAGGACGACAAGCCCGGCCAGCGTGATCCAAAGGGGCAACTCGTCCACGTGCCGCAGCCGCGTTACCCGATCAGGAGATGAGAGAGGGAAATGGTCGGGGTGAGAGGATTTGAACCTCCGACTCCTGCGTCCCGAACGCAGTACTCTACCAGGCTGAGCTACACCCCGACGTCAGCACGTAACACGCTGAACCGCTAGCGATCACGCCCAATCGCGAAAGCCAGTAAGTGTAACAAAGAATCCCGATGTTCCGAGGCCGGTAGATCGCCGATGGCCTGTCTTGCTGCGTCGATCTCACGCCCGGCGAGGCGGCCCGAATACGCAATTGAGCCGTTGTCCGCGACGATCCTGGCGATCGCTTCGAAATCGCCATTGCCATCCCTCACCGCCCGCACGACGAGTTCGCGCTGCTCGGGGGCGGCGCTGCGCAGGACATGGATCAGCGGCAGCGTCACCTTGCCTTCGCGCAAATCGTCGCCCAGTCGCTTGCCGATCTCCTCCGTGTGACCGGAATAGTCGAGCATGTCATCCACGATCTGGAACGCGCGGCCCAAGGAGGCGCCATAGCTGGCGCATCGCTGCTCTGTCGTGGCATCGGCCCCGGCGAGCACGGCTGCGATCCGGGCGCCCGCTTCGAACAGTGTTGCGGTCTTGCGTTCGACAACCTCGAAATATCGTTCCTCGTTGACCGAAGGATCATGGACGCTCAGCAACTGCAGGACTTCGCCCTCGGCGATGCGGTTGGTGGCATCGGCGAGTATCCGCATGACGCGCAGGTTTCCTGCGTCCACCATCATCTGGAACGCACGGGAGTAGAGGAAGTCGCCGACCAGGACACTGGCGGCATTTCCAAACATGGCGTTCGCCGTGGACCTCCCGCGCCGCAGATCCGACTCATCGACGACGTCGTCGTGCAGCAGGGTGGCGGTGTGGATGAACTCGATGACGGCGGCGAGCAGCACGTGAGAGGTGCCTTTGTAGCCCAGCGCCCGCGCGATCAGCAGTACCACGGCTGGGCGCAGGCGCTTGCCACCGGCGCCAATGATGTAGTCGGAGATCGTATTGACCAGAGCGACATCGGAGTTCAGTCGCTCGCGTATCACGGCGTCTACGGCCTGCATGTCGGCCGCGATCGGGGCCAGCACGGTCCTGAGGTCCGGAATGGGTCCGCCCAGCCCGCTGACTTCGCTCCCAGGAAGGGTTGGCGTGGCCTGCGCTGTGGCGCGCGCGCCTTCTTTCAGTGGCTGGGGAACCCGGCTCATCGGAGCATTATAGGAGCGCACTTGGAGACGACCGGCCGGCAGCGCGTTCGCCGGACTGATCGGGATGTCTGGAGAGCGGAGTTTGACTGGGCCGCCACAAAAGTGTGATAATTCAAAGCTTTCCCGCTGGCGTTGGCTGATTTTCCGTTTTCGGTGCTTTCGGAAGCCTTGGGAAATTCAGGGCTTTCGGACATTCGAACACTTGGGGCGGGTTCGGTAAAGGTCGACAGCGGCGCGGGCCAGATGACGGCTCGGTCGTCGTGTCTGTGATGGTCGCGGGTCACCGTGACAGTCGCACGAACGCCGGCTCGCACCAACGTCTGACGAGGCAAAGCAGAAGCATCAAGATTTTTCGCCTCAGCCCCGGCTGAGCGCAGGAGCGATGATTATGTACGCAGTTATCAAGACCGGCGGCAAGCAGTACAGGGTTGCTGCCGGCGACACGCTGAAGGTGGAGTCGCTGCCGGTGGACGTCGGAGCGCAGGTCAAGCTGTCGGAAGTCCTGGCCGTGGTCGACGGTGGAGACCTCAAGGCGGGTAACCCCCTGCTTTCGGGCGCGGCGGTCCTGGCGACGGTTCTGTCGCACGGTCGCGGCGACAAGGTCACGATCTTCAAGATGCAGCGGCGCAAGCATTTCCAGAAGCACGCCGGGCATCGCCAGAACTTCACGGAACTGCGCATCGACTCGATCGCGGCCTGATTGAGCAGGAGCTGAAATGGCACACAAGAAAGCAGGCGGTTCATCCCGCAATGGCCGCGACTCCCAGGCCAAGCGTCTAGGCGTCAAGGTCTACGGCGGGCAGGGCATCACAGCCGGCGCGATCATCGTGCGGCAGCGTGGAACCCAGTTTCACGCGGGCGACAACGTGGGCATGGGCCGCGACCACACCCTCTACGCAACCGCCCACGGTACGGTCAAGTTCGAGGTCAGCGGCGCGCAGAATCGACGCGTCGTGAATGTCGTTCCCGCTGCCTGAGCAGTCGCTCGGCGGCATCCGGTTGAATGAAAGCCCTGCCGTCCGCGGCAGGGCTTTTTCTTTGGTGATCCGTTGAAGTTCGTCGACGAAGCGAGGATCGAGGTTACGGCCGGCAAGGGCGGAGACGGCTGCGCCTCGTTTCGCCGCGAAAAATTCATACCCAAGGGCGGGCCGGACGGCGGCGATGGCGGCCGTGGCGGCAGCGTGTGGGTGCGTGCCGATCGCAATCTCAATACGCTGATCGACTTCCGCTATGCCCGCCTGCACCGCGCCGGCAACGGCGAGTCCGGGCGCGGGGCCGACTGCTACGGCGCCGGCGGCAAGGACATCGAATTGCGCGTCCCGGTCGGGACGGTGATCTTCGACGACGAAACCGGCGACGAGCTGGCGGACCTCGCGCACGATGGCGTGCGCGCGCAGCTGGCGGCGGGAGGCCGCGGCGGTCTCGGCAACCTGCACTTCAAGTCGAGCACCAATCGCGCGCCGCGGCAGTTCACTAAAGGCGAGCCCGGAGAGCATCGCGTGCTGCGGCTTGAACTCAGGGTCCTGGCCGACGTGGGACTGCTCGGCTTGCCGAACGCGGGCAAGTCCACATTTATCCGGGCCGTCTCGAATGCGCGTCCCAAGGTCGCTGATTACCCATTCACGACGCTGCAACCCTATCTCGGGGTGGTTCGCGTCGGTCCCGAGCGCAGCTTTGTCCTCGCCGACGTACCGGGACTGATCGAGGGCGCGGCGGAAGGCGCCGGACTAGGTCACCAGTTTCTGCGGCACCTGAGTCGGAGTGGTTTGCTACTCCACTTCGTCGATTGCGTCGGGCCCGAGGGGACCGCGGATCCGGTCAAGGACGCCCGCGTCATCACTGCGGAACTGAAGAAGTTCGACGCGACCATGGCAACCAAGCCGCGCTGGTTCGTGCTGAACAAGATCGATCTCGTGCCGACCTCGGACCGTACTGCCCTGGTGGCGGATTTCAAGCGACGACTTCGTACCAAGTCCCCCGTGTTCACGGCTTCTGCGGCTACAGGGGAAGGCTGCCGCGAACTGGTCGGCGCAGTGCAGAAGTTCCTCGATGAACAACGAGTGCAGCGCACGCCCATGCCGACCGACGACGTCGCAACCCCAGGCGAGGTCGAGCCGTGACGGAATTCCAGCGTGCGCGGCGAATTGTGGTGAAAGTCGGCAGCAGTCTGGTCACGAACGAGGGCCGAGGACTCGACGCTGACGCCATCGCGCGCTGGGCGCACCAGATTGCCGACTTGCGGAGCCAGGGTAAACACGTCGTGCTGGTTTCGAGTGGGGCCATCGCCGAAGGCATGCAGAGACTCGGCTGGGTGCGGCGGCCGCAGCAGATACACGAACTCCAGGCTGCGGCGGCCGTGGGTCAGATGGGTCTGGCGCAGGCCTATGAAACACAGTTTCGGGCGTTGGGCCTGCACACGGCCCAGGTGCTGCTGACGCACGCGGATCTGGCCGATCGCGCCCGCTATCTGAATGCGCGGTCGACACTTTTCACGCTGCTCGAACTCGGCGTGGTGCCGGTCATCAACGAGAACGACACCGTCGTTACCGATGAAATCAAGTTCGGCGACAACGACACGCTGGCCGCACTGGTGACCAACCTCATCGAGGCCGATGCGCTCGTGATCCTGACCGACCAGGCGGGCTTGTTTTCCGCCGATCCTCGCCGCGATCCGGCCGCCAAGCTCGTCCGAGCCGCGACCGCGGGCGATCCCGCACTCGAGTCCATGGCGGGTGGCGCGGGATCTGATCTTGCGCGGGGCGGAATGCTGACGAAGGTCCTCGCCGCCAAGCGGGCGGCCCGCAGTGGCGCCCATACGGTCATCGCGTCCGGTCGCGAGGTCGATGTCCTGCTCCGGCTGGCCGCCGGGGAGTCCATCGGATCGGAACTGAAGGCGTCCACGGCTGTACTTACGGCGCGCAAGCAATGGCTGGCCGACCACCTGCTGCTGAAGGGACGGGTGGTCGTCGACGACGGTGCCGCGCGCGCGCTCGCGTCCGGTGGCAAGAGCCTGCTGCCGATCGGAGTCATCGAAGTGATCGGAGAGTTTCAGCGCGGCGACGTCGTTGGCTGCGTCACGCAGGACGGGCGCGAGATCGCACGCGGGCTGGTCAACTATGCGAGCGGCGACTCGCGCCAGATAGCGCGCAAGCCCACCGGCGAAATCCAGGCGACCCTGGGCTACATCGAAGAGCCCGAACTGATACACCGCGACAACCTCGTGCTGCTCTAGCGCGGGGACTAGGTCGAATCTCCGCCGGAAGGAGCCGTGGCCTGCAGCGTGGTGGAGGGTGCGTCCGAGCCAAGTTCAGCGCTCGTGCCGAAACGGGACGGTCGCGGCCGCGAGGCCTTCTGGTGCGGTCGCCCCGGCCTGAACACGAACCGAGACAGCTCGATCAGCGCCTGCTGATAAACGTCGCGCTTGAACTCGATCACGGCATCGAGCGGTACCCAGTATTCGTGCCAGCGCCACGCGTCGAACTCCGGATGCGTCGTCGCGCGCAGGCTGACGTCGCAGTCGCGGCCCATGAGCCTCAGCAGAAACCAGATCTGCTTCTGCCCACGGTAGTTCCCGCGCAGGTCGCGCCGTATCCACTGCTCAGGCACGTCATAACGCAGCCAGTCCCGTGTGCGGCCGACAATCCTCACATGCTCCGACTTGAGGCCTACCTCTTCCCAGAGCTCTCGGAACATCGCCTGCTCAGGCGATTCTCCATGCTTGATGCCGCCTTGCGGAAACTGCCACGAATGTTGTTTGACGCGCTTGCCCCAGAAGACCTCGTTGCGGCTGTTGAGCAGGATGATGCCGACGTTCGGGCGGTACCCGTCCTTGTCCAGCATGCCAACCCCTGAACCTTTAGAATCTGCGACCCATTATAGGGGTCGCATTTTCGCGATCACAACGACGAAAAGTACGGTCTTTCCATGCGCGCCAAAGAGTTCCTGATTTCCACGCTGAAAGAGGCGCCGGCTGACGCCGAGGTCGTCAGCCATTCCCTGATGCTGCGCGCAGGGATGATCAAGAAGCTGGCCGCCGGCATTTACACCTACCTGCCGATGGGCCTGCGCGTGATCCGCAAGATCGAGGCGATCATCCGCGAGGAGATGAACCGCGCGGGTGCCGTGGAGCTGCTGATGCCTGTGATCCAGCCGGCCGAGCTGTGGATGGAGTCCGGCCGCTGGCACAAGATGGGGCCGGAGCTGCTGCGACTGAAGGACCGGCACGACCGCGACTTCGTCGTGCAGCCGACCAGCGAGGAGGTCGTCGTCGACATCGTCCGCGATGAGGTCCGCAGCTACAAGCAGTTGCCGGTCAATCTGTATCACATCCAGACGAAGTTCCGCGACGAGCGGCGACCGCGTTTTGGTGTCATGCGCGGACGCGAGTTCACGATGAAGGACGCGTACTCGTTCGATCGCGATGAGGCCGGTGCGATGGCGAGCTACCGCGCGATGTATGACGCCTATGTCCGCATCTTCGAGCGCATGGGCCTCACCTTCCGCGCTGTCGCGGCGGACACTGGAAATATCGGCGGCAAGGCAAGCCATGAGTTCCAGGTGATCGCCGATACCGGCGAAGACGCGATTGCCTATTGCCCGACGTCGGAATACGCGGCCAACGTCGAAATGGCCGAAGCGTTGCCGTTGATCGCTGCGCGAGCGGCGCCGGCCGAGCCGCTTGCGAAGACGGCGACGCCGGGCAAGGAGAAGTGCGAGGACGTTGCGGCATTTCTCGGTTTGCCGCTCGAGCGGACGGTCAAGTCGGTCGTGCTGGCGGTCGAGGCTGCAACGGGAAATGAGCCCGCAGCGGCGGAGATCTGGCTGGTGCTGATTCGGGGCGATCACGAACTCAACGAGATCAAGGTTGGCAAGTTAGAAGGACTGAAGGGCGGCTTTCGCTTCGCCACCGAGGCTGAGATCCTCGACACTTTTGGCTGCAAGCCCGGCTACCTGGGTCCGATTGGTACGCGTCGGGTGGTGCGCGTCGTGGCCGACCGTACGGTGGCCAACATGAGCGACTTTGTCACCGGTGCCAACGACGAGGGTTACCACTACACCGGCGTCAATTGGGGAAGGGATCTGCCCGAGCCGGTCGTGGCGGACGTGCGAAGTGTCGTCGCGGGTGACCCGTCGCCCGACGGCAAGGGCGTGCTCGCGATCCAGCGCGGGATCGAAGTCGGTCACGTCTTTGCCGGCCTGCCCTACCCGGAGCAGATGAATCTCAGCTTCATCGACGAGGACGGTCAGTCCAGGCGCATGCTGATGGGCTGCTATGGCATCGGGGTTACTCGGCTGCTCGGAGCGGCGATCGAGCAGAACAACGATGCCAAGGGGATCATCTGGCCCACTGCGCTGGCGCCATTTTCGGTGGTGATCACGCCTGTCGGCTATGGCAAGTCGGACGCCGTGCGGCAGGCCGCCGATCATCTCCACGAAGAGCTGCGCGCCGCTGGTATCGATGTACTGCTCGATGACCGCGACGAGCGCCCGGGCGTGATGTTTGCCGAGATGGAACTGATCGGCATTCCGCACCGGATCACGATCGGCGAGCGGGCGCTCAAGAACGGCCAGGTCGAGTACGTCGATCGGCGCACGCTGCAAACGTCGCTGGTGCCGCTGGCGGACGCCTACGCCTTCGTCCGCGGACTGCTGCCCCGCGCGTGAGCGCACCGACACGCCCCGGTCGTCGCGGCTTTCTGCTCGGTGTCGGCGCGCTTGCGCTCGCGCCGACCGCGGCCTGGTCCGGCGCCCAGAAGTACGAACCACTGTCGGATTCGGTCCGGGTCGCGCTGGCCGGCCAGATTGCGGACAGTCGCCCGCCCGAGCGCGCGTTCACGACGATCGATGAGCGGATTGCTTACCTGGCATGGCTGGGCGAGATGTCCGAGCGCCTGCGCGGGCGCATCGGCGATTACACAGCGCGGGTCGAGTTCCTGAAGACGCTCGACTACGAAGCCATGCGCGCCGGGCTCGATCGCCAACTGGTGCTCGGCCTGATCACGGTGGAGAGCAACTTTCGCAAGTACGCGGTTTCGGTGGCCGGTGCGCGCGGATTCATGCAGGTGATGCCATTCTGGACAAAGCTCATCGGCGACGGCGAGCCGCGCCGGCTCTTCGAAATGCGAACAAATCTGCGCTACGGCAACGTGATACTGCGGCACTACCTGGATATCGAAAAGGGCGACCTGTTTATGGCGCTCGGCCGCTACAACGGCAGTCGAGGCCGGCCGCAGTATCCCAATGCCGTGCTGGCTGCATGGCACGGGCGCTGGCGTTACGAGCCGCCGGCGCGGCCGGTCGCGCCGGCACCTCCTCGGGCCTGAATCAGCGCCGGGGCATCCCGGGCATGTTCGGCATGCCGCGCAGCGCGCCGAGGCCACGCATCATCTTGGCCAGCCCGCCCTTCTTCATCTGTTTCATCATCGACTGCATCTGCTCGAACTGATTGAGCAGCCGGTTGACTTCCTGCACCGGGACGCCCGCCCCGGTCGCAATGCGCCGCTTGCGTGAGGCCTTGATGAGTTCCGGCTTGGACCGCTCGCCCGGCGTCATCGAGGAGATGATGCCCTCGATGCGGCGGATCTGCTTTTCGCTGTCCGCCGCATTCACCTGGCCGGCGGCCTGAGCGAACTGCGCGGGCAGTTTGTCCACCAGGCCGGCGAGTCCACCCATCTTGCGCATCTGCCCAACTTGCTCGCGAAAGTCGTTCAGGTCGAAGCGCTCCCCGGACTGCATGCGCCGCGCGAACTTTTGCGCGCTCTCGACATCGACGGCCTTCGTGACATCCTCGACCAGGGAGACGATGTCGCCCATGCCGAGAACGCGCCCCGCCATGCCAGCCGGATTGAAGCGCTCGAAGCCTGAGAGCTTCTCGCCGACGCCGACGAACTTGATCGGCTTACCGGTGACCTGGCGCACGGAGAGCGCGGCGCCGCCGCGCGAGTCGCCGTCCAGCTTGGTGAGAATGACGCCCGTCAGTGGCAGTCGGTCAGCGAACGCTTTGGCCGTGTTGACGGCGTCCTGTCCCAACATCGCGTCGACGACGAAGAGCGTCTCGATCGGCGTCAGCCGCTGCTCGAGCGCGGCGACCTCCTGCATCATTGCTTCGTCGATCGCCAGTCGGCCGGCGGTGTCGACGATCAGGACATCGAAGAACTGCCGTTTGGCATGGTGAAGTGCACGGTCGGCGATGTCGAGCGGCGCATCACCGACGGCGGACGGGAAGAACTCGGCGTCTGCCTGGGCCGCCACGGTGCGCAGCTGCTCGATGGCGGCCGGACGGTAGACGTCGGTCGATACCAGCAGCACCTTCTTCTTGCGCTCCGCATGCAACCACCTGGCGAGCTTGCCCGCCGTTGTCGTCTTGCCGGCCCCTTGCAACCCGGCGAGCAGGATCACCGCCGGTGGCTGGGTGGCCAGTGAAAGGTCGCGCGCCTCGTCGGAGAGGTCACCTCCCATCAACTGCGTCAGTTCGCGCTGAACGACGCCCACCAGCGCCTGACCCGGAGTCAGGCTGCCGACGACCTCTTCGCCGAGGGCCTGCTCCTTGATGCGTGCGATGAAGTCGCGCACGACGGGCAGCGCGACGTCAGCCTCGAGTAATGCCACGCGGACCTCGCGCAGCATGTCCTGCATGTTCTGTTCGGTCAGTCGTGCCTGGCCGCGCATCGTCTTGACGACACGCGCCAGCTTGGTGGTCAGCTGTTCGAGCATGGAACGGACGAGAGTGGGACGAGGCAGCGCATGGTATAAATCTTCATGCCTCTGCGCTCCGAGTGGCTCGTATTGTACGGCGCCGTCGTCGCGCTTTACCTCCTGGTGACCTGGCGGGAGTGGACGACGCTCAGCACGAGTTCACAGCGTCTGCCGATCTGGCCCAGCGTCATCCTGGCGGTCGCCTTCGGCCTGCACGGTGTCCTTCTATGGCAGGCGATCATCGGGCCGGAGCAGTTCCGGTTCGGCTTCGCGCATGCGCTCTCGGCCACGCTCTGGCTGACGGTCCTAATCGTCTGGGCCGAGAGTTACTTCTCGGCCTCGCGCGGCCTGTTGCTGCTGGTGCTGCCGTTGGCCGCTGTCGCATCGGGGCTTCCGGTCCTGTTTCCGGGTTCGGTGCTCGGGCCGGCAACCGCGTCGCCCGTGTTCCGGCTCCATTTATTGCTGGCCATCCTTGCCTACAGCCTGCTGACGATCGCGGCGATGCAGGCGCTGCTGATGGCGACGATCGACCGACGCCTGCATGGCGATGTGCTCGGCGAGCGCTCCCGGCTGGCGCGGTTCCTCGACCGCCTGCCGCCGCTGCTGGCGATGGAAACCGTGTTGTTCCGCCTGATCACGGCGGGGTTCGTGTTGCTGACGGCTACGCTGGTGAGCGGGGTCTTTTTCTCCGAACAGCTTTTCGGCCGCCCGCTACGCTTGGATCACAAGACGGTGTTCACGATCGCTGCGTGGGCTGTCTTTGGTGGCCTGCTGATGGGGCGCTTTTTCTTCGGCTGGCGCGGCCGGACGGCGCTGCGGTGGACGCTGATCGGGTTCGCGATGCTGATGCTGGCCTATGTCGGCAGCCGCTTTGTGCTGGAAGTCTTGCTGGGACGAGTGTGATGGGCAGGATCCTATTTTTCGTTTTGCTTGCCGCGTTGGTGTATGTGGGATGGCAGTGGATGCAGCGTGCTGCCCGCCGCGAGTCGGCGGCGCGCGACGACGCCAAGCCCCTGCCGCAGGCCATGGTGAGCTGCTCGGCGTGCGGGCTGCATCTGCCGCGGCAGGAGGCGCTGGTCGCCGATGACCGGTTCTACTGCTGTGAAGAACATCGCCGTCGCGGCAGCGGCACCTGAACTTCCCGATGGCCGACATCGAGTCGCAAGCCCTCGAGCGCGCCGCGGGCGGGCCGGACGAACCGCCGTGGCGCACGCTGGAGTACTTCGCGACGACCCGCGTGATCGTTGCGAGCGCTCTGGTCCTCGGTGCCGCGGCGGTTGGCCTGCGGCAGGCGGGCGGTGCTGCCACTTTGCACTCGGCGCTGTTCCTGGCGCTCGGGTATTTCGTCGGCGCTGCGCTTTTCGCCGGGTTGGCCCTGTACTGGCGGCGCCACTTCCCGGCCCAGGTGTTCAGCCAGCTGGCTGTCGACATGGCTGCCGTGACCGCGCTTGTGGTCTCGGCCGGAGGCGTGGCCTCGGGCTGGGTCATTCTCTACCTGTTGCCGCTGGCCGGGGCATCGCTGCTGCTGCCGCCGTTGCAGGTCTTCTTTGTGTGTTCGATCGCGGTGCTCGCGATCCTGATTGACGCCGGGCTGCGTGCGCTGGCCGCGGAGTCCGGCGACTCGCTGCTTTTTCAGTCTGGAATCTTCGGCGCGGCGTTGTTTGCGGTCTCGGCGCTGCTGCGGGCGCTCAGTGCCCGGCTTGCGAGCCAGGAACAGCTCGCGCGCAGCCGCGGCCGTGACTTGCAGAACCAGCTCGCGATCAATCGGCTCGTCATTGCCCAGATGGACGAAGGAGTCATCGTGGTCGACCGCTCGGGCAGCGTGCGCGCGAACAACCGCGGCGCGCGCCGAATGCTGGGGCTCGATTCCGCCGCGCAATTGACGGGCAAGCGACTGTCCGAAATTCCGGCGGCCAGCGAGCTGGCGGTCGCTTTTTCCGCCTGGAGCGAGGGTGGCCGCAGCGAAGGGCTGTGGTCGAACACCATAGTTCCGACCGCCGACAACGGCGCTGCCATCGCGCCGGAGGCGCGCCTGCGCGCGCGCTTCGCGCGTCCGTCGTCGGCGGCGAGCGACGAGTTCGTCATCTTCATCGAGGACGTACGCGACGTCGAGGACCGCGCGCAGCAGCTGAAACTGGCGGCCATGGGACGGCTGACGGCGTCGATCGCGCACGAGATCCGCAATCCGTTGGCGGCGATTGGCAACGCCGGGCAACTGCTCAGCGAGGACGCGCGCGACCCGGTGCTCAAACGGCTCGCCGCCATCGTGCGCGAAAACACTCAGCGGCTTAATCGGCTGGTTGAGGACGTGCTGCGGGTGGCGCGCCGCGAGCCGCCGCTGGGTGACGAGATCGATCTTTCGGATTTCGTCCGCGAATTCCTGTCTGAATTCGTCCGCGACCGGGGACTCGCTCCGTCGACGATCGGTGCGCAGCTCGCGCCGGACCAGCGGGTCAAGTTCGAGCAGTCGCACCTGCGCCAGGTGCTTTATAACCTTGTCGACAATGCGCTGCGCTATGCGACGGGTAGTCCAGGGTGCGTCTGCGTGATTGTCGAGCCCGCCCCCGAGGGCGACCGGCCGCAGCTCTGGGTGCTCGACGATGGGCCGGGAGTTCCCTTCGAAGCGCGCACGGGGCTGTTCGAGCCCTTCTTCACCACGCGTAACCAGGGTACTGGCCTGGGCCTGTATCTAGCACGCGAGTTCTGCGTGACAAACCGGGCCGAGCTTGCCTACGCCGCGCGTCGCGAAGTCGACGGCAGTACGCGCGAAGGGTTCCTGTTGCGCTTCGGACAGGGCGCGCGCGTCGACGCGAGCCTGCACGGATTCCTCGATACGATCCCGGTGCGATGAGCGAAGCCCAGCGTTCCGAAGCCCCTCGAGCGCCGGTCAGCCGGCGGTCACCGGCGGTGCTCGTGGTCGACGACGAGGCGGATCTGCGCGAGCTGCTCTCGCTCACGCTGCTGCGCCTCGGCCTGGACGTGGACACGGCGGAGTCGGTGTCGGCGGCGCGCTCGCTGCTCGCGCGCAACCGGTATTCGCTGTGCCTGACCGACATGCGCCTGCCTGACGGGACGGGCCTCGAACTGGTTCGCGAAGTGGCACAGTCGTCCGGCACACCGATCGCCGTGATCACCGCTTATGGCAGCGCGGAGAACGCCGTTGCGGCGCTGAAGGCGGGCGCCTTCGATTACCTGACCAAGCCGGTCGATCTCGACCAGTTGCGGCTGCTGGTGCGATCGGCCGTACGCGATGCGAACGGGGTGTCGGTCGGCAGCGGTGATGCAGGTCGCGAGCCCCTGGCTGCGGCGGATCGACTGGCAGGCACCACACCGGCGATGCAACAGATGCGTGCCCTTATCGAGCGGCTGGCACGCAGCATGGCGCCGGTGGCGATCTGCGGGGAGTCGGGCAGCGGCAAGGAACTGGCGGCGCGTGCGATCCATGAGTCGTCGGCGCGACGCGCGCAACCGTTCGTGGCTGTCAATTGCGGCGCCATTCCGGAAAATCTGATGGAGGCCGAGTTCTTCGGCTACCGCAAGGGGGCCTTCACCGGCGCCGACCGGGACCGCGACGGATTTTTCCAGGCGGCGGCCGGCGGGACGCTCTTTCTCGACGAAGTTGCCGACCTGCCGCTGGCGATGCAGGTCAAGCTGCTGCGCGCGATCCAGGAGCGGCGCGTGCGCAAAGTGGGATCGCCGACCGAGGAATCCGTCGATGTGCGGCTCGTCAGCGCCACGCACCAGGATCTCGCAGCGCTGGTGGCGGCGGGGCGCTTTCGGCAGGATCTCTACTACCGGCTCAATGTCATCGAACTCAGGGTGCCGCCGCTGCGCGAGCGGCTTGACGACATCGAGCTGCTGGCCAATGCGATCCTCGCGCGCATTGCGGCGCGGACCGGCGGTCCAGCCGCGCGCCTGTCTCCGGCCGCGCTGGCGGCTCTGAAGCACTATCGCTTCCCGGGCAACGTGCGCGAGCTGGAGAACGTGCTCGAGCGAGCGGTCGCGCTGGCGGGCGACGACGTGCTGATGGCGGACGACCTGCTGCTGCCTGGGCCGGGAGTCGACCTGCCACTCGAAGCAGAGCCCGTCCCGGCCGATGAGGATCCCGGCGCCGCGGCTGCAGACGAAGGGGATGCCGACGGCACGTACGACATGGTGGACGGCGTGCCGTCGTCGCTGCCGGCGTTCCTCGACGAGCACGAGCGCAGCGCGATACGCACGGCGCTGACGAAGACGCGTTACAACCGCACGGCAGCCGCACAGCTCCTGGGGATCACCTTCCGACAGCTGCGCTATCGGATGCAGCGGCTGAACATCAAGTGAGTTGCCGGTGAGTTGGGCGTATCGCTCAGCGGGTTGTTCGACCACCAGAGGAACGGTTCGCAAGCCATGCCGCACTCGTCCCTGCTGGTAGCGGCGGACGGGTGGGTCGCCGGGGTGGACCGCCTGCGTTCACCCAACGCGGACGCCCGACCCCCGGAGGCTCGTGTCAGTCTGGTCGTGATCCACAACATCAGCCTGCCGCCGGGCTGCTATGGCAGCGGCCATGTCGAACGCCTCTTCCTGAACCAGCTCGACGTCGGCACCGACGGATTCCTTTCCCGCGTGGCCGGTGCGCGCGTCTCGGCACACTTCTATATCGATCGTAGCGGGCGCTGTATCCAGTTCGTGTCGTGCCTCGATCGCGCCTGGCATGCCGGAGCCTCGGAGTTCCGGGGCCGGCAGCGCTGCAACGATTTCTCGCTCGGCGTCGAGCTCGAAGGCTCGGACTTCGAACCCTTCACCGACGCGCAGTATGTCTCGCTCAACGCGCTGCTGCAGGTGCTCGCCCCCGCGTATCCGCTCGAAGCGGTCGTGGGGCATAGCGATATCGCGACCGACCGCAAGACGGACCCCGGTCCGTTCTTCGAGTGGGGCCGGCTCCGTGTGTCGCCCGGTCTGATCGCGCGCTGACCTCCTGCGTATTCAAGTTTGCCTGCGCACCCTCGCGTGTGCGCTGCCGCATCGCTGCCTGTTGAAGTCTGGGAAAAGTTTCCCTATGATGCGCAAACACTAAAACTAGTGCTCGCAAGCGGTCATGCCACAACATATTGTGGTTGGCGTCGAGGCCAAGAACTTCGGCGTCTGACGGGCACGGGCCAGGCCAAGCGGCGGAAAGCGGGTCCCCACGTGCGGTGGCGCAATGCCGCGCGCGCAGGGGTAGCGAAGGCAGACAACAACCAGGACGGCTACAGCTTGTGGTTGCGGCAGCAAGGAAGGCCGCCCACTGCGCTCCGTCTTCGGGTGCAAGGAGCATCGGAGGGTTTATGCAGTTTCAGCAGTCGACGTCCCCTGCGGCCGTCGGGCCGGCAGCGCATCTCGCGCCTGTCGAAGGTGGCGGTGGTGGCGTGACCGGCGTGCAGGCAACGTCCTATGGCGACTACAAGGTCATCCGCCGCAATGGTGCCGTCGTGGCCTTTGAGCCGTCGAAGATCGCGGTGGCGATGACCAAGGCGTTCATCGCCGTGCGCGGTGGCCAGGGTGCTGCGTCAGCGGCAATCCGGGAACAGGTCGAAAAGCTCACATCCAGCGTAGTGACTGCACTGCTGCGTCGGCAGCCGGCGGGAGGCACGTTCCATATTGAGGACGTGCAGGACCAGGTCGAACTCTCGCTGATGCGCGACGGCGCGCACGATGTGGCGCGAACCTACGTCCTGTACCGAGAGCGGCGTTCGCAGGAGCGTGCCGCGGCACGGCAGACGACGGTCGCCGCTGCCGCGCCGGCGCTGTCGATGGTGGAAGAGGGTCGCCGCGTCCCGCTCGACATGTCGCGCATCGAGGCGCTCGTGCGCGCCGCGTGTGACGGGCCTGTCTGAGTACGTCACCCCGGAGGCGATTCTGGGTGAAACCTTCAAGAACCTGTACGACGGCGTCCCGCTCGAGGAGGTTCACAAGTCCGCGATCCTGGCCGCCCGTGCTCTGATCGAGAAGGACCCGGCCTACTCCTACGTCACGGCGCGGCTTCTGCTGCACACGATGCGGCGCGAGGCGCTGGGCGAGGAAGTCGCCCAGGCGGCGATGGTCGAGCGATACGCCGAGTATTTCCCCAAGTTCATCCGCTACGGCATCGAGGCGGAGCTGCTGGACGAGAAGCTCGCGCTCTTCGACCTGAAGAAGCTCGCCGCGGCGCTCAGGCCCGAGCGCGACCTGCAGTTCAACTACCTCGGCCTGCAGACGCTGTACGACCGCTACTTCCTGCACCACGAAGGCCGGCGCTTCGAGCTGCCGCAGGCGTTCTTCATGCGCGTGGCGATGGGCCTGGCGCTGAACGAGATCGAGCGCGAGGCGCGGGCGATCGAGTTCTACGAAGTGCTGTCGACGTTCGACTTCATGAGCTCGACGCCGACGTTGTTCAATGCCGGCACGCGCCATTCCCAGCTGTCGTCTTGCTACCTGTCGACCGTCAGCGATGACCTCGACGGCATCTACGAGGCGATCAAGGAAAACGCGCTGCTGGCCAAGTACGCCGGCGGGCTGGGCAATGACTGGACACCGGTGCGCGCGCTCGGCAGCCACATCAAGGGCACCAACGGCAAGAGCCAGGGCGTGGTGCCGTTCCTGAAGGTGGTGAATGACACCGCGGTCGCGGTCAACCAGGGTGGCAAGCGCAAGGGCGCCGTGTGCTGCTACCTGGAGACCTGGCACCTCGACATCGAGGAGTTCCTGGAGCTGCGGAAGAACACCGGTGATGACCGCCGCCGCACACACGACATGAACACCGCGAACTGGATTCCGGACCTGTTCATGAGGCGGGTGATGGAAGGAGGCGACTGGACGCTGTTCTCCCCGAGCGACTGTCCCGACCTGCATGACAAGACCGGCAAGGCGTTCGAGGAGGCCTACACGCGCTACGAGGACAAGGCGGCGCGAGGTGACCTGAAGCTCTTCAGGAAGGTCCCGGCGCTGCAGCTGTGGCGCAAGATGCTCTCGATGCTCTTCGAGACCGGGCATCCGTGGATCACGTTCAAGGACGCCTGCAACCTGCGCTCGCCGCAGCAGCACGTCGGGACGATCCACAGCTCGAACCTCTGCACCGAGATCACGCTCAACACGTCGGGCAGCGAGATCGCCGTGTGCAACCTCGGCTCGGTCAACCTGCCGGCGCACATGACACCCGATGGCAAGGGCGGCTACATGCTGGACCAGGCCAAGCTGAAGAAGACCATCAGCACGGCCATGCGGATGCTCGACAACGTCATCGACATCAACTACTACGCGGTGCCGAAGGCGCGCAATTCCAACGTGCGGCATCGGCCGGTCGGCCTGGGCATCATGGGCTTCCAGGACTGCCTGCACATGATGCGCACGCCGTACGCCAGCGACGCGGCGGTGGAGTTCTCCGATCGCAGCATGGAGGCGGTCTGCTACCACGCGTACTGGGCCTCCACCGACCTGGCGCAGGAACGCGGCCGGTACTCGTCCTTCGGCGGCTCGCTGTGGGACCGCGGCATCCTGCC
The DNA here is from genome assembly GCA_963780715.1 of uncultured beta proteobacterium. GTDB lineage: Bacteria > Pseudomonadota > Gammaproteobacteria > Burkholderiales > Burkholderiaceae_F > JALORV01. The sequence continues at coordinate 87,253 of CAWADK010000007.1, forward strand.
GCAGGATTCACTCCGGCTGCTGCGCGATGAGCGAGGTGGCTACGTCGACGTCGACATGAGCGCGACGATGGACTGGGACGCGCTGCGCGCCCGGATCAAGCAGGTCGGGATGCGCAATTCCAACTGCGTGGCCATTGCTCCGACCGCGACGATCTCGAACATCATCGGAGTGGATGCCTGCATCGAGCCGACGTTCCAGAACCTGTTCGTCAAGTCGAATCTCTCGGGCGAGTTCACGGTCGTCAATGAGCACCTGGTGCGCGATCTGAAGCGCCTCGGCCTGTGGGATGAGGTCATGGTCTCGGACCTGAAGTACTTCGACGGGTCGCTCGCCAAGATCGATCGGGTGCCGGCCGAAGTCCGGGAACTCTACGCCACGGCCTTCGAGGTCGAGCCGAAGTGGCTGATCGAGTGCGCGGCGCGGCGGCAGAAATGGATCGACCAGGCGCAGTCGCTCAATATCTATATGGCGGGCGCGTCCGGCAAGAAGCTGGATGAAACCTACCGGCTGGCGTGGCAGCGCGGACTGAAGACCACCTATTACCTGCGGACGATCGGCGCCACGCACGCCGAAAAGTCGACCACGACCCGGACCGGGCAGCTGAATTCCGTGTCCTCCGACATGGGCGCGTCGGCCGCGATGCCGGACGCCGAGGGCAAGGTCTGCCTGCTGAAACCCGGCGACCCCGGCTTCGTCGATTGCGAAGCCTGCCAGTAATGCACAACACGAACAGAACCAAGGAGTAGCCAAGCATGCTGGCCTGGGAAGACAACCCCGCACCACTGGCGCCGCAACCCGCCCTGCAATCCGCCGTTCCGATGGGCAGGCCGGCGGATCCGACGCCGGAGCAAGCGGCGCCGGATCTCCGGCGGGTCAACGTCGCCGACAAGCGGATCATCAACGGCGCGACCGACGTCAATCAGCTGGTGCCATTCAAGTACAAGTGGGCCTGGGAGAAGTACCTCTCGACCTGCGCCAACCACTGGATGCCGCAGGAAGTGAACATGTCGCGCGACATCGGCCTGTGGAAGGATCCGAACGGATTAACCGAGGACGAGCGCCGGCTCGTCAAGCGCAACCTCGGCTTCTTCGTGACGGCCGACTCGCTCGCCGCCAACAACATCGTGCTGGGCACCTACCGCCACATCACGGCCCCGGAGTGCCGACAGTTCCTGCTGCGCCAGGCGTTCGAGGAGGCGATCCACACCCACGCCTACCAGTACATCGTCGAATCGCTCGGTCTGGACGAAGGCGAGATCTTCAACGCCTACCACGAGGTCGCGTCGATCCGGGACAAGGACGAGTTCCTGATTCCCTTCATCGACACGCTGACGGACCCGCACTTCAAGACCGGAACGACCGAGAGCGACCAGGCGCTGCTGCGCAGCCTGATCGTCTTCGCCTGCCTGATGGAGGGACTGTTCTTCTACGTCGGGTTCACGCAGATCCTGGCGCTGGGACGGCAGAACAAGATGACCGGGGCCGCGGAGCAGTACCAGTACATCCTGCGCGACGAGTCGATGCACTGCAACTTCGGCATCGACCTGATCAACCAGATCAAGCTCGAGAACCCCCAGCTCTGGACGCCGCAGTTCCGGGAAGAAGTGCGAGGGCTCTTCAAGAAGGCAGTCGACCTCGAGTACGCCTACGCGGAGGACACGATGCCGCGGGGCGTGCTGGGCCTCAATGCGCCGATGTTCAAGGGCTATCTGCGCTACATCGCCAATCGGCGCGCGCAGCAGATCGGCATCGAGGCGCTTTTCCCGCAGGAAGAAAACCCGTTCCCCTGGATGAGCGAGATGATCGATCTGAAAAAGGAACGAAACTTCTTCGAGACGCGCGTCATCGAGTATCAATCGGGTGGTGCGCTCTCGTGGGACTGAAGTGAAACAGATCACAGCGAAGTGCTGAGACAACGCGCGAACGAAAAAGAAGTGGGTCAAATCACACACAATTCGTTCATCGATGCAGAAAATTCTTGCGATCGATTTCGATTGCGAGTAAAAAGCGAACCGTTAATTAGTAGCTCGATCGATGTTCGGTGTTGTGAATCACGCCAGCGTCGATCAAACACTGAATTGACCACAGACAGTCACAGTCGACCAGTAAACGCAGAGGACCACGCTCCAAAGCAGATCGAGACCCCGGTGTCTTGGGGGATTGTTCCCGCCGCGAAATCGACCCTGTCCTGCGCCAAGCTTTTCGTGCTTGTCACCCCTCTACCGAACGCCGGACCTGTTCCGGCGTTTTTCTTGCGCGCGCGATCCGCCATGCGGTTTAGCGTGCGCCGTGCCGAATTCATCAGCGTCAGCGGTCAGTGCGCTGCACGTTCCGCGCTCAGCTCGGATATGCGGATCAAACGCATTTCTGGGGGTGTCGCGGCGACAGAGCATCTGCGTGCGCCGATGAATAGCCCGACTGGCGGTACCTCCGCGCAGCGGGTTTCATTCTTGAAACCTCAACGTTGATATTGAAGGAGATACACATGGCCACGAAGAAAGCTGCCAAGAAGACCGCGAAGAAAGCCACCAAGAAGCCCGCCAAGAAGGCCGCGAAGAAGACCGTAAAGAAGGCTGCCAAGAAGACCGCGAAGAAGGCCAAGAAGGCTGCTAAGAAGGCCAAGAAGTAGTCATCGCGGAAACTGCGTAGCGCTCACCGGCTGCCTTCGGGCAGCCGGTGTGGCATTCCAGCCCGCGTTCGAGGCAACAATTCGCGCTCGGACCGGAATGCGTTGTCGCTAGGCACTTCACGCCATTCTCTTTAGGAGACTGACATGGCAACGAAGAAAGCCGCCAGAAAGCGCGCCGTCAAAAAGGCCGCGACCAAGGCGAAGGCGAGAAAGGCCGTCAGGAAAGTCAAGAAGACGGTCAGAAGAGCCAAGGTCAAGCGTGCCGTCAAAAAGGCCGTAACCAAGGCGAAGGTGAGAAAGGCCGTCAGGAAAGTCAAGAAGACGGTCAGAAAAGCCAAGGTCAAGCGTGCCGTCAAGAAGGCCGTGACCAAGGCGAAGGTGAAAAAGGCCGTCAGGAAAGTCAAGAAGGCCGTCGCCAAAGCCAAGGTGAAGAAGGCTGTCGCAAAGACCAAGGCAAAGGTTGTGAAGGCGGTTCAGGCAGTGAAGGTTGCTGTCGCGCCGAAGCCCGCGGCTGCACCGGCACCTGCGCCGGCGATGCCGTCGACCGCTGCAGCGCCGGGCGCCAAGACCGCGCTGAATCCAGCGGCGGCCTGGCCGTTCCCGACCGGAAGCCGTCCGTAGCGGCCCGCCGCAGTGCCACACACGGGCGCGGAATTCCGCGCCCGTTTTTTTTGGTGCGCCTGCTGCGAGGACGTCGCGGTGGCCGCGGCTACAATGCCGCTCGCCCTGTCACCGGATAGCCCATGCTCTTCGTCGATATCGCGCGAGCGCTGCTGGACATCATTGGTTCGCTGCTCGTTGGGGTCCTGCTGCTGCGGTGCTGGGCGACGTTCATCGGGATGCCGGCGCGCAACCCGCTCGCTCACTTCTCACGTGTACTGACAGACTGGCTGGTCCGACCGCTGGCGAGGCTGATACCCGCTCGTGGACGCGTCGAATGGGCAGCGCTGCTCGCCGCGCTCCTGCTGAGCTTCGCGATCGTCGTGCTCAAGGTGATGGTCGCGGGACTGAGTCTGGCCTGGGATCTGGTGCTGATCGAGTCCGTACGCCAGCTGCTCAACTGGGCGCTGTCGCTGGTCATCTGGGTCACGCTGATTTACGTGATCATCAGCTGGGTGAATCCGCTCGCACCGGTGGCGCCCGCACTTTCCATGCTGCTGCGGCCCCTGCTGGTGCCGATTCAGCGCATCCTTCCTGCTCTGGGCGGGATCGACCTGTCGCCGATGGTGTTGCTGATCGTCGTCTATGTGCTGCAGATGATCGTTGCGCGCATGGTCATCTGACCGGCGCGGGACCTGCGGCGACTACCAGGGCCGATAGCCGAAGGCTTCGAAAAAGCGCTGTGCGATCGAACTGCGATCGGCGACGTAGTTCTGCGCACCGCCTGCCTCGATCTTTATCGCTCCCATGACTGCCGCCAGTCGGCCGGTCGTTTCCCAGTCGAGGCCGTTCGCGATGCCGTAAAGCAGTCCGCCGCGGTAGGCATCGCCGCACCCGATCGGATCGACCAGCGCCTGGGCCTTTGCGACCGGCACGTGCAGCGTGGATCCTCCCGCGTAGATGTCGGAACCTTCCGCGCCACGGGTCACGACGAGCGCTGTCACGCGCCCGGCGAGCTCGGGCAAGGACAGGCGCGTGCGCTCGACAACGACTTTGGCCTCGTAATCATTGAGGGTCACATAGGCCGCGCGTGCAATGAACCACAGGAGTTCCTCGCCGTTGAAGAGCGGCATCGCCTGTCCAAGGTCGAAGATGAACGGAATACCTCGTTCGGCGAACTGTTGCGCGTGCTGCTGCATGCCGTCTCGCCCATCGGGAGCGACGATGCCCAGTTCGATACCGCCGTCGGCGGGCACCGAGTTCAGGTGCGACTGCGCCATGGCGCCCGGGTGAAACGCGGTCAGCTGGTTGTCATTGAGATCCGTCGTGATGAAAGCCTGGGCCGTATAGCTGCCGGGCACCGTCGTCACGTGGCGACGATCGATGTCGAGGGCATCGAGCCGTTCCAGATACGGCGCGGCATCATCGCCCACGGTGGCCATCGGCACTGGCTCGCCGCCCAGGCACTTCAGGCTGTAGGCGATGTTCCCGGCACAGCCGCCAAATTCCCGCTTCATCTCCGGGACGAGAAACGAGACGTTCAGGATGTGGACCTGGTCCGGAAGGATGTGATCCGCAAAGCGGCCCTGGAAGACCATGACCGTGTCGTACGCGATGGAACCGCAGATGAGTGTGCGCATGAGGTTTTCGTGAAGTAAGGACGCTCGGCCGGCCGGGCCGGGCTCCCGGCACGCTATCTATATATAGAAGGGGTAAACGAGGAAGCCGGCGGCCTGGACGCCCCGCGTCTCGAAAAAGACGCGGATCGTCATGTCTGCACCCGCCCCCAGGCCCTCGTCGATACGGGAACTCGGCTCGCCGGCCGCCGTGAGGTAGTCGGCCGGCGTGAAGACCTTGCGCGCCACCGGGCGGTTCAGCGTGTCGTTCAGCGTCACTTCGAGTGCCGGCAGTGCCTGCGTGAAACCGGCACGATTGCGGATCACAGCGGTCAGTTCGAGCACGTCGGTGCCCGGGATCGCCTGCAGTTCGCTGCCGATCACGGCCAGCTGGTCAGGCTGTGTCGGCCAGCCGAGTGTGCAGCTGAACGCCTGGCACAGCTGAACGAGCACGGGGCGCGACTCCGGCCAGCGCGTCAGCAGCTCGGAGCGAAAGACCACCGCGAGCTGCGTCGCCGCCAGAAGCACAAGTAAAAGCGTGCCACCGCCGAACACGATCGAGAATCCCCGGCGCGCCGGCCGCGACGCCGCGCGGACGAACGCCGGTTCCTCCTGCGGGGATGCGGGTTCAGCGACGGGCTCGACGGCTGGCATTTCGATCACTTCGATGCCTTCGAGCGCCGCGCCTTCCGTTTCGATGAGCTGCGGAGCGGCGTCGGTCGCCATCAAGGTTGGCACACCGGCGGCCGACGCGCTGAGCGCGGCGTTATCCGATGACCGGGGCGACGGCTGAACGACGGCTACGGACGTCTGCTTCAGTGGCAGCGTCTGCGAGATGGTCGCCACCGGGGCGGCGCCCGGCGCGATGCGCAGTGTCGTTGCCGGGCCAAGCGCCTTGCGCTTGCGCTCCGCGGCGGCGCTTGCACGCTCGGTGGCGGCCGACGCCGGCGTGCGCGTCGCGGGGGTGCGCGCTTCCGCGGCTGTGCGTGTTTCGACCCGCAGCGGTTGGGTCGGAGGGATCTCGGTGGCCGGCTCGTCCGTCGGCCGCGCCGGAGACAGCGTCGTGTCCTCGACGTAGGCGAGGCTGCCGATGGCATCGAACACGGTGCGGCACTGGCCGCAGCGCACGAGCCCTCCGCGCAGCTTCAGCTGATCGGCCACGACCCTGAACATCGAGCCGCACTGAGGGCACTTGGTCGCCAGGGCCATTGTCGTCGACTACTGGTTGCGGGAAAGCGAGGCGCGTGGCGCCAGTGCCGGATTCATCTGCCGCCTCATGCGGTGCGCGTCCCGGCGAGACACACCCAGCCTTCGCTCGCGCGCCATACCTGCAGCGATACAGTCGGATCGACGGCCTTATAGGTCGCGATCACGTCATCGGACTGGCGCTCGAGCACGCCGGAAAGCACCAGCGCACCGCGCGGTGCGACGCGGGCGAGCAGAGCAGGCGCGAGGAGCTTCAGCGGATTCGAGAGTATGTTGGCCACCACGATGTCGAATGAGCCGGCGTGCAGATTGTCCGGGCCAGTGTAGCGTGCGGACACTCGATTGGCCGCGGCATTGGCGCGCGCTGCCTCCAGTGCCTGTTCGTCGACGTCGACTCCGATCGTGTCACCGGCACCCAGCTTCGCCGCGGCGATGGAGAGGATGCCGGAACCACAGCCGTAGTCGAGTACACGTGCGCCCGGCACGACGTGTTCGTCGAGCCAGGCCAGGCACAGCTGTGTCGTCGGGTGGGTGCCGGTGCCGAATGCAACGCCGGGATCGAGCCGCACGGCGATGGCCGTGGGATCCGGCGGATCGTGCCACGTGGGCACGATCCAAAGCCTGTCGCTGATGCGTGTCGGCGGAAACTGAGCCTGTGTTGCGCGTACCCAGTCGGTTTCGACGACCTGGCTGCAGGCTTCAATTGTCGGCGCGGCCAGTTTCAGCGACGCAGTCGCTGCCTTGACCGTGCGCCGGGCCGCCGCCTGATCGCCATCAACCAGTACGCGCAGCCGGCTGTGCTGCCAGGCAAGCCTGTCGGGTTCGAGTCCCGGCTCGCCGAACAGCGGCAGCTCGTCCGGCGTGTCGGCGTCCGCATCCTCGACCGCGACCGAGAGCGCGCCGCAGGCCAGCAGTGCGTCGGCCAGCAGCTCGGCGTGCTCTACGTCGATCCGCAGGGTGACTTCTGCCAGCACCCTGTCTAGGCAACCTGGCGCGCCGCGATGCGCTTTTCCAGGTAATGGATGCTGGTGCCGCCAAGTACGAACTTCTCGTCCATCAGCAGCTCGCGATGCAGCGGGATATTGGTCTGGATGCCCTCGACAACCATCTCGGACAACGCGATGCGCATGCGTGCCAGCGCCTGCTCGCGAGTGTCCCCGTAGCAGATGACCTTGCCGATCATCGAGTCGTAATTGGGAGGGACGAAGTATCCGTTGTAGGCATGCGAGTCGACGCGGACGCCGGGCCCTCCGGGCGGATGCCAGTTCGTGATGCGCCCGGGCGAGGGCGTGAACCTGAACGGATCTTCCGCGTTGATGCGGCACTCGATCGCATGGCCCTTGCGCACGACGTCGCGTTGTCGCAGCCGCAGCTTTTCGCCGGCGGCCACGCGGATCTGTTCCTGCACGATGTCGATTCCGGTGACGAATTCGGTGACCGGGTGTTCGACCTGCAGCCGGGTGTTCATCTCGATGAAGTAGAACTCGTTGTCCTGGTAGAGGAACTCGAACGTGCCGGCGCCGCGATAGTTGATCTTCTTGCAGGCCTCGACGCAGCGATCGCCGATCTTCTCGATCAGGCGCCGGTTGATCAGCGGCGCGGGAGCTTCCTCGATGATCTTCTGGTGCCGGCGCTGCATCGAGCAGTCCCGCTCACCGAGCCAGATGGCGTTGCGATGCTGGTCGGCAAGAATCTGGATCTCGATGTGCCGCGGCGTCTCGAGGTACTTCTCCATGTACACGGCGGGATTGCCGAAGGCGGCGTGCGCCTCCTGCCGCGTCATCGTGACAGCGTTGATCAGCGCCGCCTCCGTGTGCACGACGCGCATGCCGCGCCCGCCGCCGCCACCGGCGGCCTTGATGATGACCGGATATCCGACCGCGCGTGCTGCCCGCACGATCTCGCGCGGCTCTTCCGCCAGTGCGCCCTGTGATCCCGGCACCGTTGGTACGCCGGCCGCGGCCATCGCCTGCTTGGCAGACACCTTGTCGCCCATCAGCCGTATCGACTCGGGCCTTGGGCCGATGAAGACGAAGCCGCTCTTTTCGACCCGCTCGGCGAAGTCTGCGTTTTCCGACAGGAATCCGTATCCGGGGTGGATCGCCTCGGCGTCGGTCACTTCGGCGGCGCTGATGATGGCCGGAATGTTGAGGTAGCTCTCGCGCGAGGGCGGCGGGCCGATGCAGACCGACTCGTCGGCCAGCTTGACGTACTTGGCGCCGGTGTCGGCCTCGGAGTGCACGACCACGGTTCGTATGCCCATCTCGCGACACGCGCGCTGAATGCGCAGTGCGATCTCACCGCGGTTGGCGATCAGGATCTTCTTGAACATGCCCGGCTCTGAGCGCCCGTTCCTGCTACTCGATGACGAATAGCGCCTGCCCGTACTCAACTGGCTGGCCGTTTTCGACGAGGATCTTCTTCACGGTGCCCCCGACATCGGCCTCGATCTCGTTGAGCAGCTTCATGGCTTCGATGATGCACAGCGTATCGCCGGCCTTGACGACGGCACCCTGTTCGATAAAGGCCGGCGCGCCGGGGCTCGGTGAGCGATAGAAGGTCCCGACCATGGGCGACTTCACGACGTGGCCGGCCGCCGCTTCCGCTTCGGCCGCGGCAGCGGCCTCGGCTGCCAAAGTGGCGGGCGTCGGCGCCGCCGGGGCCGCGGCGACGATGGTCGCGGTCGGCGCAGGCGACGCTGCTAGGGTGGCCGCGTGCTTGACGATGCGCACCTTGTCTTCACCTTCAGTCACTTCAAGTTCGGCGATACCGGACTCGGCGACCAGGTCGATCAGCGTCTTGAGCTTTCTCAGATCCATGCGGACTCCTTCCGGTCAGGAGTGGCGTTCAGACAGGGCGTACTCGAGGGCGTATCGATAGCCGACCGCTCCCAGGCCGACGATGGTGCCGACGGCAAGATCCGCCAGCAATGAGCGGTGCCGGAATTCCTCGCGACGGTGGACGTTTGACAGGTGAACCTCGACGAAGGGCAGGGCGACCGCCGCGAGGGCATCGCGTAGGGCAATGCTCGTGTGCGTAAATGCCCCGGCATTGATGATGAGGAACGTCGTCCCGTCGGTCCGGGCGACGTGAATGCGATCGATCAAAGCCCCCTCATGGTTGCTTTGAAAAAAAGCAAGATCTGCCGAGTATCTGCGTGCAACGTCGGACAACTCCGCCTCGATCTGCGCCAGGGTGCGTCCCCCGTAGATCGCTGGCTCCCGAGTCCCGAGGAGGTTCAAATTCGGCCCGTTCAGGATGAGAATGCGGCTGCTCATCATTCCTCCCATTGGCGCTTTATTGTAGTTTGGGCGGAGTTAGCTACAGATATCGCCCGAAACCGTGACGGCGCGAAGTCTGCCCGGTCTGGGTGGCGCTGTCTACTCAGGGACTCAGCCTGCCAGACGGCTATCGAGCCAGGAGCGAAGCAGTTCGGACCTTAGCAGCCCGAGGTGTGCCTGTTCGATGCGGCCTTGCGGACTGACCAACACAGTGTACGGCAACGCGCCGCTGGGGTTACCCAGGTCCCGCGCCAGCTCGCTGCCGCCGGCGCCCGCAACCAGCAGCGGCAGATCAAGCTTGAGCTCCTCCTTGAACTGCCGGATCGCCCTGGCGTTGTCGATGCCGACGCCCACCACTACGACGCCGCGCCCGCCGTATTCCCGTGCAACTCGCTGAAGAGTCGGCATTTCCTCGACGCACGGGGCACACCAGGTTGCCCAGAAGTTCAGCACGATCCAGCGGCCGCGCCACTGCGACAGCGGCTGAGGGTGGCCATCCACGTCGTCGAACACGCGGTCGAACAGCGCGCCGGCTTCGGGCGCGTTCGGCCGGTAGCGCCGCCAGGCGACGCCGGCGCCGGCCATCAGGGCGCCGAGCCCTACACCCGCCATCAACCACCGTCGGCGCTGTGCCGTCATCGCGTGGCGTCGATCAGTTGTCGCAGCGCGGCCAGGCCGGCCCGTCCGCTCGCGGCCACTGGATGAAGCTCGAACTCGGGCGAGGAGGCGGCCTTGTGACGTGGCGCGAACCGGATGGCGTCCTGATCGAAGACGTGCAGGCGCACACCCACCCGTGGTCCCCGTGACTGGGTGCGTTCGCCGCCAGTGGGAGTGACGAAGCTCAGGCGCTCGAGCGCGGCCGGCGTCCCCTCGTCCGCGCCACCTTCCACATCGAAGTCGATGCCGGCATCCATCAGGAAAACCTCCACGTCCTTGGCGCTGTCCGTAAACAGGTGCAGTTCAATGTCTGAGTGCTCGGTCGCCGTGCCGTTCAGCACGGCGCCGACCAGATGAGGGTTGAACTGCGCGAGCCGTGCCATGAGATCGGCCGCCGTACATCGCAGGTCCGTGAGCAGGCCGGGATGGGTGTCCGCGGCGAAGAGCTGCAGATGACGCCGCAATTCGTGCTCGATCTCCGCATTGTCCGGCAGCGCCCCGCGCGTGTCCGACCGATCGCCCAGCAACTCGCGCACGGCGCGACGTTTCGCCTGCGCGTAGTCGCAACCCTCATCGGCGATGAGACGAGCTGCCGCGGCGGCAACTTCGGTGCGCAGGCGATCAGGGCGGACAGGCATGACAAGGTGGGAGTCTAGCCGCCAGGCCTGCGGTGTCGCGGGCATTACAATCGCGCGCCTCCTTGGCGGGCAGAGCTTCGCCCCGCCCAACCTCCACTTCGTTCAACGACCTGTGCATATCCACGTCCTGGGCATCTGCGGCACGTTCATGGGCGGGCTCGCACAGCTTGCGCTGGCCGCTGGCCACCGCGTCTCGGGCTGCGACGCCAACGTCTACCCGCCGATGAGCGATCAGCTTGCGGCAGCGGGCGTCGAACTCATCGAAGGCTATGGCGCCGATCAGATCACCGTGCAGCCGGACCTTTGGGTGATCGGCAATGTCGTCACGCGCGGCAACCCGCTGATGGAAGCGATCCTTGATCGCGACCTGCCGTTCGTGTCCGGGCCGCAGTGGCTGGCCGAGCACATCCTCGCGGGCCGGCACGTGCTGGCCGTGGCAGGAACGCATGGCAAGACGACGACCACATCGATGCTGGTGGCGATCCTCGAGCATGCTGGTCTCGCCCCCGGGTTCCTCGTCGGTGGAGTGCCGAATGACTTCGGTCGCTCGGCCCGGCTCGCTGGCGGCCGGCACTTCGTCATTGAGGCCGACGAATACGACACCGCCTACTTCGACAAGCGCTCCAAGTTCCTGCACTACCGCGCACGCACGGCGATACTCAACAATCTCGAGTTCGATCACGCGGACATCTTTGCCGACCTCGCGGCGATCGAGACACAGTTCCACCACTTCGTCCGCACGCTGCCGACGCGTGCGCGGCTGATCGTCAACCGACAGGACGCAGCGCTGGCGCGCGTCCTTGCGCGCGGTTGCTGGAGCGAAGTCGAATATTTCGGCGGAGCCTCCGGATGGCAAGCCGGAGCCGAGCCGCCGCACCTTGTCTACCACGATGGCGCGATTGTTGGTCCGCTGCAGCTCGACCTGCCCGGAGCGCACAACCGCAGCAACGCACTGGCCGCAATCGCGGCCGCCCATCACGTCGGCGTCGAGCCCGTGATGGCGCTGGAGGCGCTGGCGCGATTCGGCGGCGTCAAGCGGCGGCTGGAGCTGAGGGGAACCGTCGACGGTGTCTCCGTCATCGACGATTTCGCGCATCACCCCACCGCGATTCGCGAAACGATCGCCGCGCTGCGCACTCAGGTCGGGTCGGCGCGCATCGTTGCGGTTCTCGAGCCGCGCTCCAATACGATGAAGCAGGGTGCCGTGAAGGCAGAACTCGCGCCGAGCCTGAAGGGTGCCGATCGCGTGTTCTGCTACGCGGGACCGGGCGTTGGCTGGGACGTGGCGGCGGCGCTGGCACCGCTCGGCGACCGCGCGACCACGCGCGATGCCTTGCCCGAGCTGGTGGACGAAGTCCTGGCGTACGCCCGCGCCGGCGACCGCGTGCTCGTGATGAGCAACGGCGGCTTCGGCGGCATCCATGCCACGCTGCTCGCGCGGCTGGCCGAGCGCGCGGCGGTGGCGTGATCGTCTACCTGCACGGCTTCCGCTCCTCACCGGCTTCGCGCAAGGCCACGATGCTGCGGCAGGCGATGGCGTCGCGCGGACAGGCGGCCGAGTATCTCTGCCCGGCGCTGCCCGCATCGCCGGCGCGCGCTGTCGAGGAGACAGAGGCTCTGGTGGAGGGCATCGCGCCGGACCGTCTGGCACTGATCGGATCATCGCTGGGGGGCTACTACGCGACCTGGCTGGCGGAACGGCTCGGCTGCCGGGCCGTGCTGCTGAACCCGGCCATACGCCCGCAGGATGACCTGGCGAAATACCTCGGGGTGCAGCCCGTGTACTTCTCGGACGCGTCGATCGATTTCCGCCGCGAGTATCTCGGCGAGCTCGATGTGATCGATACGCCGACGATTACGAGGCCGGACAGGTACCTGCTGATCGCTGCCACGGGCGATGCCGTTATCGACTATCGCACGATGATGCGCAAGTACTCCGGTGCGCGGCAGGTGGTCATCGAAGGCAGCGACCACGAGCTGTCGGACTTTGCGGATCATATGGAAGATGTACTGGCGTTCTGCGAGCAAGGCAGGCGCTGACTGAAGTTTCATGAGGAGAGGTGGATGAAGCGGTTGCAGGGACGTGTGTGCATCGTGACGGGAGCGGCACAGGGCATCGGGCTGGCTACCGCGCGTCGATTCCTCGAGGACGGCGCCATCGTTGCGCTGTGCGACATCCGCCGCGAGAGCGTCGATGCCGCGGTCGAGGTACTGCAGGAACTCGGGACCGTCGAGGGCTTCGTCGTCGACGTGACGCGCCGTGACCAGATCGACGCGATGGTGAGCGCCGTCCACGCGCGCCATGGCGCCATCGACGTCCTGGTCAACAATGCCGGCATCACGCTCGACGCCCGCCTGCAGAAGATGAACGACGAGCAATTCGATCGCGTCATCGACGTCAACCTCAAGGGGACGTTCAACTGCTCGCGCGCCGTGGCGGACATCATGGTCCAGCAGGGCAGCGGCGTCATACTCAATGCCTCGAGCGTCGTCGGCATCTACGGCAACTTCGGGCAGACGAACTATGCGGCCAGCAAGTTCGGTGTCATCGGGTTCGTCAAGACCTGGTCGCGGGAGCTTGGGCCCAAGGGAGTCCGCTGCAATGCCGTGGCCCCGGGCTTCATCGATACCCCGATCCTCAGGACGATCCCGGAGAAGGTGCTGCACCAGATGAAGGAGCGAGTCCCGCTGCGGCGCCTCGGCACGCCCGAGGACATCGCCAACGTGTACGCATTCCTCGCCTCGGACGACGCGTCCTACATCAATGGCGCCGTCATCGAAGTCGCCGGCGGGCTCACGGTCTGATCATGGAGCCGGAAACGCTGCCTGCCTCGGCGGAACGCGTGCAGCGTGCGCTCGCGGCCGCCGGTCTGGATACGCGCATCGTCCAGCTCGCAGAGGCGGCACGAACGGCCCGGCAGGCGGCCGATGCACTGGGGCTCGACGTTGGCCAGATCGCGAAGTCGCTCGTGTTCCGCGGTACGACGACGGGCCGTGCCGTCCTCGTGATCGCGGCCGGTGACCGGCGCGTCAGCGAGGACCGTATCGCACAGTTGATTGGAGAGCCCATCGAGCGTGCCAGCCCGGACTTCGTGCGCGAGCACGCGGGCTTTGCGATCGGCGGCGTCGCGCCGGTCGCGCATACTCAGACAATGACGACGTTCGTTGACGCCTCGTTGCGGCGCTTCGACACCGTGTGGGCCGCAGGCGGGACGCCACACTGCGTGTTCCCGATCCGGCCCGACGACCTGCTGCGCGTGAGTGCTGGCACGGAAGCCACGACCGACGCATGAACGACACTTTCGTTTCCGCCGTCCTGCTGCTGTTTCTGGTGGCCGATCCGTTCGGAAACATCCCGATCTTCATTTCCGCCCTGCGCGAAGTGCCGCCGCAGCGGCGTCTGTTCATCGTGCTGCGCGAGTGCCTGATCGCCTTTGTCGTGCTGACGATGTTCGTGTTCGCAGGGCGTCCGTTCCTGCAGACCCTCGGCCTGTCGGAAATTGCCCTGCAGATCGGCGGCGGCGTGGTGCTGATGCTGGTCGCGCTGCGCATGGTCTTTCCCTCGCCCGACGGTGTGTATGGAGCGTCGCCCGGCGGTGAGCCGTTCATCGTGCCGCTCGCCGTGCCTGCACTGGCTGGCCCTTCGGCGCTCGCGACCGTCATGCTGCTCGTATCGAAGAATCCCGAGCGCTGGCCTGAATGGGTCGCGGCCATCGCGGTGGTCATGGTGATCAGCGCGCTGATACTGGTCTCTGCGGGCCGCCTGCAGGCGCTGCTGGGCGAGCGCGTCACGCTGGCCTTCGAACGGCTGATGGGCCTGGTGCTGGCGGCGATCGCGGTCGAGCTGCTGCTGCGCGGTGTGCGCGCCTTCGTGGCGACGCTCTGATGAGGATCACTTGAACCTGCTGTTCGAGGAAGACGGGGCCTTTAAAGCCGGCAACGTGTTGTCCGCCACCGATGCCTCGTTTCAGGTCGAGCTTCCGAGCGGCAAACGCACCAAGGTCAAGGGCTCGCACGTGCTGCTGCAGTTCGAAGAGCCAGGCCCGGGACGTTTGCTCGAGCGCGCGCACGTTGAAGCCGAGGACATCGACCTCGATTTCCTTTGGGAAGCGTCGCCGCAGGAGGAATTCGGCTTCCGCGACCTGGCGCGGGATTACTTCGGCGCCAAACCGTCGAGCGTGCAGGAAGCGGCGCTGCTGATTCGCCTGCACTCGGCGCCCGTGTACTTCTATCGCAAGGGACGCGGACGCTACCGCCCGGCGCCGCCGGAAACGCTGAAGGCCGCTCTGGCGGCAGTCGAGCGCAAGCGGCAGCAGGATGCGCTGCGGCAGCAGTACGTCGATGAACTGAAGCGCGGCCACGCGCCGGCCGCCATTGCATCGCAGGCGATCGAGCTGCTCGTGCGGCCCGATCGCGGCACGCTGGAAGTGAAGGCGCTCGAACAGGCCGCCAACGAGTCGCAGACCACGCCGCTGCGCCTGCTGCTTGCCACGCGAGCGATCGAATCGCCCTACCGATGGCACGTCGACAGCTTCCTGGCGCAGCACTTCCCGCGCGGCGCCGGCTTCGGCGCGGACCTGCCCGCGCCGACCGTCGATGTCGGACTGCCGCTGGGCGCGGTCGAGGCGTTCTCGATCGATGACAGCGCGACGACCGAGATCGACGATGCGTTCTCGGTGTCGAAGATCGGCTCGACGATTCGCATCGGCATCCACATCGCGGCGCCGGGGGTGGCGCTCGAGCGCGCACATGCGCTGGACGTCGCCGCACGCGCGCGCATGTCGACGGTCTACGCGCCTGGCTTCAAGCTGACGATGCTTCCGACGGAATGGGTCGACGCCTACTCCCTCGCCGAGGGTCGCGAGGTCCCGGTGATCTCGCTGTATGTCGATGTCGCGCCCGACAGCCTGGAGGTGCTCGCCACCGAAACCCGGGTCGAGCGCATCCGGATCGCGGCCAATCTGCGGCATGACCGGCTGGATACCGTCATCACGGAGGAATCGATCGTCGCCGCAGACTTCGATGCGCCGTTTGCTGCCGAGCTCTCGCTGCTGTGGCGCTTCGCTCGCGCGCTCCTGGCCCGCCGCGAGGCCGTGCGGGGCCGGTCCGAACCCCTGGGCCGCGTCGACTACTCGTTCGAGCTCGACGGCGAGGGCGAACACTCCCACGTAGCGATCAGGCAACGCCGCCGCGGCGCTCCGCTGGACCTGCTGGTTGCGGAGCTGATGATCTTCGCCAACAGTACCTGGGGAAGATGGCTTGCCGAGCGCGGTGTGGCGGGGATCTATCGCTCGCAGGCGATGGGGCGTGTGCGCATGTCGACCGTGCCGGCCGCGCATGAAGGCATAGGCGTCAGCCACTACGCATGGAGTTCGTCGCCGCTGCGCCGCTATGTCGACCTGGTGAACCAGCGCCAGCTGATTGCCTGCGTCGGCAACCGGTCCGCGCCGTACAGCGCGAATGATGCGGATCTCTTCGCGATCGTCTCCGGCTTCGATGCGGCCTACTCGGCCTACGCGGAGTTCCAGCAGCGCATGGAGCGCTACTGGGCGCAACGCTGGATCCGGCAGGAGGGCATCCGGCGCCTCGGGGCAACGGTGATCCGCGGCGACGTGCTGCGCCTCGAAGGATTGCCTTACGTGACGCGCCTGCCGGGCCTGCCCGAGCTGCCGCGCGGGCAGCGTCTGGAACTCGATGTGCTGGGCGCCGATGACATCGACCTGACGCTCGAGGCACGGGTGCATCGCGTCCTGTCGGAACAGGTGGATGACGTGGACGAGGCCGAGGAAGCCGTGCCCGCCGAGGCAGGCAACGGGGCGAGTGCCGAGCCAGCCGCGCCGGGCGGCGCGGACGCCGGACCGTCGCCGAACTCCGACATACGTGAGTAGGTCATCCGCACGCTGGTCGCGTGATCGTGTGATCCGGTCGCGGGACTCGTGGCTACAATCGATTCGCCATGATCCAGCACCTTCCTGACGCATGAATCTTGTCGACGAGACTCCGCGCGGCGTCGCGGCCTTTCTTGCCGACAAGGCGCTGGTCATGGCGTTGACCGTTTCCATCGGCCTGCACATGACCGTGCTGGCCGTCCGCTTTGTCGACCCGGAGTTCCTGCGGGTACGTTCGACCGATCCGCCGCTCGAGATCATCCTCGTCAACGCCAAGAGCGACACGCGGCCGGGCAAGGCGGAGGCGCTGGCGCAGGCGAATCTCGACGGTGGAGGCTCCCACGAGGCCGGGCGCCGTACCTCGCCGTTGCCGAATTCGTTGCAGATGCGCGACGGTGACGCGCTCGATTCCGCCCGCCGCCTGGTCGAGCAGCTCGAAGAAGAGCAGAAGAAACTGCTCACGGCGCTGAAGGACTCCCTGCAGATGCGGCCCCTGCCGCGCAAGGAGACCGCCGCTGACTCGCCGCAACCGGGTGCCTCGGAGGAGGAGACACGGCAGCAGCTCTCGCGCACCCAGGCAGAGATCGCCAAGCAGATTTCCGACTACCAGAAGCGGCCCCGCAAGCATCACTTCATGCCGAGCACCTCGGAGTATCGCTACGCACGCTATGTCGAGGACTGGCGCTCGCGCGTCGAAAAAATCGGCAACGAGCACTATCCGGACGAGGCGCGGGGCAAACTCTATGGCACGCTGCGGATGACGGTTGCCGTGCGCAAGGACGGATCCCTGGTGGAGGCCACGTTGGAACAGTCATCGGGATCACCCGTACTTGACCGCGCGGCCCGCCGCATCGTTAACATGGCTGCTCCGTACCCGCCGTTCCCGCCCGAGATCGCGCGCGACACGGACGTACTCGAAATTACGCGGACCTGGATCTTCACCAACGATCAGCTGTCGACACGCACAAGCGGCAACCCATGAACGGTGTGGACAAGTACGGAGTCGTCGGCAATCCGATCGCGCACAGTCGCTCGCCGGAGATCCACGAGCGGTTTGCACGCCAGACGCGCCAGAAGATCTCGTACGAGCGCATCGAGGCGCCGCTCGACGGCTTCGAGGAAAAAGCGCTTGCGCTGCGCGATGCGGGCTATCGCGGGCTCAATGTGACCGTGCCGTTCAAGCTGGACGCCGCCAAGCTGTCCGACGATCTGATGCCGCGCGCGCGCCTCGCGGGCGCGGTCAATACCCTCAAGTTCGACGGCGACACGATCATCGGTGACAACACCGACGGCATCGGTTTCGTGCGCGACGTGCGGGAACGCCTCAAGTTCGACTTCAGCGGGTGCTCCGTCCTGGTGTTGGGAGCCGGCGGGGCGGTGCGCGGAGTGATCGGCTCGCTGCTCGACGCGAGCCCGCGCTGGATTGCCGTAGCGAACCGCACCCACCAGCGTGCCGAGGAACTCGCCGAAGAGTTCGGCGTCGAGGCGATACATCTCGACGAGATCCCGGCCGAGCACTTCGATCTCATCGTCAATGGCACGACGACCGGCCTCAAGCACGAGGCCCCTCCCATTGACCCCGAGACGTTCAATGACTGCGCGCTCGCCTACGACCTCGTCTACGCGGCCGACCCCACGCCGTTCATGGAGCTGGCCCGCAGCGGCGGCGCCAAGACCGTCTGCGACGGGCTCGGAATGCTGATCGAACAGGCGGCCGAGTCATTCCTGCTCTGGCGCGGCGTCCGCCCTGACACGGGTCCCGTGTACCGCGAGCTGCGCGAACTGCTGAGCCAGGCCGCGGCAGAGACGGTAACCGTCGTCCGTTAGCTCAGATCCCTTCCTGGCGAGCGCGACCTGGCGCCGCCTGAACCACGCCATGGCATCCGTGTGAATTCGCGAGTCTTCGTGCGCTGGACCCTGCGCATCGCGCTGCTCGCTGCATTGCTGATCGTGGCGGTGCAGCTCTGGTACGCGGGCTGGGTCGCCTGGTGGCGCTGGAATGATCCCCAGGAGACCGCGTTCATGCGGCGTGAACTCGCGGCGTTGCAGGCGCGCAACCCCAAGGCCGAGTTGAAGCACCGTTGGGTACCGTACGAACGCATCGCCGTGAGCCTCAAGCGAGCCGTCATCACGGCAGAAGACGCGCGCTTCGCCGAGCACGAGGGTGTGGACTGGGAAGCGATCGAGAAGGCCTACAAGGACAACGTAAAGCGCGGACGCCCGGCGCGTGGCGGATCGACAATCACGCAGCAGCTTGCCAAGAACCTGTTCCTGTCGCCGGAGCGCAGCTACGTGCGCAAGGCGCAGGAACTCGTGCTCACCTACATGATCGAGGCATTCTGGGACAAGCGTCGCATTCTCGAGGTCTACCTCAACGTCGTCGAGTGGGGCGAAGGCGTGTTCGGTGCCGAGGCCGCGGCGCGTCACTACTTCGGCGTCAGTGCGGCGCAGCTCGGACCCGAACAGGCCGCGCGGCTCGCCGCATTTCTTCCCAACCCCAAGCGCTACGGACGCGTGCGTTCCGGGCCGTATATCGACAGCCGCACAGGCGCCATCCTGCGCTACATGCCCGACGCTGTCGTCCCTTAGCGGGCGGCTTTTCGGCACAACTCCGCAGCATCGCGCGCTTACAATCGCGCAGCCTTTGATCGACCCCGCCGCGGCAGTGGGTCACGTCCCTCCTCGAGGGCCGTCGCGTAGCGCGAGGAAACACTATGACCGAGCAGGAACTGCTGGACCGCGACGCGCAGCGCGACGCTCGGGAGCGCGATCCCGAGGCCGCGCAGCGTGCGCTCGTGCGCGTCCAGCACGTGCTCGAAAAGCAGCGCCGCGTCGAAGCGCTCGTCCATCGCGAGCAGTCCCCCTCTGAAGAAAGGAAACCGCTGGTCGAGCAACTGGTGCATCGACAGCACCTGAGTGAGCTGCGGACGATTCTCGACCGCCTGCACGCGGCCGACATCGCGTACATCCTCGAAGCGTTGCCGCTCGATGACCGTCTGGTGGTCTGGGACTGCGTCAAGGCAGACCGCGACGGCGAAATCCTCCTCGAGGTCAACGACGCCGTCCGCGAGACGCTGATCGCGTCGATGGACCGCGAGGAACTCGTCGATGCCGTCGAGAGCCTCGAGACCGACGAGATCGCCGCACTCGCCCCGGACCTGCCGGTCGATGTCGTCGACGAAGTCCGCGAAGGGCTGACCAGCGAAGAGCGCGCGCAGCTGCGCGCGGCGATGTCGTATCCGGAGGAGTCTGTCGGCGCGCTGATGGACTTCGAAATGATCACGATCCGCGAGGATGTGACGCTCGAGGTCGTGCTGCGTTACCTGCGCCGGTTCGATGAGTTGCCCGACCATACCGACCAGGTCTTCGTCGTCGACCGGCACGAGGTACTGAAGGGTGCACTGCCGCTCGATCGGCTGCTGATCAACGAGCCCGATACCGAAGTCACGGCGGTGATGAAGAAGGACCTGCTGACGCTTTCGCCGCTTGACGATGGCGGCGAAGCGGCGCAGGCCTTCGAGCGCTACAACCTCGTCTCGGCCCCGGTCGTCGACGCCAGCGGCCGCCTGGTCGGGCGACTGACGGTCGACGAAGTCGTGGACGTCATCCGCGAAGAGGGTGAAGAGGCGGCGCTGGCGCAGGCCGGCCTGCGCGAAGACGAAGACATTTTCGCGTCGGTCTGGAACTCGGCGAAGAACCGCTGGCTGTGGCTGGCGGTCAACCTGTGCACTGCATTCTTTGCCAGCCGCGTCATCGACGCGTTCGAGGGAACGATCGAAAGGGTCGTCGCGCTCGCGGCGCTGATGCCGATCGTCGCCGGAATCGCCGGCAATTCCGGCAACCAGACGCTGACGCTGCTCGTGCGTTCGCTGGCGCTGGGCCAGGTGACGTCCGGCAACCAGCGCCGGCTCGTGCTCAAGGAGATCAGCATCGCCGTGTTGAACGGCGTGGTCTGGGGCGGGCTCGCGGGGCTACTGGCCTGGCTGCTCTATCGCGACACCCCTAATGGGGCGTTGCTCGGCTTCGTCATGTTTCTGGCCATGGTGCTGAACATGCTGGTGGCCGCCGGAGTGGGGCTCGCTGTGCCGATGGCACTGCGCGCCTCCGGCCGCGACCCGGCGATCGGCGGCTCGGTGCTGCTAACTTTCACCACCGATTCGGGTGGGTTCTTCATCTTTCTGGGGCTGGCGACTATCTTCTTTCGGTAGCGTCGCGAGTGTACGCACGTCCCGGCGCAGCCGGGCCGTGCATGTGCATTCGCTCCGGAAGAGTTAGTCGGCTGCACTTCGGAGCGGCCGGGCGCTCCGCCGAAGTACAGGGGCAGGCACTCCACCCCGCGACGCACCTCGCAGTGCCAGAATTTCCTTTCCCTCCTCGCCGGGCGAGGAGGGCGCAGGGAGGAGTGCATCAGTCCCTCTCGCGTGGCGAGAGGGCAGGGAGAGTGCCGTGTCGTTGAAATTCGGCGGAGCGCGCGGCCGCCCGGAGCGCAGACGACCAATCAGTCTTGAACGGCGCAGCCGTACCCGCGACAAGTGCACGTGCGATCGGCGCAGCCGATCGCGTACACGAGGAGCGCCTGCGTCAGCGCACCCTTTTCACGGTGAACTCTTCCTGGATCGTGTCCTTGTAGACACTTGCGGGGGATGAAGCGGTCAGGAAGCGTCGTGCGATTTCTTCGCCCACCGCGGTGTGCTGGATGACATCGCCGTTGTCGAATTCGATCTCGAGCACGCGCAGGTTGCGGTCGTAGCCAGCGGACTTGATGCCGCCCCGGCGTATCGCCTTGCGTTCAATGGCCATGGTTGCCTCCTAGAGACCGAGCTCGTTCCAGATCGCGTCCACCCGCGCCTTCACCGCGGCGTCCATCGTGATCGGGCGACCCCATTCGCGCGCTGTTTCTCCCGCCCACTTGTTGGTCGCGTCGATCCCCATCTTGCTGCCGAGGCCCGAAACGGGCGAAGCGAAGTCGAGGTAGTCGATCGGCGTGTTGTCGACCAGTACCGTGTCGCGCGCGGGGTCGACGCGCGTCGTGATTGCCCAGATGACTTCCTTCCAGTCGCGCGCATCGATGTCCTCGTCGACGACGACGATGAACTTGGTGTACATGAACTGGCGCAGGAAACTCCAGACCCCGAACATCACGCGCTTGGCGTGACCCGCGTACTGCTTGCGCATCGAGACCACCGCCATGCGGTAGCTGCAACCCTCCGGCGGCAGGTAGAAGTCCACGATCTCCGGGAAGGTCCGGCGCAGGATCGGCACGAACACCTCGTTGAGCGCCACGCCCAGGATCGCGGGTTCGTCGGGCGGCTTGCCCGTGTAGGTCGAGTGATAGATCGGGTCCCGGCGCATCGTGATTCGATCGACCGTGAACACCGGGAACCAGTCGCGTTCGTTGTAGTAACCCGTGTGATCGCCAAACGGACCCTCGAGAGCCAGTTCGTAGTCCGAGGCCGGCCTCGGCGGCGCGTCAGCTGGTACTGGCGCCAGCGCCGGCTCGGGCCGGAGGTGGCCCTCGAGCACGATCTCGGCCGACGCCGGAACCTGCAGGTCGCTGCCGAGGCACTTGACCGTTTCGGTACGACCGCCGCGGAGCAGGCCCGCAAACTGGTACTCCGAGAGGCTGTCGGGGACGGGTGTGACAGCGCCTAGGATCGTGGCCGGATCGGCACCCAGTGCAACCGCGATCGGAAACGGTTGGCGCGGGCGGGCCAGCGCGTGGTCGCGGAAGTCGAGCGCGCCACCGCGATGGGCGAGCCAGCGCATGATGAGCTTGTTGTGTCCAATCACCTGCTGGCGATAGATGCCCAGGTTTTGCCGTGGCTTGTGCGGGCCCCGCGTGATGACCAGCCCCCAGGTGATCAGTGGACCGGCATCGCCGGGCCAGCAGGTCTGGATCGGCAGCCGGGACAGGTCGACCTGGTCGCCTTCCCAGACGATTTCCTGGCAAGGCGCCGAACGAACTTCTTTCGGTGCCATGTCCCAGAGCGCGCTCTTCAGCAGCGCCACCTTGCCGAGCGCGTCCCGCATGCCTTTGGGGGCTTCGGGCTCCTTCAGGCTGGCCAGCAGCTCACCCACATCGCGCAAGGCGCTGACATCCGCCGCGCCCATGCCCAGCGCCACCCGCTGGGGCGTTCCAAACAGATTGGCAAGGACGGGAATCGAATGTCCCTGCGGGCGTTCGAACAGCAAGGCGGGTCCTGCGGTGCGCAGCGTGCGGTCGCAGATTTCGGTCATCTCGAACCGCGGCGAGACCGTCAGGCCAATCCGCCGCAGCAGGCCGGCGGCCTCGAGCCGGGCAACGAAGTCCCGCAAATCTCGATATTTCATGGAATTTTGTTGCGAAGCAGCAAAGTAATCTGCGACTCTAAATGAGTGCTTACTGACATCGGATGTGCTTCGTAAATATCTGATTTAATGTAATTATGCTGCATCTGTCTGGGCAAATACGCGGGTCGGCGGCTCCTCCGCCGGTCGGAATTGCAGAATCTTCGGGTTGACCAACGTCGTTGAGACCCTAAAATTCGTGTCAGCCGTTTGGCTGGCTTTTCGCAGTGCGGCAATATAGAAGGGTTGAGTCGGCGGAGACATCACCAAGGAGATCCGCGTCCCGGCCTGTGTTCTTTGGTAGGGAATTTATCCCATCCGAACAGGTTCCTGCTGTCGCCCCCTTGGGCAATGCGGGGATCCCGAGGATCCGATCCGGCTCGTGGGCCGTCGGGTTCAACGTACCAACCTGTGAGTGGCGACCGGTGGTCCCAGTGACCCGTGGCCGTTCAGCATAAGGAGGCACGCATGTCATCAGCCACGATTTCGCTACACCTGCCGCCGGCGCGCCAGTTCGCTTGGGCTGACGCCGTCCGCGACATCCGCGACGGCGCCCTGGCGACCGTGCGCCTGGTCGTCACCTTTTCCGGATATTCGGCCCTTTTGTTGGCGGCTGTAGTTCTATTGAACGAGGGTGCACGTTCGACCGTCGTTTCGGCGTTCCGCGTGCCTTCGATGCTGCTGGTGCCCGCCCCTGCCGTGGAGCCGGTCGAGGAGGCGGCCGCGCCGGTGGGCGCGGCGACGGAGACGCCGGTGGCAGCCGTCGATCCGCGCCAGAAGCACGTCGTGCAGTACCTATCGCGCCGCTACCGTGTCGCGGAAGAGGCCACCCGAATGCTGGTTTCGGCGGCGTTCCAGATCGGGAAGGACAGCAAGCTCGATCCGCTGCTGATCCTGTCGGTGGTCGCGATCGAATCAAGCCTCAACCCGTTCGCCGAGAGCGCGATGGGAGCCCAGGGCCTGATGCAGGTCATGACCCGTGTGCATGCCGAGCGCTTCGAGCCGCATGGAGGGCACCTGGCCGCGCTCGACCCGATCGCGAACATGAAAGTCGGATCGGCGATCCTGAACGACCTGATCACGCGGGGCGGTTCGATCGAACGTGGGCTTCAACTTTATGTCGGCGCGGGCAATCTGCCGGACGACGGCGGTTACGGCGCTCGTGTGCTTGGCGAGCGTGCCCGTCTGGCCCTCGCCGCAACCGGGAAGGTTGACGCGGCCATTGCTGCCGGACGCACGGTGACCGCGGCCTCCGAGCCGAAACCGGCCTCAGCGGCGGAGTCTCATGCGCCGGCGATGCAGCCCGTGTCCAGTCAACCTGCCGGCGCGCTGCAATCCGAAGAGACGGTGCGCGAGCGCGCCGTCTGAGTCTGCCTCGGGCCGGGCCCGTGCGCCCGGCCCTGAACTCCATCGCGGGCTTTGCCTATCGGTGCAGATACTTCTGCAGCCGCTCCACGGCTTCGGACAGGCGCTCGTAGGATGTTGCATACGAGATGCGAACGAACCGCTGTGGACTGTGGATTCCAAAGTCCTTGCCCGGAACCATGCAGACGCCCGTCGCCTGCAGCACCGACTCGACGAAGCGGTCGCTGTCATCACCGAACCGGCTGATGTCCGCGTACACGTAGAACGCCCCGTCGGGGTGCACCGGAACTCCAAATCCCAGTTCTTCCAGTGCCGGGACCAGGAAGTCGCGACGGCGACGGAACTCGGCACGCTGGGCTTCGTAGATCGCGAGCGATTCCGGCTCGAAGCAGGCCAGTGCGGCGTGCTGCGCTACCGCTGATGCGCAGATGTACAGGTTCTGGGCCAGCCGTTCGAGCGCCGGTCGGAGCTGCGGTGGCATGACAACCCAGCCGAGACGCCAGCCCGTCATCGCAAAGTATTTCGAGAAGCTGTTGATGACGATGACCTGGTCGCTGATGGCGAGCGCGGTCGAGGCGATGTCGTCGTAAGACAGCCCAAGATAGATCTCGTCGCTGATGACGAAGCCGTTGCGCGCGTGCACCGCGGCGATGAGCTTGCCCAGCTCGCCGGATTCAATCGACGTGCCGGTCGGGTTCGAAGGCGACGCGACGAGTACCCCACGCGTGGCCGCGCTCCAGTGCTTCTCCACCAACGCAGCGTTCAGCTGGAAGCGGGTCTCGGGTCCGGTCGGCACCAGCCGCGCCCGTCCTTCGAAGGCTGTGATGAAGTGGCGGTTGCACGGGTAGCTCGGGTCAGGCATGAGCACCTCGGTGTCCCGCTCGACCAGCGCGGCGCAGGTGAGCAGCAGCGCTCCCGAGGCCCCCGCCGTGACCGCGATCGCCGCCGGATCGACACTGGCGCCAAAGCGGGTTGCGTACCACTCGGCAATGCGTTCGCGCAGCTGATTAAGGCCGAGAGCGGGCGTGTATTGCGTGCTCCCCTGTTCGATGGCGAGTGCCGCGGCTCTTCGCACCGGTTCGGTGGCGGTGAAGTCGGGTTCGCCGATGCTGAGGTGGATGACCGACCGCCCCGCGCGTTGCAGTGCTTCCGCCTGCTTGACGACCTCCATCACATGGAACGGTTCGATCCGCGCAGCACGTGCGGCGAACGGGGTCATGGCGCCTCCTCCCAGGAAGACCGAATTCTAGGACGGCGCCGCCTTGAAGTTAGTGACCGCTCTCTTTTTTGACATGGACAAAAAAAGAGCCTGTCACCTGGACGCACCCGCATTCGGTAGAAGAGGGAGGAGGAGAGGCACCGACTAGGGTTGCCGCGCCCAGGCCTTTTTGACAGGCTCTGAAAGAGGTTGGGCGAAGTCTAGGTGAATGCCGGTAGAAGTCAAGTTTGTCTAGGTCAAACTAGAATTTCGCTGACCTCCCGCTGCCGAGGTTGTGTCCGGGCCGACCCAACGTCATGCGAACCGCCAGGGCCCCGGCTGCGCCCAAGCGGCATCGCAGCCGGTCGCGATGCCGCGTGCGCGGCCGCAGTAGGCGGCGCGGATAATGACTGCTCCTTGTGCCTGCGGCGTTGCAATCCATGCCTACCACCGAACAATCCGACCTGCGTCGGGCCGCGCTCGAATACCACGAGAAGCCGCAGCCCGGAAAGATTTCCATCGCACCGACCAAGCAGTTGGTCAACCAGCGCGACCTGGCGCTGGCGTATTCGCCCGGGGTGGCGGCGGCGAGCGAAGCGATCCATGCAGATCCGGCGGCGGTTTTCCGCTACACGGCGCGCGGCAACCTCGTGGGCGTGGTCACCAACGGCACGGCCGTACTCGGGCTGGGAAACATCGGACCTCTTGCTGCCAAACCAGTCATGGAAGGCAAGGCAGTCCTCTTCAAGAAGTTCGCTGGCATCGATGTCTTCGACATCGAGCTCAACGAGCTGGACCCCGACCGGCTGATCGAGGTGATCGCCGCGCTCGAACCGACCTTCGGCGGCATCAACCTCGAGGACATCAAGGCGCCGGAGTGTTTCTATGTCGAGCGCAAGCTGCGTGACCGCCTGAAGATCCCGGTGTTCCACGATGACCAGCACGGCACGGCGATCATCGTGGGAGCGGCGATCCTGAATGGACTTGAAGGTCGTCGGCAAGCAACTCGACCAGGTGAAGCTGGTCACCAGCGGCGCGGGCGCCGCGGCCCTGGCCTGTCTCGAACTGCTGGTCGAGCTCGGCTTGCCGCGCGAACACATCTGGGTCACGGACATCGAGGGCGTGGTCTACCGCGGCCGCACCGTGCTGATGGACGAAGACAAGGCGAAATTCGCGCAGGACACGAAGGCCCGGAAGCTCACCGAAGTGATCGCCGATGCGGACGTGTTCCTGGGACTTTCGGCCGGTGGCGTGGTGAAAGGCGAGATGGTCGCGAAGATGGCGAAGCGCCCGCTGATCCTCGCGCTGGCGAATCCGACGCCCGAGATCATGCCGGAGGAAGTCAAGCGCGTACGCGATGACGCGATCATCGCGACGGGCCGGTCGGACTATCCGAACCAGGTCAATAACGTGCTGTGCTTTCCCTTCATCTTCCGTGGCGCGCTGGACGTGGGCGCGACGACGATCACGACCGAGATGGAAATCGCCGCCGTGCGCGCGGTCGCAAGCCTCGCGCAGGAGGAGCAGAGCGATGTCGTTGCCTCAGCCTACGGCATCACCAACCTCAGCTTCGGCCCCGAATACCTGATCCCCAAGCCGTTCGATCCGCGGCTGATCACGCGCATCGCGCCCGCCGTGGCGCAGGCCGCGATGGACAGTGGTGTCGCCTCGCGACCGATCGCGGATCTGTCGGCCTACCGCGATCAGTTGCAGCAGTTCGTGTACCACTCCGGCACCTTCATGAAGCCGATCTTCACGATCGCGAAGAATGCCGTCGCGTCGGGCGGCAAGTCGCGCATCGTGTTCGCCGAGGGTGAGGAGGAGCGCGTGCTGCGCGCCGTCCAGGTCGTCATCGACGAAGGGCTCGCGCATCCGATCCTGATTGGCCGCCCCGACATCATCGAGCGCCGGTTGCAGCGATACGGGCTGCGGATGAGCCCAGGCACCGACTTCGAGCTGATCAATCCGCAGTACGACACCCGCTACCGCGATTACTGGGAGACGTATCACCGGCTCGCCGCGCGCAAGGGCGTGACCGCCCAGTACGCGAAGATCGAGATGCGCCGCCGTCACACGCTGATCGGCGCGATGATGATTCACATGGGCGACGCCGACGGCATGATCTGCGGCACGTTCGGCACGCACAGCCTGCACCTGAACTACGTCGACCAGGTCATAGGCCGCCGCCCGGGTTGCGGCGTTTACGCTGCGATGAACATCCTGATGCTGCCCGGCCGCCAGCTGGCGATGGTGGACACGCACGTGAACATCGATCCGAGCGCGGAGGAAGTGGCCGAGATCACGGTGCTGGCTGCCGACGAGCTGCGGCGGCTCGGCTTCGAGCCCTGCGTGGCGCTGGTGTCGCACTCCAACTTCGGTTCGAGCAACGCTGCTTCTGCATTGAAGATGCGCGCCGCGCTGGAACTTGTCCGGGCGCGCGCGCCCGAGCTGGCGGTGGATGGCGAGATGCACGCCGACTGCGCGGTGGACGAAGCCATGCGGCAATCGATCATGCCGTTTTCGACGCTCAAGGGCGAAGCCAACCTGATCGTCTGCCCGAATATCGACACGGCCAACGTTGCCTACAACCTGCTGAAGGCGACGGCGGGCAACAACATCGCGATTGGCCCGATCCTGCTGGGCTCCGCCCGGCCGGTCAACATCCTGACCTCATCGGCCACGGTGCGCCGAATCGTCAACATGACGGCGCTGACGGTGCTCGAAGCGAACTCGGCACGCCAGCCAGAATTGCTCTGACGTGCGGCCGGGGAGCATCCGGGCGGCCCTGCTGGGCCTGCTGGCGAGTGCGCTCATCGCCTGCTCGCCGGGCGGTGCGCGCGAGCAGGCGGGCGGACTCGTCGGCGAAGTAGCCCTCGCGGATCTGCCGCCGCAGGCGCAGGAAACGCTGGATCTGATCAAGAAGGGCGGGCCGTTCCCGTACCGACGGGACGGGGCTGTGTTCGGCAATCGCGAGGGTCATCTGCCCAAGCAGCCGCGCGGGTACTACACCGAGTACACGGTCAGGACGCCCTGGGAGCGCGACCGCGGCGCACGACGGATCGTCGCGGGTCGCGGCCATTCGGGCAATCCGGCCACCGGCGGCGAGTACTACTACACCGACGATCACTACAACTCGTTTCGACGGATACGCGAATGACGCAGAGTTCCGACAGTGCTCCGGGCCGGCTGCCCAGTCATGTGGTGCGCTCGATGCGTGGACTCGATCGCGCCGAGGTTCGCACATGGGCCAAGCGCAGCGGACAGCGGCTGATCGAGGTGGATCTCGCCGGCTGTGTCGACAAGCCGGCCGTCCTGCGCGCGATCGCGCAGGCGTTTGCATTGCCGGCCTGGTTCGGGATGAACCTCGACGCGCTCTACGATTCGCTCACGGAGTTGCGCGAGCAACAACCGGCGGAAGGCTACGTCGTTCTGCTCGACCGGTTGCCGCGCACCGCCCAGTTCGATGCCGAGCAGCGCGCCGCGCTGCTCGATGTCTTCCGCGATGTCGTCGAGGACTTCGCTGACGCGAAGGTCCCTTTTCGCGTGCTGTACAGCTGAACCGTCAGCCGCGCGGCATCATCTTCGAGAGTTCGGCCAGCGCGCTGTCGATGCCGCCCGCCGGCATCTGGCCCTGGGGCGTCATGCGGTCGATCATCTGCGGCAGCATGTCGGCGAGCCCGCCCGAGAGCGATCCGAGGTCCATGCCGCTGCTGGCGGCCATCTGCTGCAGTTGCCCCTGCCCGAAAACCTGCATCAACTGCTCGGGCGAAATCGGCAGATTCTGGCCCGTCGAAATCCACGAATTCAGCTCGGCGCCGAGGCCGGCCTGCTGGAACTGCTGTGCCAGGCCGGACAGTCCTCCGAACTGCCCGTTGCTGGAGAGCATCTGCAGCAGCAATTGCAGCAGGGGATTGGCGGCGCCTTGCCCCGTCGTCGTCGACGAGCCGGCAAGACCGGAAAGCAGTGAATCGAGAATGTTCATGGGACCTCCAAGGGAAATGGCAACGTAGGTTTCAGGAATCCGACTGCGCACCGGGCACTGCTCGCAGGTCGCCCGCCATGGCCTGAAGGACGACGAGGGCGGCGAGGCCCGCGGTTTCCGTGCGCAGGATACGCGGACCCAGGCGCGCGGGACGATAACCAGCACGCGCGGCGAGCGCCTGCTCGTTGTCGTCGAAGCCGCCCTCGGGGCCGATCGCCAAGGCGACGGCCGCAACCGCGTTGGCCGCCGCCAGCAGCGGTTCGGGGGCGCGGGGATCGAGCACGATGCCGCGCGCGCCTTGCGCGACCGCGTCCCGCAGGCCCCGCTCGAGCGAAGTGGCGGCCGTGATCGCGGGCGTCCTGTTGCGCCCGCTCTGGCAGCAGGCCGCGACGACGATCTCGCGCAGGCGCGCGAGCCGCCGCTCCATCCGGGGTCCATCCAGGTGGACCACGCTGCGTGCCGTGGGCACGAGCGTGATGCCCGTCACGCCGAGCTCGACCGCCTTCTCGGCAATCCATTCGAGCTTGTCGGTGGCCACCCAGGCCTGCACGAGTGTCACGGCGAGCGATGACTCGCGTTCGATCGGATCGAATCGTTCCAGGTTCGCCCAGGCACGGGCCCCCTGCACACTCAGGTGTGCGGAAAACTCACCGCCCTTGCCGTTGAACACGGTGACGGGATCGCCCTCGCGCAGGCGCAGGACGCGCACCGCATGGTGTGCCACTTCCGGCGGAAGGGGCGTCTCATCGCCCTCGGTGAGAGCGGCATCGACGAAGAAGCGCGCCTGCGGCATCCCGGTGAATCTCCTCGGGGCGCAAGCTTACGGCGAGAGCCCCGGTCCCGTGCACGACACCGCAACAAAAAGGCCGGCTTGCGCCGGCCTTCGGGTCGAGCGGCGATCGCGCGCCGGCCCGACAATGGGAGCCGACGTCAGGCAGCTCGCAGGTGGGCAACGCGCGCGCTGCCGCTGGGCGCGGGTGAGCCGACCAGGTCCTGGACGAAAAGCGGCAGCGTGAAGAGTGCCGCGTGCATCGCCGGGTGATAAAAGCGCAGGTCGCCGATCTTCCGCTCAGTCAGACGCTGGGCGATCGTGTCCACCGGCATCGCGCGCGGATCCACGGTGTCACTCGCCACCGCCAGGCACCACTGCGAGCCGTAGAGCGGGATGAACAGGGACAGAGGGGCGACGTGACGGAAGACCTTCTGCAGGTTCGCGGCGTTCTTGCGCACGGTGTCGGCCTGATACACGGGTGAGCCCAGGTGCAGTGTCAGCAGGCCGCCTGGCTTGAGGCAGCGCTGGCACAGGCGGAAGAACTCTTCCGTGTACAGATGGAACGCCGGCGTGTCGGGATCCGTGAGGTCCAGCACGATCACGTCGAACTTCTCGGCGGTCGACTTCACGTACTCGTAACCGTCGCCGATCCTGATCTCGAGGCGAGGATCGTCGAGCGCTCCCTTGTGGATGCTGCCGAGGTAGCGCCTCGAAATGTCGATGACGACCGGATCGAGTTCCGCCATCACGATGCGCTTGATGCTCGGATGCTTGAACAGTTCTTCCGACGATCCGCCGTCGCCGCCGCCGATCACTAGGACGGACTCCGGATGCGGATGCGCGAGTGCCGCCGGATGCGTCATGCACTCGTGATAGAAGAATTCGTCGCCTTCGGATGTCATCAGGCGACCGTCGAGGCGGAAGAGCCGCCCGAACTGGTGTGTGTCCAGCACTTCAATGCGCTGATACTCGGACTCGATTTCGGCCAGCTTCTCCTTGACCGTGAAGCCGTAGCCTGAGTGCGCATTCAGCCAGTCGAAGCTCAACTGTCCTGGCTGGTGCTCGACCACAGGCTCGAGCGCGGGAGTGGCAGCAGACGTCCCGAGTGCGACGTCACCGCGCGTGATTCGATTGACGACCTGGCTCTGCGGCCGGAATGCGAGCAGCAAAGTGTCGAACAGCTGTTCGGCCTTGCCCGTGTTGTCTTCGGTGAAGTTGCAGACGTAGACGTCGAGCGTGACGCCGCGCCGCTCGGGCCACGTATGGATCGCGAAGTGGGACTCGGCGAGCAGGATCGTGCCCGTGATGCCGCCCGGCTGGCCATTCCAGTCCGGAAAGACATGCCACGTCTCGTCGACGATGGTGAGATTGGCGTCGAGCGTGGCCTTGCGGCACAGCGACGACAGCGTTTCGAGATCCGTGAGAGTGGCTGCGTTGCAGCCGCATTCGAACAGATCGCCAGTCAGGTGAAGGCCTTGCATCTTCGTCCCCCAGCAGGTCCGCCCTTATCGACCTGAATCGCGACTTGCGTCGCAACCCCACGATCCGGGACCCACGCGCTGTGGCGCGGCGCATAGGTCCTAGCAGCTTGCGCTGCTCCTGCTGGCTTTGGCGGGATGCTGCCTAACGGCACGTTGCCTTCGTTCACCTGCAACCCTTGCAGAGCGAATCTGGCGCCCGTTGCTTCCTTTTCTGGTTCCGGATCGAATTTGGAAAAGCCGTGCATAGTACCGCAAACCACCGCGTACTCAAGCACTTGGAGCGTGCCCGCGGGTAAGTTTGGAGTGACGCTTCAACTGCGCACTGTCCGTGGTCAACGCCGGGCGCCGCGGCTTGCAGGAGCGGCGTCGGCCGCGGCGTGTTTGCTAACATTTCGCCTCTGCGGTGGCGCCGGCGGCCCATTGTTTGCCGAGGACGCCGCGCCCGCCCGCCACCTGACTGCCTGATGCGAGACGCGCGACGATGAACGACGCCCCACCCCTCCGCGCGGCCTCACTGTCCTTGCGTACCCAGATGGCCAACGCGCTGCGCGCGCTGGCCATGGACGCGGTCCAGAAAGCCAACTCGGGCCATCCCGGGATGCCGATGGGCATGGCGGAGATCGCCGTCGCGCTGTGGAGTGGACATCTCGCCCACAACCCGGAAAACCCGCACTGGCTGAATCGTGACCGGTTCGTGCTTTCGAACGGCCACGGCTCGATGCTGCATTACGCGCTGCTGCATCTCACGGGCTATGCGTTGCCGATCGAAGAACTGATCCGCTTCCGCCAGTTCGGCAGCCGCACGCCCGGCCATCCGGAGTTCGGGCTGACGCCGGGCATCGAGACGACGACGGGTCCGCTGGGGCAGGGCCTGGCCAACGCGGTCGGCATGGCGCTCGCCGAGAAGCTGCTGGCCGCCGAGTTCAATCGGCCCGGCTTTGACGTTGTCGACCATCGAACCTATGTGTTCGTCGGCGACGGTTGCCTGATGGAGGGCGTGTCGCACGAAGCGGCGTCGCTCGCCGGGACCTGGCGGCTCAACAAGCTGATCGCGATCTACGACGACAACGGCATCTCGATCGACGGCCATGTGAAAGGCTGGTTCAACGACGACACGGCCCGACGCTTTGAGGCGTACGGCTGGAACGTCATCGGCCCGGTCGACGGCCACGACGTCGATGCCGTGGACCGCGCGCTCGCTGCGGCCAGGGCTGAGACACAGCGGCCGACACTGGTCATTGCGCGCACCGTCATCGGCAAGGGTTCGCCAGGTCGCGCGGGCAGTGAGAAGGCGCATGGGGAGGCGCTGGGCGAAGCCGAAATCGCCGCCACGCGAGCCGCGATCGGCTGGCCGCACGCGCCCTTCGTCGTCCCGCGCGACGTCAGCGCAGCGTGGGATGCGCGTGCGCGCGGCCGACGGCTCGAGTCCGCGTGGAACGAGCGATTCGACGCGTACGCGCGACAGTTCCCGCGGGAAGCCGCCGAGCTCAAGCGGCGCGTCGCCGGCGACCTGCCCCGCGAGTACGCGACGACATTGACGGCCGCGATCGATGCGGCAGCGGCGAAGCGCGAGACCCTCGCCACGCGCAAGGCCTCACAGCTGGCGCTCGAAGCACTGGCGCCGGCCTTGCCCGAGTTCCTCGGCGGTTCCGCGGACCTCACCGGCAGCAACCTCACGAAGTGGAGCAAGGCCAAGGCGCTCACGCCGGAGGCGCTCGACGGCCGCCACATCCACTACGGCGTGCGCGAATTCGGCATGAGCGCGATTGCCAACGGCATCGCACTGCACGGTGGCTTCATTCCCTTCGTCGGCACTTTCCTCGTCTTTTCCGACTACGCGCGCAATGCAGTGCGCATGTCGGCGCTGATGAAGCAGCGCGTGATCTACGTCTTCACGCACGACTCGATCGGTCTCGGCGAGGACGGCCCGACCCACCAGGCGGTGGAGCACGCGTCGAGCCTGCGCCTCATTCCCAACCTCGATGTCTGGCGCCCGGCCGATCCGGTCGAAACGCTGGTGGCCTGGGCGGCCGCCATCGAGCGGCGCGACGGGCCGACGAGCCTGCTGCTGTCGCGCCAGAACGTGGCCTACGTCGCGGGTGCGCGTGACATCGCGGACGTGCGACGCGGCGCCTATGTGCTGGCGGAGGCAACGGGCGGCGCGCGGCGCGCGCGCGCAGTGCTGATCGCGACCGGCTCCGAACTGCCGCTCGCCGTCGAGGCGCAGCGGGTGCTGGAGGCTTCCGGCATGCCGGTGCGCGTCGTGTCCATGCCATCGACCTCGGTGTTCGATCGCCAGAGTGTCGAGTACAAGTCGAGCGTGCTGCCGCCACGCGTGCCGCGCATTGCGATCGAGGCCGGCGTCACGGACTTCTGGTGGAAGTACGTTCGCGCCGACGGTGCGGTGATCGGAGTCGATCGCTTCGGCGACTCCGCGCCGGCCGCCGACGTTTTCAGGCATTTCGGGTTCACGGTCGACAACGTCGTCGCCACCGTGAACGCAGTCATCGCAGAGGGGAAAAGGAAGTGACCATCAAAGTTGCCATCAATGGCTACGGCCGCATCGGCCGCAACATCCTGCGCGCGCACTATGAAGGCGGCAAGAAGCACGACATCCAGATCGTCGCGATCAACGATCTCGGCGATCCGCAGACCAACGCGCACCTGACGAAGTACGACACGACGCACGGCACGTTTCCCGGCACGGTCGCAGTCGACGGCGACTCGATGGTCGTCAACGGCGACCGCATCAAGGTGCTTGCGAACCGCAACCCGGCCGAGCTGCCCTGGGCGGCGCTCGGTGTGGACGTCGTGCTCGAGTGCACGGGCTTCTTCACCAGCAAGGAGAAGGCCTCGGCGCACCTGAAGGGCGGCGCAAAGAAGGTCATCATCTCGGCGCCGGGCGGCAAGGACGTCGACGCGACCATCGTCTACGGCGTCAACCACGGAGTGCTGAAGGCCACGCACACGGTGATCTCCAATGCCTCGTGCACGACCAACTGCCTCGCGCCGCTGGTCAAGCCGCTGCACGAGAAGATCGGACTGGTCAACGGCCTGATGACGACGGTGCACGCGTACACCAACGATCAGGTGCTCACGGATGTCTATCACGAGGACCTGCGCCGCGCGCGCGCTGCCGCCCACAACATGATCCCGACCAAGACCGGCGCCGCGGCGGCGGTCGGCCTCGTCATGCCCGAACTGAACGGCAAGCTCGACGGCTATGCGATCCGCGTGCCGACGATCAACGTGTCGATCGTCGACCTGTCGTTCATCGCCGCGCGCGACACGACGGCCGACGAGGTCAACAGCATCATGAAGGCCGCGGCCGCGGGCGAGCTCAAGGGCGTGCTGGGCTACAACACCGATCCGCTCGTCTCCAGCGACTTCAACCACGACGCGCGCTCGTCGATCTTCGATGCCACGCTGACCAAGGTCTCGGGCCGCCTCGTCAAGGTCTCCAGCTGGTATGACAACGAATGGGGCTTCAGCAACCGGATGCTGGACACGACGGTTGCGTTGATGGCAGCCAAGTAGCCGGCCGGGGAAGGATGCCATTCGTTGGGGCGGAGGCTCACCTCGCGCGGCGCGCGAGGTTAAGCCGCGTAGCGGCGGCCGACGCCACAACCCCAGGATCAGCAACCGGATGCTGGACACGACGGTTGCGTTGATGGCAGCCAAGTAGCCCGCCGCCGAAGCCATGACTCCAGGCTGAGCAACCGGATGCAGGATGCGATGGTTGCTCCGAGGGCTGCCCACTGATACGGGCCTGCGCGGGGTCCCGCGACCACCGATCGGTGGGGTCCCGCTAGTGCGTTCGGCCGAAGCGCCGGAAACCATCCCGACACCCTGCCTCCAGTAATCTCGGAGGCACTCTCGCGCGTTGATGAGGTCAGAGCCTGCGAGGTGCATGTCGTTCCTCCGGGAACGACGATTTCGTCCGCCTTTTCAGCCGTCCGGGACGGCGGCCGCTCTGACAGCATCGGGAACCGGCGGTTGACCTGACCGACGGCTGGGAAACAGGTTCAGGAGCACATTCGGTGATACGTCCAATCCACATTGCCTTCGCCGCCTCCGTCGCCGCTGTGATGGCGACGGCATGGCCCGCGTCCAGCGCGTATTCCACGGGGCTGATGACCCAGAAGCAGGCCGCGCTGCAGGGGCTGGTCGCCACGCGCAAGGTTCCTGAGCAGAAGGTCGACAAGCTGATCGTGCGCCTGCGCACGGGCAAGTCCCAGGTCCAGGCCAGCGCGATGTCGGCTGATCGCGCGCAGGCACTGGCCACGTCCGCGGGCACAGGAATGAAGGCGCTGCGCACGCTGGCGGGCGGCTCGCACCTGATGCAGCTCGACGGCCCGATGACGGTGTCGGAAGCGCGTGCCGTGGCGGCGCGCCTCGCGCAGGACCCTTCGGTCGAATACGCCGAGCCGAACATCCGTTTCCGGGCGCTCGCGACGCCGAACGAGCCGCGGTTCACCCAATGGCAATGGAACCTGTTCGCGCCGACCACCAGCTACACGGGCTCGACCGGTGCGACGACGCCGGCGGTCACCGCCACGGCGACCGGCGGCGCCAACCTGCCGCTGGCCTGGGATTACACGACCGGGTCCGGTGACGTCATCGTCGCGGTGATCGACACCGGCATTGCGAATCACCTGGACCTGAACGGCGTAGCCGGCGGGGCGACCTACACCCCCGCGGGGCGCTTCCTGCCGGGCTACGACTTCGTGTCGAGCGCCAATGGCGTGGGCCTGCCGGCGAACTTTGTCGCGAACGACGGCAACGGGCGCGATGCCGACCCGTCGGATCCGGGCGACTGGATCACCGTGCAGGAGAAAACGCTGTACCCGAACGACTGCGCGATCGGCGAGACGGCGCCTTACACGGCGTCCGACAGCAGTTGGCACGGTACGCACATGTCGGGTGTCGTCGCCGCGACGGCCAACAATGCCGTCGGCATTGCGGGCATTGGCTGGAACGTGCGCGTACTGCCGGTCCGGGCGCTGGGCAAGTGTGGCGGCGACCTCGGCGATATCGCTGAAGCCGTGCGCTGGGCCGCGGGGTTGGCCGTAAGCGGCGTACCGGCCAACTCGTACCCTGCGAAGGTCATCAGCCTGAGCCTGGGCGGCGGGGACACCTGCAGCACGGAGATGCAGAACGCCGTCAACGCCGCCATGGCAGAGGGTGCGATCGTGATCGCGGCGACGGGTAACGACGGCAATCTCGGACTCATCGCGCCGGCCAATTGCAGCGGCGTGCTCGCGGTCACTGCCCACACGATCAATGGTGAGAACGCCGACTACGCGAACATCGCGAGCACGACGACACCAAAGGCCGAGATGCTGAGTGCGCCGGGTGGCGGCCCACCGTCGTCGCTCGGTTCGGGCGGCCCAACCGACAACGCCAACTGGGACGGCTATTACATCTTCTCGAGTGTGCTGTTCGGCCTGACCACGCCGACGAGCACCAATGCGACAGGCACGCTGGCTCTGCCTATTCTGGCTTCGTCGGCACCAGCCCCGCGACACCGCAGGTGGCGGGCGTGGCGGCGCTGCTGAAGTCGCTTGTGCCCGAAGCGACGCCCGCGCAGATCAGCTCTTACCTTCGGACCAACGTGCGCGCCTATCCGGCGGGGAGTGTCTGCGCGATAGGTGGCACGTTCGCCGGCCAGTGCGGCACCGGGTTGCTCGACGCCGAAAAGGCGCTGACGGCCGCGGGTCCTCTGGCGTCACCGGCGTCCGTCGCAGGCGCCGATCAGGTCGTCGCCCCGGGAGTCACCGTCACGCTGAACGGAACCGCGAGCAAGGCATACGCCAGCAAGACGATCACATCGTACGAGTGGACCCAGACCGGCGGCACGCCGACGGTGACGCTCGCCACGCCCACGGCGGCGACGACGACCTTCACGGCGCCGGCGACGGGTGCGCTGACCTTCCGCCTTCGCGTCACTGACAGCAGTACGAAGGTCGGTGACGACAGCGTCGTCGTGCGCGTCAACAACGCACCGACGGTCGTGGACACGGCTGACCAGACCGTGCCGGTCGGCACCGTCGTCTCGTTCACGGTCACCGGCAGCGATGTCGATGGCGACGCGCTCACGTACGTCGCCGGCAGCAGTTCGACGGTTCCGCTAACCGCGTTGGCGCCGACGGGCCAGTTCACCTGGAATACGGCGGGCGCCGCCCCGGGCACTTACACGCTGACGTACTTCGCAACCGACAGCTACTCGGCGCAGAGC
>CAWADK010000008.1:0-63927 GCA_963780715.1 uncultured beta proteobacterium
CACATCAACGCGCAGTGCGGTTTCGTGATTGAGGGGCGTGATTGAGAAGCGTGATTGCGCTCCGACGACTTCCGTCGCGCGCAGTTGGATTGCTGCTCGCAACTCGCTTCAGAATCGCTGCGGCCTAGGCGTGTCCGGCGCTGCAAAAGCTCGAGCGAATCCTCCCGTGTTCCGTTCTGACACCGACTGCCACTAGAAAGCCTTGAATTCGGCAGAAGGCCTGACTTCGGGCTTCGGGAGCATGCCCAGAATCGATTACTTTCTTCACCACACCCGGCATAAACCGCAATCTTCACGGTCTTTGCCCGTTGTGAGTGTCCGCGAAAGTTGGCAAACTAATTTCCAGTTGTTGGCATTCCCCGCATTTGCGATGCTCCGGTCCCAAGACCGGGGGTTAGCAGCACCCAAAAGTGAGCCCTTTGAGTTGTTGTTTAGAAGGAGACGTGTCCGACCGTGCGATCTTCGTTGCGGCCGGCGTTGGAGTGGTCCAGGTTTCATGAGGTACTTGGCATCTCAGCTGAGTCTGAGGATCTCCCATTTTTGAGTGGCGTGGCGGACGTCATCGTCGTCGCCGAAGCGGCTTTACTGCTTCTGGAGCTTGAGCCTGGATCCCGAAGTCCATCCCTAAGGACAGCACCGCCGACACGCAGGGGCAATTCGCCCCGACTCGCGCTGGCACTGCCCAAAATCGAGATCTCGTTAGCGTTTGGCGAAGAGGAAACAGGCTGTTCTCCTCGCGCATTTCGCCGAAGCAGCGACTCACCGGCAACGCCCGGTGAATCGCTCACTTGAGCCTCATCCCAAGAGTCGTCAGACACCGAAGCCGCGCCTCGTGGTTTGCATCGTGGCGCACGTCGGCTGATACCGCAGCCGATTGACTGGGCTGTTCGAGCCGTCGATCGTTCTTTGCGGCAGAAGCGTTTCCTCAAGAGAAGTTGCTGGGTGCCTTCGTGGCACCGCGATGGAATCAACAAGTCGGCGACGAACCGCCGCCGCGGACACCATCCGCGCATTCTTACTTGAACGACTTGTGACCCTGCAAACGAAACATTGATCGAAAGGAAATGAATTGAAAGCGAACTCGACTCGTCAGCCGACCCTTCAGGGTCGGACTGTCATCTTTTATCCAGTATTTGCAAGGCGCCCTCCTATCTACACGTCACCTCTGGCTCCATACGTCGGCCAGATAGCAGCAATGCGTGCGGAGGGCCACTCCATCACAGAGCTACGCGCGTGGGTCCAGAGGCAGTCCGGAAGGAAACCATCCGAGTCGGCGATCTATCGAGCCATCGCACGAAGCAAAAGGAGTTCGAAGTGAACTACGCTATCCCACCCGCCAACTACGACGTCGCGGACCACGCCTACTGGGTTGACTCAGCCGCGGACAAGGCACACCGGCGGCATGCCATGGGCATCGCACTTCGCAAGACTCAACTCGGTCCCCGAACCGAAGAGTGCAATGACCGACCGATCCACTCCATTGGCAGCCAGCGGAACTTCGCAAACAATCTTCTTAGCTTTGCACGATTTCTTGAAGTGAACCACGTCGGCAATCTCAAGTCCTTTCCGCCTGATGCCCCGGAGGCCTACCTCTATGCACGAAGTCTGCGCGTCGGCGAGGGGCAACTTCGGTTGGATCGCTGGGCACTGCAGATTCTGACGGGCCGTAGCCTGCCGTTGTTCGAGCCCGCCCGGCCGCAGAAGCTCAAACCGAAGGCGTACACGCCGGAGCAGATCGCTGCCGTCGCGGCGCACCAGACGTCTATGTATGCCTTCTCAACGTGGCTGGCCGCCGCGATCGGTTTGCGCAGCATGGAACTGATCACAATCGGCCCGCTGGATCAGCAACCGCGCGATCCACGACCGATCCCTCGCTACTTGCACGCGTACATGGCACCCGGCGTTCTGTACTCAGTGACGGGTAAAGGCGGACTCGTTCGTACTGTCCTTGTTCCCTGGCCCTTCGTCGCACAGCTGGAAGCTCGCCGCAGGCTATTTCCCGTCATCGTCAGGCACGAAGGCAAGAATCTCACGAGCTACTACGACATCCCAGGGGGCCGGCGCTGGGCGGCTTCGTTCACCGAGGCGTGCCGGCGAACCTTCGAGAAGTCAGCCGGTGCGCATGGACTCCGTCACACCTATCACCCAGAGCCGGATTGACGTCTTGCTCGGGCATGACGTTCCGGAACGAGACGCCAAGAAGGCCGTCAGCGTCGAGATCGGACACTTCCGCGTAGATGTTGTCGAGATCTACCTGCGTGGCGCTTGGAACCCGGCGGACTGGTAGCGGCCGCGAGAACGCGGGACAGTTCCATTGCGGCAGCGCCCTCTGCGTTAGACGAGCGGCGGTACGCCGCAGGGCACTCTGTCCCCATGGCGATGGCAGGTCGCCCTCTCGTGGTGCATCGAATTTGATGCGCACACTCGCGGTCCAGGTTGCCGAATCTGCGCGTCCCGCCAGGCAAACCGCCGCGAAGCGCCTGGCGCCTCCATGCGAAACGTGCACGTTGCATCGACCCCAGCACAACCTTCCGAGCGCACGCGCGCTTCGACCGTAAAAATCTCCGACACTTTGAACGGATTCCGACCAGTGGCGCATCGATATCTGGACGGGCCGCCGGCCACACTCATAGAATCATGCGAATATGTGCGCGTGTGCATCGTTACGATGCCGTTTCAATTTCGTAGCGAACCGGAGCGCACTTTAAGACGCCAAGAGGTTTGTCTTCACGTTTGTTGACGCGGAGTGAAGGTCATGTTGCAAAGGCTCCAAAGAAGCGCACGTTCGGCCACACTAGCAGCCGCGCTGACAAGCATATTTGCCTTTGCTCCGTCGGCACAGGCAATTCAGTACACGGGGGCTTGGGATCCTTCATTTGGGTCTGCGTTCCCAGACCTCGGATGGCGAGGTGAGGCAACATTCTTCGTTCCCGACGCATGTCTGTCGCAGTCAGGCTGGGTATTCAACTTTGACAGCTGCTCTTCTTCCGGAATGCAGCTCGTCAGTGCGGAGGTCGAGTTCTACAAGTTCAGCGACCCTACGAACGCGGCGTTCCAGGAAACGCTTTCGTTCGACGTATCGTCGCCATTCGTCTTGGCCATGAAACTCGACAACGGTTTGCTGACCGGCGTCTTAGGCACATTCAACTACTTCAGGCCGTCCACCCTGCCGATTAGCGGGCGGCCCCTACACTGACTTCGTTCTGCTGTTCGAAAACGACATTGCACGAATGGGGTTCGTCTCCGATCCGCCCGAAGGACACAAGACAGCAGGATTCAGCGACCGGAGTCCGCCGGACGGCACCCCATTCATCACCTTCCGGGTTGTTCCGGAACCGGCAAGTCTGCCCTTGTTGCTGCTAGGGATTGGCGTCATGGGTTGGCTTGCGCGGCGGCACCTCACTGCCTAGCAGCCCAGAGCGCTGGCACAAAGCAGCGCTCGTTCGCATGTCCAATGGCCCTGAGCGCAGGGCAA
This sequence comes from uncultured beta proteobacterium, assembly GCA_963780715.1. Taxonomy (GTDB): domain Bacteria; phylum Pseudomonadota; class Gammaproteobacteria; order Burkholderiales; family Burkholderiaceae_F; genus JALORV01. The sequence goes on from CAWADK010000008.1 coordinate 3,476, forward strand.
TCTCAGGTCGTGGCGCTCGTTTCGACCGCCGCCTCTAGTGCATAGACTACGGCGTCCTCGACGTCCCACTCGCGCCCGTCTAGCAGGTTCGACTCCATCGTCGCGGCTGTGATCGCCTTTCCATAGACAATCAACTGAGTTCTGACACCGCAACTCGGCACGCGGCGACCTCGCCAGGCTCAGGCGCTCTCTCGCTTTCCCCGCTGCTGCCCAGATTCGCACTGCTCGGTCGGATGTACCTTCTTGGTGGATCAACTGCGGCAAAGTCTTCAAGGCATCCGAGAAGCTCTTCCCACATTTCGAATGACTTGAAGCGCCCGCAAGGCTTCGGTCAGCCTGAGCTTCGAGCCGACGCGAATGACCTTTCTCCAGGTCGCACTTGCCCAGCCATCGCAGTGCGTTGGCCTCTCCTCTCTTGTCGGCCGCCTCCCTGCAGATGGTCAAGGATCGCTTCAAGCCACGAGCTCGCGCCTTCCGCAGTCGCCAGAGTTCGAATGTCAAGCTGTCCAAGACGCAGTTCGCACTACACCCTCGAAGTTCCTGATGCCTGATCTCGCGCGCAATCGCGAGCGCATCTCGCAATTGCGTGCGCGCGTGCGATCGTCGCCAGCGTAGGCGGCGATCTGTGCCAAGTGCACAGGCCTATTACCTCGCCGCGGCGATCGCCCGACTTCCGTGAAGATCCTGCAGCGCCTCTCGTTCGCCCGTCGCGAGCGCCCGCGACGTCGCCCGCCTGCAGTCTTGCCAGCGAAATCGTCGAAAGCGTGGCCGCGAGCTCGACCGGATTCTCGAGTCGACGCCGCAAGACCAGGCACGTCTCCAGCATTCGACGCGCCTCGGCGTGGTCGCTCTGACTTTCGGCCAGCCCGGCGCCAACGTACAGTGCCCAGGCGTGCGCCACGTCCGACTCCCGATCGCCGGCAACGCCAGCGCGGCTCGCACGATTCGGCGTCCCTCAGTTGCGTAGCCGCGCAGGATCCAGAATGCCTGCATCGCGACAGCGATCTTCACGGCAATGAACGGATCCGCCTCGCCCGCAAGCGCCAGCGAGATGGCAGCTCGGACATTGTCGAGGTCTGCTTCGATCCGCCGAATCCACTCGGCCTGTTCTGGCCCCCGCATGCCGTAGTTCGCCTGCTTCGGCCAGCGCAAAGTAGTGCTCGCAGTGTGCGGACCGCGCGCGTCGGCCGGTCGCCAGTCTGCTCGAGCTTTTCGCGCGCATAGTCGCGAATCGTCTCCAGCATGCGATAGCGCGTGCTGTCGTCCTGATCTCGTCGAACATGCACGAGCGACTTTTCGACCAGCGAGGCGAGCAGGTCGAGGACGTCCTCCGCGCTCACCGGATCGGCAGCGCAGACGTGCTCCGCGGCTTCGAGATCGAAGCCGCCGACGAACACGCGCGAGTCGTGCGAGCAGCGTCTGCTCGCTGAGCGTTCAGCAGGTCGTAGGACCAGTCGACCAGCGCGCGCAGCGTCTGCTGTCGCTCCTGCAGCACGCGCGCGCCGCCGGTCAGGAGCTTGAACCGGTCCTTCAGCCGCGCGTTGATTTCGGCGACCGACAGCGACCTTGATGCGCGCCGCAGCGAGTTCGAGTGCCAGCGGAATGCCCTCCAGCCGCGAGACCAGTTCCGCCACCATCGGCGCCTGCGCCGCTTCGAATGCGAAACACGGCTTGTGCTGCCGTGCGCGCTCGACGAACAGGCGCACCGCTGTGCGAAGCCGATGTCTCGTTGAATCCGGCGTCCCGCGCCGGCAACGGCAACGGGCGGATCGGGTAGCTCTGCTCGCCCGGTACATGCAGGGCCTCGCGGCTCGAGGCAAGCATGCGCACGTAGGGCGCCGCGCGCAGGATCGCGGCTGCGAACTCTGCCGACGCCTGGACCAGGTGCTCGCAGTTGTCGAGGATGATCAGGGCGCGCCGCGCCTTGAGATGCGCGCAGATCGCCTGCAGGCGCGTTCGACCCGGCTCTTCATTGACGCCGATGACCTGCGCCGCTTCGCCGACGACCAGGGCGTCGGATCGTGCAGCGGTGCGAGATCGAGGAACCAGACGCCGTCGGGAAACTGGTGGATCAGTTCGGCAGCCGCCTGGAGGCACAGCCGCGTCTTGCCGAGTCCGCCCATGCCAACCAGCGTCACCAGCGCGCGACTTGTCGAGAAACTCCTTGACCTCGTCGAGTTCCTGCTTCCCGGCCGACGAACGACGTGCCTGGATGCGGCAGGTTGTGTCGGGATGTCCCGGACCGGCAGCCACCAGTCGCCCATCTGCACGACCCGGAACACCTTTTCGGAATCGGCGGGCGGGCTGAATCGGGTGTGCGGCTCGCCAACTTCGAAGAGCTCGAGCGGGTCGGCAACGCCCTTGACCATCCAGTGCCCGTGCGAGACGACCTTGAGTTCGGTCTTGCCGAGATCCTCGCGAGCCTCGGTCGTCAGCAAGATCTGCCCGCCGCGCGCGAGCGACATCACACGTGCGGCGGTCGGCTTGGCGAGGCCCTCGACTTCAATGGGCTTGGCGCCGAGCGCGATGTCTGCCGCGCTGTTCTCGCGCAGCGTGACCGCCCCGACGTGTACGCCCGCGCGCGCCTTCAGCGGAACGGGCAGCCCCGCGAGGGCGTGGTGATAGGCGAGCGCGTACGCAACAGCATCGGCCGCACCATCGAACAGCATCAGCATGCCGTCGGTCTTGTCGATCTCGCGGCCCCGGAACTTCGGCAACAGGTCGCGCGCCACGCGGTCGTGGGACGTCCACACCTCCGCCATCGCCTCGTCGCCGATCGACTCGGCGAGCTTCGTGCTGTCGACGACGTCGGTCAGGAGCAGCGCGCGTATTTCGCTCATCGGGAAACGCTATGACTCCGTGGTTCGCTTGGCACGTCTTTGACGGAAATTCTCGATGCCGAATCTACGATGAAGCCGGTTCGAGACCCGATCGCAACGCGAAGAATCAACCCTGCAGGTGCAACTCGCACGATCGTCGGCGGCGACCGCTCCGAAACGCCCCGAAGTGTACGGGCTGACGGGCGATGCGAACGAGCGCCGAGAGCACGTCGGAACTCGACCTGCGAAGCAAGTGTGGCGACGGCCGCCGCGGCGGTCATCTAGGCTGGCCGCGCAACACCCCAGCTGACGTAACCGGCGACGCGCGGCGCCCTCGGCATGTAGTCGCTGTGAACCTCTTCGAGCGTGAAGCCACCGTCCTCGATCAGGCGCACGATCGAGCGGTTCAGGTTGCAGCCGCCGGCCAGACGTCCCCAGACGCCATTCAGGCGGTCCTGCCAGCGCCGCACACCGGGGTCCGGCGCGGCGCCGTGTTCTGCAAACAGCAACTGGCCATCGGGGCGCAGGACGCGTCGCACCTCGCTGAGCGCAGCACCCGGATCCCTGACCGTGCACAGGCAGAACGTCACGACGGCGCTGTCGGCGCTCGCGCTAGGCAATGGAATGTTCTCGGCGACCGCTTCAATGCAGCGCACATCGAGGCCGCTGGCCTCGATACGCGGCTCGGCCAGCTGGTGCATCGGTACCGACGGCTCGATGGCCCAGATCCACTCCACCTGCGACCTCGTGTAGTGCGGCAGATTGAGGCCCGATCCGAATCCTACTTCCAGGATCCGCCCGCGTGCCCGCGGTACGACGCGCCGACGCTGGCGCTCGACCGCCGGACTGGCGCAGACCCAGTGGGTCAGGTGTGGAAGCAGATAGCGATCGTAGATGTTCACCGGCAGTCCAGCCGCCTCCGGCTGCGCTCCTGACGCGCCCGCGGGCTTCAGCGAGGATAGCGCCTGCAATGCGGGCCATGGACTTCCCGGTAGCATCTCCACCGCCCGAGATGAAAGCCCACCCTGTTCGCCTGCCGATTGTCGACGCGTTGCGTGGCTTCGCAGTGGCGCAGATGATCGTCTATCACTTCATCTACGACCTCAACTATTTCGGCTGGGTAACGTTGCGGATGCTGACCGATCAGCCGTGGACCGGCTGGCGCACGGCAATCGTTTCGCAGTTCGTGCTGCTCGTCGGTGTCAGCCTGACGCTGCGGAGCGCCTTCCGGCCCGATGCACGCGACTTCTGGCGCCGCTGGGCGCAGATCGCCGGCGCAGCCCTGTTGGTGTCGGCCGGCAGCGCACTGGTGTTCGGCCCGCGGGTCATCTGGTTTGGCATCCTGCACTTCGTCGCGGCCGCCCTGATCATCGTGCGACCCCTTGTCCGCCTCGGGACCTGGAACCTGGTACTGGGCGTCGCCGTCATCGCGCTCGGCCTGCTCTACTCGAATCCCGCCTTCAACCAGCCACCGCTGGCCATCGTGGGATTCGTCTCCGCCCTGCCACGCACCGAGGACTACGTTCCCCTGTTCCCATGGCTCGGCGTCGTGCTGGTCGGCGCGGGCCTGGGAAGCGTTTGGCAGAAGCAGGACTGGAAGCTCCCGGCGGCGCTGCAGGGGCTCAACGCTTCACCCCCACGGCTGCTGGTCTTCCTGGGGACCTGGGCGTTGACCGTCTACCTGGTGCACCAGCCCCTGCTGATGGGCGTGCTCGCAGTGCTGAATCGCCTCGGATCCTGACTCGCCCGGCAACGGGTGCGGCCTCGGTGCCCTGTGGCGTGCCGCCTGACCACCGCGGCACCCGCAGGGCGCGCGTGCGGTGCCGTCAGTGCAGCCTGGAGGGGCGCGTGACTTGTTCGCCCAACGGAATCACGCGTTCCGGAGCGTCCTTGCGCAGCCACTCGGGTTGCAGCGTGATGTGATCGATTCCGAACTCGCGCCGCAGGATGAAGCGCGCCTGGTGCAGCACCACGGGCCAGCGCTCGATATCGTCCACCAGCACATGCGCCGAGAGCGCCGACTTGCCCGGCACCATCGACCAGACGTGCAGGTCGTGCACCGACACGATGCCCGGAACCGCCGCCAGCGACCGGCCCACCGTGGCGTAGTCGACGTTCTCCGGCACGCTGTCGAGCAGGACCAGTGTCGTCTCACGCAATACGCCAAACGTGGAGCGCAGGATCAGCGCCGCCACGAACATCGACAGCAACGGGTCTGCGATGAGCGGCCCGCCGAAGTAGATGACGACGCCCGCGACGATCGCGGCCACCGAACCCAGCAGGTCGCCCATGACGTGAATGAACGCCGCGCGCGTGTTGACGTTTTCCCGGTCACGCGAAAGGCTCCACGCCACCGCGATGTTGACGAGCAGGCCGATACCGGCGATGACGAACACCCCGAGGCCCTTCACCGGCACCGGGCTCTTGATGCGGTCGATGGCCTCGTAAAAGATCCATGCGACCACGGCCAGCATCGCGATCGCGTTGACAAAGGCCGCGATCACCTCGATGCGCGCCAGGCCGAAGGAGTGCCGGTCCGAGACCGGTCGCCGCGCAATGATGTTGGCCGCGAGCGCGAAGAGCAGCGCGGCGGAGTCGGTCGCCATGTGCCCGGCGTCGGCCAGCAGCGCGAGTGACCCGGACCACAGGCCACCGATCACCTCGACCAGCGCGTAGGCCAGCGTGAGTACTACCGCCGTCGCCAGCGGTCCCGCACCGTGCGGACGCGACTGATGCGTGTAGTGGCTGTCGCCGCGCTCGTGCGCGCCGAGCGTGGAGTGGCCGCCGTGTCCGGCGCTCATGGCGACCTCGCCGCGGCGACGCTCAGGCCGTGGCCGCCAGCTGCGAGAGATGAACGTGGCATCCGGTCTTGATGCGCACTTCCTCGGTCGTCACACCGGGCGCCAGTTCGACTCCCTTGAGGCCATCGGCTGTTACGTCGAATACTCCGAGCTCGGTGACGATGCGGTTGACCACGGCGCGCCCGGTCAGCGGCAACGTGCAGTTCTGCAGGATCTTGTGCTCGCCGCTCTTGGCGCAATGCTCCATCAGCACGATGACGCGCTCGACCCCCGAGACGAGGTCCATCGCCCCGCCCATGCCCTTGACCAGCTTGCCGGGGATCATCCAGTTCGCCAGGTCGCCTTTCTCGCTGACCTGCATCGCGCCGAGGATCGCCAGGTTGATGTGTCCGCCGCGGATCATCGCGAACGAGTCCGCGCTGGAGAAGAAGCTCGATCCCGGCAACGCCGTCACCAGTTGCTTGCCGGCGTTGATCAGGTCGGCATCGACTTCCTCCTCGGTCGGAAACGGGACCGATGCCGAGCAGTCCGTTTTCCGACTGGAGCATCACGTTGATGCCGGCCGGGATGTAGTTGGCCACCAGCGTCGGCAGTCCGATGCCGAGGTTGACGTAAAAGCCGTCCTGCAGTTCCTTGGCCGCGCGCGCAGCCATTTCTTCACGGGTCCAGGGCATGGGCCGATTCTCCTATTTCTGCCGCACGGTGCGCTGTTCGATGCGCTTTTCCGGCGTCCTGTTGAGCACGAGTCGCTTCACGAAGATCCCTGGCGTGTGCACCTGGTCGGGGTCGAGTGCGCCGTTGTCGACGATTTCCTCGACCTCGGCGATGGTCACCTTGCCGCACATCGCGACGACGGGGTTGAAGTTGCGCGACGTCTTGCGGTAGACGAGATTGCCCTGCTGGTCGGCCTTCCACGCCTTCACCAGCGACACATCGGCCCGGATGCCGCGCTCCATGACGTATTCCTTCCCGCCCCAGACGCCGTCGAACACCTGGGTCGGCTTGCCCTCGGCAACAATGGTGCCGACGCCGGTGCGCGTGAAGAACGCCGGGATGCCCGCGCCACCCGCACGCATGCGCTCGGCCAGCGTGCCCTGCGGCGTGAACTCGAGTTCGAGTTCTCCGGCCAGGTACTGGCGCTCGAATTCCTTGTTCTCGCCGACGTACGACGAGATCATCTTGCGGACCTGCCGCGTGGCGAGCAGCAGGCCCAGCCCGAACCCGTCGACACCGGCGTTGTTGCTGACGCACGTCAGGCCCTTCACGCCGCTGTCGCGCAGGGCAACGATCAGTGCCTCGGGGATGCCGCAGAGGCCGAAGCCCCCCACGGCGACGGTCTGGTTGTCCTTCACCACATCGGCCAACGCCGCTGCGGCCGACGCATACACCTTGTTCATCGAATCCTCCGCTGCCTGATGCCGCGAAGTTTAAGTGATCGCCTCGCGGACTGCTTCGGGCCAGGGCATGGACTTGCCGGTGCCGTAGTCGTACCAGACGATGACCGAGCGTCCGGTGGCGTAGGTCACGCCGGGCTCACCCTCCTTCTCGATGGAGAGCGACATCTCGACGCTGGATCGGCCGACCCGCGTCACGATCTGGCGCACGAGCGCGGTGCCGGGATACGTCATCGCGCGCACGAAGTCACAGGACACATGCGCCAGGATCGGCGCCTCGCCGGTCGGCAGCGTCGAGAAGCCGAGCTGCTGAAACCAGCGTATGCGCGCCTCTTCCATCAGGCGAAAGTAGATGACGTTGTTGAGGTGCGCCATGGCGTCCATGTCGCCCCAGCGCAGCGGAATGTCGACGACGAATTCCTTCATGACCTGACCCGATTTCTCCGCGGCCGTGCGGCTGTCAGATCACGTCACCGACATTCCGTCGTCGGCCGCGATGATGGCGCCGTTGATGAACTGCGACTCGTCGGCGACGAGCAGCAGCAGCACGCCGTCGAGATCCTCCGCGCCGCCGACCCGTTTGCGCGGGAGCATCTGCATCAGCTTGCGGCCACCGTCGGTCTCCCAGTACGCATCGTTGATCTCGGTGCGTATGTAGCCCGGGCAGATCGCGTTGACGTTGATGCCGAATCGACCCCACTCCAGCGCCTGTGCCTTGGTCATCTGGACCACGGCCGCCTTGCTCATGCAGTACAGGCCGATCTGCGGCAGCACGCGCAGCCCGGCGACCGAGGCGATGTTGACGATGCGGCCGCGAAAGTCGGCCTGGCCCTTGCCGCGCGCGATCATGCGCTGCGCGACTTCCTGCGCCATGAAAAATGCGCCCTTCACGTTGGTGTTGACGACGAAGTCGAAGTCGACCGGCGTCACGTCGACCAGCCGCTGCGTCGTCGAGACACCCGAGTTGTTGACGAGGATGTCGATCGGCCCGACTTCGCGCTCCGCCTGTTCGACGGCAGCGCGGACCGAGTCGAGATCCGTGACGTCCAGCGGAACCACGTGCGCGGCACCGCCGGCCGCCTCGATCTCCGCCCGCAGGTCCTTCAGGCGCTCGATGCGCCGCGCCGCCAGCACCGTCAGCGCTCCATTGGCAGCCAGCACGCGCGCGAACCGGCTCCCGAGCCCGCTGCTCGCTCCCGTCACAAGCGCAACTTTTTCCTTGAGGTTGGTTCTCATCTCCGGCCTCTGCGTACGTCCCGGACATGATCGCACAGTCGATTGCGGCCTCTAATCAATCTCCGGGACAATCCGTGTCTTGGCGCAACGATCGTGACGAGGGCGAGATGACCGGTCCGCAGGCAATCGAACGCGAGGCGATGGAGTACGACGTGGTCGTCGTGGGCGGTGGGCCTGCGGGCCTCGCCGCCGCCATCCGGATCAAGCAGCGGGCGGCCGAACGGGGCGCGGAGTGTTCGGTCTGCGTGCTCGAAAAGGGATCGGAAATCGGCGCGCACATCCTCTCGGGCGCGGTGATGGATCCGATCGCGCTCGCCGAACTGTTCCCGAACTGGAAGGAACTCGGCGCACCGCTGACGACGCCGGTCAGCGAGGATCGCTTCTACATCCTGACCGAGACCAAGGCGATCTACAACCCGCACTGGCTGCTGCCGGCCTGCTTCATCAACGACGGCTACTACGTCGTGAGCCTGGGCAATGTCGTGCGCTGGCTGGGCCAGCAGGCCGAGGCGCTCGGCGTGGAGATCTTCCCGGGCTTCGCAGCCGCGGAAGTGCTCTACGACGACAAGGGCGCCGTGCGCGGGGTCGCCACCGGCAACATGGGCATCGGCAAGGACGGGGAGCCGACGGGCAACTTCCAGCCGGGCGTGGAACTGATCGGCAAGTACACCCTGTTCGCGGAAGGCGCGCGCGGGCACCTGGGCAAGCAGGTCATCGAGCGATTCAAGCTGCTCGACGGCCGCGATCCGCAGACCTGGGGCATCGGCATCAAGGAGGTCTGGGAGGTCGAGCCGTCGAAGTTCCAGGCCGGACTGGTCGTGCACAGCGCCGGCTGGCCGCTCGATAACGCCACCTACGGCGGTGGCTTCGTCTATCACTTCGACCAGAACCTGGTTTCGATCGGCCTCGTGGTCGGTCTGGGGTACACCAATCCCTACCTGGAGCCGTTCCAGGAGTTCCAGCGCTACAAGACCCATCCGACGATCCGCTCCTTCCTCGAGGGCGGCAAGCGCCTGTCGTACGGCGCGCGCGCGATCAACGCCAGCGGGCTGCAGAGCCTGCCCAAGCTGGTGTTCCCGGGCGGCGCATTGATCGGATGCGATGCCGGCTTCCTGAATGCGCCGCGCATCAAGGGCTCGCACGCGGCCATCAAGACCGGCATGCTGGCCGCCGACGCGGCCTTCGACGCGGTGTCGGCCGGGCGCAGCCGCGACGAACTGGCCACCTACCCTGCCGCGTTCGAATCGAGCTGGCTGCACGACGAGCTGCACCGGGCGCGCAACTTCAAGCCCTATCTGGACAAGGGCCTCGTCACCGGTGCGGTGCTGTGGGGCGTCGACCAGATCGTCTTCCGCGGCAAGGCGCCTTGGACGCTGCACCGGACGAAGGCCGATCACGAGAAGCTGAAGCCGGCCGCCGAGTGCACGCCGATCGAGTATCCCAAGCCCGACAACCGGATCACGTTCGACAAGCTTTCCTCGGTGTTCCTGTCGAATACGAATCACGAGGAAAACCAGCCCGCGCACCTGACCCTCAAGCAGGCAACCGTCCCGGTACAGGTCAACCTCGCCCGCTATGCCGGGCCGGAACAGCGCTACTGCCCCGCAGGCGTGTACGAGTTCGTGAAGAGCGACGACGGGTCTGACAGGCTGCAGATCAACTTCCAGAACTGCGTGCACTGCAAGACCTGCGACATCAAGGATCCGACGCAGAACATCGTCTGGGTCGTGCCCGAGGGCGGCGGCGGACCGAATTACGTCAACATGTAGTCGGCCTACCGCCGCGCGCCGACTGCCGCAGCGCATTGCCCTTGAACGTCGTGCCCTTTTGGCCGACGATGCTCCCTTCGCAGGCGAACCGCAATCCGAGGGGAGGCACATGTCGTACTCGAGCTATCACAAGCGGGCCATTTCGAGCCGCGAACTGCATCCCGAAACACAGATGATGTCGTACGGCTACGACCCGTTCCTCTCGGAGGGTGCGGTCAAGCCGCCGGTGTTCCTGACGTCCACCTTCGCGTTCAAGACGGCAGAGGACGGCGCGGCGTTCTTCGACGTGGTTGCGGGTCGCAAGCCCCGTCCCGCGGACACCGGAGCAGGCCTCGTCTACAGCCGTTTCAACCACCCTAACCTGGAGATCGTGGAGGATCGCCTGGCGCTGCTCGACGGCGCGGAGGACGCCATCGTGACCTCGAGCGGCATGGCGGCGATCGGCACGGTGCTGCTGACCTTCCTGCGGCCCGGCGACCAGGTCGTGCACTCCACGCCGCTCTACGGCGGCACGGAGACGCTGATCCGCAAGATCCTGCCCGAGTGGGGCATCGGCGGACATCCGTTCGCCGATGGCCTCTCGCCCGACCAGATGGCGGCCGCGCTCGAAGCGGCCGCGGCGCTTGGTCGCGTGGGACTCTTCTACCTTGAAACTCCGGCCAACCCGACCAACGCACTGGTCGATCTCAAGGCCGTGGTGGCAACGATCGACGCCTTCGAACGCAAGCACGGCTACCGGCCAATCTCGGCGTGCGACAACACGATGCTCGGACCGATCTTCCAGCACCCGATCCGCGAGGGCATCGACCTGTCGGTGTACTCGCTGACCAAGTACGTCGGCGGCCACAGCGACCTTGTCGCCGGCGGCGTGACCGGGCGCAAGGACCTCGTCGGCAAGCTGCGGCTGCTGCGTGGCGCCTTCGGCTCGCAGCTCGACCCGCATTCCTCATGGATGATCGCGCGCTCGATGGAAACGCTGGTGCTGCGCATGCGGCGCGCCGCCGCCACCGGCAGCCGCGTCGCCCACTGGCTGGCGGACAACCCGATCCGCAAGGTGCAGGTGCTGCATCCGCAGCTCATCGCGGACGAGAACTACCAGCGGGTCTATCGCGGGCAGTGCACCGGGGCCGGATCGACGTTTTCGTTCGTGCTCGATGGCGGGCGCGACATGGCGTTCCGCTTCATCAACGCGCTGACGCTCTTCAAGTCCGCCGTCAGCCTCGGCGGGACCGAGTCGCTGATCTGCCACCCGGCGTCGACGACGCACTCCGGCGTGCCGCTCGAACTGCGGCAGCAGATCGGGATTTCGGAGGGACTGATCCGCGTGTCGATCGGCCTCGAGCACGAGGAAGACCTGATCGCCGATCTGGAGGGGGCGCTGAAGGTCTGCTGAGGGAGGCCGCGCGCGTCACCCATGCGCGCGGCGCCCTGCCCCACTACGCCTGCTTGAGCGCGCGTTCGAGCCAGTAGGTGCCGACGATGGTCTTGACGTCGGTGATGGTGCCGTCGCGGATCCAGTCGAGCAGCTGCTCCCATGGGGCGGTGAACACTTCCAGCACTTCGCCGACGTCGAGCTCGGCGCCCTCGTGCGTGAGGCCGCGTGCGAGGAAGACCTCGATCTTCTCGTCGCTGTAGGCGATGGCATTGTGGAACCCACCGAGATAGGTCCAGTCGCGCGCGACGTAGCCGGTTTCCTCCCGCAGTTCGCGCTGCGCGCAGGCCAGCAGCGCTTCGCCCGGATCGATCTTGCCGGCGGGGAACTCGATGAGGCTGCGGCCGAGCGGGATAGCGAAACTGCCGCTCCAGCACGACCCGGCCATCGTCGAGCAGGGGGATCATCATCACCGCACCCGGGTGGCGCAGGTACTCGCGCGTGCTCTCGTGGCCATCGGCCGCACGCACATGATCGACGAAGAGCCGCAGGAACACGCCGTCGTAGGCCAGGCGGCTGTCGAGCGTGCGCTCGGCCAGCGGATCGTCACCGCCGGCACCCGACGGCAGCGTGGGATCAGCCACCGATCGTGCGGATCATCGCGTCGGTGCAGAGCTTCAGCAGGTACTGGGGCAGGATGCCGAGCACCAGCACCAGCGCACCGTTGATGGACAACGCCACCCGCATGTCCATCGTCGCCGCGATCGGCGCCGGCGCTCCGGCCGGCGGTTCGTCGAAGTACATGATCTTGACGACGCGCAGGTAGTAGAACGCACCGACCAGCGAGAACATCACGGCGATGATCGCCAGCCAGAGCATGCCGCCGTGCAAACCGTCGCCCAGCAAGGCCTGCAGGACGACCAGCTTGGCGTAGAAACCCACGGTGGGTGGAATGCCGGCGAGCGAGAACATCAGCAGCAGCATCACGAAGGCATACCAGGGGCTGCGCCGGTTCAGCCCCTTCAGGTCGGCAATCTCTTCCGCCTCGAAACCGCTACGAGCCAGCAGCAGGATGATGCCGAAGGTGCCCAGCGTCGTCAGCGCGTAGGTGATCAGGTAGAACATCGCCGCGCTGTAGGAATTGACGGTCGACGAAGCGTTGCCGCCCACCACGCCCGAGAGCATGGCCAGCAGCACGAAGCCCATCTGCGCGATTGTCGAGTACGCCAGCATCCGCTTCAGGTTGCTCTGCGCGATCGCAGTCAGGTTGCCGAGCACCAGTGACGCCACGGCCAGCACGATCAGCATGCGCTGCCAGTCTCCCGCGAGCGGCAGCAGCCCTTCGACGAGGATGCGGAAGGTCACCGCGAACACGGCGAGCTTGGGGGCCGAGCCGATCAGCATCGTCACCGGGGTGGGGGCACCCTGGTAGACATCCGGCACCCACATGTGGAACGGGACAGCACCGAACTTGAACGCCAGCCCGGCGACGATGAACACCGTGCCGAACACCAGCGAGACCCGGCTGGCGACGTGACCGGTGACGACCCGGTCGGCGAGCTCGTTGATGTCGAGCGTGCCGCTGGCGCCATACAGCATGCTCATGCCGTAGAGCAGGAAGCCCGATGCCAGCGCGCCTAGTACGAAGTACTTCATCGCCGCCTCGCTCGACACCGCATGGTCGCGGCGCAGCGCCACCAGCGCGTACAGCGACAACGCCTGCAGCTCGAGCCCGAGATAGATGACGAGCAGGTTGTTGGCCGAGATCATCAGCATGATCCCGAGCAGCGCGAAGAGCGACAGCGAGAAGAGCTCCCCCTTCCAGACGCCGCGGTCGCGCGCGTACGACTGCGAATACACCAGGACCAGCGCAACGGCAACGACTGCGACCAGCTTCAGCAGGCTCGCCATCGGATCGGTGACGTACATGCCGCCGAAGGCGTAGGTGACGACGCCGGCGGAAAGGAAGACCCAGCACACGGCGCCGACCAGCGTGAGGATGATGAGGGTCGCCACGTAGGTCACATTGCGGCGCGAGTCAGGCACGAAAAGATCGCCCACCAGCAGCGCGCAGGCAGCCACCAGCAGCACGATCTCGGGCAAGGCGGCAAGAGAGTTGAGCGGTTGCATGCGCGGCGCCTATCGGATCGCGACGCCGGCCGGGAGCTTCGACTCGGCCACGTGCTTGAGGAGGTTGGCGACGGATGCGTCCATCAGGTCCGTCACCGGCTTCGGATACAGGCCCATCCACATGACCGCTGCGGCCAGCAGCAACAGGATCAGGAACTCGCGGCCGTTCACGTCGGCCAGCGCTGCCACGTGGCGGTTGGCCACCTCGCCGAACACCACCCGCTTGTACATCCAGAGCGAGTAGGCAGCGCCGAAGATCAGGGTCGTGCCCGCGATCAGGCCGATCCAGAAGTCGAACTTGACCGCCCCGAGGATGACCATGAACTCGCCGACGAAGCCGCTGGTTGCGGGAAGGCCGGCGTTGGCCATCGCGAACAGCATGAAGAAGGCCGCGAACTTCGGCATCGTGTTGACGACGCCGCCGTAGTCGGCGATGTTGCGGCTGTGCATGCGGTCGTACATGACGCCGATGCAGAAGAACATCGCGCCCGAGACAAAACCGTGCGAGATCATCTGGACGATCCCGCCCGCGACGCCGATCGCGTTGAAGATGAAGAAGCCCAAGCGTCACGAAGCCCATGTGCGCGATCGAGGAGTAGGCAACGAGCTTCTTCATGTCGGTCTGCACCAGCGCCACCAGCCCGATGTAGACAACGGCGATCAGCGACAGCGCGATCATGAAGCCCGCGAGTTCGTGCGAGGCGTCGGGCGTGATCGGTAGCGAAAAGCGAACGAAGCCGTAGGCGCCGAGCTTGAGCATGATCGCCGCCAGCACGATCGAGCCTCCGGTGGGCGCCTCGACGTGCGCGTCCGGCAGCCAGGTGTGCACCGGCCACATCGGCACCTTGACCGCGAACGCCATGAAGAACGCGAGGAACAGCAGGATCTGCGGCGTCCTGCCGAGCGGGGTCGCGTGCCAGTCGAAGATCGCGAAGCTGCCGTCCGACGCGTAGTAGAGATAGACGAGCGCCACCAGCATCAGCAGCGAGCCAAGCAATGTGTACAGGAAGAACTTGAACGCCGCGTACACGCGGTTCGCGCCGCCCCAGACACCGATGATGATGTACATCGGGATCAGCGTGGCCTCGAAGAAGACGTAGAACAGCAGCCCGTCGACCGCCGTGAACACGCCGACCATCAGGCCCGACAGGATCAGGAATGCGGCGTAGTACTGGGCCACACGGTCCTGGATCACCTCCCAGCCGGCGAGAACGACGATCACGGTGATGAACGCGGTCAGCAGCACGAACCAGACCGACAGCCCGTCGATGCCGAGGTGGTAGTGCGCATTGAAGCGCTCGATCCAGACCGCCTTCTCGACGAACTGCAGATCGGCGCTCGCGGCGTCGAAGCCCGTATAGAGCGGCACGGTCACGAGCAGGCCCAGCAGGCTGCCCGCGAGCGCGACGGCGCGGATGACGTTGGCGTTGCGGTCACGCCCTGCCGCGAGGATGGCGAGGCCGAAGGCGATCGGGATCCAGATCGCCAGGCTGAGCCACGGGGTTGCTGTCTGCATTGTTCTTCTT
Organism: uncultured beta proteobacterium; assembly: GCA_963780715.1. Classification (GTDB taxonomy): domain Bacteria; phylum Pseudomonadota; class Gammaproteobacteria; order Burkholderiales; family Burkholderiaceae_F; genus JALORV01. The sequence goes on from CAWADK010000008.1 coordinate 18,523, forward strand.
GTCCCGCCGTGCCTAGCGGCCGAAGGTGACGAACAGCGTCACCATCGCCAGCAGGCCGATGATCATTCCGAAGGCGTAGTGATAGATGTAGCCTGTCTGCAGCAGCCGCGACACCGCCGCGATCCACCCGACGACGCGGGCGCTGCCGTTGACCGCCAGGCCGTCGATCAGCGCCACGTCTCCGCCTTTCCACAAGCCCCGCCCCAGCAGGCGCGCGCCCCCGGCGAAGACGACTTCGTTGATGCGATCGAGGTAGTACTTGTTGTCCAGCAGGCGGTAGAGCGCGCCGAAGCGCTGCGCAAGCTTCTCCGGGATGTCCGGCCGCTTCAGATACAGGAACGCCGCCAGGCCGACGCCGATGACATCGAGCCAGACCGGCATCGTCGCGAAACCGTGCAGCGCCATGGCGGTGGCGCCATGGAAGTGCGCCATCAGCTCGGTCATTGCAGGATGGCGGGCCGCATCGACGATGATCGACTTGCCGAAGAAGCCTCCGAACAGCATCGCGTCGATGGTGACGAAGCCGATGACGAGCGACGGAATCGCGAGCATTACCAGCGGGACCGTCACCACATTGGGCGACTCGTGCGGTTCGCCGTGATGTCCATCGCCGTGCCCATGGTGATCATCGTGGCCGTGGCCATCGCCGGCATGCTGCCAGCGCGGCTTGCCGTGGAACACGAGGAAGAACATCCGGAATGAATAGAGGGCCGTGACGAACACGCCCGACAGCACGGCCCAGTACGCCAGCGTCGCGCCGGTCTGCCCGGAGCGCGCCGCCGCTTCGGTCGCCAGGATGATGGAGTCTTTGGAATAGAAGCCGGAGAAAAATGGCGTGCCGATCAGCGCCAGCGAGCCGACGAGCGCCGTGATCCAGGTGACCGGCATCTTCCGCCACAGGCCGCCCATCTTGCGGATGTCCTGCTCGTGGTGCATGCCGATGATGACCGAGCCTGCCGCCAGGAACAGCAGCGCCTTGAAGAACGCGTGTGTCATCAGGTGGAAGATCGCCACCGAGTACGCGGACGCGCCGAGCGCGACCGTCATGTAACCCAGCTGCGACAGCGTCGAATACGCCACGACGCGCTTGATGTCGTTCTGCACGATGCCGAGCAGGCCCATGAAGAACGCGGTGATCGCCCCGATGACGATGACGAACGACAGTGCGGCATCCGACAGCTCGAAGAGTGGCGACATGCGCGCCACCATGAAGATGCCCGCCGTGACCATCGTCGCGGCGTGGATCAGCGCCGAGATCGGCGTCGGGCCTTCCATCGAATCCGGCAGCCACACGTGCAGCGGAAACTGCGCGCTCTTGCCCATCGCGCCGATGAACAGGCAGATGCAGACCACTGTGAGCAGCAGCCAGGGGCTGCCCGGCAGCAGTTCGATCGTCGTTGCCGCCATCCCGGGCGCGGCGGCGAAGACTTCGGCGTAGTGCAGCGTGCCGAAGTACGCGAACACCAGGCCGATGCCGAGCACGAAGCCGAAGTCGCCCACGCGATTCACGAGGAACGCCTTCAGGTTGGCGTAGATCGCCGTCGGCCGCTTGAACCAGAAGCCGATCAGCAGGTACGACACCAGCCCCACCGCTTCCCAGCCGAAGAAAAGCTGCAGGAAGTTGTTGCTCATCACCAGCATCAGCATGCTGAAGGTGAAGAGCGAGATGTACGAGAAGAACCGCTGGTAGCCGGGGTCGTCGGCCATGTAGCCGATCGTGTAGACGTGGACCATCAGCGAAACGAAGGTCACGACGACCATCATCATCGCCGTCAGTGGATCGATGAGGAATCCCACTTCCAGCTTCAGCCCGCCGACCACCGCCCAGGTGTAGAGCGTCCCGTCGAAGGTGTTGCCCTTCAGCACGTCGCCGAGGATGACGAACGACGCGATGGTCGCGACCAGCACGCCGGCGATCGTCACCGTGTGCGCGCCGGCCCGGCCGATGATCCGCCCGCCGAAGCCCGCCACCAGCGCTCCCACGAGGGGCGCCAGCGCGGCAAGCAGGTAGATCTTCTGCATCGAGGACATCCCGTCAGCCCTTCAGCGAGTCGAGTTCCTCGACATTGATGGTCGAGAGATTGCGGAACAGGATGACCAGCAGCGCCAGGCCGATCGCCGACTCCGCGGCGGCCACCGTGAGGATGAAGAACACGAACACCTGCCCGTGGTAGTCGCCGAGGTAGTGCGAGAAGGCAACGAAGTTGATGTTGACGGCGAGCAGCATCAGCTCGATCGCCATCAGCAGCACGATCAGGTTGCGACGGTTGAGGAAGATGCCGATCACGCTGATCGCGAACAGCAACGCCCCCACTCCCAGGTACCACGACAGCGAAACCAACTGCCCCTCCGCTCTTTGCCCGTTCTTCTTCTGCGGCTCAGCCCTTGCGGGTCTGGCGCGCCTCTTCGTCACTCGGCATGTTGACCAGCCGTACACGGTCGGCCCGCTTGACCTTCACCTGCTGCGACGGATCCTGCCGCTTGCTGTCCTTGCGTCCGCGCAGTGTCAGCGAGATCGCCGCGATGATCGCCACCAGCAGCAGGGCGCCCGCGATCTGCAGCGGGAAGACGTACTCCGTGAAAGTCAGCCGCCCCAGCGCCTTGATGTTGTTGACGTTGGCGATGCCCGGCCCGGGCTCCGTCAGGCTGTTCCAGCGCGGCTGCGACAGCACCAGCCACATCTGCAGCACGATCAGCGCAGCCACCAGTCCGCCGGCCCACAGGTGCTTCCACAGGCCCTGGCGCAGCCGGTCGATGTTGACGTCCAGCATCATGACGACGAACAGGAACAGCACCATGACCGCCCCGACGTAGACCAGCACCAGCGCAATGGCGAGAAACTCGGCCTGCAGCATCATCCAGAGGCAGGCGGCCGAGAAGAATGCAAGCACCAGGAACAGCACCGCATGCACCGGATTGCGTGCCGTGATCACCCGCAGCGCCGCGAGCAGCATGACGCCGGAGAAGATCACGAATAGGACGGTTTGCGAATTCATGTCGACGGTGGGCCGGGGTACCTGACTAGCGGAACTTCGCATCCGAAGCGCGGTTCGCGGCGATTTTCTGCTCGAAGCGATCGCCGATCGCGAGCAGCATCGGCTTGGTGTAGTACAGGTCGCCACGCTGCTCGCCGTGGTACTCGAGCATGTCGGTCTCGACGATCGAATCCACCGGGCAACTCTCTTCGCAGAAGCCGCAGAAGATGCACTTGGTGAGGTCGATGTCGTAGCGCGTCGTGCGCCGCGTGCCGTCGGCGCGCTGCTCGGACTCGATCGTGATGGCGAGCGCGGGACAGACCGCTTCGCACAGCTTGCAGGCGATGCAGCGTTCTTCGCCGTTCGGGTAGCGCCGCAGCGCATGCAGTCCGCGGAAGCGGGGGCTGAGCGGAGTCTTCTCTTCCGGATACTGCACCGTGATCTTGCGCGCGAACGCATAGCGCCCGGTCAGCGCCAGGCCCTTGATCAGCTCCTTCAGGAGCAGGCTGTCGAGGAATTCGCGGATGGCACCCATCGTCAGGACCGCCCGGCCGTTCCGAAGGTACTGATGGCCCCCTGAGGGGGCAGCGAACGAAGTGAGCGTGGGGGTCTCATACCTACTTCCAGATGTTCCACGGCGTCTGCATCCAGACCGCGACAACGACCAGCCAGACCAGCGTGATCGGGATGAACACCTTCCAGCCGAGCCGCATGATCTGGTCGTAGCGATAGCGCGGGAACGACGCACGGAACCAGATGAAGAGCGACACGACGAAGAAGACCTTGGCGAACAGCCAGAACCAGCCGGACAGCGCTTCGGCCCATGCCGGGAACTGGACGCCGAGCAGGCGACCGAGATCCAGCGGCGCCGCCCAGCCGCCGAGGAACATGATCGTCGCCATCATCGACAGCAGGATCATGTTCGCGTATTCGGCCAGGAAGAAGATCGCGAACGTCATGCCCGAGTACTCGACCATGTGCCCGGCGACGATTTCGGATTCGCCCTCGACCACGTCGAACGGGTGGCGGTTCGTCTCCGCGATGCTGGACACCACGTAGATGACGAACAGCGGCAGCAGCGGCAGCCAGTTCCACGACAGGAACGCCAGGCCCCGATCGGCAAAGATCCCCGTGTTCTGGCGCTCGACGATGCCGGTCATGTTGAGCGTGCCGGCGACCAGCAGAACCGTCACGAGGACGAAGCCCATGGCGAGCTCGTAGCTCACCATCTGCGCCGAGGCCCGCATCGCGCCGAGGAACGAGTACTTCGAGTTCGAGGCCCAGCCGGCGATGATCACGCCGTAGACACCGACCGAGGTGATCGCCATGACGTAGAGCAGGCCGGCATTGACATTGGCCAGGACCAGTCCGGGAGCAAACGGAATCACGGCCCACGCGGCCAGCGCGGGCATGATGACGATGACCGGCGCGGCGAAGTACAGCCACTTGTCGGCCTGCGTCGGCGTGATGACTTCCTTGGTCAGCAGCTTCAGCGCATCGGCGATCGGCTGCAGCAGACCCATCGGGATCCGACGCGGTTCGGACCGACCCGGATGTGCATCCAGCCGATCAGCTTGCGCTCCCAGTACGTGAGATACGCCACCAGCAGCAGGATCGGCACGACGATCGCCACGATCCTCGCGAGCGACCAGACGACCGGCCAGGCTGCGCCGAGTGTCTGGCTGCCGAATGCTGTCAGGCCTTCCATCAGGCGCGCTCCAGGCGTACCGGCCCGAACATCGGTCCCAGCGCTGCGGTCGACGGATGCGCCGCCGCGACCCGCACCACTCCATCGGCCAGCCGATCGTCGATCTGCAGATCGAGCAGTGCGCTGCCGTTGCCCTGGCTCACCCGCACCTTGTCACCACCGCCCAGGGAGAGGGACGCGGCCGTACGCGCGTTGACCCGCGCACGCGGAGGCTGCGCGTCGGCCGTGGCCTGCAGCGGTGGCGAGCGGCGCACGATGGCATCGGTGAAGTAGATCGGAACATCGGCCAGGCGCTCGAGGCCGTCGACCGCCTCCGCCGGCAGCGTCAGCGCCGCGGTGGTTGCATTCGACAGGCGCGCGGCGATGTCGGCCGGCATCGCCGCGTCGCGCACGGCCTCGGAGGTCTCGAATCCAAAGCCATCGAGCTCGAGCAGATTTCCGAGCACGCGCAGCACCTTCCAGCCTGGGCGTGCGTCGCCCAGCGGGCGGACAGTGCCGTTGAAGCCCTGGACGCGGCCCTCGCAATTGACGAAGGTCCCTGCCGTTTCAGTGAAAGGCGCGATCGGCAGTATCGCGTCGGCGTACTCCAGCGCCCCGTTGCGATACGGCGAGAAGGCGATGACGGTGTCGGCCTGCCGCAATGCCGCGAGCGTCGCGACCGGATCGGCCGTGTCGTACTCGGGCTCGAAGTTCCACAGCAGATAGGCCTTGCGCGCCTGCTCGACCATCCGGCGCGCATCGAGGCCGCCGGCGCGCGGGCGCGCTCCCACGAGTTGCGCGCCCACGGAGTTCGCGCCTTCCACCAGTACACCCAGCGTCGCACCGGTCGCCTGCGCAATCCATTGCGCCCACGCCCGCAGCGTCCCGGCCGCGGGGTGCTGCACGGCCGCGTTGCCGAGGAAGACGGCCTTGCGCTCGCCCGACAGCAGGCTCGCAGCGATCGCCCGCGCCGTGTCGTCCGGCGCCACTCCCGCCACCGGCGCCGTCAGTCCGCGCTGCTCGGCGATCGCCACGGCGATTCCTGCAAGGCTGCGAGCCCACGCGCTCGGGCGCGCGGTCACCTTGTGCGCGACGCGCATCAGCAGGTCGTCGTCGGCCGCGTGCAGGACCGACAGCTGGCAGCCGCGCCGCACCGCATGCCGCAGGCGTGCCGACAGCAGAGGATGGTCCTTGCGCAGGAACGAGCCCACCAGCAGCACGCGATCGAGCGTATCGATGTCCTGGACCGGCATGCCGAGCCAGGGCACGCCCTGCTCCGCCGCGTCGCCGCTGAAGTCGGTCTGCCGCAGGCGGTGATCGATGTTGTCCGACCCGATTCCGCGTACGAGCTTCGCCAGCAGGTGCAGCTCTTCCAGCGTGCTCGAGGGCGCCGCCAGGGCGCCGATCGCCTCCGGTCCGTGCTGCTGCTTCACGTGCAGCAGGGCGTGGCGCACGTACTCGAGCGCATCCGGCCACTCGACTTCGCGCCATTGCCCGTCCTGCTTGAGCATCGGCTTGCCCAGCCGATCGGCGGCATGCAGACCTTCATACGAAAAACGATCGCGGTCCGACAGCCAGCATTCATTGACCGCTGCGTTCTCGAGCGGCAGCACGCGCAGCACCCGCTGGCTCTTGACCTGAACGATCAGGTTGGAGCCGAGCGAGTCGTGCGGGCTGATCGACTTGCGGCGCGAAAGCTCCCACGCGCGCGCTTCGTAGCGGAACGGCTTGCTGGTCAGGGCTCCGACCGGACACAGGTCGATCATGTTGCCGGACAGCTCCGAGTCCACGGAACGGCCGACGAAGGTCATGATCTCCGAGTGCTCGCCGCGTCCGGCCATGCCGAGTTCCATGACGCCGGCAATCTCCTGGCCGAAGCGCACGCAGCGCGTGCAGTGGATGCAGCGTGTCATCTCCTCGGCGGAGATCAGCGGTCCCATGCTCTTGTGGAACACGACCCGCTTGGGCTCCGCATAGCGGCTCGCCGAGCCGCCGTAGCCCACCGCGAGATCCTGCAGCTGGCACTCGCCGCCCTGGTCACAGATCGGGCAGTCGAGCGGATGGTTGATCAGCAGGAACTCCATCACCGACTTCTGCGCCTGCTTGGCCCGCTCGGACTGCGTGCGCACGATCATCCCGGTCGTCACCGGCGTCGCGCAGGCCGGCAGCGGCTTCGGAGCCTTCTCGACCTCCACCAGGCACATGCGGCAGTTGGCCGCGATCGACAGCTTCTTGTGGTAGCAGAAGTGCGGCACGTAGATGCCGAGGCGGTTCGCCGCCTCCATCAGCATGCTGCCTTCCGGCACCTCGACCTTGCGGCCGTCGATTTCGATTTCTACCATGCTGCTATGCGCTCCTCGTGTACGCGACCGCTGGGCGGTCGCACGTGCACTCGTCGCGATTAATTTGGCGGGCCGCCTCCGGGCGGCCGCGCGGCGGCCCGCAATGCAACTGCACGAAAAAGCAGGCGGCGCTCATGCGTACTCCGGCACCAGGCAGTTCTTGTGTTCGATGTGGTGCTCGAACTCGCTGCGGAAGTGCTTGACGAAGGCGCGCACCGGCATCGCGGCGGCGTCGCCCAGCGCGCAGATCGTGCGGCCCTGGATGTTGTCGGCCACCGAGTTCAGCAGGTCGAGGTCCTCGGGCCGGCCCTGCCCATGCTCGATCCGGTGCACGACGCGATAGAGCCACCCCGTGCCTTCGCGGCAGGGCGTGCATTGGCCGCAGCTCTCCTCGTAGTAGAAGTACGAGAGGCGCTCCAGGCATCGCACCATGCAGCGCGTCTCGTCCATGACGATCACGGCGCCCGAGCCCAGCATCGAACCGGCCTTGGCGATCGAGTCGTAGTCCATGTCGGTGGCCATCATGACGTCGCCCGGCAGCACCGGCATCGACGACCCGCCAGGTATGACGGCCTTGATCCCGCGCCCGTCGCGCATGCCGCCGGCGAGTTCCAGCAGCTTCGCGAACGGGGTGCCGAGCGGCACCTCGTAGTTGCCGGGATGAGTCACGTCGCCGGACACCGAAAAGATCTTCGTGCCGCCGTTGTTGGGCTTGCCGAGCGCGAGGAAGGCATCGCCGCCCTCGTTGATGATGTAGGGCACCGCGGCGAAGGTCTCGGTGTTGTTGATCGTCGTCGGCTTGCCGTACAGGCCGAAGCTCGCCGGAAACGGCGGCTTGAAGCGCGGCTGACCCTTCTTGCCTTCGAGTGACTCGAGCAGCGCGGTCTCCTCGCCACAGATGTAGGCGCCGAAACCGTGCGACGCGTACAGGTCGAAGCTGAACGTCGAGCCGAGAATGCCCTTGCCCAGGAATCCGGCGGCATAGGCCTCGTCGAGCGCCTCCTGGAAGCGCTCGTACTCGGCCCAGATCTCGCCGTGGATGTAGTTGTAGCCCGCGCTGGCGCCCATCGCGTAACCCGCGATCGCCATGCCCTCGATGACGATGTGCGGGTTGTAGCGCAGGATGTCGCGGTCCTTGAACGTGCCGGGTTCGCCTTCGTCCGAATTGCAGACGACGTACTTCTGCCCGGGAAACTGCCGCGGCATGAAGCTCCACTTCAGCCCCGTCGGAAAGCCCGCACCGCCGCGCCCGCGCAGTGCCGACTTCTTCAGTTCGGCGATGACGGCATCGGGCGGCATGTGGCTCGCGAGGATCTTGCGCAGGGCCGCGTAGCCGCCGCGCCGCTCGTAGTCCTTCAGGCGCCAGTTGCTGCCATCCAGGCCCGCAAGGATGACAGGCTTCAGGTGCCGGCCGTGGAAACAGGTCTGCGCGCTCACCGACGGTTCTCCGCGCGCCGCGTTGCGGTGCGCGCTTGCGTGGGGCGGACCGGCGCTGCACTCATGACTTCACCTGCCTGAGTTCGTCGAGCAGCGCATCGAGCCGCTCGTGGCTCATGAAGCTTTCCATGCGCTTGTTGTTGACCAGCAATACCGGCGCGTCGCCGCAGGCGCCGAGGCACTCACCCTCTTTCAGCGTGAACTGCCCGTCGGCAGTGGTCTCACCGAAGCCAATGCCGAGCTTTCGCTTCAGGTGCTCGGCCGCGTGCGTTGGCGCCGGACAGTGCGCACGGCAGATTGGTGCAGATCGTCAGCTTGCAGCGGCCTGCAGGCCGCAGGTTGTACATGTTGTAGAACGACGCCACCTCGTAGACCGCGATCGGCGCCATGTCCAGGTAGGACGCCACGGCGGCGATGACGTCCTCGGGCAGCCAGCCGTGCTCGTCCTGGGCGATCGCCAGCGCTGCCATCACCGCGGATTGCTTCTGCTCCGCGGGGTACTTCGCGACCTCGCGATCGATGCGCCGGCATGCCTCTGCCGAGAGTCTCCCGGGCTTGGCACAGCGCTCATCCGTGCCCCCTACGGCCCTTCGGGCGGTCCCCTGGGGGAGCAACGCCTCGGGAGCGGCCCGGCGGCGCTCATCGGTCGATCTCGCCGAAGACGATGTCCTGCGTCCCGATGATCGCCACCGCGTCCGCGATCATGTGGCCGCGTGCCATCTCGTCCAGGCCCTGCAGGTGCGCAAATCCCGGCGCGCGGATCTTGAGGCGATACGGCTTGTTCGCGCCGTCAGACACCAGGTAGATGCCGAACTCGCCTTTCGGGTGTTCGACCGCGGCATAAGCCTCGCCCGGCGGAACGTGAAAACCCTCGGTGAAGAGCTTGAAGTGGTGAATCAGCTCTTCCATGTTGGACTTCATGTCGACGCGGGACGGCGGAGCCACCTTGTGGTTGTCCGTCATCACCGGTCCCGGGTTGGCGCGGAGCCACTCGATGCACTGGCGAATGATGCGATTGCTCTGCCGCATCTCCTCGACTCGCACGAGGTAGCGGTCGTAGCTGTCGCCATTGCGGCCGACGGGGATGTCGAACTCCAGACGGTCGTAAACCTCGTAGGGCTGCTTGCGCCGCAGATCCCACTCGATACCGGAGCCGCGCAGCATCGGCCCGGTGAAGCCCATCTGCAGTGCGCGCTCGGGCGAAACGACGCCGATTCCGACCAGCCGCTGCTTCCAGATGCGGTTGTCGGTCAGCAGGGTCTCGTACTCGTCGACATACTTCGGGAACTTGCGCGTGAAGTCCTCGATGAAGTCGAGCAGCGATCCCTGCCGGTTCTCGTTCAGGCGCTTCGTGTCCTGTTCATTCTTGTACTTGTTGGCCTTGAACTGCGGCATCGAATCGGGCAGGTCGCGGTAGACACCGCCCGGGCGGTAGTAGGCGGCGTGCATGCGCGCGCCGGAAACCGCCTCGTACATGTCCATCAGGTCTTCGCGCTCGCGGAAGGCATAGAGAAACACCGCCATCGCGCCGACATCGAGCCCGTGCGCCCCGAGCCACAGAAGGTGGTTCAGAAGCCGCGTGATCTCGTCGAACATCACGCGGATGTACTGCGCGCGCACCGGCACCTCGACGCCCAGCAGCTTCTCGATCGCCATCACGTAGGCGTGCTCGTTGCACATCATCGAGACGTAGTCGAGGCGGTCCATGTAGGGCACCGACTGCAGGAACGTGCGCGTCTCGGCGAGCTTCTCGGTCGCCCGGTGCAGCAGCCCGATGTGCGGGTCGGCGCGCTGAATCACCTCGCCGTCGAGCTCCAGCACCAGCCGCAGCACGCCGTGCGCCGCCGGATGCTGCGGCCCAAAATTGAGCGTGTAATTCTTGATGTCGGCCACGATCAGCGCCCCTGGCCGTAAGTGTCTTCGCGTATCACGCGCGGCACGATCTCGCGCGGCTCGATCGTCACCGGCTGGTACACCACGCGCCTCTGCTCGGGGTCGTAGCGCATTTCGACGTGACCGGAAATCGGAAAGTCCTTGCGGAACGGGTGACCGACAAAACCGTAGTCGGTCAGGATGCGCCGCAGGTCCGGGTGTCCCTCGAACATGATGCCGTAGAGGTCGAACGCCTCGCGTTCGTACCAGTTGGCGCAGTTCCACACGCTGGTCACCGAGGCGATCAACGGGAACTCTTCATCGTCGCAGTAGCTGCGCACCCTCACCCGCCAGTTGTGCTTCAACGACAGCAGGTGCATGACGACCGCATAGCGCGGCCCGTTCCACGAGCCGTCACCGTAGGCCGAGTAGTCGATGCCGGCAAGATCGATCAGTTCCTCGAACGCCAGGGCCGGGGTGTCGCGCAGGGTTCGCGCAACGTGGAGCTGGTCGCGTCCATGAACAACGACCGTGACCTCGTCCAGCGCAACGATGAGGTCGCTCAATCGTTCACCGAGTGCCAGCCGCAGCGCCTCGGTCAGCGTTTCGATACGGGTCATCGTGCGATGGTGTTCGTGCGGCGGATCTTGTTCTGCAACTGGATGATCCCGTAGATCAGCGCCTCGGCCGTCGGCGGACAGCCGGGCACATAGACGTCGACGGGAACGATGCGATCGCAACCGCGCACCACGGAATAGCTGTAGTGGTAATAGCCGCCGCCGTTGGCGCACGAACCCATGCTGATGACCCAGCGCGGCTCGGCCATCTGGTCATAGACCTTGCGCAGCGCCGGCGCCATCTTGTTGCACAGCGTGCCGGCGACGATCATCACGTCGCTCTGCCGCGGGCTCGGCCGGAAGAAGATGCCGAAACGGTCGAGGTCGTAGCGCGCCGCCCCCGCATGCATCATCTCGACCGCGCAGCAGGCCAGCCCGAACGTCATCGGCCACATCGAGCCGGTCTTCGACCAGTTGACGAGCTTGTCCACGCTTGTGGTGACGAAGCCTTCGTTGAGGTGGCCTTCGATTCCCATCAACGCTCCCGGCGAACCCGCACAGCACCCGGACCGCAGACTCGGGGCTCGGCAATGGGACGAACGAAGGACGGCGTCATTCCCAGTCGAGCGCGCCGCGCTTCCATTCGTAGATGAAGCCCACTGTGAGGATGGCGAGGAAAGCCATCATCGCCCAGAAGCCGACGCTCCATGCGCCCAGGTCACCGAGGACGACGGCCCATGGAAAGAGAAACGCAATCTCGAGGTCGAAGAGGATGAAGAGGATCGCGACGAGGTAGTAACGCACGTCGAACTTCATGCGTGCGTCCTCGAACGCTTCGAAGCCGCACTCGTAGGGCGAGAGCTTCTCCGGGTCTGGCCTGTGCGGACCCAGCAAGGCACCGATGGCCATCGGTGCCGCCCCGATCGCAAGTCCGACCAGGATGAAAAGCAGGACGGGTAAATAGCTGTCGGGATCCACGCGAGTCAGCCTCTCGGCTCATGCTCCACAAAAACCTGCAGACGGATGCGCGAAAAGTCCGCGCCACGCTGCACTGCCGCTCGAGGACGCCACTGGGACGAAGCTCGTTCTGGTGCCGACGGTGAGACTCGAACTCACACGGCTTTCGCCGCCACCCCCTCAAGATGGTGTGTCTACCAATTCCACCACGTCGGCAAGGTGCAAAACCGGCGCGATTCTACTTGATTCGATCGCGCATCGCGGTGACGCGCGGTTCCCGATCAGTGCGGGAACGCGCGCGCGTCACGGGGTTTTACTTCGGAATGTCGGCGGGCTTCGGTGCAGCGTTCGGCGCAGAGCCGTCAGTCGGCGCGGGAGCGGCTGCCGGTGCAGGCGCCGGTGCGGGCATCGCACCCTGCGGCGATGCTGGCATCGGAATGTCCCTTGGCGCGGTGTTGGCAGGGGCCGGCATCGTTCCCATCACCCCACCTCCGTCCGCCGGTCGCTTGACCGCCGTTCCTACGTAGGCGAGCGCGAGCGTCGCGACGAAGAACACCGTGGCGACCGCCCCGGTGCTGCGCGACAGGAAATTGGCGGAACCGGTGGCCCCGAACAGGCTGCCGGAGGCGCCACCCCCGAACGCTGCACCCATGTCAGCGCCTTTGCCGTGCTGGAGCAACACGAGCACGATGATCGCGATCGCAGACAACACCTGCACGACGATCAGTAATGTGGTCAACCAGGTCATCTCAGTCCTCGTTCAGAAATTCGGTCGATACAGTTTCACTTTGCCGCCGCACAGATGGCGGCGAAGTCGTCGGCGACCAGAGACGCGCCGCCGATGAGTCCGCCATCGATATCGGCCTGCGTGAAGAGCTCGGCCGCGTTGGCAGGCTTGACGCTGCCACCGTAGAGAATGCGCAGCGCCGCTGCCGCCCCCGGATCACGCGCGGCAACGCGTGCACGCAATTCGGAGTGAACCTCCTGCGCCTGCGCCGGCGTGGCGGTGCGCCCTGTCCCGATGGCCCACACCGGTTCATAGGCCAACGCGCCGCGCGCGAGCGCCGCCGCGCCGATGCGGTCGAGCACGGCGTCGAGCTGCCGCGTGACAACTGCCCCCGTCTGCCCGGCTTCGCGCTCGGCCAGCGTTTCGCCGACACAGACAATCGGACGCAAACCGGCCTTCAGCGCAGCTTCCGCCTTCGCCGCGACAAGAGCGTCACTCTCGCCATGCAATTGCCGCCGCTCCGAGTGCCCGACGATGACCCAGAGACAGCCGACATCGGCCAGCATCGTCGCCGCGACGTCCCCGGTGAACGCCCCAGGCTCGCGCTCGGACACGTCCTGTGCGCCGATGTCGATGCCCTTTGCCGCCGTGGCGCTGAGCGCCGCGAGGTATACCGAAGGCGCGCAGACGACGACGTCACACGCCAGCGCCCCGCGGCGCGGCGCAAACGCCTCGAGCCAGGCCAGGCCGGAGGCGCGCGAACCGTTCATCTTCCAGTTCGCGGCGACAAGTGGAGTTCGTCGGGTCATCATCAGGCAAAGCTCGCCATTGTAAGCGGCGCGGTCGTCCCGACCAAGCGACTGAAGCCCCTCAACATGCGCGCGCCTGCGCCTCGGGACCGACCGCCAGCACGATCTTGCCGATGTGCGTACTTGATTCCATCAGCGCATGAGCCTCGGCAGCTCGCGCCAGCGGGAAGACCGCGTGCACCGTGGGGCGGATGCGCCCTGCTTCGATGAGCGGCCACACGACGCTCTGCAGGCGGGATGCGATCGCGGCCTTGAACTCGACCGTTCGTGGACGCAGTGTTGAACCCGTGATCGTCAGGCGACGACGCAGCACGGCCGCCAGGTCGACCTGCGCCTGTGCGCCGCCAAGCAGCGCAATGATCGCCAGCCTGCCATCGTCGGCGAGGCACGCGATCTCGCGCGGCAAGTAGTCGCCGGCCACCATGTCGAGGATCACGTCGACCCCGCGGCCACCCGTTTCAGACTTGACGACCGCCGCAAAGTCCTCGGTGCGGTAGTTGATGCCCCGACGCGCCCCGAGCGCCTCGCAGGCGCGTGCCTTCTCGTCCGAGCCCGCAGTCGCGAATACCGTGTTGCCCAGCGCCGCGGCCACCTGAATGGCGGCCACCCCGATGCCGCTGGTGCCGCCCTGCACGAGCAGGGACTCGCCCGGCGCGAGTCCGGCACGGTCGAACACATTGCTCCAGACCGTGAAGTAGGTTTCCGGCAGTCCGGCGGCCTCGGCGTAGGTCAGACCGTTCGGGATCGGCAGGCATTGACCGGCCGGCGCCACACACCACTCGGCGTAGCCGCCGCCGGCCACCAGGGCGCACACGCGCGCTCCTGCTGTCCACCGGCCCGCGTCGTCTGCGGCTTCGATGCTGCCGGCGACTTCCAGCCCAGGAAGGTCGGAGGCTCCGGGCGGTGGCGCATAGGCACCCTTGCGCTGCAGGACATCGGGGCGGTTGACGCCCGCGGCTTGCACGCGAATCAGGACTTCGCCGGGACCAGCAACGGGTCGTGCCCGCACGACGGGACGCAGCACGTCCGGACCGCCCGGCTGGCTGATCTCGACCGCGTTCATCGTGTCAGGGTTCTTCACTCGCTGCCCTCGCCGAAAAGCAAAAGGGGCGCCGAAGCGCCCCTCTGCGCCATGCGTTTGCTATTGCTGCTGCTGCGGCTGATGGGCGGCCGGCGCGTTGCCCTCGACCGCCTTCATCGACAGCCGCACGCGACCCTTCTCGTCGGCCTCGATGACCTTGACCTTCACGGCCTGGCCTTCCTTCAGATAGTCCGCGACCGCATTGACGCGCTCGTTGGCAATCTGGGAAATGTGCAGCAGCCCGTCCTTGCCCGGCAGCAGTTGCACGATCGCACCGAAGTCGAGCAAACGCAGCACGGTGCCGTCGTAGACCTTGCCCACTTCGACTTCCGCGGTCAGTTCCTGGATGCGGCGCTGCGCTTCCTTGCCCTTTTCCTGGTCGACGCTGGCGATGATGACGGTGCCGTCGTCCTCGATGTCGATCTGCGTGCCGGTCTCCTCGGTCAGCGCACGGATCACGGCGCCACCCTTGCCGATCACGTCGCGGATCTTCTCGGGATTGATCTTCATCTTGATCAGGCGCGGCGCGAACGCAGACAACTCGCCGCGCGACACGGAAATCGCATCCTGCATCTTCTGCAGGATGTGCATGCGGCCTTCCTTCGCCTGCGCCAGCGCCACCTGCATGATCTCGCGGGTGATGCCCTCGATCTTGATGTCCATCTGCAGCGCGGTGATGCCGTTGGCGGACCCCGCCACCTTGAAGTCCATGTCGCCGAGGTGGTCCTCGTCGCCGAGGATGTCGGTCAGCACCGCGAACTTGTTGCCTTCCTTGATCAGGCCCATCGCAACGCCGGCGACGTGCGCCTTCAGCGGCACGCCGGCATCCATCATCGCCAGGCAGCCGCCGCAAACGGAGGCCATCGACGACGAGCCATTGGACTCGGTGATCTCGGAAACGACGCGCAGCGAGTACTGGAAATCGTCATAGCTCGGCAGCACGGCCAGCAGCGAACGCTTGGCAAGCCGACCATGCCCGATCTCACGGCGCTTCGGCGTACCGACGCGCCCGGTCTCACCGGTGGCGAACGGCGGCATGTTGTAGTGGAGCATGAAGCGGTCGCGGTACTCGCCCTGCAGCGCGTCGACGAACTGCTCGTCCTGCTTCGTGCCGAGGGTGGCCGTGACCAGCGCCTGGGTCTCACCGCGGGTGAAGAGTGCCGAGCCGTGCGTACGCGGCAGCACGCCCAGGCGAATCTCGATCGGGCGCACGGTGCGCGTGTCGCGCCCGTCGATGCGCGGCTCGCCGTCGAGGATCTGGCTGCGCACGATCTTGGCCTGCAGGTCGAACAGGATGCCGTCGACCGCGTTGTCGTCAGGCTTGGGATTACCCGTTGCCGCCGCCTCTTCCTCGAGCTTCTCCCACACCTGTGTGTAGACGTCGTTGATCTTGTGCGTGCGCGCCTGCTTGTTGCGCGTCAGGTAGGCGTCGCGCAGCTCCGGTCCCGCTAGCAGCACCAGCTTGGCCATCAGCGCCTCGTTGCGGTCGGCCGGTTTCCAGTCCCAGGCCGGCTTGCCCGCATCGCGGACCAGTTCATGGATCGCGTTGATCGCCGCCTGCATCTGCTCGTGACCGTGGACACGGCGCCCAGCATCACTTCTTCGGAAAGCTGGTCGGCTTCCGACTCGACCATCAGCACGGCACGCTCGGTGCCGGCCACGACGAGGTTCAGCTGCGAGGACTTGAGCTGTGTGGCCGTGGGGTTGATGATGTACTGACCGTCGAGGTAACCAACGCGGGCAGCGCCGATCGGTCCCTTGAACGGAATGCCCGACAGCGACAGCGCCGCGGAGGCGCCGATCATCGCCGGAATGTCGGGGTCGATCTCGGGATCGATCGACAGCACGTGGATGATGACCTGGACTTCGTTGTAAGAAACCATCAGGAAACAGCGGGCGGATCGGCCGGTCGATCAGGCGCGACGTCAGCGTCTCCTTTTCCGAGGGCCGGCCTTCGCGCTTGAAGAAGCCCCCGGGGATACGACCCGCGGCGTAGGTCTTCTCGATGTAATCGACCGTCAGCGGGAAGAAGTCCTGCCCCGGCTTGGCTTCCTTGCGAGCCACGACGGTGGCCAGAACGACGGTGTCGTCCATCGAGCAGACCACGGCCCCACCCGACTGACGCGCAATCTCGCCGGTCTCCAGCGTGACCGTGTGCGCACCGTACGCAAATTTCTTCGTTACCTTTTCGAACACTTTGTCATTCCTTTCGCGTTGAACTTGGTCACAGACAACGACCAGGCACGCCGCGGTATCGACGACTCGGCACGGGGGTTCCGTCCTTACGTCCATATCGCAGCGCGCGTATCAGCCGGGGAAATGCAAACGGCCCGCGTGGATCACTCCAAGCAGGCCACTTGCACTTGAAACCGGGTCATCGACTACTTGCGCAGTCCGAGGCTGTCGATCAGCCCCTTGTACGCCTCGGGGTTCTTGCCCTTGAGGTAATCGAGAAGCTTGCGGCGCCGGCTGACCATCTTGAGCAGGCCGCGACGTGAATGGTGATCCTTCACGTGCGTCTTGAAATGGTCGGTCAGCTCGTTGATGCGAGCCGTCAGAAGTGCAACCTGCACTTCGGGCGAGCCCGTATCAGCCTTGGCGCGCTGATACTTGGCGACGATATCCGACTTGTTGATGTCTGCAACTGACATGTTTTCCCTTTCGAATCAAACCTATGGACACGCGGACACGGAAGGATGGCCGTGCCGTGAAGGGCGGGAGTATAGCTGACCGGCGTCGCTCGTGTACGCGACGCGCTGCGCGCGTCGCACGTGCACTCGCTCCGATTACGCGCACCTTCGTGCGCGCTCAAGACTGATTTGTCGGCTGCGCTCCGGAGCGGCCGCGCGCTCCGCCGAGTATACAGGGGCACGGCTCCCGCCCGTCCTCCCTCCGAGAGGGAGGAGACTGGCACCCCATCCCTGCACCCTTCCCCGCCGTGCGGGTAAGGGAAAACAACCTTTTGCGGCGATCATCCTGGCAATCATGCTCGCTACGCACCCGCCCCTCCCGGAGGGGCGGGCCGGGGTGGGGAGCCTCACGTCCCTCTCGCCTGGCGAGAGGGCAGGGAGAGTGCCCAGCCCCTTGTCCTTCGGCGGAGCGCGCGGCCGCTCCGGAGCGCAGCCGACTAATCAGTCTTGAGCGGTTCGCGCACGGCGCGAACCGTAACCGCGACGAGTGCACGTGCGATGGCGAAGCCGATCGCGTACACGAGCGAGCGCCTACGGCGCGAGCGACGTCTGCGGATTGAGACGCTCCACGCCGCTGTAGAGCTTGTTGAGCGCGTTCAGGTAAGCCTTGGCCGACGCCGCGATGATGTCAGGGTCAGCCCCGGTCCCGTTCACGATGCGGCCGGCGCGCGCCAGGCGCACCGTCACCTCGCCCTGGGCCTCGGTGCCGGTCGTGATCGCGTTGACTGAATAGAGCAGGAGTTCGCAACCGCTCTTCACCTGGCTTTCGATCGCCTTCAACGAGGCGTCGACCGGGCCATTGCCGTCGGATTCCGCCGTCGACCTCAGTACCACCGATCGCAATGACGACTCGGGCATGCGGACGTTCGCCCGTCTCCGACCGCTGTGAAAGCGACAGCAGCTTGAAGTGCTCGTCGTGCGGCGTCACCGTTTCATCGGAGAACAGCGCCTGGATGTCCTCGTCGTAGATCTCCGCCTTGCGGTCGGCAAGTTCCTTGAAGCGCGCGAAGGCCGCATTGAGCTCCGTCTCGCTTTCCACCGGAATGCCGAGTTCCTGCACGCGCTGCTTGAACGCATTGCGGCCGGACAGCTTGCCCAGGACGATCTTGTTGGCGTGCCAGCCGACGTCCTCGGCCCGCATGATTTCGTACGTATCCCGCGCTTTCAGCACTCCGTCCTGATGAATGCCGGAGGCATGCGCGAAGGCATTCGCCCCGACCACCGCCTTGTTGGGCTGCACGGCGAATCCGGTGATGCCCGAGACGAGCTTCGACGCCGGGACGATCTGGGTCGTGTCCACACCGACGTCGAGATCGAAGAAGTCGCGCCGCGTGCGCACCGCCATCACGACTTCCTCGAGCGAGCAGTTGCCCGCCCGCTCACCCAGCCCGTTGACCGTGCACTCGACCTGGCGCGCGCCGCCGATCTTCACACCGGCCAGCGAGTTCGCGACGGCCATGCCCAGGTCGTTGTGGCAGTGGACGCTCCAGATTGCCTTGTCCGAGTTCGGAATGCGCGTGCGCAGGTCGCGCAGGAATGCGCCGTAAAGCTCGGGCACCGCATAGCCGACGGTGTCCGGGATGTTGATCGTGGTGGCCCCTTCTGCGATGACGGCCTCCAGCACCCGGCAGAGGAAATCAGGCTCCGAGCGATAGCCGTCCTCGGGCGAGAACTCGACGTCTTCGGTGAACTGGCGTGCAAAGCGGACCGCGAGCTTCGCCTGCTCGAACACCTGATCGGGCGTCATCCGCAGCTTCTTCTCCATGTGCAGCGGCGATGTCGCGATGAACGTGTGGATGCGCTTGGAGCGCGCGCCTGCCAGGGCTTCGGCGGCGCGGCTGATGTCGCGGTCGTTGGCGCGCGCCAGCGAGCAGACCGTCGAGTCCTTGATCGCATTGGCGATCGAACGCACGGCCTCGAAGTCACCGTTGGACGACGCGGCGAAACCCGCCTCGATGATGTCGACGCGCAGTCGCTCGAGCTGCATGGCGATGCGCAGCTTCTCCTCCTTCGTCATGGAAGCCCCGGGGCTTTGCTCGCCGTCGCGCAGCGTGGTGTCGAAGATGAAGAGTCGGTCGGTCATGGGTACTCCAGCGCAAAATAGTTTTTGCTGCCGGGCTCGAGGCGCTGGCAGCGGTACTACACGGATTGTGGGTCGGGGGTTAGCTGCGCGCGGGGCGCAGCAGCGCAAGCAGCCGGCCCGATAGGTCGGCAGCGGCAAGACGGGGCGCGAGGATTGGGGCGCAAGACATGGTTCGGACTATATGACGATTCCGCCGATGCAACAAGCTAGCCGGAGCGGTCGCCGTCCCGCACCGGCTTGGCGGGATTGGGCTGGCCACGAAAGAACTGCCACGCCCAGTAGAGGTACCCGGACAGCGCGTACAGGCAGAAGAGCGAGAAGAGCGCGATCGGCGGATCGGAGCTGACGACGAAGATCACGACGATCAGGGCCCCCATGACCCAGAAGGGGACGCTGCGCGCGAGCTGGAAGCTCTTGCCGCTGTAGAACGGCGCGCTGGAGACCATCGTGAGCCCCGTGTACACGGTCAGTCCGAACGCGACCCAGGGCATGACGCTGTCGCGCACCGGGATCTTGTTGTCGATCGCAAGCCAGACGAAGCCCGCGATCAGCGCCGCCGCGGCCGGGCTGGGCAGGCCCTGGAAGAACCGCTTGTCCACGACGCCGATGTTCGAATTGAAGCGCGCCAGCCGCAGCGCCGCGCCGGCGCAGTAGACAAATGCCCCGGCCCAACCCCAGCGACCGAGTTCGCTCAGAACCCACTCGTACATGATGAGCGCAGGAGCCACGCCGAACGACGTCATGTCGGACAGCGAATCGAACTGCTCACCGAAACGCACTCTGCGTATTGGTGAGGCGCGCCACGCGACCGTCCATGCCGTCGAGCACCATCGCCGCGAAAATCGCGATTGCCGCCAGTTCGAAGCGCTGGTTCATCGCCTGCACGATGGCGAAGAAGCCCGCGAACAGGGCCGCCATCGTGAACAGGTTGGGCAACAGGTAAATGCCACGACGACGCGTGCGCACCGGCATCTCATCGAGACCGACCGGGCCTCCGGCCAGCGGAAACGTGCGCGTCTTGCGGCGGCGGAATCGCATCAGAGTTCCGCGAGGACGGTGGTCGTGGCGTAAACGATGTCGCCCACGGCGACGCGCGGCCGCGCCGTCAGCGGAAGATAGACATCGACACGCGAGCCGAAGCGGATGAAGCCATACCGTTGCCCGCGCGCGAGTCGATCACCCGACTTGACGTAGCACAGGATGCGGCGGGCGATGAGGCCGGCGACCTGGATCACGGTCACGCGCTCGCCGCTGTCGAGCCGCAGCACCATGGCGTTGCGTTCGTTCTCGGTCGACGCCTTGTCGAGATCCGCGTTCACGAAGCTGCCGGGCGAGTACTGCACCGATTCGACCGTGCCGTCGACGGGCGAGCGGTTGCTGTGCACATTGAAGACGTTCATGAAGACGCTGATCAGCAGCGTCTCGCGCTGCGTCAGTGCGTCCTGCACCTTGTGCACTTTCACGATGCGTCCGTCGGCCGGCGAAAGCACGGCCGAGGCCAGTGACGGTACCTGGCGCGGCGGGTCGCGAAAGAACTGAACAACGAAAGCCACGATCAGCCAGAACGGCAGCGACCAGGCGAAACCGGCGAACCACGCGACGACCAGCGCAAGGATGACTGCGCCCGCAATGAAGGGCCAGCCTTCGCGCGCCAGCAGGGGATGCGGATAGTTCAAAGATCGAGCCCGGTCGGAAGTGAGGCTCAATGGTATCGGAACCGCCCGCCCGCTCCCCAGGAGGGCTCGGCTCCACGCGTTTGCGGCGAACCCTACGGCAGCAGGCGCGCCTTGCCGGTAACCGCAAGCCTCTCCGCGGAACGTCCGGCCTCAAAAGTAGGCGGCGACACCGCGTCCGACGCCATTGTCGCCATGCGCGGTGCGCCGATCGGGATCGGCCCGCCTTCGCGCCCGCCGAAGTTGACCTCTTCCAGGCGAACGCGGTTCGGCGGCACGCCCAGGGCCTGCGCGGCGGCGTTCACCCGCGCATTCAGGTTCGCGATCGCCTGCTGGATCAGCTGAGCTTCGACCTTCTCGCGCGCGGCCTTCGACAAACGGAAGTCAACGCCACCGACCGAGAGCGTCGACTGCGCGGCAGCGACCGTCTTCGGCAACGTCGCAAGACTGTCGGTCTTCAGCGTGACACCCTGCCGCACGCGCCAGCCGACAATGCCCCGGCTCGACCCGCTGGCATAGACCGGGTAGCTGCCATAGCCCGAGGTTTCGATCTGCGCCTTGGGGTCGGCGCGCTTCAGTGCGGCCGTCCCGTCACCGACCCGCTGGTTGACCAGGGACTGCGCCTTGGCGAGATCGGCGTCCTGCGCCTCGTAGAAGAAGTTGACCACCGCCTCGTCGTTCGGCAGTTCGATCTCGGCGCTGCCGGTCATGATGACCAGCGTGCCGGCATTCGGTGGCGGCGTGGCGGTGGGTTGCGCGGCCACCGGCAAGGCGGCAAGGCAAAGCGCCAGCAGAACTGAACGATGCATCCCGACTCCTTGTTGACCTGACCCGACTGTTAACGCGGCGTCGGCCCCGAAAGGGTTGTGGCGACGCCGCTTCATCGGCCAGCCGGTCAGTTCTTCGACTGATCGACCAGCCGGTTGGCCTTGATCCACGGCATCATGGCCCGGAGCTTCTCGCCGACCTGCTCGATCGGATGCTCTGCCATCAGCCGACGGCGCGCGTTCAGCGTCGCCGCTCCGGCCCGGTTTTCCAGGATGAAGCTCTTCGCGTAGTCGCCGGTCTGGATGTCCTTCAGCACCTGGCGCATGACCTTCTTCGTCTCGTCGGTGATGATGCGCGGCCCGGTGACGTACTCGCCGTACTCGGCGTTGTTCGAGATCGAATAATTCATGTTGGCGATGCCGCCTTCGTAGATCAGGTCGACGATCAGCTTCAGTTCGTGCAGGCACTCGAAGTACGCCATCTCCGGCGCATAGCCCGCCTCGACCAGCGTCTCGAAGCCCGCCTTGATCAGCTCCACCGTTCCGCCGCACAGCACCGCTCTGCTCGCCGAAGAGATCCGTCTCGGTCTCTTCGCGGAAATTGGTCTCGATGATGCCGGCCTTGCCGCCGCCGATCGCCGCCGCATACGACAGCGCCAGGTCGCGCGCCATGCCGGAGGTGTCCTTGTGGATCGCGACCAGCATCGGCACGCCGCCGCCCTGCTTGTAGGTCGAGCGCACCGTGTGTCCCGGGGCCTTCGGCGCCACCATGATGACGTCGAGGTCGGCTCTGGGCTGGATGAAGCCGTAATGGATGTTGAAGCCGTGCGCGAACGCCAGCGCGGCGCCCTGCTTCATGTTCGGCGCCAGCGACTCGGCATACACCTGGGCGTGGTTCTCGTCCGGCAGCAGGATCATGACGATGTCGGCATCCTTGACCGCCTCGGACACTTCCTTCACGGCCAGACCGGCGCCTTCCGCCTTCTTCCAGCTGGCGCCGCCCTTGCGCAGCGCGATCGTCACCTTGACGCCGGAGTCGGACAGGTTCTGCGCGTGCGCGTGGCCCTGCGAGCCGTAGCCGACGATCGTGACCTTCTTGCCCTTGACCAGTGACAGGTCGGCGTCCTTGTCGTAATAGACCTTCATTTGTTCTCCTCACTTCGCGTGCACGCGAAGTGTCTTGTTGTGTGCGCGCCGCTTGGGGGCGGCCCGGCGCTGCGCGCAAGTCTAAAAGCTACGAAACCCCGCCCCGAAGCTCCAGTTCAATCAGACCCGAAGCACTCTCTCGCCGCGCCCGACCCCCGATCCTCCGGTACGGACGGTCTCGAGGATGGACGCGCGGTCGACGGCCTGGATGAAGGCGTCGAGCTTGCCGGAGTTGCCGGTCAACTCGATCGTGTAGGTGCGTTCGGTCACGTCGATGATGCGGCCGCGGAAGATGTCCGCCATGCGCTTCATTTCCTCGCGCTCCTTGCCGACCGCACGCACCTTGATCAGCATGAGCTCGCGCTCGATGTAGTCGCCCTCGGTGAGATCGACGACCTTGACCACCTCGATCAGGCGGTTCAGATGCTTGGTGATCTGTTCGATGACGTCGTCCGAGCCGACGCTGACGATCGTCATGCGCGACAGCGACGCGTCCTCGGTGGGTGCCACCGTCAAGGTCTCGATGTTGTAGCCGCGCGCCGAGAACAGCCCCACGACGCGTGACAGCGCACCGGGCTCGTTTTCCAGCAGGACCGAAATGATGTGCCTCATAGGTCCTCCGAGCCGAGCAGCATTTCGGTGAGTCCCTTGCCCGCCTTGACCATCGGCCAGACGTTTTCCTTCTGGTCGGTGATGAAGTCGAGGAACACGAGCCGGTCCTTGTACTTGCCGAAGGCGTCCTTCAGCGCGCCCTCGACCTGCTTCGGGTCCTCGATGCGGATGCCGACGTGGCCGTAGCTCTCGGCAAGCTTCACGAAGTCCGGCAGCGCATCCATGTAGGACTCCGAGTAGCGGCTGCCGTAGTCGATCTGCTGCCACTGCCGCACCATGCCGAGATAGCGGTTGTTGAGGTTCACGATCTTCGGCGTCAGGCGGTACTGCTTGCAGGTCGAGAGTTCCTGGATGCACATCTGGATCGACGCTTCGCCGGTGATGCACGCGACCTGCGCGCCCGGGTTGGCCATCTGCACGCCCATCGCGTACGGAAGACCCACGCCCATCGTGCCGAGGCCACCGGAGTTGATCCAGCGTCTTGGCTTGTCGAAGCGGTAGTACTGCGCGGCCCACATCTGGTGCTGGCCGACGTCCGAGGTGATGAACGCATCACCCTTCGTGATCTCCCACAGCTTCTCGACGACGTACTGCGGCTTGATGGGTCCGCCGTTCTGCTCGTAGCGCAGGCAGTCGCGCTTGCGCCACTCCTCGATCTGCGTCCACCACGCCTTCAGCGGCTCGGCGCTTGGCCTGGCATCGGCCGCCTCGAGCTGCGTGAGCAATTCGATCAGCACCTCACGCACGTCACCGACGATCGGGACGTCGACCTTGACCCGCTTCGAAATCGACGAAGGATCGACGTCGATGTGGACGATCTTGCGCGGGCTGCTGGCGAAGTGCTTCGGATTGCCGATGACGCGGTCGTCAAAGCGGGCCCCGACCGCCAGCAGCACATCGCAGTGCTGCATCGCCATGTTGGCCTCGTAGGTGCCATGCATGCCCAGCATGCCGACGAACTTCGGGTCGCTCGCCTTGAAGCCGCCGAGCCCCATCAGCGTGCTGGTGCACGGGAAGCCGAGCAGGTTCACCAGCCGGTTGAGCAGGTCCGACGAGTCCGAAAGGATCACGCCGCCGCCCGTGTAGATCATCGGTCGCTCGGCACCGAGCAGCAGCTGGACCGCCTTCTTGATCTGCCCCTGGTGTCCCTTGACGACGGGCTTGTAGGAGCGCATGTCGATCTCGCGCGGATACGAATACTCGGCGCGCGCGATCGTCACGTCCTTGGGGATATCGACCAGCACCGGGCCAGGGCGGCCGGTCTGAGCGATGTAGAAAGCCTTCTTGATGGTCGACGCGAGTTCGCGTACGTCCTTCACGAGGAAGTTGTGCTTCACGCACGGCCGCGTGATGCCGACGGTGTCGCATTCCTGGAAGGCGTCCTGGCCGATCGCATGGGTCGGGACCTGGCCGGTGATGATGACCACCGGGATCGAGTCCATGTAGGCCGTCGCGATGCCGGTGACGGCATTGGTGACGCCGGGGCCGCTGGTGACCAGCGCGACTCCGACCCGCTGGCTCGAGCGTGAATAGGCATCGGCCGCGTGCACCGCCGCCTGCTCGTGCCGAACGAGGATGTGCTGAAACTTGTCCTGCTTGAAGATCTCGTCGTAGATGTACAGGACGGCCCCTCCCGGGTACCCGAAGACGTGTGTGACGCCTTCGTCCTGCAGCGCTCGTACAACGATTTCCGCGCCGGTGAGTTGCATTTCGCTAACTCCTCTCAAAGTCCACAGGAAATTGATCGGATGCCGTCCATGCGTGCTTGTGGCGCGCGGTGCGGCGGGGGCGCTTTACGCGGTTACAACGGGATAGGCTGTGTCGCTAAAGACGTGTTCTCGTTTTGCAAGAACCGAAAACGATACTGCACCGCACAACATTGTGCAAACCGAGGCTGTGGTGTGCGCGTTCGACTTGGGCCTGATGCACGCCGGGCCCTGTCTGTTAGCATCCGGCGCCGTTTTCCCTTCAGCGGGCTGTCGCGACTTGTCGTCGATCAGCCCCACCGATGGCCACCCGCGACGAGCTTTCCGAGTTTCTCGCCAGCGTCGAGCGCCGCGCATTCAAGCAGGCGCAGTTTGCGACCCGCGATGTCGACGCCGCCCTCGACATCGTGCAGGACGCGATGATCAAGCTGTCGGAGAGCTACGGCGATCGGCCGGTCGCCGAATTTCCCCTGCTTTTCACCCGGATACTGCAGAACGTCATCCACGATCATTTCCGTCGACAGAAGGTACGATCGACCTGGGTGACGCTGTTTTCGGCCCTGACGTCGAAGGACGACGATTCCGCCGACCCTCTGGAAACACTGGAAGCCCTTGCCGGCTCCGACGGGGCGGAGAGCGCGGCGGACAAGGTCGAACGCGCCCAGGTCATCGGGATCATCGAGGAAGAAGTCGCCCGCCTGCCGGCGCGTCAACGGGAAGCCTTCCTGATGCGTTACTGGCAAGAGATGGATGTGGCGGAAACCGCCGCAGCGATGGGGTGCTCGGAGGGCAGCGTCAAGACACACTGCTCGCGCGCAACCGCGACGCTGGCCAAGGCCCTGAGCGCGCGGGGAATCACTTTATGAAACAAGACGAGTTTGGCTACCGGATCCGCCAGGCCCTCAACGAGGGTCTGGAGCGGCTCGACTACCGCACCAGTTATCGCCTGCAGCAGGCCCGGCAGGCCGCTCTGGCACGCCACCTGTCCGCCCAGCCCGAGATGGGCTGGGTGCCGGCGGCCCAGACGGCCGGCGGACCACCGGCCTATGCCGGGTTCAGCGGCTGGATGGGGCGGCTCGGCCTGGCCGCGCCTCTGCTCGCCCTGGCCATCGGCATCTTCGGTATCTACCAGTACCAGGAGTCACGCCGCATCTCGGAGCTGGCGGACATGGACTTCGCGGTGCTGCTCGACGAGGTTCCGCTGTCGACCTACGCCGACAAGGGCTTCGGCGCGATGCTGAGCCAGGACGCAAACGAGTTCTGACCGGAAACCACGCGTGCGCAAGCCTCTGGCGCGTGGCGCCCTCTTCGCCGGACTGCTCCTGCTGTGCGCTTCGGTCTGGGCGCAAGGTGGTTCGCGGCCGGCCTGGAGCGAACTGACGAACGCGCAACGCGAGGCACTCGCCCCATTGGCACGGGACTGGTCGGCACTCGATGCCGACCGCAAGCGCAAGTGGCTCGAAGTTGCCGCCAAGTACCCGAACCTTTCACCGCAGGGCAAGCAGCGGATGCACGAACGCATGTCCGAGTTCGCGCGGCTGACGCCCGAGCAGAAGGCCACCGCACGCGAGAACTTCCGCAAGGCCTACGAGGTCCCGGCCGAGCAGCGCCAGGCCACGGTGCAGAAGTTCCAGGAACTGCCGGAGGACAAGCGGCGCGAACTCGCGAACCGCGCCGCGTCCAAGGCGGAAACCCCGCGCCGCCCAACGCCGGACTCCAAAGTCAAGCCGGCGCAGCCGCCGGCGCGGACGGAGCCGGTGAAACAGTAAGCGCAGTCGCCTGGGGCCGCCGCCCTAAACTCGCGACCATGTCTCTCCCGGAAAACGCCGCGCCGGACCGGCCGGTCGGTCTGCCGCTGCGACTTGCGGCGATGACCTACGAAGGCGTCCTGCTCTTCGGTGTGACGTTTGCCGTCGCCTTTGCACTGCTCTCCGTCCTGGGCTGGACCTACCCGCTCAGCCCATCCCGGCGCGCAATCCTGCAAGGCGCGCTCTTTGCTGCCATCGGTGTCTACTTCGTCTGGTGCTGGACCCGGTCGGGCCAGACACTGGCGCTCAAGACCTGGAAGCTGCGCGTCGCCGGACCGGACGGAGGTCGGGTGTCGACCCCACGCGCGATCGCCCGCTACCTGCTGTCGTGGCACCTGTTCGTACCGGGCCTGATCGTCATCGCCCTCGATCGGCCCGGTCCCATCGCGAGCCTCGCGGCGCTGGCGCTGAGCTTCGGATTGCTGCTGCTGCCTGCCCTATGGGATCCCGAACGACGCCTGCTCCACGACCGGTGGACGCGCACGCGGGTGCTGAGGGATCGCTGAGCGCCGCGCCGGGGCAGCGCTAGGCGACGGGCCGGAACGGGTTCGGCTTCCCGGGCAAACAGACGGGCGTTGATTGCGAGTTCGCGACGCTTGATCGTTGACAGAAATTCGCGCGCGCCGCCCATGGCAGCAAAGGCGTGAAATCCCCGATACAGGAAGTGGTGCAGGTGGCCATAGCCCCAGGCCTCCGCCGGGGCCTTCATCATGCCGAGCATGGGCGCCAGCATCGGAATCCTCGCCAGGCGGTCGAGCGCGCCGCCGATCTCGTCGACCAGTTCGACCTGGTGCTCGCGCTGCGCCTTGCTGCCGACCTTGACGTAAGCATCGGCATAGCGCTGCACGGTGATCGGGGTCTGCACGATTCGCGCCACGCCCGCATCGAGATCTTCGGCCAGTTCGTCGAGCTCGACGGCGAGCAACAGCGTCTCGATGGCGCGCGCCGGCAGCATGCGCGCGAGCTTGGGCACCACCTTTTGCGCCTCGGCGTCGCGCTGCTCGAAGTCGCGTGCGCCGTAGAGCTCCTCCAGGAAGAACTCGCACGACTCGCGATAACGATCGGACGCCAGCAGATCGGAGTAGGTGCGCGCCAGTCGCTCCGACTGGAAGTTCTTCACCGCCAGCCAGTGCGCCCCCAGTTCGGCGTCGGCATGCAGGCGCGCGCGCAGTTCGATGACGCGACCGAGCGCGTCGGTCAGCTTCTTTTGTGTTGCCGGAGTTGCGGTGCCGAACACGGCAAGACGATCGCGGGCAGCAGGACCTAGGCGGCGCGTTGTGCGCGCGGCGCGTAGCCACGCGGTATGGCCGACAGCAGCTTGCGCGTGTATTCGTGCTGCGGATCGGCGTAGATCGCATCCGAATCACCGCGTTCCACGATCGCGCCCTCGCTCATCACGAGCATGTCGTCGGCCATGTACTTGACGACGGCCAGGTCGTGGCTGATGAAAATGTAGGTCATGCCGAACTCGTCCTGCAGGTCGAGCAGCAGGTTCAGCACCGTCGCCTGCACCGAGACGTCGAGCGCCGAGACGGACTCGTCGCAGATCACGACGTCGGGCTTCATCGTCAGGCAACGCGCAATCGCGATGCGCTGCCGCTGTCCGCCGGAAAATTCGTGCGGATACTTGTACACGCTGTCGGCCGCCAGGCCCACGCGGCGCGCCAGGGCCGCCGCGCGTTCGAAACGGTCCGCATCGTTGTCGCCGATGCCGTGGATCTTCATCGGCTCGGTCAGGATCTGGCCGACGGTGAAGCGGGGATTCAGGCTGGCGTAGGGATTCTGGAAGATGATCTGGATCTTGCGCCGGTAGGCCATCATCTCGGTGTCCGACAGGGTCAGCAGGTCCTTGCCCTGGTAGAGCACCTGCCCCGCCGTCGCTTCGACCAGGCGCATCAGCAGCATGCCCACGGTGGTCTTGCCGGAGCCCGACTCGCCGACCACGCCCAACGTGCGCCCGGGGTAGAGCGCGAAGCTGGCGTCCTTGACCGCTTCGACCGTCTTGCGGGCAAAGAGCCCCGTCTTCAGCCGGTATTCCTTGCGCAGCCCCTTGGCCTCGATCAACGGTGCCGCCGCCACGGCACGCGCGACCCGCGGCTCGGTGACGACGATCTGCGACTCGGGCTTGCCCTGCATGAAGTCGTCGATGACCGGCAGCCGCTTCGGCTTGACGTCCAGCCGCGGCCGGCACAGCAGCAGCGCCTTCGTGTAGGCATCCTGCGGCGCCTCGAAGATCTCGGCCACGCGGCCCTTTTCGCGCACCACGCCGTCGCGCATTACCACGACGTGGTCCGCGATCTCGCCCACCAGCCCGAGGTCGTGGCTGATGAAGAGCACGCTCATGCGATGGCGGTCCTGCAGCCGCTTGATCAGCTCGAGGATCTGCCGCTGCACGGTGACGTCGAGCGCGGTGGTCGGTTCGTCGGCGATCAGCAGCTTCGGCTCGCAGGCGATCGCCATCGCGATCATCACGCGCTGCTGCTGCCCACCCGAGAGCTCGTGCGGATACGCAGTCGACGCGCGACTTCGGCTCCGGGATGCCGACCTCGGTCATCAGCTCGACGACACGATCGCCGACCTGCTTGCGCGACAGGCCCATGTGGAGCTGCAGGACCTCGGCAATCTGCCAGCCGACGGTGAACACCGGGTTCAGCGACGACATCGGCTCCTGGAAGACCACCGAGATGTCCTTGCCGCGGATCGTGCGCAGCGAGTCGATCGGTTCGGTCAGAAGATTGCGGCCACCGAATTCGACCCGGCTCTCCGGCCCGACGATCGCGTTTTCCGGCAGCAGGCGCACGATCGACATCGCCGACACGCTCTTGCCGGAACCGGACTCGCCGACCAGCGCCACCGTGGCGTTCTCGGGCAGGTCGAAGCTGACCCCGCGCACCGCCTCGGCGATGCGGTGCTTGCCCAGCCGGAAGGACACCCGCAGGTCCCGCACGGAGATCAGGTTGCTCATCGTCCGGTAGCCGCCTCTAGGGTCTGTCTGCCGTTGTGATGAACAAAATCGTCTGGCTTCGCCAGCGATTTTTTCCGCTCTAATCGGGCAAAAGTAGGGTTGCACTTTTGCCCGTCACCGAAATTTTGGATCGAGGGCGTCACGGAGCGCGTCCGTCAGCAGCGAAAACGCCGTGACGAACAGCGCCATCGACACCGTCGTCGCGACCAGCTGCCACCAGTGGCCGAGCACCAGCTCGGCCTGCGCTTCGGACAGCATCGTGCCCCACGACACCTGGTCGACGCGCACGCCGAGCCCGAGGAACGAGAGGATGACCTCGGCCTTGATGAAGAACACCACGTGCAGCGAGAGCTGCACCAGCACGACGTGACTGACGTTCGGCAGGATATGGATGAACATGCGCGACAGGTGGCTGGCACCGATGGCCTCGGCCGCGCGCACGTACTCGCGCGTGCGGTGCTTCATGTATTCGGCACGCACCAGGCGGTAGATGCCGGTCCAGCCCGCCAGGCCGAGGATCAGGATCACCGTGCTGATGCCGCGACCCAGCACCGCCGCGAACGCGAAGATCAGCAGGATGCCCGGGATCGACGTGAAGACGTTGTAGACCCACTCGAGAAAGTCGCCGATGCGGCCGCCGGCATAACCGGCCAGCGCCCCCAGCAGTGTGCCGATCAGCGTCGCCAGCACAGCCGCAAAGACGCCGACGAAGATCGAGATCTCGGCGCCCTTGATGACCTTGGCAACGATGTCGCGGCCCAGGCGGTCGGCGCCGAAGGGAAGTGTTTCCGCGCGCGGCGGATCGGTGATCTGGATCTTCGCGGCGCGCTCCGCCCACTCCTTGTACTTGGGCGCAAGCGGATCGATGTCCGAGAGATCGACGGGCTTGGCGTCCTTGGCGATGACGCTGGCGATCGGGTCGGTACCCGTGGCCTGGGCGCGTGGGCCTACGAAAGACGGCGGCGCGTCAGGCACCCCGACTTCCTTCTGCCAGTCGCCGGCCAGCAATCCGACGGCAGCGGCCAGGATCATGACGAGGAATCCCGCCACGACGGCCAGCGAAGCCATGCCAACCTTGTCGTTCGTCAGTCGCCGCCAGGCGGTCACCCAGACGCCCGCCGAACGTTCGGAGGTAGCTGCCTGGTAAGCCTCGACCACGGTCGTCATCGCCGCCTCACTTCAGCACCACGCGCGGATCCACCAGCTTGTACAGGATGTCGGCGCCCAGGTTGATCACCATCGTCAGCGCGGCCAGGTAGACGGTCACTGCCTGGATCACCGGATAGTCACTGCGGTTCACCGCCAGCAGCGTCTCGCGGCCGAGTCCGGGGATCGAGAAGAAAGTCTCGATCAGGAACGAACCGAGGAAGATCCCCGGCAGCTGGACGGCGACATTGGTCAGCACCGGGATCATCGCGTTGCGCAGCACATGCACGAACAGCGCCCGGTTCTCGGTGACGCCCTTGGCGCGCGCCGTGCGGACATAGTCCTGGTTGATCTCGTCGAGGAAAAAGCTGCGGTACAGCCGCGTGTTCGGCGCCAGTGAGACGAACGTGGCCAGCAGCACCGGCAGCACCGCGTAGTGCGTCAGGTTGGTCCAGAAGCTGTCGCTCCAGCCCTGCACCGGGAACCAGCCGAGGTAAAACCCGAACAGCCACTGGCCGACGATGATGTAGACCAGAAACGAGACCGACAGCATCACCGTCGTGATGATCATGATGGAGCGGTCGGTCAGCGACCCGCGCACGTAAGCCACCGCCATCGCCGCGACGATGCCGAGCACCGTCTCGAGAATCAGGATCGGCACCATCACCGTCAGTGAGGCCGGCAGGCGCGTGCGGAAGATGTTGGCGACCGATTCGCCGGTGGCCCAGCTGTTGCCCCAGTTGAAGGTGAAGATCGACTTCACGAAGATCCAGAGCTGGGCGTACCACGGCTCGTTCAGGCCGAGCTGGGTGCGGATCGCCTCGATCTGCTCGGGCGTGGCCAGCAGCCCGCCGAGAATTTCCGCCGGGTCGCCGCCGAACCATTTGAAGAGAAAGAAGACAAAGAGAATGACCCCGGCCAGTGTCGGGATCATCTGCCACAGTCTGCGTAAGATATAGGCGCCCAAGGGGGCCGACTCTTTCTGTCGTTGCGTGCGCCCGGCTTGTGGCCCGACGCGCGAAAGCGCGGATTATGCCGATGACCGCCCGGTAATCAAATTAGGCGGTTCCACCCCGGTCGATTGCATGAACGAAGACGTCTCGAAAAGCCGACGCGCCTTTGCCCAGGCACTCGCCGCTTCACCGGTGGCACTGGCGACCGGGCCGGCGCGCGGCCAGAGCGAAACGGCCGGCGGCCAGAAGGTTCTGCGCTACGCCTTTCGCGTCGCCGAGAGTGGTTTCGATCCGGCCCAGGTCCAGGACCTGTACTCCAATACGGTGCTGTCGAACATCCTCGACGCGCCGCTCACCTACGACTTCCTGGCGCGTCCGGCCGTCATCGTGCCCAATACGGCCGCCGCACTGCCGCAATTGTCGGAAGACTTCACGACGCTGACGCTCCGGATACGACCCGGCATCTACTTCCAGGACCATCCGGCGTTTCGTGGGCAGCCGCGCGAGCTGGTGGCGGCCGACTACGTCTACGCGATCAAGCGCTTCTTCGACCCGCGTTACAAGAGCCCGCGGCTGTACCTGCTGGAAAACGCGCAGCTGCTGGGCATGGCGGACCTGCGCAGTGCTGCTCTCAAGGGCGGCCGCTTCGACTACGACCGGGAGGTCGAAGGCGTGCGCGCGCTCGACCGCTCGACGCTGCAGCTGCGCTTTGCGCGACCCAGTCCGCGCTTTCATCAGTACCTCGCCGACAACTCGTTCATGGGCGCGGTCGCGCGCGAGGTCGTGGAAAGCTACGACGACAAGCAGATCATGGCGCATCCGGTCGGCACCGGCCCCTTCCGCCTGGCCGACTGGCGGCGTTCGTCGCGGATCGTGCTCGAGCGCAACCCGGGCTACCGCAACGAGACCTACCGCGCGCAGCCGGCGGCAGACGACGCGGAGGCGACGCAGGTAGCGGCGCGCCTGGCCGGACGCAGGCTGCCGATGATCGACCGCGTCGAGATCTTCATCGTCGAGGAAAACCAGCCGCGCTGGCTCGCCTTCCTCAACGGCGAGCACGACCTCGTCGACGAGATCCCCGTCGATCTCGCCAACCTGATCGTGCCGAACGGCCAGCTCGCGCCGAACCTTGCCCGGCGCGGCGTGCAGATGGACCGTACCCCGCGACCGAGTGTCGACATGGCGCTGTTCAACATGGAGCATCCGGTCGTCGGAGGACACGCTCCGCAGCAGGTTGCGTTGCGCCGTGCGATTTCACTGGCCTATTCCGCGGATGATGAGATCCGCCTGGTGCGCAAGGGTCAGTCGGTGCCCTCGCAGTCTCCGGTGGCGCCGCTGACCACCGGCTTCGACCCGACGTTCCGCAGCGAGATGAGCGAGTTCAACCCCGCGCGCGCCAAGGCACTGCTCGATGCGTTCGGCTACGTCGACCGCAACGGCGACGGCTGGCGCGAGCGCCCCGACGGCACGCCGCTGCTCCTCGAGATGGCGACCCAGCCGGACCAGCTTTCGCGGCAGCTCGACGAACTGTGGCGCAAGGCGATGACGGCGATCGGGATCGACATGCAGTTCAAGTCAGCCAAGTGGCCCGAGAACCTGAAGAACTCACGCGCCGGCAAGCTGATGATGTGGCGCGTGGGCTGGAGCGCAACGCAACCCGACGGCGACACGTTCCTCGCGCTCGGCTACGGGCCCAACAAGGGCCAGGCCAATCACGCCCGCTTCGACCTGCCGGCCTTCAATCGTCTGTACGCCCTGCAGCAGACGCTGCCCGACGGCCCGGAGCGCGAGGCGGCCTTCTTCGATGCAAAGAAGCTCTTCGTCGCCTATGCGCCCTACAAGTTCCTTGGCCACCGCATCGATACTTCGGTCGCGCATCCGTGGATCGTCGGCTATCGTCGGCATCCGTTCATGCGCGACTTCCTGAAGTACATCGACATCGTGCCCGACGCTAACGCCCGGACGGCCGCCTGATGCGCCGCGCGCCATTTTCTCCACGGCGCCGTGCGACGCTGCAGGCCGCCGCGCTCGCCGGACTCGGGGTGCCTGCCATGGCGACCGCCGCCGCGAGCGGCGAGAAAGTGCTGCGCTACGCCTTCGAAGTCAGCGAGACCGGCTTCGATCCGGCGCAGATCAGCGACCTGTACTCTCGAATCGTCACCAGTCATATCTTCGACGGGCTGTACGACTACGACTACCTGGCGCGGCCGTTCCGGATCGTGCCGAATACCGCCGATGGCATGCCGGAGGTTTCGGACGACTTCCGCGTCTGGACCATCCGCATCAAGCCCGGGACCCTGTTCCAGGACGACCCGGCGTTCAAGGGCAAGCCACGCGAGCTGGTCGCCGAGGACTACGTCTACTCGTTCAAGCGGTTCTTCGACCCGCGCTGGAAGGCCCCGACCTATGCCACGCTGGCCGAATCCCGCTTTGTCGGCATGGCGGCGCTACGCGACGATGCGCTGAAGAACAAGCGGCCCTTCAATTACGACACACCGGTCGAGGGCCTGCGTGCACTGGACCGCTACACGATCCAGTTCCGCGTCGAGCGGCCGCTGCCGCGGTTCCTGCAGGTGATCGCGGGCGGCGACCTGTACGGCGCTGTGGCGCGCGAGGTGGTCGAGGCCTACGGTGATGCGATGCCCAGCCACCCGGTTGGCACCGGACCCTTCCGCCTCGCGGACTGGCGCCGCTCGTCGAAGATCGTGCTGGTGCGCAACCCGACGTATCGCGAAGTCGTCTTCGACGCCGAACCGGCCGCCGACGACGCGGAGGGACAGGCGCTGCTCGCGCGCTTCAAGGGCCGCAAGCTGCCGATGATCGACCGAGTCGAGGTGTCGATCATCGAGGAAACGCAGCCGCGCTGGCTGTCCTTCCTGAACCAGCAGCAGGACCTGCTCGAACGCCTGCCGTTCGACTTCATGAACATCGCCGCGCCCAACGGCGTGCTGGCACCGCACCTGGCGCGGCGCAACGTGCAGATGTGGCGCACGTTGAACGCCGACGTCACGCTGACCTACTTCAACATGACTGACCCGGTGGTCGGAGGCTACGAACCGGCCAAGGTCGCGCTACGCCGTGCCATCGGCCACGCCATCAACGTCGAGCAGGAGATTCGTCTTTACTGGCGCGGGCAGGCGGTGCCGGCGCAGTCGGGCCTGATGCCGCATACGATGGGCTACGACTCCGGCTTCGTCAGTGAGACCGCGCGCTACGACCTGCCGCGCGCCAAGGCATTGCTCGACATGTATGGCTATGTCGACCGCGATGGCGACGGCTGGCGCGAACAGCCCGACGGCTCGCCGCTCGTGCTGGAGTGGCACACCACGCCGGACCAGCGTGCGCGGCAGCGCGACGAGCTGCGGCGCAAGGATCTCTCCGCGCTGGGAATCAAGATTGAGTTCAAGTCCGCCAAGTGGCCGGAGAACCTGAAGAACGCGCGCGCCGGCAAGCTCATGGTCTGGAATCTCGGTTATTCGGCAGCCTCACCCGATGGGCAACCCTCGCTCGACCGCGGCGCCACCATCCACTTCGGCGGCCAGAACCTGGCGCGCTATTCGAACAAGCGCTTCGATGAGATCTACGAACAGATCCGCGTGCTGCCGGACGGTCCGGAACGCGCAGAACTGTTCCGGGAGACCAAGCGCATGCTCGCTGTCGATGCGCCCTACCGATGGGGAGTACACCGCATCCTGACCGACCTCGCGTGGCCGTGGCTGATCGGGTTTCGTCGCCAGCTCTACTCGAATACCTTCTGGCAGTACGTCGACATCGACACCGAACTCCAGTCAAAGCTCATCGCATGACAGCACGCAACCCACCTTCCCCGCGCCGACGCGCGACCTTGCAGGCACTGGCCGCCGCACCGTTCGGGCTGCCCTCGCTCGCCACCGCGCAGGCGCCTTTGCCCAAGGTGCTGCGCTACGCCTTTCCGATCGCCGAGACCGGCATGGATCCGGTTGCGCTCTCGGACCTCTACTCGCGGATCCTGACCGCGAACATCTTCGAGGGTCTCTACGACTACGACCACCTGGCGCGGCCGTTCAAGATACGGCCGTGCACGGCCGACGGCATGCCGGACGTCTCTGACGATTTCCGCACCTACACGGTCCGCATCAAGCCGGGCATCTATGTTCCAGGACGATCCGGTCTTCAAGGGCAAGCAAGCGCGAACTGGTCGCGCAGGACTACGTGTATTCGTGGAAGCGCTTCTTCGACCCGCGCTGGAAGGCGCCTGCGTTTGCCACGCTCAATGAACTGAAGATGCTGGGGATGGGCGCGCTGCGCGACGCCGCCATCAAGGACAAGAAACCGTTCGACTACGACACCGAGGTCGAGGGCATGCGCGCGCTCGACCGCTACACGGTGCGCTTCCGCTTTGCCGAGCCGCAGCCGCGCTTCATCCAGACCATGGCCGACGGCGATCTGTGGGGCGCGGTCGCGCGCGAGGTGATCGAGGCCTACGGCGACGACACGGCGGCGCATCCGATCGGCACCGGACCGTTCCGTCTTGCCGAGTGGCGCCGTTCGTCGAAGATCGTGCTGGTGCGCAATCCAACCTACCGTCACGTGCGTCTACGACTGCGAGCCCAACGCCGACGACGCCGAGGGCCAGGCACTGCTGGCGAAGTTCAAGGGTCGCCGGCTGCCGATGATCGATCGCGTCGAGGTCTCGGTGATCGAGGAACAGCAGCCACGCTGGCTGTCGTTCCTGCAGAAGCAGCAGGATCTGCTGGAGCGGCTGCCGCACGAAGTTCGTCAATCTCGCGATCCCCAACAACCGGCTTGCACCCAACCTCGCGCGATCAGGGCATCCAGCATGTACCGGATGCTGGCCTCGGATGTGACGCTGACGGTCTACAACATGGAGAACCCGGTCGATCGGCGGCTACACGCCGGAGAAGGTCGCGCTGCGGCGCGCGCTGAGCACTGGCGACCAACACCGAACAGGAGATCCGCCTGGTGCGCAAGGGGCAGGCGATTCCGGCCGAGTCGCCGCTGGTGCCCAACACGACGGGCTTCGATCCGGACTTCCGGAGCGAGGGCTACGACCCGAAAAAGGCGCGCGCGCTGCTCGACACCTACGGTTACGTCGACCGCGACGGCGACGGCTGGCGGGAGCAGCCGGACGGCTCGCCGTTGCTGATCACCGATCTCCACGCAGCCCGACCAAGCGTCGCGGCCGCTCAACGAACTGCAGCGCAAGGACTACGCGGCGATCGGCATCAGAGACAGAGTTCAAGGCAGGCCAAGTGGCCGGAGAACCTGCGCAACGTGCGCGCCGGCAACTTCATGGTCTGGGGCGTGGGTTCGTCGGCCGCGTCGCCGGACGGCCAGCCGGCGCTCGACCGCGACCGCTTCGCATCCACAAGGGCGGGCAGAATCTCGCGCGCTTCAGCAACAAGCAGATCGACGAGTACTACAACCGCCTCAGCGTGATCCCGGACGGGCCGGAACGCGAACAGATTGTTCCGCGAGAGCAAGCGCCTGATTTCGCCGCCTACGCGCCGTACCACAATCGGCGTGCATCGCATCCTCACGGACCTGGCATGGCCATGGCTGGTCGGCTTCCGTCGCCCGCCGTACTGGCTCGCGTGGTGGCAGTTCGTTGACATCGACGCCGAGCACCAGGCGAAGGCCATCCGATGAATGTGCAGGCCGCGATACGCAAGGATCCAGCCATGCGCAGGTGCGCGCCAGCGACCCGGCGCGCCGAGGCTTCGTGCTTGGCTCGGCCGCGACCACCGCGGCGCTCGCCGCGCTGCCCGCACGGACGCTGGCGCAACTGGCCCGCAAGCCTAAGACGTTGTCGCTGGTCCCTCAACTTCGCCGAGACCGGCTTCGATCCGGCGCAGATGTCGGACCTGTACTCGAACGGGGTGATCCGCAACATCTTCGAGGCGCCGCTGCAGTACGACTACCTGGCGCGACCCGTGCAGCTGATGCCGCGCACGGCGGCTGACAATGCCGGACATCGTCGGACGGTGACCGGACCTTCACCGTACGCCTGCGCCCGGGCATCTACTTCCAGGACGACCCGGCCTTCAAGGGCCAGCGCGCGCGAGCTGGTGGCCGCCGACTACGTCTACCAGTTGAAGCGCGTCGTTCGATCCGCGCTGGAAGAGCCCGCACTACGCAGTACTATCGAACAGCGCAAGCTGCTCGGGCTGGCAGAGCGCTGCGCAAGCGAAGCGCAGAAGACCGGCCAATTCGACTACGACCGGAGATCGACGGCATCCGCGTGCTGGATCGCTACACGTTCGAGATGCAGGCTCGGCCGAGCCGAGCTCCGCGCTTCTATCGACAACTTGACCGATGCCAACGGATCTTCGGTGCGGTCGCGCGCGAGGTTGTCGAAGTCCTATCCGGACGAGATCAGGGCAAGCCGGTCGGCACCGGGCCGTTCCGTCTGGCAGACTGGCGGCGCTCCTCACGCATCGAGCTCGAACGCAGCCCGACGTTTCGCGAGGAGTTCTACTCGCCACGCCGGCAGCCGACGACGTCCGCAGGGCAGCGAGGCCGCGCAGCTCAAGGGCCGCAAGCTGCCCCTGGTCGACCGGGTCGAGATCTCGATCATCGACGAGAGCCAGCCGCGCTGGCTCTCCTTCCTCAATGGCGCAGCAGGACCATCAACATCTCCGGCTCGAGTTCATCAATGTGGCCGCGCCCAACGGCAAGCTCGCGCCGGCGCTGGCGAAGCGCGGTATCCAGTTGCACCGGATGCTGAACTCCGGACGTCGTCGTCACCTACTTCAACATGGAGGATCCGATGGTCGGCGGCTATACGCCCGAGAAGGTGGCGCTGCGCCGCGCGATCAGCCTCGGCGTACGACCCGAAGCGAAGAGATCCGCATGATCCGGCGCGGGCCAGAGGTGCGCGCACAGTCGCCGGTGCCGCCCTGACGTGTGGGCTACGACGACACCTTCATCAGCGACATGGGCGCGTTCGACCGGGCGCGCGCCAACGCGCTGCTCGACACCTACGGCTACGTCGATCGCGACGGCGACGGCTGGCGCGAACAGCCCGACGGCTCGCCGCTGCTTCTGGAGATCGCCACCCAGAGTCGAGCCAGATCGACGCGCGCATTCAACGAGATGTGGAAGCGAGCAGCTCGACGCGCTCGGCATACGCGTTGCGTTCAACGTCAACCAGTGGCCCGAGAACGCCAAGAGCGCACGCGCGCGGCAAGCTGATGATGTGGGCGCTCGGATGGTCCGCCGACGGGCTCGGACGCCGACTCGTTCCTGGCGCCTCGGCTACAGTCCACGACATCGGTGCGGCAGCAACTACGCGCGCTTCCAGCGTGCCGAGCTTACGACGAGTTGTACCGCGCTGCAGCGCCAGTTGCCGGACGGCCCGGAGCGGACGGCCGCCATTCACGAGATGAAGCGGCTATTCGTCGTGTACATGCCGTACAAGGTGCACGGGCACCGCTATCAGGCAACGACCTCACCCACCCGTGGCTCATCGGCTATCGGCGTCACCCGTTCTGCCCGCGACTTCTTCAAGTACGATCGACATCGACGCAGAGCGGCGTACGCGCGACGCGGCTGATCCTGCCGATGCATCGCCGCGACGTTTCTTCTGACGCCGTCGTCCGCGGCAGGCCTGGCCGCTCGGCTGCACCGCCGCGGCACCGTCGCACGGCCGGCGCCAAAGGTGCTGCGCGTCGCCTTCCCCACGGCCGAGACCGGCTTCGACCCGGCGCAGGTGCAGGACCTTTACTCGCGCACGGTCATCGGCCACATCCTCGACGCCCCGCTCGAGTTCGACTTCATGGCGCGGCCGGCGGCTCTTCGCGCGAACACGCTCGTTGCGCTGCCCGAGGTCTCGCCCGACTACCGGACCTTCACCTTCCGGCTGCGCCCCGGGATCTACTTCCAGGATGACCCGGCGTTCAAGGGCAAGACGCGCGAACTGGTCGCGGCTGATTACGTGTATTCGTGGAAGCGCATCTACGACCCGCGCTGGAAGAGCCCGATGCTGTTCGTGCTGGAAAACAGCAAGGTGCTCGGCCTGAGCGAACTGCGCGCGGCGTCGCTCAAGGGCAAGCGTCCCTTTGACTACGACGCGCCGGTCGAGGGCCTGCAGGCGCTCGACCGCTACACACTGCAACTGCGGCTCGCGGAGCCGAACCCACGCTTCATCTACAACTTTGCCGATGCGTCGCTGTTCGGTGCGGTCGCGCGCGAGGTCGTCGAGGCCTATGGCGACGACATCATGGCGCACCCGGTGGGGACCGGACCGTTCCGCCTGGCCGCGTGGACGCGCTCGTCGCGCATCGTGCTGGAACGCAGCCCGACGTTCCGGGAGGAGCGTTACGACTTCGAGGCGGCGGCGGACGTGCCGCAACTCGCTCCGGAAGTGGCACGGCTGCAGGGTCGCCGCCTGCCGCTGGTGGACCGTGTCGAGGTCTCGGTCATCGAAGAGTCGCAGCCACGCTGGCTCGCGTTCCTGCAGGGGGAGCTCGACATTCTCGACCCGGTTCCCGTTGATCTGGCGCGCGTCGCAGCGCCGAACGGAAAACTGGCGCCCTTCCTCGAACGCAAGGGAGTCAAGGCGGTCCTGACGCCGATGTCGGACATCACGCTCACCTACTTCAACATGGCGCACCCGGTTGTTGGCGGCTATGCGCCGGAGAAGGTTGCCCTGCGCCGCGCCATTGCACTGGGCTTCGATGGCCGCGAGTACATCCGCAGCATCTTCAGTGGCTTCGGGGTACAGGCCGAGTCGCCTTTCATCCCTGCGACCTATGGATACGACCCCGCCTATCGCACGCCGATGGCGGAGTACAGCCCGGCGCGTGCCCGCGCGCTGCTGGACACCTACGGCTATGTTGATCGCGATGGCGACGGCTGGCGTGAAGCGCCCGACGGCCAGGCGTTGACGCTGGAAATCGCCGCCACGAACACGCAGCGCGACCGCAGCGCCAACGAGCTGTGGACGAAGTACATGAACGCGCTCGGCCTGCGCACGAAGTTCCGCATTGCCCAGTGGCCGGAACTCGTCAAGCAGTCGATGGCCGGGCAGTTGATGATCTGGGGCTACGCCTGGCAAGTCAGCCAGCCGGACAGCGACACGATCTTCGGCATGGCTTACGGGCCCAATGCCGAGTCGATCAACGATGCTCGCTTCGACCTGCCCGCCTACAACCGTCTCTTCGAGCAGCAGCGTGTCATGCCGGATGGACCCGAGCGGCTCGCCGTGCTGCACGAAGCGACGCGCCTGATGGTGGCGTACATGCCGTACCTTCTGCACATGCACCGTGTCTACGTCGATCTGGCACAGCCGTGGGTCATCGGGTTCCGCCGCCATCCCTTCACGTCGCGGCGCTGGTCGTGGATCGACATCGACACCGAGCTGCGCGCGGCACGGAAGGCGTGATGCTGGCCCGCATCCTTCGCATCGGAGTCGGCCTCGAGGTGATCGCGGCCGTCACGCTCGTCACCTTGCTCGGCGCCTGGCTGGTGCCGCCGCTCGCGGTGGCGCTGATCCTGCTGTTCCCGCTCGCGGTGCATGGCTTCCCGCTGGCGATCGAGTTCATCACCGGCGCCATCGTCGACCGCCGGCCGGTTGCGCGCCTGGGCCCCGTGGCGCTGCTGAAGGTCTGGCTCAGCGAAACGTGGCGCTCGTTCAAGGTCTTCAACATCGATCAACCGTGGCGCGCCGGCTTCGCCGAACCCGAGATCCTGCGGCAGCCGGACCGGCCTGCGGTGCTCTTCATCCACGGCTACATGTGCAACCGGGCCACCTGGCGACCCTGGCTGTTGGAGTGCGGTCTGGCGCGGCGCTGGAACTGCGCAACGGTGAATTTGGAACCCGTCTTCGGCGCGGTCGACCGTTATCCCGAACTGATCCAGGCAGCGATCGAACGCTTGCGTGCAGCGTCCGGTGCCGAGCGAGTCACGCTGGTGTGTCACAGCATGGGTGGACTCGTCGCCCGTGCCTACCTGCGAGCCTACGGCCCTCATGCGGTCGCCCGCGTCGTGACGATCAGCACGCCCCACCACGGCACGCTGTTCGCGCGCCTCGGGCACGGTGAGAACACGCGCCAGATGCGCCGTGCCTGCGACTTCGTTCGTCACCTGGCCTCCAGCGACGAGCCGGTCGAATTCATCTGCTTCGCCAGCCACCACGACAACATGATCGTCCCGCGCGACGGCCAGGTTCTCGATTGCGCCGAGGCCGTGTGGTTCGAACGCATCGGCCACCTGTCGATGACCGACAACGATCAGGTGCTGGCGAAACTGACGGAAGTTGTCGAGAGGCCGTTACCCGAAGCGAAGCCATCTCGCACACCCACCGCGCCTGCCGACGTCGGCGGTTGACCGCAAGTCGCTCGCCTCAGCATCATTTCCGAACCCTTCGAAGCAGCGCCGGCCTTGACCGATGGCATGAGTCCAGCGGCAAGGAATCAATTCGGTCCGTGTGCCCTATGGCCGGTGGTACCGAGAGCGGATTCGGCAGTGGAGATCAGGTCTGGTCGCAAAGCCCGCAGCATCGCGGCGGTGCACTTGCGACAGTGGTGGTCCAAAGGGGATGTTCCAGCAGGCAGTGTTGGATCGCCTCCAGGCAGCGAGCTCGCACGGAAAGCCAGGCTGACCGTTCACGCCTGGGCGGACTGCCTCCGGCGCGCCACGCTCTTGGCTGTGGCGATGAACGCCATGCAGAGCGGGAGAGTTGTCGTCGCTTCGCCATGCAAGGGCTGTGCCGACCTGCGGTGGCCGCTCCGCGAGCGATCGCAGTTCGACACCCCTCAGCCGGATCTCCTGCGCTGATGAAGGCACCAGCGCCACGCCGATTCCGGCAGAGACAAGGCCGACGACCGCGTGCGTCTGGCTCGCTTCCTGCACCACGCGGGGTGTAAAGCCCTGCTGCAGGCAGAACCTCAGCACGATGTCATGCAAGACGAGCCCGGGCGCGCGCTGGAACATGACGAATGGCTCACGCGCCAGCGCCAGCGCACGAATGCGGCGATTCTTCGAGAAGGGATGGCCCGCCGGAAGCGCCACCATCAGCGGCTCCTGCATCAGGAGCACGGATGAGAATTCCGCCTCCATCGGCTGCGGCCGCACGAAGCCGATGTGTATATCTCCTTTCTCCAGGGCGGCGAACTGCTGCGGCAGTGTGAGCTCGCGCAGTTCGAGCCGCACACCGGGATGGCTCGACGCGAACTCGCGCAATGCCATCGGCAGAACCGTGTAGATGCTTGCTGACATGAACCCGATGGCGAGCCGACCGACTTCGCCGCGACTGGCCGCGCGTGCGGTCTCGACCGCGCCGGAGGCCCGAGCGAGCACGATGCGCGCCTGCTCGAGGAACGCCTGTCCGGCTTCAGTCAGCGACACATGCCGCCGATCGCGCACGAGCAGCTGCACGTCGATCTCGTTCTCGAGATTCCGGATCGCGATAGACAGCGGAGGCTGCGTGATGGCAAGCCGGCGGGCGGCCCGCCCGAAGTGCAGTTCCTCGGCAAGCACGACGAAGTAGCGCAGTGATCTCAGCTCCACCGGACCCCCAGGGCAGTGATATCGAATAGAAATCACCGACTGCTAAATAATATATTGGACGATCAGTTTGGGCGAGCCTAGGCTGCGGAGATTCCCGGCTTGGCAAACTGCGCCGCTAGAGCGCCAAAGGCCGGCAACCCGTCCTCAGGAGACATCCCATGAAGACAACATTGCGCGCCCTCGCGGTGGCGTCGCTCGGCCTGCTCTCGTGCTTCGCTCCAGCGCTCGCTGCCTATCCGGAGAAGCCCGTCACCATCATCGTGCCGTTCCCGCCGGGTGGCTCGACGGACATGGTGGCCCGCGCCATCGCGCCGCAGCTGCAGGCGAAGCTCGGCCAGCCATTCGTGGTCGACAATCGCGCCGGCGCCACCGGTGCGATCGGCGCCACTGCGGTCAAGAATGCAGCGCCCGACGGCTATACCTTCCTGGTGGCGTCGATCGGCGTTTATGCGGTGAATCCGTTCATCCAGAAGAAGCTGCCCTACGATCCGGTCAAGGACCTCGACCCGATCACCGTCGCAGTGCGGGCGCCGAATGTGCTTGTGACGCGCCCCGACTTTCCCGCCAGTTCTGTCGCCGAATTCGTCGCTTTGCTGAAGAAGCAGCCGGAGAAGATCACCTTCGCAACGTCCGGTGCGGGCTCGTCGGATCACCTGACGGCGGCGCTCTTCTGGCAGAAGACGGGCACCAGCGGCATCCACGTTCCGTACAAAGGCGGCGCGCCGGCGATCACCGACCTGCTGGCCGGGCATGCCGACGTCTCGTTCCAGAACATCAACGCGGTGATCGGCCACATCAAGGCGGGCAAGTTGAAGGCGCTCGCGATCACCAGCGACAAGCGCTCGCCGCAGCTGCCGCAGGTGCCGACGCTGGCCGAGTCGGGCGTACAGGGTGTCGACGTTTATTCATGGCAGGCCGTTGCCGGCCCGAAAGGCCTGCCCGCCGACGTGAAGAAGAAGCTGAACGAGTCGATCGTCGCGGCGTTGAATGATCCCGAGACCCGCAAGCGAATGGAGGATCTCGGCTTCGAGATCGTCGCCAATACGCCGGAACAGATGGCGGCGTTCCAGGCGAAAGAACTCGAGCGCTGGAAGCAGGTGATCGAGGTCGGCAAGATCACCCTCGAATAGACCAGCGAACGGGGCCATGGAGGACGGAGCGTCGCCAATGAAAGCCGTGCGCGGAGCACCCAGGGTCGCCGCCATGCGCGTGATCCCGGTCGCGGGGCGCGACAGCATGCTGCTCAACCTGAGCGGGGCGCATGGCCCATTTTTCACCCGC
Organism: uncultured beta proteobacterium; assembly: GCA_963780715.1. Classification (GTDB taxonomy): domain Bacteria; phylum Pseudomonadota; class Gammaproteobacteria; order Burkholderiales; family Burkholderiaceae_F; genus JALORV01. The sequence goes on from CAWADK010000008.1 coordinate 63,308, forward strand.
AACCTTGTTGTCGTAACCGACACCGCCGGGCGCACCGGTGTGGGCGAGGTGCCGGGCGGCGAGAACATCCGCCGGACACTGGAAGACGCTCGCCCGATCGTCATCGAACGTTCGATCGGCGACGTACAAACGGTGCTCAATGAAGTCCGGCGGCGCTTTGCCGATCGTGACGCGGGCGGCCGCGGGGAACAGACCTTTGACCTGCGCACGACCGTGCACGCCGTGACCGCGCTTGAGTCTGCGCTGCTAGACCTGCTCGGACAGCATCTCGAAGTGCCGGTGGCGGCCCTCCTCGGCAACGGGGTGCAGCGCAAGGAGGTGCCAGTCCTTGGGTATCTCTTCTATGTCGGCGACCGACGCAAGACCGCCCTGCCCTATGTCGAGGCGTCCGCGTCGGATGACGACTGGCTGCGCCTTCGTCACGAACCGGCCCTGTCACCAGACGCGGTCGTGCGGCTGGCCGAGGCCGCGCACGCGCGCTACGGCTTTGCTGACTTCAAGCTCAAGGGCGGCGTGTTCAGCGGGCAAGCCGAAGTCGAAGCCGTAACAGCACTGGCCGAGCGCTTTCCCGAGGCACGCGTCACGCTCGACCCGAACGGCGCCTGGTCACTTGCCGAAGC
>CAWADK010000009.1:0-177975 GCA_963780715.1 uncultured beta proteobacterium
CCCGACGCCGAACTGATCGCCTATTACGACGCCTGTGATGTGTTCTGCATGCCCTCGACCGAGCGCGCCGAGCAGTTCGGGCTGGTCCAGCTGGAGGCCATGCACTGTGGCAAGCCGGTCGTGGCCACGCGGCTCGGCACCGGCGTCGAATATGTCACGCTGGACGAAATCACCGGGCTGCTGGTCGAGCCCGGAGATGAGCAGGCGCTGGCGCAGGCACTGAACCGCCTGCTCGGCGACCCGGCGCTGCGGGCACGACTGGGAGAGGCCGGCCGTCGTCGCGTCGCCGAGGAGTTCTCCGTCAGGCAGATGGTCGACAAGACCGTCGCGCTGTACCGCAGGCTAGTACCTGCGCGCTGAACCCCCGCGCGGGCTTCGCGGATAATCCGCGCCATGCTCACGGCCGTTCCCCTCACCTATCTTGCGCAGGCTGCCGCCGCGGCGTTCTTCGCCGGGCTGCTGATCCTGATGCTGCGCCGGCCGGCCGAGCGTTGGGGCCTCGTGGACCATCCCGGCGGGCGCAAGCGCCACGCCGCGCCGGTGCCGCTGACGGGCGGCATCGCCATCACGGCCGGAATGATCCTTGCCCTGGTGGTCTCCTTTTCCGCGTTCGCCCAGTACAGCGCGTTCTTCGCCGGTGTGCTGCTGCTGGCGCTGGTGGGCCTGATGGACGACCTGGGCGAAGTCTCGCCCGGTACCAAGCTGCTGCTGCAGGTCGTCGCCGCCTTGCTGATGACCTCCTGGGGCGAGAACTTCCTGGTGAACCTGGGCGATCTCTTCGGCACCAACCCGATCAATACGCGCCACTGGGCCATCCCGCTGACGGTGCTGGCGGCGCTGGCAGTCGTCAACGCCATCAACATGCTCGACGGCCTCGACGGGCTCGCCGGCAGCCTCGTACTGGGCATCCTGCTCGTGCTGACCGGCTTCGCCTGGACGATCGGCGACGCGAACGCCGCCAAGATCCTGCTCGTGCTGGCCGGCGCGCTGGCCGGCTTCCTGTTCTTCAATCTTCCCTGGCCGCTGCGCGGTCGCCACCGCACCTTCATGGGTGACGCCGGCAGCATGGTGCTCGGCTTCGCCGTCGCGTGGTTTTCGGTGGCGCTGACCCAGCGCGGCGCCGTGACCGTGCCGCCGCCCGTGATGCTGTGGGTGCTCGGAATCGTGTTGATGGACGTATTCACGGTCACCGTGCGCAGACTGGCGCGCCGGCGCAGCCCGATGGCGGCCGACCGCGACCATATTCACCACATGCTGCTGCGGCGCGGTTTCGGACCGTGGCAGACGCTGGGCTTGCTGGTCGGCGCCAACGTCGTGCTGGCCTGCATCGGCACGGCGCTGTGGCAGCTCCGGTGTGGCGGACCGCTGGATCTTCTGGTCGCTACCTCGCCGTGTGCGCCGTCTACTTTGCGCTCTTCTTCATGCCGTTCCGCCTGTATCGGCTGCGCGCCCGCGCCGCCTCGGCGGAAGACTACGAACGCGACTGAGCTTCACACCGCGTAGCCGGCCTTGCGCGCGAAATGCAGCGTGGCCGTCAGGAAGCCTTCCTTGGAGCCACAGTCAAAGCGTTGGCCGCGATAGCGGTAGGCGTAGGTCGTGCCCTGCGGCACCAGGCGGGCGATGGCGTCGGTGAGCTGGACCTCGCCCCCGGCGCCGCGCGGGATCGTGCGCAGGTGCGCAAAGATCTCGGGCTCGAGCACGTAGCGGCCGAGCACGGCGAGTGTGGACGGGGCCTGCTCGGGCGCCGGCTTCTCGACGATGTGTGACATCCGCGAGGTGCGTTCGTCGAGCGGCGTGCTGCTGACGATGCCGTACTTCTTCGTGTCGGCACGCGGCACGTCTTCCACGGCCAGCACACTGCCGCCACCGAGGGCGGCACGCGCGTCGCAGAGCTGCGCGATGACGGAGCGCTCTGCATCGATCAGGTCGTCCGCCAGGATCACCGCGAAGGGCTCGTCGCCCACGACCGGCTCCGCACACAGCACGGCATGCCCCAGCCCCAGCGGCTCCGGCTGGCGGATATAGACAAACACTTCCGTCTCCGGCGAGATGTTGCGCACGATCTCCAGCAGCTCGGTCTTGCCTTTGGCGGCGAGCTCGGCCTCCAGCTCGGGCGCGCGATCGAAGTGATCCTCGATCGACCGCTTGTGCCGCCCGGTGATGAAGATCATCTGCGTGATGCCCGCGGCCGAGGCCTCCTCCACCGCGTACTGGATCAGCGGCTTGTCGACGATCGGCAGCATCTCCTTCGGCATCGCCTTCGTGGCGGGCAGGAAGCGGGTGCCGAGCCCGGCGACGGGGAAGACGGCCTTGCGGACGGGTTTCATGTGCTGACGGGTGATCTGAACCAAGGCGATGCTAACAAACGGCCTCGACGCAGCCGTTACGATGGCAGCCATGAGCACCTATGCCATCGGTGACTTGCAGGGCTGCCTGGCGAGCCTCGAAGCGCTGCTTCCGGCGCTTCCGGACGCGCGCCGGCTGATCTTCGTGGGAGACCTCGTCAACCGCGGCCCGCAGTCGCTTGCCACGCTGCGCGCCGTCAGGCGGCACGTCGAGTCCGGCGCGGCCGTGGCACTGCTCGGCAATCACGATCTGCACCTGCTGGCGGTCGACGCCGGCATTCGCCCTCTGCACGACTCCGACACGCTGCAGGAGATCCTCGCTGCGCCAGACCGGCGCGAGTTGATCGACTGGCTGCGCACGCTGCCGCTGGCGCACATGGACAATGGCCACCTGTTCGTGCACGCCGGCGTGCCGCCATCGTGGACCTGCGGGCAGACCCTGGAGCGCGCCGCGGAGGTCCGCCAGCGTCTTCTGCGGGACGACTACCGCGACTTTCTGCAACGCATGTACGGCAATCAGCCCGAGCTCTGGGACGACGCGCTGCGCGGCGACGATCGCCTGCGCTTCATCGTCAACGCACTCACGCGCCTGCGCATCGTCGATGCCGCTGGCCGCATGCACCTGAAGTTCAAGGAAGGTGCCGCCGCCGCGCCGGCCGGGACGGTGCCGTGGTTCGATCACCCCGACCGCGCGACGCGCGGTACGCCGATCGTGTTCGGTCACTGGTCCACGGAGGGGCTCGTGCGTCGCTCCAACGTCACTGGCATCGACACCGGTTGTGTCTGGGGCGGCAAGCTCACGGCACTGCGCCTCGACGACGGCGCGCTGTTCCAGGTCGAGTGTCCGCAGTCGCAGGCGCCCGGGAACGACTAGGGCGCGCCGTTGTCCGGCGCTTCTGAGCGCTCCGGCTCGTCGACCAACCCGAAGTGCGCTGAAAGCGCCGCATGCGCCGCGCGCGCCAGCGTGTGCCGGTTCTCGTACGCCGCGTCGTCCAGCGCCGGCAGGAACGCGACCTCGATCTCGAGATCGTCGGCGACCAGCACCTTGGCGATGGATGCGGCGAGGCCCATGTCGCCGACGAACGCGGCGGCGTCGCTGAACTGGCCCCGCTCGGTGTAGCGCAGGCCGACCGGCCAGACCGGGCACTTCTCCTCCAGCGCCGGCGCCAGCAGGTTCGAGTGGAAAGGCAGCAGGTCGGTCGCCCCGCGTCGTCGTGCCCTCGGGAAAGATGCCGATGCTCTCCCCATCGCGCAGGTGGCCTCGCACGGCCTCGTTGACTGTCGCGACGGCGCGCCGCTTGCCCCGCTCGATGAAGAGCGTGCCGGAGTGCCCGACCATGCCGCCGATGACGGGCCAGCGCACGATCTCGGCCTTCGCGACGAAGCGGCACGGCATCGCCGCGTTGATTGAGAAGATGTCGAGCCAGGAGATGTGATTCGAGAGCAGCAACCGCCCCTTGCTGCCGGGCGACATGCCTGTTCTGACGAGTTGGTCGCTGAGCGGCTGGCCGCTGACGCGCAGGCGCACGCCACACAGGCGCAACACCCAGCTCGACCACCAGTGATTGATGCGGTTGCGGGTGGCCTGCGACCGGCTCAGCGGAAACGCGATGAACGCGATGCCCAGTCCAAGCAGGATGTGCGGCACCAGCAGCACCGCGCGCAGCGGCGCCAGCAGGTAGCGCACCGCTACTCCGCCTCGTGGCGGACGTCCCCGCCAACGAGCGTGAAGCGGGCGCGGCCCTGCAGTTCGTAGCCCGCGTAAGGCGTGCACTTGCCGGCGCTGCGCAGATTCTCCGGCGTGACACGCCAGTGCGCGTCCGGGTCGAAGACAACGACGTCGGCCTTGGCGCCGAGCGCCAGCCGGCCCGTGTCTTCGCCCAGGATCTCCGCCGCCCGGCTGGTCACCTTCGCCAAAGCGGCCGGCAACGCAATTCTGTTCTCCGTGGCCCACTTCAGCGTCAGCGGCAGCAGCGTTTCGAGTGCGGTGGCACCCGGTTCGGCCTCGCCAAAGGGCAGCAGCTTCTCCTCGAGACTGAGCGGCGCGTGGTCGGAGCAGATCGCATCGATCGTTCCGTCGGCGAGACCCGCGACGATGGCCTCGCGGTCGCGCTGCGACCGCAGCGGAGGGTCGAGCCGGAAGTTCGGATCGAAGTAGCCGATGTCGACGTCGATCAGGTGCACATGGTGGATGCCGACATCCGCCGTGACCGGCAGGCCTTCGGCCTTCGCCCGCCGCACCAGTTCGACTCCGGCCGCCGACGACAGGCGACACACGTGCACGCGTGCGCCGGTGGCGCGCTGCAGTTCGAAGATCGTGTGCAGCGCGACGGTCTCTGCCACGACGGGAATCGACGGCAGCCCCAGGCGGCCCGCGACGGGCCCTGCCGCCGCGACACCCGACCCTGCCAGCGTGTCCTCGACCGGACGCAGCCACAGCGGCAGGTCGAACGTACGCGCGTACCGCATGGCCTGCAGCAGCGAACCGTTGTCATGCGGCAGGCTGCGGGTCTGCATGAAGGCCACGCAGCCGGTTTCAGCGAGCGTCTGGATCTCTGCCAGTACCTCACCTTTCAATTGCACCGTCAGCGCCCCGAGCGGATAGGTGCGCGCGCCTGCCGCTTCGCGCGACCGTTGGCGCAGCATCCGCACGAGGCCCGGCTCGTCCAGCGGTGGGTCGGTGTCGGGCGGGCAGACAACTCCGGTCACTCCACCGGCCAGCGCGGCGCGCATCTCGACCTTCAGCGCACCCTCCGAGCCGGGCTCGCGCAGCCGCGCGCACAGGTCGACCAGCCCCGGCGCGACCACGGCGCCCCGCGCATCGAGCGTGCGCTCGGCGCGAAAACCATCCGGCGCGCGGCCGATGCCCGCGATCCGCCCGTTGGCGATGTAGAGCCCGCCCTGTGCATCGTGCCCTGACGCGGGGTCGACGATGCGGCCGTTGACGATCTCGACGTTCACTGGTGCCCCCTGCGGCGCGGCGCGCGCGCGGCGTCAGCCAAGCACCCCGGGAGCGGCCCGGCGGCGCAGTCGTTGAGCCTCCGCGCTGCGGGCTGCAGCGTGAGCGCTTCGGAGCGGCCGTGCGCGCTCATTGCATCCTCGCCGACGACGCGACGATCGACATCACCGCCATGCGCACCGCAATGCCGAAGGTCACCTGCGGCAGGATGACGGCCGCGCTGCCATCGGCCACGCGCGAGTCGATTTCCACGCCGCGGTTCATCGGGCCCGGGTGCATGACGATCGCACCGGGCTTCGCGTGTGCGAGCCGCTCCGGCGTCAGGCCGTAGTGCGCGAAATACTCCTGGGCGCTGGGCAGCAGCGCGCCCCGCATGCGCTCGTTCTGCAGCCGCAGCATGATGATGACGTCGGCCCCGCGGATCCCCTCGTCGAGCTTCGTGAAGACGCGCACGCCCATCTGCTCGAGGCCGGCCGGCAGCAGCGTCAGCGGCCCGACGGCGCGCACATCCGGCACGCCGAGTGTCGTCAGCGCGTGGATGTCGGAACGCGCAACGCGTGAATGCAGGATGTCGCCGACGATCGCCACCGTCAGGTTGCTGAAGTCCTTCTTGTAGTGGCGGATCGTGTACATGTCGAGCAGGCCCTGCGTCGGATGCGCGTGGCGTCCGTCGCCGGCATTGATGACGTGCACGTGCGGCGCGCTCTCCGACGCGTGGCGCGCGATCAGGTACGGGGCACCGCTCGTCGCGTGGCGCACGACGAACATGTCCGCCTGCATCGCGGTCAGGTTGTCGATGGTGTCGAGCAGCGACTCGCCCTTGGCCGTGCTCGAGCGCGTGATGTCGAGGTTGAAGACATCGGCCGACAGGCGCCGCGCGGCGATCTCGAACGTTGTCCGCGTGCGCGTGCTGTTCTCGAAGAAGAGGTTGAAGACGCTCTTGCCCCGCAACAGCGGCACGTTCTTGACTTCGCGCTCGGCGATGTTGATGAAGCTGTCGGCCGTCGTCAGGATGCGCTCGACGACCGGTCGCGGCAGGCCGTCGATCGACAGCAGGTGATGCAGCTCGCCGTGGCGGTTCAGCTGCGGATTACTCGCCACTGCGTTTCTCCATGGTCAGGTGCAGGCGCTGGTCGTCATCGCGTGTCAGTACGACGCCGATGTCCGCCGGAACCTCGATCGTGGCACCGACCACCGTTGCCGCGATCGGCAGTTCACGCCCGCCGCGATCGACCAGCACGGCAAGGTCGATACGGTCCGGTCGGCCATAGTCGAAGATCTCGTTCATCGCGGCCCGCACCGTGCGCCCCGTATTGAGCACGTCGTCGACGAGCAGGATGTGGCTGCCGGCGACTTCGAAGGCAATCTGCGAGGGCCGCACGTCCGGCTTCAGGCCGCTGCGATCGAAGTCGTCGCGATAGAACGAAACATCGAGGATCCCCACCGGCGAATCGATGTGGAGTTCCCGCCGCAGCCGCTCGGCAAGCCAGACGCCCCCGGTGTGCACGCCCACGAGTTTCAGCGCGGCACCGGCGAAGGTCTCACGGGCCCGTGCGGCGAGTGCGCGATAGATCGTCTCGGCATCGAGCTCAAGCATCGGCGCCCTCGTTCAGCCATTGCTGCAGGATCACCGCGGCCGCCTCGGCGTCGACGTCGGCGACCCGCCCGGCCACCGCCGAGCTGTAGCGCTCGTCGATACGCGCCACGGGCCGCCCGTAGCGCCCCTCGAGCTGCCGGGCAAAGCGTTCGCAGCGCGCGGTCATTTCGTGCGGCGTGCCATCCGGGTGACGCGGGATGCCGACGACGAAGCGGGCCGGATGCCACTCATCGACCAGCGTCTGGACCGCGCTCCAGCGGGCAGCCGCTGTTGGCGCCTCGATCGTCGTCAGCGGACGCGCCTGCCGCGTGACCGTGTTGGCAATCGCGATCCCGGTCCGGCGCTCGCCGAAGTCGAATCCCAGCACGACTTCGTCCGCCATTACGTCAGGAAACGCGGGAAAAGGAACTGCACGGACACCGAGGGGCTGGCCAGCGAGCGCACTAGGCATGACCTGCCTGTCCGGTGAGCTGGGTGGCCTGCACACCGAGCAGTTGCAGCGCCGCCTCGTAGCGGCCCTCGGGCGGCGTGTCGAACAGGATCTGCGGCGTGGCGGTCACCGTCAGCCAGGCATTGGCGGCGATTTCGCCCTCGAGCTGGCCAGCGCCCCAGCCGGAATATCCGAGCGTCACCAGCATCTTTTCGGGGCCACTGCCGTCGGCAACGGCCTCGAGCACGTCCTTGGACGTCGTCAGCGAGATTTCCGGGGTCACCGGCTGGGTCGAGCTGTAGGTCCCGGGCGGCACGTGCAGCACGAAGCCACGCTCCGTCTGGACGGGGCCGCCGAAGAACACCGGTACGTCCTTCCAGGGGGCGATCTCGAGCTTGAGATCGATGCGCTCGAACAGCGTCGACAGGCTCAACTCCGTCGGCCGGTTGATCACCAGGCCCAGGGCACCGCGGTCGCTGTGATCGCAGATATAGACCACCGAGCCGGAAAAGTTCGGATCCGCCATGGCAGGCATGGCGATCAGGAACTGATGCCTCAGGTCCATCGAGTCGCTCGGCATGGCGCCGATTGTAAACTGCACCCGAAGCGCCTCGCCCCGACGCTCCTGCACACCGATCCCCGGCCGGTCCGACTTCCCTTGCGATGAAACACGACGCCGGCCTGGTGTGGTTCCGCCGCGACCTTCGCCTCGACGACAACGGCGCGCTGGCCGCAGCACTCGCCACGTGCCGCCGCGTCTACTGCGCCTTCGTGTTCGACCGCGCGATCCTCGATCCACTGCTGGCCGCGGGAGCCACCGCTGACCGCCGCGTCGAGTTCATCCATGCCGCGATCATCGAACTCGACCTGCGCCTGCGGCAACACGGTGCCGCACTCGTCGTCCTGCACGCATCGGCCGCCGAGGCGATTCCGCGCCTGGCGAGTGATCTCGGCGTCGGTATCGTTTTCGCCGCCGAGGACTACGAGCCTTATGCGCGCGAACGAGACGCCGCCGTCGAGCGTGCGCTCGCGGCAGACGGCCGGCGCTTCGCCCGCTGCAAGGACCACGTGATCTTCGAGAAGTCGGAGGTCGTGACGGGCGCCGGACGACCGTTCGGTGTCTTCACTCCGTACAAGAACGCCTGGCTGCGCCGACTGACGCCTGCCGATCTCGCGCCGCGTAGCTCCACCGCCGACCTCGAGCGCCTTGCCGCTCCGTCAGACCCCGGCCCGATTCCCACCCTCGAGAGCCTGGGTTTCGCGCGCAGCAACCTGGCGCAGCTCAAGATTCCCACCGGCGAGAGCGGTGGCCAGGCGCTGTTCGACGAGTTCAAGACACGCATCGACCGCTACGACGAGACGCGCAACTTCCCGGCGGTGCGCGGGCCGTCGTACCTGTCCGTACATCTGCGCTTCGGCACGGTTTCGATACGTTCGCTGGCGCGCTTCGCCGTCGACCGGGATTCCGACGGAGCGCGGACCTGGCTTTCGGAACTCGTCTGGCGCGACTTCTACCAGATGATCCTGTGGCACCACCCGCATGTCGCCGGCCGCGCTTACCGTCCGGAGTACGACGCGATCGCGTGGGAGACCGGGCCAGGCCGCCGACGACGCCTTCGCCGCGTGGTGCGCCGGGCGCACCGGCTACCCGCTGGTCGACGCCGCGATGGCGCAGATCAACCAGTCCGGTTACATGCACAACCGGTTGCGCATGGTCGTCGCCAGCTTCCTGACCAAGGATCTCGGCATCGACTGGCGCCGCGGCGAGGAGTACTTCGCCCGGCATCTGAACGATTTCGATCTCGCGGCGAACAACGGCGGCTGGCAGTGGGCCGCCTCCACCGGCTGCGATGCGCAACCCTACTTCCGCATCTTCAATCCGGTAACCCAGTCGGAGAAGTTTGATCCCGACGGCGACTTCATCAAGCGCTACCTGCCGCAGCTGGCGGGTTTCAATGCGAAGGAGATCCATGCTCCGTGGCTCGCCAGCGAGGCACGGCAGCGCGAGGCGGGTTGCATCATCGGCGTCGACTATCCGGCCCCGATCGTCGATCACGCGGAAGCGCGGAAGCGGACGCTGGCGCGGTATGCGGTGGTGAAGCGCTGAGGCTGCGCGCTCATCCGGCCAGGACCGAGCCGGGAGTCGCCCGGCGACGAGTGACTTTCTTTGTCTCGCCAAAGAAAGTCACCAAAGAAAGGCGACCGCGCGGGGCCGGCCTACGCTTTGCTCCGGCTTCCCTTGCGCTGCAGGGCGTCAGCGGGCCATGCGCGAAACTCGCCCGATCACGCTGCGCGTACCACGGGCTCAGACACGCGCCCGGCACTTCCCCGCAGCCGCCCCGCACCGCCGCGGCGTCCCCGAGCGGACGAACCCTGTCGCCGTGCCGATGCTGCCAAGCGCGACGCAGTTGGATGCCTTCGAAGGCGCTGAGCAGCGCAGGGGGCGCGGGGGCAGTTTAGGGCCGCCTGTCTGAGCGACCGCAGGGAGCGAGTTTGCAGGCCCGCCCGCGACACCGAGCAGCACAGGGCAGTCGGCGTAGCCGACCGCCTTCGTAGGCGCGGCTTTCTTTGGTTACTTTCTTTGCCAAGACAAAGAAAGTAACCGGCCCCGGGCGCCGTGCGCGGTCGGTTGCGAGCAAGTGGAAGGACCGGCGCGCAACGCAAACGACGCAACAGGCAGACGGCTACGCCGTCACCCGCTCCCCAACGTACTGCCGCACCAGCTTCAGCAACTCGTCTTCCTGATACGGCTTGCCGAGGTACTCGTTGACGCCGAGTTCGAACGCGGTGCTGCGATGCTTTTCTGCCGTGCGCGAGGTGATCATGATGATCGGGATGCGTGCCGTCGTCGGCGCACTGCGGATGTTGCGGGTCAGGTCGTAGCCGTCCATGCGCGGCATCTCGATGTCGACCAGCATGACGTCGGGCTTGGTGTCCTGCAGCTGCCGCAGCGCGTCGACGCCGTCCTTGGCGAGCAGCACGTTGAAGTTGTTGCGCTCGAGCAGCCGCTGCGTCACGCGCCGCACGGTCAGCGAGTCGTCCACCACCATGACGGTCGGGACCAAGGCAACGCCGATCTCCGTCGGGGGTTCGGCCCGCGTCGGCGCGAGCTTGGCTTCGGCGCGCAGCTCTTCCTCGAAGATCGCGGGCGGTTCCGGCGCGCGCGTGATCAGCTGCACCGGATTGATGATCAGCACGATCTCGCCGTTACCGAGGATCGTCGCGCCGAGCACACCAGACAGGCGCGCGACCTGCTTGCCGACATTCTTGACCACCACCTCCTGGTTGCTCGACACATCGTCGACGGCAACTGCCATGTGGTCATCACCGGACCGCAACAGGATGACCGGCGTCTGCTTCGACAGATGCCCGGTCGTCTCCTCGCCGACCAGTTGCGACAGCGGACGCAGCACGACGGTGCCGACCGGAGGAATGTCGATCATCCCCTCGGCGAGCGACGGCAGCAGCGCGACCGGACGATAGCGGCGCACCTGTTCGACCATGCCGGCCGGCAGCGCATAGCGTCGCGTTCCGACCCGCGCCAGCACGACCTGAGCCACGGCCAGGGTCATCGGCAGGTAAAGGGTGAAGCGCGTGCCGCGCCCGGTTTCGCTCGAAACCGCGATGCGTCCGCCGAATGACGACAGCTCGGCGCGCACGACGTCCATGCCGACCCCGCGTCCCGCGAGCTCCGTGACCTCGGTCGCCGTCGAGAAGCCGGGCAGGAAGATGAGATCCATCAGTTCGCGGTCGCCGAGGGTCGCCTCGGCGCCGATCAGGTCGCGCTCGATGGCGCGCTGGCGGATGCGCTCGAGGTTGAGCCCTGCGCCGTCGTCACTGAGGACAACGACGATTTCATTGGCTTCCTGCCGCACGTCGAGCACGAGCTCACCGGTTTCGGCCTTGCCGGCCGCGCTGCGTTCGGCCGGCAGCTCGAGCCCGTGCACGATCGCATTGCGGATCAGGTGCTCGAACGGCCCGACCATCTTCTCGAGGACACCACGGTCGATTTCCGTGTTGCCGCCGCGCACGTCGACGTTGACGCGCTTGTCCAGCTCCTTGGCAGTCTGGCGCGCCACCCGGTACAGGCGTTCGGACACGTTGGCGAACGGCACCAGGCGCACACGCATCAGCTGCTGCTGCAGCTCGCGTGTCAGCCGCGACTGCGAGGTCAGGTCGGTGTCGGCCGACTGCAGGCCCTTCACCATGTTGCTCTGGACCATCGCGACGTCCTCGACCGACTCGGCGAGCATGCGCGTCAGTTCCTGCAGCCGCGTGTAGCGGTCGAACTCGAGCGGATCGAAGTCGGACGATTCGCGCGACAGCGATGCCCCGCGCGCCTGCACCTGCGCTTCGGCCTGGATCTCGACCTCGCGCAGCTGTGCACGCAGGCGCTGGATGTTTTCCGTGAGGTCGGTCAGCGAGCCCTTGATCGTCGACACCTCGTTTTCGAGCTTCGAGCGCGCGATCGAGACTTCACCGGCCTGGTCGACCAGCTTGTCGAGCACATCGGCGCGCACGCGGATGAACGGCGACGTCTGCGGCTGGGCCGTGGCTGCGGCGGGGAGAGTCGCCTCGACACTGGACGGCAGTGCCGGCGCCGGCTTGTCGCTGCGCGGCTCCGGCTTCGCCTCGCCACGTGCGCTCGCGAGGTCGATGACGGCTGCCCGCGCGGGTGCCGCCGTTTCGGGTTCAGGTGCGACCGGCGGCATCGCGGCCGCCGCTGCTGCCGCGGCCGCTGCTGCATCCGGGTTCTGCAGTTCGTCGTACAGGCCCATCGCCTGGTCGTACTGTCCCTGCAGGTCTTCGATGATGATGCCGGGCACATCGGAGAGCTGCATGGCGGCTTCCATGCGCGTCTCCATGTCGTGCACCAGTTCGCCCAGTCGCATCGCGCCGGCCATGCGCGCGCTGCCCTTGACCGTGTGCAGCCGACGCATCAGGTCACGCGCCAGTTCCTTGTCGTTCGGGTCACCTTCGAGTCCACGCAGTGCCGTGCCGATCGAAGGCAGGAGGTCCGCCGCTTCCGCCAGGAACACTTCCAGCAAATCGGCATCGAGCTCGTCGCGCACTTTGGATGCGGCGGCTTCCTCGGCCTCGTCCTCGGCGGCTGTCGCCGCGGGCCTGCCCTCGACTCCGCCTGAGCTGACGGGCGCAGCCGCGCCGGCGGTCGTCGGCTCGGACCGAACGGCTACATGCGTCACTTCGGGTGGAACATCCGCCGCAACGGCGGGCGCAGGCTCCGGTTTGGCATCCACCGCCGGCGTCTCATTCGCGGCGAGCGATTCGTGCGGCGGCATTTCGACCGCGCCAGTGGCCGAAGGATGCATGACCACCGGAGCCAGTTCGTCGTGCAGCGCGCTGTGCGCGCGCACTACCGAGACCAGGTCCTGCAGCGCACCGGCTTCCAGCGGCGCCTCGTCCGGATAGATCCCGGCAGCGAACTGATGAAGCATGCCGCGCATGCGCTCGATGACGCGTTCGAGCGTGTCGAACTGCGCGCCCATCAAAGTGAGATGCCGCGGACCCGACAGCATCGACAAGGTGTGCATCAGGTCGTCGAGCGGGTCGGCGATGGCGATGACCGGGATGAGTCCCACGGTCTTCGATATCCCCGACAGGGAGTGCGCGCGACGCACGACCTGCGCCGAGACCACACGCTCCGGCTCATAGCGCCATTCGGTGATGTCGTTCGCCAGCACGCGCATGCATTCGTCGGCCTCGTTGAGGAAGACGGAATACAGCCCATGGCTGATCTCGAGCGGCCCGATGCGCCGGACTTCTTCATCGTCCTGCCCCGCCGGCGCGGGGGCGGGCGTCGCGACCGGTTCAACATGCGTAGCAAGTTCGAACTGCGCCTCGACGGCTGCGGACTCGATCGCCGGCGCGATTTCGGCGCCCGTGTCCTCGGTGACTTCGAACGCGGTCTCGGAACGCTCGCCCGGCAGGGGCTCGGGCTCGTGCAGGGCGTCAAGGTCGAAGTCCAGCACCGTGCTGGTGGCAGGACGCGTCGCCTGCTCGACCTCCTCCGGCAGCGCAGCCTCCTGCTCGATCGGCGCGCTGCCTTCAGGCTTTGGGGGTGCTTCCTCCGCCGGGATGTCGCCCGAGAACTCGAACATGCCGCCTTCGCGTACGCGCTGCGAGGCGATCACCAGCGGCGCCGGCTCGATGTGGGCCAGCGGATCGCGGTCGATCGTGTCGACCCAGGCGCGAATCACGCGCTGGGCGCCATCGGCCAGGTCGATCAGGTCATCGGTGGCGGGCCGTTCCTGCGCCAGCCACAGGTTGAAGCACTGCTCCACGCCCCAGGCGCCTTCGCCGATGTGCTTGAAGCCGACCATGCGGCTCGAACCCTTGAGCGTGTGGAAGGCGCGGCGGACCGTCGTCAGCGTGGCCTTGTCGTCGCGCTTGCCGCGCAGTTCGGCGAGGTTCTCGACGATGCTGTCGAGCACCTCGCGCGCTTCCTCGACGAAGATCTCGCGCAGCTCGCTGTCGGCAGCCGCCTGGCTGGACGGCAGCGGAGCAGTCGGCGGCGGCGCTTCCGGCGCCTTCGCGGGAGCAAGGAGCTGCTCGAGCTCCAGCGCATCCTCACGGACCGGAGCATCCTTGAGCTGGGACAGCAACTGCAGCGCACGTGCCGCCTTGGTCTTCAGCGGTTCGCTGTCGAGCAGGTCGGCCTCGTTCGACAGCATCGGCAACAGCCGGTCGAGTTCGCCGATCGCGCGGGCATCGCCGGCCACCTGCGTCAGTCGCTGCGCCTGGTGGTGCGCGGACTCGAGCGTCTTGCGCGCCGCCGTCTCGACATTGTCGGTGCGCCGTGGCTCGGGCACACGCATGTCGATCGTGCGCGGCGCCGGGTGGTACTCCTCGTCCGCCGGCGCCAGCACGGTTTCGTCGGCCGGCAGCGAGCCGAGCTCGGCTGAAAACACGCCGGTCGCCGGGTCGTAGTGGAACATTCCACGCGGACGCTCGCTGTCCTGGCCGAGGCTTTCGACGAAGAAGCCGACGGCGCCCAGGTTCTGGGCAATACGGCTGAACTCCTCGTGCTCCGGTGCAATGGCGGCATCGGCAAAGCGCGCGACCGATTGCTGCACGTTACGCAAGGCGGCGACCGGCTCCTCGTACCCGAGCAGCGACAGCACACCGCAGACCTGGTCGAACATCGCCGTGGTGGCAGGCAGGTCGGCGCGCTCCGCAGGATTGCGGAAGAAGCGATCGAGGCGCTGCTCGATCTCGCGCAGGGTGGACTGCGTCTCGGCGACCACCGTGCCCATCGTGAGGCGGTCCTGCGCGCGCCGGGCGAGCTCGGACATCCACGGCCCTGCCTCGGGCAGGGGTTGCCCCTGTCGCGCCTTCTGCAGCCGCTCCATGACGAGCAGGGCACGGCCTTCGTATTCGGTGTCCATCTGCGGCAGTTCGTCGACACCGAGATCCGTGAACAACAACGCCGAGGCCACCTCGATGCCGAGCCGTTCGCGCACGTCTGCCGGCAACTTGGCGTAATCCTTCGTGGCCTTGCCGATGGCTTCGACCGTCGCTCCGATCGCACGCGCCGCGAGCTTGGTCGCGGAGTCGCGCGCCAGCGCAATCTCCTGGTCGAACTTCGTGCCTTCCCCGGCCCCGGCGACGATCTGCCCCCAGAGCTGCTTGGCCTGCGCCAGCGCTTCCTTCAGCGACCGCAGTGCATCCGAATCGACCGCGGTCAGCGATGCACGCTCGAAGTCGGCCGGGATCAGCGCGTCGAGTCCGTAGAGTCGCTTGATCTCGGCTACGCGCGCCGTTCCGCCCTGGGCCCGGCCGACGTAGTACAGCGCATCGATCATCAGGCGTTCGGCGACCGCACCGCCGCCTTCGATCATGCGGCGCAGCTGCAGGTTGAGCCGCGCCAGCACCCGCTTCAGGTCGACATCGACCGGAACGGCGCCGGACTCCAGGCCCTCGAGCAGCCCACGGATGATCCACCAGAAGCTGCGCGCCAGCCCCCGCTGCGGCAGATGTTCCAGGTCCGCGAGCGCAGCGCGCATGCGCTTGCGCGCCTCGGCATCGTTGGCATCACGCAGGAAACCGAGCAGCCCGAGCTCGAAGCGCGCGCGGCGATCGCGCAGCTGGTCGGTCGGAATCTGGCGTGCTTCGATCTGGTGAAACGCCGGACGACGCGACAGGTCAGGGAAAATCAGGTCGGCCGGATGGACGCGGCTCGCCCGGTTGAGCAGGAGCACGTCGCGGTAGTACGGGAAGAGCCGTATCGGCTGGTTCGGACGCCCCGACAGCAGCGCTTCGAGATAGGCGACGACGGCGGTCAGTGCCGTTTCGACCGAGCGTACGGCGACCGGGAGGCAGTCCTTCGGTTCGGCTTCGAAGCGCCGCGTCACCTGCTCGACGGCATCGGTCACCAGCGCCACGCCCCGCAGGTCGAGCAATTGCAGCGCGCCGTTGGCCTGATGCACCTGGCTGCGGGCGTTGCGCAGGCTGTCGACGTCCTGCTTGCTCGCAAGGAACGCCTTCAGGCCGTTGACGGCCTCGGTCAGCGAATTGCGGATCTCATCGATCACCCACGCCAGCGGCGCGATGTCCGGCGCTGCGCCGACCAGGTGATTGGGGTCGTGTCGTTCGGCCATGTCGTGTTCCTCAGCTGCCGGACCCGGCAGCCTGCTGCCCGCTCCCCGGACGGTCGCGGTCGGCTACGCGCGACTCTAGCGACGCCGATACTTCGAGCATCCGCCCACGAGAGCGCGTCAACGCGATCATTTCAGCGTTTCAGCCGACGCGGAAACGC
The DNA here is from genome assembly GCA_963780715.1 of uncultured beta proteobacterium. GTDB lineage: Bacteria > Pseudomonadota > Gammaproteobacteria > Burkholderiales > Burkholderiaceae_F > JALORV01. The sequence continues at coordinate 16,108 of CAWADK010000009.1, forward strand.
GCGACCGAGGCCTTCAGCTCGCGCGCCAGCGTTGCCAGCTGGCCGATCGACTGCGCCGCCTGCCGGGTGCCGTGCGAGGTCTGCTCGGTCACCGCCAGAATGCGCTCGATCGACTGCGCCACGCCGCCGGCCGAACTTGCCTGGTCATTCGTCGTCGAGGCGATGCGTTCGATCAGTTCCGCGAGCTGCCGCGAGACGCGGCCGATGTCGCCCAGCGCGTTGCCGGCCGCGTCCGACAGCTTCGTCCCTTCGACCACGCCCTGCGTGCTCTTTTCCATGGCCGCCACCGCGTCCTGCGTGTCGGTCTGAATCGTGCGCACCAGCGCGCCGATCTGCTTGGCCGCCTCGGCCGAGCGGTCAGCGAGGCGCTGCACTTCTTCGGCCACGACCGAGAACCCGCGACCGGCCTCGCCCGCGCTCGCCGCCTGGATCGCCGCATTCAGCGCCAGTACGTTGGTCTGTTCCGTGATGTCGGTGATCAGTTCGACGATCTCGCCGATCTCCTGCGACGATTCGCCGAGGCGCTTGATGCGTTTCGCCGTCTCCTGGATCTGCTCGCGGATCTCGTTCATGCCGGCGATCTGGTTGAACACCGCGCGCTGGCCGCGTTCGGCGGCATCGAGCGAGGCGCGCGCCACCTTGGCCGACTCGCCGGCGCTCTTGGAGACGTCGTTGATCTGCGACGCCATCTTCAGCACCTTGTCGCCCGTGTCCTTGATCTCCTTGGACTGCGCTTCGGACGCCGTCAGCAGGCGCGTGGCGATGTCGCGCGCGGCGGTCGAGGCGGTGTTGACCTGCTCGGCGGTGTTGTTGATGCGGCCCACCAGGCCGCGCAGCTCTTCCACCGTGTAGTTGACCGAGTCCGCGATGGCGCCGGTGATGTCTTCCGACACCGTCGCCTGCACCGTCAGGTTGCCGTCGGCGACCTCCTGCAGCTCGTTCATGAGCCGAAGAATCGCCGCCTGGTTCTGCTCGTTGGTGCGCTTGGCTTCCTGCTCGAGACGCTCGGCCTGCATCCGCTGGATCTCGGCTTCGGCCGCGCGCTTGCGCGTGTCTTCGAGCAGCACCTTGACGATCGCGAAGGCGGACAGCAGCATGCCGACGCCGAAGAACGCCATGACGATCAGCGCAACCGTCCGCGCGGCCTGCTCCTTGGTGTAGAGCCCGCCCAGTTCGGTGACCTGCTGCCGCAAGGGTTCGGAGTCGCGCAGGATCGCCAGCTCCGCTTCCTTGGACTGGACGATCGCCTGCAGGCTGCTGATCGCGCCCGCGATCGAGCTCTGGAACTCGGCATATACCCGCGTCAGTTCCTGCAGGCGCGTGCGGGCCTCCGGGTCCGTCGTCGCCGCCAGCCTCAGTGCGTCAGAACCGGCCAGCAGCGCCTGCGTCAGGTCGCGGAACTGGTTGATGTCCCGCCCGAGCGTCAGCGCGACTTCCGCGTTGGCGACGTTGCCTGCCACCAGGGAGTTGGCGCTCTTGCCGAGGCGCTGCGTCAGCGTGACCAGCTGGGCGGCGGTCGCAATCTCGCGCGGCGGCGCGCCGGCCTGCAGCTTCAGCGCGGTGACTTCTTCGGTCAGCTGCTGCAGGCGCGGACTGGCGTCGTTGATCTTGCGGATGACATCACCGAAGGCGATCAGCGCCTTCTCGTTGGCCACGATGACCGAGGCCGCCGCTTCGCTCGCGCGCCAGCGTTCATTCAGCGTGGTCAGCGTCGGCTGGACGTCGGACGACGATGCCGAGAGCCCTCGCGCTGCATCACCGTTGGCGAGCGCGTCGAGGTTGGCGGCGATGGCGTCGCGGCTTTCGCGCAGCTCCAGAAAGGCCTCACGCGAACCTTCGACCGCGTTGGGTGCCGCCTTGGCGAGTCGCTGCGTGTGCATCAGCGTGTCGCCGACGATCGCGGTTTGCAGCGTGCCGGTCGAGGTCATGCGGTTGTAGACCAGCAGCACCGTCACCAGCACGAAGAAGCAGAAACCGAGCAGGATCAAAAGCACCTGCACCTGCGTGTTGATCGGCCGGTCGCCGATCAGCGGCAGCTTGAACGCGAGCAGCCGGTCCACCAGCCGCAGCGCCATGCCCTCGTCGCCGCGATCGATCATGACCGTCCTGGGCGCAGCGCGGGAAGACTCCGCGCTCGGTGCCGAGCTGCGGAACGGGTCCGCTGACTCCTTCTGCTTTCGCTCGCTCGGCTTGCGCCGGAAGAGCGACCCCATCTCGAGTGCCATTTGATCCTCCGCCCTGACTCGCTACCGGCTTAGCGCCGGACCGCACTCACCGCCACTGGCCGCGGTGCCGCGCCTTCATTGTTTGCCTACGTTCGCCACCACGGGTCATCACGCATGAATTGCACCAAAGGCCGGCGCGGCCGCCAGCTCGCGCAAATCCAGTTCCGTGAGTGTCATTCCCTCGAGATCGCGATAGCGGCTGCGCTCCCAGCCGGGCCGCGCCAGTGCCGTCGCTTTCAAGGGGTTCGAGATCCTTGAGATTACGAATGCCGAAGGCGCGTGTGACCAGGATGCCGGCCGCGATTCCAAGACCTTCGCTGAGCACCAGCAGCTGCTGGCTCTGTTCCGCGGGCAACGGTTCGCGACCGACCATCTGCTGCAGGTCGACCACGCCGACCAGACGCCCGCGGACATTGGCCAGGCCGCGGTACCACGGCTTGGTCCAGGGCACGCGCGCGATCTCAGGCAGGCTCACGACCTCGGCCGCCAGACCCATTTCGACCAGGTAGTTCTCGACGCCAATACGAACGGCCAGGCGAGTCGGCTCCGTCGGCAGATTGGGCGCCTCCTTCAGGCGCTGCGCCAGCTGCGTCGAGAATTCACGCAGCTTGACCAACTGTCGGGTGCTGACGTCGCGTTGCGTGGCCATCTTGACGTGTTGTTCAGCCGAGCGCCGAGATCTTCTCGAGCAGCTCTTCCGACTTCACCGGCTTGGTGATGTAGTCACGCGCACCCTGCCGCAGACCCCAGATGCGGTCCGTCTGCTGGTTCTTGCTGGTGCACATGATGATCGGGATGTCCTGCGTGGCCGGATCCTTGGACAACGCGCGCGTCAGCTGGAAGCCATTTTGGCCCGGCATCACGACGTCCATGAGGATCAGGTCCGGCATCACCGCCTTGACCTTCATCATCGCTTCCTCGGCGTTCTCCGCCATCGAGACGGCGAAGCCCTGCTTGGTCAGCAGCTCATTGAGGAAGAAACGCTCGGTAGGCGAATCGTCGACGATCAGTACTTTCTTGATAGGCATCGGCCCCCCGCTAAGGCCCGGTTCAGTTCATTGAATGCTGTTTCACGGCCGACAGCAGGCTGTCCTTCGTGAACGGCTTGGTCAGATATTCGCTGGAACCCACCATGCGCCCGCGGGCCCGATCGAACAGGCCGTCCTTGGACGACAGCATCACCACCGGCGTCTTGTGGAAGCGCGGGCTGCGCTTGATCAGCGCGCACGTCTGGTAACCGTCCAGCCGTGGCATCAGGATGTCGCAGAAGATGATGTTCGGTTGATGATCGTTGATCTTCGAAAGCGCCTCGAAGCCGTCCTGCGCCAGGATCACCTGGCAGCCGGCCTGCGAAAGGAAGATCTCCGCGCTGCGACGGATGGTGTTCGAATCGTCGATCACCATCACCTTCTTGCCGCGGATATCCGAGAAATCCTGTGCCGCCATGTCGTGTCCTCGATCCTTAACCGGCCTGTGCATGCCGCCGGTCAATGCCATGCGGGACTCGCCCTGGCAAAAACGCGCGGACGATTCTATCGACCGATCGCCGCGTTTTTATACGAAGCTGTCCCTGCACGCCGCATCGAAAACCACGGTTCCGCGGTCAGATTTCGACCATTTCGAAATCCTCTTTCCGCGCCCCGCACTCCGGACAGGTCCAGTTCGGAGGGATATCTTCCCAGCGGGTCCCCGGCGCGATCCCCGACTCCGGCACCCCCGCGGCCTCGTCGTAGATCCACCCGCATATCAGGCACATCCAGGTTTTCGTCCCAACATTGGTCGTCATCATGGCTCAAGGACACAGGCGCGCGATCGCACGCTCAGCGGCTAAAATCAAACACTTAGCGAACGATCATAACGTGGGCTACTAAGTCCCCGCTACCGCCTTCGCGCGAGCAGTGCGGCTCCCGCGTAGCATCGTGACTTTTCCGACACACTTCGATGTCCACGCTCCCGGTGGTGCTCTGTTTTGGCCTGTCCGATGCCACGGGCGCGGCCGGACTGCAGGCCGATGTGCTGGCCGTCGCGAGCATGGGATGCCACGCGGCAAGCGTCGTCACTGCCGTGGCGTCCTCGGGCGGCGCGCGCAACGATGAGTGGGTTGCAATCGACGAGGACCTGCTCGAGGCGCAGGGACAGGCCGTATTGCAGAACATGCCGGTTGCAGCGTTCAAGGTCGGAGCCATCGGCGCGATGGATCAACTACAGCCCATCGCTGCCATCCTCGCCGACTTCGACTCCGTGCCCGTCGTCCTCGACCCGGTCATCGGCCGCGCGCTCGACGAGGATGACGATGCCGACTTTGCCGCGGCCCTGCGCGAGTTGCTGATCCCGCAGACGACCGTGCTGACGCTTGGCCTGGCGCAGGCGCGTCGGCTGGTCAGCCTGGCCGACGAACAGGTGCGCGCTGACGACCTGCCAGCGGTAGCCTGCGCGCGCGAGCTGATCGGCTGGGGCTGCGAGTTCGTGCTCGTCGCCGATGCCGAGCCCGGATCGGAACAGATCGTCAATGCGCTCTACGATGAATCGGGACTCGTGCGCAGCGATCGTCTGCCGCGGCTGGATGCCGCCACGACGCGTATCCAGGGCGCCAGCGATACGCTGTCGGCGGCCCTCGCCGGACTGCTGGCGCAGGGACTCGATGTGCCCGAGGCGATGCAGGAAGCATCGCAGTACACGGCGGCGGCCGTCCTGCACTCCTTTCACGCGGGTATCGGCATGGCGATCCCCGATCGACTGTTCTGGGCTGGCGACGACGACGACGAAGACGCGGGCACCGATGACCACTGACCGCGCACGGCTCGCCGCGCGCATCGCCGGCACGTATCTGTTGACCCCGGACGTCGACGCGACGACGTTTGCCGCGATGCGGGCACGGCTCGACGCCGCGCTGGCGGCGGGAGTGGCGGTGGTCCAGTACCGCAACAAGCGAGCGGATGCAGCCGAACGACGCGCGCAGGCACGTTCGCTCCTGGAACTGTCGCGCGCGCACGGCGCACTCTTCATCGTGAATGACGATATCGATCTCGCGCTCGAGGTCGGAGCCGACGGCGTTCATCTGGGACGCGACGACGGTGACATTGCCACCGCCCGCGAGCGTCTGCCGCACGGCCTGCTGGGCGTGTCCTGCTACAACGACTTCGCCCGCGCTGAGAGCGCTGCCGCGGCAGGTGCCGACGTCATCGCTTTTGGCTCCGTCTTCGCTTCGGGAACCAAGCCGCATGCGGTTCGGGCGCCCCTGGACCTGCTACGGCGCGCCCGCGAGCGCTTTGCCGGCCAGCGCATCGTCGCGATCGGCGGCATCGATGCCTCGAACATCCGTACCGTCAGTGCCGCCGGCGCCCACGCTGCCGCACTGATCAGCGCTGTCTTCGATGCAGCCGACCCAGATGCCGCGGTCCGGCGGCTGCAAGATGCCTTTCACGAGGGACAACTCGAGCATGACTCGCAACGAACAACTGTTTGATCGCGCCCAGCGGTCGATCCCCGGAGGCGTGAATTCGCCGGTGCGTGCTTTCCGCTCCGTCGGCGGCACGCCGCGCTTCATCGAGCGCGCCGAGGGACCCTACTTCTGGGATGCCGACGGCCAGCGCTACATCGACTACATCGGTTCCTGGGGCCCGATGATTCTCGGGCACGGGCACCCCGCGGTTGTTCGCGCGGTGCAGGAGGCCGCCACGCGCGGCCTGTCGTACGGCGCACCGACCGAGGCCGAGGTGGAAATGGCCGAGGAGCTCCTGAAGCTCGTCCCGTCCATGGAACAGGTAAGGCTCGTGTCGTCGGGTACCGAAGCGGCGATGAGCGCGATCCGCCTGGCCCGCGGCGCCGCCGGCGGCGGCAAGGGACGGCGCAAGATCATCAAGTTCGAAGGCTGTTATCACGGCCATGCCGACAGCCTTCTGGTCAAGGCGGGCTCGGGCCTGCTGACCTTCGGCAACCCGAGCAGCGCGGGCGTCCCCGCGGAGATCACCCAGCACACGCTGGTGCTCGATTACAACGAGCCGCAGCAACTCGTCGATGCCTTCCGCGCGCACGGTGACGACATTGCATGCGTCATCGTCGAGCCCGTGGCGGGCAACATGAACCTCGTGCGGTCGACGCACGAATTCCTGCGGACGATGCGCGAACTCACGGCGAAGCACGGCGCGCTGCTCGTGCTCGACGAGGTGATGTCGGGGTTTCGCGTGGCGCTTGGCGGTGCGCAGTCGCTCTATGGCATCGACCCGGACATGACGGTGCTGGGCAAGGTGATCGGTGGCGGCATGCCGGTGGCAGCCTTCGGCGGCAAGCGCGAGTTCATGCGCCACCTCGCCCCGCTTGGAGGCGTCTATCAGGCCGGCACGCTGTCCGGAAACCCGGTGGCTGTGGCCTGCGGCCTGGCCACGCTGCGCGAGATCCAGCGGCCCGGCTTCTACGAGAATCTTGGCGCGAGGACTCAGCAGCTCGTCAGCGGGCTGGTCGCTGCGGCGGTCGCCGCCGCTCCCGGTCTAGCGTTCTCGGGCGATAGCGTGGGCGGCATGTTCGGCGTTTACTTCGCGGAGGAGCCACCGGCGACCTATGCGCAGGTCATGGCGGCGGACAAGGACCGCTTCAACCGGTTCTTCCACGCGATGCTGGCGCGGGGCGTGTACCTGGCTCCGTCCGCCTTCGAGGCGGGATTCGTCTCGAGCGCCCACGATGCAAACGTGATCGAGGCCACGATCGTTGCAGCCCGCGAGGCTTTTGCAGCCGTGGGCTGATTACCCCATATATCAACCGTTTGGCCGGGAACCATTCCGGTGCCGGATGGACGAAAATCGGACCATGCGATTCCTTCGACTGCTGACCCTCTTCCTCGCGGCGAGCCTTGGCTCTGCCGCGCACTCCCAATCGCTGCCCCGCTTCGGTGCGCCGGAACCCCATGTGAAGGCGCAGCTCGTGGCCGAGACCGACGCCATCGTGCCCGGCCAGCCGCTGCAGCTCGCCCTCAAGCTGGTACACGAGAAGGAGTGGCACACCTACTGGCAGGTCCCGGGCGACTCCGGTTTGCCCACCCGGATCGAGTGGCAACTGCCCGCCGGCTTCACCGCCGGCCCGATCGAGTGGCCCTACCCGCACCGTTTGCCCGCCGGGCCGCTGGTGAACTATGGCTATGAAGGCGAGACGCTGCTGCTCACCAAGTTGCAGGTCCCCGCGGATCTGGCGACCGGCAAGACCGTTACGCTGAACGCCAAAGCGGAATGGCTCGAATGCAAGGATGTCTGCATTCCGGGCAGCGCCGATCTCGCACTGACATTGCCGGTGCGCCCGTCTGCGGGCGCGTCGCCGCACGCGGCGCTCTTTGCCGAGGCACGCAAGCTGGTGCCCGGTGCCATGCCAGGCGTTACCGCACGTGCCACGACCGAAGGCGATCGCATCCGGCTGGCACTGACGGTGCCCGCCGACCGCAGGATCGAGTCGCTTGAGTTCTTCCCGCTGGAGGAAGGCCGAATCGAACCCGCTGCGGCGCAGGTCCTCGACCGCAGCAACGGCACGGCGCTTTACCTGACGGCAGCCAAGCCCGTGAAGGCCGATGCGAAGTCGCTCGCCGGCGTGCTGGTCGTCAACGGCGGACCGGCCAAGGCCGGTGGCTGGACGGCCACGGTGGAGGGCCCGGTGGCCGCCGGATCCGTCAACGCGTCACCGGCAGCCGCGGCGGCGACCGCGACTGCACCCACAATGTCACTGCTGGCGGCTCTGGGCGCGGCGTTCGTTGGCGGCCTGATCCTCAATCTGATGCCGTGCGTGTTCCCGGTGCTGTCACTCAAGCTGATCGGGCTCGCCCAGCACCGCACCCACAGCGGTCCGATGGCCGCGCACGGTGTCGCATTTGCCGTCGGCGTGATTCTGTCTTTCGTGCTGCTGGCGGGGCTGCTGATCGCCTTGCAGCAGGCCGGCAGCGCGCTCGGTTGGGGCTTCCAGTTGCAGACGCCGTGGGTCGTGACCCTGCTCACGATCCTGTTCTTTGTGATCGGACTCAACCTGCTTGGCGTGTACGAGTTCACGTTCGGCAGCGGCCTGGGCAACACCAAGGCGGCCGATGCACTGGTGGGCAAGTCCGACTGGCGTGGCAGTTTCGGCACCGGCGTGCTGGCGGTGATCGTGGCCTCGCCCTGCACGGCGCCCTTCATGAGTGCTGCCCTCGGCTACGCGATCACGCAGCCGGCGGCCATCGCGTTGTCGGTATTCGCGATGCTCGGGGTCGGCATGGCGGCGCCGTATCTGCTGCTGACACTGTTCCCGGCGCTGCTCGCCAAGCTGCCGCGTCCGGGGCGCTGGATGGAACTCTTCAAGCAGTTCATGGCATTCCCGATGTTTGCCACCTGTGTGTGGCTGCTGTGGGTGCTGGCGCAGCAGGTGGACGCCGGCGGCGTCGCGCTCGCCCTCGGTGTCCTGGTGGCGGTTTCCTTTGCGCTGTGGTCGCTCGGACTGGCCCAGCGCGGCGCGGCCCGTTTCCGCTGGGTCGCGCTGGTGGGTGCGGTCGTGGCGGCGATGACGTTCACGCCGATTGCCACCTCCGAGCCCGTGGCCGCGGGCAGCAAGGCCACCGCAGGCGCCGACTGGGTCGAGTACTCGCCACAGGCACTGACAGATCTGAAAGCGCAGGGCAAGCCGGTGTTCGTGGACTTCACGGCCGCCTGGTGCGTGACCTGCCAGGTGAACAAACGCGTCGCCCTGAACACCGACAAAGTGCGCTCGCGATTTGCCGACTCCGGGATTGTCCGGATGAAGGCCGACTGGACCAACCGCGACGAGACGATCACGCGCGCGCTGGCCGAGTTCGGACGCAACGGGGTTCCCCTGTATGTCCTTTACGACCGCAGCGGGCAACCGACGGTCCTGCCTGAACTTCTGACGGAGAACACGGTCCTAGCGGCGCTCGACAAGATCCAGTAAGGAGCTCCGCATGAAGTTCGCAGTACCCCTTTTGGCAGCATCATTTTTTGCGGCGGCAGGAACTGCCGCTGCCACCGTCACTCCGGGTCAGCCTGCGCCCGTATTCTCCGCCACCGACGTCAACGGCAAGACGGTTTCGCTGGCCGATTTCAAGGGCAAGTATGTCGTTCTCGAGTGGAACAACCCGAACTGCCCGTTCGTGATGAAGCATTACAGCAGCGGCAACATGCAGGCGCTGCAGAAGCGATTCGGCGCCGACAACGTGGCGTGGCTCGCGGTGAATTCCACCACTGAAATGCATTCCGACTACATGGCGCCGGACAAGCTCGCTGCGTGGTTCAAGCAGCAGAACTCGGTGCCGACCGCCGTGCTGATGGACACCAAGGGAGACATCGGCCGCGCTTACGGCGCCAAGGTGACGCCGCACATGTTCGTCGTCGACCCGAAGGGCACCGTGATCTATGCCGGCGCGATCGACGACAAGCGCAGCGCGAATCCGGCGGATGTGAAGTCAGCCACGAACTACGTTGTCGCCGCTCTGACAGACGCACGTTCCGGCAAGCCGGTCGCGACCACGACTTCGAACGCTTACGGCTGCACGATCAAGTACTAATACAGCGCACTTCCAAAACAAACGGCCCGCAAATGCGGGCCGTTTGTCTTTGATGCGGATGCAGGCTGCAGGGCTCGCAACCCGACGGCAGCTTCGCGAAGGCAGAGCAAGGAGCGCGCGCGCAGACAGTACTCACTGGTACGGCCAGCGCGCGCGACGCCGCTATGCGCCGCGAGCGGCTGCCGGCGGAGTTACATGTCCATGCCCATGCCGCCCATCCCGCCCATTCCACCACCGCCGCCGCCATGCGCTGCCGGCTTGTCTTCCACCAGTTCAGCGACCATCGCGTCGGTCGTCAGCATCAGGGAAGCGACGGAAGCCGCGTTCTGCAGCGCCGTGCGGGTCACCTTGGTCGGGTCGAGCACGCCCATTTCAACCAGGTCGCCGTACTCGTGCGTCGCGGCGTTGTAGCCGTAGTTGCCCTTGCCGTTGGCGACGGCGTTGACGACCACGCTCGGCTCGTCACCGGAGTTGGCGACGATCTGGCGCAGCGGCTCTTCCATCGCGCGCAGCACGATCTTGATGCCGGCGTCCTGGTCGGGGTTGTCGCCCTTCATCTTGGAGATGGCCTGCTTGGCGCGGATCAGCGCCACGCCGCCACCGGCGACGATGCCCTCTTCGACAGCGGCACGCGTGGCGTGCAGCGCGTCTTCGACACGGGCCTTGCGCTCCTTCATCTCGACTTCGGTCGCAGCACCCACCTTGATCAGCGCCACACCGCCGGCGAGCTTGGCAACACGCTCCTGCAGTTTTTCCTTGTCGTAGTCGCTGGTCGCTTCTTCGATCTGCGCACGGATCGCCTTGACGCGGGCCTCGATGGTCTTGGTCTCGCCGGCGCCGTCGATCAGCGTCGTGTTTTCCTTGGCGATCTCGACACGCTTGGCCTGGCCGAGGTCGGCGAGCGTCGCCTTCTCGAGCGTCATGCCGGTTTCCTCGGCGATGACGGTGCCGCCCGTCAGGATGGCGATGTCTTCCAGCATCGCCTTGCGACGGTCACCGAAGCCCGGCGCCTTGACGGCGCAGGTCTTCAGGATGCCGCGGATGCTGTTGACCACCAGGGTCGCCAGCGCTTCGCCTTCGACTTCCTCGGCGACGATCAGCAGCGGACGACCGGCCTTGGCGACTTGCTCCAGGATCGGCAGAAGATCACGGATGTTGCCGATCTTCTTGTCGTGCAGCAGGACGTAGGGGTTGTCGAGGATCGCGATCTGCTTGTCAGGCTGGTTGATGAAGTACGGCGACAGGTAGCCGCGGTCGAACTGCATGCCCTCGACAACTTCGAGTTCGGTGTTGAGCGACTTGCCGTCCTCGACGGTGATGACGCCTTCCTTGCCAACCTTGTCCATCGCGTCGGCAATGATCTTGCCGATCTCGGCGTCCGAGTTGGCGGAGATCGAACCGACCTGGGCGATTTCCTTGCTGGTCGTCGTCGGCTTGCTGATCTTCTTCAGTTCTTCGACGGCCGCGATGACGGCCTTGTCGATGCCGCGCTTCAGATCCATCGGGTTCATGCCCGCGGCCACGAACTTCATGCCTTCGGTCACGATCGACTGCGCCAGCACCGTTGCGGTCGTGGTGCCGTCGCCGGCGTTGTCGGAGGTCTTGGACGCGACTTCACGGACCATCTGCGCGCCCATGTTTTCAAACTTGTCCTTCAGCTCGATTTCCTTGGCGACCGAGACGCCGTCCTTGGTGACGGTCGGGGCGCCAAAGCTGCGCTCGAGCACCACATTGCGGCCCTTCGGGCCCAGCGTGACCTTGACCGCGTTGGCCAGGATGTTCACGCCCTTGACCATGCGATGACGGGCGTCATCGCCGAAAAATACTTGTTTCGAAGCCATAGAACCTCTCTCTGAAAATGATGTGGCCGGACGCTGCGCGTCCGGCGCCACTGAACAGTTAGGCGACGACGCCCATCAGGTCTTCTTCGCGCATGACGAGGAGTTCCTCGCCCTCGACCTTGACGGTCTGGCCCGAGTACTTGCCAAACAGGACCTTGTCACCGACCTTGACGTCGAGCGCAATGATCTTGCCGTTGTCGTCACGCTTGCCCGGTCCGACGGCGATGATCTCGCCCTGGTCGGGCTTTTCGGCGGCGTTGTCGGGAATGACGATGCCGGATGCCGTCTTGCGCTCCTGGTCCAGGCGCTTGACGATCACACGATCGTGCAAAGGACGAATCTTCATACTGTCTCCTAGCAGTTGATCTCTCGACACTCGAGAAACAAGAAAGGGTGGAGGCGGGCCTCCGAAACCCGGCTCGAACGCGTTGTTAGCAGTCCAAGCAGGCGAGTGCTAATTCTAGGGGCGGAGACGACCGGTTTCAAGGTGTCGACCCGAATTTTCTTTCAGGCGAACCTACAGCCCGCCCATCCACAGGGGCATGATCTGGGTGCAAGCACACACTAACTTTGAGCGGCGTGGCCCCGTCACGCATCCAGCGCGGCCAGAGCACGCCCGGGCCGGCCAGGCTTGGCCAGGCATCCCGTCGACAGGTGACCCGGCAACCACCGGTCGGCGGACATCGGCACGTCGTCGACGGGCTAATGCCTTTGCGTGATACGGCAGCGCCGCAATGTGCCGAAAATCGAGGTGGTTAACCACATACAGACAGGACGGCGTTTGTCGATGGACATTTCGCTAAGACTTCCATCGCATTGGCTCAGCACCGCGAAGCCGAAGGGCAAGGGTCCGCGGACCCTCCGCGCCTTCGTCGATACGGTCATGAGCTACACGAAGATGGACGTGCCGACGGTCGAGCTCTACGAGACGGCTGTCTCGTTCGGCCCCAAGCACTCCGATCCGCTCTCCGCCCATGCCGCGCTCTCCCGAACCTTCGGCAAGAAGGCGGGGGTCAGCTTCGTGTTCCGCGCCGACACCACCAGTGAAGGTCGGTACTGGGTGTATTCGCCAGACCCCTGGGCCGAGCCGCCGGCCGAAGCCGTCAGCGCACTCGCGCCCAAGCGGCTCGTCGTGCAACTGGCGGAAGGACTGCCCTATCGGTTCCAGCTTGAAGCCTGCGTGGGTCGAGAGCGCATGGTCGATGGCGAAAAGCAGGTCGAGCCGTTCAAGACAGTCCAGGAAGTTGAGGCCTGGCTGACCGCCGTCGCGCCCAAGTTTGGTTTCAAGCCCGACTTCTTCAACGTCGCCATCAAGGAACTGAAGTTCCCGTACGGCAACCGGACGATCACTCTGCCCTACTCGTCCATCGAAGGTGTGCTCGAGGTGACCGACGCCGACCTGCTGAAAAAGCGGCTGCTGCGCGGAATCGGTTCGTATCGTCGCGTGGGGCTGGGGCTGTTGCAGCTATCCAACTGACGTGTAACGCGTCAGCCGCAAAGGAACAACGGCGCCCGCGGGCGCCGTTGTCGTTTCCTGAGGCCGATCGACCGTCAGACGAATACGCCGAGATCGAGCGAGGGCCAGTTCGCCGCGTTCGGGATGACGTCCTTCATGTTGCCGGCGGGAACGCCGAACCAGGTCGCAAACGTCCCGACCAGCTGGTCGACCGACGTGGTGGGCAACAGGTTGCCGCGGCCGACGTCGTTCGGACCGCGCAGCACGGTGTCGGGCCAGGTGCCGTACATCTCGCCGCCCTTGATCGCCCCACCGACCACCATGTGGTGCGCGCCCCAGCCGTGGTCCGAGCCCTGCCCGTTGGAGTCGAGCGTGCGCCCGAAGTCCGACGCCGTGAAGGCCGTCACGTTATTGGCGATGCCGAGTTCGACCGTGGCGTTGTAAAACGCCGCCATCGCAGCCGAAATCTGGGCCCAGAGCGGCCCATGGCCAGCGACGAGACCGGAGTGCTGGTCGAAGCCTCCGATCGAGACATGGAACACCTGGCGCCGCGCACCGAGCGCCTGGCGCGCCGCGATCATGCGAGCGACGTTGCGCATCTGGTTGCCCAGGCCAGTACCCGGGAACTGCGTCGTCAGCGTGACGGCTCCCAGCGCGGTATTGATGGCCGCTGCGGCCTCGGTCGAGCGCTTGACGATCTTGTTGTAGTCGTTGGCCAGCACGTGCGAGCTGGCCGCCGTCATGATGTCCTTCAGCGGCGCCGACGCGGAGGTCGTGCTGAACACGTTCGCGTTGGCCTGCAACGCCGGTATTCCCTGGGCGCCATTGTTTCCCAACTGCAACTGCGCGACGCTCGAGCCCGACACGAACACGGCGGCCCCTGAAGTCGAGATGGCCGTCACGTTCTGATAGGAGTTTGCCGAGGCGAACAGGTCGCCCATGCGACCACCCCAGCCGATGCGCGTGCCTTCAGGCCCAAACGACTGCCAGTCGGACTGCTGGTCGTTGTGGGAGAACAGCCCCATCGGGCGCGGTACCGAATTGTTGCGGTACTGAACCATCGACATCGGCGCGCGCATCGGTCCGATGTTCGCCAGCACTGCTGCCTTGCCCTGGTCGTAGATGGCCTTCAGCGGCGCCATTTCCGGCCGCATCGCCACCTGGCGTCCGACCATCGACGGGTTGGTTGGTGTCGTCAGCGGCAGCAGCGTGTTCTGCGCCAGGGCCAGATTGGTGCGCGACTGCGCATAGAGCTGATAGTTCGCATTGTCGAACGGCACGATCGTGTTGCTGTGATCGTTTCCTCCGTACAGGAAGACACAGACCAGCGCCTTGAAGTCGGACGGCATCGTCTGGGCCGACGCGGCGCTCATCGCCGCCAGGTTGAGCACCAGCGGTGTGGCCGATCCAGCGACCGACAGCGCGGACGCTGTGCGCAGGAACTCGCGGCGCGAAGCGTTCATCGTCATGTTGTTTCTCCTTGCTGTCGGTTTACTTCGTGACCAGGAACCCGGGGTCCAGCGTGCTCATGAACACCGCGAGCCGGACTCGATTGAGCTTGGCGTCATCGATGTCCTTCTGGTTCGCCGGCGGCACGTTGGACGGCGTGGTGGCGGCCGCGATCGGCCCGTAGAAGCAGGCCTTGGCCACGCCCACGACCGGATCGCCGAAGACGTCGTTGGTGCAGTCCACGCCGTTCACCTGGCCAGCCTTCATCGCGAACGTGCCGTTGGCTCCGTAGATCACATCGTAGGTGCCGGTGAACGCGCAACGTGCGCCCTCGTTGGCACACGACGTGTACTGCTTGCCGTTGTAGGTGATCGTCTGCCCGGTCGTCCCCGACACCGGCGCCGGGATCTTCACCGTCGACACGGCGCTGGAGATCGCCGCCAGGCTGGCCTGGCCGATCTGGTTGCCGGTGAGCGTCAGGTTGATCCTGGCTATCAGCTTGTCCGGGTCCTCGGCGAGTGCCACCAGGTCCTTGTAGTCGCTGCGCACGTCCGGTCGCCCCATCGTATTGAAGCCGACACCGTTGCCGACCGTCTGCTGCATGAAGTTCGTGTAATTGGCCACCGAGACTTCGTGCGTGATCTGGAACTCCGGAGCGACCATGCCTTTCGCCGCGATGTCCGTGTTGGGCGGCACGAAGCCCGGGCGATAGAAGTTGAAGACCGTCGGTGCGCGCATCGGCGTCTGGAACAGCTGCTCGTCGAGGATGCCGATCCGGTAGATGCCGCTCGCCGACTCGGCGCCAAACGCGCGCGCCCAGGCCGTAACACGCAGCACCGGCTCGCGCAGCTTGCCGAACTGCGCCGACGCCATTGCGTTGGCATCACGCGCCTCGGGGTCGAACAGCACGGCCCGCACCACGGCCTTCAGATCGCCTCGCACGCCCTTGCCGTTGTTGTTGAACACCGCTGCGACGCGGTCGACGTAAGCCGGACTCGGGTTCGAAGTGACCAGCCGCTGGATCAGGCGCTGCGCGAGGAACGGCCCGACGTTCGGGTGGTTGAAGATCGTGTCGAGCGCGGTCTTCAGCGCCTGCGGCCCCGGCGTGCCGGCGGTGATCGTCGCTCCGAGGAACGTCTTCGATTCCGGCGAGTGGAACTTCGGATAGTGCTGCATCGGGATGATCTCCCGCTTGCGATCCGCCTCGTTGCCGAAGAACCGGTTGTCCTGCAGGTCCGGCGTGCCTTCGTTACCCCAGCTCCAGCCGGTGAACACCTTGGCCAGGCCGCGGATGTCGTCCATCGTGTACGTGTCGACCGGCTGCCCGTTGACAAGCTTCGGTGTGCCGTCGTTATTGAGCTGCACGATGCCGATCGAGAACAGCTGCATGATCTCGCGCGCGTAGTTCTCGTCCGGCACGCGGCCGCCATCGGCGCGGTTGCCGAGTGCCGTCAGGTACCGGCCCATCGTCGGATGCAGCGAGACCTCTTCCAGCAGGTCGCGATAGTTGCCGAATGCATGCTTCGACAGCACGTCGAGGTACGAGGCCATCGCGGCCGGCTTGTTGAGCAGCTGCGCATCGGCCGCCGAGGCGACCACGATCTGCGAGAGTGCGAACGTCACGCGCTGGCGCAACTGGTCGTTGCCCGTCAGCGACTGTTTCCACCATGAGCGGTACATCGGGTCCATCGTGATCTGCGTGCCGCCGGCACCATCGAGGCCGATTTCGCTGATGACGAAATCGAGATGCGACGAGCGCGGCAGCGCGAACTGTTCCTCGAGCCACGCGTCGAAACCCTGCTGCTTGAGCTTCGCGACATCGGCCGAGGACGCACCCATCGTGGACTGCGTGAGGAACCGGATGGCCTCGGTGTCGCTCGGTGGAGTGATCGGAGCCGACGTCGGTCCCGACGGAGCCGTTGGCGCAGACGGTGACGAGGAGCCCGAGGGCGAACCGGTCGAAGCGCTGTCACCACCCCCTCCACCACAGCCGGCCAGCATGGCGGCCGCGACAGCGGAAGCAAGCAGGGATCGGTACATCCGGGGCGTCTTCTCGTTCATGGCCTTCCTCACCTGGCGAACAAACTCCAGCGGAGCGCAGTGCGGTTGCAAGTCCACGTGCGAGCGTAGAGCGCGCGCGCGTGGCACTGTGGCGACTGTAGGAATGCGCCCGCTGCGCGTCCATCGGGCAAAAGGTTTAGCTGCGACGATCAGCGCCGCCGATCGCGCTCCCGCCTCATCCGTTCGTATGACTTCGCGGGATCGGGGCGCGTGCGAACCGGAACCGAGACGGGCCGGACGCCGGCGTCAGACTCGACCCGCCGGATCTAGGCCATGAACCCGAGATTCGGCTGCGGAAAATTCGCGGCGTTGGGCAGCACGTCGGCCATCTGCGCAGGAGTGATGCCAAACCATGTCGCAAGCGTAGCGGCGTACTGATTGACCGCTGTGGTCGGCAACAGATTGCCGCGACCCACGTCGTTCGGCCCGCGCAGCACGGTGTCGGGCCAGGTGCCGTAGAGCTCGCCGCCCTTGACGGCGCCCCCGACCACGAAGTGATGCGAACCCCAGCCGTGGTCGGAACCTTCGCCGTTGGAGTCCAGCGTCCGGCCGAAGTCCGATGCGGTGAAGGCCGTCACGCTGTCGCCAATGCCGAGTGCCACCGTCGCGTTGTAAAACGCAGCCATTGCATTGGCGAGTTCCGCCATGCGGCCGCCGTGCCCGTTGATCAGGCCAGAGTGCTGGTCGAAACCGCCGATCGAAACGTGAAACACCTGGCGCTTGGCACCGAGTGCCTCGCGGGCAGCGATCATGCGGGCGACGTTGCGCAACTGGTTGCCAAGACCGGTGTTGGGGAAGGTCGAAAACGGCGCCGCGGTCGCCGGAAACGTGGTGAGCGCGGTGTTCAGCGTCTGCGCCGCTTCGGACGATCGCTTGACGATCGCGTTGTAGTCCTTCTCGAACAGGTTGCCGCGGTCTTCGGTCATCAGTCGGCGGGCCGTAGCCGGTCCGGCGCTCGAGCCGTACAGCGTCGTACCGGCCAAACCGGTGATTGCCAGACCACCGTTGTTGCCGATCTGCATCTGCACTGCCGATTGCCCCGACAGGAAGACCGCGGTGCCCGACGCCGATACGCAGGTGAAGTTCTGGAATTGATTGGACGCCGCCAGCAGGTCGCCCATGCGTCCGCCCCAGCCGACGCGGGCGCCTTCGCGCCGTCCGTTGTAGGTCTGCCACACGGACTGCTGGTCGTTGTGCGAAAACAGGCTCGGCGGCAGCGGCACGCTGCGCGCGCGGTACTGCGCCATCGTCGTCGGGACGACGAGCGTACCGACGTTGGCCACCACAGCCGCCTTGCTGGCGTCGTAGATGGTCTTCAGCGGCTGCAACTCGGCCCGCATCGCAATCTGGCGTCCGCTCATCGACGGATTCGTCGGCGTGTTGAGCGGCAGCAGCGTGGCCTGCGCCAGCGCCAGGTTGGTCCGCGACTGCGAATACAGCGCGTAATTCGCGTTGTCGTACGGCACCACCGTGTTCGAGTGATCGTTGCCGCCGTACATGAACACGCACACAAGCGCCTTGTAGTCCGTCGGCGCCGTCTGCGCCGACGCGGCACCGATCGCCGCCAGGTTCAGGGCCCAGGGCGTGGCCGCCCCTGCGAGCGTGAGGTGGGAAGCCGTGCGGAGAAATTCGCGGCGGGAAGCATTCGTCGTCATCGTGTTCTCCGTCCGCCTATTTCTGCACCAGGAACTCGGGCGAGGTCATCGTGAGGTAAGTCGCCAGGTTGGTGCGGTTCTGTCGTGCGTTGCTCGCTGTGATGGGTATTGCATTGACGGCGTCCCGGATCGCCGTCACCGTCGCTGGCGACAGTGATTCGTACGCGAGCAGCAGGTTGATGCGGGCGACCAGCGCGTCCGCGTTGTCCGCGATGCCGTTCAGCTCTGTGTAATTGCCTTTGACGTCGCTGCCGGTGCCAACGCCATTGGCAATCGCACCCTGGATGAAATTCGCATACGACGCCACCGAGATCTCGTGGGTGATCTGGAATTCCGGTGCCACCAGGTCCGCCGCGGCCAGGCTGGTATTGGGCGGAACGAAGCCGGGCCGGAAGAAGTTGAACACGCTCGGCGCCCGCATCGGCGTCTGCGACAACTGATTGTCGAGCACGCCGATCCGGAAGTTGCCGCTCGCCGACGCCGCGTTGAAGGCGCGCATCCATGCCGTGAAACGCAGCAGCGGCTCGCGCAGCTTGCCCGCATTCGGGCCGCTTGCCGGTGTCACGGCCTCGGGATCGAACAGCACTGCGCGCACGACAGCTTTCAGGTCCCCGCGCACGCCCTTGCCGTTGTCATTGAACACCGCCGCCACCCGCCCGACATAGGCCGGGCTGGGATTGCTGGTCACCATGTGCTGGATCAGGCGCGTCGCGATGAACGGCCCGACATTCGGGTGATTGAACAGCGTGTCGAGCGCGACCTTGAGCGCCTGCGGGCCCGCGGTCCCGGCCGGCACCGTAACGCCGAGGAACTGCTTCTCCAGCGGCGAGTGGTACTGCGCATAGAACTGCATCGGGATCACGCGGCGCATCGGGTCCTGCGGATTGTTTCCGCCGAAGCGGCCATTGACCGGATCCGGCGTGCCGGTGTTACCCCAGCCCCAGCCGGTGAAGACGCGCGCCAGCCCGCGGATGTCATCCATGCTGTAGGTGTCGACCGGTTCTCCGTTGACCAGCTTCGGTGTGCCGTCGTTGTTCAGCTGCACGAGGCCGATCGAGAACAGCTGCATGACTTCGCGCGCGTAGTTCTCGTCCGGCACCCGCCCGCCATCACCCCGGTTGGCAAGCGAGGTCAGGTACTGCCCCATCGCCGGATGCTTGGTCACGGCTTCGAGCAGGTCGCGGTAATTTCCAAAGGCGTGAATCGACAGCGTGTCGAGATAGGACGCCAACGTGTGCGGCGCCGTCTGCAGTGCCGCGTCCGCCGCCGACACGACGAAAATCTGCGACAGCGCAAAGGTGACGCGCTGGCGCAGCGCGTCCGGTGCGGTGACAGCCTGCTTCCAGACCGACTGGTACAGGGGATCGATCGTGACCGTCACGCCCTCCGGGGTCGGGATCGGATACACCGCCAGCACGAAGTCCAGATGCGAAGTCCGCGGAATCAGGAACTGCTGCTCGACCCAGTCGCTGTAGCCGAGGCGCTTCAGGCGTTCCGTGTCACCCGCCGTCGCCCCGAACGTGGACTGCGCGAGAAAGCGAATGGCTTGCGGATCGGTCGGGGCTGCCGTCGGTGCCACGGTCGGGCCCGAGGGCGCGAAGCCACCCGACGGGGGTTCGGGAATCGTGGGTCCCGGCGCCGGAGCTGGCGCCGCGGGCGCCGGCGCACTGTCGCCGCCTCCCCCGCCGCCGCACGCGGCCAGCAGGCAGGAGGCTGCGACTGCAACCAGTAAGCTTCGAAGATGAGTTGTCACCAGCATCATGGAATTTCCTGGAACGGGAGCGAACCGGCGACACGCACAGCGGTGCGTACAGAGTTCGGCGTCATCGCAGGCTACCGAGCACGTGATGGCCGGTCTATCGAACGAACGACCTAGCATTGCCGCGCATCGCATGAGCTCAGGCCGGCAGAAGGAATCCTTGTTTATTGCGTGGTTATCGCGCGGAATTTCTGCCCTCACTGCGCTCTGTCGTCGTCAGCGCAGCGGCCGGCCCGGCGCGCGGCGAGGCGCCACGCGTGACCGCCACACTTCCGGAATCAGTCGTACAGGCGCTCAGGGGCGCCAACGTGCCGCTCAGCGCTGTCGGGATCAGCGTCGTGCCGTTGAATGGAACCGGGCTGATCGCTCGCCGTCAACGAGCAGCTGCCGTTGAATCCGGCCTCGACAATGAAACTCGTCACGACGCTGGCCGGCCTCGAACTGCTGGGGCCTCAGTACGTCTGGCGCACCGAGGCGCTCGCCGTGGCGCCGGTCACCAATGCAACGCTCGAAGGCGATCTGTACCTCCGCGGCAGCGGCGACCCGCAGTTCGTCATCGAGCAGTTCTGGCTGCTCGTGCAGCGCCTGCGCGGCGTCGGCATCCGTGAAATCCGCGGCGATCTCGTGCTCGACCGCAGCGCCTTCGAAGTGGCCAGCCACGACGCGGGCGCGTTCGACGGCGAGTCGCTCCGGCCCTACAACGCCGGCCCCGACGCGCTGCTGCTCAACTACAAAAGCGTCAGCTTCCACTTCGTGCCCGAGGTCGACCCGAAGCAGGTCCGCGTCTATGCGGTGCCGCAACTGGCAGGCATGTCAGTCCCGGCAACCGTTCGCGCCGTCGAAGGCCCCTGCAACGACTGGCGCGCGCGGCTGGGCGGCGACTTCAGCGACCCGATGCGCCCGCAGTTCCGAGGGGGCTTTCCGCGCTCGTGCGGCGAGCGGGCCTGGCACGTCAGCCTGCTCAGCCATACCCAGTACGTCGATGCCGTGTTTCGAGCGTTGTGGACGGCCAGCGGTGGAAGCTGGCGCGGCCAGGCGCGCGACGGCCAGGCACCCGCGGACGCCCGCCGGCTGGCACAACACGAATCAGAGTCGCTCGCTGAGGTCATTCGTGACATCAACAAGTTCAGCAACAACGTGATGGCGCGGCAGCTTTTTCTGACGATCGGAGGCGAAGCCACCCGGCAACCGGCGAGCGCCGAGCGGGCGCAGCGCGTGGTGGGCGATTGGCTGGTGGGCAAGGGTCTGGAACGGCGCGAGTTCGTGCTGGAAAATGGAGCCGGGCTGTCCCGCGTCGAGCGCCTGACGCCGGCCGGCCTCTCGCGGCTGCTCGCCGCCGCGTTCGCGGGCCCGTTGATGCCCGAGTACGTTTCATCACTGCCACTGGTCGGGGTCGACGGCACGATGCGCAAACGCGTCGGTGCGGCCGGGTCGGCCCATATCAAGACGGGACTGCTGGTCGACACCCGCGCGGTGGCCGGCTACGTGCTGGCGGCCAGCGGCAGGCGCTACGCGGTGGTTGCGTTCGTCAACCATCCCAACGCCGGCGCCACGCAGGGGGCGCTCGATGACCTCCTGAACTGGGTGTATGTGAATGGCTAGGGAATCCTTGGGATTCGATCTGCGTCATGACAGGAGCATGATCAGTACCTAGGCTTAATTGTGTGTGGTGGCCCGACCGTAAGGAGAAGCTATGGACCAAGTTACAAAGGAACGTCTGATGACGGATGTGAATGCAGTGCTCGTGGATGCCGAGGATTTGCTGCGGCAGGCCGCGCAGTCGAGCGGCGAACAGGCCGCAGATCTGCGGCGGCGCGCCCAGACCGCCATTTCCAGTGCGAAGACTCGCCTGGTGGAAGCCGAACACAGGGTGGTGGACCAGGCCAAGCATGCCGCCAAGGCGACTGACACATGGGTCCACGATCATCCATGGACGGCAATCGGAATCGCTGCCGGCATCGGCGTGCTGCTCGGACTGGTCGTCAATCGTCGCTAGGCGCGCTTTGCGCCGAGATCGCCGCGTGCCATGACGGCTGAAGCCGATCGTCCCAGGGGCTTGGTGGGGTCGGTGAGGGCGCTGCTGGCGCACGCGTTGGCCTTGCTGCTGACGCGTGGCGAATTGGCTGCGCTCGAACTGGCCGATGCGCGCGATCGCGCGGTGCGGTGGTTGGCGCTGGCCCTTATCGCCGCGGTATTGCTGCTGGCGGCTCTCGTGACGGTGTCGGTGTGGGTAGCGGCAATCTTCTGGGATGGCCCACGCGTGTTGGCGGTTGGCCTGCTCGCCCTCGGCTATGCCGTGGCGGGCGCCGTTGCATTCAGCATCCTCCGCCGAGAGGTCGCGGCGGCGCCGCCGATCCTGTCCGAAACCCGCGCCGAACTTGAGAAAGACCGCGACGCCCTGCGCGGCCGCGTGCATAGGGAGCGTGATGGCACGGGCTGAACGGGAGCATCGCGCGCTGCGGCGTGAACTGCTGCTGGCACGAGCCGCGGCCGAGCGGGCGATGCTGGCCGATCAGCTTGAAACGCTCGAGACACGTTCGCGCACCGGCGTCGCTGGCCTGCTCATCGGCGGCGCGCGGCGTGCAACATCGTCGGGGTGGCTGGGCACGGCGGCATCCGCCGTGCGCATTGCGCGTGCGCAGCCATGGGTGGTCCCGGTGGTCGTCGGTGGAGTGGCAAGGCTCGCCCGTTCGCGCGCACTGCGCTGGCTCGTGGTGGCAGGCGCTGTCGCGGCCGTCGTTTGGTGGATTCGCAACAGCCACCCTTCAACACCATCGGCGGAAACGGAAGGCGAGGCTGCTTTACCGCTGCCCGACCTCGGCGATCTGTGAGTTTCGCAGGTTCGCCTGCGAGGGCCTGACAGCAGCCGACCGCATTGGCACTACTGTGCGAAGAGCGGCCTTCTTGTCACTCTGGCCTTCGGGCCGGCAGCAATACTGTGGATAGAGCCAGCAGGATCAGCAGCAGCGCCGTGTAGTCCTGCCAGTAGGGTTGCTCGCCCAGGAGCCACATGCCCGAGAACACGCCCAGCACAGGAATCAGCATGACCGACAGCCCGCTCGCCGCCGGCGGCAGCTTGCGCGCCAACATCGACCACACGACGTGGCAGAACGCGACCGCAAAGACGATGTTGTAGAGAAGCGGCAGCCACTCCAGCGCCAGTGGCCAGCGCCACTCTTCGAACTCGAAGGCAAACGAGGCCGAGGCCATCACCAGCACGGTCAGCGCCATCATCCAGAACGTCAGCGTGATGATCGGCAGGTCGACGAGGTGCCGGCGCATCAGGTGCGTACCGTAGCCCCAGGCGGCAGCGGCCGTCAGCATCAGTCCGGTTCCGAGCGGTGACCCCGCCAGCGCCGTCAGCTCTGACGACAGCAGCAGCAGCGTGCCCAGCAGGGCAGCGATCACGCCCAGCCAATGGCGGGGCAGTGGCTTTTCGCCGAAAAACAGCAGGCCGCAGAGAACCGCCCACACCGGCATCGTGTATCCGAGAATCGCGGCGCGTCCCGACGGCAGCTGCTTGATCGCGAGGATCGCAAGCACGTGCCAGACGATCATGTTGGGTACCGCGAGTCGCGCGATCTCGCGCCACGCCCCCGGCGGAACCGCGAGCGACACTCCGCTGGCGCGCGCCCAGACGCCGATGACGAGCAGCCCGCCGCCGAGGCACAGCGTGCGGAAGTACAGAGGTGGCATCTCGGCCACACCCAACTTCATCACAGGCCAGTTCACGCCCCAGAAGAGCGTGAGCAAGGCCAGCAGCAGCAGGTCGCGGCGACTAAGAAGACGGGGCATCGGACCCGCGTTCTAGCACAGCGCTCCACTGCGCCGATGCCGCCGTGGCTCCGCGTAAGATGCACTCCCAATACATGCCATGGGCCGCCGGATGAATTTCGTCGATCGCCTGGCTTCGCGCTGGCGCGAGTCCGACACCTTGTTGTGCGTGGGGCTGGATCCCGACCCCGCGCGATTCCCGCCGCACTTGCGCACCGGCGACGACGCGATCTTTCGCTTCTGCCGGGAAATCGTCGATGCCACGGCAGACCTGGTCTGCGCCTTCAAGCCGCAGATTGCCTACTTCGCCTCGGCGCGCGCCGAGGCGCAACTCGAGCGACTGGTGGAGCACATCCGCCGCGCACATCCGGCCGTCCCGGTCATACTCGATGCGAAGCGAGGCGACATCGGCGCCACGGCCGAGCACTACGCGCGCGAGGCCTTCGAGCGCTACCAGGCCGATGCCGTCACGCTCTCGCCCTACATGGGCCGCGACTCGCTCGAGCCTTTCCTCGCCCATGCCGAGCGCGGCGCATTCCTGCTCTGCCGCACCAGCAACCGCGGGGGCGACGACCTGCAGATGCTCGACACCGGTGGCACACCGCTGTACCAGCGGGTCGCGCGCCTTGCCGCCACGGACTGGAACACCAATGGTCAACTGGGACTGGTGGTCGGCGCGACCTACCCGGAAGAACTCGCGACGGTCCGCGCGCTGGTCGGCAACCTGCCGCTGCTGGTGCCGGGCATCGGTGCCCAGGGCGGCGACATCGAGGCCAGCGTGAAGGCCGGCCAGACCGCTGACGGTACCGGCATGGTGATCAACTCGTCACGCGCCATCCTCTACGCGGGCGCCGGCGCCGATTTCGCCCAGCAGGCCCGGCGCGTGGCGCAGGCAACGCGCGACGCGATCAACCTGTACCGCCGCCGCTGAACACCTAGTCCACGCCGACGACGTCATCCGCATCCGGCAGGCGCGAGGCCAGCACCTTGTCGATGCGGTGCTTGTCCATATCGACGATCTCGAAGCGCCAGCCGTGCCAGTCGACGATGTCGCCCGTGGCCGGCACCCGTCCCAGCAGCAGCATGACCATGCCCGACAGCGTGTTGTAGCGACCCAGTTCTTCCTCCGGGGCCGCGCCGAAGTTCAACCGGTCCTTCAATTCCGGAATCGGGATCAGCCCGTCGAGCAGCCAGGAGCCATCGGCGCGCGGTACGGCCCATGCGTCTTCGGTGCGCTGCGGCTTGAATTCACCCGCGATCGCCTCGAACAGGTCCTGCGACGTCACCACACCCTGGATCTCGCCGTATTCGTCCACCACCAGCGCCATGTGGCCGGCGCTCGCGCGGAAGTTCTCCAGCAGCTCCATGCCCGTCAGCGATTCCGGCACGTAGACGGCCGGCTCGGCCGCCCGCGCGAGATCGAGGACCTCACCCCGGATCGCCTGCTGCAGCAGACGGCGCGCGCTGGCCACGCCGACCACGTCGCGCAGGCCGCCGCGGCACACCGGAAACCGCGAGTGCTCGACGTCCAGCACCCGCTTGAGGTTCTGCTGCAGGTCGTCTTCGACGTCCAGGTACACGATCTCGGAACGCGGCGTCATCAGCGAGGCGATCTGGCGATCGTCGAGACGAAACACGTTGCGCACCATGGCGCGCTCCTGCTCGTCGATGACGCCCGTTTCCGAGCCCTCCTGGATCAGCGCATGGATCTCCTCTTCGGTCACCGCCGAAGCGCCATCCGTGCGCGCGCCGACCAGGCGCAGCAGGACATCGGTCGACGTCGTCAGCAAACGGACGAAAGGCTTGGCGGCAATCGCCAGCCAGCCGATCGGGCGCGCGACGCGCCGCGCGATCGTTTCCGCCGAGATCTGCCCGAGGCGCTTGGGCACGAGTTCGCCCAGCACGATCGAGAAGTACGTCACGACCACGACCACCAGTGCGGTGGCACCCAGCTTGGCGGCCTTCGGCTCGGCACCAAGTCCGATGATCCAGTCGCCGAGCGGCTCGGCCAGTGCGGCCTCGCCGACGATTCCGCTCAGGATGCCGATCGACGTGATCCCGACCTGGATCGTCGACAGGAAGCGCGTCGGCTGGTCGTTGAGCGCCAGGGCGGCCGCCGCGCCGGCATCGCCCTGTTCGACCAGCGCTTGCAAGCGGGCGCGGCGTGCCGTCACGAGGGCAATCTCGGACATTGCGAACACCCCGTTGAGCAGGATCAGCGCAAAGAGCAGCAGGACTTCAGTCGGCATGGTCTTCCGTTCAGAGAATCAGGGTTGGCAGTCGTACACGATCTCAGGGCGCCGGCAGCGGCACGTCGGCATGGCTCCAGGCCGTCGCGCGCCTGCGCCAGCGATTGCTCCGCGAGCGCGGTTTCCCCCAGCCGGCGCTGCGCCGCGGCACTGCCGGCGAGCGAGTATGCATTCGCAGGATGATTCGCCAGGTCGCGCCGGTAGGCGTCGAGCGCCGCACGCGGCGACTTGGCGAGCAGTTGCACGCGGCCCAACGTCTGCAAGGCCGGTAGCGGCCAGACCGCGGGTTCGTCGACCTGAAGCGCCTGCTCCCGCTTCACAGCGGTCTGCGCCTGACGCACCGCTTCGTGCCAGGCGCCGCGGGCGGCGGCAAGTTCGGACCGCAACAGGGATTCGGCCAATGCCAGCACATCGGCCGCCTGATTGATGTTCTTGATCTTCAGCTTGCGGGCACTCGCTGCGCGCCGAGCGGCGTGCAGGGCATTCAGTTCGCGCTGCGCGCGGGCGACATCACCCGTGCGCGCATAGGCGGTGCCGCGTGCATACGCTGCCAGTCCCTGCAGGTAAGGACTTTCGCGCGGCACAGGCCGCGCGAGGATCGCGTCCCAGCGCGCGAAACGCACGTCCGTGAGCCATGGCAGGCCCATCAGGTGTTGCTTCGTACCCGCGTCGAGACGCTCCGATGCAGCCGCTGCCTCGGCGATGGCCTGCGCGGCCCCCAGCGCGACCGCGGACTCGCCACTCCATAGCGCGGCAGCCCACAGGAAGTGCTGGTTGTGCACGACGTAACCAGCCACATACTGCGGGTCCGGCCGCGTGAGCGCCGCATAGCGTCGATCCGCCTCCACCGCGGCGACATTGGCACGAACCGCATCGTGGTAGCGGCCGACCCGGATGTAGATGTGCGCTGGCATGTGCACGAGGTGGCCCACGCCCGGCGCGATGGCCTCGAGCCGATCGGCGGAATCGACGGCGGCCGCCGGTGTGCGCGACTCGCCATAAAGATGGATCCGGTAGTGGTGCGCGCCGGGGTGGTCCGGCGCAAGTCGCACTGCGCGGTCCAGCAGCGCGACGATGCGCGGCGTCCAGGGCTGCGGCGTGCCGTCCGCCCGCCACCAGTCGTAGGCGTGTTCTGTCATCAGCGCCTCGGCGGCGAGCACGGCGATGTCCGCGTCCTCGGGTCGGCTGTCAGCCAGCGCAATCATCGCCTCCGAGTAGCGGCGCGCCTCGGCATCGCCGATCGTTTCGCCACTGGCCGGGAGGCGCGTGGTTAGTGCCGCCACCATCGCAAGCTCGCGCGCATCGGTGGCGTAGACCTTCGCCTGCACCAGCGCGTCGCGTGCGATCGGTAGCTGGGCAGGCTCCATGTCCGCATTGATGTTCGGCCCGACCGCCCAGGCGATGCCCCACCGGCACATCGCGCACCCCGGGTCTCGCGCGGTTGCCGCGCGGAACGAGCGCGCGGCTTCGGGATAGTTGAACCCCCAGCCGAACACCATCGCCTGCTCGAAATACCGCTGCGCCTGCGCATCGGCCGAGACTCTCGGCGCCCGATAGGGACCGGTCCCTTCGAAGAGCCGCGCATCGGCCACCTTGAGGCCGAGCGCATCCGACAGGCAGAGTTCAGCGGGCGGCGCGGCGAGCGCCAGCGCAGGCCCGAGCAGGAGCAGTCCGAGCCGAAGGCGCCACATCACCGCTAACCGAAGAACGCGAGCACTTCGTCGCCGAGCAACTCGGGCGACTCTTCGGGAATGAAGTGTCCACCCGGCGTCGCGCGCCCGGTCACAGGGCCGCTCGCCTTGGCGCGCCAGTCGGCGAGCGGCGTGAACAGGCGCTGCACGACGCCGCGCTCGCCCCACAGCACATGCACCGGGCACTCGATGCGGCGGTCCTCGTCGGCGCGGTCATGTTCGAGGTCGATCGATGCCGACGCCCGGTAGTCCTCACACATGGCGTGGATCGCGGCGGGTGTGAAGCAGCGTTCGTACTCGGCGAGTGCGCGCTCATCGAAGAGCCCGGTGCCGCCCGAGCCCCAGCCCCCGAGCTTGGCGTGCAGGTAGAACAGCGGCTCGGCCGCGATCAGCCGCTCCGGCAGCGGCGCCGGCTGGATCAGGAAGAACCAGTGGTAGTACGCCCGCGCAAAGTCCATCGTCGTGCGCTCGTACATCGTCAGCGTCGGTGAGATGTCGAGCACCATCAGGCGGGCGATGCACTCGGGATGATCGAGCGCCAGCCGGTGCGACACGCGGCCGCCGCGGTCGTGGCCGCAGACCGCGAAGCGGTCGTGCCCGAGCGCGCGCATCAGGCCCGCCAGGTCCGCCGCCATCGCGCGCTTGCTGTACGGCGCGTGGTCGTCCGCGGTCAGTGGCTTGGCCGAGTCACCGTAGCCGCGCAGATCGGGCATCACGAGCCGGAACCGTTCCGCCAGCCGTGGCGCGACCCGATGCCAGATCGCGTGAGTCTGCGGAAACCCGTGCACCAGCAGCAGCGGAGCGCCCGCGCCCATCTGCCGGAACGCAATCTCGACGCCATCGACCGTCCGGCGTTCAAGCGGAACATCGGGAAACAGCGAATTCATCGTCGTGCGAATCTCCCCGGGGGTAGTTTGTGCAAGCGGCCGCGACACCATGAGCACCCGCCACGTCCTGCGCGGCTCCGGCTTCGGCGTGTTACTCAGACGTCCTGTCTCTGTGTCAGCAGGTCGACCAGGGTCTCGAGCGCCACGACGATCGACTCCGTGCGAACGGAGGCGCGATCGCCTTCGAAGCGCCGGGTCTGGGTCTTGACCCATGCCGCCTGCGCCGGGTCGCGCCGGATTGCCCAGGCGAAGCACACTGTGCCGACCGGCTTGGCCACCGAGCCGCCATCCGGACCGGCGACGCCGGTCACCGCGACCGCAACATGTGCGGCGCTCTGCGTCAGCGCCCCGAGCGCCATCGCGCGCGCGACCGGCTCACTGACGGCGCCGAAATCGCGAAGATAGGCAGGCGCTACGCCGAGCACCTGCAGCTTCGACTCATTCGCGTACGTGATGAACCCGCGGTCGAACCAAAGGCTTGACCCGGGCGTCATCGTGACTGCGTAGGCGACACCGCCCGCCGTGCATGACTCGGCGGTCGCCAGCGTCAAGTGCTGCGCGCGCAGCGCCCGCCCGAGCTGCGCCGACAGGCGCTCCAGTCGCTCCCCGGGCGTCACCCGAGCACTCGCACGGTGATCGCCGCCAGCAGCAGTGCGTAGAACGCGGCGATGAGGTCATCGGCCATGACACCGACACCGCTCTTGAAGCGGCGATCGACGGCACGAATCGGCGGTGGCTTCAGGATGTCGAACAGCCGGAACGCCAGGAAACCGAGCGCTTGCGCGAGCAGGTCCGGCGGCAAGAGCAACAGCACCAGCCAGAAGGCGACGATCTCATCGATCACGATCGCGCCGTGGTCCGGGCGTCCGAGCACTCGCCCGGTGCGTCCGGCCGCCCATGCGCCGATGACGGCCGTCAATGCGATCAGCAGCAGCCAGGCACCCGTCGAAAGGAACGGATCGAGGGTCACAAAGACGAACCAGGCCGCGAGCGTGCCCCAGGTGCCAGGCGCCGGGCGCAGCAGCCCGCTGCCGCACCCGAATGCGATCCAGTGCGCGGGGTGCGCCAGCATCAGACGCCATGATGGCGCAGTCACGGCATCGGGCGGGCGGCCCGCTGCTGGGGTCATTGGGAGGGTTACAGTCGGCTCCGTCATGGGCGGAAATGATCGAACGCCCGGGGCGCAATGTCCACCGCGCTTCCGCGTTCATCGACGACTCTCAGCCCGCGTCCCGCGTGAATCGACCCGATCCGAGCCACGGACACTCCGCTGGCACGGGCCGCCGACTCGACCGCCCCCGCTGCGGCGGGCGGAGCCGTGAACAGCAGTTCGTAGTCGTCCCCGCCACCGAACACGAACTGCCACTGCTGCTCCTGCGATAGTCGCCGCAGCGCAGCAGAGCGCGGGATCGCACCCCAGCGGACGGTCGCGGCGACGCCCGATGTTTCCAGGATATGCCCCAGATCGCCTGCCAGGCCGTCAGATACATCGATCGCGCTCGTTGCGATGCCTCGCAGGCGTTCGCCCAAGCCCACGCGCGGCTCCGGGCGTTCCAATCGCGCAATCGCCTGCGATGCAGCATCGGCGGCCTCGACCGCCCCGCGCCTGCAGGCGAGGCCCAGCGCCCCATCGCCCAGCGTGCCCGAAACCCAGATCTCGTCATCCGCGAGCGCGCCCGACCGCAGCAGCGCGCTGCCGCGTGGCACGTCTCCGAGCGCGGTGATCGAGATCGTCACGCCCTGCACCGAACGTGTCGTATCGCCGCCGGCCAGCGCGCAGCCGAAACGATCCGCCAGCGAGAAGAGCCCGCGGCTGAACGCCGCCAGCCATGGTTCGTCGACCGCGGGCAGCGCCAGCGCGAGGAAGAAGCAGCGCGGTTTCGCACCGCAGGCGGCCAGGTCCGAGAGATTGACGGCGAGTGCCTTGTGTCCCAGCGCCTCCGGATCCACGTCCGCCAGGAAGTGCACGCCCTCGACCAGCATGTCGGTGGTCACCGCCCACTGCGACTCCGGCCCGCCATCGACCAGCGCGCAGTCGTCGCCGATGCCGAGTTCGACGCGCGGCGCGTCTCCGGTGTCGCGCTGGAAGTAGCGGGCGATCAGCTCGAATTCGCCGATCGGCGGTGGCGGCGCCGGCATCACATAGCCCGCGGCGTCAGTCAGGAGCGCGCCGCGACTTCCGTCGCGCGCAATTGCGCCGCAACCTTGTCGAGCACGCCATTGACGTACTTGAAGCCCTCGGTCCCGCCAAAGCTCTTCGCAAGCTCGACCGCCTCGTTGATGATCACCCGGTAGGGAATTTCGGTGCGGTGCTTGAGTTCGTAGGTCGCGAGCAACAGGATGCCGTGCTCGACGGGAGACAGTGCCTCCACGCCGCGGTCGAGATACGGCGCGAACTCGGCGCGCAGCGCGTCGGCGCCGTCGATGGCGCCGTTGAGCAGCTCACGATAGTGCGGCATGTCGGTGCTCGCCGTGATCTCGTCGAGATCGCGACCGCGGCTCTCGGCCAGGTGGCCCTCGATCGACGCCGCGTCCTGGCCGCCCACCAGCCACTGGTACAGGCCCTGCACCGCCAGCTCGCGTGCGCGCCGCCGCGCGCTGCGCCCGCCACCCCGGCTGCCTGCTCCTGCTGCGCGCTCAGTCCCCGGCGGTTTCGTCGCCACTTTCGTCCAGCGCCCACAGCAGATTGGCCATTTCGATCGCCGTGCGCGCAGCGTCCTTGCCCTTTTCGGCAACCCGGGCGCGCGCCTGCTCGTCGTTCTCCACGGTAAGAATGGCGTTCGCGATCGGAATGCCGTGCGCCAGCGAAACCCGGGCCAGTCCGCGCGCCGACTCGTTCGCGACGATCTCGAAGTGATAGGTCTCGCCGCGGATCACGCAGCCGAGCGCAACCAGGGCGTCATAGTCCTCCGCCGCGGCAAGTCGCGCCAGGACCAGCGGGATCTCGAGCGACCCCGGAACCGAAACGTGCGTGATGTCATCCTCGTCGACGCCCAGCGTGACCAGTTCCGACACACAGGCCTCGAACAGCGCCCGTCCGGCCCACTCGTTGAAACGCGCCTGCACGATGCCAATGCGCAGTCCGGCGCCGTCGAAATCGGGCGCGAGTTGATCGATCGCCATTGTTCCTCCTGCGAGGCAGTGTACGCGAGCGCTCTTGCGCCCGCGGCGGATCAGCGCTCGACGAAGCCGGTCGTGTGCAGCCCGTATCCGGCCATTGAAGGCATCTTGCGAGGACGCGCCAGGAGCTTCATCTGCACGACGTTCAGGTCGCGCAGGATCTGGGCTCCGATGCCATAGGTGCGCAGGTCCATGCGCGCCTGCCGCGCGCCCTCTTCCGGCGACGCCTCGGCCAGCGCTTCGAACTTGGCGAAGAGCCGCTCGGCGGGTTCAGCGCAGTTCAGCAGCACCAGCACGCCGCTGGGCGCGGCGGCGATCGCGGCGAGCGCCTTCGGGATCGGCCACGAGTGCGAGCTGGCGCCCTCGTCGAGGAAGTCGAGCACGGACACCGGCTCGTGGACGCGCACCAGCGTCTCGCGCTGCGGCTCGATCGTTCCTTTGACGAGAGCGAGGTGGGGCGCGCCGCTCGGCTTGTCGCGGTAAACGACGAGTTGGAACTCGCCCGCAGGGAGCCGCACAGTCCGGCTGCCGCAACGCTCGATGATCGACTCGTTCGCAGCGCGGTAGTGAATCAGGTCGGCAATCGTGCCGATCTTCAGGCCATGCGCCTGAGCGAAAGGAATCAGGTCCGGCAGCCGCGCCATCGTCCCGTCGTCATTCATGATCTCGCAGATGACGGCTGCGGGTGTCAGCCCCGCCAGTTGCGTCAGGTCACAGCCTGCTTCCGTGTGGCCGGCGCGCATCAGCACCCCGCCCGCCTGCGCCACGACCGGGAAAATGTGGCCCGGTTGCACGATGTCCGACGCCTTGGCCGTCGGCCGCGTGGCGACCCAGACGGTGCGCGCGCGATCGGCCGCCGATATGCCGGTCGTGACACCTTCGGCCGCTTCGATCGAGACCGTGAAGTTGGTGCCGTGCACGGTGCCGTTGGCGCGCGCCATCGGTGGCAGCGCCAGCTGGCGCGCGTGCGCCTCGGTCAGCGTCAGACACACCAGGCCGCGCGCATGCTTGGCCATGAAGTTGATCTTCTCAGGCGTGACGAAGTCCGACGCGAAGACAAGGTCGCCCTCGTTCTCGCGGTCTTCGTCGTCCACCAGCACGACGATGTTGCCCTGCCGCAGCTCGTCGACGATCTCCGGCACGCTCGCGATCGGCCCGGCCGCATCCGCCTTCGGCGTCACCAGCGACAGCGCGTTCATGTGGCCTCCGAGGGCGCTCGTTCCATGCCGGCGATTGTAGTCGCCGACCTTTAGGCTCGGCGTCAGCGCTGGCCAAAGGTCAGCGGGCCGAAGATCGCGCCCGCCTCGCGCGGCAGAGCGCGCCAGTACTGTCGCGGACCGGCGACGGTGCCGCCGAGTTCGGCCGCCGCCCGCCATGGCCAGCGCGGGTCGAACAGCATGCCGCGCGCGAGCGCCACCAGGTCGGCTCGGCCTTCGGCGACGATGGCCTCGGCCTGGCGTGGTTCGGTGATCATCCCCACGGCGATTGTCGCCAGGCCGACCTCGTTGCGCACGATCTCCGCAAACGGCACCTGGTAGCCGGGGCCGGGCTTGATCTTCTGCCGGGGCGACACGCCGCCACTCGAAACGTCGATCCAGTCGCAGCCCCGCGCCTTGAGCGCGCGCGCGAGCACCAGAGACTGTTCGAGCGTCCAGCTCGGCGATGCAGGCTCGGCCTCCTCCAGCCAGTCGGTGGCCGAGATGCGCACGCCGACCGGACGCTCCGGTGGGAACGCGGCGCGCACGGCGTCGAAGACTTCGAGCGGAAAGCGCATCCGGTTCTCGAGCGATCCCCCGTACTCGTCGGAGCGCCGGTTCGACACCGGCGAGAGAAACTCGTGCAGCAGGTAGCCATGCGCAGCGTGAACTTCAATCGCATCCACCCCCAGCCGGGCTGCACGGGCCGCCGCGCTGGCGAATGCCGCTCGCAGGCGCGCCAGGTCGGCGCGCTCGAGCGCGCGCGGCGGCGCTTCGTCCGGCGCATGCGGCACCGCTGACGGCGCCTCGGCGCGCCAGCCGCCCTCGCCTTCCGGCAGCAACTTGCCGCCGTTCCACGGCTCACGACTCGACCCCTTGCGGCCGGCATGCGCCAGCTGCACGGCGACACGGATCGGCGCCACCGCGCGGATCATCCGCAGCACGGCCGCGAGCCCTTGTTCATTGGCGTCGCTGTACAGGCCGAGATCGCCGGGCGTGATCCGTCCCTCCGGCGTCACCGCGGTCGCTTCGATGCAAAGCAGTCCCGCGCCCGAAAGCGCGAGGGACCCCAGATGCGCCCAGTGCCAGTCCGAAGGGCTGCCATCGACCGCCGAGTACTGGCACATCGGCGAGATGACGATGCGGTTGGCAAGTTCGAGATTGCGCAAGGAGAACGACGTGAAGAGCTTCGACATGGCGGGAGCATCCGGAAAAGAGAAGAGTCAGCGGATCGATCTCAGGCGTGCAGCAGCAGCACCGAGCCGTTCCAAAGCAGGTGCGCGACGATAGGAGGAGCCAGGCTGGCCGTCCGCGCGCGCAGCCAAAGATAGAGCATCGCCGCCGGCGCCACGCCGAGCAGCAGGCCCGGCCGCAGGCCGTGCAGCGCGATGAACGCGGCCGTGACCGCGAGACCGCCCAGGCCGATCGGAGCGCCCCAGAGTATCCAGCGCGGCGGGCTGGCGCGGTCCGCGAGGGCCAGCAATGCACCGCGCATCACGAGTTCCTCCATGACCGCCGCGATGAGAGACGCCGACACCAGCGCAGCCGTGATGCCAACGGGCGACGCGCCGCGCAGCAGGCTGATGGCCGCGTTGGCCATCAGCGCCAGCAGCATGACCATCGCCGCCGGTCGCAGGCTGCCCGTGCGTGGCGGTCTCAGCCCGAGCTCGGCGTACGACATGCGCCCCAGCGCGATCAGTGGCTGCATGACCAGCCACACGGCCGCCGCCGCGATGACGGTCGACCACGGGCGCAGGGCAGGCGGAAGCAGATTCGCCGACATTGCCAGCGCCACGAGGTAGAGCAGCAGCAGTGCAACGACTGCGGTGGCGTAGGGGCGGCGGCCGGGCGCACTCAGGGGCCAGAGGAGGCCGGCAATCGTCAGCGCAAGCAACCAGCCTGCGGCCTCGTTGTCCATTCGCGCGTCAGTTCGTCCGGTGCAGCAGGCGCTCCAGGTAGCGCGCGATCAGGTCGACTTCCAGGTTGACGCGGCTGCCCGGACGCAGGTTGCGCAACGTCGTGACGGCATAGGTGTGCGGAATGATGTTGATCGAAAACTCGCAGCCGGCCGCTGTGTCGGTGACGCGGTTCACCGTCAGGCTGACGCCGTTGACGGTGACGGATCCCTTGGTGGCGAGGTAGCGCCCCAGTTCGCCCGGCGCGCGGATGACGAGCTCCCACGATTCATGGACCTGCGCGAAGCGCAGCACCTCGCCGATGCCGTCCACGTGCCCCGCGACCAGATGGCCACCGAGCTTGTCGCCAACGCGCAGCGAGGTCTCGACATTGACCTCACCCGGCGCGTCGAGTCCAGCGGTCTTGCTCAGGCTTTCGCCCGACACGTCGACCGTAAAGCGACTGCCCTCGACCTGTGTGGCCGTCATGCAGGCGCCGTTCAGGGCGATGCTGTCACCGACCTCCGCGGCGAAGCCCGGCACGCTGCGCGCGTCGAGTGTCAGCCGCACGCCGCCATCGGCCGCGAGCCGCTCGACATGCTCGATGCGCGCCACTCCCTGGACCAGTCCGGTGAACATCTTGGTTCCTGCCTATGGATGCAGCCGCGCCAGGATGCGCACATCCTCGCCGACGGCAGTGACTTCGCGGAACTCGAGCCGCTGCGCGTGCGTCAGGTCCGACAGCGCCGGCAGGTGCACCATGCCCTGCGCCTCACCCATCAGCAGCGGCGCCAGATACACCAGGAGTTCGTCAACGACGCCCGCCTGCACTAGCGAGCCGTTGAGCCGGAACCCTGCCTCGACATGCACTTCGTTGATGTGCCGATGTGCCAGTTCCTTCATCAACGCCGCCAGATCGACCTTGCCGCTCTCGTTGGGCAAGGCAATGACCTCGGCCCCGCGCGCCCGCAGTGCAATCTCGCGCGCCGGTGCACTGACCGCGGTGGCCACCAGCACATTGCCCTCACCTTCGAACAGGTGCGCGCCCGGATCCACCTCCAGCCGGCTGTCGACCAGCACGCGCAGCGGCTGGCGCCGCGTCTCGACCAGGCGGACGTTGAGCTGCGGATTGTCGGCCCGCACGGTGCCGATACCGGTCAGCACGGCCCCGGCCCGAGCGCGCCAGGCATGGCCGTCGCGGCGCGCCGATTCAGAGGTGATCCACTTCGACACGCCATTTTCCAGCGCGGTCTTGCCGTCGAGGCTGGCCGCGATCTTCATGCGCACCCAGGGGCGGCCGCGCTGCATGCGCGAGAAGAAGCCGAGGTTGATCTCGGCGGCCTCCTGCTCGAGCAGGCCGCAGCGCACATCGACGCCAGCACTGCGCAGCATCTCCAGACCGCCGCCGGCCACCAGCGGGTTCGGATCCTCGACCGCCGCGATGACCCGGCCGACGTGGGCCTCGATCAACGCGGTGGCGCACGGCGGCGTGCGGCCGAAGTGGCTGCAGGGTTCGAGCGAGACGTAGACCGTGGCGCCGCGCACGTCGTGCCCGTTGCGGCGGGCGTCGAGCAGGGCCTCGACTTCCGCGTGGTTCGAGCCCGGCGCCTGGGTCCAGCCTTCGCCGATGACCCGGCCCTCGCGCACGATGACGCAGCCGACGCGCGGATTGGGCTCCGCGTCGTAGAGCGCCCTTGTCGCAAGCGCGAGCGCACGCGACATGAACTCGCGATCGGCTTCGTCGTACATCAGGACGCCTGCGCCGGTGGAGAACTGCCAACGACCTCGACCTGCAGCGGCCGTGCGGCATCGAGGTGGATGTCCCGCTGCGGAAACGCGATGGAGATCCCGGCGTCCGCGAAGCGTCTCTCGAGCATGAAGCGCAGGTCGCTTTGCACCTGCATGCCGTTGGACTTGGCCAGGTCGACCCAGAAGTAAAGCGCGAAGACCAGCGCGTTGTCGCCGAAGTCGTCGAAGATCACGTAGGGTGCCGGCTCCTTGAGCACGAGGCCGTGCTCGTCGGCAGCCGCCTTCATGATGTCCGCCACCTGCCGCGTGGGCGAGCCGTAGGCCACGCCGACCTTGACGACCCGGCGCATGGTCGGCGACTCCCCCGTCCAGTTGGTGACCTTCTGTTCGAGCAGCAGCGAGTTCGGGACCATCGTCTCGATGCCATCGAACTGCCGCACCGTGGTCGAGCGGATGTCGAGCGCCGTGACGACGCCCTGCACGCCGTCGACGTCCACGATGTCGCCGACGCGGACCTTGCGTTCGAACAGCACGATGACCCCGCTGATGAGGTTGCGCAACAGCGTCTGCGTTCCGAAGCCGACGCCGATGGCCAGCGCGCCCCCCATGAAGGCAAAAACCGTCAACGGGATGCGCGCCAGATTGAGCGTGATCACGGCCAGCACGAAGCCCGTCAGCAACATCATCCAGCGCCGCAGAACCTTGGCCTGGGCGGCGTCGACCGCAAAGCGCTCCACCATGATCCTCTGCGCGCGAAGCGCAAAGAAGCCGGCAATCTTGTAGCCGATGATGAACAGCAGCAGGGCACCGATGCTCTTGCCGACCGTGACGCCACGCGAGACTGTCGTCGGCTTGCCGGCGATGTCCACCGTGTCCTCGACCGCAAACAGTTCGAAGTCCCAGACCTCGCGTCCCAGGTCCTTGGCCTCAGCCCAGGCCGCGGCGGCCTTCTCGGAGGTCGAGCGCTGCTGGGCGGCGTCGGCGAACTCCTGTCTCCAGCGCTTCTGCGCCGTCGCGAGCTGCTGCCCCAGCGCCTGCACCTCGCCCGCCGCGTCCGCGGCCCGTTTCGTGGCTTCCAGGGCGGCAAGGGCGTAGCGCCGGCCCGGCGCGTTCTCGTCGAGGGCGTCGACGCGGCGCTGCTGGTCCTTGACCGCCGCGTCAGCAAGGGCCGCGAGGTCGGTGGCGTAGGACTTGAGCGAGTCGACGCGGTTCAGCAGTGCGCCCAGCGACTTCTCGGCTGCACGTCGCTTCTCGGGATCCGGACTGCTGAGCGACGCGTAGCGCTGGCTCCAGGCGTCGACCGAGATCGGGGCAATGCCTCTCAGCGTCGACAGCGCGCTTTGCTGGGTCCGCAGCGCTTCCAGCGTCACGTTCGCGCCATCGAGTCGCGCCTGCTGCTCGGCGCGACGCCGCACCTCGTCGACTGACTTGGGCGTCGGCTGCGACTCGATGGCCTTCTGCAACTGGTCACGCTCCGCCAGCGTCCGGCTGCGGGCAGCGCTGGTCTCCTCGATGCGGCGATCGAGCGCCAGCTGCTGCGCCTGGAGGTTCTTCAGTATCTTTTCGAACTCCTGTTCGTTGAAGCGGAAGTTCGCCGACATGGCGGCGGCCTGTCGCTCGAGCAGTTGCGCGCGGGCGCGCGAGGCATGCATCAGTTCGGCGTTGAGCTCGCCCTGCAGCAGCAGGAGCGACCGCATTTCGGCGACCCGGCGCGTCCGCAGCCGCGCCAGCTCCAGCGGCGCGACGACGCCATCGGTGGCCTTCTCCAGCGCCAGCCGCTCGTCCGCCTGCGTGCTCTTGAGGCGCGCCTCGACGCGCGTGACCTCCTCGACGTTCAGCGTGCCGACCGACTCGAACGAGTGCAGTCGGGTGCGTTCGGCATCGAGCTGGTCGAGCAGACGATCGAGCTGCGTCAGCGAGTACGGTCCGGGTTCGTCGAACCCTTTCCAGCGGGCGAGTGCGTCTTCATCAACCGCCCGCTTCGCGCGCGCGGCCTCGATCTCGCCCAACAGATCCAGTTGCGCCTGCAGCAGTACCGGGATGCGCTGAAGCAGGAAGCCGAGGTCGCTGACCTGGCTCGGTGTGGCGCCCGCAGGCAGCGGGTACTTCCCGGCGCGCTCCTCGGCGGCAGCCTTTTGCGCCGCATCCAGCGCCTTCTCGATCTCGGCGCGTCGCTCGGCGATCGAAGCCGCAGGCGCGTGCCCTGCCTTCTCGGTCTTCGACGATGCCGCATCGAGCATCTTCCTGACCAGCGGCGCGGACGCCGCCCGTGGCACCAGCGCGACCAGCGCCAGCGCCGCAAGGCAAAGAACGAACGCGCGATGCAGGCGAATCATCGGCGGAATTCTACGGACCTTCGCCCGGGCGAGTTGGGACGCCGCGTCGACGTTAGGCGGATCCTCAAAAGAAAAAAGGCCGCTGTGGGAGCAGCGGCCTGAGCGCCAGCGGCACGGTGTTGCGCCGTGCCGCCTGAGCGGCGCCCACTTGGATCAGTTGATCGTCAGCTTCTTGGTCGCCAGCGGAGCCCGCTTGGGCAGCGTCAACGTGAGCACGCCATCCTCGTAGTGTGCGTCAGCACCGGACTCGGTGACCTCGACCGGCAACTCGAAGGTGCGCGCATACATCGCCGCGAAGCGCTCGGTGTGCAGGACGCGTTCACCTTCCTTCTCTTCCTTCGTGGACTGCGTCTCGGCGCGGATCGAAACGCGCGTGCCTTCGATCGAAACGTCGATATCCTCCTTCTTCACGCCGGGCATGTCGACCTTCACCTCGAAGGCGTCGCCTTTGTCGACGACGTCCATCAGGGCACGCTCCATCGCCGGCATGTCCGCGTAACGCGGCATCGGAAGCAGGTTGGTACGGTTCCAGAAATCATCCATCCAGTCGCCGAACATCGGCGCAAATGGATCAGTACGACGACGTGTAACGAGATTCGCCATATGACCTCCTCTCGCTAATCCGGCCCGCCTCTCCTTGCGAGCCTTCAATCTCAAGATAGGAACCACGAAGGCCCACGCAAGCCGCCGCCGCGGTGCCGGTTGACCCAGGTCAACCGGCACCGCGGCTGACATTGCGCGGGCCGGCGTTTGCGCCGACCCCGTATCGCGGGCGGACGCTCTGTCAATCAGCGAACCGTGAGGCGCTTCCCGGCGACGGTGGCACGCTTGGGCAGCACCAGCGTCAGTACACCGTTCTCGAGGCTCGCGTCGGCGCCGTCTTCGGTCACCTCGACCGGCAACTCGAAGCTGCGCCCATAGCTCGTGATCGTGCGCTCGCTGTGCAGTACGCGCTCGCCGTCCTTGGTTTCGCGCTGCTTGCGACTCTCGGCCAGGATTGCCACCCGAGCACCTTCAACCGAGACGTTGACGTCCTCCTTGCTGACGCCCGGAAGATCCAGCTTGATCTCGAACTTGTCGCCCTTGTCGACGACGTCCATGCGCGCCCGCGCGACCGTTGAGGACTCGGAACCGCGCGCCGGAACCACTCCGGCCCGCTGGAAGAAATCGTTGAATACGTCGTCGACCAACGCGCCAAACGGGTCGTTGCGACGCATAGTCACCTGGTTCATTTAGCACCTCCGATTGGGCTGATTGCAGGTCGCCGCCTGCGATGGCTCCAAATTCGGGACGGCGGAGCGCCGTTTCAAGCCCCCCCGCGACGCCAGGTACGCGGCCGCTAGGTGCCGCGGGCCGGTCGCCGCCGCGCCCGCTTGCCGGGCCGGATCTCCTTGACGACCTCGGCAAACTCGTCGACGTCCTCGAAGCTGCGGTACACGGAGGCAAAGCGGATATAAGCGACCTTGTCCAGCCGCTTGAGTTCGCGCATCACGAGTTCACCGAGCTTCTCGCTCTTGACCTCGCGCTGGGCCGAGGACAACAGCTTGTCCTCGATGCGGGCGATTGCCTCGTCGACCGCCTCGCGCGGCACCGGGCGCTTGCGCAGCGACAGCTGCATGCTGGCACGCAGCTTGTCGCGGTCGTAGTCGGCACGGCCGCCACCGCGCTTGATGATGGTCGGCATCGCCAGCTCGACCCGCTCGTAGGTCGTGAAACGCTTGTCGCAGCTGAGACACTTGCGCCGGCGGCGAATGGTCGCGCCCTCGTCTGATGCACGCGAGTCGATGACCTGCGTGTCGGCGTGCTGGCAGAAGGGACAACGCATCAGTGGGCGCGCTCGGTGTACGCGACCCTGCGGGTCGCACGTGCACCTCGCGCGATCCAGTTAGCGGGCCGCCCTTCGGAGCGGCCGGGCGAGCGGCCCGATGACAACTGCAGGAGGGCGGGCTGGGTCATCGTGCTGTCGACTCGCTTTCAGCGCAACAGTGGCCTCAGGCGCCGTAGACCGGGAAGCGCGCGGTCAGCGTTTCGACCTCACCGCGCACGCGGGCGACGGTGGCGGGGTCCTTGGGATTGTCGAGCACATCGGCGATCAGGTTGGCGGTCTGCTCGGCTTCGGCTTCCTTGAAGCCGCGCGTCGTCATGGCCGGGCTGCCGAGGCGGATGCCGCTGGTGACCATCGGTTTTTCGGGGTCCTTCGGGATCGCGTTCTTGTTGATCGTGATGTGCGCCTGTCCGAGCACGGCCTCGGCATCCTTGCCGGTGATCTGCTTGGCGCGCAGGTCGACCAGCATCAGGTGGCTCTCGGTGCGGCCCGACACGATGCGCAGGCCGCGCTTGACCAGCGTTTCGGCCAGTACGCGGGCATTGACCAGCACCTGCTGCTGGTAGCTCTTGAACTCGGGCGCCAGCGCCTCCTTGAAAGCCACTGCCTTGGCGGCGATCACGTGCATCAGCGGGCCGCCCTGGATGCCGGGGAACACCGCGCTGTTGATCGGCTTCTCGAGTGCCGGCTTCATCAGGATCAGGCCGCCGCGCGGGCCGCGCAGCGTCTTGTGCGTGGTGCTGGTCACGACATCGGCATGCGGGATCGGGCTCGGGTAGACACCGGCCGCGATCAGGCCCGCGTAGTGCGCCATGTCGACCATGAAGTAGGCACCGACCTCCTTCGCCACCTTGGCGAAGCGCGCCCAGTCGAAGCGCAGCGAATACGCCGAGGCGCCGGCGATGATCAGCTTCGGCTTGTGCAGATGCGCCAGATGCTCCATCGCGTCGTAGTCGATCTCCTCGCGCTCGTTCAGTCCGTAGCTCACCACCTTGAACCACTTGCCGGAGATGTTGAGCGCCATGCCGTGGGTCAGGTGCCCGCCCTCGGCCAGCGACAGACCCATGATCGTGTCGCCGGGGTTGAGCAACGCGAGGAAGACGGCCGTGTTGGCCTGTGCCCCGGAATGCGGCTGCACGTTGGCAGCGAGTTCGATCGTCGGATAGCCGAAGAGCTGCTTCAGCCGCTCGAGCGCCAGCGTTTCGGCGACGTCGACGTACTCGCAGCCGCCGTAGTAGCGCTTGCCCGGATAACCTTCGGCGTACTTGTTGGTGAGCTGGCTGCCCTGCGCGGCCATGACCGCGGGACTCGTGTAATTCTCGGAGGCGATCAGCTCGATGTGCTGTTCCTGCCGGACGTTCTCATGCCGGATGGCAGCCCAGAGTTCGGGATCGATCGCTTCGACCGTGTATGCGCTTCGCTTGAACATAGTTCCTCGCGTCAGTTTGCAAGTGGTTCGTCACTTGCCATCTGCCCAGGCGAACGGCAGCTACGCGGGTAGCAGTGTGGTCCGCGCTCCCCGGGTGTACTCACCCTTTCGCCAGTCACGCGGAACGGGATGGCGGCGAAATTATGCCAGTGCGTGCAGCACCCAGATTCCGGCAGCGAGACCCAGCAGCGGACCGGCAAAGGCGCGCAGCACGGCCCAGCGCATCAGTGGCCCGCCGGCCGAGGCCGCCACGACCGCCTTGAAAACGAGGTTGGCCGCGACCGCAACGCCGACGGCAGACAGTGCGGTCACCTCCGACAGGGCGCCGTTATCGAGCAATCGCAGCGACGACAGCGTGATCGCGTCGACATCGGTCAGGCCGGACACCGCGGCCAGCGCCAGGAGCCCGCGCGAGCCCAGCAGGTCATTGGCCCAGGCCGCGAGCAGCAGGATGACCGCATAGATCGCGCCGAACCCGAGTGCGGTTCGCAACTGGGTCGGATTGCGGAACGCCGCCTCGCCGGCCGGCGGAGCCGTCGACGCAGAGGTCCAGCGCCATGCAACGCCGGCGACCGCAACCAGCAGCGCCGGCACGATCACCAGCAGTGCCAGCGGCAGTGAGCTTGGCGCGACCACACTGACTAGGACGAGAACACGCAGCAGCATCGTCGCATTCGCCAGCAGGATCACCAGCAACGCCGCTGACACCGGCTGGGCACCGGCGGCGGCATGGCGGGCATAGACGAGCGTCGTGGCGGTGCTCGACGCCACACCGCCGAGCACGCCGGTGAGCAGCAGGCCGTGGCGGCCCAACGTCAGGCGCCAGGCAACGTAGCCCGCGAGGCTGACAGCGGCCACCAGCACGACCATCAGCCAGATCTGGAACGGGTTCAACACCTCGTACGGTCCGAACGAACGGTCCGGCAGCAGGGGCAGGATGACGGCCGTCAGCACGGCAAACTGCAGCATCGACCGGATGTCCTGGCCGGTCAGCTTCTGGCTGAACCCCTCGAGTTCGGCCTTGAAATAGAGCAGCACCGTCATGCCGATGCCGAGTGCCACGGCGAGAGTGCGATAGCCGTAGTAGTTGACCGCGCCGAGGAAGAACACCGCGATGGCAGCCACGACGGTCGTCGTACCCGCATCGTCGTGGATCGATTCTCGGTCCTGCAGGTAGGCGGCCACCAGTGCTCCGGTCACGCACACCGCGCCCGCCGCGAGCGCCCAGGCCGAGCCGGTCGCCTCGGTCAGAAGTGCGGCCAGCGAACCCAGTACCGCGATCAGCGCGAAGGTGCGCACCCCGGCTTTCGCCGAGGGCTTGCGTTCGCGCTCGAGCCCGACCAGCAGTCCGATCCCGGCACTCAAGGCAAACGACACGACCTGCGTCAGCGTCGAATTCATGTCTGCACTGTAGTGGGCGGATCGGCCGCCGCCATGGCAGCCGTCAATCGAGCGGCAAAGATCAGGTCAGCGACTCGTCGCGCGCCTGCTCGAGATGCGCGACGTCGCCCCAGTCGAGGACGGACAGCGTCAGCGGCGAACCCTGCGCGCTGAGGCGGTTGATGCTCGCATTGAGCATCAGGTGCTCTCGTGGCGCATCCCAGCTGAGGCCGCGTGCCGCGCGATAGGCGACATCGAGCACGCCGCCATGCGTGACGACGGCGACCGTCTCGCCCCGGTGCCGCGACGCGATGTCATGCAGCGCAGAGAGCACGCGGTCGATCAGTTGCTGTCCGCTCTCGCCTTCGTCCATCGCCCACGCGGGGTCACGCATGCGCCAGAGCCTGAAGCCCTCCGGGTGCCGGGCCGCGATCTCATCTGCCGTCAGTCCCTCGAACACTCCGAAAGAGCGCTCGCGCAGACGGGAGTCCGGAATGATGTCGAGGCCGAGACGGGCCGCGAACGGTACGGCGGTCAGCCAGGCACGTGCCAATTCGCTCGAATAGATCGCCGTGATCGCTTCAGCGGCCAGCCGCTGCCCCAGGCTCGCGGCCTGCCGGATACCCGTCGCCGACAGCGGGATGTCGAGGTGACCCTGGATGCGGTGCTCGGCATTCCACGCGGTCTCGCCGTGGCGGATCAGCAGCAGCGCAGTCGACGTCACGCCAGGCGCGGATTGAGTGTGTAGGTGCCCGTGATCGACGCCTTGCCAAGCACGTGACCCTCGATCGCCCGCAGGACGTCGTTGGCGGTGAACTTGCCGTCCACCGCTACCCGGTCGAGATCGAGCGCGTAGAGCGTGAAGACGTAGTGATGGACGATGGCATCGTTCCACGGCGGGCAGGGGC
Organism: uncultured beta proteobacterium; assembly: GCA_963780715.1. Lineage (GTDB taxonomy): Bacteria > Pseudomonadota > Gammaproteobacteria > Burkholderiales > Burkholderiaceae_F > JALORV01. The sequence continues at coordinate 60,521 of CAWADK010000009.1, forward strand.
CGTCGTAGCCGAAGTAGTCGCCGCTCATGTCATGGTCGGACGCGAACCAGCCGGTGTAGTCATTGATGCCCTGGCGCGTGCCGTTGATCGCCGCCGGACCGTTCTTGCCGCGCGGCGTGACTTCCTTCGAATAGGCACCGGCCTCGATCGCGCGGCTCGCAGCAGGAATGTCGATCAGCGTCCAGTGGAAGAAGTCGACGCGCGGCAGGCTCGCCGGCACCTCGCGATCTTCCTTGAACAGGTCGTCCGGCTTGCTGGGCACATCCGGGTCGTGACAGATGAGGACGAAGGAACGTGTGCCCGTCGGAACATCGCCCCAGGCCAGGTGCGGGTTGCGATTCGACGCCAGCTTGACGTGACTCGCCGGGTCGATGACGCAAAAGGCGTAGTCGCCCGGAATCGCGCTGCCGTCTGCGAAGGAATCACTCCAGATCTTCATGCCTTTGCCTCCTGCCGAGGACGGACCTGCAGCCAGAACGTCACCGGCCCGTCGTTGATCGATTCAACCTGCATGTGGGCACCAAATTGCCCGCTCGCCACTGTCGCATGGCGTTCGCGCGCCCGCGCCACGAAATACTCGAAGAGCCGCCGACCCGTCTCCGGCACCGCCGCCGGCGAGAAGCTCGGCCGTGTCCCGCTCATCGTGTCGGCGGCGAGCGTGAACTGCGGTACCAGTAGCAGCCCGCCCGCCACGTCGCGCAGGCTGCGGTTCATCTTGCCCTCATCGTCAGCGAACACACGATACGCGAGCAGCTTGTCGAGCAGCGCATCCGCCTGCGGCTCCGCGTCGTGCCGTTCGGCGCAGACCAGCGCCAGCAGGCCCGGCCCGATGGCCCCGACCGTGGTGCCTTCGACGACTACCCGACCCTGCGTCACCCGCTGTATCAGCGCAATCATCGACCGCATTTTACGGAGAGCGGCGCGCCAGCCCACCACGGCCGGATCCGCGGCCACAAGCCTGAAAACGGCACAGCGGCGCCTGCGGCGAACTGCCGTCGGGACTCGAACTGGATGCGTGCACTGAACAGGCCTGGCCATAGGCCTGGCGATCTGCGCATATCTGGCCGGGCGCACGCCGCATGTCTGCGTCGCATTCGCCCCGCACTGATCCGCAGAATCTCAGACGATCGTCACCCGCGCCCACTTGCGCTTGCCGACCTGGATCACGTGAGTGCCGGCATCGAGTCTCAGCGCGCGATCACTGACACGTGCGCCGTCGACCTTCACTCCGCCCTGTTCGAGATTGCGCACCGCTTCGCTGGTTGAAGGTGCGAGTCCGGCCATCTTCAGGACCACGGCGATACCGAGTCCGCCCGCGGCTTCGCTCGCCAACGTTACTTCTGGCATGTCGTCCGGCGCAGCGCCGGCGCGGAAGCGTTCGTTGAATGCCTGCTCCGCGGCGTCGGCCGCGCGCGCGGAGTGAAAGCGCGCGACGATTTCCTTCGCCAGCAGCACCTTGATGTCGCGCGGATTGCGGCCTTCCGCCGCCTCGCGCTTCAACGTGGCGAGCTCGTCGTTGCTGCGCGCCGACACCAGGTCGTACCAGCGCCACATCAGCTCGTCCGAGATCGACATCGCCTTGCCGAACATCTCGTCCGGCGGCTCCGTGATGCCGATGTAGTTGTTCTTGCTCTTCGACATCTTCTCGACGCCATCCAGGCCCTCGAGCAGCGGCATCGTCAGCACGCACTGCGGCTCCTGTCCGTAGTGCCGCTGCAGTTCGCGGCCGACCAGCAGGTTGAACTTCTGGTCGGTGCCGCCGAGTTCGATATCGGAGTGCAGTGCGACCGAGTCGTAGCCCTGCATCAGCGGGTACAAAAGCTCGTGCATCGCAATCGGCGTGTTGTCGCGGAAGCGCTTGGAAAAGTCGTCGCGCTCCAGCAGCCGCGCCAGCGTGTACCTGGCCGCCAGCTTGATCAGCCCGGCTGCGCCGAGCGGCTCCGACCACTCCGAGTTGTAGCGGATCTCGGTGCGTTCGCGGTCGAGTACCAGTGCCGCCTGCTCGAAGTAGGTCTTCGCGTTGGCTTCGATCTCCTCGCGCGACAGCGGCGGCCGCATCGTGTTGCGGCCCGAGGGATCACCGATCATTCCCGTGAAGTCGCCGATCAGGAAGATCACCGTGTGGCCAAGGTCCTGCAGCTGGCGCAGCTTGTTCAGCACCACCGTATGGCCAAGATGGATGTCGGGCGCGGTCGGGTCGAGCCCGAGCTTGCAGCGCAAGGGCTTGCCCGTGGCGCGCGCCCGCGCGAGCTTCTGCGCGAACTCGGCCTCGATCAGCAGCTCGTCGCAGCCGCGCTTGACCAGCGCCAGAGCGTCCTCGATTTCCCTAGTAATCGGGTAGGTCTTTGCGGGTTCGGGCTGCATGGATGTCAGGGCCTTGAGCGGCGGTCGACCGACCCCGCCGGGCTATACTGCGGCCTTCGACAAAAAAGCGCACCGCTCGGTGCGCTTTTCGTGACAGGCCGGCCGTTGATCTACCCCGAGATTCTATCCAAACACCTCCGCAGCCTGGGCGCCGACGTCCGGCTTGGCGCGCGCTTGCTGCTGCGCCGCTGGCGCCAGCTCGACCGCGCCACGCGCAGCCGCATCGAACTGGGGGCCGTGTTCTCGCTCCTGCCGCTGTCGGCGGCGCTCGCCGCCATCGCCGCTGCACCCGCCGCGCTCGACCTCGATGACATCCAGTCGCGGCCCATCGTCGAAGTCGTCAGCACGCCACGTCTCGACGATCAGCTTGCACCGGCACTGGTCCGCGGCGAGTCCTTTGTCCGTGAAGCGAAAGTCCAGCGCGGTGAGCCCTTCGGAGCACTGCTGGTCCGCCTGGGCATCGATGACGAAGAGGCAGCGCGCTTCCTGCGCGTCGATCCCGCGGCGCGTCCGCTGCTTCGCAGCGCGCCCGGCCGCTTCTTCCAGGCCAGCATCAGCGCACAGGGGCGACTCGAGTGGCTGCGCGCCTATCGCGATGGCGACGATACCGCCGCCGGGGCGACGTCGTCGGTGCTGACCGTCGTGCGCGACACCTCGGCGCCGGAAGGCTTCCGTGTCTCGGAGTCGGACTTCGTACTCGAGCGACGGACCGAACTGCGCAGTGGCGAGATCAAGACCTCGCTCTTCGCGGCGGCCGACGAGGCTGAGGTTCCGGATTCGATCGCGCAGCAGATGGTCGATGCACTCGAAAACGAGGTCGACTTCCATCGCAGCCTCCGCGAGGGCGACCGCTTCCGCGTCATCTACGAGACTTTGTACGCCGGTGGCGAGTACCTGCGACCGGGCCGGCTGCTGGCGGTGGAGTTCGTCAATGACGGCCGGTCTCTCGAGGCCTACTGGTTCGACGACGGCAGCAAGCACGGCGGCTTCTACGCGCCCGGGGGACGCAGCATGAAGCGGGCCTTCCTGCGTTCGCCGCTCGAGTACACGCGCGTCAGTTCAGGGTTCAGCAACAGCCGCACGCACCCGCTGTTCGGGTACGACGCCGCGCACCGCGGCATCGACTACTCGGCGCCGATGGGTAGCAAGGTACGGACGATCGCCGGCGGCGTGGTCGAATTTGCGGGCTGGCAGAGCGGCTACGGCAACGTCGTCGAGATCCGGCATGACAGCAAGCATTCCACCCTGTACGCGCACCTGCAGAAGTTCGGACCGGGCGTTGTCAAGGGTGCCCGGATCAGCCAGGGCGACCTCATCGGCCACGTCGGCATGACGGGCTGGGCGACCGGGCCTCATCTGCACTTCGAAGTGAAGATCGCCGGCCGTCATGTCAATCCGCTGACGGCCCAGTTTCCCGGCGCCGAACCGCTGGGCGAAGGCCAGCGCGAAGCGCTCGCGGCGGTCGCTGCACCGCTGCGCGAGCAGCTCGCCTTGCTCGAGCGCATTCGCGTCGCTGCCAGCCTCCGCTGACGGCCGCATGGCCGTTGATCGCACCTCCGGCGACAGGACAGAGCTTTACATCGGACTGATGTCCGGGACGAGCCTCGATGGCGTCGACGCCGTCCTGGCCGATTTTTCTTCCCCGGCGCCGCGCGTGCTGGCTCATGCGCATCGCCCTTTTCCGCAGGACCTGCGCGCTGAGCTGCTGGCGCTGACCTCGCCCGGCGCCAACGAGATCGAACGGTCGGGTATCGCGGCTCAGCGACTGGTTGATCTTTATGCGCACAGCGTTGCGGATGTCCTGCAACTGGCCGACTGCGCACCGGCCGACATCTGCGCGATCGGCGCGCACGGCCAGACGGTCCGTCATCATCCCGCGGCCGGATACTCGCTGCAGCTCAACGCACCGGCGCTCCTCGCCGAGCTGACCCAGATCGACGTCGTGGCGGATTTCCGCAGCCGCGACCTCGCCGCGGGCGGCCAGGGGGCACCCTTGGTACCGGCCTTCCATGCCGCGGCGTTCTCCGCGGAAGCCCCCCGCGCAGTCGTCAACATCGGTGGCATCAGCAACGTCACCTACCTGCCCGACGGCGAGCGGGAAGTCTTCGGCTTCGACTGTGGCCCCGGCAACCTGCTGCTCGATGCGTGGGCGGCACAGCACCGGGCCGAGCCCTTCGATCGCAACGGCGGGTTCGCGGCGACCGGTCGGCTGGATCCGCAGTTGCTTGCGCGGCTGCTCGGCGAGCCGTTCCTGGACTCTCGCACCGCCCAAGAGCACCGGCCGCGAGTTGTTTTCGCAAGCCTGGCTGGGCAAGGCTCTGGCGGGCTCGGCGCGGTCGCCCCAGGATGTGCAGCGGACGCTGACGGAGTTCACCGCACGCTGCATCGGCGATGCCATCGAGCGGTGGTGCGCTTCAGCGCGCGATGTTGTCGTGTGCGGCGGTGGCGTCCGCAATGCGACGCTGATGACCGCCCTGGCCGGCGCCGTCGCGCCGCGCCCGCTCGTGGCCAGCTCCGCACTCGGGATCGAGCCGGATCAGGTCGAAGCCCTCGCGTTCGCCTGGCTGGCGCGTCGCTGCAAGCGCCGCGAAACCGGGAGCATTCCGGCTGTCACGGGCGCACGGGGCGCGCGCATCCTCGGCGCGATCTATCCGCGCTAGCCGAACAAGAAAAAGGGGGCGCAGTGCGCCCCATTTTTTATTGACCCGACAGTTCTTCAGGCGGAGAACGACGACCCGCAGCCGCAGGTCGTGGTGGCATTCGGATTCTTGATGACGAACTGGGCGCCTTCGAGGTCTTCCTTGTAGTCGATCTCGGCGCCGACCAGGTACTGGTAGCTCATCGAGTCGATCAACAGCATGACGCCGTTCTTCTCCATCGTCGCGTCGTCTTCGTTGACGACCTCGTCGAAGGTGAAACCGTACTGGAAGCCGGAGCAGCCGCCGCCCTGCACAAAGACGCGGAGCTTCAGACCCGGGTTGCCCTCTTCATCGATCAGCGCCTTGACCTTCGAGGCGGCAGCATCGGTGAAAAGCAGTGGGGCGGGCATCTCTACGGCAGCATTCATGGCGATCTCCATCGTCGATATCGAACAGTCGGACCGATTATAGGCACGGCCACCCGCCGGCAGTTCAAGTCCCCGTAGGCTCAGAAGTGGTACCGGCAGCGGCCAGTTTCAAGGCGGGGCGTACCTCGGCCGTGTCGTGGATCAACCGGCCTTCAACCACGGCGCCATGATGGATTTCCAGCGTTTTGTAGCGCACATCGCCGGTGACCTGCGCCTTGGGCTGAAGCTCCAGCACGTCGGTCACATAGACCGGCCCGTTGACTTTTCCGGATACGACGAGGTGGGCGGCATGGACCTCCCCGATGACGCAGCCGAGTTCGCTGATGATGACCATCCCCGCCTCGCCATTGGCGCTGCGGATATCGCCCTTCACCGTCCCGTCGATGCGAAGCCCACCGACGTAGGACAGCGTTCCCTCGATCGTTGTGCCAGCGCCCACCAGGGTACCGATCGTCTTGGGTGTAGCGCGCTTGGTTCCGAACATGTCTCCTCCCTACATCGCAAACGTCTGTTGCGTCCGCATTTCGCCTCCGGAGCTGATCACGACCTGCACCGAACGCACCGTTGCACCCTCGGGCACGGTGAAAGTCCCCTCGACCCGCTGGTAATGCCGGAACGCCAGCGGAGCCGGCCCGGCGGCCGGATTCGCCGCATCCGGCAACGTCAGCGACACGGGGCGGCCCTCCCGCAGGAAGTTCACCTTCAGCTCGATTGCTCCGACGAAATCCTTGTCCGGCCTGCCGCTCTGCTGCACCAGCAGCCGATAGCGCAACGTGTTGTCATCGCCGTCGGGCTGCAGCTTGAAGCTGCGGATCACCACGCCGCGCGATGCCGACGCCGCCGGCAGCAGGCTTTCGAAGAAGGCCAGGTCGCCCCGCAGCCTTGCATTGTCCCCTTCGATCGCCTTCAACTGCTGCGCGAGCTGCTCCTGCGCGGCGCGCTCGATGTTCAGCTGGTTCTCGGACTGCACCGCAGCCGCGGCATAACGATCCCGGTCTTCTTTCGCCAGGTGAAGCTGCTCGCGCGTGCGCTCGAGCTCGTTCAGTACTTCAGCGTGGTCGACCGGTACACCGAGGTTGCGGCCGTACTGGTAGACGGCAAAGAGTCCGATCACTGCCAGTGCGGCCGCTGCCGCCGCCAGCATTGCCCTGATGGCCCACGGCAGCTGTGTGCGGACCGCGACGCGAGGCGCACTCACGGACAGATTTCGCAGCCACAGCTTCCACTTCATCGACAGTCGGGCGCAAGCCTTGGGTGTGTTGCGTCGGGCGCGCAGTCAAACAAAAGAGCCGCGACCTTGCTGCTGACCGCGGCTCGACGTCTTGTCTGGTCCAGTATATGAGCGTAGGCGCGATGCAGCGCGCGGTGAGACGCGCTGCCCATCCCGCAAAACGGGGCCTGCGGAAAGCTGAGCCGGCGGCGCGAGGTTCGCGCAACTCGCGGCCGCTCAACTCAGAGTTCGGTTGGCTCGGGCCTCGACGGGTGCCGAGTGAGACGCGATCGCGGGATCCGCGATCGCGGTTGCACAGCCGATTAGCGCTTGGAGAACTGCTTGCGACGGCGTGCCTTGCGCAGGCCGACCTTTTTGCGCTCGACTTCGCGCGCATCGCGCGTCACCAGCCCCGCGTTCGAAAGCGCCGGCTTCAGCGTCGCGTCATAGTCGATCAGCGCGCGCGTGATGCCGTGGCGCACTGCGCCCGCCTGGCCCGACTCGCCGCCACCGATCACGTTGACCATGATGTCGAAGGTCTCGGCGTGATTGGTCAGTTCGAGCGGCTGGCGCACGATCATGCGCCCGGTCTCGCGGAAGAAATACTGCTCGATCGGCCGCCCGTTGATGACGATCTGACCCTTGCCGCGCTTGAGGAAGACGCGTGCCACCGAACTCTTGCGGCGGCCCGTTCCATAGTTGTAGTTGCCGATCATGTGAACCTCAGATGTCCAGCGCTTTGGGCTGCTGCGCGGTGTGCGGGTGCTGCTGGTCGGCGTAGACCTTCAGCTTCTTGATCATTGCGTAGCCCAGCGGGCCCTTGGGCAGCATGCCCTTGACGGCGAGTTGCAGGGCACGGCCCGGGAAGCGCTCCTGCATCTTGCGGAAGTTGGTTTCGTACACGCCACCGGGATAGCCGCTGTGACGGTAGTACTTCTTGTTCTCGAACTTGGCGCCGGTGACCTTCAGCTGCGCCGCATTGACAACGACGATGAAGTCGCCGGTATCAACGTGGGGCGTGTACTCGGGCTTGTGCTTGCCGCGCAGCCGCAGCGCGATCTGGCTCGCGAGCCGGCCCAGCACCTTGTCGGAGGCATCGACCAACAACCAGTCACGCTTGACTTCGTGCGACTTGGCGGAAAACGTCTTCATAAACGATCCAATCAGGAAATCTGGTTACTGCGCCGTCGGAACAATTCGAGCGGTCGGGCAAACGCTGCAGAGCGTCGGACTTGCCGCCCGGAACTGCCGCCCGGGCTTGACGTCCACTGTGGACGGCGGCGAGCGCGGAAAGCCTTAAATTTTAAGCGTTTTCGCGCGGCTTTCGCAAGCGCACAAAAAAATGGGCCCGGAGGCAAGCCTCCGGGCCAAATCCACCGTTGGGGGTGGAGGAGACAGCGGTCGAGGGGCAGGTAAACCCCCAGTTGGCTTCAGTGTGCCAACGGCGTTGCTGCATTGCAAGCAAAGCCTGTGCGCAGCCTTCCTGGACGACGGCTATCGAGGAGATTTATCGTTGATATATCAATTACTTGATGCGTAACATCCGGATACTTGAGTGGTCATTCAAAATCTGTTGCATCGCGCCGAATCGGCGCTCTGGGAGCTTTGATGGATTGCACCGTGCGTTGGTCCGGAGAGGGAATGAGTTTTGTTGCCGAGTCAGGAAGCGGACACCTGGTAGCGATGGATGGCTCGCCCGACGGCGGTGGCCGCAATCTTGCGCCACGACCGATGGAGATGGTGCTGATCGGCACCGGCGGCTGCACCGCCTACGACGTCGTGCTGATCCTCAAGCGCGGCCGGCACGACGTGCGCTCGTGCGAGGTGAGCCTGCATGCGGAGCGAGCGCCGACGGACCCCAAGGTGTTCACAGCCATCACGCTGCGTTTCACCGTTCGTGGCCGCAACCTCGACCCATCGGTTGTCGAGCGTGCGGTCGCACTCTCACACGACAAGTACTGCTCGGCAACGGCGATGCTGGCGAAGACGGCCGAAATCCGCACCGAGACGATCGTAGAAAACGTGTAGCGCCGGGCGGCATCGCCCCGGACCGCGAAACCCGCGCCGACTGGATCTAGATGTAGTGGGCCGTCGTGGTCATCACCTTGGCGGCCACTCTCATCAGCCAGCGCGCCGGCAAGGGCAGCGTTGCACCGCCGAGAGCCGTCGCGCTCTCCGCATGATGTACTTCGTCGTCCTTCATCTGCTCGACCACCGCGCGCGAGAGGTGATCGTCCGCTGGCAGCCGATCCAGGTGGCTGTCCAGGTGTTGCTCGACCTGGCGTTCGGTCTCGGCCATGAAGCCCAGGCTCACGCGATCGCCGGCACGCGCGGCCAGCAGGCCGATGGCGAACGCCCCGCCGTACCAGAGCGGATTCAACAGGCTCGTCCGGCCACCCAGTTGCTCGATGCGTGACTGGGTCCACGCCAGGTGGTCGGTCTCTTCGCGTGCGGCCTGCTCGAACACCGTGCGCAGGGCCGGATCGCGCGTCGCCAGCGCCTGGGCGTCGTACAGCGCCTGGGCGCAAACTTCACCGACGTGATTGACCCGCATCAGCGCCGCGGCCTGACGTCGCTCAGCGTCGGAAAATTCCCGTTGCGAGGGCTGGCAGGCTTGCCGCCGGGCTCGGGCGGGAGGCGGCCGGCGGCGCGGCAATCGTCCGAAGCGCACGATCGGCGGCCGCCGTCAGGCGGTCTGCAATGGAAAGTCGACGGGACATACCGCGACTGTAGCGCCAGCGCGGATCGGCATAATTCCGCAATATGAAATGCCCTTTCATAGCCGCCCGGTTTCCTGTTGCTGTGGGGCAACATGAAGCGTGACTTTTGGGTTGTTTTTGCCCGCCAGGCTTTGACTCGCTGCCGCCCTCTGAAACAATCCTCTCAGCTTCCTCCGGGGAAGTGCTTCAACGGCTCGCGGCGCCGTCCAAAGCCAGCGCGCCAAAGAATCCCAAAACTAGCTAGGAGAGCTTGGAATGAAAAAAAGTCTAATCGCACTGGCAGTGCTCGGCGCGATGTCCAGCGCCGCGTCTGCGCAGTCCAGCGTGACGATCTACGGCATCTTCGACATCGGCGTGCAGTGGAATGAGTATGGCGTCGCGACCGGCGTTGCTGCGAGCCCGTACGCGCAGGAAAACGTGTTCGGCGTCGAGAGCGGTTATCAGTCGGGCAGCCGTTTCGGCCTGCGCGGCGCAGAAGCGCTGGGTCGTGGCTGGAGCGCGGTTTTCACCCTTGAGGGTGGATTCGACGGCTCGACCGGAAACTTGGGCCAGGGTGGCCGCGTGTTCGGCCGTCAGGTCTGGGCCGGACTGCAGCACAACGCCATGGGTACGATCGTTCTCGGCCGCGTTGCCACGCCGTCGTCGGGCACCGGCTCGTTCGACCTGTGGGGCAGCGTCGATCCGTTCGCGACCGGCTGGGGCATCAACGGTCTGCAGTCGACCTTCATCCCATCGAACGCGCTGCGCGAAGACAACTCGATCCTGTGGGCCTCGCCAACTTGGGCCGGCTTCAAGTTCGCCGCGTCGTACTCCTTCAACATCAATGGTGCCGAAGTCGCTCCGAGCGGCAACAACACGAAGGGCCTGTCGCTGGGCGCCAACTGGACCTGGGGTCCGCTGTTCCTCGCGGCGACCTATGACGTGCTGGCGGCGCCGGACAATGCCGGCAACGTGGCCTACGGCAATCCGGACCAGAAGATGACGCAGCTGGGTGGAACGTTTGACTTCAAGATCGTCAAATTGCACGCGGCCTACGCGATTCAGGACAACATCCGCCTCGTTCAGGCCGTCAACAACCCGGGTGTCTTCAACCCGCTCGGCGCTACCGCGCCGTACGACAACAATGCCTGGATGCTCGGCGTGTCCGTGCCGCTGTTCGGCGGCTCGATCCTCGCCTCGTACCAGTACTCGGATGCCGACAACATCAACGGCGTGACCGGGGGTCAGGCGTACTCGTTCGAGCCGGATTACTCGGTCTGGGGTATCGGCTACACCTACCCGTTCTCGCGTCGTACCAACATGTACATCGGCTACGGCAAGGTTGAGTGGGACGGCAACGTGAGCCAGAACAATGTATCCGCCGGTGCCACCCCGTCGCAGCGCGCCGACAAGCAGCAGTTCGCGCTGGGTATCCGTCACCTGTTCTAAACCGACGGCATAGTCGTTCAGAAAGGCCGCTGCTCGCAGCGGCCTTTTTTTCGCCCCTACGCGAGGCGGCGCGCCAGTTCTGCGCCCGCCCGGCGGTCGATCAGCCCAGTCCGCAGCCGCCGGAACACGAAGTCGTCCGCCGTCCGCGCCTGTTCGCACGCGCCGGCCAGTTCGCGATAGCGCAGCACCGCCGCCAGATCGCGCGGGCCTGCGGCTTCGGCCACGCGGCGCGCGGCTTCGAGCCCTGCATCTACATCGATGCGCAGTGATTCCGTGACGCACGGGCGCGGATCCAGCAGTCCACGGCGCACCGCCTGCTCCAGCGCATCGAAGGCCATGCGGCGATAGGTGGTCCACTTGCCACCCGTGATCGTGACCAGGTTTTCCTGCTCGATGACGATGGAGTGCTCGCGCGACAGCGTCTTCGTCGCACCCGTAGTCCCCCTCGCGACCAGCGGCCGCAGGCCGGCGAAGGTTTGCGTGATGTCATCCGGCCCGATCGGATCGCGCAGATAGCCCCTCGCAGTCTCGACGATGAACTCGATTTCCTGCGGTGTCGGCTGCGGCTCCCACGCGGCATCGTCGGTGGGCACGTCGGTCGTGCCGACGATCAGGTGCCCGAGCCATGGAATGGCAAAGAGCACCCGGCCATCGGCGGTCTTCGGGATCATCAGCGCGCGCTCGCCCGGCAGGAAGCGCGCGCCGACGACGATGTGCGAGCCGCGGCTGAGGGCGACCATCGGCCGCACCGAGGCGTTGGCCATCGCACGGATGCGATCGACCCACACGCCGGTCGCGTTGTAGACGACCTTCGCACGCAGTTCGAAGCGTTCGCCGGTTTCGGCGTCGACCGCTTCCACCGCGTCGATGCGACCGGCCGCGACGCGCAGGCCTTCCGCACGCACGTAGTTGATTGCCGTGGCGCCGAGGCGGCAGGCGGTGCGCATCAGCGCGATGGCAAGCCGCGCGTCGTCGAACTGCGCGTCCCAGTAGGACACGCCGCCGCGCAGCCCTTCGGGCCGCACGGTCGGCAGTCGGGCAATGGTTTCGGCCCGCGACAGCCAGCGGGTCGGGCCGACGCCACGCGTGCCGGCCAGCCCGTCGTACAGCCCAAGGCCGATGCGCATCGTTTCGCGCTCGAGCAGCCGGTAGCACGGGACGATGAACTCCATCGCGTGCACGAGTTCCGGGGCATTGGCCAGCAGGCGCGCGCGTTCGATCAGCGCTTCGCGCACCAGCTTGACGTTGCCCTGCGCCAGGTAGCGCACGCCGCCGTGGACCAGCTTGGTGCTGCGGCTCGATGTGCCGCTCGAGAAGTCGCGCGCTTCGATCAGCGCGGTGCGCAGGCCGCGCGATGCGGCATCGACCGCAATGCCGAGACCGGTGGCGCCACCGCCGATGACCAGCACGTCCCAGCGGCGCGGATCGCGCAACGCCGCCAGCAACGCCGCGCGCTCGATGACCGGTGCCCGCACTTCGGCTACTCCACCCACTGCCCCGCCCTTTGCACCGCGCGCCGCCAGCGCGCCATCAACGCATCGCGCTCATCGGCCTGCATCAACGGTTCGAAGCGGCGCTCGGCCCGCCACATCTGCGCCAGTTCGTCTGCGCCCGACCAGACCTCGGTCGCCAGGCCGGCGAGGTACGCGGCCCCGAGCGCCGTCGTCTCGGTCACTTCCGGCCGGACCACCGGCACGCCCATGACATCGGCCTGGAACTGCATCAGCAGGTCATTGCGCGCCGCACCTCCGTCGACGCGCAGTTCGGTCAGCGGCTGGTGGGCGTCGCGCTGCATCGCTGCCAGCACGTCGCACGACTGGAACGCAATCGATTCGAGCGCGGCGCGCGCCACGTGAGCCCGCGACGTGCCGCGCGTCATGCCGATCAAGAGCCCCCGCGCATCCGGGTCCCAGTGCGGCGCGCCGAGGCCGACGAATGCGGGCACCAGCACGACGCCGCCGCTGTCCGGCGCCTGGCGCGCCAGCGCCTCGACGTGTTCCGAGCGCTCGATGAGGCCGAGTCCATCGCGCAGCCACTGCACGACGGCGCCGGCGACGAACACGCTGCCTTCCAGCATGTAGGCAGCCGTCGCTCGATCCTTCGAGGCGCCAGCCGGCCGTCGCCAACAGGCGATTGTCCGAGGCCTGCGGCGCCGCGCCCACGTTCATCAGCATGAAGGCACCGGTGCCGTAAGTGTTCTTCGCCATGCCGGGCGTGAAGCAGGCCTGGCCGAAGGTGGCCGCCTGCTGATCGCCCGCGTTGCCGGCGATGGGGATCGGCGCGCCGAAGAGTTCAGCCCGCGCCGCGCCGACGACCTCGCTCGATGAGGTGATGCGCGGCAGCAGCGCGCGCGGCACGTTGAAGAGCGCGAGCAGCTCGTCGTCCCAGTCGAGCGTCGCGAGGTTCACCAGCGAGGTGCGCGAGGCGTTGCTGACGTCGGTGACGTGCACTCCGCCTGTCAGGTTCCAGATCAGCCAGCTGTCGACGGTGCCGAAGGCCAGTTCGCCACGCTCGGCCCGCATGCGAGCGCCGGGCACATGGTCGAGCAGCCACTCGATCTTGGTGGCGGAGAAGTACGGGTCGAGCACCAGTCCCGTCCGTTCGCGCACGCGGGCCTCGGCGTCGCCGGCGCGCAGCGCGGCACAGCGTTCGCTGGTGCGCCGGTCCTGCCAGACGATGGCGTTGGCGATCGGCGTCCCGGTGGCACGGTCCCACAGGACGGTCGTCTCGCGCTGGTTGGTGATGCCGATGGCCGCAACATCACTCGCCGCCACCCCGGCCTGCCGCAGCGCCGACTGCGCGCACGCGAGCTGCGTCGACCAGATCTCGTTGGCGTCGTGCTCGACCCATCCGGGCTGCGGAAAGATCTGCCGGAATTCCTTCTGCGCCGTGGCGACGGCATGCCCGGAACGGTCGAACAAAATGGCACGCGAGCTTGTGGTGCCCTGGTCCAGCGCCAGTACGTATCTCGCTGCGTTGCCTGTCACTTCGTTCTGCAGATCATTGCGTTTCGCGGTCAGCATAGACGAACGCGATCGGGCACGGCAGACTTGCCGCACAAGACCACCACGGAGGAGACATCATGTTCGCTCGCTGGCTGATCGCTGTCGTCGCCTGCGCCGTTCTGGCGCCGGCGCAGGCGCAGACCTGGCCTTCCAAGCCGGTCCGCATCGTCGTGCCGTTTCCGCCGGGCGGCACCACGGACATCGTCGCGCGCTCCATCGGGGTCGAGCTGCAGCGCATGTGGCAGCACGCGGTCGTCATCGAAAACCGTCCCGGCGCGGGCGGCAATATCGGCGCCGATGTGGTGGCCAAGGCCGCGCCGGATGGCTACACGCTGCTGATGGGCACCGTCGGGACTCACGCGATCAACAAGGCCCTGTTCGACCAGAGCGGTGCGAAGATGCCCTTTGACCCGGTGAAGGACTTCGTGCCGATCACGCTCGCGGCGGGCGTGCCGAATGTCATGGTCATCAACCCGAAGCTGCCGGTGAACACGGTCGCCGAGTTCATCGCGTACGCCAAGGCACGGCCCGGGCAGCTGAACATGGCATCGAGCGGCAATGGCACCTCGATCCATCTCTCGGGTGAACTCTTCAAGACCGTGACCGGCGTCTACATGGTGCACTTTCCGTATCGCGGCTCGGCGCCGGCGGTGACGGATCTCATCGCCGGCAACATGAACGTGATGTTCGACAACCTGCCGTCAGCGCTGCCGCACATCAAGAGCGGCCGGCTGAAGGCGCTGGCGGTCACGTCGCGCACCCGCTCGCCGGCGCTGCCGAATGTCCCGACGATCGAGGAAGCTGCCGGGCTCAAGGGCTTCGATGCCAGCTCCTGGTTCGGACTGTTCGCGCCCGCGGGGACACCGCGCACGATCATCGACAAGATTCAGGCCGATGTCGCCAAGGCCCTGGCGCTGCCCGAAGTGCGCGAGCGCTTCCTCGCGCAGGGAGCCGACCCCGGTGGCAACACGCCCGATCAGTTCGCCGCGTTCATCCGCGCCGAGACCGACAAGTGGACGCGGGTCGTGAAGTTCTCCAACGCGAAGGTGGACTGATCGGCCTGGCGTTCGGCACCGGCGTGAGCGAGACGGCGTTCGAATACCGCCGCCGCGTCACGGCACACGTCGTGGCCGCGCTGCGTGACGAAGTCGCGGTCGAAGCGCTGCTCGAAGGAGGTGCGGCGGCGCGCGGACGGGCCGACGAGTATTCGGACATCGACCTGATGGTGGTCGCCCCGCTGGAGTGCGCCGGGCAGCTCTTCGCTCGGACGGAGGAAGCGCTGTCAGACATTGCGCCGATCACACACGTGTGGAGCGTCGAGCCGCCCGGTTACCCGGACATGGCGCAGCGTTTCTACTTCCTCGCCGATGCGCCGCGCTTCTTTGCGCTCGACTGTTCGGTACTGTCGGCGGCCGCGGTGGCGAACTTCCTCGAACGCGAGCGCCACGGCGAGCCGATCGTGTGGCTGGACCGTCGCGGAACAATCAAGGCGCGGCCGGTCGATGAAGCAGCGCTGGCAAAACGTCGCCGCCATCGGCTCGGACAATTGCGCGGAAAGGTGCCGGTCTACGCGATGCTGGTGGACAAGGAACTCGCGCGCGGCCACCCGCTGGAAGCCCTGGGCTTTTACCAGGTGCTCGTGCAGGCGCTGATCGACCTGCTCGGGATGCAGCACCGGCCCGAACGCTTCGACTTCGGCTGGCGCTACGTCGAGCGCGAATTGCCGGAAGACGCACAGGCTCTGATTGCGCGCCACGCCTTCGTCGCGGATGCCGCTGCGCTCGCTGCAAGCCGCGTCTCCGATCGTCCGCGAGATCGATGCGCTGCTGGCGCGCCTGGCAGAGACCTGCGCCTACCGCTTCTGGGCCAGGCGATCGACCATCGCCATGATGGCCGAGATCTGCACGCCGCTCTTCACGGCGTAGTCGGTGCCGGTGTAGCCCCACCAGTCCCAGCAGCCATTGGGGTTAAATGGCAGCCACCACGCGAGCATCGACGGCTGGCTGGCCTGCGCCTGCGGATACAGCACGATCGTGTCGTGCGCCGCCGCCCAGGCGTTGTAGCCGGAGTCGCGCACGAACACGTCGCCGATCGCCGTGGCGCCCTGCTTGCAGCCGTGCAGCGCGACGTGAACCCTGCAGGTCTTCGTCTGTTCGCACTGGGCAGGCACGTAGACGTATCCGGTCGGGCCGAGCGACGACAGCGACCACCAGCGCCGCCAGGTCGGCACGAATTCCGGCTGGTCGAACGGCAGAAGCCGGCCCTGCGTGCCGCTGCCGCGCCCAGTGCCTGCCTCGAGTGCGGCGAGCATCTCGCCGACTTCGTCGACACCGCACCGGTTAAGGAACGGGCTTTCGCTCGCGTTGCACGGAACGCCCTTCGACGGCGTCGGCAGGCCGTGTCCCAGGCCGGGCAGCACGCGGAACTGCGCTCCGGCACGGTGGTAGTGGGCGAAGAATTCGTATGACGCACGCACGACCGCAGGCACGACCTTGGTGTCGGCTTCGCCCGCCAGCAGCCAGGCCCGCATGCTGCGCAGGTTCTTGGTCGAGTCGATCAGCTGCAGCATCGCGAGACGTTCGGCGTCCAGGATCGACGCGTCGGCGCCCGGGTCGCCCTGCATGCAGACACTCTCCGCCCGCGCGGGATTGATTCCGACGCAGTAGTACGGGCCGCCGGCGAACACGCCGACACCGGAAACGCGCGCCGAATGGGCGACGGCAACCTGCACCGCCATGTAAGCGCCGGACGACAGGCCGGACACCGTGACCCGGTCGGCCTGCGCTTCCAGCGCGGGCAGTCGCTGCGCGTTCGACGCGCCCGCCAGCAGCAGGCCTGCGGCGATAATCGCGCACCGCTTCGCTCCCCACATCGTGAACACCATCGACCGCCGCACTCCGTTGCTCGCCACCTTGCTGGTGGCCACCATCATCGCACTGGTCGCCTCCGGCTGGCGCCCGTTCGACCGGGCGACCTGGCTGCTGGAAGTCGCACCGGTGCTGATCGCACTGCCGCTGCTCGTCGCCACACGCGAACGCTATCCGTTGACGACGCTGCTTTATGTGCTGATCTTCGCGCACGCGCTGGTGCTGATCCTGGGCGGCGCCTACACCTACGCCCGCGTCCCGCTCGGGCACTGGGTGCAGGAAGCGTTCGGCCTCTCGCGCAACCCGTACGACAAGCTTGGACACTTCATGCAGGGGTTCGTGCCGGCCATCATCGCGCGCGAGATCCTGCTGCGCGGCAAGTACGTGCACGGGCGCCGCATGACCGCGTTTCTGTGCGTCTGCGTGGCCCTGGCGATCAGCGCCGTTTACGAGCTGATCGAATGGTGGACCGCCCTGGCGCTGGGACAGGGTGCCGACGAGTTCCTCGGCACTCAGGGGGATCCCTGGGACACGCAGTCCGACATGTTCCTCGCCCTGATCGGCGCGACCACCGCCCTGCTGTCGCTCTCCCGGCTGCACGACCGCCAGCTTGCGATCGTCGCACCACCGCACCGCCGCAAGTCAATGGCGACCGGCGTCGAATAGTCGGCACGCTAGTTGCCTAATCCGCCATACAGCGGATTGCGGCCTCGGCGCAAAAATCCCACTGTCATATTGCGCGCTGAGAATGCGTGGCGGAGGCGATCATGCTGATGCGGGTGAGAGAGCGGAACAACGAGGTCGAAATCCAGTTCAACGGACTCGGCCGGCGCCACCACGTCGTGCTGGCCGCCCTCAGCGGAACACACCCGGTCGACGGCGAGCAGCTGTTCGATCGCGCCAAGCTCGAGTCGCTGTCGGTGCGGGCGCGCGCCGACGCCATGAACATCCGCCTGCGCGCGAAACACGGGGAGAGCTTCGACGTCACGCAGCTCTACCGCAGCCTGCGCCGCGCGCTCGTCGAGGGCGACCGTGGACTGCTGAGCGTGCCGCTCGCGGGCTGAAGCGGCGAGCGCCCTCCCAGCAACTCCGAAGCTAACTCAGAAGCGGAGTCCGACGCCCAGCGACATCACGGGGGCGATGCGCACCTCGTCCGCGGCGGCGCCATTGTCGGCCGCGCGCAGGTCCGGGGCACATGCCGTCGACGGCATGCCGGCCGGGCAGCCCCAGGCGGAAAGACTGCCACGCTGGTACATCAGGCCGAGATCGGCGCTCAGGTACGGGCCCTTGCGGCCGAGCCGAGCCCAATCCCCATCCCAGTCCCAGGTAAGGATTGCCGCGCGCGAGCCAGCTACGCGTATCGACACCCGCGTTGACGTCCCACGGGTCGCCGAGGCTGCGGTCGAGCGCGAGGCCGGGCATCGACGTGGCCGACCACAACGGGCCATAGGCCAGACCACCCGAGAATCGGAAGCCGCTGGCCAGCGGCCGCCAATCCGCCAGCACCATCGAACTGGCCTGCAGTCCGTCACTCGCCAGCAGTCCGTGGCGCCCTCCGACCCAGCCGCGCAGACCGATGCTGGGACTGAGGTCGAACGTGACCTCCTGGCCGGCCAGTGCGGGCATCGTCAACCCCGGCCCGCTCAGTTGCGCCTGGACGCCGCCAGTTGCTGCCAGCATCACCATCAGCCCGAACGCACGCATCCGCTTCATGACCACTCCACAGCCTGTGTCAACGACGACCGCAATCGCCGAGGCCTTCAGGCTATGCCAAGCCCGGCAGGACGCAAGCCTGAAGAATCACAAGAATGCGACGACAAATCGACGTCCGGGGCCTTGCCTCGACAATCGTTGCCGGCGCGCGACAGAGGATCAGCCACTTGTCGCGCTGGCGCGACGGTTTACTTGTTCTCGAAGCGGGGACGGCGCGGTGGCGCACCGGTCGGTCGATCGCCGCGAGACTCGCGGCGCGGAGGACCGCCCGGACCGCGCTCACGGAATGACGGCGGACGGTCGCGCGGCGGCCCGGACGGACGGTCGCGCGCCGGGCTGGCCGGCCGGCCGCCGACGAGGCGAGCCATGCGTATGACCATCCGGAGCACCTCGTTGACCGCCTCCGGGTCGCGGAAGACGCGCGCCACGTCGGGGTCGAGTCGAACCGACCCCGCCGCCGGCGCACTCAGGCGCTCGCGCGGTGGCGCATCCGAGGGCGGCCGCGCCGCGCGCTGGTAGGGGTCACCGTATTTCCGGTCCTGCGTGGCGCGCGCCCGCGGCCCTGTGCGCGATCCGGTCGGCGGTCCCCGGTCGTCACGCTTGCTTCGTTCCTTCATCACCCTCTCCCTGGACATGCTGCTGCGCCCGATGCGCCGTTGCTGCCTCGACCGCATCGACGGAGCACACCGCCAATGGAGGTCCCTTCATGCGAAGGCCCGCACCTCAGGCCGCCCGCTTCGTATCCCTCAACTCGCGCCGCAGGATCTTGCCGACGTTGGTCTTCGGCAGCTCGTTGCGGAACTCGATGTACTTCGGTTTCTTGTAGCCGGTGAGCTGCTCCTTGCAGAACTCCATCAGCTCGCGTTCGGTCAGCGCCGGATCCTTCTTGACCACGAAGAGCTTCACCGCCTCGCCCGAGTTCTCGTCCGGTACGCCGACAGCGGCGGCTTCCAGCACGCCGGGATGCGACACCACGACGCCTTCGACTTCGTTCGGGTACACGTTGAAGCCCGACACCAGGATCATGTCCTTCTTGCGGTCGACGATCTTCGTGTAGCCGCGATCGTCCATCACGCCGACGTCGCCGGTCTTGAAGAAGCCGTCCGCCGTCATGACGTTGGCGGTTTCGTCCGGACGCTGCCAGTAGCCGGCCATGACCTGCGGGCCGCGGATGCAGATCTCGCCCGGCACGCCGAGCGGGACCTCGCGGCCTTCGTCGTCGCGCAGCGAGATCTCGGTCGACGGCAGCGGCAAACCGATGGTGCCGGTGTAGCGGTCGGTGTCGGTCGGATTGCACGTGGCCGAGGGCGAGGTCTCCGAGAGCCCGTAGCCCTCGCAGATCGGGCAACCGGTGAGTTTCAGCCACTTGTCGGCGACGGCCTGCTGCACCGCCATGCCGCCACCGATCGACAGCTTCAGGGACGAGAAGTCGAGCTTGCGGAAGTCTTCGCTGTTGAGCAGTCCGTTGAACAACGTGTTGACGGCCGGCAGCACGTTGAAACGGACCTTCGACAGTTCCTTCACGAAGCCCGGAACGTCGCGCGGATTCGCGATCAGCAGGTTGCGCCCGCCAATGCGCATCGCCAGCAGAGCGCACGCCGTCAGCGCGAAGATGTGATAGAGCGGAAGCGCGGTGACGATGATCGCCTGCTGGCCGGCCGCCATCTTGCTGATCGCCGGCAGATACCAGGCTTCGGACTGCAGGACATTGGCGACCACGTTCCGGTGCAGCAGTGTCGCGCCCTTCGAGACCCCCGTCGTGCCGCCGGTGTACTGCAGGAAGGCGACGTCCTCGGGCACCAGCGTGACGGGCTTGAGCGACATCCTGAGGCCGTCGGCCAGTGCCTCGGTAAAGCGCAGCGCACTGGGCAGCGCGTAGGCCGGCACCATCTTCTTCACGTTGCGCACGACGAAGTTGACGATGTGCTTCTTCGGAAACGGCAGCAAGTCGCCCATCGCGCACAGCACGACGTGCTTCGTCGGAACCTTGTCGATCACCGCCTGCAGCGTGGTCGCGAAGTTTTCCAGGATGAAGATGGCCTCGGCGCCCGAGTCCTTCAGCTGGTGTTCGAGTTCGCGCGGCGTGTAGAGCGGATTGACGTTGACGACCGTGTAGCCCGCACGCAGCACGCCCGCAAGCACCACCGGGTACTGCAGCACGTTCGGCATCATGATCGCGACACGTGCGCCCTTTGACGAGCCCGCGCGACTGCAGCCACGCGCCGATCGCCGCGGAATGCTCGTCGAGCTGCCGGTAGCTCAGGTCGGCGCCCATGAATGTGTACGCGACCTGGTCGGAGTACTTGCGGAACGCCTCCTCGAGCAGTTGAACGAGCGACGCATACTGCGTGGGGTCGATGTCCGCGGGCACGCCCTTCGGATAGTGCTTCAACCAGAACCGTTCCATCCGCTGCCTCCCGACTGCGCACCCTCAATGGGCTGTGTTTGTGATTCGCCGTGACGGCGATGCGTTGCCCGCGCCCGATCGAATCGATCATAGCGGCTCGGTGCTGCTGGGGGACGATCGCCGGAATTCCGCGGTCAGGGGTGTCACGGCCCCGGAGCCACGGGCCCCGTCAGTTGCGCGCCGTCTGCAAGCCCCGCAGAGCGCCATCGCGCTCGCCCTTGGGCATGGCCGCGATACGCTTGACCTCGCCGTAGAACTTCGGGAAATCCCCGCCCGACTGCGCCAGCAGCGCGTCGAACGCCGGCACCAGGTCGTTGTAGGCACCGACGGCCGCCAGATGGGCATTCGTCAGGTCCTGGGCGAAGAAGCGGTCGTAGCCGGCGAAGCCGCCCCAGCCCTTCCTGAGCTGCTCGTACTCCTGCCTGAGCTCGGCAAAGACCTGCTGCTTGCGCTCCCGCTTCGCTGCATCGCTGGCATCGCTCGCATAGTTCTGCTGCAGCAGCCCCCGGTACTTCAGCAGCAGCTGGAGAAACTGCGCCCGGCGCTAGCGCGAAATCCGCGTAGGCCTGGCGCGAGGCATCGTTGCCGTAGGTCTGAAGCCAGCGTCGCACGCCCTCGCGTTCGACCGCCGTCGCAAAGGACTCGTTGAACGTCGTGTCGCCACCCACGAACACGACCTGGTGCGCCAGCTCGTGGAAGACCAGCCCGGCCAGCTGGCCTTCGGTCCCGCCGATGAAGGTGTTGAGCAGCGGATCCGGCAGCCATCCCAGCGTCGAATACGCCGGCACGCCGCTGACATGGACCTCGTAGCCGCCCGCGCGCAGCTCGCCGGCCGCCTGCTCCGCGGCGTCCCGTTCGAAGTAACCGCGATAACCCGCACAGCCGACGATCGGATAGCACCACTGCTTGAGCGTCATCGACAGCTCGGGTGTGGCAAACACGTTCCAGACGACGTAGGGCCGCTTCAGGTCCGCGTATTGCGTGTAGCTGCGGTTGTCGGGCAAGGCGAGTTCAGCCGACGCATAGCGGCGGATCTGCTGCGCCCGCTCCAGCCGCTGCTTGAGCGGCGGCGGCGCCTGCGGATCGGCGATGACCTCCGGGATCGGCCGCGCCGCCTCCATCACGGCAAGGTGCCCCTGGATCGACTGCGCGTAGTAATCGACAGTGGAACAGCCCGCGCCGAACAGCGCAAGTGCGAGCACGGCGGTGCCAGCCGCGACCCACAACCGGCGACGCCGGGGCGCAGCAGATGGACGAACAGCGATGGACATGGCCGGCATTGTGCACAAGTCGCCGCCGCCGGCGGCCGGGCTTTAGCGCTCGAGTTCGCAGACGACGCGTCGCAGCTTTCCGCTGGCACGGTCGCGCACTGGCGCGCGCCGCGACACGACGATCTCGACCGGCCCCACCTCGCAGGTCTCGAGGTAGCGGCGCAGCGCGGCGCGGACGGGGGCACGGCGGCTGCGCTCGTGCTCTCCGAGATGAACCGTCAGGCTGCCATCGACGCCCTGCACCACCTGGAATTCGTGCGCTCCGGCGCCTTCCTCGAGCACGGTTTCGAGCGCGAGCGGAACGACGGTCACCTCACCCCCGCGGCGGGCCGGCAGGCGCAGCGCATCGTCGCAGCGCCCCTCGACCGAGACGGTGGGAAAGGCGCTGCCGCAGGCGCAACGCCCGGCATGCACGGTGATCGCGTCGCCGAGGTCGTAGCGGATCAGCGGTTGGACCCGGTTGGCCAGATTGGTCAGCAGTACCGAGTGCGAGCGCTGGCCCGGCTGGACCGCGCGCCCCTGCCGGTCCACCGGTTCGAGCACCACCCAGTCCGAATTGACGTGCAGGCCGCGATGCGGGCATTCCCACGCAATCGGCAGGAATTCCGACGCTCCGTACGCGCTGCGGACGCGGCAGCTGAACGCTCTCTGCACGCGCTGGCGCGTGGGCTCCGACAGCACTTCGCCGCCGGTCCACAATTCGCGCAGCCGCAGCCGCAACCGGCCCGCCTCCTGCTCCTCGGCCAGCATCTCGGCCGCCGTCGGGTAGGTGGCCAGGACCGTCGGCCGGTAGAGATTCAGCTCCTGCACCAGCGCGGCGCAGGGCTGGAGCAGCGCAAACGCGCGCACGGCACCGGACATCCACGGCGCCCACCGACGCATCCGCTCGACCGTGGCAATGCCGGCAAAGTGCCCTTCCGTGGCAGCGACCATCGCGTAGCGGTCGCCCTCCATCACCTGCCGCAACACGTCGGAAGGTGAAAGCAGGCCGCGAAAGCGCTGCGCTTCGAGCGCGTCGTAGACCGCGATGGCGTCCGGGTCGTGCACGAAGTACCCCGGCGTACCGGTCGTGCCCGAACTCGTGAAGATGCTGAAACGGCCGAGCAGCGAGTGCCCGATGCGCGCGGGGTCGGCGATGAAGGCTTCGATCGACTCGCGCGTGACGCCGGGCTGCGTGACGACATCGTCGAAGTGCTTCATCAGCTGGCCCTTGGTCACCGGTGGCAGGTCGCCCAGGTGCAGCCCGTGCAAAGGCATCCGGCGGTAGAGCCGGGAATAGAACGGCGACGCTTCGCGTGCATAGGCAATCAGCGCGCGGACGCGGCGCTCGGCGGTGTGGGCCAGCGCCGCCGGGGTCAGGTGGGAACCCTGCCAGACGTCGAACGCCGCCTCGCTCCAGCGCGCCGGGTCAAAGGCCGACTCGTTGGGCAGTGCAAACAGGGATCGAAGAGAGGACATCGGCAGGCCCGGCGACAGATTCATTGTCGCGCAACCATCGCCGCGCGCCATGACGCAAACGGGATCAGGCTAGCGACGGTTCACGCCAGGCGCGCACTCCCGGCCTTGGCGTGACCAGGCCCTAGGGTGACCGTTCGACCTCGGCGAGGCAGTCGTAGAACGTCGGCGCGCGTCCGATGTCCGTCAGCACCGGGCTCGTGAGCTCGTTGGCATTCTTGCCGTCGCGCGCGAACTTCTTCCACCAGATCGACGGCACCACGACGCAGCTCCGCCGCGCCCGGTCGGTCACCTGCGCCCGCAACAGCAGCGAGCCACGGTCATTGAACACCCGCACCGTGTCTCCGGACCGGATGTTCCGGGCCTGCGCGTCATCCGGGTGGATCTCCAGCGAGGGCTCACCCTCGGCCGAGCGCAGGCTCGCCACGTTGACGAAGCTCGAATTCAGGAAGTTGCGCGCAGGCGGCGAGATCAGCGCGAGGGGATAGCGCTTCGCGCGCTCCGGGTTGCTAGTCGGTCCTTCGTTCGGAGGAATGTAGTTCGGCAGTGGGTCGACGCCGATGGCCGCGAGCGCGTCCGACCAGAATTCGCACTTGCCCGACGCCGTCGGGAAGTGCCCCTGCGCAAACGGCGCATGCACCGCCGGCAGATCGAGCCGCTCCCAGCCGGTCTCCTTTAGCCGCGCCCAGTCGAAGCGGGCCGTGGGGCCGCGCAGCGCGAACGCCTGCGCGGCCAGTTCATCGTCGGTCTCGCGGAAAGCCGGTTCGAGGTACTCCATCCGCGCCGCCAGGCGACGGAAGATCTCGCTGTTCGGCAGCGCCTCGCCGAGCGGCTCGATCGCCGGGTTGTTCGCCAGCAGGTAGAGGTGCCCGTAGGACTTGTGCACGTCGATGTGCTCGAGCTGCGTGGTGGCCGGCAGCACGAAGTCGGCGTAGTCGGCCGTGTCGGTCTGGAAGTGTTCGAGCACGACGGTGAAAAGATCCTCGCGCGCGAAGCCGCGTGCGACGTCCGCCGCATTCGGTGCGACGGCCACCGGGTTGCTGTTGTAGACGATCAGCGCATCGATCGGCGGATCGGCGTGCAGCAGGTCGTGCCCGATCGTCGACATGTTGATCGTGCGCGGCGTGCGGCCGGCAAGCAGCTCCGGCCGGTACAGGCGCTCACCATCGACCGGATAGTTGCCGCTGGTGGACAGAAGCACCCCGCCCGCGGGATCGCGCCAATGCCCGGCGAGCGCGGGCAGGCAGGCGACCGCGCGTACCGCATTGCCGCCTCCCGCGACGCGCTGCATCCCGTAGTTGAGACGGATCGCCGCGGGACGGATTTCCCAGTAGTCGCGCGCAAACTGCTCGATCTCCTCGGCCGTGATGCCGCAGATCTGCGCCACGCGTTGCGGATCGAACTCCCGCGCGCGCGCCGCCAGCGCTTCGAAACCCAGCGTGTGGCGCTCGATGTAGTCGCGATCGAGCCAGCCTTCGCGCACGAGGACATGCATCACCGCGAGCGCGAAGGCGCCATCGGTGCCGGGCAGCAGCGCGATGTGCTGGTGGCACTTCTCGGCCGTCAGCGAGCGGTACGGATCGATGGCGATCAGCTTCGCGCCGTTGCGCTTGGCGTCCTGCGCGCGACTCCACAGGTGGAGATTGGACGCGATCGCGTTGGTGCCCCAGAAGACGATCAGCTTCGCGTTGCCGAACTGCTCGATGTCGGTGCCGTCGCGCGTGCCGAGCGTCGCATTCAGCGCCTCGGCGCCGGCGGTGGCGCAGATCGTGCGGTCGAGGAAGCTGCCACCCAGACGGTGGAAGAAGCGATGCGCCATCGCCTCACCCTGCACCATGCCCATCGTTCCTGCGTAGCTGTACGGCACGACACGCTGCGGATCAACGGCGGCGATCGACTGTCAGTCGGGCCGCAATTTCGTCGAGCGCCGTGTCCCACGAGACGCGCTCGAAGCGGCCCTCGCCCTTGCGCCCGACCCGCCTCAGCGGATGGAGCAGGCGATCGGGGTGGTAGGTCCGCTCCAGGTAGCGGCTGACCTTGGTGCACAGGGTGCCGGCCGTCGTGGGGTGCGACGGATCGCCCGCGACCTTGATCGCGACACGACGGCCTTCTTCGTGCCGGACCGTCACCAGCATCGCGCAGCTGTCCGGGCAGTCGTGCGGGCAGGCGGCCCGCACGACCTCGAGTCCGCCATGGGTCTCTGCCACGCTCAGCTCACCGGAGGCCGACTTTCGATCAGCCGCCCGAAGAACTGCTCGCACGCAGCGACCTGTTCGAGCGCGATGTACTCGTTCGGTTTGTGCGCCTGGTCGATCGATCCCGGGCCCATGACGACGGTCGGGACGCCGGCATGCTGGAAGATCGGCGCTTCGGTCGCGAAGCTGACGGCGCCGGTGCCGAGCCGCGTGGTCTGCGCCAGTTCCATCGCCCAGCGCACCAGCGGCGCATCGGGTTCGATGCCGTAGGCCGGCAGGTCGAGCCCCATCGCGAACGCAATGTCGGACTCCGGCGCGACCGCGCGCATGCGCGGCAGGAGCTCGCCACGCGCGTACTCGAGGATCGGCTGCGTCATCGCGTCGTGCGACGTCGCCGGGATGTTGCGCATCTCGAACTCGAACATGCAGTCGCGCGGCACGACGTTGGTGGCGATTCCGCCGCGGATCACGCCGGTCTGCAGCGTCGAATGCGGCACGGTGAAGCGTGCATCGCGCGGCTCCTCGCGTGCCTGGCGGTCGGCGAGCGCGCGGATGTACGCGATGATCTGGGCTGCATACTCGATCGCGTTGACTGCCGTCGGGGTCAGCGAGGAGTGCGCCTCGCGGCCGCGCACCGTGCAGCAGAAGTCGCGCTTGCCCTTGTGCGCGACGATCGCCTGCATGTCGGTCGGCTCGCCGATGATGCAGCCTGCCGGCCGGATGCCGCGTTCCGTGAGGTCCGCCACCAGGCTGCGCACGCCGATGAACGTCGTCTCCTCGTCGAAGGTCAGCGACAGGTGCACCGGCATCGTCCGCTGCGCCGCGAGGAAGCGCGGGGCCCAAGCCAGCGCGATGGCAATGAAACCCTTCATGTCGGCCGTGCCACGGCCGTGGATGCGCCCGTCGGCGTGGTGCGCGCGGAACGGGTCGCTCGCCCAGTCCTGCCCGTCGACCGGAACGGTGTCGGTGTGGCCCGAGAGGACGATGCCGCCGGACTTGACGGCATCCGGTTCGTCGGCGAGCGTCACGAAGAGGTTGGCCTTCTTCTGCGAGGCGTCGTACACCAGGTGCGGCTTCACACCGAGGCGCACAAGATGGTCACGCGCGTACTCGATCAGCCCGAGGTTGGAATCGCGGCTCACTGTCGGGAACGCGATCAGGCGGTCGATCATTTCCAGCGCCGCAGGCGATGGAGTCAACGCGTTTTGAGCAAGCGGTTTGTTCACGATCGTGTCCTCGCAAGGGCGAACGATTCTAGGGCCTGTGGCCCGTGCGTGCGCGGGCCCGTCGGCGTGCCGGCGCATCTTCAGTAGCATCCACTTTCCAGACCAAGGTATCCCCATGCAACTGATCGACCGTGTCGTCCAGTTCCGCGCCGAGATCCAGCAGATCCGCCGCGACATCCACGCCCATCCCGAGTTGCGCTTCGAGGAAGACCGCACCGCCGACCTGGTTGCGCGCAAGCTGGCCGAGTGGGGCATCGAGGTCGCGCGCGGGCTCGGCGGCACCGGCGTCGTCGGCACGATCCGCCACGGCAGTTCGCATCGTTCAATCGGCCTGCGCGCCGACATGGACGCACTGCCGATCCAGGAACTCAACGATTTCGCGCATCGCTCGACCCACGCCGGCAAGATGCACGCCTGCGGCCATGACGGCCACACGGCCATGCTGCTCGCGGCCGCCCGCTACCTGGCAGAGACCCGTCCCTTCGACGGAACCGTGCACCTGATCTTCCAGCCAGGCGAGGAAGGTGGCGCCGGCGCGCAGCGCATGATCGACGACGGCCTGTTCGAGCGCTTCCCGTGCGACGCCGTGTTCGGCATGCACAACTGGCCGAACCTGCGGGTCGGCCAGTTCGGCGTGGCGCCCGGGCCGGCGATGGCCTCCGCCAACGAATTCGAGATCCGCATCACCGGCAAGGGCGCGCACGCCGCGATGCCTCACCTGGGCGTGGACCCGGTGTTCGTCGCGGTGCAGGTCGTCAATGGCCTGCAGGCGATCATCACGCGGGTGAAGAAGCCGATCGAATCGGCGGTGCTGTCGGTCACGATGATCCATGCCGGCGAGGCGACCAACGTCGTGCCGGAGACCGCGTTCATCTCTGGCACGGTGCGCACGTTCAGCGATGCGGTGACCGCGCAGGTCGAGGAGCACATGCGGCGCATTGTGCAGATGACCGCCGCCGCCTATGGTGCCGAGTCGCACGTCGGCTTCAAGTGGAACTATCCGCCGACGGTCAACCATCCTGTCGAGGCCGAGTTCGCGGCCACCGTGATGGACGACATCGTCGGCCGCGACGATGTCGTGCGCGGGCTCGAGCCGACGATGGGATCGGAGGACTTCGCCTTCATGCTGAAGGTGCGTCCCGGCGCCTACGTCTTCATCGGCAACGGCGACGGCTCGCACCGGGCAACCGGCCACGGACTCGGCCCTTGCATGCTGCACAACCCGAGCTACGACTTCAACGACGAACTGATTCCGCTCGGAGCGACGTTCTGGATCCGGCTGGTCGAGAAGTATCTCGCCCGGTAGGCAGGTGCGCCTCAGCGGCCTAGGTTATAGCGCTCGCGCAGCGCGCGGGAGCGGAACACCAGCGCGGCTGCGACAGTGGCCACGGCAACCGCGCCGAGGATCAGGGTCATCCGGGCATACGGCTGACCCATGGCCATCCGCGCCGCGACCAGTGCCGCCAGCGTGCGCAGCCACTCGATGGACCCGAGCATCAGCGCCGTTTGCACCAGCCGGGCTGCCCACGGCCGGCGCAGTGCGAGCACGCCGACCAGCACCACGCAGGCGATCGCCAGCGGCCACCACTGGGCGCGCCAAAAGTGGGCGGCCAGCAGCAGCAAGGCGATGGCAGGGGGAAGCAGTCGCAGAAAATTCATGGCATCGAGATCCCCGCGCATCGTCCGGGATCCCGCTGCCGGCGCTTTGACGCGCGTCAGATCGGCCCGGCGCCTACCTCCAAGGGGGCTGAATACGGGCGCCGGCTAATCCGTTCGCCGGAGGGTATCGGGGGGTGGCGACCGGTACGCTGGCCCGCATCAACACTGTCTCACCTGCCCCGGAACCATGCTCCGCACGACCTGTCTCGCACTGCTGACCGCGCTCGCGGTGGGGGCGCTTTCGGGCTGCGCGACGCTGGCCGGTGAATCCACGCAGAAGGTCAGCATCCAGACCGTCGACCAGGACGGTCGGGTCGTCGACGGCATGAGCTGCCGCGCGGGGAATTCCTCGGCCGATTACGTCGGCGTGACTCCGATGTTCGACATGCAGGTTCGCCGCTCGTCGTCCGCCCTGGTCGTCGAGTGCCGCCGCGACGGCGTGCCCCTGACGCGCGGCGTCATCGTTTCGCGTGCGGTCGACATGCAGCCGGCACAGTTGCTGCTGCCGGGTGGCAGCAGCATGATGGTGATCGACCACCTGACGGGCTACATGTATGCGTACCCACGCTGGGTGCGGCTGCAGGTCGGCACCGACATGGTGTTCGACCGCCGTGATGAAAAGGGCCGCGGCCCGACACCCGGGTTGATCACGCGCCAGTTCGACGACTTCGTCCGCTTCGCCTCTACCGCCACGCCCGTTCGCGTCGACTGAAGTCGCTCGGCCGGTCCGGTGGCCGGCTGCACTCAACCGCCGCGCGCCACGCGCACGCGGCTTCCGTCCTGCAGGCTGTCGCTCGGGTAAACGATGACGCGCTCGCCGGGCCGCAGACCTTGGTCGACCCACGCCAGTTCCGCGTTGCGGCCCCCGATCCCGACCGTCCGCAGCCGCGCGCGATCGCCTTCGAGCGCAAACACGGCCCAGTCGTTGCCGCGACGGAACAGCGCCGCCACCGGGACTACCGTCGCGTCACCGCGCTCGAACGTGACGATGCGGACGTCGACGCGATAGGCGTCGCCGAGTCCGGGGACCTTGCCCGACGCGCCGTCGAAATCGACGATGACGTTGACCCGCTGCTCCTCGACGCCCAGCGCCGAGACCTTGGTGAACGCGGCCGGCTCGATGCGACGCACGCGCCCCGGCAGCAGCACCCCTGAACCGGCGTCGATCCGCACCGGCGCGCCGGCGTGTATGCGCGTGGCTTCGGTGGAAAGAACGTCGACGACGATTTCGAGGTCTTCGGCGTTGGCCACTTCGAGCAACGGCGTGCCGACGACAACCGCGGCCTCACTCTCCTGCAGCACCCGCAGTACACGCCCGCTGACGGGCGACGTGATCGGCCAGGCGGATTCCGGCCGCCTGACGGCAGCGCCTTCCTGGGCGCGCATCAGCGCCGCGCGTGCCTGCGCCAGGTCGTGCTTCGCGCCTTCGAAGGCGAAGCGGGCCGCCTCCAGCGACTTCGTCTGCACACGCACTGCCAGCTCGGCCTGATCGAGCGCGGACGGCGACAGGAATCCCTCGCCCTGCAGCTTCTTGTGACGTGTGAGGTCGTTCTGCGCCTTCTCGAGCGCCGCCTCGTCGCGCGCGATGTTGGCGCGTGCCTGTTCGACCGCGGCCTCGGCCGCCCCGGCACGTTCACTCAGTTCCCGCTGCGAGCGGGCGTCGATCATCGCCGGCGCGGAGGGCCACAGCACGGCGACGACGGTGCCGGCCTGCACGCTGTCGCCCGCCTTCAACTGCACGCGCGCCAGCCGCCCACCCAGTGGCGCCGACACGACGTAGCGCTCACGCACACGCGTCTTGCCGTCTTCCTCGACGAGGCTTTCGAACAGGCCGGACCGTACTTCGGCGACCTCGACCCGCAGCGGCTGCGGGCGGAAGGCCCAGAAGAGCACACCGGCCAGTGCCAGCAGCGCGACCGCCGTCAGGATCCAGTGCTTGCGTTTCATGTTTGCCCTTGATGCTTGCTCATGCTCGATGGCGCCGTCACTCCCGCGTCTTCAGCACGGCCACCAGGTCGAGCCGGTCGACACGGCGCCGCACGATCAGCGCACTGGCCACCCCGGCACCCAGCACCACCAGCGCTGCAAACGCATACGTGCGCGGCCCGATGATCAGCGGAATGCGAAACGTCTCCGGCTCGATCAGTCCGACGATGAACGCCGACAGGCCATATCCGGCCAGCCAGCCGATCGGCACCGCGACCAGCAGCTGCAATCCCAGTTCGCCCAGCAGCAGCCACGACACTTCAGCCCGCGTCATGCCGAGTACCCGCAGGCTGGCCAGCTCCCAGGCCCGCTCGGCGAGTGCAATGCGGGCGTTGTTGTAGACGACGCCAAAGGCGATCGTGGCGGCAAGCACGCTGAGCACGGTCGTGAAGATCAGGATGTTGCGCGCCGAGGTCTCCCGGAAGTTGCGGATGATCGGGCCGATCTCGACGGCGAAGGCCACGCGCGGCGTTTCCTTCACCTGCTGCAGAAAGCGCACGCGCTCGGCCGCGTCGAGTCGCAGCCGTGCGCCGGACATGGCATCGCCCTCCCCCAGCAGGCGGTTCAGCGCGTCGATGTGCATGAAGGCCGGCGTGCCCATCAGGTCGGCCACCAGCGCGACCACCGGCACATCGAGGCTCTTGCGCGCGCCCTGCAGCACCTCGACCCGGACGCGGTCGCCCGGACGCACGGCCAGCAGATCGGCCAGCGTGCGATTGATGACCAGTCCTTCTTCGGGCAGCGGCACATCACGCAGATCGTCATCCAGCAACAGGCGCAGCGTCGCGCCGGATGACAGCCCGGTCAACGTCGTTCGATAGCTGCGATGGCCGTGCAAGAGCCTGACCGGAGCCGACCGGTCGATCTCGACGCGCATCACGCCGGGCAACCGCATCAGCTCGTACACCGCACTGTCCGACGCCGGTTCCGCCAGCACCAGGCTGACGTCCTGCCGCTCGCGCATGCGGAACTCGACTTCGAACAGGTAATCGATTGCGTCGCGCCACCAGGTGCCGGAGATCAGGATCGCGACCGCACCGGCAATGCCGAGCGTCGTGGCGAGCGCGCGCCCCGGGCGGCGCTCCATGTCGCGCAGGAGCATGCGCACGGCCGGCGAATACAGATGCCCGAGTCCGAAGCGCTCGGCCACGGTCCGACGGAATGTCGGCGGTGAAGGAGGCTGCATGGCCGTTGCAGGTGACAGGCGCACGACACCCTGCAGTGCGCGCAGCGCCCCCGCGATGGCCGCCACGAGCGAGGCCAGCACGCCGTACGCCACCACCCACAGCGGCAGTTCAAAGTCGAGCGTTGGAAAGTGGAAGAACTCGGCGTAAAGCTCGGTCAGCAGGCGGCCCAGCCAGGCACCGGCGGCGAGGCCAGCCACGATGCCGAGCAACACGATCACCAGTACGAACTTGAGGTAGTGCAGGCCGATGCGGACGTTGGGATAGCCGAGCGCCTTCAGCACCGCGATCTGCCCACGTTGCGTGCCAATTTGCCGCGTCAGTACAACGTTCAGCAGGAACACGGCCACACCGAGGAAGACACTCGGCAGCACCAGTCCGAACACGCGCATCTCGGCAATCTCCTGCGTGATGGCCTTGTGCGACGGCTGCTCGTCCCTGCCATAAGCACCGGTCGAGCCGTAGGGTTCCAGCAGCCGGTCGAGCCGGTCGATCGTCGCACCCTCGGAGGCCCCGTGCGCGAGCCGCAGTGCCACGCGGTTGAACGCGCCTTCCATGTTGAACGCTGCCGCCAGGCGCTTGCGGCCGATCCAGAAGATGCCGAAGCTGGCGTCATCGCCGACCCCGTGCGCCGCCGGGAAGATGTACTCGGGCGACAGCACGATGCCGACCACTTCGAGCTGCTCGCGCTTGCCATTGAGCAGGGCGCGCAGCATCGAGCCCGGCTTCAAGCCGCGCTTGTCGGCAAACGTCTGGTTCACGAGGACCTGGTTCGACTCGGGCGCATCGATCCAGCGGCCGGCCATCAGCGTCAGCCGGTTCATCGCCGGCAGGCCGTGCTCGGGCAGCGCGATGATGCGGCCGACCGTCGGCTCGACCACGCCGGGCAGATCCAGCAGCACGTCGTAGCTCAGCGTCACCGCGACCGCGGCGACGCCGGGCAGCTCGAGAATGCGGGGCGCGACACTCGTCGGCACGCGGCGGGCCGTCGCGAACACCTGCGCGAAGCGCGCGGTCTCGTAGTACTCGGCCTGCATGCGCTTGAGTGCCTCATAGGTCGACAGCGACGCGCTGAACGCCGCGATGCCACTCGCGACCACCAGCGCGATCGTCACCACCTGTCCCCGCAGGTGCCAGAGGTCCCGCACCAGTTTGCGGTCCAGCATGCTCACCACTGGATCTCCTCGGGCGAGAGCTTCGCTGTGTTGACCTTGACCTCGGCGATGCGCCCGTCGGCCATGCGCAGCACGCGGTCGGCGATGCCGGCGATGGCAGCGTTGTGCGTGATCACCGCGGCCGTCGTGCCGAGCTCCTGGTTGATGCGCGCGATGGCCTGCAGCACCACCTTGCCGGTTGCATAGTCCAGCGCCCCTGTCGGCTCGTCGCACAGCAGAACGTCGGGGCGCTTGGCGATCGCCCGCGCGATCGCGACGCGCTGCTGCTCGCCGCCGGACAGTTGCGACGGGAAGTGATCGAGGCGGTCGCCGAGCCCCACGAGCGACAGCGCCTCCTCGGGCGTCATCGGCTGCGGCGCCAGCTCGGTGACCAGCGCGACGTTCTCGCGCGCCGTCAGGCTCGGGATCAGGTTGTAGAACTGGAACACGAAGCCGACATGCTCGCGCCGGTAGCGTGTCAGCTCGGCCTCGCTCGAGTGCCCGAGGTCATGGTCGCGCCAGCGCGCGGTGCCCGAAGTCGGCGTGTCGAGCCCGCCAAGGATGTTGAGCAGCGTCGACTTGCCGCTGCCCGAGGGCCCCAGCAGCACGACGAACTCGGAGGCGTAGATGTCGAGGTCGACGCCGCGCAGCGCGTGCACCTCGACCTCGCCCATGCGATAGATCTTGGTCAGGCCGCGCGCCGTGAAAACCGCCTGGAGCTGCGGCTGAAGAGTGGCTTCCATGTTCGCGCGATGCCCGGCGGCCAGCGCCGGGCTTCAGCAGAAGTCGACCTTCAGCGTGCGCCCTCTTGGTCCGTCCGCGCTGACCCGTATCAACGACCGCCCCGGTCAGCCCGGCAGCGCTCGACTCAGGTCAAGGCCTTCTCGACGAAGACGTCGTCGCCGTCCTCCCGAACGACGCGGAAGCCCGCCTTCAGGTACAGCGCCAGTGGGCCGAGGTGATTGGCCGCTGGCCCGGTGGCGGACTTCACCGGTTTCGCGCGCGCGATGTGATGGCCCTGCGCCCGCAACTCATCACACGCCGCCGTCAATAGTCCCGCGGCAACACCGCGCCCGCGGAACTCCGGCGCGACGACGAAGCAGAAGATGACGCCGATGCGATCGGCATTGGGCTCCGGTGTTTCGTGCAGCATCGGAAACTGCGACCACGGGCCGGCGTTGCACCAGCCCACCACGTCGCCCTCCTGATACGCGAGCACGCCGCGCGCCGAGCCCGCCTCGATGCATGCCGTGACCGCGGCGCGGTTCTCGGAGGCGCTGCGCTGGCCCCACTCGGTGCGGGCCGGATCGTGCAGCGGGAAATAGCAATAGCAGCCGGACCAGCGCGGGTTGTCGACGAAGGCGCGCGTGTCGAAGAAGCGCAGGTAGTCCGCCAGCCGGTCCGCGGTCAGTGGGGTGTAGGTCACCGTCGTCACGATCGCTCCTTCAGTGATACTGTATGTCCTTACAGTATCAATCGCAACGCTCCGATGTCAACGCCGCCCGCTGCTCTCGCCATGCCACTGCGTCCGCGCGGACGACGGCATCCAGTTTGCCCGATCGATCGATGGCAGCGAGTGCACTCGCCGGTTTCACATCGCGCACGGCAAAGCGCGCGCGACGCCACGAGTAACATCACCTCCAACGGGCGTCCACCTGCCCGCGCTCAATCCTCCGATGGCCGACGACTCCAAGCCCGTGTCGACTGACACGCGGCGTGCAATCCGCATTCGCGGCGCGCGCCAGAACAACCTCGCCAACCTCGACCTCGACATCCCGACCGGCGAGCTGGTCGTCGTGACCGGCGTCTCGGGCTCGGGCAAGAGCTCGCTGGTGTTCGACACGCTGTACGCCGAAGGGCAGCGGCGCTACGTCGAGACATTCTCACCGTACGCGCGGCAGTTCCTCGACCGCATGGACCGGCCTGCCGTCGACCGCATCGAGGGCGTGCCGCCGGCGATCGCGATCGACCAGACCAACCCGGTGCGCACCTCGCGCAGCACGGTCGGCACGATGACCGAGCTGAACGATCACCTGAAGCTGCTGTTCGCGCGCGCGGCGCGGCTCTTCTGCCGCCAGTGCGCACAGCCGGTGCGGCGCGACTCGGCCGAGTCGATCCTCGCCAGCCTCGCGGCACGTGCCGCGCTGGCGGGCGACCCGCGGCTGACGGTGACGTTCCCGGTGCGGGTGCCGAAGAATTTCGGCGAGGACGAGGTGCGCACGCACCTCGAGGCGCAGGGCTACACGAAGGTGCATGGCGAGCGCGCGCAGACGGACGCCAAGGTGCTCGACGTCGTCTCGGACCGCTTCCGCTTCGCCGGGACCGAGCGCTCGCGCGTCGCCGACGCGCTCGAGCGCGCGCTGCGGCTCGGCGGCGGGCGCGTCGACGTGCACGCGCAGGATGATGCGGCGAGCGCGACCACGTGGCGCTACTCGACCGACCTGCACTGCGCCGACTGCGACATCCACTACGAGACGCCGCACCCGTCGACGTTCTCGTTCAATTCACCTCTTGGCGCCTGCGAGACCTGCCGCGGCTTCGGGCGCGTCATCGGCGTCGACTACGGGCTGGTGATCCCCGACGAGCGCAAGACGCTGCGCGAAGGCGCGATCAAGCCGTTCCAGACCAAGTCGTTCATCGAGAGCCAGCGCGACCTCGAGAAATCGGCGGCGAAGGACGGCATCCCGCTCGATGTGCCGTTCCGCGAACTGACCGCCGCGCAGAAGGAGTGGGTCATCGGCGGCGGCGCTGGCTGGAAGAGCTGGAAGAAGAGCTGGCCGGGCACCTGGTACGGCGTCAAGCGCTTCTTCGAGTGGCTCGAGAGCAAGGCCTACAAGATGCACATTCGTGTGCTCTTGTCGCGTTATCGCTCGTACACACCGTGTCCTGTGTGTGCGGGCAGCCGGCTGCGACCGGACGCCACGCTCTGGAGAGCCGGCGCCCAGGCGGAGGCGCGCGCCGCGATGCCGCCGCCGGCCGCTATCGCCGCTTCCGACCGGTGCACGCCGCGTGGACGCAGCAGCAGCTCGACGACCTGCCCGGCCTGTCGCTGCACGACCTGATGCTGCTGCCGCTCGAGCGCGTCAAGGCATTCTTCGACGCGATCACCCTGCCGCCGCCGCTCGACGAGGCGACCGAGATGCTGCTCGACGAGCTGCGCGCACGGCTGGCGTTCCTCGTCGATGTCGGCCTGGGCTATCTGACACTCGACCGCCAGAGCCGGACGCTTTCGGGCGGCGAGGTCCAGCGCATCAACCTGACCACCGCGCTCGGCACTTCACTCGTCAACACGCTCTTCGTGCTCGACGAGCCATCGATCGGCCTGCATCCGCGCGACATGCATCGCGTGATCGAGGTGATGCACCGGCTGCGCGATGCCGGCAATTCGCTGGTCGTCGTCGAGCACGACCCCCAGGTGATGCTGGCGGCCGACCGCGTGCTCGACATGGGGCCAGGCCCGGGCGAGCGCGGCGGACGCATCGTCTTCAACGGCACGCCCGACGAGTTGCGTCGGGCCGAGACACTGACGGGCCGCTACCTCGGCGGACGGCAGTCGGTCGACGCCTCGCGCCCGCTGCCGGTGGCGCCGAATGCGCCGAAGGTCGTGCTGCAGGGCGCGCGCGAGCACAACCTGAAGGCAATCGATCTCGAGATTCCGCTGAAGCGGCTCGTCTGCGTCACCGGCGTGTCGGGCAGCGGCAAGTCGACGCTGATCCAGGACGTGCTGTACCCGGCACTCGCGAAGGCGAAGGGAAAGAGCACCGAAACCCCGGGCGCCTTCGACCGCCTGCTCGGCGATGACTGGCTCGACGACGTCGCGTTCGTCGATCAGTCGCAGATCGGCAAGACGACGCGCTCCAACCCTGCGAGCTATGTCGGCGCGTTCGACGCGATCCGCGCGATCTTCGCGAAGTCGCGCATGGCGAAGGAGCGCAACTACACCGCCGGCACCTTCTCGTTCAATTCCGGGGACGGGCGCTGCCCGACCTGCGGCGGCAACGGCTTCGAACACGTCGAGATGCAGTTCCTGTCGGACGTCTAC
The DNA here is from genome assembly GCA_963780715.1 of uncultured beta proteobacterium. Lineage (GTDB taxonomy): Bacteria > Pseudomonadota > Gammaproteobacteria > Burkholderiales > Burkholderiaceae_F > JALORV01. The sequence continues at coordinate 97,474 of CAWADK010000009.1, forward strand.
CTGCGCTGCCCCGACTGCGACGGCAAGCGCTTCCGACCCGAAACGCTGGAGGTCGCCGTCGACCGTGGTGGAAGGTCTGCCAGCATCGCCGACGTTCTCGACATGACGGTCAGCGAGGCGCTGGCCTTCTTCCGCGACGACGCCGAAGTCGCGCGCGTGCTGACGCCGCTCGTCGACGTCGGGCTCGAGTACGTGAAGCTCGGCCAGCCGGTGCCCACGCTCTCCGGCGGCGAAGCGCAACGGCTGAAGCTCGCTGGCTTCCTCGCCGAGGCCGCCAGCGGCAAGCCGCCGACGCGCGGGACGCTGTTCCTGTTCGACGAGCCCACGACCGGCCTGCACTTCGACGACGTCGCCAAGCTGATGCGCGCGTTCCGCAAGCTGCTGGCGGCGGGCCACTCGCTGGTCGTCATCGAGCACAACCTCGACGTCATCTCGGCGGCCGACTGGCTGATCGACCTCGGGCCCGAGGGCGGCGATGCAGGTGGAGAAGTCGTCGCCGTCGGGACGCCTGACGACGTCATCGCGGTCGAACGCTCGCACACCGGGCGCGAGCTGGCCGCGTACCGGGCCGCGCTCGCGAATCATGCGCCAAGGGTCAACGAGCCGCGGCCCTCGTACGACGCCGGCCGTCCGCTGCAGACGCTGATGAGCGAGCGCCGGCGCGCAGCGCGTGATGTCATCGAAGTACGCAATGCGCGCGAGCACAACCTGAAGTCGATCGATGTCGACATTCCGCGTGACACGTTCACGGTGATCACCGGCGTCTCCGGCTCGGGCAAGTCGACACTGGCGTTCGACATCCTGTTCAACGAAGGACAGCGCCGCTACCTCGAGTCGCTGAACGCCTATGCGCGCTCGATCGTGCAGCCGGCCGGCCGGCCCGACGTCGACGCGATCTACGGTATCCCGCCGACGGTCGCAATCGAGCAGCGCACCTCGCGCGGCGGACGCAAGTCGACCGTGGCCACGCTGACCGAGCTCTATCACTTCCTGCGGCTCATCTACGTGAAGCTCGGCGTGCAGCACTGCCCCGACTGCCATGTTCCAGTGACGCCGCAGTCGTTCGACGCGATCGTCGCGCAGGTGATGCGCGAGGCGAAGGGCGAACACATCGGTGTGCTGGCGCCGCTGGTCGTCAATCGCAAGGGCGTCTACACCGACCTTGCCAAGTGGGCCGCGGCACGCGGCCACTCGCACCTGCGGGTCGACGGCGTGTTCCTGCCGACCGCGAAGTTCCCGCGCATCGAGCGCTTCAAGGAACACACGATCGAGCTGCCGGTGGCGGACCTCGTCGTCACGGCGGAGAACGAGACCCGGCTGCGCGGCGCGCTGGCAACCGCGCTCGAGCACGGCCACGGCGTCGCGACGGTGATCCATCCGCTGCAGACACTGCAGCAGTCGATTGCGCGCGGCAACTGGGGGCCGGCGCTGACGCAGAAGAGCTTCTCGACCAAGCGCGCGTGCCCCTCGTGCGGGCAAAGCTTCCCGGAATCGGATCCACGGCTCTTCTCGTACAACAGCAAGCACGGCTGGTGCGAGGGCTGCTTCGGCACGGGGCTGAAACTCACGGGCTTCGATGCCGAGCAGAGCGGCGAGGAAGTCTGGTGGAACGCCTGGTACGAGGGTGAAGCGGTTGCGTGCGACACCTGCCACGGCCAGCGACTGAACCGCACCGCGCTGGCGGTGAAGTTCCGTGACCGCTCGATCGCCGAACTGGCTCAGCAGTCGGTGATCGAGGCCGGAGAGTTCTTCCGGAAACTCGCGCTGGCGGGCCGCGAAGCCGAGATCGCACGCGACGCGCTGGCCGAGATCCGCTCGCGGCTCGCGTTCCTCGAGGAAGTCGGCCTCGGCTATCTCGCGCTCGACCGCGCCGCGCCGACGCTCTCCGGCGGCGAGGCGCAGCGCATCCGCCTCGCCGCGCAACTCGGCTCGAACCTGCAGGGCGTGGCCTACGTGCTCGACGAGCCGACGATCGGCCTGCACCCGCGCGACAACCGCATCCTGCTCGACGCCCTGCAGAAACTCGAGCGCAAGGGCAATACGCTGATCGTCGTCGAGCACGACGAGGACACGATCCGGCGCGCGCAGCACCTGATCGATATCGGGCCTGCAGCCGGCGTGCGCGGCGGCCGCGTCGTCGCGCAGGGCAGCGTGGCCGACCTGATGGCGGCGCCCGAGTCCGCGACCGGCGCGTTCCTGAAGGCGCCGCTGGCGCATCCACTGCACGAGCGACGGCCCGTAACGCGCACCATGCCGCGCCTCGACGGTGCGCGACGCCCGCATGCACAACCTGCGGCGCGTCGACGCCGGCTTCCCGCTGGCGCGCCTGACGGTCGTCACCGGCGTCTCCGGCAGCGGCAAGTCGACGCTCGCGCGCGAAGTGCTGCTCGAAAACCTGAAGCGCGTCGTTGGCCAGCGCAAGCCGCGGCCCGAGTGGACCGGCTGCGAGGCCGTCGAGGGGTGGGAGCAGCTCGACCGCGTGCTCGAGGTCGACCAGACGCCGATCGGCAAGACGCCGCGTTCATGCCCCGCGACCTACGTCGGCTTCTGGGATGCGATCCGCAAGCTCTTTGCCGAAACACTCGAAGCGCGCACACGCGGCTACAGTGCGAGCCGGTTTTCCTTCAACACCGCGGGCGGCCGTTGCGAGGCCTGCGAGGGCCAGGGCGTGCGCACGATCGAGATGAGCTTTCTGCCGGACGTGAAGGTGCTGTGCGACGTCTGCGGCGGCGCGCGCTTCAACGAGGAAACCCTTGCGATCACCTGGCGCGGCAAGTCGATCGGCGACGTGCTGAAGATGGACATCGACGACGCCGCCAGTTTTTTCAGCGTGCAGCGCTCGATCGCGCACCCGCTGACGCTGCTGCAGGACGTCGGCCTCGGTTACCTGACGCTGGGCCAACCGTCGCCGACGCTGTCGGGCGGCGAGGCGCAGCGCATCAAGCTGGTCACCGAGCTGTCGAAGGTGCGCGACGACGTGACGCGGCGCGGCCAGCTGCCGCCGAAGACGCTCTACGTGCTTGACGAACCGACGGTCGGCCTGCACATGGCCGACGTCGGCAAGCTGATCCACGTGCTGCACCGGCTGGTCGATGGCGGCAACACGGTGGTCGTCATCGAGCACAACCTCGACGTCATCGCCGAAGCCGACTGGATCATCGACCTCGGCCCGGAAGGCGGCGCCGGCGGCGGGCTCGCGGTGGCGCAGTGCTCGCCCGAGGATCTGATCGCGAAGTCGACACCGACCGCGCGGGCGCTGGCGGAGTTCATGGCCAGCCGTCCCGCCAGGGAGGCGTCCACGGCGGCCGACGGCGAGGTCGCCACGGCGGCCGGCCAGGTGGCCGCGTGACGCGTGAAGATCACAAACCCCGCAGACGCGCCATCCAGCCGGGCGCGAGATACAGCACCAGCATGCCGAGCGCCAGGAAGCCGCCCCGGGTCGGGTCGAAGTCCTCCGTGATGCGGGCCCACGGATAGCCGAACGCGTAACGGCCGGTCGCCACTTCGGCGCCGATCATCAACGTCACCCACAGGAAGCCCACGCCGCGCCGCTGGCGCGGGGTACGTGGAGCGATCCACTTCACGGTCAGCCAGGTGACCAGCAGGATCAGTCCTGAGCCGACCGCGACCCCGATCTGCCGCGACCGCAGGTCCCCGATCAGCGGAACCAGATAGAGCGTGCGCAGCACACCGTGCGCCACCTCGACAGCGAAGATCAGCAGCCAGACAGTGAACGCTTTCAGGACCATCGTCGTCGCCGGGTTCGCCGCACCCGCGTCGTGGACCACTCGGGACCGGGGCACTCACCCCGCATTCTGGACGTTGACCCCGTGGCGTGCTCGATATGATGCGTCAACGCTTGGATCATCACCGACATGAATCGAGTCTTCGTCGTGCCGGGCCTCGCCGCGGCCCTCTTCCTTTCGAGTCCGGCGCTCGCACAACGCGCCGCCCCCGGTCTGGACGACAACGTGGCACAGATCCCGCAGACATCGCCGGGGTCACCGTGGTCCTTCATCGGCTTCAGCATCACGACTCCGCTCGATCAGCAGTGGTTCGTCGCCAACAGCACGCCACGCGGCGGCACGATGGGGCGCAATCTGTCGGCGGCCCCGCCCAACACGGCGGTGCTGGTGATCGTCAGCGAACTGCTCGACAAGCCGATCGATTCCGACACGGAGCTGCTGGCGCTGGCCCAGGACCGGCATGCGCGGATCGGCGAGCGATGGGTCGTCAGCCGGCACGATGAATCCATCGTGCGGCATGCCGGCACACGCTGTGCCCGCCACACCCTGACCGCGCGCGAGCCCGAGGACAAATCACCGCGCAAGGACGCGGCCAAGGCGAACGCGACGCGACCCTATCTCCACGTCAGCGGCCTGTCGTGCATCCACCCGACCGAGCCACGCCTCCTGGTGGAGATCGGACTCTCCGAGCGCAGTCCGCAGAACGCGATGACTGCCGCGATCGCGCGCGACGCACAGCTGGCCACCGAAAGCCTCGCCTTCCAGCGCTACTCCGAACAGGCCCTGCAGAAGGCGGCCGAGCTGGCCCGCGTGGGCGAAGCCAGGGATGCCGAGGCGCTGCTGAAGCCGTACATCGATGCGGACGCGGCCTGGGCCCGTTACTTCCTGGCGCAGATCCTCCAGCGGGCGCAGCCGGCGCCGCCGAACGCCGGTCCGCGGCTCAAGGCCTTGCTCGAGCCGGCGGCCGATCGCGGGCTGGCCGATGCCCAGTGGATGCTCGGGACCCTCCTGCTGCGGGGCGCCGACGGCGTGCCGAAGGATCCGCCGCTCGCCGAGGCCCTGTTGCGACGCGCCGCCGAACGCGGCAACCCCGGAGCCGCGTTCCAGCTCGGCATCGCCCTCCTCTCTCGCGAACGACGGCCTGTCGCCCAATCGCCGCGAGGCCGTCGTCTGGATCTCCCGCGCGGCCGCACGCGGACAGAAGGAGGCACAGGAACTCCTGCAGACCGCACGCGACGCGCCTGAAACCCGGCCGCCACCGCGGCCGGCCGGGAAATAGCGGCGCGAATCTCGCCCCGCCTGTCCGCCCGGACTGCCGTCCGGTCCACCGCCTTTGCAGTCCATCGCACCGCCCGCGCGGCGCCCGGTTCGCGCAGGCAGGATGCGACGTAACTTCAAAGGTGGCCCCATGCGCGCTCGCTCCCTGACCCTTTGCCTCTTCCTGACCCTGGGCCTTTTCCTCGTCGGCACTGCCAAGGCGCAAACCGTGGCCGCCACGGCCGCCGGCACCCTGGTGGTCGGTTCGGCCAGCAACAGAATCGCCGGCTCGGGGCGAACGGTCGATGACGTACGAACCCCAGGCGCGTTCTCGGCGATCCGCATCAGCGGCCCGATCGATGTCGAGCTCAAGGCTTCGGAACGCGAACAGGTCACCGTACGTTTTGACGACAACCTGGTCACGCTGGTCGAGACCCACGTGACCACGGATGCGACGCCGGCGCTCGAGATCCGCCTGCAACCCGGCGCCAGTTTCCGCAGCGCTGGCAGCCCGAAGGTCATCGTGGAGTTCAAGTCGATCAGTTCGCTGGCCATGAGCGGTTCCGGCGACGTGCACGCCGACGCCGTGCGCGGCCCGCTGCTGGCGGTTGCGGTGTCGGGCAGCAGCGACGTCAAGATCGACCGGCTGGACGTCGACGTGCTCGGCGTCTCCATCGCCGGCACCGGTGACTTCACGGCCGCCGGGCGGGCCGCGGAGCAGGGCTACAGCATTGCGGGCAGCGGTGACATCAAGACCGACAATCTCGTCGGCCAGACAGTCAAGGTGCGGATTGCCGGCAACGGCGACGCCCGTGTGCACGCCGAGCAGATGCTCACGGTCTCGATCGCGGGATCCGGCGACGTCATCTACCGCGGCACTCCCGTGATCAAGAAGAGCGTCGCCGGATCGGGTGAGGTTCGCAAGGCGAACTGAGCCTGACCGGAACATTCCCGGCATGGCGCTACGCTAGCGCCATGCTGACCTTGAGCCACGCGCAGTCTTTCGCCAGCGTCGCGCTCGCGAACGTCGTCACCGAATACCCGTACAAGCTCGACCAGCTGCTGACCGCCGAACGGGATCTCGCGCCGCCGCGTCGCCTCCATCCGGTCTTCTGGGGCAGCTACGACTGGCATTCCTGCGTCCACATGCACTGGACGCTCGCGCGGCTGCTGCGCCGCTTCCCCGACCATCCGCTGGCCTCGCGATCACGCGAGCACCTGGGCACGCGGCTGACGGCGACGGCCATTGCGGGCGAGCTCGCCACACTGGCTGGACCCCACCGACAGACGTTCGAGCGCCCCTATGGCTGGGGCTGGCTGCTGAAGCTCGCGGCAGAATTCGAGCGGCTGGCAACCATTGCACCGGAAACGGCACCCTGGCGCGACGCCCTCCGGCCACTGGCGGAAGCCTTCGCCGACCGGTTCCTTGCCTACCTGCCACGTGCGGCGTTTGCGACGCGTGCCGGCGTGCACAGCAACAGCGCCTTTGCGCTGCTGCTGGCGCTCGACTGGTGCGAGGCGGTACAGCATCTCGCGCTGCGCCAGGCCATCGGCCAGCGCGCCAACCTCTGGTTCGGCCGCGACCGCCAGTTCCCGGCCGATTACGAGCCGGCGGGCGAGGACTTCCTGTCTCCCGGCCTCGTCGAAGCGGCCCTGATGCGACGGGTCGTCGATGGCTGCTCCTTTGCGGACTGGTGGGAGCTGTTCCAGCCGACGGTGGCGGCGCTGGGCCACTGGCTGACGCCCGTACCGGTCAGCGACCCGACTGACGCGCGCATCGTCCATCTGCACGGCGTCAACCTGACCCGGGCGTGGTGCTGGCGTCAACTGCAGCCGGATCTTCCGCGGCCGCTGCAGGCACACGTGGGGCAGGCCATCGATGCCCACCTGGCCGCCTCGCTGCCGGCCGCGACCGGCGGCGACTACGTCGGGACACATTGGCTGGCGTCATTCGCCCTGCTCGCGCTGGACGACACGCGCTGACAGGGGTCAAGGTCACACCCTGTGCGCTAGGGTCAGATACGCCTGAGGGAGGTGCATCGTGTCTCAATGGGACGTCATCGTCATCGGCTCCGGCATCGGGGGCCTCGCCGCGGCAGCGGCGCTTGCGCATGAAGGCAAGCGGGTCCTGGTCCTGGAACGCCATACTCAGCTGGGTGGGCTGACCCAGACGTTCGAGCGCAATGGCTACCGGTTCAACGTCGGAGTGCACTACATCGGCGGCGCCGGCGAGGCAGAGGGCCAGGTAGGCCCGGCCAAGAAGGTCTTCGATGCGCTCACGCCGCACGGCATTCCGATGGCTTCGATGGGCACTGTCTACGACCGCGTGCACTTCCCCGGTATGTCCGTGGAGTTCGAACATCCTGCCGCGCGACTGATCGAGACGCTCAAGTCGCGCTTTCCGGCCGACGCTGCGGGCATCGACCGTTATTTCGACAGCATGCGGGCCGCGCGCAAGGCACTCGAGGCGGTGCTGGCGGCGCACTCGATGCCGCAGCTGGTCTCGCGCGGTCTGAAGTGGTGGAAGGAAGAAGAGATCGAGCGATGGGTCGGCCGCACGCTGTGGGAAGTGATCCAGGAGTGTGTCGGCGATCCGAAGCTGCAGGCGCTGCTGGCAGCACAGTGGGGCGACCATGGCGGCCGTCCCAGCGTGGCGTCGTTCGCGCTGCACGCCGTCATCATGTCGAGCTACTTCGACGGCGCCTGGTATCCGGTCGGAGGTTCCGGCGTCTTCGCCAGTGCCCTGTCAGAACCCGTCATCGCCGCTGGCGGCGAGCTACGCGCGAGTGCCGAGGTCGCGGCGATCCGCGTTGCCAACGGGCGCGTGCAAGGCGTCCTGCTGGGCAATGGAACGACGGAAGACGCGCCGTGTGTCATTTCCGGCGCCGGCGTGCGCAGCACGCTGCGCATGCTGCCCTCCGAGGAGGTGAATTACGACTGGGCGCGCGACGTGCTGGAGATCGAGCCCTCGGTCGGCTACGTCGGCCTGTATCTCGGCCTCGAGGGCGATATTGCCGCCAACGGGGCGACCCCTGCCAACGACTGGATCTACGAGAGCTGGGATGTCGACCAGCTCTGGCGCAACCCCCTGATCGAGCCCGATGCGCCGATGATGTTCGTCTCTTTTCCGTCCCTGAAGGATCCGACGCACGACGCAGGCGCCACGCAACGGCACACGTGCGAGATCGTGGCTTTCGTCGACCCGGACGCCTTCGCTCCGTGGGAGCATGAAAGCATGAAGCGTGGCGAGGCGCGCGATCCCGGTTACCTCGAACTGAAGGAAAGGATCGAGCAGAACCTCCTGGCGCAGTTCGGCCGTCACTACCCGCGCCTGGCACCGATGGTCCGCTTCGTCACGTCGTCCACGCCGATTTCGGTCGCCACCTACACCGGCGCAGAGCACGGTGCGATGTACGGCCTGGCAACGACGCCGATGCGCTTCCTCAGCGATGCGTTGCGGCCACGCACGCCCATCGGTGGCCTCTTTCTGGCCGGACAGGACGCCTGCTGCCCCGGCGTCACCGGCGCGCTGATGGGCGGCCTGATGGCTGCCGTCGCGACCGAGCCGAAGCTGCTCAGACTGCTCGGCTGAACCTCCACTCGCAAGGGACTTGACCATGACGACAGGGCGACCGGCCACCGGCCGCAGGACTGGACGTGCCGCCACAAAGCGGGTTGTGCAACCCCGCCCGCGTGCTGCCACCCAAGGCGACACCGCGCCGTCGCTCACCCCCAGCGGTATTGAGAACTATGCCGTTGGCGAAGCGATCGCCGCCGCGCAGGAGGCCAAGCTGGCCGCCGTGCGCGATGTGCTGGATCACATTCCCGAAGATGACCGCGGCACACTGCTCGCCTCTCTCGAAGCGATCCTCGCCGGCGCGTCGCCCGACGACGCCGCGGTCCTGCGCGAAGCGCTGCTGGCCCAGCGCGCCGCCGCGGCCGGTGTCGCCATCGGACCTGACGAGGAACTGTCGACCGACTGGCGGTCCGGCGGCTATCCGTACAAGAACCTGCTGTCGCGGAAGACGTACGAGAAGCAGAAGTACCGCCTGCAGGTCGAGCTGCTGAAGCTCCAGGCCTGGGTCAAGGACACCGGGCAGAAGGTCGTGATCCTGTTCGAGGGACGCGACGCGGCCGGCAAGGGCGGAACGATCCGCCGGTTCATGGAGCACCTGAATCCGCGCGGCGCGCGCGTCGTGGCGCTGGAAAAGCCCAGCGAGACGGAGCGTGGCCAGTGGTACTTCCAGCGCTACGTGCAGCACCTGCCCACGGCCGGCGAGATCGTGCTGTTCGACCGCTCCTGGTACAACCGCGCCGGTGTCGAACGCGTGATGGAATTCTGCAAGGATCACGAGTACGACGAGTTCATGCGGCAGGCGCCGGTGTTCGAGCGCAACCTGGTCGCCAGCGGCGTACACCTGATCAAGTTCTGGTTCTCCGTCAGCCGCGCCGAGCAGCGGCGCCGCTTCAAGGAACGCGAGACCCACCCGCTGAAGCAGTGGAAACTGTCTCCCGTCGACATGGCCTCGCTCGACAAGTGGGACGAGTACACGAAAGCCAAGGAGGCGATGTTCTTTCACACCGACACCGCCGAAGCGCCGTGGACCGTGATCAAGTCCGACTGCAAGAAGCGCGCTCGCCTGAACGCGATGCGATACGTGCTGTACAAGCTGGCCTACAGCAACAAGGACATCGACCACATCGGTGCGCTCGACCCGCTGCTGGTCGGGCGCGCGCACGTCGTCTATGAGCGCGGCGAAAAGCGCGTGGTCCCACTGCTGTAGATCGCCACGTAACCGCCATCCGTGTGGCTGGGGTACGGCTCCCGATCCGCGGCACCCTCGCGCGTGGGAACATTTCCCATGCGCACCCGTGCGACGCGCGACTCTCGTGTGAAGTGTCGTTGCGACCCCGTCCGATCGGCTGATCGAATTGCACCCAAGATAGGCGAGGGCGTGGACTTCGCATTCGTCGAAAACCCCACTAACTTGCACGTCATCGGCGATCGGTCATCCGCGATGGGGTGTGGGCCACGCCAACATGGACGCCGACACGCCTGCCCATGCTTGAACTCGAAACACTCGACGACGCCAGGGAAAAGATCCTCCAAGACGCGCAGCGCGCCGTGCTGGCACTTCGACGCATCGACTCCCCTCCGGTGGAGTCGATCCAGGAGGGCGTTGCACAGCTCACGGCACTGAGAGAGCAGGCCTACGACCACCTCGTCCAGCTCCAGCGCGCGCAACTCATCGTTCGCGCCGCCGAGTGGCTGCTGGAGCACGATCTCGGCAACACGGAGACACGCTGGCACTGGAACCCGCGGCGTCCGGCGGACCAGGATGAGCCCGATCTGCAGGGCTCCGCCTGCGAGCGGATCGTCGTTTCGGCCATGGTGGCGGCATCTCATCTCGCCGACAGCGCCCTCGATGCCCGCCTGCGCCGCTCGCTGTCGAAGCTTGCATCGCTGCCAGGAAAGAAATTCCTGTTCGTCGACACCACGTCACTTAAAAGGCGCGCGGTGACGCGGGTCCTCCTGGCCAGCTGGGACATCAGCGTGGTCCAGATCGCAGCACGCGACGTGGCGACGGCCAGCACGACGAGGACGCTCACGAACTTCCCCACCAGCGCCAGGACAGCCTCCGCGTCCTGAGCAACAGCCGCAGCGGGCGCCGCGCACCTTCCTGATGGACAGGCCGGTCCGCACACCGACCTGCGGCCGTGCGCTGTCCTGGCCAGCACTCGTGAAGCCCGGTTGCACCGCTCTCTTGCCGGCGCCTTCAGGTCGCGCCGCTGTCGCTGCGTGAATCTGCCGCAACCGTGCGACCGCAATGCTCCGTGGCGAGCCTGACCTGCAACCGCTGAAATGCTGCTCATCCGTCAAGTGGCGGACAACGATCCCTCGGGGCTGCCAAGACAGCAACTCCAACGGTAACGGAGCGCAAAATGTTCAAGCATGCATGGAAGCACGCCATCGCGACGACGGCCGCCGCCGTCACGACGATCGCCTTGTTCAGCGCGGTCGCTTCGCTGGCCGACGGCGACAAGGCAGCATTGCTGGCCGCGAAGATCAATCCGACAGCCATCGCCGTCAACGGCACCGGCACGGTGCAGCGGTAGCGCCGCTGGAGCGCCCAGGCTGTGGCTCAATGTCACGCCCTGCAATGGCTGACGTCGTGGCCAGGTTGAGCGCCTCATCGCGCCGCGCGCCGGCGTGACAACGATGCGATCTCGGGGCACAAGAAATGCGAAAGCCCGGCCGAAGCCGGGCTTTCGTTGGTACTGCGCCGGGCGTGCGCTGCGCGTGGCGGGACCGGTCGCCGCGCGTATCAGCGCGCCGCGCTCAGCGGGTCGCCGTCGCGCTCGAGGCGGCCGTGATGACGACACGCTCCATCGCCACCAGGTGGCCGTTGAACTCGTCGGTCGGCTGCATGCCGGCCACGGTGCTGCCCAGGATGACGACGCTGGCAACCACGGCGCCGATGAAGGCGCTGAGCTTGACGCGGGCGGGAGTGGAGTAGTTGGCGTTCATCGTTCGGTCCTTTCGTGCGGCGTTGTTCGGTGTCGATGAACGCACTGTAGGCAGAGCACCGCTCGGCTGCGAGCGACTTGCGACGGGGTGCAGAAATCGCGGCGCGAACTGCAGGGCCGGTTTCATCGCGTCCAGGCGCCGCTTCGCGCTTCATCCGCCGCAGGCGCAGTTCGTCGCGCTGGGCGGCGGTTCACTCCGGTCCGGAGCAGTTAGAAGCGCAGAGTCCCGGAATTCGATGCGCGGACAAGCAGCAGACGCCTGAAAGGCTGCCGCCGCTCAATTGCCTGTTGCCACGGGATGAGCGCCGCGCGTTCGGCTGCCGTCACCGGCGGGTCACCGGACAACCCAAGCGCTTCCCGCTAGATGCGCCCTTCCTCGACCGCGTGGCACGCCACTTCGGTGGAACCCTCGGCATGGTGCACCACACGCAAGCCAGGGACTTCACTGCGGCAGCGCGCATTGGCGTGCGGGCAGCGCGGATGAAACGTGCACCCGGTCGGCGGATTGAGCGGGTTGGGAACTTCGCCCGCCACCGGAGTCCGCGCCCGGCCCGTCATCTCGAGGTCGGGGATCGCATCGAGCAGCATGCGGGTGTACGGATGGCGAGGTGCACTGAATATCCGCTGGCGCGATGCCAGTTCGACGATCTTGCCGAGGTACATGACGCCGACACGGTCGGAGATGTGGTGAACAACGGCCAGGTTGTGCGAGATGAAGAGGTAGGTGAGGCCCAGTTCGCGCTGCAGGTCCTTCATCAGGTTCAGCACCTGCGCCTGTACCGAAACATCCAGCGCAGATGTCGGCTCGTCACAGACGAGGAACTCCGGCTTGGTGGCCAGGGCGCGCGCGATCGACAGGCGCTGGCGCTGCCCGCCAGAAAACTGGTGCGGGTATTTCACCTTGTCCGCCGGGGCCAGCTTGACCTGATGCAGCAGTTCGTCGACCCGCGCCGTGATCTGCACCTTGTCGCGCATCAGTCCGTGTGCAATCAGCGGCTCGGCGATGATGTCCTCGACACGCCAGCGCGGGTTGAGACTCGCGTACGGGTCCTGGAAGATCATCTGCAGTTTCTGGCGCAACGGACGACCGGCAGCCGTAGTTCATATCCGCGAGGTCGCGGCCAAAGAACTCGACGCGGCCGCGGGTCGGCGTGTACAGGCCGACCAGCAAGCGCGCGACGGTGGACTTTCCGCAACCCGATTCGCCGACCAGCGAGAGTGTCTCGCCGCGACGGATCGTGAAGCTGACCCCATCGACGGCATGCAGGATCTGGCGTCCGCTGCGCTCCAGCACGCGGTTCAGCCAGGGCGCGGAGACGTCGAAGTACTTGGCCAGGCCGTCGGCCATCACGATGATCTCGCTGCCGGCGGCGACATCCCCCTTCGTTCCATCCTCGCGCAGCATGGCGGCCATGGATGTCAGGCGGCTCGCACCAGACTGCTCGCCTCGTGCAGCCAGCACGCCGCCCGTGACGTGCCGGCCGGCATCAGGTCGGGCCGCTCGCGCGTGCAGCGCTCGAACGCACGTGTGCAGCGGGGGTGAAACGCGCATCCCGACGGGATGGCCGTCAGGCGCGGCATCGCGCCGTCGATCTGCGTCAGGCGCTCGACGTCGGCCACCATGCTCGGAATGGATCCCATCAGCCCGACCGTGTAGGGATGCTGGGGACGATGGATCACGTCGGCGACGGGTCCGATCTCGACGATGCGACCGGCGTACATGACGGCGACCCGATCCGCCGTCTCCGCGATGACGCCCATGTCGTGCGTCACCAGCATCACTGCCGTGCCATGGTCACGGCAGAGTGTCTTGAGCAGCGAGATGATCTGCGCCTGGATCGAGACGTCGAGCGCTGTCGTCGGCTCGTCGGCGATCACGAGCTTCGGCTGCGCCGCCAGCGCGAGCGCAATCACCACCCGTTGACGCATGCCGCCGGAAAACTGGTGCGGATAGTGGTCGATGCGCCGCTCGGCGGCCGGAATGCCGGTCGCCTCGAGCAGTTCGACGGCCCGCTGGCGCGCAGCGGCGGCCGACATGTTCAGATGTGTCGTGACCGTTTCGACCAGCTGCTGCCCGACGGTGTAGAGCGGATTGAGCGACGTCAGCGGGTCCTGGAAGATCGCACCGATCTCGCGGCCCCGGATCTTGCGCATATCGTCGTACGGCAGGTTGTCGATGCGCAGGCCGGCGAGCTTGATCTCGCCGGCGGCGATCCGGCCGGGCGGCTCGAGCAGTCCAATGATCGCCGCACCCGTCAACGACTTGCCGGCGCCCGATTCGCCAACCACCCCCAGCACCTCGCCGGGAGCAATGGCAAGGGAGACGTCGTCGACGGCGACGAGCGTGCCCCGCCGCGTCGGAAACTCGATGCGAAGGTTGCGGACCTCGAGCAGCGGCTCGGTCATGCGCCCTACTTCTTCTCGGGCGGCGGGGTGCAGCCGCCCAGGGGTTCGGCGTAATCGACCCGCGTCGTAAATTCCGCCGCGATCCGGTTGTCGCGAACCGCGACGATGTAGTAGGTGAAGCACGGCTTCACGTCGAGTTTCAGCGACCCGGTTTCCTGCGGGGCGCCCGGAACGGGCATCGCCTGGACGCGGATCTCATGTACGCCAGGTTCGACCAGCACGCGGCGCTCCGTCGTATCCCAGTTGTCGACGCCCAGAATGATCACCGGCTGGGTGTCGATGTTGGTCTTGAAGTAGCGCTGACCGACCAGATACGACCCGTGAAACGAACTCGCGCAGCCGGACAGCAGGGTCGCGGCGGCGGTGAGTGATGCAAGAACTGCTTGTTGTTTCGTCATCGTGCTTCTCCTCGCGCAAACGTCGAACACCGGCCCGCGGCCGGTTCAACGCAACTTCGGATTCAGGGCATCGCGCAGCCAGTCGCCCATCAGATTGACCGAAAGGACGAGGAGGATCAGCGCCAGGCCGGGGAAAATGGTGATCCACCACTCGCCGGAAAACAGGAACTCGTTGCCGATGCGGATCAGCGTTCCGAGCGACGGCGTGGTCGGCGGCACGCCGACCCCGAGGAAGGACAGAGTCGCCTCCGTGATGATCGCGGTCGCGATGTGAACGGTGGCGAGCACCAGCACGGGGCCGAGCACGTTCGGCAGCACGTGCTTCAGCATGATCTTGAACGGTGACACGCCGATCACCCGCGCGGCCTGGATGTATTCCTTGTTCTTCTCGACGAGCGTGGAACCGCGCACGGTGCGCGCGTACTGCACCCAGCCGGACAGCGCGATCGCGAGGATCAGCACGCCGAAGGCAAGCTCGTTGTGCGAATCGCGCGGCAGGATCGCCCGCGCCACGCCGTCGATCAGCAGAGCGACCAGGATCGCGGGGAACGACAGCATCACGTCGCAGACACGCATGATGAAGGCATCGAGCCGCCCGCCCACGTAACCGGAGAGCAGGCCGAGCCCGACGCCCATGACAACCGACAGCGCCACCGACGCCAGCCCGATCAGCAGTGAAATCTGCATGCCGTAGATGACGGCCGAGAAGATGTCGCGTCCCTGGTCGTCGGTACCGAGCCAGAATTTGGGATTGCCGCCTTCCTCCCAGGACGGAGGCAGCGACGCATCCATCAGATTGATCGTCGCCAGGTCGAACGGGTTATACGGCGCGACCCAGTGCGCAAAAATGGCAGCAAAAATGAGCGTGAACGCGACCAGCGTGGCACCGATGGCAACCGGCGACTGCCGGAAGCTGTAGGCGACGTCGCTGTCCCAGAGCCGCGCGAGTGCGTTCATGCCGTCGTCTCAGCGCCGCATCACTGCGCCGTACCCTTGATCACGACCCACTTCAGCGGCATGTAGTTGTCCGCCAGCTGGACGAGATCGACGTTCCTCTTCATCGCCCAGGCGAGTGCTTGCTGGTGCAGCGGGATGTGGCCGACGTCGTCCTGGTGGATCTTCATCGCCTCGGCGATCATCGCGTTGCGCTTCTTGATGTCGGTCTCGGTCGCGATTGCCTTCGTCAGCTCATCCACCTTGGCATTGCTGTAGGTGCCCAGGTTGAACTGCCCCTGGCCGCCAGCGCCCGGCGTGGCCATCAGCGCGAACAGCGGGTTGTGCGAGTCATAGCTGCCCGGCGTCCAACCCAGCATGTAGAAGCTGGTGTTGCGCGACAGTATCTTCGGGAAATAGGAGCCCTTGGTCTCGGCCACCAGATTCACCTTCACGCCGATACGCGCCAGCATCGCGGCGACAGCCTTGCAGATCTCCTCGTCGTTGACGTAGCGGTCGTTCGGGCAGTTCATGCCGACCTCGAAGCCGTTCGGATAGCCGGCCTCTGCCAGCAGCTTCTTCGCGGCCTCCGGGTCATAGGGCAGGCGCTTGTTCAGATCCGCCGGGAACCCGGTGATGCCAGGCGCGATCATCAGTCCGGTCGGCGCGGACGCACCCCGCATGACCGCCTTCTGGATCGCGTTGATGTCGATCGCCTGGTAGAACGCCTGGCGCACTCGCTTGTCCTTGAACGGGTTCTTGCCTTTCACGCTCGAGGACAGCAGTTCGTCGCGCGACTGGTCCATGCCGAGGAAGATCGTGCGCAGCTCCGGGCCTTGCATGACCTTGAAGGCCGGGTTGGCCTGGATGCGCGCGATGTCCTGCACCGGCACCGGCTCCATCATGTCGATCTCGCCCGACAGCAGCGCCGCCACGCGCGTCGAGGCGTTGCCGATCGGCGTGAACACGACCTCCTGCACGTTGCCTTCGATCTTGTCCCAGTAGCCCGGATTGCGCTGCAACGTCGTGCGCACGTTCGGATCGCGCGCGCGCAGCCGGTAGGGGCCGGTGCCGTTCGCCTTGAAGGAAGCCGCGTTCTCGGTGCCCTTGCGCTTGTCGACCGGCTGCACGGCGCGATTCTCCTCGCACCACTTCTTGGACATGATGTACCAGTTGGTCACCACGTCCGGCAGGATCGGGAACGGCTCGTTGGTCACGATGTCGATCGTGAGATCGTCGACCTTGCGGATTTCCTTGATCGATCCGACGTAGGTCTTGACGTCCGATCCTTCGCCCTTGGCGCGGTTGTACGAAAAGATGACGTCGTCGGCCGTGAACGGCGTGCCGTCGTGGAACTTCACGTTCTTGCGCAGGTTGAAGCGCCATACGGTCGGTGCGGTCTGCTTCCAGTCCGTCGCGAGTGCCGGCACCAGTTCGAGCTTCTTGCCGCGGCCGATCAGCGGCTCGTACAGATTGCCCGTGAACGAAAGCTGAAGCGACTCGTTGAGCGAGTGCGGGTCCATTGACAGCGCGTCGCCCTGGTTGGCGAACTTGAAGGTCTGCGCCCGAACCGGGGCCATCATGCCAAGGGCGAGGATGCCGACGGCCGCCCACGCCACGGCGCGGGACGAGACTCGATTGAACCCGTTCATGGGGTGCCTCCTACGAAGGTGATTGAGCGGTGAGCGACAGGCTACGCTCGGCCAGTGCTGAGAAGTACGCCGCCCCCAGCGGGATCACGGCGTCGTTGAAATCATATCGGGTGTTGTGCAGGAAGCAGCCGCCTAGTCCGCCACCCTGGCCGAGGCGTACGTAGCAGCCGGGCCTGACGCGCAGCATGAACGCGAAGTCCTCGGCCCCCATTGATGGTTCGAGGTCACGCACCACGTTGTCTTCGCCGACCAGTTCGGCCGCGACGTCGCCGGCAAACCTCGCCTGCGCCGCATGGTTGATCGTCGCGGGATAGATGCGCTCGTAGACGAGTTTCGCCTCGGCTCCGAAGGCGCGTGCCGTGGACTCCACCAGTTCGGTGAGTCGCTGTTCGATGAGGTCCTGGGCGTCGGCGCTAAACGTGCGCACTGTGCCGACCAGCTTCGCTTCGCGCGGCACGACGGAGTAGGCGGCGGGGTTGCCGGCCTGGATCGAGCACAGGCTCAATACCGCCGCATCGAGCGGGCCGACATTGCGAGCCACGATGGTCTGCGCCGCCGTCACGATATGCGCGGCAACGACCACCGGATCGATCGTGCGGTGCGGATGCGCGCCGTGACCGCCCTTGCCGCTGACATCGATCTCGATTCGATCGGCGGCGGCCATCATCGGCCCGGCATTCAGGCCAATCCGTCCCGGCTCGAGAGCAGGCCAGTTATGCAAGGCGTAGACCTCGTCGGTCGGAAAGCGCTCGAACAGACCGTCATCGATCATCGCCTTGGCACCGGCGAAACCTTCCTCGCCCGGCTGAAAGATCAGATTGACGACGCCGTCGAATTGACGGGTCCGTGAAAGGTACTGCGCAGCCCCCAGCAGGATCGTCGTGTGGCCATCGTGGCCGCAGCCATGCATCAGTCCCGGGCGCGTGGACCGATGCGCGAACTCGTTCTCCTCGTTCATCGGCAACGCGTCCATGTCGGCCCGCAGGCCGATCGAACGGCGCGAGTGTCCACGGCCGTGAATCACGGCGACCACGCCGGTGCGGCCGATGCCGGTATGCACTTCGTCGACGCCAAAACTGCGCAGTCGCTCGGCGACGAGGGCCGAAGTGCGGTGCTCTTCGAAGCCAAGCTCCGGGTGGGAATGCAGGTCGCGGCGGAATTCGGCGAGCCCCTCGTGATGCGGCAGGATCGCCGCCAGCGGTCCCCTCAGTGCCGCGCCCAGATAGCTGCCCATCCGCGCCGCTCCCTAATGCGCCGCCGCCGCGCGATCGATGCGCAGGCGCGGGTCGACCGCGAAATAAAGAAGGTCGACCACGAGGTTGATCAGGACGAACACCAGCGCGATCAGGCACAGGTAGGCCGCCATCACCGGTATGTCCGCGAACTGAACGGACTGGATGAAGAGCAGGCCCATGCCTGGCCACTGGAACACCGTCTCCGTGACGATGGCGAAGGCGATGATGCCGCCCAACTGCAGTCCGGTGATCGTGATGACCGGCACCAGCGTGTTCTTGAGTGCATGGCCGAAGTTCACCGCGCGGTCCGTGAGCCCGCGCGCGCGCGCGAACTTGATGTAATCGGTGCGCAGCACCTCCATCATTTCCGAGCGCACCAGCCGCATGATCAGCGTCAGCTGGAACAGCGACAGCGTGATGGCAGGCAGGATCAGATGCTTCCATCCGGCCGGCGTCAGGAAACCCGTCGACCACCAGCCGAGCTTGACGACATCGCCGCGACCATAGGAAGGCAGCCACCCGAGCTGCACCGCGAAGACCAGGATCAGCAGGATGCCGATGAGGAAGGTCGGCAGCGATATCCCGATCAGCGAGACCGCGAGCAGCGCCTGTGACAGCCATGAATTTCGTCGCAGCGCCGTGTACACGCCGGCCGGTATTCCAACGACGATCGCGAGGATGGCCGCCGTGAACGCGAGCTCGAGCGTGGCCGGCAGCCGCTCCTTGATCAGAGTCGACACCGCGCGTCCCTGGCGCAGGCTGATTCCAAAATCGCCCTGCACCGCATTGCCGACGAACGTCGAGAACTGGACATAGAACGGCTCGTCCAGCCCCAGTTCGGTGCGCAGGCGCGCACGGTCTTCGGGCGTTGCATCCTGCCCGAGCATTTGCGACACGGGGTCACCGACATACTGGAAGAGCAGAAACGCCACGAGCGCCACCGCCAGCATGACAAGGACAGCCTGCAACAAGCGGCGAATGATGAACGCGAGCATCCCGGGACAACAAAATGCCCGGTGCGGACGACCGGGCTGTCAACTCGTTGAAATATAGCGCGGAACCCGAGCGAAGCGACCGTGCGTCCGTCGCAAAGGCGCGGCAGGAATGAAAAGGGCCGGCGTAGCCGGCCCCGAAGCAACTAGCGCCCCGACGGCGCAGCAGCGCTCGCCTAGTCGATCTTCACCCACTCGGCCTGCAGGCGGTTGTCGGCACGATGCACGACGTTGACGTTCTTGCGCATCGCCCACGGTATCACCTGGTTGTGCAGCGGGACGTGCATCACCTGCTGGTTGTGCAGCATCAGCGCCTTGGCGATCATCTCGTCGCGCTTCTTCTGGTCGACTTCGCTCTTGATGCCATCGACCAGCTTGTCGAACTCGGCGTTGCTGATCCGTCCGAGGTTGAAGTTGCCGTCACCGCCCGCGCCCACCGTGCGTGCCAGCGACTGCAGCGTGTACAGCGCGTCGAAAGTCGGCACTCCCCAGCCGAGCAGGTAGGCCGAGGTGTCGTACTTCTGGATCTTCGGGAAGTAAGTGGCGCGCGGCATCGCGTTGACGTTCACCTTCAGGCCGATCCGCGCCCACATCGACGCCAGCGCCTTGCAGATTTCCTCGTCGTTGATGTAGCGGTTGTTGGGACAGTCGAGAGTGAACTCGAAACCGTTCGGGTAGCCGGCGTCGGCCAGCAGCTTCTTGGCCGCATCGACGCTGTAGGGCAGGCGCTGGTTCGATTCCTTGGTCCAGCCGTGCACCTGCGGCGCAATGATGGCGCCGGTCGGGTCCGACGCGCCACGCATGACGGCGCGCTTGATCGCCTCGATGTCGATCGCCTGGTACAGCGCCTGCCGCACACGCACGTCCTTGAACGGGTTCTTGCCCTTCACGCTCGCGAACTGCAGCTCGTCACGGTGCTGGTCGAGCCCGATGAAGATCGTCCGGTTTTCGGCGCCCTCGACCACCTTGATCGCGGAGTTCTGCTTCATGCGGGCGATGTCCTGCGGCGCGGGATCGAGCACGAAGTCGAGCTCGCCCGACAGCAGCGCTGCGGTGCGGGTCGACTCCGACTTGATCGGCGAGTAGACGACCTCGGTGACATTGCCCTTCTTGCCCGCCTTGTTCCACCAGTTCGGGTTCTCGACGAACACGGTCTTGATGTCGACCTCGCGCGACTTGAGCATGTAGGGACCCGTGCCATTGGCATGACGCGCGGCGTAGGTTTCTTCCTTCTGCACGAAGTTCTGCGGCTGCACGACCTTGTTCTTCTCGGCCCACGCCTTGCTCATGATGCGCACCTCGGTCAGCTGCCGCAGCAGGACCGGGTTCGGCACCGTCGTGTAAACGAGCACCGTGTGGTCGTCGATCTTGCGGGCGCCCTGCACTCCCGTCGTGAACTGGCGGAAGTTCGAGGTCGGCGCCATCGCGCGCTCGATGGAAAAGACGACGTCGTCGGCGGTGAACGGCGTGCCGTCGTGGAACTTGACGCCCTTGCGCAGATTGAACCGCCAGAGCAGATTGCCGTCGCGGTTCCATGAAGTCGCCAGTGCCGGCACAAGTTCGAACTTTTCGTTGTAGGTCAGCAGCGACTCGTAGATGTAGGACGCCGCGGTGTTATTGAGGCTCTCGTTCTGGGCATGCGGGTCCATCGTCAGGAAGTCACCCTGACTGGCCCAGCGCAGGCTCTTGGCCTCGGCGACCGGGACGGCGGCGAGCGCGAGGACGGAAAGTGCGGCAATGGCAAGGCGGCGCATCGTGTTCTCCTTGTATACAACCGGCGGATCATCACAAAAAGAAGGCGCCAGCGTCAAACCCGACCCAGGCCGGGCAAACCCTCAGGGCGCCCGCTTCAGTTCGATGTCGCCGTAGAACGCCTCGATCCGTTCACCGGTGTTGTCGGTGTCGGTCATGATGCCGACGCCGATCAACCGGCCGGGCGAGGCCCCGAAGGCGCGCCGGTAGTCCTCGACATAGTTGCGCTCGAAGTCCTTCCACTGACCGAGCCGGACATCGGGTCCGCTGCCGGCCACGAACAGCTTCACCTGCGACGTAAAGCTGTTCGGCAGCACCGTGCCGACCGGGAACCGGTTCTCCCAGATGTACATCAGCGTCGAGTACGGCAGCTCCTGGCCGGTCAGCAGCCTGCCGGTCTCCATCATCAGCTGCTCCTTGATGGGCAGCGCGCTCTTGTCACCATCGAAGAAGAGCATCAAGCGGACGGGCGAGTCCTCGGCGTAGCGATCCTGGTTGTCGGCACCCACGATCAGGTCGACCACGCGCCAGCGCCAGCGGACCACGGGCCAGGCACCGGGGTCGACGTCGAGTTGTTGCCGCAGACCGCTCGCCGCGGCGTCCGCCGTGGCGTGCAGCACGATCTCCCGAGTGACAGGGTCGCGCGCCAGCCGGTACTCGGTCGGCGTCTTGGTTCGATTGATGATCAGCGGCTGCCAGCCCTTGGGCAGCGTTGCCCCACCCGCAGAAAAGGGTGCGATGGATGTGGCGGGTGCGTCCACCACGGGGACCGCCGCACAGCCCGCCAGCAGGATCACGATCGGAATCGCAACAGCGCGCATCGGCATTCGATCGTAGGAGCAACGATGCGGCAGTGCAAGGCGCTACGCCCTGCTGCGACCACCGGGCTGAGGGCGTTGTTCCGCAATTCGCCGGATCGGCCGCAGGCCACGGGCCGTAGCATCCGTCTCTTTGCGGCCTGGAGTGCGCGTTGCGTGCTCCCGTGCCTTCGACCCGTTTCTGATTCCTAGCCGCCTGAATGCACGTATGAAGGGAGTATTCGCATTCGCCGTGATTGCCGCCGTCGCAGGGGCGATCGTCTGGGTCCTCCTCAAGGCCCGCCAACTCGAGCGCCAGCGGCACTTCGAGCGGCGCGTGCAGGCACGCAAGCTGGGCTGGACCTACGACGACCAGCGCGCCGGACGCATCGACTACCGGTTTGCCGGTTCGGCCGCCGGCATCGATTGGGAGATGTGGTACGACAGCGACCGCGGCGACAAGTCGCCGACTCCACGAGCCACCTGGCGCAGCAACAACCTGCGCACGCAGTCACTTTCCCTCGTGATCATTGGTCGCAAGCGCTTCGGGCTCGAAAGCGGCGTGGTCGGCCGGGTCCTTCTGGGTGTGGTCAGCGGCATTGCACAGGCCATGGCAGGTCACGGAGTTGGCTCCGACAAGACCGACTTCTACGACAGCGCGATCGACCTGCCCGAGGGCCGGCCGCTGTTCCGGGAACGATTCGCCGTGGCCATCGCCCCGGACATGCCGCGCGGCTGGGTCGACGAGCAGTTGCAGGCCCTGCTGATGAACTGGGCAGCGCCCTCTGCCAAGGACTTCCGCACCGACGACAGCGTCGAGGTCAATCTTCGCGCCGACGGCCTGCAGATCGTCGTGCAGCGCATGCCGGAGGACTTCGCGAGCTGGCAACATCTGGCGCGGCTCGGAGAGCACATCGCGCAGCAGCTGATCCGGGCCGGCGCACGTCCGTAGGCGGCAACCGGGCGGCCTCTGTCCGTAGATTGGTCTGCCGACGGCAGGCCGCCCGATAATGACGCTGCGCGCGAACCCTCGCGGCGGGACGGCGGAGCACCGGTGGCGGGAAGGAATAACAGAACAACCGAACGCACGGCAGTGGTCGCCGGCGCCTCCGGCCTCGTCGGGCGCGAACTTGTCGCTCGCCTCACACGCACGCCGGCCTACGGCCGGGTCATCGCGCTGACTCGGCGCGCGCTGCAGTTGGAACACCCCAGGCTCGTCGAGGCACCCGCCCGCTTCGATGCGCTCGACGGCGTGCTGGCGCCGCTGTTGCCCCGTTCGACCGTCGACGCCTACTGCTGCCTTGGCACGACGATCCGCTCCGCCGGTTCGCAGCAGGCGTTCCGCCACGTCGACCACGATCTCGTGCTCGCGTTCGCCCGCTGGGCTGCCAGCGTGCCGGTCTCGCGCCTGGTCGTCATCAGTGCGCTCGGTGCCGATGCGAAGAGCCGCGTGTTCTACAACCGTGTCAAGGGTCAAACGGAGAACGATCTGCGCGCGGTTGCAGGTTCGTCCCTGGTGCTCCTTCGCCCCGGCCTGTTGGACGGTCCGCGCACCGAACGGCGCTGGGGCGAGTCGCTCGCGCTGGCGATGACGCGGCCGGTGCGAACCTGGTTGCCGGCATCGCTGCGGCCCGTCGCAGTCGAGGACGTCGCGCAGTCGATGATCGCGGCGGCCCTCGCGGAAACCGTGCCCGCCGTGCTGGAATCCGCCGCGCTGCAAGGCGCGGCACAACGCACCCAGTGGGAGGCGAGCTCGTGACGCCGGCGTCGAGCACCGCTCCAAACATAGATACCGAAGCGCTTTCCGTCGGGACAGGGCCGGCGGCGCCGGTGTGCCTTCTATGGACGGTCGGGCACGACGTCTAACGCTGCGGCGTCAGTTCGAGCTCGCGCACGCCCTTCGACGCCGGCCGCATCGGCACGGACTCGACATCGCGCCATAGGGGCAGCATCGACGCGTAGAACTCAGAGAGCGGATGGCCGGCCTGCCCGGTCGACAACACCCAGGTCGAAGCGCTCGGAGACGCCAGGTCATAGATTGCGCGCAGGCTGGCCGCGTGATGCGTTCTGAACGGCGTATCGACCCGGTTCGACAGGGCCCCGACGTTGACGGTGAAGGTGTCTCCGGGGAACGGAGTACTCAGATCGAAGAGTCGCGCAAGCGGCCCGACGCTCGAGAAGGGTCGATGCTCCGCGACGGCCAAATGCTCATCGCCCCAGCGCAGGCCGGCAACGTCGCGGCCGGATTCGCGGGTCAGCCGCTCCACGGACGCATCCAGCGCTTCGGACATCAGCGTGAGGCAGGATTCGAAGCGTTGCGCGGTGCGACGGTCATCGCACCAGTCACGCGCCGGCGACTTGCTCGTCAGCACATGCAGCAGCGCGCGAGTCATGTCGGCCGCGGCGACGAAGTCCACCGCGAGCTCGCCGAAATCGTCGGCGAACACGCGCCACGCCAGTTCGCGCCGCCAGGCGTGAAACAGCAGCGGCTCGGGCTGCTCGGTCGACATGGTTCCGTCCCACGCCTTCAGCCGCTCGAGCGCCTCGCGGCCCGCGATCGTCAGGGGCTGGGCCACGGCAAGCACCGCCATCAACTCGCGCGCCGGCAGCGACAGCACGTCGGCCTGTATCGCCCGGGTCGACGCGACGTCGTGCTTTTCGCGCGCGCCGACCAGTTGCTCGATGCGACGCAGTCGGTACGGTGCGAACCAGTCGAAGGTCAGGTGATGCGGATACTCGGAGGAGACGATGCGGTTGTTCGCCGTCGCGATGAAACCCGACGCCGGGTCCAGGAGGCGTGGCGCCTCCGGATACGGCAGGTATCCGTCCCAGTCGTAACGGGCGTCCCATCCGGGAGCCGGTGCAATGCCGCGCAGGTCGTTGTCCGCAGTGCGCCGCGGAATCCGACCGGTCACGACGAAGCCGATGCGCCCGTCGGCGTCCGCCAGCACCATGGATTGCGTGACGATCTGGAAGTCGCCAAGCGCGCGCTCGGCATCTGCAACGTTGCTTGCACGGTTCAAGGCACGGATGGCGGGCAGCGTACGGTCCGATGGCTCCAGGGCCGACCACTTCAATGCCAGCACATAGCGCGGATGGACGAAACTCTTGTCGATGGCGGCCAGGCCGCTGATCACCGGCCCGTGCCTGGACTCGCGCACGACGAGATCGACGTCCGCCTCGCCCTTGACCTTGAAGCGCTCGACACGTTCGGTGAAGCGCTGCCAGCCGGTTGGCGTCTCGTATTCATGCGCGTCGTCGGGATTGAGTCGTTCCAGGTAGAGATCCTGCTGGTCCACACCGGTGTTCGTCATGCCCCAGGCGACCTGCGAGTTCCGCCCCAGCACGACGCCCGGCAGGCCGGGCAAAGTCGCGCCGATGACGTCCAGCCCTGGCGCCTGCAGGGCGGCGAAGTACCAGACCGAGGGCGCCGTAAGTCCAAGGTGCGGATCGTTCGCGAGCAGAGGCTTGCCGCTGACCGTGCGCCGCCCCGCGAGCACCCAGTTGTTGGAGCCGAGACCTTCGCCGTCGCCGAAGCCGGCCGACGGGATCTCGGCCAGCTAATCGTTCCGTTGATTTGCGCTGCGCTGACTTCAGCGCCCCGAGCAGGCGGTACATCTCCACGTAGTCCGCGGCGGCGGGCGGCGCTTCGCCTGGCAGCGGCGGGTAGAAGTCGTCGATCTCCTCACGGGTGAAAATCTGCGCCAGGCGCAGGCGGCGCAATTCCATGCGCATCGAATACGACGCGAGGTCCCACGCCATCATCAGCGACCAGGCGACCGAGTCCGCGGGCGTCCAGGGTTCCGGTGCCGGCGCGCGGGTCAGCAGGAACTCCGGCGGCAGTGGACCGCTGCGCGTTGTCAGGTACGCGTTGACGCCGCCGACATAGGCATCGAGCAACGTCCGGTGCTCTGCGTCGAGCGACTGATGGATCTTCTGCGCGACGCGATGCACACCCAGCGTGCGCAGGAACTGGTCCGTCGGCAAAGCCGAGGGTCCGAGCACCTCAGCCAGACGCCCCGCGGCGAGCCGCCGGTTGAACTCCATCTGCCAGAGCCGGTCCTGCGCGTGCACGAAGCCCAGCGCAAACGCCGCGTCGGGTTCGCTCGCGGCCACGATCGTCGGGATGCCCTGCTTGTCGCGACGAACTTCGATCGCGCTACGTAGCCCCGGAACAGCGAGCTTGCCTTCATGCAGCGGCTGGCTGGCCTGCCTGTACCAAAGCGCCGCGGCTGCCATCAGCACCGCAAGCAAGAGCGCGCTCCACCCCACCCAGCGCAGAAGGCGCATGCCGACTCCGGCTCAGTCAGAGCGACGCATTGTGCTCGAAACTCTAACAGCACTGCCGCCGTGGCGGCTCAGCGAGATCGGCTCAGGCTGTCTGGACCGCTGTCCGCCGTGCAAGCATCAGCGCCACCACAAAGGACAGCGCGATGGTCGCGACGACGACGGAGCCGAACGCGAGTTCCTTGCCTTCGCTCCACGCATCGACGAGAGGCGACGCAAGCTTCGCCGCACCGAAGGCTGCAACCAGAAGGCTTACTCCCGACACCGCCAGGCTCATCACCCGCGAGGCGATGCAGGCGAGTTGATCGGCACGCGCGATCAGGCGCGAGATCCACAATCCGTTGACCCCATCAGTTACGAGCATGCCAAAGACGAAGAGGACTCCGAGCAGGAGGGCGTGGCCGACCCCGCCGAACTGCGCTGCCGTCAGTGCGAAGAGCGCCGACTGGCTCACCGTGTCAAACGACAGCGCAAAGAGCGCTCCCACCAGCGCCACGGTCAATGGATGACTCGCGCGATTCAGGCGCCCAAGCAGGCGGCCCTTCAGCCCGACCGGTGCAACAACCTCGCCCGGGGATGCCGTCAGCACCGCATGCAGGTTGACGATCCCGATGAGGGTCAGGAAGAGAATCGATGTCCACGCGCCGAACTGCTCGAGCCATTGTGGCGCATCCCAGCGCTCGCTTGCCGCCCCGACCACCAGCGCGATGACCAGCACGATCGCGCCGTGGCCGAGCGAGAACAGTGCACCGCAGTAGCGGCCGAAACGGCGGCCATGCCGCGCGTTGTAGCGCGTCAGCCCATCAATGGTCGCGAGATGGTCCGCATCGAATCCGTGCTTCAGACCGAGCAGGAATACGAGGGCGCAGAGCGCGGTCCACTCCGACGGCAGTTCGTGCACACAACCCTCCTTTCCCGACGTATGAACTCTAGACCGAATCTTCTTATTCGGTCCTTGTCGGGAATCAAGCGTGATGGAGGTATTGCGGGTCAGTGGTTGGGAGTCAGGTGGGAGTGAACGTGCCGGGCCGGGTGTTCGACCTCGACCGTGACGAGATTGAGCTGACCGTGCTTGACGCCGCGTTCGGCCGAAATGGCATCGGCAAAGCGCCGGACGTCGCGTGAATGTCCCTTGAGCATGACGCTCTCGATGCAATGGTCATGGTCGAGATGCGCATGCATCGTCGAGATCGTCAGGTCGTGGTGGTCGTGCTGCAGCGACGTCAGGCGCTCGGCCAGGTCGCGCTCGTGGTGGTTGTAGACGTAGGAGAGATTGGCGACACAGTGCGCGTGCTCGTCTGCACCCTCGCGGAGGCGATCCAGGTGCGCCCGCAGGATGTCGCGCACGGCCTCGGAGCGGTTGCTGTAGCCGCGGCTTTCGATCAGGGCGTCGAACTCGTGCGCCAGTTGGTCGTCTAGCGAAATCGTGAAGCGTTCCATGCAGCCTCCCGCGGCAAGAAGACCAGTATAGAAGCGGGCAGGCGTCGCAAATGAAAACGCCCCGGTACCTTGCGGTATCGGGGCGTTGGTATTGCGAGCCTGACGATGTCCTACTTTCGCGGGAAATACATCCCACTATCATCGGCGCTGAGTCGTTTCACTGTCCTGTTCGGGATGGGAAGGAGTGGTTCCAACTCGCTATGGTCGTCAGGCAAAACTGATTGACCTCGCGAATGCGACCGCTGTGCGGTCACGCTCGAAAGATCCAAATCGGAAGAAGCAAAGGCCACGCAACGTGGCGATCGTGCTTGCGTTCGCGCCTCAACTCACTGAGGAGGCAGCACGGTTATAGGATCAAGCCGCACGGGCAATTAGTATCGGTTAGCTCAACGCGTTACCGCGCTTCCACACCCGACCTATCAACGTCCTGGTCTTGGACGACCCTTTAGGGAGGTCTAGCCTCCGGGAAGACTAATCTTCAGGCAAGTTTCCCGCTTAGATGCTTTCAGCGGTTATCTCTTCCGCACATAGCTACCCGGCGATGCCACTGGCGTGACAACCGGTACACCAGAGGTGCGTCCACTCCGGTCCTCTCGTACTAGGAGCAGCCCCCGTCAATCTTCCAGCGCCCACGGCAGATAGGGACCAAACTGTCTCACGACGTTTTAAACCCAGCTCACGTACCTCTTTAAATGGCGAACAGCCATACCCTTGGGACCGGCTACAGCCCCAGGATGAGATGAGCCGACATCGAGGTGCCAAACACCGCCGTCGATATGAACTCTTGGGCGGTATCAGCCTGTTATCCCCAGAGTACCTTTTATCCGTTGAGCGATGGCCCTTCCATACAGAACCACCGGATCACTATGTCCTGCTTTCGCATCTGCTCGACTTGTCGGTCTCGCAGTTAAGCACGCTTATGCCATTGCACTATTAGCACGATTTCCGACCGTGCCTAGCGTACCTTCGAACTCCTCCGTTACCCTTTGGGAGGAGACCGCCCCAGTCAAACTGCCTACCATGCACTGTTCCCCGCCCGGATGACGGGCGCAGGTTAGAACCGCAAACAAATCAGGGTGGTATTTCAACGTTGGCTCCACGAGACCTAGCGGCCCCGCTTCAAAGCCTCCCACCTATCCTACACAGATCGGTTCACAGTCCAATGCAAAGCTACAGTAAAGGTTCATGGGGTCTTTCCGTCTAGCCGCGGGTAGATTGCATCATCACAAACATTTCAACTTCGCTGAGTCTCGGGAGGAGACAGTGTGGCCATCGTTACGCCATTCGTGCAGGTCGGAACTTACCCGACAAGGAATTTCGCTACCTTAGGACCGTTATAGTTACGGCCGCCGTTTACTGGGGCTTCGATCAAGAGCTTGCACTCCATCACTTAACCTTCCAGCACCGGGCAGGCGTCACACCCTATACGTCCACTTTCGTGTTTGCAGAGTGCTGTGTTTTTAATAAACAGTCGCAGCCACCGATTCTCTGAGACCTCTTCACGCTTCGGGCGTTTCTCCCGTCACGCTACCAAGGCACACCTTCTTCCGAAGTTACGGTGTCAATTTGCCGAGTTCCTTCTCCCGAGTTCTCTCAAGCGCCTGAGCATATTCAGCTCGCCCACCAGTGTCGGTTTTCGGTACGGTCGTCTCCAACTGAAGCTTAGAGGCTTTTCCTGGAACCACATCCAATCACTTCGCGGCTTACGCCACTCGATCCTTTTCCTCGGTGATACGCCAGCGGATTTGCCTACTGGCCACCTACGATCAGAAACCGGGACATCCAACACCCGGATGATCTTCAACAGTCCGTCCCCCCATCGCATTGGAGATCGGTGCAGGAATATTGACCTGCTTCCCATCGACTACGACTTTCGTCCTCGTCTTAGGGGCCGACTCACCCTGCTCCGATGAACGTGGAGCAGGAAACCTTGGGCTTACGGCGAGAGGGCTTTTCACCCTCTTTAACGCTACTCATGTCAGCATTCGCACTTCTGATACCTCCAGCAGCCTTCTCAAGCCACCTTCGCAGGCTTACAGAACGCTCCCCTACCACTTGCGCTTGCGCGCAAATCCGCAGCTTCGGTTACCGACTTAGCCCCGTTACATCTTCCGCGCAGGAAGACTCGATCAGTGAGCTATTACGCTTTCTTTAAAGGATGGCTGCTTCTAAGCCAACTTCCTGACTGTCTTAGCCTTCCCACTTCGTTTCCCACTTAGTCGGTATTAGGGACCTTAGCTGGCGGTCTGGGTTGTTTCCCTTTCGTGTCCGGACGTTAGCACCCGGTGCACTGTCTCCCGCGCTGACACTTCCAAGTATTCGGAGTTTGCCATGGTTTGGTAAGGCGCCATGCCCCCCTAGCCATAACAGTGCTCTACCCCCTGGAGTGATACGCGAGGCACTACCTCAATAGTTTTCGGGGAGAACCAGCTATTTCCAGATTTGTTTGGCCTTTCACCCCTATCCACAGCTCATCCGCTACTTTTGCAACAGTAGTCGGTTCGGCCCTCCAGTGAGTGTTACCCCACCTTCAGCCTGGCCATGGATAGATCATCTGGTTTCGGGTCTACACCCTGCGACTGGACGCCCTATTCGGACTCGCTTTCGCTACGCCTTCCCTATACGGTTAAGCTCGCCACAGAATGTAAGTCGCTGACCCATTATGCAAAAGGTACGCAGTCACCCTTGCGGGCTCCTACTGTTTGTATGCATGCGGTTTCAGGATCTATTTCACTCCCCTCCCGGGGTTCTTTTCGCCTTTCCTTCACAGTACTGGTTCACTATCGGTCGATTACGAGTATTTAGCCTTGGAGGATGGTCCCCCCATATTCAGACAGGATTTCACGTGTCCCGCCCTACTTGTCGTGCGCTCAGTTCCACTCCGGATCTTTCGTGTACGGGGCTATCACCCGCTATGGCCGGACTTTCCAGACCGTTCCACTAGAACCGAAGCTAAAACGCACAGGCTGGTCCGATTTCGCTCGCCGCTACTTTCGGAATCTCGGTTGATTTCTGTTCCTCTGCCTACTTAGATGTTTCAGTTCAGCAGGTTCGCCTCCACGCGCCTATGAATTCAGCGCGGGATACCCTTGCGGGTGGGTTTCCCCATTCGGACATCTGCGGCTAGTAACGCTTGTTTGCCAGCTCACCGCAGCTTTTCGCAGGCTGCCACGTCCTTCATCGCCTGTAATCGCCAAGGCATCCACCACATGCACTTAGTCGCTTGATCCTATAACCCTGCCGCCTTTTGCCAGGCACGGTTAACAAGCGACCGCGTTGCCGTTGTTCTCAGTTGTTGCTGAGAGCTCGAATGCAATCACAACCCGTTATCAACTCTCTCCCGGCTCATCACCAGGCGCAGAGTTGAAACGCTTTGCTTCTTCCGAATTGTTAAAGATCGAAACAGCGATTTGACCAATGGTCAAACGGAAATCCGCGGCACGGACTTTCGTTTGACGTCTGTTCAAATAGTGGTGGAGGTGAACGGGATCGAACCGATGACCTCCTGCTTGCAAAGCAGGCGCTCTCCCAACTGAGCTACACCCCCGGCACTTCACCCGCACCGAGTGTGGTGGGTCTGG
Organism: uncultured beta proteobacterium; assembly: GCA_963780715.1. Taxonomy (GTDB): domain Bacteria; phylum Pseudomonadota; class Gammaproteobacteria; order Burkholderiales; family Burkholderiaceae_F; genus JALORV01. Next base: position 128,478 of record CAWADK010000009.1, read on the forward strand.
TTGGAATCGAACCAACGACCCCCGCCTTATCAAGACGGTGCTCTAACCGGCTGAGCTACAGACCCTTCCGAAATACAAACTCGTCAGGGCCTGGCGCTGCGCGACGCGCTTGCTTCATACATCTGCGCCACCCTGCGCCACTCGCTGCTGCAAGAAACCAACCGATAAGTGTGGACGCTTAACTCGAAGCGCGTACTCTAGAAAGGAGGTGATCCAGCCGCACCTTCCGGTACGGCTACCTTGTTACGACTTCACCCCAGTCATGAATCTCACCGTGGTCGCCGCCCTCCTTGCGGTTAGGCAAACGGCTTCTGGTGAAACCCACTCCCATGGTGTGACGGGCGGTGTGTACAAGACCCGGGAACGTATTCACCGCGACATGCTGATCCGCGATTACTAGCGATTCCGACTTCATGCAGTCGAGTTGCAGACTGCAATCCGGACTACGACTGGTTTTCTGGGATTGGCTCCCCCTCGCGGGTTGGCAGCCCTCTGTACCAGCCATTGTATGACGTGTGAAGCCCTACCCATAAGGGCCATGAGGACTTGACGTCATCCCCACCTTCCTCCGGTTTGTCACCGGCAGTCCCAATAGAGTGCCCTTTCGTAGCAACTATTGGCAAGGGTTGCGCTCGTTGCGGGACTTAACCCAACATCTCACGACACGAGCTGACGACAGCCATGCAGCACCTGTGTCCACTTTCCCTTTCGGGCACCTAATGCATCTCTGCTTCGTTAGTGGCATGTCAAGGGTAGGTAAGGTTTTTCGCGTTGCATCGAATTAATCCACATCATCCACCGCTTGTGCGGGTCCCCGTCAATTCCTTTGAGTTTTAATCTTGCGACCGTACTCCCCAGGCGGTCTACTTCACGCGTTAGCTGCGTTACCGAAGGAGTTACCCTCCGACAACTAGTAGACATCGTTTAGGGCGTGGACTACCAGGGTATCTAATCCTGTTTGCTCCCCACGCTTTCGTACATGAGCGTCAGTCTCATCCCAGGGGGCTGCCTTCGCCATCGGTGTTCTTCCACATCTCTACGCATTTCACTGCTACACGTGGAATTCCACCCCCCTCTGACAGACTCTAGCCATGCAGTCACAAATGCAGTTCCCAGGTTAGGCCCGGGGATTTCACACCTGTCTTGCAAAGCCGCCTGCGTACGCTTTACGCCCAGTAATTCCGATTAACGCTTGCACCCTACGTATTACCGCGGCTGCTGGCACGTAGTTAGCCGGTGCTTATTCTGCAGGTACCGTCATTAACGACTCGTATTAGGAATCGCCGTTTCGTTCCTGCCAAAAGCGGTTTACAACCCGAAGGCCTTCTTCCCGCACGCGGCATGGCTGGATCAGGCTTGCGCCCATTGTCCAAAATTCCCCACTGCTGCCTCCCGTAGGAGTCTGGGCCGTGTCTCAGTCCCAGTGTGGCTGGTCGTCCTCTCAGACCAGCTACTGATCGTCGCCTTGGTGGGCTTTTACCCCGCCAACTAGCTAATCAGACATCGGCCGCTCCAATAGCGCGAGGCCTTACGGTCCCCCGCTTTCACCCGTAGGTCGTATGCGGTATTAGCCAATCTTTCGACTGGTTATCCCCCACTACTGGGCACGTTCCGATGCATTACTCACCCGTTCGCCACTCGCCACCAGGGTTGCCCCCGTGCTGCCGTTCGACTTGCATGTGTAAGGCATGCCGCCAGCGTTCAATCTGAGCCAGGATCAAACTCTTCAGTTCGATACTGTTTGCGCAACCGTGCCAGGCACGGTTGATTACTCACTCGCTGGAATCGAGGTATTTGATGTTTCCACCGAAGTGTCGACACCTTTTCCCTCTTTCCATTGCGTGAGCACTTAATGTCTTGAGTTCAGCCGGCGCAGTCGGTTGATGTCATGGTGTGAGACCACGACGACCTTCCGTGCCGGTTGCGCCTTTCATCAAGCGCCCACACTTATCGGCTGTTTCGTTGTTAAAGAGCGTGCTCGCTGCGGTCAAAGATGTTGCATCGCAACCGCAGCAGCGAAGAAGCGGAATTATGAGGGCCTGGAAAATTCGTGTCAAGCCGACCTCTGCGCCGAACTCAAGGAGAGGCCCCTGTTGCCTCGCGTTCCGCAGCGAACGACGCGCCTCCGGTGGGGTTGCACGTGCGCGTGCAGCGATCGGCACTTCGCCGCTAAGTCCTTGTTCCGAAAAGCCGGAAGCCCTTACGCGAGGCCGGTGCCAGGCTCGAGAAAAAACGCTAGGAGAAGTGCTCTAGTCGTTGTCCGTGGCGGCGTGTTCGTCTTCGCCACGGGCAGCCGACCTTGCCGCTACTTGTGACTGAAGTTCGCCGCCCTCTTCTCGATGAACGCGGTCATGCCTTCCTTCTGGTCGATGGTCGCAAACAGAGAATGAAAGAGGCGTCGCTCAAAGAGCATTCCCTCGGCGAGGGGTGCTTCGTAGGCGCGATTGATTGCTTCCTTGGCCATCATCACAGCGGGCAGCGACTGACCGGCGATCGTCGTGGCGGCGGCAAGCGCTTCCTCGAGGAGCTTGTCGGCGGCAATGACACGAGACACCAGTCCTGCGCGTTCGGCCTCTGCGGCATCCATCATCCGCGCCGTCAGGACGAGATCCATCGCCTTGGCCTTGCCGACGGCCCGCGGCAGGCGCTGCGTTCCACCGGCGCCGGGGATGATGCCAAGCTTGATCTCCGGTTGGCCAAACCTGGCCGTGTCAGCAGCGAACACGATGTCGCACATCATCGCGAGTTCGCAGCCACCGCCAAGCGCGTAACCGGAGACCGCGGCGACGACAGGCTTGCGAATGCGCCGCAGTGTTTCCCAGTTGCGCGAGATGTATTCGGACTTGAAGACGTCCATGTAGGACCAGTCTTTCATCGCGCCGATATCCGCACCGGCGGCGAAGGCCTTCTCGCTGCCGGTGATCACCATCGCGCCGATGCCGTCGTCGCCATCGAACGCGAGCAGCGCATGGCCCAGTTCGTCCATCAGCTGATCGTTCAGCGCATTGAGCGCCTTCGGACGATTGAGTGTCACGAGGCCGACGCGACCGCGGGCCTCGACCAGAATGTTTTGGTACTCCATGACGTGCCTCCTCGCTGTGTCGCCCCAGTTTAATGCCGGGCGAGCCGCAATCAGGAGGCGGCCGACTCGCGCGCGAGGTAGTCGAGGATCGTGTCGCCGGAGATGGCCCGCGAGTAGAAAAAGCCCTGCGCGAATTCGCAGCCGATCTCGCGCATGTAATCGACCTGGTCCTGTGATTCAACGCCCTCGGCCACGACCTTCAGCCGGAAGTGACGCGCAACGGCGAGCATGGCGTGCACGATCGCGCGGCTGTCCGGATCCGCGGGAATGCCCTCGATGAATGACTGGTCGATCTTCAGCGCGTGAATCGGCATGCGCTTGAGGTAGCCGAGCATCGAGTACCCGGTGCCGAAGTCGTCGAGCACGAGGCCGACCCCGATCGACGCGAGCTCGGCCAGGACGTCGTTGTTGATCTCGCTTTCCTTGACCAGCGTGCGCTCCGTGATTTCCAGCACGATCAGCCGCGGCTCGATGTTGTGCTTCACCAGCGCGCTGCGCACCAGGATCGGCAGTGCCGTCGATCCCATCTCGCGGCCCGCAACGTTGACGGCCACCGGCACATCGAAGTCCGGCTTCACCAGGCGCCAGCGATTGATCTGGCTGCAGACCTCGTTCAGCACCCAGCGCGTGATGCGCTCGGACAGGCCGCTCACCTCCGCCACGCCGATGAAACGGTCCGGCGTCAGCATGCCGTGCACCGGGTGATTCCACCGGATCAGCGCCTCCAGGCCGACCACGCGACCGCTTGCCATCTCGATCTGCGGCTGGTACTCGCAGATGAACTGCGGGTTCTCGCTCTGCACCGCCTTGACGAGCTCGATGCCGAGCTGCACCTCGCGCGCCGCGCGCTCGTAGCGGATCGGATTGAAGAAGCTGAACTGGTTGCGGCCGTCGCGCTTGGCCTGGTACATCGCTGCATCGGCGTTCTTCAGCAGCGTGCTCATGTCGCGGCCGTGCTCAGGAAAGAGCGCCACACCGATCGACGCGGAGACCTGCGTGTCGATGTTCGGCACCAGGTCGGTCCGGTGCAGCGCCTGGGCGATCCGCTCGGCGAGCAATGCGACTTCCTGGCGGTGCACGAACTCGCTGATCAGCACGACGAACTCGTCACCGCCGAGCCGCGCCACCGTCCCGTCTTCACCGACCGTCTCGCGCAGGACTTCGGAGGCCGACTTGATCAAGGCGTCACCGACCAGGTGACCCAGCGTGTCGTTGACATCCTTGAACCGGTCGAGGTCGATCAGCATGGCCGCCATTCGGCGCTTGCGATTCGACGCGGTCATGATCATGTCCCGCATCGTCTCGCGCAGCAGGTTGCGGTTTGGCAGCCCCGTCAGCGCGTCGTACCACGCGAGGTGCTCGATGCGCGTCTCGGCTTCCTGCCGCTGCGTGGCCTCCATCGACAGGGCCAGCATCAGGCCCGTCGTGTTCGCGAAGCCGGCGTCGTCCTCGTCCCAGTAGCGGACGTCGCGGTGCTGCAGGCACAGCACGCCGTGCACGTCGCCCTCGACGAGGATCGGTACGTCGAGCAGCGCCCGGACGTGCCCCCACACCGGGTCGCCGGTGAACATCGTGGTCAGGCGCGAAGTCCGCGTGTCGTTGACAATGACCGGTTGCCGGTTCATCAACTGCGCGAAGTAGGCGGCAAACCGGGTGGCGGGGAACTCGCGCCCGACCCAGTCGCGCAGGAAACGGTCGGCCCCGTGGTCGAAGAAAGCCTCGCAGCGCAGGACATCCGGGTCACGCGACAGGCGCCAGAAGCTGGCGGTCGACACGTCGAGCACTTCGGCGGTCGAGCGCAGCACCGTGGCCAGGGTCTGCGTGAAGTCCGACTTCGGCTGAATCGCCAGCTCGAGCAGGCGCTCGCGGAACCGGAGCCGCCGCGCCTGCGCCCGCTCGGCCGGTCCGAGATCGCGCGCTGTCAACACCAGTCCGCGCACGCGCGGATCGTCGAGGCAGTTTGCCAGCACACACGACAGGCTCCGCCCATTGCCCGCCAAGGCCGCGCGCGTGCGCAGATGGAGCGACGTGGACTGGCGATCGCCGGCAGACTCGCGCAGCAGGCGGTCAACCGCCCGCCGGAACTCGATGCGCGACGGTTGGTCCAGGATGAACTCGAACGGCGATCCCATGACATCGCCTTCGTGCTCGCCCGTGATGGGCTCCAGCGCCGCTGACGCGAAGATGACCCGGCGGTCGGCGTTCAGCACGATCGTCAGTTCGCTCTGATGCTGGGCGAGCGAGCGCGAACGCGCATCCATGGCGCGGCCACGACGACGCGCGGCGCGCTCGGCCGTCGTATCGACCACGGAGATCGAGGCGAAGTCGTCCTGGTCGAATCGAAACAGCCGCACGACGAAGCGCGCGGTCAGCCGGGCACCGCTGCGCAGCGGGAGCTTCGCCTCGAATTCGCATTGGCCCTCGGCCGACACCCGCGACCACAGGCGCTGCCACCGGCGAGCGAACGCCCGGTGAGTCAGGAATCCCAGCAGCTCGGCGACGCTACGGCCGACGGCCGAGTCGCCGCCGGCCAGCGACATCGCCTCGGAGTTGATGGCAAGAATCTGTCCGCTGTGATTGACTGCCAGTAGCGGCACTCCCGCCGTGTCAAAGCTCGCCTGCTTGAGCGAGCGCTCGACGGCTGACTGCCTCAGCGGGATGACGGTGGAGCTCAGCGGGACCTCGTACGCAGCAGGCGCCCCGACGGCGGAGTCGCCGGGTGCGACTTCCGGCCATGATTCTGCCATGGCGCGTGCGCGATCGACACTCCCGATCGATAGAAAAGCCGCCCGCGAACAGGCCGCTTCAAGAGACGGCCGCAGCGTCCTGGCCGGCCGCGCCGGCCCGGGCCGCAGAGAGCTCCTGAACAATTCGCTGCGCCATCGCCTCACCGTTGATGACGCAGTCGCTGATCGCGACGCCACCGCGATAGTTGGCGCAGAAGTGGAGCCCGTGCACGTCCCGCTCCGCCCGTTCCACGGCGGCGATGCGTTGCAGGTGTCCCAGCGTGTACTGCGGGATCGCGCGCGGCCAGCGGGTGACTTCGTTGAACCTGGGCGGCTCGCCCGCGCCTACCAGCCGGTTGAGCTCGCCATGCACCCTCGTCAGGAGTTCGGCGTCGGGCGCCGCGGCCAGCGACGGGTCACGCCGCCCGCCCAGGAAGGTCGTGAACACGACCGTGTCGGAGGCAGAACGGCCCTCGAACATCGTGCTGGAAAAGAGCGACCCCAGCATGCCTGGCCGCTCGATCGCGGGCGCCAGGACGCCAAAGCCATCCAGGGCGTGGCCGATAGCCCGTCGACGATAAGCGCTGATCACGACAGCCACCGGCGAATAGGCGATCTCGTCGAGCGCACGCGCCGCATCCGGCACAAGTTGCTCGACCAGTCGTGCCGCGGCGTAGGCCGGGGTTGCCAGTACGACGGCGCGAGCGCGATGTTCTGCCTTGGCAGTTCCCTCCAGCGAGACAGACAACTCCCCGCCGGCCTCACGCCTGAGCGCGGTCGCCCGCATCCCGAACTGCACACTCGGGAGCGCCGCGGCAAGCGCGTCGGTCAGCGTCTGGAAGCCCTCGCGGAACGAAAAGCTGGTGGCGGAACCCTTCGGCCGTTCAGCGTTGCGCCGACGCTCGCGGGCACCGAGGATCGCGCCACGCAGCAGGCTGCCGTAGCGCTGTTCCAGCGCATGCAGGCGCGGGAATGCCGCCGGCAATGACAGCTGGTTTGGATCGCCCGCATAGATGCCGGAGACAAAGGGCTCGATCGCATAGTCGAGGAACTCGGGCCCGAGCCGACGCCGTACGAATCGCGCGACCGTCTCTTCCTGGTCCGGGGCGGCCCGCCCGATGAAGGGTTCGGCAAAGAGCCGCAGCTTTGCGTGCCACGAGAAGAGCGGCGTCGCGATGAAAGCTCCGGGCGACGTCGGCAGGGCCATCATCCGGCCGCCGCGCACGATATAGCGTCGGGACGATGCCTTGCTCGCGTCGATGCGCTGGTCGCGAATTCCAAGTTCGTCGAGCAGCCCGTTGATCAGCGGAGTCGTATCCATTCCGCTGTTCGGTCCACGTTCGAACAGCACACCCTGCTTCCGCTCGGAGCCGATCACCCCGCCCGGGCGCGAGGCCGCTTCGAGCACCTGCACGCGCAGGCCCAGCCGATGAAGCCGGTGCGCAGTCACCAGACCCGACAGCCCTGCTCCAACGACGATGACATCGACGCTCATCTCATCTGGCTCCAGAAGTTGACCGTCCAAGGATTTCACTCCGCCGCGTGACATCCCTTGTGCGATGACAAGCTTCCGCGCGCATCCAATCCCTCCAACGCCGAAACGACCGGCCTTCACGCCCCGGCGCGAGCCGCGGCCGCGACATAATCGCAGCCTACCCGGAGCGCGAATGTCGACCATCATCGAACAACGCATCGCCACGCTGCTCGGCAACCTTGGCCTGGCGCCGTTCTTCGTTCTCGCCATCCTGTCGTGGCTGCCGTGGCAGGGCGAGCCGGCCCTGCGGGTGCAGTTCGCACTGGTCGCCTATGCCGCCGTCGTTCTGTCTTTCCTCGGCGCCGTGCATTGGGGACTCGCGTTGGCCAACCCCGGACTCGACAAAGCCCGGTCCTGGAACGCATTTGGCTGGGGCGTCATTCCGTCGCTACTGGGCTGGCTCGCGCTCCTGATGCTGTTGCTGGGCATTCCTGCAGCCGTGGTCCTCGCCTTCCTGATCGGCGATCTGCTGCTGGTGCGCGTCGTGGACGGGCAACTGGTGCGCCTCTACGCCACGCCCGTACCCGCGTGGTACCTGGCGCTGCGCACCCGGTTGACGGTCGGTGCGGCGCTTTGCCTGCTCGCGGCGCTGGTCGCGGCCTTCCCGCACTGACGTGACGGCTCGTAACAGGGCACGTCGCCGCACTATCATCGGCGGCTCTGACCCTACCGGTGCCGAGTCATGACGCAGGCGATCGTGCTTTCCAAGGATGGCGAGACATTCAAGGCCGAGGTGCGTGCGATCTCTGAGGCGGAACTGGAGGCGGCGACACCTGGCGACGATATCGTCGTCGCCGTCGAATACTCGACGATCAACTACAAGGACGGACTCGCCCTCACCAACACCTCGCCGGTCGTGCGCAGGTGGCCCATGGTGGCAGGCATCGACGCCGCCGGTACCGTCGCAGCCAGCGGGAACGCCCGCTGGAAGCCCGGCGACAAGGTGGTCATCAACGGCTGGGGTCTGGGCGAGACACACTGGGGCGGCCTTGCACAACGAGCCCGGGTCAAGGGCGACTGGCTGGTGCGCGCGCCAGAATCTCTTTCGACGCGCGACACCATGGCGATCGGCACCGCGGGCTACACGGCGGCGCTGTCGGTCCTGGCGCTGCAGGCTCACGGTGTCGTGCCGGCGCAGGGCGAGATCCTGGTGACCGGCGCAACCGGCGGTGTCGGGTCGGTGGCCGTCGCCCTGCTTGCGTCGCTCGGCTACTCGGTCGTGGCGTCGACCGGCAAGGCCGCCGAAGCAGACTACCTGCGCTCGCTCGGCGCCAAAGAAATCATCGATCGGGCAACGCTTTCCGCACCCGGCAAGCCGTTGCAGAAGGAGCGCTGGGCAGGCGCCATTGACTCGGTCGGCGGCGCCACGCTGGCCAACGTCTGCGCGCAGACGCGCTGGGGCGGCACCGTGGCAGCCTGCGGCCTCGCCGGCGGCATGGATTTCCCGGCAACTGTTGCACCGTTCATCCTGCGCAGCGTCACGCTCGCAGGCGTCGACAGCGTGATGGCGCCGATGGCGCGCCGTGAGGCCGCCTGGGACCTGCTGGCGGCGCACCTGTCTGCGGCCAAGCTTTCCACGATCACCCATGAGATCCCGCTTGCCGGCGCGTTCGATGCCGCTCGCGATATCCTCGCCGGGCGCGTGCGCGGCCGCATCGTCGTCGATGTAAACCGCTGAGTCCGCCAGCCTGGACTACGTACAACGCAAACTAACGCGAATATCCCTCAAGGAGTTGCTTGATGACCCGCTTGACCGTGAACGGCAAGGCCGTCGATGTGGACGCCGATCCCGCCACACCCCTGCTCTGGGCACTGCGTGACAACCTCGGGATGACCGGGACCAAGTTCGGCTGCGGCATCGCGGCCTGCGGCGCGTGCACCGTGCACGTTGGCGGCCAGCCGGTGCGTTCCTGCGTCACGCCGATCTCATCGGTCAGCGGACCCGTCACCACGATCGAAGGCGCATCCGGCGACCGCGTCGGCAAGGCCGTCCAGGATGCCTGGATCAAGCATGACGTCGTCCAGTGCGGCTATTGCCAGTCGGGCCAGATCATGGCCGCGACCGCACTGCTCAAGAGCAAGAAGAACCCTTCGGAGGCCGACATCGACTCTGCGCTGTCAGGCAACCTCTGTCGCTGCGGGACGTACGCGCGGATCCGCGCGGCCGTCAAGGACGCGGCGCGAACCCTGGCCTAGGAGAGCACGATGCGTTTTCTCGAGAATGCCCTGCGCACACAGGGCGCTGCCCGACTGGTCCCGGTCAAGTTGAACCGGCGTGAATTCCTGAAGTCAACGGGGGCGGCCGGCGGCGGCCTCATGCTCGGCTTCGCGTTCGAAGCAACGGCGCAGGACGCCAAGAAGATGGTGTTTCCGCCGTCGTCGTTCATCCGCATCGCGCCCGACGGCACGACGACGGTGATGGTCAATCGTCTCGAGTTCGGCCAGGGTGTCAGCACCGCTTTGCCGATGCTGATCGCCGAAGAGCTCGACTGCGAGTGGTCCAAGGTGCGCGCCGAGCTCGCGCCGGCCGCCGAGGTCTACGCCGACCCCGGCTTCGGCATCCAGATGACCGGTGGCTCGACTTCCGTGGCTTCGAGCTGGAAGCAGTACCGCGTCATCGGCTCCTCCGCGCGGGCGATGCTGGTGGCGGCCGCCGCGCAGCAATGGGGCGTCGACGCCAGCAAGCTCGACACGCGCAATGGATTCGTCATCGAGCCCGCCGGCCAGAAGCGGCGCGCGAGCTATGGCTCGCTCGCCGAAGCGGCTGCCAAGCTGCCGCTGCCTACCCGTGTCGGCCTGAAGGCGGACCCGGCCGACTACTTCATCATCGGCCGGCCGACACGGCGCCTGGACTCGCAGGAAAAGGTCAACGGCAGCGCACAGTTCGGGATCGATAAGACGTTGCCCAACATGCGTGTCGCGCTGCTGATCCACCCGCCGGTCTTTGGCGGCAAGGTGGCGGCATTCGATCCGACCAAGGCGCGCGCCGTGAAGGGTGTCGAGGCCGTGGTGCAGGTACCGGTCGACCGCGGCGGCACCGGCATTGCCATCATCGCGAGGGGCTACTGGCCGGCCAAGACCGCCCGCGACGTGCTCGATATCAAGTGGGAAGCCGCGACCGGGCCGACAACGGCCGACCAGCTGAAGATCTATCGCGAGCTGGCGCTGCAGCCGGGACTCCCCGCACGCAGCGATGGCGATGCCGCCGCCGTAGCGCAGGCGGCCAAGCGCATCGAGGCCTTCTATGAGTTTCCGTATCTCGCGCATGCGCCGATGGAGCCGTTGAACGCGGTCATCGACCTGAAGGCGGATGCCTGCATGGTCTGGTGCGGTTCCCAGTTCCAGACCATCGACCAACTGGCGATTGCGACCGCCTCCGGGCTGAAGCCCGAGCAGGTGACGCTGAACACGATGCAGGCGGGTGGCGGGTTCGGCCGGCGCGCGAACCCGTCGTCGGACTACCTTGTCGAGGGCGTCAACATCGCCAAGGCGATGAAGCAGGCCGGCATCGATGCGCCGGTGAAGATCATCTGGTCGCGCGAGGACGATATCCGCGGCGGCTACTACCGCCCGCTGTTCGTCCACCGCGTGGTCGCCGGCCTGGACGCGGGCAATGCACTTCGCAGCTGGAACCATACGATCGTCGGCCAGTCGATCCTGAAGGGAACGCCCTTCGAGAAGTACCTGGTCAAGGACGGCGTGGACTCATCGGCCACCGAAGGCGTGGTCGATACGCCCTACCGCCTGCCGAACCTGCAGGTGAGCGTGCATCACCCGGAGGTCAACGTGCCGGTACTGTGGTGGCGTTCCGTCGGCCACTCGCACACCGCGTTCGTCATGGAGACGATGGTCGACGAACTGGCCCGCGCCGCCAAGCAGGATCCGATCGCCTACCGGCTCGCCCTGCTCGATCCCAAGCAAGCACGTGTGCGTGGCGTGCTGCAGCTCGTGCGCGACAAGTCGGGCTGGACCAGTCCGGTCCCCAAGGGACGCGGTCGCGGGGTGGCGGTGCATGAGTCGTTCGGGTCGATCGTCGCGCATGTCGTCGAGGTGTCCGTCGACAAGTCGACGATCCGTGTTCACAAGGTGACCTCGGCGATCGACTGCGGCTTCGCGGTTAACCCGCTGACCGTGGAGGCCCAGGTCCAGTCCGCGATGGCGTTCGGCCTGTCGGCGGCACTGCACGGTCAGATCACGCTTAAAGATGGCGTCGTGCAGCAGAGCAACTTTGCCGACTACCCGGTGCTGCGGCTGCCTGAAATGCCGGAGATCAGCGTGCACATCGTTCCGAGCAAGGCCGATCCGTCCGGGGTCGGCGAACCGGGCACGCCGCCGATTGCGCCGGCCGTCGCGAACGCCGTGTTTGCGCTGACCGGCAAGCGTCTGCGCAAGCTGCCGTTCGATCTTGCCCAGGCCTAGTCACGCCCGGCCAGAGCTGCAAGGTCCCCGCGGCTGACGCTCGCGGGAACCTTGCGGCAGAATCACCCCTTCGCCTGACCAACCCGCAGGAGTCCGCATGATTGCTCGCACCTACGCACGTCCCCTGGCCCTTGCCGCCGCGTGCCTGCTTACCGCCGCCTTCGCAGCCGACGCCGACGCCCGTGACCGCAAGGACTGCGAGCGGGACTACAAGCCGCAGGTCGGCCAGTCGGGCAAGGATGTCGTCTGGGTACCCACGCCGGACGAACTCGTGCAGCGCATGTTGCGCATGGCAAAAGTGACGCCACAGGACCTCGTCTACGACCTCGGCGCCGGTGACGGCAAGATCGCGATCGCCGCCGGCAAGCTGGGCGCCAACTCGGTCGGCATCGAATACAACCCCGACATGGCCAAGCTCGCTGATTGCCTGGTCACGGCCGATGGCGTTGCCAGCAAGACCAAGATCATCCAGGGCGATATCTTCAAGGAAGACTTCAGCAAAGCCACCGTCATCACGATGTACCTGCTGCCGGAACTGAACCTTTGCGTACGGCACCGCATTCTCGCGATGAAGCCCGGCACGCGCGTCACGTCGCACCAGTTCACGATGGGCGACTGGGAGGCCGACGAGACGTCGGAGTTCGAGTACCGCACCGCCTACCTGTGGATCGTGCCAGCGCGCGTGGACGGAACCTGGGCGCTGCGCGACGCCAATGGCGCGAGCACGACGATCAACCTGACGCAGACGTTTCAGAAGCTGAGCGGCGAGGTCGTGAGCGGGGCGAGCCGCCAGCCTCTCGTAGGCGCGACCCTGCGTGGCGACCAGTTGCGCTTCGCATTCAACGACGACAAGGGTGTCACCCGCACGTTCAACGGCACGGTCCGCGGCAACGAACTCGCCGGCACGTTCAAGAGCGGGACGACCGAAACGAAGGTCACCGGCGCGCCGCAAGGCGCGCTGCGTGCCGCGCCGTGGGCCGAAATGCTTGCGCAGTGCGGTCGCTTCTACGGCAAGTAAGCGATCCTCGCACGCAGCGATCCTGGAGCCCCGCCACGGCGGGGCTCTTCACTTTGGAAAAGGCATTCGATGAGTGACGCGAGAAATCCCGGCCCGGCCTCGTCCGGCAATGTGGCGGCGGCCGCGCCGAAGCCCGTGCTCTCCGTATTCGATGGCGTGATGATCATCGTCGGCATCATCATCGGCGGCGGAATCTTTTCCTTTCCGCCGCTGGTGGCCGGCATGACGGGCTCCGTCGAATGGATGTTCGGCGCGTGGCTCTTCGGCGCCACGCTCGCCCTCATCGGGGCGCTGTGCTACGCGGAACTCGCCACCACCTTTCCCAACGCCGGTGGCGACTACTACTTCCTGACACGCGCCTATGGCAAGGATCTCTCGTTCTTCTTCGCATGGGCGCGCGTGCTGGTCATCACCACCGGTTCGATCGCGCTGCTCGCCTTCGTATTCGGCGACTACATGAGCCGCGTGCTCTCGCTCGGCGAGCGTTCCTCGACGATCTACGCGCTGCTGGTCGTGGTGGCGCTGACCGCCGTAAACATCGCCGGACTGAAGGAATCCGCGCGCACGCAGAACATTCTGTCGGGACTTCTTGTGCTGGGCATGCTGATGGTCGTGCTCGCCGGCTTCAGCGCGCCGGCAACGGGCGCGGCGCCAGCGCCCGCCGCCGCCAACGCGGTGCCAGCGCTCTTCGGTACGGCGCTTTTGTTCGTCCTCTTCACGTTCGGCGGGTGGAACGAGGCCGCCTACATCTCCGCCGAGGTCAAAGGCGGAACGCGCTCGATCGTCAAGGTGCTCGTCATCGCACTTCTCGTCGTCACGTTGATCTACGTGCTGTTCGTCGCCGCCCTGCTTGCCGGCCTTGGCTTCGAGGGCCTGAAGTCGAGCCAGGCCGTGGCGGCCGACGTCGCCAGGAACGCGTTCGGCACCTTCGGCGAAAAGGCGATCGGCGCCATCGTCGCCCTCGCCGCGCTCACCTCGATCAACGCCACGATGATCGTCGCGGCGCGCACGAACTACTCGCTGGGCAACGACTGGCCGGTGTTCCGCTTCATGGGCGGCTGGAACAGCAAGCGCAATGCGCCGGTCGCGGCCTACCTGGTCACTGGGGTCATCAGCCTCGCGCTCGTGCTGCTGGCCACCGTCAACAAGAGCGGGGTGAAGTTCATGGTCGACTTCACTGCGCCGGTGTTCTGGTTCTTCTTCCTGCTGACCGGCATCGCTCTGTTCGTGCTGCGGTTCCGCCAGCCACACGTCGCGCGGCCATTCAAGGTGCCGGCCTACCCGGTGCTGCCGATGATCTTCGTCGGCACCTGCGCGTTTCTGCTGTACCGCAGTCTCCTCTATACCCTCGAGAACCGTGCCGTCCAGGCGGCGCTGTACGTCATGGCGGCCGGTGTCGTCGTCTGGATCGTCGCGCGCCTGCGTGCACGCTGAGCGATGTCCGTAGCCACCGCGCGCATCGTTGGCGTGCTGCTGGCTGCAGGGCGGGGCTCCCGCTTCGACCCGAGCGGAGCGCGGCTCAAGCTGCTGGAGGCCGCCACGCGCGGCAGCCACTCGGGTGAGCCGCTGGCCGTCGCCGCGGCACGCACGCTGCGCGTCGTACTGGACGAAGTCGTTGCCGTCGTGGCGCCGCCCAGTGAAGACAACCAGATCGAACTGCATAACCTGCTGCGGGCGGAAGGCTGCACGCTCGTCGTCAATCCGCGGGCGGCTGAGGGACAGGGCACGTCGATCGCCTGCGGTGTCGGGGCGACCTCGTCGGCCAACGGCTGGGTCGTCGCGCTGGCCGACATGCCCGCCGTGCAGCCCAACACGTTGCGTCGGATCGTCGATGCGCTGCATGCCGGTGCTGCGACCGTCGCGCCGGTCCACCGCGGCCGACGCGGTCATCCCGTCGGCTTTGCGGCACCGATGCAGTCGGAACTGCTGGCATCGGCCGGCGAAACCGGCGCACGCCACGTGCTAGCGCGGCACCCGCCGCAACTCATCGAGGTCGACGATCCGGGAGTACTGTACGACGTCGACACGCCCGAGGATCGCTGATGATCAGCCTGATGCAGCAATGGTGGAAGCTGGCGCTCAGTGCCAGCGAGATCGCGCTTTCTGCGCCGCAGGTCGTGCAGGCACGCACCGCACGTCTGACGGCGGCGCCAGGGCTCGCCAGCGCACGAAACCGGCGCGAAGCGGTGCGCATGGTGTCGGAGAAATGGGATGCCGGGCTCGCCGGCCAGGCGGCCATGTGGCAGGCCGGCTGGCGGATGCAGCAGCAGATGCTCAACGACTTCTGGGCGCTGGCGCTGGGCGGGCGCTCTCCGCGCGGTGCGGCCAAGCGCATCGGACGGCGCAACGCGCTAGCCTCGCTTACGATGGCCAACCGGTCGCTCGCACCGGTCCGACGCCGCGTGCGTTCCAACGCACGGCGGCTGCGCACCGCCAGGTAGTCCTGCGCGTCCCCGCATCGATGTCACTGCTCGATCTCGTCCGCCAGGTCACGCTGACCGACGCGCTCGCGCTGGTCTGGTTCGTGGTCGGCTGGTGGGGCTATGCGGCCTTTGCCCGCCGCCGCGCCGTCGCCGGCCGCGGGTCGCTGCTCGCGACGACGAACCGCTATCGTCGCCTGTGGATGATGCAAACCACGGCACGCGAGAACCGCGTCATTGATGGTGTCGTCGTGCAGAACCTCTCGACCAGCCCGTCGTTCTTCGCGTCGACGACGATCCTGATCATCGGCGGCCTGCTGGCACTGCTCGGCGCCACCGAAGAGGCGGCCAAGGTGGTCAAGGAGATCCCCTTTGCCGCCCGGACCTCACCGTTCGTCTTCGATCTCAAGCTCTTCGTTCTGGCGGCCGTCTTCGTCTACGCCTTCTTCCGCTTCACCTGGTCGATGCGGCAGTACACCTTTGGCGCGCTGCTGATCGCGTCCGCGCCGGATCCGAAGGCCTTCGAAAGTGGCGAAGCGTCACGCGAGGAGTTTGCCGACCGCGCAGGGCGCGTCGTCGGGCTGGCTGCAGAGACATTCAATGATGGCCTGCGCGCCTATTACATGGCCTTCGCCGTAATCCTGTGGTTCTTCTCGCCGCTGGCCTTTGCGCTGGGAACGGCCGGGATCATCTACCTGCTGTACCAGCGCGAGTTCCGTTCCGAAGTACTCGACGTGCTGCGCCAGTAGGGCCGGGGCGGCGCGACCAACTACACTCGCGCGTCCTGTTGCCTGCCCTGCTATGAGCGTCCACTACGCGATTCGCCCCGCCCATCCGGCGGCACATCTGTACCACGTCATCTGTC
This sequence comes from uncultured beta proteobacterium, assembly GCA_963780715.1. GTDB lineage: Bacteria > Pseudomonadota > Gammaproteobacteria > Burkholderiales > Burkholderiaceae_F > JALORV01. Next base: position 144,542 of record CAWADK010000009.1, read on the forward strand.
GCGTCGAGCAACCCGATCCGGAAGGACAGCTCTTCATGCTGCCGGCCTGGATACCGGGCAGCTACATGATCCGGGAGTTCGCGCGCAACATCGTGCGCATCAGCGCCGTGGCCGGCGGCCGCAAGGTGCCAATCGAGAAGTTGGACAAGCACACCTGGCGCGCGGCGCCGGTCAAGGGCGCGCTCGAAGTCGCATGCGAGGTCTATGCGTGGGACCAATCGGTGCGCGCGGCACACCTGGATGAAACCCACGGGTTCTTCAACGGCCCCAGCGTGTTCCTGCTGCCGATCGGCCACGAACACGAGCCCTGCAGTGTCGACATCCTGCCGCCGGCAGGTGCGCGTTACTCCGGCTGGAAGGTCGTCACCGGGCTGGCGCCCGCACGCGGTACGCGCCGCCTGGGATTCGGAAAGTACGTTGCACAGGACTATGACGAGCTGATCGACAGCCCAGTGGAAATGGGCACGTTTGAGCTGGGCCGATTCGACGTGCTCGGCGTCCCGCACGAGATCGCGATCACGGGACGGGTGCCGAAGCTCGACCTGCAGCGCCTGACGGGCGACCTCGCTCGCGTCTGCGAGCAGCAGATCCGCCTGTTCGAACCGCGCTCGACGAAGGCACCGTTCGCGCGCTACACATTCATGACGCTGGCCGTGGGCGACGGCTACGGCGGGCTGGAGCACCGCAACTCCACCGCGCTGATCTGCCGGCGCGACGACCTTCCTTACGAAGGCATGAAGGAGGCGACGTCCGGGTACCGCACGTTCCTCGGGCTGGCGAGCCACGAATACTTCCACAGCTGGAACGTCAAGCGCATCCGGCCGGCCGCCTTCGTGCCGTACGACCTGACGCGCGAGAACCATACGCGACTGTTGTGGGCGTTCGAGGGGTTCACCAGTTACTACGACGATCTGCTGCTGGCCCGCGCAGGGCTCCTGACCGAAGCGCAGTACCTCGACACGCTGGCCACGACGATGACCTCCGTCATGCAGCGGACCGGCCGCCTGAAGCAAAGCGTGGCGGAGAGTTCGTTCGACGCATGGATCAAGTATTACCGCCAGGACGAGAACGCACCCAATAGCGTGGTGAGCTACTACCAGAAAGGTTCGCTCGTCGCGCTCGCGCTCGATCTCACGATCCGCGCCGAAACGCAGGGCCGCAAGTCGCTGGACGACGTCATGCGTCTGCTGTGGCGACGCTACAAGAAAGGCGGCGCGGACTACACGGGCGTGGACGAGGATGACGTGCTCGCCGCCGCGGAAGAAGCGAGCGGATTGAGTCTGGAGCGCGTGCTGCGCGAGTGGACCGAAGGCACGCGCGATCCGGACTTCGGGCGACTTCTGGCGCCCTTCGGCATCGACTTCGAGCGCCGGCCCGCGCTCGACAAGCCGCACTTCGCACTGCTCGGATGCACGCTCGCCGCCGGCGGCGAAGCCAAGGTCACGCATGTCTATGACGGCGCTCCTGCACAGTCGGCCGGGCTGTCCGGCGGCGACGTGCTGCTCGCGGTCGACGGACTGCGCGTGACGGCAGACAACATCGACAAGCGGCTCGCCCGTTATCTGCCGGGCGACACGATCGACGTGCACGCGTTCCGGCGCGACGAGCTGATGACCTTCCGGCTTCAGGTCGGCGCGCAACCGCCACCGAAGTTCCTGCTCAAACCCGACCCGAAGCCACCGCGCCACGCCGCTGCGCTAAGGCGCCGGTGGCTGGGACAGGCCGGCTGAAGTCCGCCACAGGCCATAGCCGTTTACCCGGGGTCTTGCCGGCCTCGGTTACTCGCTAGCATTTCGACCTTGCTACCGATTGCACCTCGTGGTCCGCCATGCTTCTTGCCTCCGATATCCGCCATCAGCGCCCTGGTGTGCTGCTCCTGCGCTTCACCGTGGCGGGGCTCATGCTGTTCCATGGTGTCGCCAAGCTGCGCAGCGGCCTGGCCGGCATCGAGTCACTGCTCGCCGCCGCCGGACTGCCAACCTGGTTCGCCTACGGCGTCCTGATCGGCGAGATCGTGGCGCCGTTGCTGATCATGGCTGGGATGCTCGTTCGACCGGCAGCGTGGATCATGGCGATCAACATGGTGATCGCCGTTGGCCTGGCCCACCCGACGCAGTTGCTGACGATCGGCAGGACCGGAGGCTATGGCCTGGAACTGCAGGCCTTCTTCTTTCTCTGCTCCATCGCCGTTGCACTGCTCGTCGATCGGAAGCGCGTATGAGTCCGCGGACTGTTCGCAGCCAGCAACCTAAAGCGCCCCATAGTCCAATGCGCGCTTCACAGTGGTCCAGATCAGAATGACAAGACCGGAGCAAGCGCGCCGCAGGCGGGTTGCAACGCTGAGCTTGATCGTTGCGGCTTCGGCCGTTGCGGTTGCCTGCGTGGCCTTCTTCTTTCTTCTCCATGGGCCGCTGCCGCCGCTCGGTGGTGCGCTGATTTCGATGTCCCTTGTTGTGCTTGTCGGCGCCCTGGCCGTGTTCCTCTGGGCGTTTCTGACAGGGCGCCGCTTCCGCGAAGACTCCGAAAGCGGAGGGACTGACGCCGGGACATAGCGAATCCATTCGACCGCGAGGTCATCGACTCGGGCCGCACGACTTTCCGACTTCCAGTTTGTCGTCGCGCCGTTCCGGTGCTTGCTCCGCTGCAGCATGCGCCGTCTCCCGCAGGCGTCTGACTCGAGTCCGGTCTCCTACGCCCGACACCAGTCCACGCTGCCTCGCCCATGTTGCGCCAGGAAAGCATTGGCGCGCGAGAAGTGGTGGCAGCCGAGAAATGGCGTCGGCGGTCGGCGCGCTGAGAGCGGTGACGGGTGGTTCGCGGCGAACACTCCATGGCCCTGGCGCGCCGCGTCGATCAGTGGCCGCTTCGCCTGCGCCTGTGCGCCCCACAGCAGGAATGCCTTCGGCGCGGCGTCCTGCGCCAGCACAGTGATGAGCGCATCGCTAAGCGGCTCCCAGCCCTTGCCCGCATGGCTGCCGGCCAGTCCATCTTCGACGGTCAGCACCGCATTCAGCAGCAGCACCCCCTGACGCGCCCACCGTTCCAGATTCCCGGAGTCAGGCGTTGCGCAGTCGAGATCGGCACGCAGTTCGAGGAAAATGTTGCGCAGGCTCGGGGGAGGCCGCACGCCGTCGGGCACGGAAAAGGCCAGGCCATGCGCCTGACCCGGACCGTGATACGGGTCCTGGCCGAGGATGACCACGCGGACCGCGTCGAGCGGAGTCAGTGACAGAGCGCGGAGGGGCTCCGGGGGATAGATGCGCGCGCCGTCGGCCCTTCGCTGCGCCAGGAACGCCAGCAGGGCGCCGCCCTGTTCGCTCGCGAAGAAGCGGTCCACCGGCGCTCGCCAGCCGCCGGCCAGCGCCGACGTATCGATCACCCGAACAGGCGCGCCAGTTCGGCGCCGGGGTCGTCGGCGCGCATGAAGGCCTCGCCGACCAGGAACGCGTTGACTCCGGCCGCGCGCATCCGCGCCACATCGGCGCGCGACAGGATCCCGCTTTCGGTGACCACGATGCGTTCCGGACCGATGCGCGGCAGCAGGTCGAGCGTGACCTCGAGCCGCGTCTCGAACGTGCGCAGGTTGCGGTTGTTGATGCCGATCAGCGGGGTCTTCAGCTCCAGCGCGAGGTCGAGTTCGACGGCATCGTGGACTTCGACCAGCACGGCCATGCCGAGCTCGTGCGCTGCCGCCTCGAGTTCATGCAGGCGCGGGCGATCCAACGCCGCGACGATCAGCAGGATCGCGTCCGCCCCCCAGCTGCGCGCTTCGACGACCTGGTAGTCGTCGATGATGAAGTCCTTGCGCAGCACCGGCAGCCCGCTCGCCGCACGCGCCTGCTGCAGGAACTCCGGCGCGCCCTGGAAGTACTGCACGTCGGTCAGCACGCTGAGGCAGGCGGCGCCATGCCGCGCGTAGCTCGCGCCGATGGCGGCCGGATCGAAGTCCGCACGCAGCACGCCCTTGGAAGGCGAGGCCTTCTTCACCTCGGCGATCACCGCGCTGCGGCTCGCCTCGATGGCGGCTCGCAGTGCCGCGGTGAAATCGCGCGGCGCGCCCGCCTGGCCGGCCTTCGCCTGCAGCTGCGCAAGCGGCACGCGCTCGCGTGCGAGCCGCACCTCGTCGTGCTTGGTCGCCAGGATTCGCTGCAGGATGTCGTTCATCGCTCGATACTACAAAGGTCGTGCGAACATCATTTCCCGCACGCGGAAGCCGGCCGACTCGTACAGGCGACGAGCGGACTGGTTCGGCGCCGCCATCTCCAGCCGCGCCTGCGTCGCACCTCGGCCGCGCCCCCAGTCAAGCGCTAGCCGCGTCAGCCGACGGGCCAGTCCGAGGCGACGCGCCGACGGATCGATGAACAGCGAGTGCAGATAGACGCGACGACGTACATGCGCGAGCCGATGCCTCGAAACAATGAGGTCGACGCCGATGGCGCCCAGCAACTCGTGTGCCGCACACCGCGACGAAGAGTCGCGTGCGCGGGCTGGCGATGGCACGGCCCCAGTAGCGACGAGCCGCGCGCGCATCGTGCCGCGGCGAAGCGATGTCAGGAATCAGGCGATGCTCGGCAACGGAGGCCGCGGCACCGGCGCGGGCGACGAGCGCCACATCGCGCCGTGTCGCCGCGCGCAGCACGATGCGCCGCGCGCGGGCCCGAATCACCCGGCACAGGGGACCGCGTACGCTGCCCGCGTTCAACCGGCCAGCCTCTGCGTCGTCGCCACGAATTCGTCGAGCTTGCGGCGCGCGGCACCACTGGCGATCACCGCGCGCGCCTGCGCAATGCCCTCGCCGATCGAGTCCGCGACGTTCGCGGCATACAGCGCCACTCCGGCGTTGAAGACGACGATCTCGCGCGGCGTGCCGACTACATTGTCGATCGCCTCCAGCAGCATCGCGCGCGACTCGTCGGCATTGGCGACCCTGAGCGCGCGGTTGGAGACCATCGACAGGCCGAAGTCTTCCGGATGAATCTCGTACTCGCGCACTTCTCCGTCCTTCAGTTCACCGACCAGCGTGGCGGCGCCCAGCGACACTTCATCCATGCCGTCCTTGCCATGCACGACCAGCACGTGGTTCGAGCCGAGCTGCTGCAGCACGCGCACCTGGATGCCGACCAGGTCCGGGTGGAACACGCCCATCACCTGGTTGGGCGCACCCGCCGGGTTGGTCAGCGGCCCGAGGATGTTGAAGATCGTGCGCACGCCCGAGCTCCTTGCGCACGGGCGCGGCGTGCTTCATCGCGGCGTGGTGGCTCGGCGCGAACATGAAGCCGATGCCGGTCTCGGAAATGCACGTCGCCACGGCGTCCGGGCTCAGCGTGATCTTCGCGCCCAGCGCCTCCAGCACATCGGCGCTGCCCGAACCCGACGAGACCCCGCGCCCGCCGTGCTTGGCCACGCGCGCGCCCGCCGCCGCGGCGACGAACATCGCGGCGGTGGAGATGTTGAACGTGTGTGCAGCATCGCCGCCCGTGCCGCACAGATCGACGAGATTCGAACGGTCGGCGGGTTCCACCTTGGTCGAGAACTCGCGCATGATCTGCGCCGCTGCGGCGATCTCGCCGATCGTCTCCTTCTTGACGCGCAGGCCCATGGTCAGCGCCGCGATCTGCACCGGCGTGAGATCTCCGCTCATCAGCCGTCGCCACAGCGACAGCATTTCGTCCTGGAAGATCTCGCGGTGCTCGATGCACCGGACCAGCGCTTCAGTGGGTGTAATCGACATGGCTTCTCCTCGCGCAAAGTGTACGCATCGCTCGCGTTGCACGTGCACTTTGCACGCTCAAATTGGCGCGCCGGGCTGCGGGCGGCCGGTCGCCCGGCGCAGCGACAAGATCAACGAAGGGGCGCGATGGTCACCGTGTCTGGGTCAGGAAATTGCGCAGCATCGCGTGACCGTGCTCGGTGGCGATGGACTCCGGATGGAACTGGACGCCCTCGACGGGCAGCGACTTGTGGCGCAGGCCCATGATCTCGCCATCGACGGTCCACGCGGTGACTTCGAGGCAGTCCGGCAACGAGGCACGCTCGACAGCGAGCGAGTGATAGCGCGTGGCTTCGAACGGGCGTGGGCAGTCCGGTGAAGACACCGACTCCGGTATGCGCGATCGGCGAGGTCTTGCCGTGCATCAGCGTCCGCGCCCGCACGACCTTGCCGCCGTAGGCCTGGCCCATCGCCTGGTGCCCGAGGCACACGCCGAGGATCGGAACCCGGCCCGAGAACTGCTCGAACACACCGAGCGACACGCCGGCCTCGTTGGGAGTGCAGGGTCCCGGCGAGATGCAGATGCGTTGCGGCGCGAGCCGTTCGATCTGCGCGAGCGTGATCTCGTCGTTGCGGAACACGCGGACATCCTCGCCGAGTTCACCGAAATACTGGACGAGGTTGTAGGTGAAGCTGTCGTAGTTGTCGATCATCAGCAGCATGGTCGTCCCCTACTCCGCGTCGAAACCGTCTTCGACCTGCTCGGCCGCGCGCAGGACCGCGCGCGCGAGCGCGGTTTGGTCTCCGCCGCGCTTCGCGCTTAACGTGCTTCGCACGTTAGCGTCGCCCAGACCTCGGCGCTCACTCCGCATCGAAGCCATCCTCGACCTGCTCGGCCGCGCGCAGGACAGCGCGCGCCTTCACCTCGGTCTCCTTCCACTCGTTCTCGGCTACCGAGTCGGCGACGATGCCGGCAGCCGCCTGCGCGTAGAGCACATTGCCCTTGATGACACCGGTGCGGATCGTGATCGCGAGGTCCATGTCGCCTGCGAACGAAAGGTAGCCGACGGCGCCGCCGTAGATACCGCGCTTGACCGGTTCGAGTTCGTCGATGATCTCCATCGCCCGCACCTTGGGCGCGCCGGACAGCGTGCCGGCAGGAAACGTGGCGCGCAGCACGTCGAGGTTCGTCATGCCGGGCTTCAGCACGCCCTCGACATGGCTGACCAGGTGCTGCACGTGCGAGTACTTCTCGATGACGTACTGCTCGGTCACCCTGACCGTGCCGATCTCGGCGATGCGCCCGATGTCATTGCGGGCGAGGTCGATCAGCATCAGGTGCTCGGCCCGCTCCTTCGGGTCGGCGGCCAGTTCGGCCGCGAGGATCGCATCGTGCTCGGGCGTATTGCCGCGCGGCCGGGTGCCGGCAATCGGCCGGATCGCGACCATTCGCTTGCCCTCACGGTCCTCGCTGCGGACCAGGATCTCGGGCGAAGCGCCCACCACGTGGAAGTCGCCGAAGTTGTAGAAGTACATGTACGGCGACGGGTTCAACGTCCGCAGCGCGCGATAGAGCGACAACGGCGAGTCCGCATACGGCTTGTGGATGCGCTGCCCGATCTGGACCTGCATGACGTCGCCGGCCGCGATGTACTCCTTGGCGCGCGCGACCGCCCTGAGGTAGTCGTCCTTCGCAAACTCGCGGTATTCCTCGCGGCGCACGCTGGCGCGCGCATGGGGCGGCTCGATCGGTCGCGCCAAGCGTGCCTTCAGTTCGCGCAGGCGCTGCCGCGTCCTGGCATACGCCTCCGGCTGGCGGGGGTCGGCATAGACGATCAGATAGATGCGCCCCGCCAGGTTGTCGATGACGGCCACTTCGTCGGCCAGCAGCAGCAGGATGTCCGGCACGCCGAGATCGTCGGGCTTGGTCCGCGCGAGCTTCTTCTCGATGACGCGCACCGTGTCGTAGCCGAAGTAGCCGGCCAGCCCGCCCGCAAAGCGCGGCAGGCCCGGCCGCAGCGCGACCTTGAACTGGTCGAAGTAGCGGCCGATGGCGGTGAGCGGATCGCCGTCGATCGTCTCGGTCACGCGCCCGCCTTCGAGCAGTTCCGTGGTGCAGCCGTCGTCGCGGATGAAGGAGCGCAGCGCCCGTCGTGCGGCGAGGCCGATGAACGAGTACCGGCCGAAGCGCTCACCGCCGACAACCGACTCGAGCAGGAAGGTGTTGGGCTCGTTGGCGAGCTTCAGGTACAGCGAAAGGGGAGTTTCGAGATCGGCAAAGCTTTCCGCGATCACCGGGATGCGGTTGTAGCCCTGTGCCGCCAGAGCCTTGAATTCAAGTTCGGTCACACGTCACCTGCGAGTCACGCGCAGCGGGCGCTGCGCCAAGAAACACCAACGGGAGGCCGCGCACGGCGCGGCGGTCAGTCAGTCAGCGGCGCCAGGACCAGACCCCCTGGGCGTGCCAGAACCGGCACCAGGCCTTGCGCCATGCCCCGAGGAAAACGGAATCGCGAGAGTCGCGGTGATTCATCGAAAGTCGTGGATCAGGTGGCCGGCGCGGCGATGAGTTGCACGGCGTCCGGCAGCGATTCGACTATAGCATCGGCCGGCAGCGCACCGACCGCCACGCCCTCGTTGTAGCCGCCTTCGACGAGGATCGCCCGGCATCCGGCCGCACGGGCCGAGAGCAGATCATTCTCGGAATCGCCGATCATCACCGCGTCCGAGGGTGACACCTCGAGGCGATCGCACGCGGCCAGCACCGGCGCCGCATGCGGCTTCTTCTCGACCGTGTCGTCGCCGCTGATGATCACCTCGAAATACTCGACGAGGCCCACACGCTCCAGCAGATCGAGCGTGAACTCGCGCGGCTTGTTGGTGACGCACGCCAGCCGCAGGCCACGCGCCTGCAGGTCCGCGAGCGCACCGGGCACTCCGGGGAACACCAGCGCCGCATGCCCATTGAAGCGCCGATAGTGGCGGTAGAAGCTTTCCTTAGCGCGGACGAATTGATCCGGCGCAGCGCGACCGTCCAGGGAACCGGTCAGCACGCGATGCACCAGCACGTCGGCGCCCTTGCCGATGTAGGAGGCGACGGTCGCGGTCGGCAAGGCCGACTGACCGAGTTCGGCGCACATCGCATTGACGGCCGCAGCGAGGTCGGGAACCGTGTCGAGCAGCGTGCCGTCGAGATCGATCAATACGGCGCGCGCCGTCCACGGCGCTGTCATGAAGCGCCTTCCGCCGCGGCAAGTTCCTGCCTCAATCTCGTCATGATGCCGCGATAGCCACCGTCGGCATCGCGGGCGCCGAACACGGCGCTGCCGGCAACGAATGTGTCGGCACCGGCTTCCGCGATCGCGCGGATGTTGTCGGCCTTCACGCCGCCATCGACTTCGACCAGGATCGTGCGGCCGGTCTCGCGGCGGTGAGCCTCCACCTTGTCGCGCACGGCGCGCAGCTTGGCCAGTGTCTCGGGGAATGAACTTCTGGCCGCCAAAGCCGGGATTGACGGACATCAGCAGCACGACATCGAGCTTGTCCATCACATGGTCCATCCACGCCAGCGGCGTGGCCGGATTGAACACGAGGCCGGCCTGGCAGCCCAGGTCGCGGATCAGCGCCAGTGTGCGGTCGACGTGCTCGGACGCCTCGGGATGAAACGTGATGATGTTGGCCCCTGCCTTGGCGAAGTCCGGAATGATGCGGTCCACCGGCTTGACCATCAGGTGCACGTCGATCGGCGCCTGGATGTGCGGCCGGATCGCCTCGCAGACCAGCGGGCCGATCGTCAGGTTCGGGACGTAATGGTTGTCCATGACATCGAAGTGGATCCAGTCGGCGCCGGCGGCCACGACGGCCCGGACTTCCTCGCCCAGCCGCGCAAAGTCGGCTGAGAGAATGCTCGGAGCAATGCGGAAGGAAGCGGCCATCGGGAGGATCCTGTCGTCGACGCCCGGAAACTAACCGGGGCACAGCTATTCTAAGGGCCGTAGATTTGTGCTCCTGCGAACTTCAAGACCAGCGCATTGGCGCCGGGGGACCATGGCCAAGTACGAATTTTCCATCAACGTGCGCCCGCAGTACCTCGTCGAGCATTCCAATCCCGACGAGCAGCACTACGTGTTCGCGTACACGGTGACGATCCGCAATACCGGTGAACACACGGCGAAGCTGATCTCGCGCCACTGGATCATCACCGACGGCAACAATGCGGTCGAGGAGGTGCGTGGCGAAGGAGTCGTCGGAGAGCAGCCGGTGTTGCAGCCGGGCGAAGCGTTCGAATACACGAGTGGCTGCCCGTTGCCGACCCCGGTCGGGTCGATGCGCGGAAGCTATCAGTGCGTAGCCGATGACGGCACGGCCTTCGAGGCCCCGATTCCCGAGTTCGTGCTGTCGACGCCACGCACGTTGCACTGAGGGCGGGCGCCGCATCTCGGGCCCGCCGCGCCGGGCAGGTCGTTGGCGCATGTGGCCACGCGCCTTTCTTCCGCGGAGCGCGGCGGCGACTATCGGTCCCGCGGTCGCTTGCGACCGGGCTTGTGGAACATCGTCCACCAGACGATGAACACGAGCGCCCCGAGCGCGAGCGCCGCTTCAAGCAGAATGAGCCACATGACGTCCCTTCCTGTCGCCGCGCATTGTAGGGGCCACCTCGGTGCGGCCCTGCTAGTGTCCCTGGTGCTCGCCGGCTGTGCCGTGCGTCCGCCGGCGCCGCCGTCACCTCGACCACCGGTTCCTCCCGCTCCCGCGCCGGCTCCCGCGCCCGCACCCGCTCCGGCAGCGGTCGAAGCGCGCGCCGTGTACGAACCGGTCGCCTTCGAGCGACTGCCCGCGACGCGCACGGAGGACTGGGTCGCTGCCTGGCCGGCGTTCCTGCAGACGTGCCGCGCGCTCGGCCAGCGCGACGCATGGCGCGACGTATGCGCGCAGGCCGTGGCCGTCGATGGACGCAATGGTGCGAGCGTGCAGAAATTCTTCGCCACTCGCTTCGATGCCTATCGCGTGCGCGCGCGGCGCATCGAGGCGGAGCGTGAAGTCGAGACGCGCGATGTCGGGCTGATGACGGGCTACTACGAACCGCTGCTGCGCGGCAGCCGCAGCCGCAGCGAGAAGTACGGCACGCCGATTTACCGGGTGCCGGCTGACCTGCTCACTGTCGATCTCGGCAGTGTGTATCCGGAACTCTCGACGTTGCGCCTGCGCGGAAAGCTGCAGGGACGGCGCGTCGTTCCCTACCCTTCACGCGCGGACATCACGAATGGCGAGCCGCTGGCCGGCAACGAACTGGTCTGGGTCGATGATCCCGTCGACGCCTTCTTCCTGCAGGTGCAGGGCTCCGGCCGCGTGCAGTTCGCCGACGGCAGCATGATCCGGCTGGCCTATGGCGACCAAAATGGCCACCCGTATCGCTCGATCGGACGCTGGCTGGTCGACCAGGGCGAACTGACTCTGGACCAGGCCTCGATGGAAAGCATCAAGGCATGGGTGGCGCTCAACCCGTCACGCGCCAAGGAACTGCTGGATCAGAATCCGAGCTTCGTGTTCTTCCGCGAACTGCCCCTCGGGGATCCGAATACCGGCCCCGTCGGAGCGCTCGGAGTTCCACTGACACCCGGGTATTCGGTCGCCGCCGATGCGCGCCACATCCCGCTTGGCGCACCGGTCGTGATCGCCACGACCGATCCCGCAACGGGCTCTGCGCTGACGCGGCCGATGCTCGCGCAGGACACCGGAGGCGCAATCCGGGGACCGCTGCGCTTCGACTTCTTCTGGGGATTCGGCAGCTCGGCCGGCAATATCGCCGGCCGCCAGAAGCACGACGTCAGCGCGTGGCTGCTCGTGCCGAGGGGCAATACGCCCGAGTCGCTGCTGCGGCGCTGAGGCGGCCGGATTTACTTCTTGGCGGCGCCGAGGCGCTGCTCGATGGCTTCCATCGGCATCGCCCCGCCGCTGCGACCGCCGTCCGCGAAGATGATGGTCGGCGTGCCGTTGATGCCGAAGTCGCGCCCGAGCGCGAGGTTCTGCTCGAGCGGCGACTTGCAGTCCGCCGCAGCCGCTGGGGGCGCCTTGCCCTGGACCATGTAGTCGTCCCACGCGGCGACCCGATCCTTGGCGCACCAGATCGCCTTCGACTTCTCCTGCGACTCCTGTGAAAGAATCGGGTACAGGAAGGTGTAGATCGTCACGTTGTTCAGCTTCTGCATGTTCTGCCACAGCTTCTTGCAATACGGGCAGTTCGGGTCTTCGAACGTCACCAGCACGCGCGATCCGTTCCCGCGCACGGTCTTGATCGCGCGATCGAAGGGAAGCGACTTGAAGTCCACCCGCAGCGCGGTGTCGAGCCGCTTCTGTGTCAGGTCCTCGCGCGTCTTCGTGTCGAACATTCGGCCGGTGATGACGAAGTTGACCGCCGGGTCGACGTAGTAGATCTCGCCGCGCACCAGGACCTCGAACAATCCGCCGGGGCCACGGAACACCTGGTCGGCCTTCATGCCGGAACGTTCGGCGAAGCGCGCCGCCACCTGGGCCTCCGTGCTGCCTGCGGCCGGTGCGGTCTTCGGCGCGTCGGATCCTTTCGGCGCCTGCGCCAGGGCCACGCTGCACAGCAGGGCCATGGCCGGCATGGCGGCACGCTGCAACCAACGATTCATTGCTATCTCCAGAAAATTGGCGGCGAAGTGTAGCGGCCGCAAAGGTCGAGGACCGTCAGACCGTCAGCCGCCGGTCGAGTTCAACCGAGCGCCTGGCGTATCAGCAGGTTCTTCAGCGGCCCTACCCGATCCACCGCTGCCAGCCCCACATTGCGGATGAACCGCACGAACGCGTCATCCATGCCGAACAGGCGCGCCAGTCCATCCGTGGCTGCGCGCATCAGCGCGATCGGTTCGGCACGATTGCGCTCATATCGTCGCAACAGAACCGTGTCTCCGATGTCGCGAAAAGCCTCGCGCCCGCGGATCACTTCGAGCAATGCACCGACATCCTGCAGGCCGAGGTTGAGTCCCTGCCCGGCGAGCGGATGCACGACATGCGCGGCATCGCCGACCAACGCCACGCGCGGCGCAATCAGCCGGCTGACGACGACGAGCCGCAGCGGAAATCCCAGCGCCGGCCCCGCGGGCAACAGCGTTCCGAGCGAAGCCGCCGTGCGATCCGTCACGCGCCCGGCCAGTGCCGCGGGTTCGAGCGCCGCAAGCGCCTGCGCCAGCAAAGTCGGCGCCGACCACACCAGCGACACATGATTGCCAGGCAAAGGCAGCAGTGCCACCACGCCTTCGTCGGTGAACCACTGCCAGGCCGTGTTCAGATGCGCATGCTCGCAGGCCAGATTGGCGACGACGGCCGTCTGCCGGTAGTCCGTCACGACGGCGCTGAGACCCGCCGCCGCGCGCACGGCCGACTGCGCCCCGTCCGCGCCGATCAGCAGACGTGCATCGAGTCGCGCGCCGTCGCCCAGGCGCACGCGCACGGTATCGCCCTCGATCGCGTGCGATTCGAACGCGGCCTCGGCACGCGCGATCGCAGGCTGGTAGTCGCAGGCCGCGTCGAGCACGCGAAGCAGTTCCGACTCTTCAACGATCGTTGCCAGTCGCTCGACGGTTGCACCGTAGGCGTCGAAGGTCAGTTCATCGCCACGATCGCCGAAGACCCGCATGCGTTCGACCGGCGTGCAGCGTGCAGCGTCAATCTGCTTCCAGACCGAAAGCTGCTCCAGCAAGTCAACTGTCGCCGGCGCCACGGCATAGATTCGACCGTCGAACGGAGCACTCTCCGAGCGAGCGTGCATGCAGGCCCGCGGGCCGACGAGCGACACCTTCAGGCCCTGCTGGGCCAGGCCGAGCGCAGCAGCCAGGCCGGCCACGCCGGCGCCGACGACTGCAACATCAATGTCCGTTTGCTCGCTCATTCCGCTTCGCTGTGACGGGAGAGGTCATCAGCCACGAAGTATAGGAGGCGCGCCCAGTTGCCCACGGTGCAATCAAACTCGAGCCAAGTGGAACACGAACCAAGTCCTGACGCGCAACGGACAGCGCGGCGCGCCAGACGCACATCGACAGGAGCCGTGCGCTGATCCGGACATCCTTGCCGTTGCGCTGACCAGCCCGCCTCTCACACAGCCGAGAGTCAGCGTGGTCGGTTTGATTTCATTGACAAGCAGCAGCCATCGCGGAGTACGGCTCGCGACCCGGCCTGGCGGTGCGCTGTGGACCCGACGGCGACGTTCGCTGCTCGGAGTCGGTCGGCGGCGCCAGCGCGAGAAGGGGCATCGGCACGAATGACTTCAATGCCTCGTCGCGCGCTATGCAGCGACAGAACGCAAGTGCGGCCGCGCTCGCCTCCTGGCGAACGCCCATGCTGTCGCGCGGCCGCCGCGGCAGCGGGGTCACACCGACTCAGCGTACGCGCAGATGCGCCGGCACTTCGAGCCGCTTCGCCAGCAAGGACAGCAGCCAGGTGAGCAGCAGGTAAACGGCCGAGATTGCCAGGTACGGCTCCCAGTAGCGCGAGTAGGCGCCGGCGACGGTACGCGCCGCCAGCGCCAGTTCGGCCAGGCCGATGGCCGAGACGAGCGACGAGTCCTTGACCAGCGTAACGGCCTCGTTGACGAAGGCTGGCACCATGCGGCGAAATGCCTGCGGCAGGATGATCAGCCGCAGCGTCTGCAGGTGGTTCAGGCCGAGTGCATGCGCCGCCTGCCACTGGCCCGCGGCAATTGACTGTATGCCAGCGCGAAAGATCTCCGAGATGTAGGCGCCGGCGTTCAGGGTCAGCGCCAGTGCACCGGAGAAGAACGCGCCGTAGTTCTGTCGGAAGTCGCGTGCGATCTCGCCGGAGAGCAGCCAGCCGCCGTCCGGATGCACCAGGATCGGCATCAGCGCGAAGTGCACGAGCAGGATCTGAACGAAGAGCGGCGTGCCTCGGAAGAACGTCACGTAGGCGCGCACCATCCAGCGCGCCGCGGCGAGCAACCAGCCCCATGGCGAATGCACCCGCTGATCGCCGGAACTAGAAACCAGGCCGGCCGAAAGTCCCAGCGCCATGCCCAGGGTCAGCGAGACGATGGTCAGCAGCACCGTCATCGCCAGCCCCTGCAGGAACAGCGGCCAGTAACCGGCCAGGATCTCCCAGCGCAAATCCATCGCGCGATATGACGCGTGCTAGGACTTCGGCTGCTCGGGCTTGACCGGCGCGGGCCCGGCGCCGAAGTACTGGGCGTAGATCTTGTCGTAGGTGCCGTCGGCGCGGATTTCGGCCAGCGCCTTGTTGATCTTCGCCAGCATCTCGGCATCACCCTTCTTGACCGCGATGCCGTACTGCTCGGGCGTGAAGGCCGGGTCGTTGACCATCCGAAAACCGTTGTCCTTGTTGCGAGCGACGTAGTGGACGATCACGCCATTGTCGGCGACCACCGCGTCGACGCCGCCGGATTCCAGCTCCTTCAGTGCCAGCGGCCACAATTCGAATCGCCTGATGTTCGTGTTGGTCTTGCCAAGCAGCTTGCTCACGACCTCGTCGCCGCTGGTGCCTGTCTGTACGCCGACCTTCAGCGTCTTCAGGTCGTCGAACTTCGCCACTTTCGACGACCCGGGCACGACGATCAGCTGGTGTGCGTCGAAGTAGGGATCGGAGAAGTCGATCGTCTGCCGGCGCTCGGCGGTGATCCCGATCGAGGAGATGAGCAGGTCGCGATCGCCCTGCGCCAGCGCGTTGAAGATTCCTTCCCACGGCGTGTTGACGAATTTCACCTCCATGCCCGCCTTCGCGGCCAACGCACGCATCAGGTCCACCGAGAAGCCGACGATCTCGCCCTTCTCGTTTTGCGATTCGAACGGCGCGTAGGCAGCATCAATGCCGACCACATAGACCCTGGCCAACGCCGCCTGCGCAGGAGGCGACTCGGCTTTCTGCGCCTTGGCCGGTTCGGGCTGCTTTCCGCAGGCGCCGAGCAGGACTCCGGCAAAGACGGCCAAGGCCGCCTGCAGGAATCGGCGATGGGGCAATCGCGTCATTTCAGGCTCCGCGTGTCGTAGTTCTTGGCCGGAAGTCTCCGCCGCGGGACGAGGATGCCACGAAACCGACCGTGGTTGCGGCGCGAAGTCAGCGTGGGTCACGTGCTGCAGGGTCATGCGTACCCAGCAGCGCAGCTTTGGATCGCAGGGCGCCGCTGGACGCTTGGGCCGCAAGGCTCGACGGCTTAGGTGCGGCACCGATCTGATTGGCGCTTCCGGCCTCGAGGAATTTCAAACGCCGGTTGCAGGGTGCAAAACCGGGCCCGAGGGCCGTGACGTGCCTTGAGGTCGACGCGCCAGCCGCCCCGCGGAAGCGCCCAACCAAGGCCTGGGTGACTTTCCGCGCCCGGAGCTTCTGCAACATGACCGCGCGCAGCAATCGGAACTACTATGACGGCCCGCTCCGAGCCTGCTCCGCGAGGCCCCATGCGCCGACTGCTTGCGACGTTGCTGATCACTTTGGCCGCCACGGCGGTTTCCGCCAAACCCAGCGAAGGAGAGCGCTTCAATGCGTGGCTCGATGCCACCTGGGAGGAGACGCTCATCAGGAGTCCGATCCTCGCGACCTTGATCGGTGACTCTCGTTACAACGATCGCATTGTCGACTTCACAACCGCGGCGTGGCGCGCCGACAACCGCCGCTTCCTCGAGCGTCAGTTGCGGGAGCTTCAGCGGTTTGATCGGAAGGCGCTCGTGGGTCAGGACCGCGTGTCCTTCGACATCCTTCGATATGACCTGACGCAGTCGCTCGAGGCCGAGCGGTATCCCAACTGGATGCAACCGGTGACCCAGCTCCGGAGCTTCCCCAGTTTCCTGGCTGAAATGGGATCGGGTTCGTCGATCCAGCCCTTTCGCACGGTCAAGGACTACGAGGATTGGTACAAGCGACTGTCGGGCACGCCGCCCATCCTCGACGGCATGATCGCCAACATGCGCATCGGCGTGGCCAAGGGCGTGACACAGCCGAAACCCGTCATGGAGAAGGTGATACCCCAGCTGGCAGCCCTGGTGACGACCGAACCGGAGCAGAGCCTGTTCTGGGGGCCGATGAAGAATTTCCCGGAGACCATCCCGGCGGCCGATCGCGAGCGGCTCGCTGCCGCGTTTCGCACCCTGATCAAGGAGCAAGTCACGCCCGCCTACCAGCGCATGCACGACTTCGTGCGTGACGAGTACATCCCCCGCGCCCGCACGACCACCGCCTGGTCGGCGCTGCCGGACGGCAAGGCCTGGTACGCGTTCTACGTAAGACGCAGCACCACCACGACGATGTCGCCCGATGCGATCCACGCGCTCGGCGAAGGCGAGGTACACCGGATCTGGGACGCGATGGATGCGGTGCGTCGGGAGGTCAAGTTCGATGGCGACCTCCCGGCGTTCTTCCGGCACTTGCAGGACGATCCCCGCTTCTACTACACGAGGCCAGAGGATCTGCTCGGCGGCTTCCGCGCTCTGCAGACGAAGATCAATGGGCTGCTGCCGAAGCTCTTCGACATCGCACCCAAGGCCGACTACCGGGTCCAGGAAGTTGAGGCATTCCGGGCGGCGAGTTCCGAAGGAGCCACCTATATGCCACCGGCGGCAGACGGCTCTCGTCCCGGCATCTTTTACGTCAACACCTACAACCTGAAGGCGCAGCCGATCTACGGCATGGAGACGCTGTCGCTGCACGAAGCTTCGCCGGGGCACCACTTCCAGATATCGATTGCCCAGGAAGTGACTTCACTGCCTAAGTTTCGCCGCTTCGACACCGGCTACGTCGCGTACTCGGAGGGCTGGGCGCTTTACGCCGAAAGCATCGGCAAGGAGCTCGGGCTGTTCACCGATCCTTACCAGTGGTACGGGCGCCTGTCCGACGAGCAGCTACGGGCGATGCGCCTGGTGGTCGATACCGGCTTGCACCACAAGGGCTGGACCCGGCAGCAGGCGATCGACTACATGCTCGCGCACTCGTCGATGGCGGAAAGCGACGTGATCGCCGAAGTCGAGCGTTACATCGTCAACCCCGGCCAGGCACTTGGCTACAAGATCGGCCAACTGGAGATCAGCCGGCTGCGCCGTGAGGCCGAGTCGGCGCTTGGATCCAGATTCGACGTCAAGAAATTCCATCGCGTGGTGTTGACGAACGGAGAACTCCCTCTGAATGTGCTCGCCATTCAGGTCAGGGATTGGATTGCGAAGGAGCAGGCGAAGCTCTGAAGCAGCGGAGCCGAGTCGAGACGAACGTCCCGGCTTCCAAGCGCGTGTCAGCAAAGACTGGCCGGCTTTGCGGCGAATCCAAGGTTGACGCATGGTGTTCCGCCTTGATTGAAGAGTGCTTTCAGCGAGCGGACGGCGGCCATCCGTTTTGGCCAGGTCGAGTTGAAGGCGCCCCAAGGCCAAGCTCCTGCCTGCCACATCGCCGCCGACGAAACGGGTCGCCCTACACTAAGCGATGGGCAGCTTTTTCAACCTCATTGCCTTCGCCATCATCATCACCGGCTTGCCGGTTGGGTCCGAGCTTGGCGGCACTCTGGTCGCGCGCTCCGCGGTGTCGAGCGCCGTCATCATGACCATCGCGGACTCCGGGTTTCCGGGCGCGCGGCCGACCGTGGTGCATTTGCCCAAGCGCGGGCGCAACTGAGATCGGGCACGCAGCGTATGGGCAACCCACTGAAGGCCATCGCCGGCCTGTTCAGGGCTGCGGCCATGAATTGGGTGAAGGACTACGCGCAGAGCATGGGCGCGGCGCTGGCCTTCTACACAATCTTCTCGATCGCACCGCTGCTGCTCATCGTCATCGCCATCGCCGGCTCGATTTTTGGCGAGGAAGCTGCGCGCGGCGAGATCTACGGCCAGCTGCAGGGCATGCTGGGCTCGCACGGCGCCACCGCCGTGCAGGACCTGCTGGAAAGCGTCGGCCAGCGCAGCGAGAGCGTGCCTGCAGCGGCATTCGGCGTGGTCGTGCTGTTCATCGGCGCCACGTCCGTCTTTGCCGAACTGCAGGACGCGCTCGACCGCATCTGGCGGGCGCCGCTGCGCCAAAGGAATGCAGGCCTGTGGAGCCTGGTGCGCGGGCGGCTGCTGTCCTTCGGCATGATCCTGGGCATCACCTTCCTGCTCATCGTCTCGCTGGCCTTCAGCGCGGCGCTTAGGGCGTTGAGTCGGTGGTGGGACCCGGAGTCGACCAGCTGGATCACCTTCACCGGCTTGACCGAGCTGTCGCTGAACGTCGTGCTGCTGACGGCCGTGTTCGCGATGATCTACAAGTCCATGCCGCGCGCGAGCATTGCCTGGCGCGATGTCTGGGTGGGCGCGGCCGTGACCTCCGTGCTGTTCATCACCGGCAAGGCGCTGATCGGGCTATACATTGGCGGCAGCGGTATCACGACGCTCTTCGGCGCGGCGGCATCGTTGATCGTGGTGCTGCTGTGGGTGTACTACTCGGCACAGATCTTCCTGTTCGGTGCCGAGTTCACCTGGGTCTATTCCCACATGTACGGCTCCCGCCGCGGGCAGCCGCTACCCGCGCCTCGGTCCAGCGCGTCTGGGCCAACGTAGGCCGGATCGACAGATCGCGACCCAAAGCATCGGTAATCGGGCTGACCACTGCGTAGGGTCGAGCTCTCCATAGACTCGCAGGACACTCACCCTGCGAAGGAGAGATCGCGATGAAGTACTTCACCGGTATCGATGTGTCGCTGCGTTCCGTGTCGATCTGCGTGGTCGACGAAGCGGGTGCGGTGCAGTACGAAGGCAAGGTCCCTGCTGAGGTGGATCTCATCGTGGCGGCGCTCCGCCGCTTCAGCGCTGAGGTCAGGCAGGTCGGTATCGAGGCCGGCACCCTCACGCAGTACCTGACCTACGGCTTGCAGAAGGCAGGTTACGAGGTGCTCTGCCTAGAAGCGCGGCAGACGGCGGCTACCTTGGCAGCCATGCGCAACAAGACCGATCGCAATGACGCCCGCGGCCTGGCGCAGATCCTGCGCAGCGGTTGGTATCGCACCGTTCACGTCAAGAGCCTCGAGAGCCACCAGGTGCGGGCGCTGCTCGCCAGCCGCAAGGCGATCCTGGCCAAGTGCGTCGATCTGGAGAACGAGCTGCGCGGCTTGCTCAAGATCTTCGGCGTGCGCCTGGCGTCTCACGTCGCGCATGGCAGCTTCGACCAGACGGTGCGCGCTGCGGTGTCGGCCACTCCCGAGCTCAGCACGAGCCTGCTACCGCTGCTCGATGCGCGCACGGTGCTGTACAAGACTTACCTGAAGCTCGACAACGCCGTGAAGGCCATGGTGCGCCACGATCCAGTCTGCAAACGGCTGATGACGGTTCCTGGAGTCGGCCCGGTCACGTCGCTCACTTTCAAGGCGGGGGTGGACGCAACCGATCGCTTCCGCTCGTCACGCAATGTAGCGGCGCACTTCGGACTGACGCCATGGCGCTACCAATCCGGGGAGACCGACAACCCCGGCCGCATCTCCAAGGCCGGCGATGTCGAGGTGCGCCAGGCGCTGTACACCGCTGCGCACGCGATGCTGACGCGCTCGTACGCCTGGTCCACACTCAACGCGTGGGGACTGCGGCTGGCCAAGGTCCGCGGCCTACGGCGCGCTGTCATCGCCGTGGCCCGCAAACTGGCCGTGATCCTGCATCGGATGTGGGTCGACGGCACCGACTTCCGGGCCTCACGTCCGCAGGAGGCCGCATAAGCTAACCCGGCCGCCGCCTCCGCAACCTCGTTTCTGCGTTGACTGTGTGGACGATGGTTATGGATGAAGCCGCAAATTTCCGCTGCGCTCCGAGCGCGCCCCAAAGCATGGCTCATCCAACCGCTCTGACCAATGCCTGCAGCGTGCCAGCAACACCGCGCCCGACTGCGTAGAGAAGCGTGACCCACACACCAACCGGACCTGAACTTCAAACCAACCGGAGCCCAGACCCTTGACAACAACGCCCGATTAGAGAAGCGGAAGTTCGCGGTCGACGAAAGCGGCCGCGCTGAGTGGCCAAAGACCGGACATCTCTCCGAATGGCAGCCGTCGCCCATTGCTGACATGACTCTGCAAAGTTACGACGTGCCTCCAGGCGAGTTAGGTCGCGCCGGACACGGACTTGACGCTAGCCGGACGGTCGTGCAGCCGCTCGCGCGAGAAGCGGCTGGATCAGATCCATCGGCAGGGGAAAGATGACGGTTGACGCGCGGTCGCCGGCAACTTGTGTCATCGTCTGCAGGTATCGCAGCTGCATCGCCTCCGGTTGCTGAGCAAGCATCTGCGCGGCCTCCAGCAGCGCGACCGCAGCCTGCTTCTCGCCCTCAGCGTGGATCACCTTGGCGCGCCGCTCGCGCTCCGCTTCGGCCTGGCGTGCGATTGCTCGCACCATCGTTTCGTTCAGGTCGACCTGCTTGATCTCGACGTTTGTGACCTTGATGCCCCATGCATCGGTTTGCGCGTCGAGGATGCGCTGGATGTCGAGGTTCAGTCGCTCGCGCTCGGCCAGCATCTCGTCCAGTTGGTGTTTGCCGAGAACCACGCGCAGCGTGGTCTGCGCAAGCTGACTGGTTGCGACCAGAAACTTCTCCACCTGGATGATCGCCTTCTGCGGATCCACCACCCGAAAGAACACGACGGCGTTGACCTTGACCGAGACGTTGTCGCGCGAGATCACGTCCTGCGCCGGCACGTCCATCGTCACGACGCGCAGGTCCACTTTCACCATCTGCTGGATGCCTGGAATGATGATGACCAGTCCAGGTCCCTTGACCTTCCAGAAGCGGCCGAGCTGGAACACGACACCCCGCTCATATTCGCGCAGGATGCGAAACGCAAAGAAGGCTATGGCGAGCAGCAGCGCCACCACGGCGCCGTATCCGATCGGCAGGTCGAACAACATGGTCAACTCCCTTGAGATGAATCGGTAACTTCCAGCGTCAGGCCATCCATGCCGGCGACGCGCACGCGCTCGCCGACCACGAGTGGCGCGGTGCTGCGCACGCGCCAGCGCTCGCCGTGGATTTCAGCCCAGGCGGAACCCTCGTCAATCACGGTGACAACGCCGGCGGCCCCGAGCATTTCCTCAGGACCGCTGACTATTGGGCGCCGACGCGCTTTCAGTGCGAACGTACCGAACGCAGCGATCGCCGCTGCGCTCGCAATCGCGAGTCCGAGAACAAAGGGCCAGCCGACGTCGATGATCGGATGGTCCGCGTCAAACAACATCAGACCACCAACGATGAACGCGATGAAGCCGCCGACGCCGAGCGCGCCGAAGCTCGGCAGGAACAGTTCGGTGATCATCAATACCAAGCCGAGCGCAAGAAGGGCGACGCCCGCCCAGTTGACCGGCAGCATGTGGAACGCATACAGCGCGAGCAGCAGCGAGATCGCGCCAGCGATCCCGGGAACCCCGAACCCCGGACTCGTGAACTCAACGAAAAGCCCGTAGATGCCAACCATCATCAGCACCATCGCGAGCATTGGGTTCGACAGCACTGCCAGCACTTTCGTGCGCCAGTCGGGTACTACCACCTCGACCGGCGCGCCGACCAGCGCCAACTTCACCTTACCGGCCGGCAACAACACTGTCTTTCCGTCAATCTGCCTGAGAAGGTCCTTCACGTCGACCGCGACAACCTCGATAACGCCACCGCGCAGCGCCTCGTCGGCCGACAGGCTGCTGGCCTTCAATACTGCCTGCTCCGCGAATTCGGCATTGCGGCCACGCAACTGCGCCAGTCCGCGGATGTAGGCCGCCGCGTCGTTGATGGCCTTTTCGCGCAACGAATCCGCCGAACTGGGCGCGGGCCGCTTGTCGACTGACTTGGTCGCGTCGTCTTTGTTCTTGTCCGTCTTGCCGGGGCGCGCGGGCTCCTCGCTGCCGGGCATGCCTATCGCCACCGGCGTCGCCGCGCCGAGATTGGTCGCTGGAGCCATCGCGGCGATGTGACTGGCAAACAGGATATAGGTCCCTGCGCTGGCGGCACGTGCGCCTTCGGGAGCGACAAACGTCGCGATCGGGATTGGCGAAGCGAGGATGTCCTTGATCATGCGGCGCATCGACTCGTCGAGCCCGCCCGGGGTGTCCATCTGCAAGACGACGAGCCGCGCACCGCGGGTCTGGGCACGGGCGAGGCCGCGGCTGAAGAAGTCGGCAGTGGCCGGCCCGATGACCCCTTCGATCTGCAGCACGAAAACCGGATTCACGGCCCCGGTCTGAGCATTAATCCATGCGCTCCAGAGCCCGACCAGCAACGCGGCTAGCGATAACAGCAAGTTGCGCGACCGCTGCCAGCCCAAGAGATCCACGGGTCGGTCCCTCCGGTCCGGTACACGGATCAATCTTGCGCCAATTGCCGCGGTCTTGCATTTGTGGGTTTGACTCACTCTGATCCGGTCCCACCCGTGGCCACGACTTTTGAAACTTCCACAGCAGAGTCAAACGCCATCGCCCGAACTAGCCGCGTTTCAGTTTGTCGCGCTGCTCCTGGGTAAGTACCGCATCGATCTGCCTCCGGGCACTGAGTGACAGGTCAAACATCTGCTGCCGCAGTTCTGACATGTCGCGGTAACTCTTGCTAAGCGGCGCGTCATCGCGCTGGTCGGAGTTGTACTGCTCGTTCATCTGTGCTTGCTCATCCTGCATCTTGCCCATCAGGTCCCAGTGCTTGCGCCGCACGTCATTCCGGATCTTGGCGATCTTGCTGCGCTGTTCGGCGGTGAGGTTCAGATCGGCTCGAGAGGCATAGCCGTCCATCATGCCGGGACCCATGCCATAGCCGGAGCCCTGGCCGCCCATCATGCCGGGTCCCATGCCGTAGCCGCCCATCATTCCCGGCCCCATGCCGTAGTCCGGACCGTAGTTGCCTTGCGGCGGGCTCGCGACAGCACTCGCCGCTATAGCCGTTGCGCCCACCAGAAGGCCGGCGCTCAATGCTTTACGTAGATTCATTCGTTTCATGGCTCTATTCCATTCAGATTCAACAGATTCAAGTGATCCTAAATTCTGTTCAGTTACCCCTTTTTGCTGGTTCGATTGACGACCCACACGACGAGGCCAACCACCACGGCAGTCAGCAGAATCGGCACCCAGATCCCGCCGTATCCACCCATGCCGCTGTACCCGCCCATCCAACCGCTGCCCGACCCGGCGCCATTCATCATGGCGCCGTTCTGTGCGTACAAGACACCGCTGGACAACAGGGCTGTCGTACCAACAGCCATCGCAATCAAACTTTTCATGATCGCTCCCAAATGAAAGACGATAAAGACAGGGAGCACTTTGGCAACCAGCGCGTGACTTGAAGGGCCCCTCACGCGTGAACCAACAATTCCGGTCGTCGCGGGCCAGCTTCCCGGATAGCCTTAAGTGCTACAGAGCCGCCCGCTGCAGATGAGTGAAGACGTCGGCATCCGAACCGCTTGATTGAACGTACAGTGGAATGATGGTCCAGGTCTGTGCGGCACCGAACGTAACGCTGCGGGTCTTCCCCTCACCGTCGTCTTGGTGGCGATCGGCCCAGGCGAGCCTTTGCCGATCCTTGGCCTGAGTCCGGTGTCGCAGCGCCACAGCGCCAAGGTGCGCCCCTTGCTCGATTATCTTGAAGCAGAGTTCTCAGTTGACCGCTCGTGAGTGGTTATGGCACGCAATAGGTGGACTGGACGGCGACGACAGCCTCCAGGCGGGGGACCGCTTCCGGGCTAACCAGGTGCCGCAGGGTCGTGGCTGCTTGTGGCGCATTGAGTCCATTGAACGGTCATTGCACCGCCAGCCCTCCGCGGACAATCCGCACAGTTGCCACGCGCTTGCTTCGTCCACCCGATTGCGAACCTAGACGGCTTCAGGCGCACGGCGGCGCAAGGCCCCTGGCGGCCTCCATCCGCTCGACGCGATCGTCGAGCTCTCCTATAAATGCTGCCAAGGAATTGCCGGCTTGATCGACGTGCGCGCGCAGCGCCTGTTCCAGCCCATCGAGCCGCTGCGCCAGTGTCTCGTGCCGTGTCACAGCCTGAGCCTCAAGGCGTCGCATTTCTTGGTCCAGGTGTTCGCCTAGAGCTGTGAAACGCGACGCTTCAGCTTGGTCGGCAAGCGTCCGTTGCGAAGCCAACTCCTTGGCCGCGCGCCGGGTTTCGACGAGCACTGTTGCCTGCTGGACCACCAGCAGAAAGAGAAACATTGCCGCGATCAACACGGTGAAGGCAAGCAGCAGCAAGCCGAGTGGTGCATGCGCCGTCCAGAATCCAAAGGACAGCGTTGTCGGCGCGGTAACTACGTTCCAGTTGAGGGCGAGAAAACCGCCAAAAGCCGCAAGCAACAACGCCAGCAAAGCGGTGCGCAGATTCATGAGCAATTCCTTTAAGTCGGCCCCGGTTAGATCGCCGGCGCATGTTCGACGAGTGTAGTCAATGGCGACTCAACCAATGTGGCTCGCAAGCGTCGCTCTATGTCCGCGCATTGATGAGTGTGGGCAGCGCAAACCTTGTCCGCAGTTGTGCGATCTGGACAACCATTAGACAGGGCGGCTCCTTGCCGGCTCAGGCCTACATACCCTTGGACGTGCGGTGACCCCACCTTCAGAGTGAACGCCTCGGCAAACACGGGGATTCGAACCATAGACGGACGCTTTGCCTAGACGCTTTCGATGAGTTGACTCACTGCAGCCTGGTCACGCAACTTCACGTTGCGCCCTTCGACTTGGAGCATCCCGGCGCGCTGAAATTGCGAAAGGATTCGACTCACCGTTTCCAATTTCAGGCCCAGGTAACTCCCGATCTCCTTTCGCGTCATTCGCAGGACGTACTCGGACGATGAATAGCCTTGGGCTTGATACCGCTGCGACAAGTCGAGCAAGAAGAATGCGACCCGCTGTTCGGCGCACATCGTTCCAAGCATGAGCATGACGGTATAGGCGCGTCCGCACTCGTGCGACAGCAGCTTGTGCAATCCGTGGCCGAACTCGTGGCTGAGTCGCGCGAGATTCTCGACTTCGTCGAAAGGCAAGCGAAATGCCTCCATGTCTTCGAGCGCGATCGCCTCGCACTCGTGGAGTTCGGAGGCAATGCCATCCATGCCGACGACTTCGCCGACCATGTAAAAGCCGGCGATCTGATCGTGCCCGCCTTTTGCAAGCACGACGGTCTTGCACGAACCGTACCGTATTGCATAGAGGGCATCAAACTTGTCCCCGAACCGAAACAGCACTTCGCCTTTCTGGAACCGCCTCGGCACGGGCAGGATTCGCTTACCGGATTGCCTCGCTCCCGGGTCAGTCCCGGCGAAGAAGCATGAGTCGATCAGATTCCACGTCAGGTACGGTGAGGTGCTCCGCGTTACCTCGTGGTCGCGTCCAGCCGCCTGACTGCGGGGCGCTCCAGTCGCTTTCGTAAGGACTTCAACCAGATGCTGCGCAGCAATGGCCGCTTGCTGGCTCGACGCGAGTGCTCGCTTGAGGCTCTCGACTTGCGCAAGGGCTTGCTGCAATCGAAACTGCCGACCCAACGCCGCGACAGAAATATCCCTGCTTTCAATGCACGACCGCGCTGTGCGCCGCCCGTTGCCACCCCGCGGGCTGCCAATTCCTTGGCTCGTTCCCATCTGTCTCCCGAAGGGCTCTGTGACGAAACTAATGCAAATGCGGTTCCAAACCCGTCCCGAAGCAGCATGCGCTTGGCACGGGGGTAGTAACAGTGCGGTAGCGCACATAGGGGTCCGACACTTGCGGAAGAGCCGAAATCGGAGCTTGCTAACAGATGAAATTGAAGATCGATGCCGGTTGAGACTCCCGCTGACGTTCAAATCGAACCGTTCTGCACAAAGCGCTGCTCGACGACTTCGACATCGCGCAGCACGCAGCCGGTCGAGCCAACCCCAGTAAGTGGTGGCCTTCTCGCCAGAAATCAGTCCCCAGGGCCTGTCAGAGAGTCGGCTTCGTCGGGGCGGGCCCTGCGGAAACACACTTGGCAACTATGTCGGCTCTCAGGCGAACTGGTTCTGCCTTGAAGGGGCGGCTCCTAGCCGTGTGCGGCTAAAGACTTAGCCATCGAGCACCGTTCTTCAAATTAACTTGGAGCCAAAGACCTTTCACGTGGCAACCAATTGACGCCGCTGACGACCTTGATTCCAAAGACCTCAAAGCGGAGATCTGCGCAGTCTCAGAACGTGCTCGCAGAATTGCGGGAAGCCCAGGTTGAAGTCGAAGTCTTGGGGTGAACTGAGCGCCGTCGTCCTTCACGGCGATGCGTGCGGCCGGATCTCGTTGTGCCACTTCCACTCGAGAATCTCGGGCATGTCTTGACCGTAACGTTCAATGTACTCGCGGTGCGCGACAAGCTTGTCGCGCATTGCCTGCTTGAGGTACGCGGCGCGGTAGCCGAGCTTGGGCACGCGGTCTACGACGTCGACCACTAAATGGAAACGGTCGAGGTCGTTGAGCACGGCCATGTCGAACGGAGTGGTGGTCGTGCCTTCCTCCTTGTAGCCGCGAACGTGCAGGCCGCCATGGTTTTTGCGCCGGTAAGTCAGTCGATGGATCAGCCACGGGTAGCCGTGGTAGGCGAAGATGATCGGCTTGTCGGTGGTGAACAACGTGTCGAAGTCCCGATCGGACAACCCATGGGGATGCTCGTCCTTCTGCTGCAGCGTCATCAGGTCCACGACATTGATGACTCTCACCCGCAGCGTGGGCAGGTGTTGGCGCAGCAGGTCGACGGCCGCCAAGGTTTCCAGCGTCGGTACGTCGCCGGCGCAGGCCATCACAACGTCCGGTTCACCGCCCTGATCGTTGCTCGCCCATTCGAGTATGCCGATCCCCGTGGCGCAATGCCGGATCGCAGCGTCCATGTCCAGCCACTGCGGCGCCGGTTGCTTGCCCGCGACGATCACGTTGACAAGGTTGCGCGAGCGTAGACAACGGTCAGTGACGCAGAGCAGCGTGTTGGCATCCGGTGGCAGGTAAACGCGGATGACATCGGACTTCTTGTTCACCACGTGGTCGATGAAACCGGGATCCTGGTGCGAGAAGCCGTTGTGGTCCTGACGCCAGACGTGCGAAGTGAGGAGGTAGTTGAGCGAAGCGATGGGGCGTCGCCACGGTATCTCGTTGCAAACCTTCAACCATTTGGCGTGCTGGTTGAACATCGAGTCCACGATGTGGATGAAGGCTTCGTAGCAGGAAAACAGTCCGTGCCGGCCGGTGAGCAGATAGCCCTCGAGCCAGCCCTGGCAGGTGTGCTCGGAGAGGATTTCCATCACGCGACCGTCCGCGCCGAGGCCTTCGTCCTCGGGCAGGCGCCCCGCGAGCCAGGTGCGGTCGGTAACCTCGAACAGCGCGCCCAGGCGGTTGGAGGCAGTTTCGTCCGGGCCGACGACACGGAAGTTGCGGGAGCCGAGGTTGTGCCTCATCACCTCGCGCAGGTAGCCGCCCATTACGCGCGTGGCCTCGGCGGTTACCGTGCCGGGCTGCGGCACAGCCACGGCGCTGTCGCGGTAGTCGGGTAAGCGCAGATCCTTCAACAGAAGGCCGCCATTGCCATGCGGATTGGAGCCCATGCGACGAGTGCCTTGCGGCGCAAGCGCGGCGATCTCGACGCGTGGCGCGCCGTGTTCGTCGAACAGTTCACCGGGGCGATAGCTCTGCAGCCACTGCTCAAGCTGGTGCAAGTGCTGCGGGATTGTGGGCCGTGTCGGTCAGCGGCACCTGGTGCGAGCGCCAGCTGCCTTCGCTCGGCTTGCCGTCCACCACCTTCGGCCCGGTCCAGCCCTTGGGAGTGCGCAGCACGATCATCGGCCAGCACGGGCGTTCACCGACGCCGTCGCGGCGTGCGGCGTTCTGAATCGCCTGGATTTCCTCGATCACTTCGTCCAGCGTCGCCGCCATCCGGCGATGCATATCCTGCGGGTCCGACCCTTCGACGAAATGAGGGTGGTAGCCGTAGCCCACCAGCAGCGCTTCGAGTTCGGCGTGCGGGATGCGCGCGAGAACGGTCGGATTGGCGATCTTGTAGCCATTGAGATGCAGGATCGGCAGCACCGCGCCGTCGCTGGCTGGATTGAGGAACTTATTGGAATGCCAGGACGTGGCCAGCGGCCCGGTCTCGGCCTCGCCGTCTCCCACGACACAGGCGACGATAAGCTCCGGGTTGTCGAACGCGGCGCCGAAGGCGTGCGACAGTGCGTAACCGAGCTCGCCGCCTTCGTGAATCGAGCCGGGCGTTTCGGCGGTGACGTGGCTGCCCACCCCGCCGGGAAACGAGAACTGCCGGAACAATCGCAGCATGCCTTCGGCGTCACGCGCGACATTGGGGTAGAAGTCGCTGTAGGTTCCTTCGAGCCAGGTGTTGGCGAACAGCGCCGGTCCACCGTGGCCCGGGCCGGCGATGTAGAGCACGTCGAGGTCGTGCTGCCGAATGACGCGGTTCAGGTGCGCGTAGATGAAGTTCAGGCCCGGCGTCGTGCCCCAGTGACCGAGCAAGCGGGGTTTGACGTGATCAGACGTCAGCGGCTCAGCGAGCAGCGGGTTGTCGAGCAGGTAGATCTGCCCCACGGACAGATAGTTGGCTGCACGCCACCAGGCATCAAGCAAGGTGAGGTCGTCGTGCGCACTGGCCCGGCTAGTTCCTGCTGACAGTGTGGTCGTCATTGCGGCGCTCCTCACTGCGCTGGGTCGGCTTGATGCCTTCTTCGAGAGATGCACCCGACAAAGCGGCGAGCGAAATTAACGGCTGCTTTCCGGCGAAATTGGAGACTAGTCCTTATGGCGGCTCGTGGCCGGCTCATGACTCCCAAGGCAGCTTTCATCTAGCCCCTCTAGGCTCTACTGCGGCGAGATCATGTCCCGCGCCGGGCATATCTATCACCGTCAGCGCACACTTCTCGGCGACCTTGGAGTACTCCATCGTTCGCCGAACAGATGACTGGGCACGACATTGCGTCACATCGAGTCGAGGAACTACGGATTGGCCTCACGGCGAGGCATGTGACCGCCAGCGTGCGCTAGCAGACAGACGGCCTCGCACTTGACACCCAAAGTGTGTTTTCGTGACGTAACAATCGCATACGTCGTCCCCTCGGGGCCGAATCCAAGGAGTTCACATGACATTCATGCGCCTGACCCGCAGGCCGGTGTTCGCACTTGCGCTGGCCACCTCGCTCGCCGTTGTTGCTGGCTGTGCAAGCGTCCCCGAACCGACCGACAAGATGGCCGTGGCTGAAGCGGCCATCCTGCGCGCAAGTACCAGCGGCACCTCGGCCGACGCCGCCCGCGAACTGCAGCTGGCCACCGACAAGCTCACCGCGGCGCGCCAGGCCATGAACAGCAAGGAGTACGAACGCGCCGGCCAGCTCGCCGAGCAGGCCACCGTCGACGCTCAGGCCGCCGAGATCCACGCGCAGTCTGCGCGATCGCGCAAGGCGGCGCAGGAAACCCAGGACGCGGCCC
The DNA here is from genome assembly GCA_963780715.1 of uncultured beta proteobacterium. Classification (GTDB taxonomy): domain Bacteria; phylum Pseudomonadota; class Gammaproteobacteria; order Burkholderiales; family Burkholderiaceae_F; genus JALORV01. The sequence continues at coordinate 174,675 of CAWADK010000009.1, forward strand.
GCGTGCTGCGTGAAGAAATGAACCGCAAGACTGTCCGTTAAACGGACCACGGAGTGCCCACATGAATACATCGACTCGAACCATCCGCAGTTTCCCGCGTCCGGCCCGCCTGCTGTTGCTCACCGCGCTGGCCGCGGCGCTCGCCGCTTGTTCTACTGTTCCTGACCGCAACGCGGCGCTGGACGACGCTCACAGTCGCTTCAGCGTGGCCCAGCGCGATCCGCAGGTCGGGGCACTGGCCCCGCAGGAACTCAAGCGCGCCACCGAATCACTGCGCACCGCTGACGAGGCCCAGAAGGCCGGCCGTGATCGCGCTACCGTGGACCATCTGGCCTACATGAGCAGCCAGCGCTTGACCATCGCGCAGGACACCGCGGCCAGCAAGGCCGCGCAGACACTGACGGCGGGCGCCGCGGCCGAGCGCGACAGGTTGCGGCTCGCGGCACGCACCAACGAAGCTGCCGCTGCACAGCAGGACGCAAGCGCGTCGCAACGACAGCTGGCACGCAGCGATGCACGCGTGGCCGACCTTCAGACGCAGCTGAACGCGCTCAACGCCAAGAAGACCGAGCGCGGCATGGTGGTTACGCTGGGCGACGTGCTGTTCGACAGCGGTAAGTCGCAGCTGCTGGCCACCAGTTCGCAGGACATGGCGCAGCTGGCCGAGTTCTTCAAGCGCAACCCGGAACGCAAGGCGTCGATCGAGGGCCACACCGACAGCGTGGGCAGCGAAGAAAGCAATCGATTGCTTTCGGACCACCGCGCAGGCGCGGTCAAAGCGGCCCTGGTACGCATGGACGTGCCGGCCAACCGCCTGAGCACGCAGGGGTTCGGCGAGGACTCGCCGGTGGCGACCAATGACACGCCAGCGGGCCGCCAGATGAACCGGCGCGTCGAGATCGTCATTTCGCCGGATGCCGCCGATGTTTCGATGAGGTAAGCCGGCCGGGCAGGTTCGCTCGACCTGCCCAGTTGAGCGCAAGCGGCGGGCAAGGAGGCTCGGGCCGGTCGGCGGGTCACGTCGCCTGTCGCATGAGCGCAAGACTAGTGCTGGTCCCGTTTGCTGCAAGGATCAGGACGGAGCGAGGTTTGATACTTCCACTTGCAATCCCACGGAACTTGCCAAGGGCAACGACTCTGTCGCCGTGCGCTTCGACCTCGCGAGCAGATCGGCGCGAATACGCCAGGTACTCGTCCTTGTTTGCGACGTCGAAGAGATCGAGCGCATAGCCCGGTCTGGACATGGGCGCCTCGCGGAGTCAGATTCAAAGGGGCTCGAGCCGGCGCTGACTATGTCGGCTCTTGGGCAGATTCTGAGGCAGCCACCGACGGCAGGTCATGGCCGCTTAGCGAAGTGAGGCCGGTTCCAAGGATAGAAGCGGAATCCCGATCGGACTCGGCGTTACTGCCTTGAACTCCTGGACAGGCTTCGCGACTCGCGCCAATTCCTCCTCCCCCGCCGGGCCGGCGAATCGCACCTCGACTAGCAGCCTTCCCTCATCGCAGCGGCTCCTTACCGCCTTGACCCCTTGAAGCTTCTCAAGCGGCCGCTCCAACGGAATCGCGACTTCGCGCTCAATTTGCTCTGGCGATGCGCCTGGGTACTCAACCCGCGCGGCCACGACGTTTTGCTCCATAGCTCCGGACACTGTCAGCCAGGCAAGAGCGAGCCCGGACAGTCCGAACCGTAGGGCATCCATTTCATTCCAAGGGCGTTTGGTCCGCAATCGGGTGATTCTCACCGACACGCCCGACGTCGGCTACTGGCCGGGCTGAGACTTGGGCCTTACGCTCGACGTTCGAATGCGAGGCGTACCCCCAAGCCGATGAGTACGGCACCGCTCGTGCGATAGATCCAGGTCAGGGCCTTGGGCCGCGAGCGTAGCCACGCCGACAACAGTCCCGCGGCGAGGCCGACCGGCCCCTTGACCAGAAACGTGAGGCCAGCGAAGACAAGGCCGAGCACGAACACCGCCAGTGTCGGATGCTGTGCCCCAGGAAGCACGAACTGCGGCAGGAACGCAAAGTAGAAGATGGCGATCTTTGGATTTGAAATGTTGGAAAGCGCACCGTCAAAGAAGAGGCGTGGCAGGGACCTGGGCGCACCCGCAGAAATAGCGAACTCATGCTGCTTCGCGCGAACCAGCTGAACGCCGAGATAAACCAAATAGGCCGCGCCGAGTAATTTGAGCGCGAGAAACAACCACTCGGACGTCCTCAGGATGGCGCCCAGCCCGAGTGTCGCCAGCAACGTGTGGCCCACCAGTCCGACACTGACGCCCGCCGCCGTGACCACCCCGGCAGCCGAGCCTTGAGCAACGGAGCGTGACATGACAAGGATCATGTCTTGTCCTGGCGTAGCGATGAGAACCAACGATGCAACTACGAACAACCACCAAGTCGCTTCAATCATCGAAAATTTCCCTGCCGCGATGCAGCGTTCGGTCCGCTTTGCCGGGCGATTCTGGCGGCCAGATGTTGGTTCTGCAACTGGCCCGAGCGGGATAACGTCACGAGAGGCTGGACGGTCACTGGGGAGTCTGCTTTGGAGACGAGTCGCAGGCTCAATTCTGTCCGCTTTGAGGCTCACCAGCCTGGCACCGTCACCGGCAGGTCATGGCCGGCAGCTGCGGTCAAGCGTTTCAAGTCGCATTTGCGGTGAGCCACTTTTCCGCCTCTGCCTTTATTGCTCGACCGACGTCTTCCGCTGGTGCGGAAGCCGGCGTTGAACCTGCGCTAGTTCGGAGCTCCTTCAGCGTGTCGGCAGCGTAGAAATGGCCCACCAGCCGTTCGACTCCGTAAGCGTCGCCGAGGTACTGCTTTGAGCCTTCGCGGAACTCGTCCTCCCAGCCAACTTCGTCGAGAAGAAGTTTGATTCCGTCCACGGGATCGACGACGCCGGCAGCAATTTCTGAGAGGTGCATTTCAATCAACTGGCGGATCGCTTGATCGCGGCTGGGAACCGGAACTGAGTGGTACTCGAGCGCGGCGCGGAACGCCGGCAGCACCTCGTCCAGCCGAGGATGCGCCGAGGCGTCCAATGCGGCGAGGCACTCCTCGGCATAGAAACCTTCGCTCATTAGGCTGTCAACGGTGGCCTTCATCTCCTCGGCCTCAAGACTGCCGAGAGCCAGCCGTGCTGCCTGGTAGCGAAGGGACTTCATGCGGCCCGCAGTTGATCGATTGAGGTTGCTTTGCCCATAGCGGCAATTTAGCGGCAGAGCCGACAGCGCGAAAGTGTCCGCTGTCAGGCAAATCGTGCGGCGCAACCGAATGGCAGAAAGTGGCCGGCTACCCCCCC